>NZ_JBVISL010000004.1:0-813278 GCF_055575555.1 Streptomyces sp. NPDC034085 | reverse complement strand
TACTACCGCGGGCCGAATGTGACGTGGGTCCTGTGGGCCGCCTCACCGCCCAGCGGCCCGATTGTCACGTTATGTACCCGGTTGAGGCCTCTTGGATGGGTGTCCCAGGTCACTTCCGGCCCCCGAATCGAAGGAGACCGGGGCGTCGGACGTCGCTTCCCCAGGCGGGTCAGGCGTCCGCGGGCTTCGCGGAGACCAGGACGCCGAACTTGTCGATGCGGTGTTCGGGGTTGCCCCGGTCGTCGCGCCAGAAGTTGCCCGCGGCATCGTCCTCGGGGGTCGCGCAGGTGGAGAGCGTGATCATCGGTCTGGAGGGCTCCACGCCGGGCTCCCCGGGGACCGCGGCCCGCTGCTCGGCCAGGGAGCGCTCCGAGCGGAAGGAGGTCTTCCTGGTCCCGGTGATGCGGTACTCGTACACCGTGCCGCCCGCCGTGACGAAGACGGAGTCGCCGATGTCCAGCGACGGCAGGTCGTGCAGCGGACCGCCGGCCGACATCCGGTGCGCCGTGATCAGGTAGTTGCCGATCCGGCCGGGACCGACACCGCCCCGCTCTCCGTAGGGGCTGGCGGCGAGTCCCTGGTTCTGGATCCGGGTGCCGGGCCAGTCGTCGGTGGTCCCCTCGTACGGCACCACGCGCAGGTCCGCCAGGCCGATGCCGGGGATGGCGAGCACGGCCTCGGGGGGCGTCACGGGGGCGGGCGGTGAGAGGGTCGAAGCGGCGACGGGCGGTGGTGGGGCGGCCGGGCTTCTCGCGGTGCTCGCCGCCGGGGCGGCGGGTCCGGCGGCGCCGCCGACCGCGTCGGCGTCGGCGTCGGTGGAGCAGCCGGCCAGCGCGAGCAGGACGAGGGCGGCGAGGGCGGTGGGGAGGGTTCGCTGACTCAGCATGGCATTCCGGATCGAGAGCCGGGCGGTCCCGCCCCGGCGGGGGGCGGCACCTGTGGGGCGACCGACGCTATCCGGGCGGACGGTTCCGCGACAGGGCTCCCGCACGTGAGGTCGGCCATCCCCTCCTGCCCCGCGACGAGGGCGGGGCGGCGGGCTCAGGTACGCGGAGGCAGGCGGTGGAGAACGGCGTCGCTCAGTGTGCCGTCGAGGGCGGTGAGGGTGAGGAAGGTGTGGTGCGGCTGGCGTCGGCGGTCGGTCGGCGAGCCGGGATTGAGCAGGCGCAGCCCGTTCGGGGCCGTGGAGTCCCACGGGATGTGGCTGTGGCCGAACACGAGGACGTCGGTGTCGGGGAAGCGCGCGGCGCAGCGCCGCTCCCGCCCGGCTGCCGGGCCGGTCTCGTGGACGACCGCGAAGCGCAGGCCGCCGAGCTCGGCGCGGGCGACTTCGGGGAGCCGGTCGCGCAGCGCGGGGCCGTCGTTGTTGCCGTGGACGGCGATCAGGCGGCGGGAGCGCGCTTCCAGCAGGTCGAGGGTGGCCTCGTCGGTCCAGTCCCCGGCGTGGATCACCACGTCGGCGTCGTCGACAGCCGCCAGCAGCGCTTCGGGCAGGGTCTTGGCCCGCGCCGGTACGTGCGTGTCCGAGATCAGCAGGAGCCTCACGCGCCTACCGTACGCGCCGCAGGCCCGGGCGGGCAGGTCAGCGGCCGTCGCGGCGCCGTTCGTAGCGCCACGCGGCGTCGAGGGCGTGCTCCTCGTCCGGGGACGCGGGGTGCGGCGGGCCCAGGCGGCGGGCCGCTGCCACGCACCGGCCGTCGTCGTGCTGGGCGAGTCCCTGCACGGCGGCCAGCCGGACCTGGCGGTCCGCGTCGTCCAGCAGGGCGGCCATGGCATCGGCGAGAACGGGCGCACGGTCCCCGCCCCGGGCGACGGTGAGGCACGCGTCCCGCCGTACTCGCGGGTCCACGTCCGTCATCAGCACCAGCAGGGCCCCGCGGACGTCCGCGGAGGAGGCAGCCGACCGGGACCACGATCCGAGTCCTCGCGCCACCGCGCCCCGCACCCGGGGGTCAGGGTGACCGGCGTGCGGCAGGAGCGCCGCGTCGGCCCGCGGATCCGCGTGGTCCCCGAGCGCGGTCAGCACCTCGGTGAGCACCGCGGGATCCGCCTCCTCGGCCGACCAGGCCGTGAAGAGCTCCAGCGCGGGGCCGCCGAACACGTCCTCGTCGCGATCGTCGAGGAGATGGGTGAGGCGCAGGACCTCGGCCCCGAACAGGCGGTGGGAAGGGTCCTCATCCCCGCGCAGCGCTGCGGCAGCCGTCCAGACCTCCTGGTCGCGCCGGCCGGCCAGCAGGAGGGTGGCCGTCCCCCATGCGGCGTGGTCCTGGTCGTGCGCCACTGCGCGGCCCATCAGCTCCCCGAAGGAGGCGCGGACACCGAGCAGTTCCTCCAGCCGTGTGAGGACGGCCCCGTGCCCGTCCCGGACGGTCATCGGGCCGAGGGTGAATGCGCCGACGCCGTGGTACTCGTCGTCCTGGACGCGGGTGCGGACGACGGGGTCCCGGGAACCGGTGCGGCGCCGCAGTTCCGCTTCGGCCCCCGCGTCGTGCAGGCGGCGGGCGAGGTCGCGCATCTCCCGTAGTTCGGGCGCGGGGTACCGTCTGCCGTTCCCCGGGTGCAGGAGCGCGTCGGCCAACGCGGGCGAGCCGGATGCGACGGCATCGCGCAGGGGCAGCAGGTCGTCCGGGTCGCAGCGGCCCGGGTCGGCCCCGTACCGGAGCAGCAGTTGGGCGAGGCCTCCGGCGTACGTCCGTGTCGCCAGACCGAACGCGTCCTCCAGTACGCCGGGGTCGCCGCCCTGCCGCAGGAGGCACTGCACCCGGGTGGTGTCCCCGGCGCGTACGGCGGAGAGCAGGGCGGGCTCGCCCCCCGCCGAACCGCTCACGCCCGGACCCGCCTCCCTCACCGTGCTCCCCACGGGTGGAGGCCGGAGCAGTCGTAGCCGCCGCTCGGATCCGGGGTGTAGAGCCAGTAGGCCGACAGGACGAGCAGCCCCACCACCGGCAGGGTGAGGAGCGCGGACACCCCGGTGAGCCACCGCAGCCAGGCCGCTCCGCCGGCCGGCCCGGACCGCTGTGCGGCGCGGCGCAGGACGGCGTACAGCAGCAGGGCGCCGAGGCCACAGGCGAGGCCGGCCCACGAGGCGACGTACATCCGGGTGGAGGGGCCCAGGTGGTGGCAGTCCTGGAAGGTGTCGGAGTCGAAGGCGGCGCGGGCGGCCAGCAGTCCGGCGGAGGCGGCGGCCAGCAGCGGCACGAGGAGCGCGCGGCGGCGCCGGCCGGGAGGGCCGGCCGGGCCGGTGGGGGTCGCCGGTGCCCGTCCGGGCCGGGGGGAGGTGTCCACGGCGGCCGCTACCGCTTCTTCCAGAGGGTGAGCTTGGTCGCGTAATCGGGCAGGTCCTTGTCCGTGCCCTGCGTGATGTCCGTGACCTCCAGCATGGCCAGCCGGCCGTCCGAGGTCTGCGTGCACAGCAGCGTGCCCACCGGGATCGTCGTGCGCAGGTCCGCCGCGGCGACTTCGGGGGGCAGGACGTCGGCGCGGGCGCCCTGCAGGCACTCCGCCGGGGTCTTGCCGCTGCTCCTGCCCGTGGGCGTCCTGAACTCCCAGCGGCCCTGGGAGATGCCGCTGATCCGGAGCTCCTCGCCCGTGGCGATGTCGCCGGGACCGAAGACCTTGGGAAGGTCCAGGTCCACGTCGACGACGTGCACGCCCGGCGAGCGCAGCGCGAAGGGACGGTCCTGGAAGACCACGGCGTAGCCGGCGTCCTCCGGTGGGCCGGAGCTCGTGGGCGGGGTGGGGGACGGCGGGCCGGGCTGCGGGGTCACCTGCTTGTCGTCCTGCCCGCCGCCCTGACGGCCCCGGGGGGAATCGTCGCCGCCCGTCATGCCCCAGATCCCCGCGGCGGCGAGGGCGAGGACGGCGGCGACTGCTCCGGCGGTGACGGCGACGGGCCTGCGGCGCGCCGAAGGGCGCGCGGCCTGGGCGGGGTGCGGGGCGTGGGCGGGCGGCGCGGGGTAGCCGGGGGGCGCGCCGGCGGTGGCCTGCGAGCCGGCCGGGCCCTCGGGCCCCCGCGTGGGGGCGGCGGCGAACCGCGCGTCCCGCGCCGTCGCGGACGGACCGCCGTCCGCGACCGTCGGCTCGGCCGGGGGGAGGACGGCGCGCGCCCTGCGGGCGATCTCCGCGGTGAGCGGCTCGGGCAGCCAGCCGGTGAAGTCGTCGAGGGGGCCGCCCGCCGACTCCGCGCACAGGGCGGCCAGTTCCCCGGTGCCGATGCGCGCCGCCGGGTCCGCGGTCAGGCAGCGTTCGAGCAGCGGGCGGAGCCGGTCGTCGTAGCCGTCCAGCCGGGGCGGTCGCAGGGCGGTGTTGGCGATCTGCGCGGCGAGGGTGAGGGCACCGCCGTCGCCGTAGGGGTGGCGGCCGGTGGCCGCGACGGCGCAGATCAGGCCGAGCGAGAACACATCGCCGGCGGGCCCCACGTGCTCGCCGAGCGCCTGTTCCGGTGACATGTACTGGGGGGTGCCGATCAGCCCGCCCGACTGGGTGAGCTGGGTGGCGTCCGCGGCCCGGGCGATCCCGAAGTCGATGACGTACGGGCCGTCGGCGCCCAGCAGGATGTTGCCGGGCTTGAGGTCGCGGTGGACGACTCCCGCGGAGTGGATCGCGCTCAGGGCCCGGGCGGTGCAGCCGACGAGCCGCAGGACGGTTGCGGCCGGCAGCGGACCGTATCGGGCGAGCGCGTCGTGGAGGGCGAGGCCCGGCACGAACTCTGTGGCCAGCCAGGCGAGTTCGCCGTCGGTGTCGTGGTCGACCACCGGGACGACGTGGTACCCGCGCACCCGCCGGGCCGCCTGCACCTCCTGCTCGAACCGGCGGCGGAACTCGGGCTCGCGGCCGAATTCGCGGCGGATCACCTTCAGGGCCACGGGCTGGCCGCCGCGCGTGTGGGAGAGGTACACGGTCCCCATGCCGCCCTCACCGATCCGCCCGCGGAGCCGGTACCCCGCGATGTCACGGGGGTCGTCCGCCCGCAGCGGCTGTGGTGCCGAGTCCGCCGTCATTCCAACTCCCCGTTCGCCGATCTCCGTTCGCCGGTGAGGGTATACGGGGTGACCGGGCGGAGGCGGCGCCGGGTGCCGCCGCCGCGCCCGCCGCGGGCGGTCCGGTCCGCAGGGAGCGGTCAACTCCCGTCGGGGCCCTCGGCCCGGTGGGCGGGGTGGCCCTTGGCCAGCAGTTCGCCGTACGCCAGGCACAGTACGGGGAAGCCCAGTTCGTGCAGGGCCAGCCGGGCCTGGCGGGCCGCGTCCGAGCCGGTGGGGCGGTGGCCGGTCGCCCGCTCCAGCAGGTCGACCACGTAGTACAGGCCCGCCCCCACCACGGCGAACCACGCCTGGTTCTTGCTGAACGTGTCGCTGTGCGCGGGGGCCATCGCGGCTGCGGCCCGCCGCACCTGGTCGCGTTCGACGGCGATCCGGGCGCCGGCGCAGGCGTAGGTGGCGCGGCTTCGGGCTTCGGTGGTCACGGTCGTGCGCTCTCCTCTGTCGGACGGCTGGGTGCAACTCCCCCGGACGTATACACCGGCGGGGGCGGCCGCCGCCCCGAACCCGTGGGGCAGCGACCCTCGGGCGGTTGACCGCCGCCCGGGCCGCGGCCGCCCGCGCCCCGCCGCTGCCCGGAGCCGGCCGGGCGGGGGCCGGGGACGGGGCTGGCAGGAGGGGTGCGGAGTCGGCGAAGATAGGACCGTCACCCGTCACCCGCCCCCGTCATCCGTCACCGTCGCGTCCGAGGAGAGTCCTGCCGATGTCCGGTTCCGCGTCCAGGTCCCGCAGGAGGCCGCCGACGATCGCCGACGTCGCCCAGGCCGCCTCGGTGTCCCGTACGACCGTCTCCCACGCCCTCAACGGACTGGGCAAGGTCGACCCCCGCACCCGCGAGCGGATCAAGCAGGTGGCCGCCGAACTCGGCTACCGGCCCAACCTGCGCGCCCAGCGGCTGCGCCAGGGCCAGGCGAAGGCCATCGCCCTGGCCTCCTCCATGCCCTTCGCGGTGGCCGGCGGCCCCTCCCGGCTCGGCTTCTACATGGAGGTCGCCGCGGCGGCCGCCGAGCGGGCCCTGCTCCACGGGTACGCGCTCGTGCTGGTGCCGCCCGTGCAGTCCGGGTCGGCGCTGCACTCCCTCGACATCGACGGGGCGATCGTCGTCGAACCCGGCGAGGACGACCCGGCCGTCGCGCAGCTGCGCGAGCGGGGCCTGCCGTACGTGGCCCTCGGCCGTGAGGTGACGTCCGGTACGGACGCCCCGTACGTCGACCTGCGCGGCGGTCTCGTCGCCGAGTTGCTGCTGGAGCACCTGCGGGAGCAGGGGGCCCGCCGCCCCGCGCTGCTCATCGGCGCCGGCACTCGCCACTCCGCCGTCGACGCCCGTGCCGCGTACGAGCGGGCCGCCGCCGAGCAGGGCTGGGACCCGCTGGTGGCCACCGCCCCGGAGGAGGGCGGCGAGGAGGCCGGGTACGAGCGCTGCGCGGCCCTGCTCGCCGAGCACCCGGGCATCGACGCGGTCTGCGCCCTGGTGGACGCCTTCGCGGTGGGAGCCGTCCGCGCGATCCGGGACAGCGGCCGGCGGGTCCCGGACGACGTGATGGTGGTGACCCGGTACGACGGCCCGCGGGCCCGCACCTGCGAACCCCCGCTCACGGCGGTCGACCTCCAGCTGGACCGTGCCGCCTCCGACGCGGTGGAGCTGCTCCTGGCGCGTCTGCGCGGCGAGGACCCCGCCCCCCGGGAGGTGCCCGGGACGGCGGTGACGGCGCCCGAGCCCCGGGTCATCGCCCGGGCCTCGTCCCTGCGGGCCCCGTAACCCGCCCCCGGTCTCCCGGCGGGCCCGCGGCTCGCCCCGGGTCACGGGGCCAGGATGAGCACCGCCCCGGAGACGAGCGCGAAGCCCAGCACGAGGGGGCGCATCCTCGCGCCGTCGATCCGGTGGTGCGCGAGCCTGCTCAGCCACGCGCCGGCGGCCAGGGCGGGCAGCAGGAGTGCGGCCCAGCCCAGTTGGGCCGGGCTGCCCTGGCCGGTGGCGAGCAGCAGGGCGAGCGAGACGACCTCGCCGACGAGGAAGCACAGGGCGACGGTGGACCGCAGCTCCGCCGGGGGCCGGTGCTGGTAGACCAGGGCCAGCGGCGGGCCGCCCACCCCGGTCGCGGTCTCGGTGAGGCCGGTGACCAGTCCCGCCCCCACGTAGGCGGCGCGCCCGGGTACGAAGGCCGGTGCGGCCAGGCTCACCACCGCCGCCAGGACGGTCGCCACGCCGACGACCAGCCCGAGCCGCTGCGTCGGCACCGCCCAGAGCAGGACGAGGCCGCCGGGTGTCGCGGCCAGCCGGGCCGCGGTGATCCAGCCGGCGCCCCGCAGGTCCAGGGAGTGCCGCTCGCGCCAGACCACGTACACGTTCAGCGGGATCATCGAGGCGAGGACGAACACCGGCAGCAGGGCGGGCTGGAGCAGCCCCGCCACCGGCGCGACGACCAGGGCGAACCCGAGGCCGCTGGTCCCCTGCACGAACGCGGCGCAGGCCACCACCAGCGCGAGGACCGCCAGCGTGGTCGCGCTCATCGTGCGGCGCTCCTGGCCCGGGCGGCGGTGGACGTGGGATGCGCCCGGGTCACCCCGGCCCGCCCGACCACCTCCTCGGCCAGCTCGGCCGCCCGGTCCACCAGCGTGGCGCCGTCCCAGCCGGCCGGGGCGCCCCGCCACATCCGCAGCCGTCCGGCGACGAACACGGCGGTGATCTGGTCGCGGTTGCCGCGCCGGAGCAGTTCCCAGGGCAGGTCCCAGGACGGCCGCATCTCCGGGCCGCTCACGTCGACGAGCAGGAAGTCGGCGGCCGCGCCGGGGGCGATCCGGCCGGTGAGCGCGCCGAGGCCGACGGCGTCCGCGCCGCCCGGCCCCGCGTGCTCCAGCCAGGACCAGCCGGCACCGCAGGAGGAGTCTCCGGTGGCCAGGCCGTAGGCCAGGCGCTGGGCGAACTCCGCGGCCTCCGCCAGGCGGAAGCCGTCGCCGCGCGTGCCGTCCGTGCCCAGGCCGAAGCGGATCCCGCGTTCGGCCATGGTGGTGGCCGGTGCCACGGCGTTGCCCTTCCAGGCGCTGGCGACGGGGTTGTAGCTCACCGCGGTCCCGGTGTCGGCGAGCAGGGTCAGCTCGGCGGGCGTGACCAGGGTGGCGTGCGCGGCGAGCAACTGGGGTCCGAGGGCCCCGACTTCGCGCAGGTACTCCAGCGGGCGCAGGCCGTGCCGGATGAGGGAGCGTTCGACGGCGGCGAGGTGCTCGTTGACGTGGATCTGGACGACGGTGTCCGCCTCGGCGGCGAGCCGCGCGGTGGCCGCCAGCGTCCGCGCGGTCGCGGCTTCCGGGACGGAGACCGCCAGCGAGGGGTGGACCAGTTCCTCCCCGGCGTAGCGGGCGAGGTGTTTCTCGGCGGCGGCCAGGGTGGCGGCCGCCCGCGTGCCGTCGTGGTCCGCGCCGTCGGCATCGTCGGCGTCGTTGCACACGAGCCCGAGCACGCAGCGGATCCCGGCGTCGCGGGTGGCGGCCGCCACGGTCTCGACGTCGACCGGGGCGCGGGTCCCGGCGTCCGTGACGGTGGTGAAGCCACCCCGCAGGGACTCCAGGGCCGCCAGTTTCGCCGCCACGTAGGCGGATTCCTCGTCGAGGGCCCCCTCCAGGGGGACCCACACCCGGCGGAAGATCTCGGAGGGCTCGCCGAAGGCCAGCGCGGCTCCGAAGCTCTGCGTCAGGTGGTGGTGGGCGTCGACGAAGCCCGGCATCAGGACGTGTGCGGGGAGCCTGACGGGGGTCAGGTGCGGGTGGTCGCGCTCCAGTCGTGCGGCCGGGCCCACGGCGCGGAAGGAGCCGTCGGCCACGAGGACCGCGTGGTGCTCCATCGGGCCGTCGGGGGTCATCACGACACCGGGTGCGAGGAGTCGCACCGCCCCGGCCGGCCCGCCGGGGCGGTGCGGGCCGTCGGGCGTCGGGTCGGCTTCCATCAGGTCGGCCGGCGTGAGGTCGGCTTGCGTCAGGTGGTTCATCTGGTCCTTCGCGAATGGATCGGGCTTGCGGGTGGTGCCGTGCGAGACGGGTACGGGGCCGCGGTCAGGCGTGCGGGACGGCGTGCGGCTCGACCGCGTCGACCCGTGCGGTGGCGGGCTCGCCGGTGCGCCACCGGGCCAGCCGGGGCCGTACGTGGTGGAAGAGGACGTTGAGGATGGCGGCGGTGAACGCGCCGACGGCCACGCCGCTTTCGAGGAGGATCCGCGCCTCGGACGGCAGGCCCGCGTAGACGCCGGGCACCAGGATCGGCAGCAGGCCGAGCGCGACGGCGACGGCGCAGATGAACCCGTGGGAGTGCTCTTCGAGTTGCGCCTTGCCCAGCATCTGGATGCCGAGCACGGTGATGACGGCGAAGACCACCATGGCGGTACCGCCGACGACGGCGGACGGGATGACGCTGATGGCGCGGATGAGCGGGGCGAGGAAGCCGATGACGATGAGGACGACGCCTGCCGCTGCGGTGACGAACCGGCTGCGGACGCCCGTGACGCGCACGATCCCGATGTTCTCGCCGCTGGTCACCATGAGCGGCAGCCCGAGGAACCCGCCGAAGAGGGACACGAGGGCGTCGCCGCGGATGGTCCGCGGGACGGCGGTGCGCTTGTCGATCTCCTTGCCGACGGTCTCCGCGTTGATGACGGTCTGCCCGGTGGCCTCCGCCATGGAGGCGAGGCCGTACAGCATCAGGGGCAGCGCGGCCATCAGGTGGAACTCGGGCGTGCCGAACGGCATCAGCTGCGGGGCGCTCAGCACTCCGCCGTCGGTGATGCCGCCGAAGTCGAAGCGGCCGAGGGCGAAGGCCAGGGCGGTGCCGGCGATCAGGCCGAGCATCACGGCGAGTTGCCGTACGACCCCGCTGAACAGCCAGTAGAGGGCGACGGTGAAGCCGATCGTCGCCATGCCGAGGGCGAGGTCGGTGGGGTCTGCGAAGCCGGGCGTGCCCGGCCGGCCGGTGACGAGGAGCGCGCCGACCTTCACGAGGTTGACTCCGACGATGACGATCATCGTGCCGATGACCAGGGTCGGGAAGAACTTCAACAGGCGTGAGAAGACGGGCAGGACGACGAAGTAGAAGGCGGCGCTGATGATCACCGCTCCGGTGGCGGTGCGCACCCCGTGCTGTTCGGCGATGGCGAGGAAGAGGATCAGCGGGGCTCCGCCGGGCAGCATGACGAAGGGCAGCCGGGGTCCGAACTTCCAGGGGCCCAGCGACTGGATGAGGGAGCCGGCCCCGGAGAGGACGAAGGCCGCCGAGAGCAGGTTCACGGTGAGGCCGGGCTCGAGGTGCAGGGTGGCGCTCATCAGGAAGATCGCCGAGACGGGTGTCGCCGCCATGACGAGGACGTGCTGGAGACCGAACAGGAGGATCCTGCTCAGTGGGCGGGACTGGTCCACGGGATGGGTGAGGGTGCGGGGACTGGACACGTTCGAGCTCCGTTCGGCTCGCTCCGGCTTTGGCTGCGGTCCGGCTCCGGGCAGGAGTCGGACCGAGGTGGCCAAATCGATTTGGCCGCCAGTATGTGAGGGCCCCGGAGGCCCGTCAAGGGCTGTGGACGCATCGGTTCCGTCGGGGTCGGCGCGAGCGGCGGCGCCGCGCAAACCCCGATCGGACAAGGGCCTTGACGGCTTCCCGTCCGCCGACGTACGTTGCCGCCACCGTCCGGGAGCCGCCCGCACCGGTGTCCGCTGTCGCCTCCGTCCGGCCCGCCATCGCCCGGCCCGCCACCGGGCGGTGACCCCCGCCCCGGTCAGCACGAGGCCCGGTACCCCCTCGCAGGGGATACCGGGCCGGCCTGAACGGTCAGTGTGCGGCGATCTGCTGGAGGGCCGCGCCCTGGTAGCGGGCGCCGGCGTTCCACAGGATGAAGGAGTTCATCTTGTTGTCCGCCGCGGCCTTGATCTGCTCGGCCACCTCCGCGGGCCCGTAGGAGCTGCCCATCGAGAAGTCCTGCAGCCACGGGATGATCTCGGTCTGCGTGCCCTTCGCCTGCCGGGCGAAGTCGGCGAGCGAACGCTGCACGATCGCGTACGGGGCGGTGTCCGGCTGCGCGACACCGTACTCTCCCGGGCCCCAGTGGGAGGGGTAGACCATCGGCGCGATGTAGTCGGTGACCTTGACCAGGGCGCCGATGTCCTGCGCGATCTCGGTGGGCCGGGTCGCGGCGATCCCGAAGACGGAGACGCCGAGGTACTTGGCGTGCGGACGCAGCGCGGTACGGGTGTCGGCGACGAACGAGGTGATGGACTGCTCGGGCGTGGCGCTGCCGATGCCGGGGAAGCTCATCTGCGAGAGCGGGCCGTCCGGGCGGCGCACGTAGTCGTAGAGGATGTCGTCGAAGCCGAGCCGAGCCGCCTCGACGGCGAGGTCCTGGTTGTACTTGCGGACCGTGGGGTTGGCGAAGTTGGTGAAGGACAGGGCGCCGTAGTGGCCCCCGTTGTAGGGCTGGCCACCCGGCGTCAGCACGAGCTGGTCGGACTTGCCGGCCTTCCATGCCGCGCCGGCCAGCTTGGGGTCGCGGAAGGCCACGATGCGGCCGATGACCTGGGCTCCGGCGGCGTGGATCTCGGCGATCGCCTTGCGGGCGTCGTAGTAGCCCTTGGCCGCGCCGATCTGGCGGGCCAGCGGCACCTGCGAGGCGTACCCGACCTCGCCGTCCTCGTCCTTGACGTCCAGCTCGACGGCGTTGAGCTTGCCGCTGCGGACCAGGGCGAGGATGCCGGTGCGCAGCGTGTCGTCGCCCCAGCCGATGGCGGTGATGTGCGCTGCCCGGATCATGGGGCGGCGGCCGCGGGCGGACACGTCCTTGGTGGTGGTGTTCCCGGCGCGGTCCACCGCCGCGACCGTGACGAGGGGGGTGCCCTTGGGGACCGTGGCCGTGAAGGCGCCTGCCTTGTCGAGGGGGACCTTCTTGCCGTTGACGCTCACCTGGGCGTCGGTGGAGGCGGTGCCCGTGATGGTCACGGGGGCGGCGGCGTTCTTGACGACGGGGTCGGCCACCTTCAGCTCGGGAGCGGTGGCGTCCACGTGGAAGCCCACGACCCTGTGGTACGAGGCGAAGGGGAAGCTGCCGGCGCCGTCCACCACCAGGGTGTGCCGGCCTTCCTTGAGCTGCGGGAGGGCGAGTTTCAGCCGGGCGCCGTCGGCTGCGACGGGGACCGCCGTGCCGTCCAGGGTGGCGTGCAGCTCGTCCCTGCCGCCGGCCGCGTCGGCGGCGAGGTAGGCGTTGAGCTGTGCGGCCTGGCGGCCGTTCAGGACGGCCCCGTCGCTCAGCCCCTGGATGCCGGGACCCGGGGCGAGGAACGTCCAGGCGCCGACGCCCGCTCCGGCCACCGCGAGCGCGCAGGTCGTCGCTATGAGGGCGCCCCGGCGGGCCGGGCGGCGCGGACGGAAGGAGGGGGCGGAGGGCGATATGCGGGTGCGGGACATCGTGACGTCCTTCGTGCCGGGGGCGTGGGGAGTGGGGTGGGCCGGATGGTGCCTCCATTCATTGCCGCTCAGGGGGAACGGTCGCCCGGAGCGGCCCGTATTTCACACGATCGGCCGCGTTCGGTCCCGGCGTGGCGGATACGCCATGCAGGGGACAGTGCGGTATGAGGGCCCCCGCCGCAGGTAGGTATGGCGCGACACGTCCGCTGTGGAGAGGCTTCCCATGCGTCACCCGCTCGTCCCGCTCGGCGCCCTGGCGGGCGCCGCCCTGCTCGCCACCACCGGCTGTTCCACGGGCTCGTCACCGGCCGCCGCCGGGGGGCGCCCCGCTGCCGCCACCGCGGCGGCGGCCAGCCCCGTCGCCGCGAAGGACCCGGCGGTGGTCGGCGCCAACGAACTCGGCCAAGTGCCGGTGCTGATGTACCACCAGCTCACCGAGAAGCCGGCCAGCGTCTACGACCGCACCCCGGCCGATTTCCGGGCCGAGCTGGAGCGGCTGGCCCGGGAGGGCTACGTACCCGTGACGGCCCGCGACTTCCAGACGGGCCGCATCGACATCCCGGCCGGCGCGCACCCGGTGGTGCTCACGTTCGACGACTCGACCAACAGTCAGGTGCGGCTGGGACCGGACGGCGCCCCCGCGCCGGACACCGCCGTCGCCATCCTGGCGGAGACGGCGAAGAAGCACCCCGCGTTCAAGCCGGTGGCGACCTTCTTCGTCAACGCGGACGCCTTCTCGGCCACGGGCTCCGCCAAGGCCCTGACCTGGCTGAAGGAGCACGGGTACGAGGTCGCCAACCACACCGGCCGCCACGAGAACCTGCGCTCCCTGGACCAGGCGGGCGCCGCGAGGGCGATCTCGTCCGGACAGCAGGCGATCGAGAAGGCCGCGCCCGGGACGCGGGTCACGTCGCTCGCCCTGCCGTTCGGCGCGATGCCCGAACCGGCCGAGGTCGCGGCGCGCGGAGCGGGCTACCGCTACGACGGGGTGTACCTCGTGGGCTCCAACCCGTCGGTCTCGCCGTTCTCGAAGGCGTTCACCCCCGGCGCGATCCCCCGGATCCGTTCGGCTGGGCCCAAGGACGAGGACGCCGAGTTCGGTTCGTCGCGCTGGCTGGACAAGCTCGCCAGTACGAAGAGCCGGTACGTCTCCGACGGCGACCCGAACACCGTCGCCTTCCCCAGCGCCTCGCGCGAGGAGCTGGCACCGGCCTTCGCCAAGCGGGCCCGGGCGTACTGACCGGGGCGGCCCTCCCCCGCGCACCCTCCCCCGCAGACCCTCCCCCGCGCACCGGACACCGGCCGGTCCCCTCCGGCCGGCCCTCCGGGGTCTTGCGCAATGCGTCCATTGGACGCAGGATGTGCGTCCAATGGACGCACAAGGAGAGGGGGCGCCGTGCAGGAGCCTACGGACGGCCGCACGACGGGGAGCGGTACGGCAACGGCCCGCGTGGCCGAGGGACTGCGCGGCAGCGCGTTCGTCCCGCGGCAGGAGGACGTGGAGCTGTCGCTGCCCCCCGTGTTCGACGACCTCGACCAGGAGCGCGAGCACCGCAAGCAGCGGCTCGCCGGAGCCTGCCGGATCTTCGGCCGGTTCGGCTTCTCCGAGGGCGTCGCGGGGCACATCACGGTGCGCGACCCGGAATATCCGGACATGTTCTGGGTCAACCCGTTCGGCATGTCCTTCCGGCACATCCGGGTCTCGGACCTGATCCTGGTCGACCACGAGGGCCGGGTCCGCCACGGCCGTCGCCCGGTCAACCGTGCGGGGTTCGTGATCCACTCCGCCATCCACGCGGCCCGTCCCGACGTGGTCGCCGCCGCCCACGCGCACGCCGTGCACGGCAAGGCCTTCTCCAGCCTCGGCCGTCTGCTCGACCCGATCACCCAGGACGCCTGCGCCCTGTACGAGCAGCACACCGTGCACCGTGACGGCGCCGGGGCCGTGGTGGTCGAGGAGGAGGCGGGCCGGCAGCTCGCCGCGGGCCTGGGGCCGCACAGGGCCGTCATCCACCAGAACCACGGCATCTTCACCGTCGGCGAATCCGTCGACGAGGCGGCCTGGTGGTTCATCTCCATGGAGCGCAGCGCCCAGGCGCAGCTGCTGGCGCAGGCCGCCGGCACGCCGCTGCTGATCGATCCCGAAGCCGCCCGGCACACCCGCGACCAGACCGGTTTCCCGCTCGCCGGCTGGTTCTCCTTCCAGCCGCTGTGGGACGAGATCGTCCGCACCGACCCCGACCTCTTCGAGTAGGCCCCGGCATGGCAACCGCCTCCGACCGTCAGCCGCCCGCGGGTTCCGCAGACCCCGCCGGCCCCGCGCCGGTGCCTGCGGAACCCGGTTCCGCCTCGTGGTGGCAGGCGCGCTACGCCGAGCGTGACCGGCGCCGGCCCCGCACGGGCGGGCTGACCCTCGCCCGGATCACCGGGGGCGCCCTCGAACTCGCCGACCGCGACGGGCTGGACGCCCTCACGATGCGCAGCCTCGGGGAACACCTCCAGGTGCGCCACACCTCCCTGTACCGCCACGTGGCGAGCCGGGAGGAGCTCCTGATCGAGACCGTCGACCACATGCTGGGCGAGATCCGGCTGCCCTCCCTCGACGGGGACTGGCGGGCCGGCCTGGAGCAGGGGGCGCGGGAGTTCCGCCGGGTCCTCACCGCCCATCCGGCCCTCGTCCCGGCCCTGACCAGCGGCCAGCTGCTCGGCCCCAACGCCCTGCGGGCCCGCGAGCACGCCCTCGGGCAGCTCCTGGCCCAGGGGTGGGCCCCGCGCACCGCCGTGCACGTGTACCTCACGGTCACCCACTTCGTGATCGGCTCCGCCGTGCTCGACACGGGTGGGGCGGCCCGGACCGGTCCGCAGCGCGCGGCGATGGCGGAGCTGTTCGCCGGCCTGTCCCCGCAGACCCACCCGGTGGTGCGCCGCCATGCCGACCTGCTCAACTCTCCCGACGGTACGGAGGAGTTCGCCTTCGGCCTGCGCGTGCTGATCGCGGGGCTGGGCCATCTGCAGGACGAGGGGGCCGGAGCGTGAGGAGCACACCCGTCCTGCCGCCGCTGGAGCAGTGGGTCCGGGGCGGCACCCGCGTCCCGGTCGGCGGCCACGAGGTCTTCGTCCGCCAGGACGGTCCAGCGGACGGGGCGCCCGTGACCCTGCTCCACGGTTTCCCCACCTCCTCCCACGACTGGGCGCCGGTCGTCCCGGCCCTCACCGCGGCCGGACTGCGGGTGACCACCCTGGACTTCCTCGGCTTCGGGGAGAGCGACAAACCGCGCCGGCACCGGTACTCGCTGCTGGACCAGGCCACCCTGGTCGAGGAGGTGTGGCGGCGGTGCGGAACCGGTCGTACCGCCCTGGTGGCGCACGACTACGGCGTCAGCGTGGGCCAGGAGCTGCTGGCCCGGGACCCGTCGCGCGTCACCCGCATGGCCTGGCTCAACGGCGGGCTCTACCCCGACCTGCACCGCCCGGTCGTGACCCAGCGCCTGCTGCACGGGCCGCTCGGCCCGCTGGTCGCGCCCCTGACCACACGCCGCCGGTTCGGCGCGGCCCTGCGCGGGGTGCTGGGGCGGGAGCTCTGCGACGCGGACGTGCGGCAGTTGTGGGAGGCGGCGTCCCGGGCGGGCGGCCACCGGCGCGCGCCGCGGCTGCTGCGCTACATCGACGAGCGCCGCCGCCATGCCGGGCGGTGGACGGCGGCCCTGGAGGAGTACCCGGGCCCGGCGCTCTTCGTATGGGGGCCGGCCGATCCCGTCAGCGGCGCCCACGTGCTGGCACGGATCCGCACCCGGGTGCCGCGGGCCCGCGTCGTCGAACTCGCCGGGCCGCCCGCGGTCGGGCACTACCCGCAGCTGGAGGATCCATCGGCCGTCGCCGCCGCGCTGGGGTCGTTCCTGGCGCCCTGAGGCCGGCGGGCCCCGCCGGCGCGGACGACCGGGGTGGCCTGCCAGGCTCCGAGGGGCACGCAGGCGGTCGCGGCCATACCGATGTCCTGCGCTGCCTCGCCGACCTCGTCCGGGCCGACGTGGCCGGGCTTGCCGGCCATCGGAGTGACGACCCAGACCGTGCCGCCCTCGGCCAGCGGAACGCGCGCGTCGTCCAGCAGGAAGGCGAGGTCCCCGTCGCCCAGCCGGAACCACATCAGCACCGCGTCCACGGCCGTGCCCGCCGCGCCGGCGGCGTCGTCGTCGAGCATGGGCGTGCCCGTCAGCCCTTCGATCCCCGCGCGCAGCCCGTCGTCCACGTCATGGTCGAAGCCGACCTCCATCACGCGCTGTCCCGCCGTGACACCGAGCCGGGCGGCCATGACCGTCGGGTCTTCGTACGCCGTCATCCGCCGTCTCCTCGCGGGTGCGCGGCCGGCACCCCCGCCGCAACGTACGGGACCGGACGCGGGGTCACCAGGGGCCCGCGGCGCCCGGAGCACCTCCACGGGTTTGGACGCCGCCGTCCGGGATACACGCGGGGTGTCGGTGGTGCGCCTTCGCAGACGGGCCGCCACCGCGGCTGGGTGACCGTGGGCGGCCCCCCTCCCCCTGGGGCCGTCCACGGCCCACGCTCCCGCGGCGCCCCTAGACTGGACTGCCCGGAGCGAGGCCTGCCGCGGGCCCGCTCACACGGACAAGAGGACGTGCTCATGGAGGTGCGCCCCGATCGGCGCCGGTTCGTCGGCGGGGTGGCAGCGGCCGCTCTGGCCACGGTTCTCCCGGCCGCAGGCCCGGCCTCCGCGGCCGTCGGGCCGGAGGGCGGGATCTTCGGCCGGCTGCGTGCGCTGGAGCGGGCGCATGCGGCACGTCTGGGGGTCTTCGCGCGGGACGCGGCCACCGGCAGGACCGTGCTCTACCGGGCGGACGAGCTGTTCCCCCTGTGCTCGACGTTCAAGACCGTCGCCGTGGCCGCGGTGTTGCGGGACCTCGACCATGACGGCACCTTCCTCGGCCGCCGCATCCGGTACACGCTTCAGGAGGTCGAGCAGTCGGGCTACGCGCCGGTCACCGGTCTGCCGCAGAACCTGGAAGACGGCATGGCCGTCGCGGACCTGTGCGCGGCAGCCATCACCCACAGCGACAACGCCGCCGCGAACCTCCTGCTGCGCGAGCTCGGCGGCCCGTACGCCGTCACCCGCTTCTGCCGGTCCATCGGTGACGGCGTGACCCGGCTCGACCGGTGGGAGCCCGACCTGAACTCCGCGGAACCGGGAGGGGTCCGTGACACCTCCAGCCCCCGCGCCCTCGGCCGCACCTACACCCGGCTCGCCGTCGGGGACGCCCTCAGCCGGCCCGACCGTGAACGGCTGACCGGGTGGCTGCTGGGCAACACGACCGGCGCCAACCGCCTGCGCGCCGGGCTGCCGAAGGACTGGAAGGTCGCCGAGAAGACCGGCACCGGCCGCTACGGCACGGCCAACGACGTGGGGATCACCTGGCCGCCCGGCCGGGGACCGGTCACCATGGCGGTCCTCTCCACCCGGAACGAGCCCGCGGCGTCGGCCGACGAGCCGCTGATCGCCGAGACGGCCGCGCTGCTGGCGTCGGCCTTGATGTGATCCCCGCAGGCCCGGGGATGCCGGAGCCGCCGGCCCTCGCAGAGGAGTGGACGCGGCGGCAGGGCCCGGAAGCCGGGGGGACGGGCTTCCGGGCCCTGTGTGTCGCGTACCGCAAGGGGGGAGCGGTGTACCTGCTGGTGCGACATAGGGAAAACGATTCACCAGCCCATAGGTCACGCCCCCCGGGTGCGGGATTCGGTCTGGGTTTCGCACCGGCTCACCGGCACCGGCGCGCGCGAGGGGGAACGGGAGAGCAACCTGCGGGGGAGCCGCGGCGTTGATCCCCGCGTGACAGCCACGCCTGAGAGGGGAAACCCGTGAGCAGCCCCGTCCTCGTGTCCGAGGAATGCCTTGAAGCCCTCCACCACGTGAAGGAGAAGCGGGAGGTCAACACCGCGGTCCTGCGGCTGGCGGGAGGGGCCCTGGTCCCGGAGGCGGTGGCCAACTGGACCCATGAGGAACTGATCCAGTGCCTGCCCCTCACGGAGCCGCGGCTGGTCGTCCACGAGCTGGCCTTCGCCACTCCGGGGGGTGCCCGGCGCAACGAACCGCTGCTGATCTTCTGGATGCCCTCGGACGCGGTCGGGCAGGAGGTGGACTACACGGCCGCCTACACGGCCCTGCGGGAACTCCTCACCGACGTGCACGTTCACCTCACGGCCCGGCGGCCGGACCAGCTCGCGTACCGCAGGCTCGTCGCGCTGGCCGGCTGACGACAGGACGCGGGCCACCGGCCCGGACGCCGGCGGACGGGGCTCACGGGCGCGGACCCGGCTGGGGGCCCGCGAGGAGGTTGAGGAGGCCGGCGATGTCGCGGCCCGCTTCGGCGGGGTGGCGGAACTTGGCGCCGGAGTTGATCCGGTAGTGGTTGCGGCGGCCCACGCGCATCCGGCTGAGGTAGCCGCCCTCCTCCAGATCGGAGACGATCGACTGGACCGTCCTCTCGGTCAGCAGGCAGTTGTCGGCGACCTCCCGCAGCCGCGCGCCGGGGTCCCGGGCGATGGCCAGCAGGACCCGGGCGTGGCTGGTGAGGAACGTCCAGGGCGCGCTGGGAACCGGCGGATCTCCCATGCCTCCAGGATGAGCCAACTTTGGGATATATGCACTATTTTTCGCGTATTTCTTGACGCATGTCGGCCCGGCGCGGACGATGCTGCTAAGGACAGCCCCCGAGAGCGCGGGGAGGACCGGATGACCCTGACCATGCAGTGCGGCCCCCTTGCCCCGGCCGTACCGGCCGACGGCCTGAGGATCACGGTCGAGCAGCGAGAACCCGGGACGGCACTCGTCACCGTCAGCGGCGAGGTCGACTTCCACAGCGCCGCCGCGCTCCTCGAGACCCTGCTGGCCGCGCTCCTCTCCTACCGGACGGCCGTCGCCGTCGACCTCGGTCAGGTCACCTTCTGCGATTGCGCCGGCCTGAACGCCCTGCTGGCCGCCCGCGCCGCCGCCGACCGGGCCCACCGCCGCATGCGCGTCACCACGACCAGCCGCCGCGTGGACCGGCTCCTCCACCTCACCGGCACCCGCCGCTACCTCACCTGAGCCCGGACCGCGCGCGGGGGGCGGCGCAGTTCGGCCCGGCCGAAGAGCAGGGCCCAGCCGTCCGGGAGCTGTTCGAGGATGCGGCTCGTCAGATGCGGGCCGGCCAGGCGGGCTACGACCGTCAGGACGGCTCCGGTCTCCCACCGGGCGGTCGCGGGGGTGCCGCCGCTGCGGGCGGCGAGGTCCCGTACGAAGGCCCACCCGGTGAGGGGTACGGCGACGGGCAGTTCGGCGCTGAAGGCGAGGGCGGCCTCGACGGGGAGGCACTGCGCCAGGTCACGGCGCTCGTCGCCGGTGAGCTGACGGCCCAGGGCGGCCAGGACGCGCTGGACGGCTTCCTCGGCACGCTGCGTGGTGGGGTAGGCGCCGTCGTAGCGGACGGCTTCCAGCATCTGGTCGTAGGTCGTGCCGGGGGCCTGCGGGGGAAGTGTGGTCGGGGTGAGCACGGGCCACGCCTTTCTCGTGGGGCTGGCAGGGGGTGGCGGCAGCCGGTCCGGTCCCCCGCGCGAACCGCGGCGGGACCGGACCGGTCCGGGGTCAGATGGACTGGGGGCGGCCGAAGAGGGCGTCGTAGCCGGTCGGGAGCTGGAGCAGCAGTCTGTCCGTCAGCTCTTCCCCGGCGGCGTCGGCGACGACGCTGAGGACGGCTGCGACGTCCCAGGTGGCGGTGGCCTGGGAGGCGCCCTCGATCCACGCCGCCGTCGCGCGGACGAAGCGCTCGGGGCTGAGGGGTTCGGCCGCCTGGAGCGGATTGAGCAGGATCAGGGCGTAGCTCTCGGGCAGGCGGGCGGCGAGTTCGGCCCGCTCGGCGCCCAGTACGTGGGCGCCGAGCAGGGCCAGGACGACACGGGCGGCACGGTCCGCTTCCTCGCGGGTGTCGTATTCGCCGCGTTCCCGCACCTGGTCGAGGAACGCCTCCCAGCGCAGTGTCATCGCCTGGGACCTCCGTGGCAGGGGTGAAAGGAGGGGTGGGCGAAGGGCGGGTGCCGGGGGGAGGTTCGTTCCCGTCCTTCGCCGGTCCTGCGGGGCGGCCGGTGTCAGCCGCGGATCTCCTTGCGGCCGCCGCCCGCGTTGATGCTGACCTTGCGGGGCTTGGCGCGCTCGGCGATCGGGATGCGCAGGGTCAGGACACCTGCGTCGTAGTCGGCCGCGATGTGCTCGGTGTCGAGGGTGTCGGCCAGCACGATCTGCCGGGAGAACACGCCCAGGGGCCGCTCGGAGAGCTCCATCTGGACGTCGTTCTCCTTCAGGGTGGGCCGGCGCTCGGCCTTCACCGTGAGCATGTTCCGCTCGACGTCGATGTCGATCGCGTCCG
This sequence comes from Streptomyces sp. NPDC034085, assembly GCF_055575555.1. Classification (NCBI taxonomy): domain Bacteria; kingdom Bacillati; phylum Actinomycetota; class Actinomycetes; order Kitasatosporales; family Streptomycetaceae; genus Streptomyces; species Streptomyces sp. NPDC034085. Next base: position 792,402 of record NZ_JBVISL010000004.1, on the reverse strand, counting down.
CGTTGACGCCGGGGAGGTCGAAGGCGATGACGTACTCCTCGCCCTCGCGGTAGGCGTCCATCGGCATCACGGACGGCTTGGACCAGGTGCCGGCCGTCCCCATGAGCTGCTGGGTGAGCCGGTCGAGTTCACGGAACGGGTCAGTGCGCATCAGCATCGTCAAACACCTCCGGTCGCTTCAGGCAGTGGTTGCCATGCGCTTTTCGCGTATCCCGTTGTAGCATGTCGTCCATCGGATGACAACAGCAGACGTCATGCAGTCGACGACATTCAGGGAGGGTCCGTGAACGCGGCCAGGAAACCCGCCTCCGAACAGCAGCCCGGCCCCGCCCCGGCGCAGCCCGGTCCGGCCACCTTCTTCGCCGCCGCGGGCGCGCTGGAGGCCATCCGGGCGGCGGTGGACGAGGCGCACAGCGCCGGGAGCGGCACTCCCCCGGGCCCCGCCGACGGACCGCACCACGCCCTCGCGGCCCTCCAGTTGCTCCGGGAGGTGCGTACGGAACTCGCGGGGTGGGAGAGCGGGTTGATCGAGACCGCCCGGGCGGCGGGTGCCAGCTGGGCCGACCTGGCCGGGCCGCTCGGCGTGGCCAGCCGGCAGGCGGCCGAGCGCCGGTACCTGCGCGTGCGCCCCGGCGCCGCCGAGACGACCGGCGAACAGCGGGTCCAGGCCGTGCGCGACCGGCGTGCCGCGGAGCGCAGCGTCACCGCCTGGGCCAGGGAGAACGCCGGCGCGCTGCGCCAGCTGGCCGGGCAGATCATCGGGCTCACCGACCTGCCCGCGGCTTCGGACGGCAGGATCGGCGAGCTCAACGCGGCCCTGGGCAGCCAGGACGCGGCCCGCCTCGTCGAACCGCTGTCGGCCACCCACCGGGACCTGCACGCGGGCCACGGGGACCTCGCCGAGCGCGTCGACGCGATACGGGAGCACACCCGCCGCCTGCGCGACGACAGCGACAAGCAGCGCGGCGCGTGACCGGCGCGGGGCCGCCGTCCGCCCCGCGCGCTCCGGCCGCCGCCGGCCCCCCGGACCACGCGCCTGCGGCCCCGCGGCCCCGCGACATGCGGTCAGGGCCCGGCTTTCACCCGGTCGGTCCAGGCGCAGGGGCCCCGGCTACCGCGAATGGCCCAGGATCGGGGCACCGGGCAGGCCGCGGCCCGGTGGGGACGCCTAACGTCACTGGCAAGCCCGTCCGTTCGCGAAGCTTGTGGAGACGCCATGTCCCGAAGACGCCGCTGGATGACCGGCGCCTGCATCAGTACGGCCCTCGTCGCCCTGCTCGCCTACGGGGGTGCCCCCGCCCCGCACGAGGCGTCCCCGGGCGGGTCCGGACCGCGCGGCGCCCTCGCCCCCGTCCCCGCGCCGCACGGGGCGTCGCGCGGCGGTTCCGGCTCGGGGATCGCGGTGGGCGCCTACCTCCACTACGCCTCGCCCGGCGTCGACATGATGCAGGGGCTCTCGCGCTGGCTCGGGGGGACCGACCTGCGCGCCGGGCACACCTACCTGCCCGGCGACACGTGGGCGAACATCGAGGGGGAGCCCGCTTCCCTCGACAGCTGGGCGCGGTGGCGCAAGCAGAGGTCCGACCGGCTGTTCGTCCTGAACGTGCCCATGCTGGCGGGCAACGAGGACGGCGCGCCCGACGACCGGGTCGCCGAACTGCTCCGCGCCGGTGCGCACGGCGCGTACGACGGCCACTTCCGGCGGCTGGCCGAACGGCTGGTCTCGCTCGGGGTGCCGGACACGGTGATCGTGCTCGGCTGGGAGATGAACGGCTTCAACTACACCCACCGGTGCCGGCCCGACCCCGCGAGCTGGAAGCAGTACTGGCGGCGCATCGTGGGCGCCATGCGCTCGGTGGAGGGCCAGCGGTTCCGGTTCGACTTCGCCCCCAACCGGGGGCCCGACGCCATCGCCTGGACCACGTGCTACCCCGGCGACGACGTGGTCGACATCATCGGCATGGACTCCTACGACCAGCCTCCCGGGAACACCTTCGCCGAGTACGTCGACCAGCCGCACGGGCTGCGGGCCCAGGTCGACTTCGCCAGGGCCCACGGCAAGCGGATCTCGTACCCCGAGTGGGGGTTGTTCCGCAACGGCGACAACGCGGAGTACATGCGGGACATGCTGGAGTGGATCGCCGCGCACAAGCCGCTCTACCACAGCATCACCGACTACTGCCCGCACGGTGTGTGGCAGTGCGAGGAGAACCCGCAGGCCGCACAGGTGTTCCGGGAGCTCCTGTCGCAGCACCGGGGCGGCCGGCGGGCTTCCCTCCCGCGGCCCTGACCCCTACGGCCGCGGCTCCCGGCCGGCGGTCGTGCCCGGGGTGCGCCCGGCCAGCTTGGAGTGGCGGTAGGAGTAGCCGAAGTAGACGACCAGCCCGATGAGGAACCAGACCACGAAGCGGATCCAGGTCTCGACGCGCAGGTAGGTGATCAGCCAGATCGAGGCGATGACACCGACCGCGGGCGTGAAGGGCATCAGCGGCGTGCGGAAGGTGCGGGGCAGGTCCGGACGCCGGTAGCGGAGCACGATGACCGAGGTGCACACGACGGCGAAGGCGAGCAGGATCCCGATGTTGGTGAGCTCCGCCGCCTCGCCGATCGGCACGAAGCCCGCGATCGCCGCCGACGCCACGCCGACGATCCAGGTGACGCGGGTCGGGACGTGCCGGGTCGGGTGCGTCTTGGCGAACCAGTGGGGCAGCAGGCCGTCGCGGCTCATGGAGAACCACACGCGGGTCACGCCGAGCATGAACGTGAACATCACCGTGAGGATGCCGATGATCGCCCCGACCGCGATGATGTCGGCGACCACGGGCAGTCCGGCCGCCTTGAAGGCGCTGGAGAAACCGCTCTCCGGGTCGATGTCCGTGTACTTCTGCATGCCCGTCAGGACCAGGCAGGCGAGGGCGTACAGCACCATGGCGATGGCGAGGGAGTAGAGGATCGCCTTGGGCATGTGGCGCTGCGCGTCCTTGGACTCCTCCGCCGCCGTGCTCATCGCGTCGTAGCCGAAGACCGCGAAGAAGACCGTGGCCGCGCCGGTGAAGGCGCCGCCCACCCCGAAGGGGAAGAAGGGCGTGTAGTTGCCGGTGTTGATGTGGAAGAAGCCGACGACGACGACCAGCAGCACGACGAGCACCTTGAGGACGACCACGACCGTCTCGAAGCGTGCCGCGTTCCTGATGCCCAGGGTGAGCAGGTAGGCCGTGAACAGGCACAGGACGGCCGCGATGAGGTCGAAGCGGTGTCCCTCGCCGGTGCCGGGGGCTCCGAGCATCCAGGTGGGCAGGGAGGCGCCCGTCTCCTCCAGGAGGAAGTTGAAGTACCCGGAGATGCCGATGGCGACCACCGCGACGATGGCGGTGTACTCCAGCAGCAGGTCCCACCCGATGAACCAGCCCGCCAGCTCGCCGAGGACGGCGTACCCGTAGGTGTAGGCGGATCCGGCCTTGGGGATCAGGCCGGCGAACTCCGCGTACGAGAACGCGGCCGCGGCGCTGGCCACACCGGCGATGAGGAAGGACAGCAGCACCGCCGGTCCCGCGACGCCGTTGGCGACCGTGCCGGCGAGCGTGAAGATGCCCGCGCCGATGATGCCGCCGACACCGATGGCGGTGAGCTGCCAGAGGCCGAGGGTGCGGGCGAGCTGTTCGCTGGGTGCGCCTTCGGGGTCTTCGATGTGCTCGATCGGCTTGCGGCGGAGTACGCCCTGCCCTGACCGCGAGGTGGCCATGCTCCGTTCCTTTCCGCCGGGGGTGGGGAGCGCACATCATCTCGGACGCGGCAGCCATACGGAATGAGGCGCTCCGGTAGCGTCGGCACAAGGCGGTCGGCAGTGGACAGTCGGCACTGGGCAGTCGGCAGAAGGCCTTCCTCCGCATTCGCCGGACTCCACCCCCTGCGCGCTCTACCGTACGGACGTGACCGCGCTCCCGCCGCGGGCTCACACGAGGAGGATCCTGTGTCATCGACCTGCGACCCCCGGCACGCTCCGGCCGGCGATGTGGGCGCCGCGCTCATGGTGATCGACTCCCGGCTCAAGGCCGTCCACGACGGCAGGACCGGGGTCGACCCCGAGCAGCAGCAGCTGATCGAGCAGTTCACGGCGTCCATGGACGCCGAGGAGGCCCGTGACCTGCTGGACGGTGCGTGCACCCTCATCTTCATGTTCATGACCTGGCTGCGGAAGGCCTACGAGCGCCACGACAAGGACGTCATGGAGTACGTGGTGCCCAGCCTGGTGGCCACGATGCGCAGGCTGCGCAGGAGCGTCCGCCCCGAGACCATCCCGACCATGGTGGGGATGGTGGTCGCGGCGGGCATCGGCCTTAGCCCGAGTCTGTGGCGCACGCAGCACGGCGAGTGGACCGACGAGGAGATGAACGCCCTCGAAGCCACCACCCTCCTGCTCGCGGAGCACATCAACCAGCTGACCGACGACCGCGACTTCGCCACCCGCATGGTCACGACGGCCCTGGCCGGCGCGGAAGAGGACGGGGCGACGGCATGAGCCGCCAGGTCCAGATCACCTTCGACGCCCGCGATCCCCGGGCGCTGTCGTCCTTCTGGCGCGACGCGCTGGGCTACGTGCACCCCGCCCCGCCCGGGGTCGAGCTGCCCGAGGGCGCCGACCCGCTCGCGGCGTGGGACGCGTTCCTGGAGCGGGCCGGCGTACCGGAGGAGCAGCACAACGCGGCGTCGGCCATCGAGGACCCGGACGGCCACGGCCCGCGGGTGTTCTTCCAGCAGGTCCCCGAGGGGAAGACCGTCAAGAACCGCGTCCACCTCGACGTCCGCGCGGCCCCCGGACTCCGGGGCGAGGAGCGGATGGCCGCACTCGAAGCCGAGTGCGGCCGGCTCGTCGCCCTGGGAGCGGCGCGGGTACGCCGCCACGAGGCCGCTCCCCCGATGAGCGAGGGCTTCATCGTGATGACCGACCCGGAGGGCAACGAGTTCTGCCTGGACTGACACGGCGCGCCCCGGCCGGCCGTGCGCCGGGGCGGGCGGCTCGCCGGGCTGGGGGCCCGTTCGGTTCCTATGCTCGAAGGAGGAGGCCATCGGCACCGTACGGACGAGGGAGGCGGGTGGCATGACCGGAACGGCGGACGCGCGTGAGGCCGACCGTGCGCTCAAGGCGAAGCACCGGACGATGTGGGCGCTCGGCGACTACCCGGCGGTCGCCACCCGGGTCGTGTCGGCCCTCGGGCCCGTGCTGGTGGAGGCCTGCGCGGTGAAGGCCGGGGACCGGGTGCTGGACGTCGCCGCCGGGTCGGGGAACGCCGCCGTTCCCGCCGCGCTGGCCGGCGCCGACGTGGTGGCCTCGGACCTGACGCCCGAGCTGCTGGCCGTCGGGCGCAAGGAGGCCGCGGCACGCGGTGCCGAGCTGCGCTGGCAGGAGGCGGACGCCGAGGCGCTGCCCTTCGAGGACGCGGAGTTCGACACGGTGATGTCCTGCGTCGGGGTCATGTTCGCCCCGCACCACCAGGCCGCCGCCGACGAACTGGTGCGCGTCTGCCGGCCCGGCGGCACGATCGGGCTGATCAGCTGGACCCCGGAGGGGTTCATCGGGCAGATGTTCGCCACCATGAAGCCGTACGCGCCGCCGCCCCCGCCGGGGGCGCAGCCGCCGCCGCTGTGGGGGCGGGAGGAGCACGTGCGGACGCTGCTCGGCGACCGCGTCACCGGCGTCGAGGCCCGGCGGCAGGTGCTCCGCGTGGACGCGTTCCGGGAGCCGGAGGAATTCCGCGCGTTCTTCAAGTCCGCCTACGGGCCGACGATTGCGGCCTACCGGAACCTCGCCGACGAGCCGGAGCGGGCCGCCGCGCTGGACGGGGCCCTCGACGGCCTGGCGGCCGGCGCCCTGCGGGACGGCGTCATGGAGTGGGAGTACCTGCTGTTCACCGCGCGACGCGGCGGGGCGGGGGCGGGGTAGGCAACGGGCCGGGCCGGCTCCGTACGGAAGGGAGGCGAGGGCCCCTCAGGGGCGGCCGACGCCGTACGCCGCGTGCTCCTCCTGCCGGCGCCGCCTCCACTGCTCCCGGCGCGGGCCGGGAGCCGCCCGCTCCGGCGGAACCCGGCCCCGGCATGCTCACGGTGCGGGGACGCCGCCCGGCGGCACGGGGCTGACCGCCCACCCGCTCGCGTACCGGCCGTGCGGCGGCGCTTTCCGGCCGTTCCCCGCCCTCCGGTACCCGCTCACGGGAACGGGCCCGCATCCGGGGCAACCGCGACAGCGGCGGCGGCACGCCGCGCGGCGCGGACCGCGCCGGGACCCGGAACACCCGACGAGAAACCGGAGGAAACGATCATGCTGATCACGGTCACCCGCACCGGAGGCTTCACCGGGGCCGAGAAGCTCCGCGAACTCGACACCGCGGGCCGGCGCGACGCGGCGCGGATCGAGGAACTCGCACACCGCGCCGTCTCCTCCGTGCCCGACGGCTACCACTACCGGATCACCGTCGACGGCGAGGTCCTCGACGTGCAGGACCCGTGCCTGTCCGACGACCAGCGGGCGCTGATCCGCACGGTTCTCGGGGAAGGCGCCTGACCGCCTCCTATCCCCCGCATCCGCCGCAGGAGCCGTACTGGCGCTGCTGCCGCTCCCACCAGGACTCGCACCGGCACGCCCCGAACGGCGAGCTGCACGTGGGGCACGGTGGCTCCTGCGGGCCGGGGTCCGCTTCGGCGGGCGCATCTGGCACGCTCGCACCGCGGAACCGGGTGCAGTCGCACGGCGGACCGGCCGTGGTGCCGAGGCACTTGAGCAGGAAGACGGCGTGGACACCCTTGCCGTGTCCGCACCCGATGCAGCGGCGTGACGCCATGCGCACCACCTGAGGTCGACGGGAAGACGCGTACGTGCCTCCCAGAGTGGCCGACCGGGGCGCTCATGGCCATGGGTCCGCGGCGATGTGACGCGCCGTCGGTCAGTGCATGGCCCAGGTGAACTTGCCCCCTCCGACCCACCGGACCTCGTCCAGGTCGTCGAGGTCGTGGATCGTGATCCCCGCCTCCGCGGCGACCAGGAGCACGTCCGTCATCGACGTCGCCCTGCCGACGATCTCGCCGTCGAGTTCGACGATGCGAAAGGGCGGGGTGCCGGGTTGGATGCCCAGGACGGTGATGCGCGCCGGGGAGAGGTGGGGTGTCAGACCTTCCGTCATGGGGAGACGGTTGCACGCCGTCACCGGTGAGGGGCTCGGCGACACGGCCGGCGGGGCCGATCGTGGGCCCACCCGGTGAAGCCGGCGCCGGCTTCACCGGCGGGACGGGGCAGCCGCGGAGCACCCGGACTCCCCCGCCCGTTCCACCGCCCTCAGACCCGGCGCCAGGCGGCCATCGCCCAGGAGAACGCCCCGAACAGCACCAGGCCCGCCGCCACCGCCACCAGCAGCCACGGTCCCGCGGGGGTGTCGGCGAAGCTGCGCAGGGTGTCGTCGACGCCCTTGGCCTTCCCGGGGTCGAACTCCAGCGCCGCGTAGACCGCGCACCCGCCCGCCGTCGCGAACAGCGCGCCCCGGGCGAGCCCGCCGCCCACGCCGAGCACGTCGACGACGTCGCTCACCCACCGCGGCCACGTGGGCAGCGCCAGGTGCTTGCGGAACGTGCGCCGTACGGCCGACACCGCGATCACCACACCGCCCACGGCTATCCCCAGCCCGGCCAGCGCGACCAGCCAGCGGCCGGCGGGCAGTTCGAGGACGCTCGCGGTGGCGTCGCGCGACTGCTCGTCGCTGGACTTGCCGCCGCCCTGCCCGGCGGCGAACGCCAGGGCGGACCCGGCGGCCACCGCGTAGAACACCGCCCGGCACGCGGCCGCGAACCGCTTGCGGGCCTTGCGGCCGCGGGGGCCGGGTCCGCCGAAGACGGCCTCCGACAGCTGCCAGAGGGCCATCCCGACGAGGCCGATCCCGACGGCCCAGATCAGCACCTTGCCCAGCGGGCCGCCCGCCAGTCCGGCGAGCGCGCCCTGCCGGTCCGCCTCCTGCCCCGGGTTCTCACCGAAGGCGATGCGCAGGGCGATGACGCCGACCAGTACGTACAGCACCCCGCGCGTGGCCAGTCCCGCCCGGGCCGCGGCCTCGACCCCGGCGCGGGGGGCGACCTCCCGCACGCGGTTCTCACCAGAAGTCGACTGCATGGCCACCTCTCCGTCCCCGGAGCGCCCGCGCGCTCCCCGGGAGCGTCTGCCCCGTCCGGCGGCGTTGTCCCAGGCCGACCGCACCGGTCACGCGGTGCGAGGGGTGCTCACGCGGGGTGATCCGGGGTGGCGACCCTGGCGAGGGCCAGGACCCCGGCGCAGATCAGGACCAGGCCGAGGAGCTGCGGCACGAGCCACCAGTGGGCCCGCACGTGTTCCTCGTACAGCAGCACCCCCAGGGCGATGCTGACGCCGGCGTCGCCGAGGGTCAGTGCGGGCTGCGAGGCCACCAGCGGGCCGCCCTGCACGGCGTGTTCGAGGAGCAGCAGGGCGCAGACGCCGCTCGCGCCGAAGGCGTACGTCTCCCAGGTTGTCAGGAACGCGCCGATGCCGTCGTCGTCGAGTACGTGTACGGCCGACTTCATCAGGGCCGCCGTGAGCGCGTAGCAGACGGCGGTGGCCGCGCCGAGGGAGCCGGCCCGCATCCGGCCGGCCGGATGCCGCAGTCCGGCCACGGCCAGCGCCGCCACGGCCGCCGCGCACGCCGCCAGCGCGAGGACCCACCGGTCGAGCGGGACGTGGGTGCGGTTCCCGGCCGGTGCGGCCGCGACCAGGACGATGCCGAGCCCGGCCACCACCGCCGCCACGGCGAGCCACAGCGCACCCGGCAGCCGGCTCCGGGCCGCCAGGGAGGCGATCAGCAGGGCGAGCGGCAGCTCCAGCACGAAGAGGGGCTGTACGAGGGCCAGCGCGCCGGTGGCCAGCGCCAGGGCCTGGCCCACGCCGGCCGCGATCACCGCCAGGATCCCGGCGATCCACAGGGGCCGCCGCAGCAGGTCGAGGACGAGGCCGAACCGGAAGCCGTCGCTCTGCGGGACGGTGAGCGACGCCCGCCGCTGGAGGACGGTCGCGAGGGCGTTGCTGAACGCCGCGAACAGCGCGAAGAGGACCGGCAGGAGGAAGCCCATGCCCCGATCATCACCGCATCGGGAGCCGCTCGCGGCCGTGACACCGTCCGCTGCCCGCGCGAATGAGTGAGTCGGTTGACTGGCTCCCTGGAGACAGAGGGCCGGGCCCCCGGCGCGCCCGGCCGGGGGCGGGCTCACGGGCCGGGCTTCGTCCAGCGCCCACCCGCGTCACCGGCCCCGGGCTCCGTTCCCGGCGTGGGCGCGAGGACCAGGCGCGGCAGGGCCTCCGGGTGCTTCTCCGAGAGCCACGCGATGAGCTGCTCCCGCACCGCGCAGCGCACCGTCCACAGGTCGTCGGCGTCCTTGGCCGTGACGATCGCGCGCACGACCATGGTGGAGGGGGTCGTCTCGGTGACGGCGACGTCCCAGCCGCGGCCGTCCCACTCCCGGCAGTGGTTCAGGATCTCGTGCACCTTCTCGCGGATGAGGTCCACGGGGGCGGCGTGGTCGCAGTGCAGGAAGACGGTGCCCGTCATCTGCACCCCGCCCCGGGACCAGTTCTCGAAGGGCCGGGTGGTGAAGTAGGAGACGGGCATGGTGATCCGGCGCTCGTCCCAGGTCCGCACGGCGAGGAAGGTCAGCGTGATGTCCTCCACCACGCCCCATTCGCCGGCGACCACGACCGTGTCCCCGATGCGCACCATGTCGCCGAAGGCGATCTGGAAGCCGGCGAAGAGGTTCCCCAGCGTCGACTGGGCGGCGACGCCCGCCACGATGCCGATGATCCCGGCGGACGCCAGCACCGAGGTGCCGAGCGCACGGAAGCTCGGGAAGGTCAGGAGCATCGCCGCGACCGCGACGACGGCGACGACGGCGGTCACGACCCTCATGATCAGCGTCACCTGGGTACGGACCCGGCGGACCCGGGCCGGGTCACGGGTCCCGGTGGCGTAGCGGGCGTACCCGGACTCGACGACGGCGGAGGCCACGCCCACGATGAGCCAGGCACCGGCACCGATCAGGGCGAGCGAGAGGGCCCGGCCGACGGCGGCCTGGTGCTCCTGGAGCGGCCGCCACGCGGTCTGGTGGTACGCGGCCCTGAGCAGCGCGGCGAGGAGCACGATCTGCAGTGCCGGGCGGCAGCGGCGCAGCGAGTGCCACAGGGGCGTTCCGGGGTCGCGGGCGTCAGCCCGGCGCAGCAGCAGGTCGACGATCCAGCCCGCGGCGGCGGTCAGCAGGATCGAGCCCCCCAGGACGGTCAGCAGGCGAAGTGCGGCGTTCATATCTCCTCAGCGGGTGTAGACGTCGAGGACATGGCCTCCCCGCACCTGCCCCGACGAGGAGGGCCGACACCGCTCTACTTGCCCCGGCCGCCCGCGAGGTCCCGTGCCCGGTCGACGAGCCCGGTGCCGACGGCCGGCAGCCGGTGGTGCGGCTGCGGGGCGGACATGCCGGGGTGGGGGCGGGTCGGCACGAACTTCTTCGCGCGCCGCACCTCGGACCCCAGCGCCTCCAGCGTCTCCCGGGGGCAGGCCTCGCGGAGCCGGGGGAAGAGGTTCTCCTCCTCGTCGTGGACGTGGGCGGTGACCTCGGCCTTCAGCGCGGCGATCAGCCGGTCGAAATCCGGTCCGTCGGCGTCCAGTCCTTCGAGGTCCTTCAGCAGCTTCTCGACGCGGGCGTGGTCGGCCAGTTCCCCGTCGGCGACGAGGGCGCCCTCGCCCTGCGGGAAGTGTGCGCGGATCGCCGGGCAGAGGTGCTCCTCCTCGGCCACGGCGTGCCGGACGAGTTCGATGGTCAGCTGTTCCGCCGCCTTGCGGCGTTCGCCGACGGGGACGGTCTGCTCGATCCGGGCGAAGAGGCCGGCCAGTTCCCGGTGGTCGGTGGTGAGTTCGGCGATGAGGTCCGCTTCGCGTGCCATGGCGGGGTCCCTTCCGGTCGGCGCCGGCCGGCGGCTGCGAGCCGGTCGCAGCGCGTGTACCCGTGGGGACGCAGAGCTAACGGGAGGAGCGGAGAGGTCGGCAAGCCCCGGGCGCGGGGCCGCCGGTCCGGCGCATGGCGCTCCGGGGGACGGGTACCCGGGGCGGTGACGTCCTGTCGGCGGCGGCCCGCACCAGGGGGTGCGGGAGCCGCGGGGACCACGGAAGGGGTGCACATGTCGCACGTCGAGGAGTACGTCGAGGTCTGCGTTCCGGTGCGCACGGCGTACAACCAGTGGACGCAGTTCGAGGACTTCCCCGCGTTCATGGAAGGGGTCGAACGCGTCGAGCAGCGCACGGACACGCTCACCCACTGGGTGACGAACGTGAACGGTGTCCAGCGCGAGTTCGACGCGCAGATCACCGAGCAGCTCCCGGACCGGCGCGTCGCGTGGATGACGGTCGAGGGGGAAACCCGGCAGGCCGGGCTGGTCACCTTCCAGCCGATCGACGCGAGCACCACCAAGGTCGTCCTGCACATGAACTGGGTGCCCGAGGGGCTGGCGGAGACGGCCGCCGACAAGCTCGGCTTCGTCAAGCGGCAGGTCGCCGGGGACCTGAAGCGGTTCAAGCTGTTCATCGAGTCGCGCGGCACCGAGACGGGCGCCTGGCGGGGCGAGGTCTGACCGCCCGCCGGGGACACCGCCGTTGACCGGTTCGGCCTCGAACACCGCACGGTGCGGGGCCTGTTCGAGAGGGTCGTCCCCAACTGCGGCGTGCAAGCGGGCGAGTCGACCAGAACGCCGGGCGGCCTGGCGCGCCACCTGTGCGCAGCCGGCCCGGCGAGCAAAAGGCCCCGGTCTCCGTGAGGAGGCCGGGGCCTTGATCGAGCGCTGGGCAGGCCTTGCACCTGCATCCCCCCACGGGAAGTGGGGTGTCTTTCCTTGGACCACCAACGCCGGTCCCACCACCGTGTTCCACGGCGGCGAGCTCGAGAACAAGCATACGACACGCCGACGGGCCGCACGAACGGCCCAGGCCGCCGTAACACGCCGTTGGTCAGGTGAATGCCGGGCATGAGGCCCTCGGAGGCGGTGTGATCCTGCTTCGACGTTCCGTCATCGACTTGGGAGTGACATGCGTATTCGAACTGCGATCGCCGCCACCGTTCTGGCCGCGGCCGGCATCCTCGGCGCCACCGGTTCCGCCGTCGCCGACGTGACCGCCGAGGGGCTCGCCTACGGCTCCCCTGGCGTACTGTCCGGCAACGTCATCCAGGTGCCCCTCCACGCGCCGATCAGCGCGTGCGGCAACTCCATCGGCCTGATCGGCCTGGTCGGCGGGACCGCCGGCAACACCTGCGTCAACACCTGACCGCGCCGCGGCCGCGGCCGCTCCCGACGGTGCCGCCCGGGTCCCACCGGCGGCACCGTCCGCGCACTGGGGTGCGACCCGCGCGAGATCCCACCGCGCACGGCGGGTTACGGTGTCCCTCCAGGTCAAGGGGGAACAGCGATGTCGCACCACGCAGGGTGGGAACAGCAGCCGCAGCCGTCCGTACCGCAGTGGGGAGGCGGCTGGTATCCACCCCCTCCCCCGCAGCCGGGGGTCATACCCCTGCGGCCGCTGGGCGTGGGAGAGATGATCGGCGGCGGCTTCTCCGCCTTCCGCCGGTACTGGAAGCCGCTCGTCGGCATCATGCTCTCGGTGCAGGGCGCCGGCCTGCTGATCGTGGCCGCCGCGATCGGCATCGCCGTCATGGCCGTGCGCAGCCGCTTCTCCGCCGTCTTCGACCTCCCGCCCGGGGAACGCCCCACCGGCGAGGACGTGACGACCGTGGTCCTGGCCTTCGTACCGGCCGGCGTGCTCCTGCTGGTCACGTTGCTGCTGGGCGCGGCGTTGATCAGCGCCCTGTGCCCCGCCGTCGCCCAGGAGGCCGTGCTCGGCCGGCCCGCCACGTTCGGAGCCATGTGGCGCCGTTGCTGGTCCCGGCTGCCTTCGGTGCTCGGCGTCCTGGCGCTGATCGGACTGATCGCGGGCGGGCCGGTGCTCCTCCTCTACGCGATCGGCCTTCCGCTGGTCGTCCTGTCCGCGGACTCCTCCGAGCCGCCGGCCGGCCTGTTCCTGCTGCTCGCGGGCGTCATGGCCTGGATGCCGGTCTCGACCTGGCTCATGACGCGGTTCAGCTTCGCGCCCGCCGTGGCCGTGTTCGAGGGACTGGGGCCCGTCGCGGCGCTGCGGCGCTCCGCGCGGCTGGTCCGCGACGCCTGGTGGCGCGTCTTCGGCATCACCCTGCTGGCGTACCTCGTGGGGATGGCCGTCGGTTACGCCATCCAGCTGCCGTTCGGCTTCGTCGGGATGCTCGGGCTCTTCCCCGCGATGTTCGAAGCCGGCTCGGGCGACGGCGACCTCGGCATGGTGGTCTCCGGGATCGTCGTCTACGCCGTCTCCCTGCTCATCGGCTCCATGGTCAGCGCGCTGTTCCAGCTCGGCTACCCGCAACTGGTCGTCGCCCTGCTCTACGTCGACCAGCGGATGCGCCGGGAGGACCTCGCGGCAGCCCTGATCGCCTCCACCGTCCCCGCCCAGGCGGCGCCGGGCCGTACCGCGGGCCCCTGACCGGATTTCCCGCCCCGCGCGGCCGCGCCCCTCGGCGCCCGGCACGCGGCGGCCGCGGCGCCTCACCGAAGGGCGCCGCGGCCGGATCCTCGCTCTGCGCCGGACGGGTCAGCGCGTGGCGCCGAAGTCCTGCGTCCAGTACTGGCCCGGCTGGGCGAGGCCGATGCCGATTTCCTTGTAGGAGCAGTCGAGGATGTTCCGCTTGTGGCCCGGGCTGTTCATCCAGCCCTCCATGACCTGCTCGGGGCTGCCGTAGCCGTAGGCGACGTTCTCGCCGTACGTCCGCCACTGGTAGCCCGCGCGGGTGATGCGCCCGCCCGGGTCGGAACCGTCGGAGCCGGTGTGGGACATGTTGCCGTGGGCTGCCATGTCCGCACTGTGGTCCTGCGCGGCCTTGGTGAGCTTCTCGTTGACGGTGAGCACCGGGCACCCGACGGCGGCGCGCTCCTCGTTGACGAGCTCGAGGACCTTCGCCTGGGCCTCGGGAAGCGCTCCGGCGGCCTGCGGGGCCGCGGCGGTCCCGGCGGAGGCCTCGACCGGCTGCGGCTGCGGAGCTGCGGGCGGCGCGGCCTCGACGACCGGCTCGGCGGGCTCTTCGGCGACGGGCTCGGCGGGTGCCTCGGCGACGGGCTCGGCGGGCTCTTCGGCAACGGGCTCGGCGGGGGCCTCGGCCCGCACCGGAGCCTGGACCGGAGCCTCCTGCGGCAGCGGGGCCGCCGGGGCGCCGAGGGGCGCGGCCCGGTGGTGGGCGACGTGCCGTACGGGGCCGTCGGCGCGGGTGTCGTGGGGATCCAGGCACGCCATGGCGGCGGTCGGCACGCCCACGATGGCCAGCGCCCCGACGGCGACGGCTATTTTCCTGTAGTGCGTCTTCTTGCGGTGCTTCTTCATGCGGGACCTCACTCGGTGATCGCGAAGCTCCCGGCGCCGGACCACGAGGGCGCCGGAGGAGTCGCCATTCTCAGGAGCCCCGCAGCGGCATGGCAAGCCGGAACCGGCCGGCGGCGGGGGGCCCCGCGGCCCCCGGCTTGAAAGGGCCGGAAGAACGTGCATGCCCCCGTCGGGGCCCCCTGCGCACCCAGCTGACGTGCCGCTAGAACGGCCCCTCGTCAGTCCCGTTGGGCGAGCAGTAATGAAAGTCGACAATTCCGTTTCTGGCGGAGTGCGGCATGTCAACGCCAAACAGGGACAAATGGCGAAATGTGGAGGCGTCGGCGATCTCCGCGAGGCCCGCCGGGCCGCCGGGGGCGGTGTGTCGCATGTCACGGAATGCGGAAAGCCCCGTATGCCCGGACACCGGGCACACGGGGCTCCTCGATGTGGCGTCAGCTCCGCGAGGCGCTGGCGACCACGCATTCCTTGTACTCGCTGCCGTCACCCTTGCCCGTGTACGGGGCCGTGGCCTCGGTCTGCTGCGAGGCACCCGCCTTGACCTTCAGGCCGGTCACGCGCGCCTGGGCGGGGATCGCGGTGGAGGCGGCGTCCCCGCGGAACTTCATCGTGATGTTGTAGGTGTAGTCCAGCGCACCGCTGTTGGTGACGGTGAGCCTGGCGACCAGGTTCTTGCCCGTGCTGTCCATCTTGCAGCCGTCGATCCTGATGTCCCGCTCGGCCCTGTTGCTGCTGGAACCACCCGGCACGGTGCCGCCGGTGGACGTGGAACCGGTACCGCCGCTGGTGCTGCTGCTGTCCTGGCTGCCGCCGGTGGTGCCCCCCGTGGTGCTGCTGCCGCCGGTGGAGCTGCTGGAGCCGGAGTGGGAGCTGGAGCTGTGGCTGCTGCCGCCACAGCTGGCACCGTGCGAGCCACGGGCTCCGGTGAGTGCGACGACGGCGATGCCGAAAACAGCGACCGCGCGGACATGGCGAAGCTTCACGTTCAAAAACCCCGTTGACGTATCAGTGAGCAAGAGGCCCGTCTTGACGGGCGCACGTCACCCTACAGCCGACGGGAGGGTGCTCCCGACACTCCGTCCGCGCGGTGCGGGGCCGGGGCGTTCAGGTGTGGAGGAGGCTGTTGGGGCCGTCCTGGTCCCCCGCGCTCTCGTCGTTGAACCAGTAGTCGCCCGCCGCCAGGTACCGGAAGGAGTGGGCGCCCTTGCTCGGCAGTTCGACCGTCACCGCGCGCTTCCCGTCCTTGCGGGGGCGCAGGGTGTGGACGCCGGGCTGCCAGTCGTTGAAGTCCCCGACCACGCTGACCGGGCCGGGCGGCCGGTCCCCGGGGAGGACGAAGGTGACCTCGGTACGGTCCTTGTGCAGCTTGCGCTCCAGCATGGGATCGGCTCCTCGGGGCTCGGGGTGGTCGGGGCTCGCACCATCCTGGGCACCCGGCCCGCGCTTCCGCGGCGACGCGTCCGCACGGCGTCCGGACATCACCCTCACGCCACGATCCGCGGCCGGCGGGGAGCGGACGGGGCCGATCCGTGGCACGGTGAACGGGGAGAGCCATCCGTACACCCCAGGCATCGAGGAGTCACCCGTCATGGGCGGTATGAAGGACAAGCGCCAGGAGCCCGGCAAGGGCCGCGAGGAACAGAAGCGTCCGCAGCCGTCCGGCCAGGATCCCGTCCACCCCGAGCCCCTCACCCCGTCCCGCGGGCAGGACATCGTGGAGAAGGGGCGGCGCCGCGCGGCGGAACGCCGGGGCGAGGAACACGACCTGAGCGACGACGACTTCTGAGCGGGGCTCCGCCCCGCGCACGCAGAGCCCGGCCGGGCCCGTAGTCACCCGGCCGGGCTCTGTCCCGTCCCGCCGCCGACGCGGTCGCTCGAGGTGTACGCGAGGACCGGCACGCGACGGCGCTCGTCGTCGCTGGGCGGTGCCCCGTCCGTCACCGCGGTGGGGCTGCCGCCCGCGCCGTCGTGCGGACCGGCGCGGACGATCGTGACGGGCGGACCGCGCATCGTCCGGAGCGGATCACGGGAAGTACCGTCCCCGCGCGCGGCGTTGCCGCGACGAGCGGACCCGTCCGCGGTCTCCGGCCGGGTGCGGCCCGGGTTCAGCGCCGCAGCCGCTTCTCGGGGGGATCGTCCCGGGGCCACAGGCCGATCATGTCCAGCAGCGATTCGAGGTCTTCGGCGCTGGTGGCGCGGGAGGCAACCGCGCGGCGGGCCGCGGCCCGGTCCACGCTGCCCGCCCGGGCCAGGAGCGCCGGCTCGTCACATCCGAAGGGATCCTTCATACGACCGATGCCACCACGCCCCGGGCCGTTCCGCAGCCGCCACTGCTCCCATCGGCCCCCGTGGGGTGGGCGCCCCTTAGGGTGAAGTGGAGATCCACCAGCCGGGGTCCGGGCCTGCGGACCGCCTTCCTCCAGGAGTTGTCCATGGCGCGCTCGCTCGACGGCCTCGTCTTCTTCCCGGTCGCCGACCAGTCCCCCGGCCAGGTGGGCCGGCGGACCCGGTTCGCCTACCACGAGCAGGACGGCCGGGTTTGGGCCGAGTACCGTGGCGGGGACGTGGTCAGGGGACACCTGGTCGGCACCCGGGCGGACGACACCGTCGACTTCCGCTACGTCCAGCTCCGCCACGACGGCACGACCGCCTCCGGCCACTGCGTCTCGCGCGTGACGGAGCTCGCCGACGGGCGGTTGCGTCTGGAGGAGGCCTGGACGTGGGAGTCCCAGGAGGGCAGCGGTACCAGCGCGGTCGAAGAGCAGCCCGGAACGAGGGAGAGCGCTTCATGAGGATCCACCTGACCAGTGTCTTCGTCGACGACCAGGACAAGGCACTGGCCTTCTACACGGACGTACTGGGGTTCCTGAAGAAGGCGGAGGTGCCGCTGGGCGCGGACCGGTGGCTGACCGTGGTCTCGCCGGAGGATCCCGACGGGACGGAACTGCTGCTGGAGCCCGACGGCCACCCCGCGGTGGGGCCGTACAAGGAGGCGCTGGTCAGGGACGGAATCCCGGCGGCGTCCTTCGCCGTGGGCGACGTACGGGCGGAGTTCGACCGGCTGCGGGTGCTCGGGGTGCGGTTCACCCAGCCGCCGGTGGAGTCGGGCCCGGTCACCACCGCGGTCCTGGACGACACCTGCGGCAACCTCATCCAGCTCGTGCACACCGACTGACGGCCCGGGAAGGCACCGGGCCGATGGCCTAGGGGGTGTCCGCACAGTAGCGCCGGCCGCCCGAAGGGCGTCGCAGGGCAGGCGGGACTGTGCGGACACCCCGTAGGATCCGGACGGGCGGGGCCGTAGCGCAGAGGTCGTCGCGCGCGGTCTCCAACACCGCGAGGACGCCGGTTCGATTCCGGTCGGTCCCGCCCGTCCCGCCGGGCCACGCGGTGGTCAGGCCGGCTGTTCGGCGGTGGCCGGCGCCCCGCCCTGTCCGGCCCGGAGCTGCTTCTGGCGCGTGCCGCCGCCCGACATGCGGTGCAGGCGGTAGCCGCCGGGCTTGCGGGCCTCGTCGGCCAGGTGCTTGACGACGCCCTTGCAGACGGTTTCCTTGAGTTTGGCGCCGGGTCGGCCGTCGACGTGGAGCCAGATCGCGACGTCGGCCCGGGTGGCGAACTGGAAGATGCCGTCGCGTCGGCCGAGGCTGATGCACTGGGCGCCGAACGCCTGGTTGAGGCGCTCCGGCCGCTCGCCCGCGATCCGGCTGAGGACGGTGTCGGCCGCCCGGGCGCCCAGCGGCATCGCGGCCTGGCAGCTCATGCGCAACGGCACGCCCGAAGGGGCGGCCGAGTCGCCGGCAGCGACGATGCGCACGTCGTCCACGCTGGTCAGGGTCTCGTCGGTGAGCAGGCGCCCGACGGGGTCGGTGCGCAGGCCGCTGCGTGCGGCGAGGTCGGGGACGGCGAAGCCGGCGGTCCAGATGGTGACGCTGCTGGGCAGTTCGCGGCCGTCGGTGAGGCGGACGGTGTCCCGGGTGACGGCATCGACCGTGCTGTCGGGGCCGTCGATGACGCGTACGCCCAGGGCGGCCAGGCGGCGGGCGACGGAGCGGCGGCCGCGGGGGTGGAGGTAGGGGCCGAGGACGCCGCCGCAGGCCAGGGTGACGGTGCGGCCGGCTTCGGCGAGCTCGGCGGCGGTCTCGATGCCGGTGGGGCCGGCTCCGACGACCGTGACCGGGGCGGACGCGGGTGCGGTGTCCAGGACGGGGCGCAGCCGCTGGGCTTCTTCCAGGGTGGCGACCGGGTAGGCGTGCTCGGCCGCTCCGGGGACGCGCAGGGCCGCGCTGGTGCTGCCGACGGCGTAGACGAGGTAGTCGTAGCCGAGCGTGCCGCCCGAGGACAGGGACAGGGTGCGTGCGGGAGCGTCTATGCGCGCCGCGGTGTCGACCACCAGCCGTACCCCGTCGGCCAGGACGTCCCGGTAGTCGACAACGGCCTCGTCGCTGCCGCCCACCAGCTGGTGCAGGCGGATGCGGTGGACGAACGAGGGGCGCGGGTTGACCAGCGTCACCGCCACGTCGCCGCGCAGGGTCAGGCGGTTGGCCGCCATGACGCCCGCGTAGCCGCCGCCCAGCACCACCACGTCGGTCTTGTCGGTCATGATCTCTCCTTCGTTTCCGGTCTCGCGGAAACCGGTGGTCGAGCATCACTCACATGCAGTTGCTGCACTGATGTGCAGCGACTGCATCAGGATATACCGAGGCGAGGAGTGGACGTCAAGATCGATCCGTCAAGTGATAGGCGGCCGTACGGAGTTCGGCGGCGAGGCGTGTCGGCCGCCCGGCCAGCGCGGGCGAAAAGGAAGGGCCGCTGTCAGCGCCCGTGATTAGGCTGCACGGATGAGCGAGATGGAGATCGTCACCGAACGGGCCGAGTGGCGGGGCGGGTTCGAAGAGCGGCTGCTGGCCGGGTACCGGGGCGCGGGGTGCCCGGAGCCCCTGGCCAGGGCCCTGCTGGAACGGGCGGCACAGGGGATGGACGGCTGGACGGTGGCCACCGACGGCACCGGATGGGTCGCGGTCTCCGTGTCGGAGGACAACGGGGTGCCCGTGGGCCGGATCCACGACCTGACGTTCCCCGAGGGCCGCGCGTGGGCCGAGCGGTGGTGTGCCGAGCACGGAGCGCGGCGGGTGGAGGTCCGCCTCACCGGCGGGGCGGGAGCCTTCGCCGACTACCCCGTACGCGGGCAGAACCGGATGCGCGCCGTGGCCCGGGAGCCGCAGCTGCCCCCGGGCCTTACGGTGCGCCGGCTCACGGAGGAGGAGTACCCGGCCTGGTACGCCGGCGAGGAGGCCGCGTACGTCGCGGACATCGTCCGGGCCGGGGCCCTGACGCCCGAGCAGGCCAAGGAGAAGTCCGACCGGGACTTCGCCCTGCACCTGCCCCAGGGCTACCGCACCCCGGGGCACGCCTTCTACGCCATGGAGGCCGGCGGTCAGGTGATCGGCACCGGCTGGGTGAACCACGGGTTCCTGCCAGGCGTCACCTTCGGCTTCTCGCTCGAGGTGTACGAGGAGCACCGCGGCAAGGGCTACGGCCGGGCCGCGATGGCCGTCGGCGAGTGGGCCACCCGGCAGGGCGGGGACGAGGCGATGATGTTCAACGTCTTCGGCGGCAACGACGTCGCGATGAGCCTGTACGACTCCACCGGTTTCGCGGTACTGGAGGAGTTCCGCTCCGTCGACCTCCCGGTCGCGGCCGGAGCGGCCCCCGCTCCGGTGTCAGCCGTTCAGTGACGTCATGAGCTCGGGCGCGTACCGGTCCCCCGAGACCACGCCGTGCGGCGCGACGGCGTCGATGGAGGCCAGGTCGGCGTCGGTGAGGGCGACCGCGGTCGCGGCGACGTTCTCCTCCAGGTAGCGGCGGCGCTTGGTCCCGGGGATCGGCACGGCGCCCATGCGCAGGGTCCAGGCCAGCGCGAGCTGCGAGGGGGTGACGCCCTTCTCGGCGGCCAGGGCGCGGACCCGGTCGACCACGGCGAGGTTGCGGTCGAAGTTCTCGCCCTGGAAGCGGGGGTCGGTGCGCCGGAAGTCGTCGGCGGCGAAGTCGTCCGGGCTGGTCACGGCGCCGGAGAGGAAGCCGCGGCCGAGCGGGGAGTAGGCGACGAGGCCGATCCCGAGCTCGCGCAGGGTATCCCGTACGCCGTCGTGCTCGATCCCGCGCTCGAAGAGGCTGTACTCGGTCTGCACGGCGGCCAGCGGGTGCACGGCGTGGGCGCGGACGATGGTGGACGCGGCGGCCTCGCAGATGCCGATGTGGCCGACCTTTCCGGCGGCGACGAGCTCGGCCATGGCGCCGATGCTCTCCTCGATGGGGACGGCCGGGTCGACGCGGTGGAGGTAGTACAGGTCGATGTGGTCGGTGCCGAGGTGGCGCAGGGAGCGGTCGGCGGCGCGGCGGATGTACTCGGGCGTGCCGTTGTGGCCGCGGAACTCCCCCTGGTCGGTGAACTCGACGCCGGTCTTGGTGGCGATGACGGCGGCGTCGCGGCGGCCGGCGAGGGCCTTGCCGAGGAGCTGCTCGTTGATGAAGGGGCCGTAGCCCTCGGCGGTGTCGAGCAGGGTCACGCCCAGTTCGAGGGCGCGGTCGATGGTGGCGAGGGATTCGGTCTCGTCGGCGGCTCCGTAGTGGGCGCTCATGCCCATGAGGCCGAGGCCCTCGGCGCCGACCTTCAGTCCCTGGCCGCCCAGTGCGCGGATCTCCATGGTGTCCTCCCGGGGTAAGTAACTAACTGGATAGTTTGAGTCTGCACCCCTGGGGCGCCGGATGTCAATAACCAGATAGTTACTTGCTAGGCTCCCCGGTATGGCACGGGATTCCAGCGCAACCAAGGCACGCCTGCTCGACGCGGCGTTCTCCGAGTTCGCGGCGTACGGCATCGCCGGCGCCCGCGTCGACCGCATCGCGGAGCACGCGCAGGCGAACAAGCGGCTCATCTACGTCTACTACGGCAACAAGGAGCAACTGTTCGACGCCGTGCTCCAGCGGGCGCTGGAGACGGGCTCGGAGTCCGTGCCCTTCGACGCGGAGGACCTGCCCGGGTACGCGGGGGCGGTCTTCGACCACTTCGCGGCGCACCCCGACCTGACGCGCCTGGTGCAGTGGAAGCAGTTGGAGCGGCCTGAGACCCCGGAGCTCGTGGCGCAGTCCTACCGGGCCAAGCTCGAAGCGGTGGAGCGGGCACAGGCGGCGGGGCTGGTCGACCCGGGGCTCGACCCGGCGGACGTCCTCACGCTGGTCATGGGGCTGGCCCAGGCGTGGACCGGCGAGGTCGGCGGCCCCGCTACGGGCGGCCCGGCCGCGCCGTGGCCCGCCGAGCGGCTGGCCCGCCACCGCGAGGCGGTCGTCGAATCCGTCCGCCGCCTGATCCGGCCGCCGCAGCCCGAGGCTTGACCGGACCGGCTCCGGCCCGGGCCCCGGCCTCCCGCGGAGGCGGCCCGGGCCGTCCCTGCCGGATCCCGCCGGTCGAGCCCGCGGCGCCCGGCGCCGTGCGTCCCGAGGCGGAGGAAGGCCCGGTTACGGCTGTCCCCGGGCCCTCCGGCAAGGCGGCGAGGCGCGGTGTCAGGCCGCCGGGGGGCGGGGCGTGGCCTGCGCCAGGAGCCTGAGGGCGGTGTCGTCCTCGGAGCCCGCCGGGGCGGTCGCCACCAGCAGGGTCTGGTCGTCCGTGACGCGCAGCGCCTGCTGGGTGACGGTCAGGGTGCCCACCAGCGGATGCCACATCCGCTGCTCGGCGGCGGTGCAGGGCCGGGCCCGGTGGTCGGCCCACATCGTGGCGAACTCGTCGCTCTTCATGCTGAGTTCGCCGACGAGGGCCCCCAGCAGCGCGTCGTCCGGATGGCGGCCGGCCGCGTACCGCAGATTGGCGACGGCGGCCCTGGCCTTGGATTCCCAGGTGACGTACAGCTCGCGCAGGTACGGGTCGAGGAAGATCGACGAGGCCATGTTGGGCCGGTCGGCGGGCCGGTCGGGCGCGGTGGGGTCGAGGTGCCCGGCGAACAGGGCGTGACCCAGCGGGTTCCAGGCCAGGACGTCGGCGCGGCGGCCGGTGAGGACGGCCGGGACGTCCGGCATGGAGTCCAGCAGCCGGCGGGTCGCCGCGTCGACCCGTTCCGCGGGCGGGCGCCGGGCGGGCGGCCGCCGCACGGCCAGGCCGGCGAGGTCGTGCACGTGCCGCCGCTCGGCCTCGTCGAGGTTCAGCGCGCGGGCGAGGGCGTCCAGCACCTCCGGCGAGGCGTTGTGCGAGTGCCCCTGTTCCAGCCGCGCGTAGTACGAGGCGCTGACCCCGGCGAGGAGGGCCAGCTCCTCGCGGCGCAGGCCCGGGACCCGGCGCCGTTCGCCGTACGTGTCGAGGCCGATGTCCCCCGGCGTCAGCCGGGACCGGCGGGCCTGCAGGAACGCGCCGAGGCTGCTCTGTCCGTCCATGCGCCCCAGTATCGCCGGGCCCGCGGCCCGCTTGCCTCTCCCTGCCGGGGATAGGCAGCGGAGGGTGTGGCTGCGCCGCGCCGCGCCGCGCAGGGTGGGGGCCATGAACACAGACACCATCGAGTTGGGCCACGTCACCGTCACCCGGGTCCGCGAGTACTACGGACCGCTCGGGCTCCCCCCGCGCGGCTTCGTCCCCGAGAGCAGCGAGGACGTCTGGACGGCGCATTCCGACTGGCTGCGGCCCGACTTCACCGACGGCGAGCCGCCTGTGGCGCAGGTCGCGCTGCAGACGTGGGTGCTGCGCAGCGAGGGCCGCGTCGTCCTCGTCGACACCGGCGGCGGCAACCACAAGGCCCGGCCCGGCACCCCGTGGGACCGGCAGGAGACCGCCTTCCTGGACGACCTCGCGCGGGCCGGGGTCAAGCCCGAGGACGTCGACCTCGTCGTCAACACCCACCTGCACGGGGACCACGTCGGATGGAACACCCGCCTGCACGGGGACGACTGGGTGCCCACCTTCCCGAACGCCCGCTATCTGATCAACCGGAACGACTTCGAGTTCTGGAACCCCGCGAACGGCCACACCTCCGTCCTCGGCGACGGCAACGCCGGTGTCTTCGAGGACAGCGTGGCCCCCGTCCACGAGGCGGGCCAGGTCGTGCTGTGGGAGGACAGCCATGTGATCGACGCCAACCTCCGGCTGGACCTCGCCGCCGGGCACACCCCCGGGTCGAGCGTGCTCACCCTCGCCTCGGGCGGAGACCGGGCGGTGTTCGTGGGCGACCTGCTGCACAGCCCGGTGCAGATCATGGAGCCGGACGCCAACAGCTGCTTCTGCGAGGACCCCGGACAGTCGCGGGCCACCCGGCGCCGGCTGCTCGGCTGGGCCGCCGACCGCAACGCGCTGCTGGTTCCGGCGCACTTCGGCTCCCACGGTGCCGTGGAGGTCGTCCGGGACGCGGGCGCCTTCGCGGTCAAGGGGTGGGCGGGGTTCGCGCCGTACACCCCGGGCGGCGAGGGCTGAGCCGAGCCCGGACGGCGCGCCCCGGGACCGGCTGGTCGCGGGGCGCGCCGCCGTGTGCGGGGCGCTCCGCCGGGCTGCGCGGCGGCCGGGGTGGTATGCCGGCGCGGGCGCCGGGGCTGCGCGGCGGCCGGGTCGACTCCTGCCGGTCCGGATGCGAGTAGGGTCCGTCGTAGACAGGCACCGGCCCCCACGAACGGATCCGATCCCCCATGTACGCACCCGAGCGTCAGCAGCGGATCGTGCAGCTGACCCAGGAGCGCGGGCGCGTCGAAGTCCTCGCTATGGCAGCGGAGTTCGGAGTCACGCAGGAGACCGTCAGGCGGGATCTGACCGCCCTGGAACGGGCCGGCCTGCTGCGCCGGGTGCACGGCGGCGCCCTGCCGGCCGGGGGGCTGCACCTGGAGCCGGGGCTCGCGGAGCGCGACTCCACCGCCGCGGCCGCGAAGGAGCGGATCGCCAGGGCCGCGCTCGGGCTGCTCCCGGAGGAGGGCAGTCTGCTGCTGGACGCGGGCACGACGGTCTCCCGGCTGGCCGCCCTGCTCCCCCTGGACTCCACGCTCACCGTGGTCACCAACGCCCTTCCGGTGGCCGCCCGGCTCGCCGAGCACCCCGGGCTCGGCCTCCACATCGTCGGCGGCAGGCTGCGGCACCGTACGCAGGCGGCGGTGGACGCGTGGGCACTGCGCGACCTCGCCGAGCTGGAGGCTGACGTGGCGGTGATCGCGGCCAACGGCTTCTCGGCGGAAGCGGGACTGACCACCCCCGACCTGGCAGAGGCGGCGGTGAAACGGGCCATGGTGGGCGCCGCCCGCCGGGTGATCCTCGTCGCGGACTCCTCCAAGTACGGCGCCCGCCACTTCGCCCGGTTCGCCGCGCTGGCACAGGTGGACGTGCTGGTCACGGACACCGGGCTGACCGAGGAGCAGGAGGCCGAGGTCGCCGCCCGCGGCCCCCGGGTGATCCGGGCCTGACGATCAGCCGGGCAGGCGGAAGCCGTTGAAGAGGTCGTCCATGCCGCGCAGCGCCAGACGGGCGGGGACGGCCCGGACCGCGAGGTCGCGGGCCGCCGCGGCGAGCGGGTTGCCGAGGGCGCCGAGCCGGCCGACCCGGCGGGCGCGGACGCGTACGGCGTCGGTGCGGTCCCGGCGGGCCGCCGTGTACGCGGCGAGCGCGGCCGGGACGGGGTCCGGGCCGCCCTGGCCGTCGGGGCCGTCACCCGCCGGGAGCAGGCGGGCGAGGACCACCGCGTCCTCGATGGCCTGGCAGCCGCCCTGGCCCAGGTTGGGGGCCATGGCGTGGGCGGCGTCGCCGAGCCAGGCGATCCGGCCGTGGTGCAGGCGGGGCAGCGGGGCGGCCAGGTCGTGGAGGTCGTTCTGCAGGACGTCGGCGGCGTCGAGGCGGCCGACGCGTTCCAGCAGGGCCGGGATCGGGTCGTGCCAGACTCCGAAGCGGCGGCGGAGTTCGGCGCGGGGGTCGGCCGACCGGGTGCCGGCCGGGACGCGTGCGGTGGCGTAGAGGTAGTACCGGCCGTCGGCGAGCGGCGTCACGCCGAACCGCTCGCCGCGCCCCCAGGTCTCGCTCATGGCCGGCACCGGCAGGTCCGGGGCGTCCACGAGGGCCCGCCACGCGGTCTCGCCGAGGTAGTGCAGGCCGGGGTGGGCGGGGAAGTGCGCCCGGCGGAGCGGGCTGTGGATGCCGTCGGCGGCGACGACCAGATCGGCGGTGAACTCCTGGCCGGTGGCCGTGCGGACGCTCGCGCGGCCCGTGACGCCGTCGGCGGCCGGTGCCCCGAGGGCGGGCACGGCGACACCGGGTACGGAGGCATCGGGCAGGTCGGCGCCGGTCAGGTCGACGCCGGTCACGGCGGTGCCGTAGCGCAGGGCCCCCGGTGGCAGGGCTGCCGCCAGGGCGGCGGTGAAGGCCGGACGCGGGACGGCGATCGGGGGCGTTCCGTAGCGGGCCGCCATGTCCGCGGTGGCGACCCGGGTGAGCCACCGGCCGTCGGAGCGGCGTACGCCCATCGCCTCCGGTACGCGGCTGCCGGCGGCGCGGGCCGCGTCGACGCCGATGGCATCGAGTGCGCGCAGGGCGTTGGGGGCGAGTCCGATGCCCGCCCCGGTGGCGGGGAGTTCGGGGGCACGTTCGCAGACGGTGACGTCCCAGCCGCGGCGGTGCAGTGCGAGGGCCGCCGTGAGACCGCCGATTCCGGCTCCGGCCACCACCGCGTGCCGTTTCGCCACGGCGCACCCCTTTCCCTCCGGCGCGGGCGCCGTCCGCGGCCGCCGAGCCCCGACCCTACAACTCCCGGGTAGGGGCTCGGCGGCCGCTTTTCAGGAAGCGGCCGCGCCGCGGCGGCCGGTGGCGGAGGCGAAGCCGAGCCAGGTGTGGCGGTTGCCCCACCAGCACCAGCCGACCTTCGGGGCGTTGCGCCGCTCACGGCCGTCCCGTCCCGTGCCGTTGCTGATCCAGATCGCGGGGGTGCGTGCGTCCAGGGCGCCGTTCGGCTTGCGCAGGCGGGAGCCGATGGTCATGAAGCAACGGTCGCGTTCGAGGACTTCCGGCTGCTGGAGCACCCAGTGGATGCCTTCGGTGAGCAGCAGCGGGGTGCGGTCCTCCTCGGCGAGGGCGGGCAGCGCCTCTTCCGGGCTCCAGTTGGCCATGTGATCACCCCGGTTGACGCCGGTGACGAGGTAGAGGGGGGCGTCGGGCAGCTCGACGGCGCCGGGTGCGAAGTCGTCGACGTCGGTCATGTCGGTGACGACGAAACCGGGCTTGCCGTCGTGGCGGAGCAGGGGCGCGAGCGCGGAGGCGGGGGCGCGCTCCGGGTGGACGGCGAGCAGGGCGCCGCCGTGTCCGGCGCCGGCGTCCTCGGCGAAGGCGCGGAGCTCGTCGGCGGATATCCCCGCGATGTCGTGCACGCCGAGGCGGATCAGCTGGTCGGCCTGGGTGGCGAGCGGCGGGAGGGAGGGCACGGGGGTGGCGGGCGAAGCGTCGGTCAAGGTACTCCTCGGTCGGCGGTGTGGAGCGGTGGGGAGCGGCGTGCGTGGGATGAACGAGGCGCCCCGCCGCAATGTTCCCGACGAAGCAGTGTTTCTGACACGGGTGCAGGCGCACCGCGGCCGGGCCGGGCGGCGGCCCCGGCGTCACCCCGCCGGTCACGGGACCGGCCGCTCCCGCGGCGCCGCTGACGGGGCGGGAGGTGACGGGAGGAGCCCGGAGGAGGTACAAGGCGTAGGTGAAGGAAAAGACCCAGGCCGCGACCGTCCGCGTGTTCATCGCCCTCGCCCCGCCCGATGCGGCGAAGCAGGAACTGGAGCGGGCGCTGCTGCCCGCCTACGAGGCGTACCCCCGCATGCGGTGGAACCGGATCGAGGACTGGCACATCACCCTGGCCTTCCTCGGCGAGCTTCCGGTCGGGGCCGTCCCGCTCCTGCGGCCGCCGCTCGCGGCCCTGGCGGCGGCGCGCCGGCCCGTACGGCTGTCCCTGCGCGGCGGCGGGCATTTCGACGAGCGGGTGCTGTGGAGCGGGATCGACGGGGAGGTCGAGGAGCTGCACGTACTGGCCTCCGAGGTGCGCGCGGTGGTCAAGGAGTGCGGCATCGCCTTCGCGGACCGGCCGCTGCGTCCGCACCTGACGCTGGCCCGGGCCCGCCGAAACGATCCCTCGGCCGCTGTGGAGGCCGCCGCCGGACTCGCCGGCTTCGCTGGGCGGCCCTGGGAGGCCGGGCGCCTGCACCTGGTCGGCAGCAACGTCGGCCGGGGCCCGGGGCCGATCCACTACCGCGACATCGCGTCCTGGGGCTTCGGCGGCGGGAGCGGAGAGGCCCGCGGCCACGCCACGCGGACCGGAATTGCATGACCATGCGGGAGCATGCATAATCTTCCTATGTCTAAGGTCCTCACCTCCCTTCCCGCCGGCGAGCGCGTCGGCATCGCCTTCTCGGGCGGCCTCGACACCTCCGTCGCGGTCGCGTGGATGCGCGACAAGGGTGCCGTCCCGTGCACCTACACCGCCGACATCGGCCAGTACGACGAGCCCGACATCGCCTCGGTGCCCGGCCGTGCGAAGGCCTACGGTGCCGAGATCGCGCGCCTGGTCGACTGCCGGGCGGCGCTGGTCGAGGAGGGCCTGGCCGCGCTGACCTGCGGCGCGTTCCACATCCGCTCGGGCGGGCGGGCCTACTTCAACACCACCCCGCTCGGCCGCGCCGTCACCGGCACCCTCCTGGTGCGGGCGATGCTCGAGGACGACGTCCAGATCTGGGGCGACGGCTCGACCTTCAAGGGCAACGACATCGAGCGGTTCTACCGCTACGGCCTGCTCGCCAACCCGCACCTGCGGATCTACAAGCCGTGGCTCGACGCGGACTTCGTGACCGAGCTGGGCGGCCGCAAGGAGATGTCGGAGTGGCTGCTGGCCCACGACCTGCCCTACCGCGACAGCACCGAGAAGGCGTACTCCACCGACGCCAACATCTGGGGCGCCACCCACGAGGCGAAGACCCTGGAGCACCTGGACACCGGCGTGGAGACGGTGGAGCCGATCATGGGCGTGCGGTTCTGGGACCCGTCCGTCGAGATCGCCACCGAGGACGTGACGATCGGCTTCAACCAGGGCCGCCCCGTCTCGATCAACGGCAAGGAGTTCTCCTCCCCCGTCGACCTGGTCATGGAGGCCAACGCCATCGGCGGCCGCCACGGCATGGGCATGTCGGACCAGATCGAGAACCGGATCATCGAGGCCAAGAGCCGCGGCATCTACGAGGCGCCCGGCATGGCGCTGCTGCACGCCGCGTACGAGCGCCTGGTCAACGCGATCCACAACGAGGACACCCTCGCCCAGTACCACAACGAGGGCCGGCGCCTGGGCCGGCTGATGTACGAGGGCCGCTGGCTGGACCCGCAGGCCCTGATGGTCCGCGAATCCCTCCAGCGCTGGGTCGGCGCGGCCGTCACCGGTGAGGTGACGCTGCGGCTGCGGCGCGGCGAGGACTACTCGATCCTCGACACCCGGGGCCCGGCGTTCAGCTACCACCCGGACAAGCTCTCCATGGAGCGCACCGAGGACTCGGCCTTCGGCCCGGTGGACCGGATCGGCCAGCTCACCATGCGGAACCTGGACATCGCCGACTCCCGCGCCAAGCTGGAGCAGTACGCGGTCCTCGGCCTGATCGGGACCGGCAGCCCCGCCGTCGGCGCCGCCCAGGCGGCCTCGACCGGGCTGATCGGCAGCATGCCGGAGATGCCGCAGGGCGGCGCCGAGGCCATCGCCTCGCGCGGCGAGGTCTCCGCCGACGAGGAGATGCTGGACCGCGCCGCGATGGAGTTCGGCACGGACTGACCGGCAGCACGGAGAAGGCCGGTCCGGCGCCAGGGGCGCCGGACCGGCCTTCGTCTTTTCGGGCTCCTCAGTAGACGAGCTTGTACGTCACGTCCTTCGGCACCGGGGCCGGCGCCGTGTCGGTGTAGAGGAGCCGGATCGTGGTGAAGCGCCGGACGTCGGGGCGGTCGGGCCAGGCCTCCGGCCGGCTCAGGGTCACCGTCACCGGGTAGGAGCGGAAGCGCCCCGCCGCGCAGTACGGGCGGCAGTCGTTGACCATGTCGGTCCCGGTGGCGGTGGCGGTGCTCGGCCCCCACGTCTCCCAGCGCAGCGCGACCAGCCGGTTGTTGCCGTCGCCGCAGGCCAGCAGGTATTCCTCGGGACGGACCTGGGCCTGCGCGGAGCAGTCGACCACGACGACCGGATCGGGCGCCGGGGCCGGGGCGGCGGAGGCCGGGACGGCGGCCGCCGCGCAGGCTGCCAGCGCGCACGCCAGCGCCGCTCTCCGCGCTCCGGACCGGCGTGTCCGTCCGGGCCGGGTCATTCGTGAAGCCTCCATCAGCCCCTCCTCGCCAGTCCGTACCGTCGGCGCGCGGCCATGCCCAGCTTCCCCCATCCGGCCGCACCCCGCACCCGCTGCACGGCGACGGGAACGTCCGGTCGGACCGGCAGGCCGTCCCCGGCCGGGGACGGCCGGGGTGGCGGGGCGGCTACGCCGGGGTGCGGGGGGCCCGGCGCATGGGCCACAGGAGGGGGCCGCCGCCCGGGAGCCGGACTTCGCCCTGGACCGTGAAGCCGAAGTGTTCGTAGACGGGCAGGTTGGCCGGCTTCGAGGACTCCAGGTAGACGGGCAGGCCCGCGGCGTCGGCCCTGGCCAGGCCCGAGCGCAGCAGCGCCGCCCCGTGGCCCTGGCCCTGGCCGGCCGGGTCGGCGCCGATCAGCGCCAGGTACCAGTGCGGCTCCTGCGGCGCGTGCCGGGCCGCCGCCTCGACGGCGTCCCGGAAGAGGTGGGCCCGGTCCCCGAGCAGGGCCGTCAGCTCCTGGATGGTCTCCGCGTCGGGCACGGCCTTCTCGTGCCCCTCGGGCGATACCCAGAAGGCGGCCGCAGCAGCGGTGCGCTCGCACACCCCGTGGCGGAGGTACTGGCCTGTGTAGAGGGTGCTGAAGTAGCGGGCCAGGGTCTCCTCGCGCGAGGTCTCGGCGGGGAAGAACCAACTCATCATCGGGTCGTCGTGGAAGGCGCGGGCCAGGGCGCGGCTGATCGACGGGGCGTCGTCGGCCGTTGCCGTCTTCGGCTGGTTCGTGATCGACATACGGGTCATTCTGCACCCTGATGATCTTGAAATCGGGCGGGGGGTCCGGTTGACGCCCCGCCCCTACGTGCCGGTAACTTGTGGGCGGCCGAGCAGACTTCGACGCGGGGAGCGCCACCGTGCCAGACCACGACCTGACCGGCTTCACCGAGGGCACCTTCCGTCATGACGGCGCCACCCGCCGGGTGCTGCGCCGCGGCTCGGGGCCGGCGGTGATCGTCATCGCGGAGATCCCGGGCATCACCCCCAAGGTCCTCCGGTTCGCCTCCCGGGTCGCGGAGGCCGGATGCACCGCCGTGCTCCCGGTGCTCTTCGGGGAACCCGGCCGTGACCCGGACCCCGCCGCCGTCGGCTGGCCGAAGGCGGGGCGCTACCTGGCGGCGTCGATGTGGCGGGTGTGCGTGAGCCGGGAGTTCACCCTGCTGGCCACGGGGCGCAGCGGGTGGTGGGCTGGCTGCGGGCGCTCGCCGCCGCCGAGCACGAGCGGTGCGGCGGCCCCGGCGTCGGCGCCGTCGGCATGTGCCTGACCGGCGGCTTCGCCCTGGCCATGGCCACGGACGAGCGCCTCCTCGCCCCGGTGCTGGCCCAGCCGTCGCTGCCGCTGGCGTGCACCTCCGGCCGTGCGGGCCGCATCGACATCTCCCCGGCCGACCTGGCCGTCGTCCGCGGCCGGTGCGAGCGCGAGGGGCTCCAGGTGCTCGGGCTGCGCTTCCGGGGCGACCGGCTGGTGCCCGGGGACCGGTTCGCGTACCTGCGCCGCGAACCGGGCGAGGCGTTCGTCGCCGTCGAGCTGGACGACGACGCGGCCGACCCGGCGAGCGCGCTGCCCCCGCACTCCGTCCTGACGGAGCACCTGGTGGACGAGCCCGGCGAGCCCACCCGGCAGGCCCTGGACACCGTCCTCGACCTGTTCCGGACGCGCCTGCTAGCAGCCGGGCCCCGCTGACGGGTCGGGTTCGTGGTGCCAGGCCGTCTCGCCCGTCCCCAGGGTGAGCGTGACGCGCGGCCGCATCGGCCCCTCGCCCCGGCGGGAGAGCACCACGACCTCCTCGACCCGCGCCGGCGTACTGCCCAGGAGGACGGCACACTCCGCGGCGAGGCGGCGCGGATCGCGGGTACGCCCCAGTGACAGGTGCGGGGTGAAGCCCGGGTGGCGGCCCCGGCAGCGGGGGAAGGGCTCGGCCAGGGCCTCCTGGAGCGCCGTCCAGGGGCCCCGGCCCGCCGCGGCCGGGTCGAGCCACAGGGTGGCGTACGCGCGGTGGCGGAAGGCGCGTACGCCGCTGAGGCGGATGGCGAAGGGCGCGCACCGCGCGGCCGCTGCCGCCAGCAGCGGGAGCGCGGCGGGGAAATCGGCCTCCGGGACGAAGCCGAAGAGCAGGTTCACGTGCGGTGGCCAGCGGCGGATCTGGGGGTCGTGCTCCGCCCTGATGCCCTGGACGGACGGCCACAGCCCCGCCGGCGGAAGCCAGGCGACGGCGGTCCGGGGCGTCGGGGCCACGTCGAGGAATCCCGGTACTCCGGCGGCGCCGCCCCCGCCGGCCGCAGGCAGGCTCACCGCGCCATCATCTCCCGCATCCGGCCCGGGCGGCGCCCAGGGGGCGGATGGGGGCCAGGTCCGGGCGGGAGGCCAGTGCGGCGTGGACCGCCCGCAGCAGCGGGAGCGGGGTGGCGGCGGCGTCCAGGGCCGGGGCGACGTCCTTCGCGGCCGGCGCCACCGGGAAGTGCGAGCCGGCGGCGAAGGTGCGGGCGACCGCTCCCGCCAGCGGGCCCCTGGCCGGTTCCCCGCGGACCAGGTCCGAGGGCCTGGCCGAGCCGGAGCGCTTCGGACACCAGGGCCACTCCCCCGATCACCGCGTCGATCAGGACCAGCTTGAGGGCGGCCCCGGCGCCGGGACCGCCGCACTCGGTGATCTTCCGGATGACCCGTTGAGGCGCGGCCGGCGGTAGCCCCGGCGGCAACGCACGGCGCGCCGTGCGGGAGCCGGCGCGGCCGTGTCGGGGGCCGGGCGTGACAGACTCCGCGCGGAGTCCCGAGCACCGTCCCCGCGGGAGGCCCCCCGTGTTCCACCGCCCCGTCCCCGTCTACGCGAGGACCGCCGCCCTGGCCGTCGGCGCCGTGGTCCTCGCCCTCGCCCTCGCCGCCGTACCCTCACCCGCGGCGCCCGCTCCCCCGCCGGCCGCCGGGCCGCGGGTGACGGTGGTCGGGACGGCTCCCGGGAGCGCGACGGCGCTGGCCGGGTACGCGATCCAGTCGACGGCGAAGGTCACGGAGCCCGCCGCCACGGTGTCCAGCCCCGGCTATCCGGCGGCCGGCTGGTACCCGGCCGGCCCCCGCTCCACCGTGCTCGCGGCCCTGCTCGCGGCGGGCGCGTACCCCGACCCCTTCTACTCCGCCAACCAGGAGGAGATCCCGGCCGGGGACTTCACCGTGCCGTGGTGGTTCCGGGCCGACTTCTCCGTCCCCGACACGAGCGCCCGTACCCACCTGGACTTCAGCGGGGTGATCTCCGCCGCCGACGTCTTCGTCAACGGGCGCCGGATCGCCGGCCCGGACACGGTCGCCGGGGCCTACACCCGCCACGAACTCGATGTGACCGACCTGGTCCGGGCCGGTACCAATACGGTCGCGTTCCGGATCCAGCCCAACGATCCGCGCGAGCGGCTCACGACGGGCTGGCTCGACTGGCTGCAGCCTCCGCCCGACGCGAACATGGGCATCGTCCGCGACGTCACGGTCCGCCGGGGCGGCCCGGTCGCCCTGCGCGACGCCCACGTGGTGGCGTCCCTGGCCCTGCCCTCCCTCTCCTCGGCCGATCTGACGGTCAAGGCGCGGGTGCGCAACGACGCCCCGACCGCCGTCACCACCACGCTCTCGGGCACCGTCGGCCCGGTCGCGGTCAGCCGCAGCCTCACCCTGGCCGCGCACGAGAGCCGCACCGTGGTCTTCTCCCCCGCCGACCACCCCGGCCTGCGGCTGGCCTCCCCGCGGGTGTGGTGGCCCGCCGCCATGGGCGGGCAGCCGCTGTACTCCCTCGACCTGACCGCGACGGTGGACGGCCGGCCCTCCGACACCGCGCACCAGTCCTTCGGGATCCGTGACGTACGGGCACCGCTGAACGCCGACGGGGCGCGCCAGTACGTGGTCAACGGACGCCCGCTGTTGATCAGGGGCGGCGGCTGGTCCCCCGACGAGTTCCTGCGCTGGGACCGCACCTACGCCGAGGACCGGCTGAAGTACGCCCTGGACCTGGGGCTGAACACGCTCCGCCTGGAAGGACACCTCGAACCCGACGAGTTCTTCGACCTCGCCGACCGGTACGGGATCCTCACCCTGCCCGGGTGGGAGTGCTGCGGCAAGTGGGAGGGAGAGGTCAACGGCTCGGAGGCCGGGGTGGGATGGGAGAGCGCCGACTACCGCGTCGCGAAGGCCTCGATGGCCGCCGAGGCCGCACGGCTGCGCCACCACCCCAGCGTGGCCTCCTTCCTGATCGGCAGCGACTTCGCACCGGACCGCAGGATCGAGCAGGGCTACCTCGACGCGCTGAAGGACGCCGACTGGACGGCGCCGGTGATCCCGTCGGCCTCCGACCGTCCCTCGCCGATCACGGGCGCCTCCGGGATGAGGATGACCGGTCCCTACGACTGGGTCCCGCCCGGCTACTGGTACGCCAAGCGGGAGGGCGGTGCCACCGGCTTCAACTCCGAGACCAGCGCCGGACCGGACGTACCGACCCTCGACACGCTGCGGCGGATGATGTCGCCGGCCGAGCTGGACACCCTGTGGAGGGACCCTTCCGCGGCCCAGTACCACCGTTCGCCCTCGCGCACCTTCGCGACCCTCAGGCTGTACGACGCTGCCCTGGCGGCCCGTTACGGCCCCCCGACGGGCCTGGAGGACTACGTGCGCAAGGCGCAGCTCGCGCAGTACGAGAACGTGCGGGCGCAGTTCGAGGCGTACGCCCGCAACGCGAAGGACGCCTCCGCGCCGTCGACCGGTGTCGTCTACTGGATGTTCAACAGCGGCTGGACCTCGCTGCACTGGCAGCTGGTGGACCGCTACCTCGACCAGGGCGGGGCGTACTTCGGGGCGAAGAAGGCGAACGAGCCCCTGCACGTCCAGTACGGGTACGACGACCGGACGGTGTCGGTCGTCAACAGCGGGACGCGCGCGGTCTCGGGTCTGACGGCGCGGGTGACGCTCTTCGACCCCGACGGCACGCAACGGTACGACCGGACGGTGCCGGGCCTGAGCGTGGGGGGCGGCGGCGCGAGCAGCACCGCGCTGACCCTGCCCGAGTCGGTCGAGGGGCTGTCCACCACACATCTCGCGCGGCTGCTGCTCACCGACGGCGCGGGACGGGAGCTGAGCCGCAACGTCTACTGGCTGTCCACCGAGCCCGACGAACTCGACTACTCCGAGACCGACTGGTACCACACGCCGACCACCGCGTACGCCGACCTGCGGGGGCTGAACTCGATGCCCCGGGCGGGCGTCACGGCGACGGCCGCCACGACGGCGGACGGGCGGGGGACGTCCACGACCACGGTGACGGTGCGCCACGCGGGTGCGGGCAGCGCCCCGGCCCTGCTGACGGACGTCCACCTGCTGGGAGCCGGGGGCGCGCCGCTGCTGCCCGTCCGGTGGAGTGACAACCAGATCACCCTCTGGCCGGGCGAGTCGGCGACGCTGACGGCGACCTACCGCACGTCCGGCCTGCGCGGTGCGGAGCCCGCGCTGCGGATCTCCGGCTGGAACGTCCCGACGGCGACGGTCCCGGCCGGCTGACGGCGGGTGACGTGCCTCCTCGGACGGGCGTCCGCAGGGGGCTGCGGTCGCCCTGGGTGCCCGGCGTCAGGGGTGGTCGTACCAGGAGAAGGCGGCGATGCGCCAGCCCTGGGGGGTGCGGACGAACTGGATGGTCTTGGTGCCGCCGCCCTCGAACGGTTCGCCGTCCAGGACCCCGGACTTGCGGTACTCGCCGAAGCGGGAGGCGATGTCGCCCCGGATCTCGGTCCGTTCGGAGGTCTCCCACTCGCGGAACTCCGTCAGCCGGCCTTCGGACAGGAGCCGGCGGCGGGGCTCGACGAACTCGTCGACGGTGTAGACGGTGAAGTCCGGGCCGGTCTTGACGATCACTCCGCCCGGCAGGACCAGGCGGCCGATTTCCGCGAGATCGGCCTTCCTGCCGCCCCGGTTGTCGAAGGCGCCGAAGAACTCGGCGGTCACCAGGTCTATTTCGGTCTTGGCCATGGCGTGACGGTAACACCGGGGGCGTACGCCCGGGGATGTACCCGTCGGCGGATGTAGTCCCGTGAGCCGATGGCCGACCGCGTGCGGATTCCTAGCATTCAGGCATCGGAATCAACGGACGGAGAGCGCGATGAAGCACAGGATCCTTGCCGGGGCGGTCGTTTCGCTGCTGATGGCCGGCACGGTGATCGGCGCCGGTCCGGCCCGGGCCACGGCTGCG
This sequence comes from Streptomyces sp. NPDC034085, assembly GCF_055575555.1. Lineage (NCBI taxonomy): Bacteria > Bacillati > Actinomycetota > Actinomycetes > Kitasatosporales > Streptomycetaceae > Streptomyces > Streptomyces sp. NPDC034085. Next base: position 756,364 of record NZ_JBVISL010000004.1, on the reverse strand, counting down.
GCGGAGCCGTCGGCGGACACCGTGATGGCGTTGCCCGCGCCCGGCGGGCGGCAGCCCATCGGCAGGAGCGTCCTCCACCTGAAGGACGACAGCCGCGCGGACCCATGGGTGCCGGGGACGCGCCGCGAGCTGATGGTCTCGCTCTGGTATCCGGCCGGCCGGCCCTCGGGGGTGCCGGCGCCGTACATGACCGGGAAGGAGTCGGAGCTCTACGTGAAGGAGAACGCGGACCTCCTCGCCCGGCACGGGGTGGTCCTGCCGGCCGACGCCTTCACCAAGGTGGCCACCCACGCGACCGTCGACGCCCCGCCCGTACGGACGCGCGGCGGACTGCCGCTGGTCCTCCTCTCCCCCGGCTTCGGCATGCCGCGCGCCACCCTGACGGGCCTCGCGGAGGAGCTGGCCGGCCGCGGCTACGCCGTCGCCGGGATCGGCCACGACCACGAGTCCTCCGTCACCTCCTTCCCCGACGGGCACACCACCACATGCGACGCGTGCGGAAAGGCCCCCTGGCCCACGGTCGGGGCCGTCCGCGCCCAGGACGTCTCCTTCGTGCTGGACCGGCTCACCGGCCGGGACCCGGTGTGGGGGAACGGCACGCTCCTCGACGCGGACCGGGTCGCGATGGTCGGGCACTCGGCCGGCGGCTTCAGCACCGTCCCGGCCATGCTGTCGGACCCGCGGATCAAGGCGGGCGTCGACATGGACGGCAACTTCCACGTCCTGCCCGACCGGCCGCTGGACCGGCCGCTGCTGATGCTGGGCCGGCCCGGCCACGTACCCGGCGGCGACGACGCCACCTGGGAGAAGACCTGGGGCATGACGACCGGCTGGAAGCGCTGGCTGACCGTCGACGGCACCCAGCACCTCTCCTTCACCGACCTGGCGGTCCTGACCAAGCAGCTCGGGGTCCCCTTCCAGCCCCTCGACGGCGACCGCGCCGACGCCGCCACCCGCGCCTACGTGTCCGCGTTCATCGGCACGCACCTGGGCTGCGGCGGCGCGTCGCCGCTGCTCGACGGGCCGTCGCCGCGGTTCCCGGAGGTGCGGTTCCACCAGCCGTGACGGCGCCGGTGCGGCGGCACCCGAGAGCGGGCAGCGGCGGCGGAGCGCCGCCCCTGGGGCCTACGCGACGCCGGGGATCTGCCGGGCCGCGAAGGCCGCCCGCACCGCGTCCGCCTGCGTGTCGCCGTACATCCGGCGGGCCGTCTCGATGGTCGTCAGCGCCGCGTCCCGGAAGCTGGTGCCGGGTCCGAAGCCGAACTGCGCGTTGATGATGATCCGGTCGGCGGTGCGGGCACCCAGGGCGTTCCGGATGTCGAACAGGGCCGGAAACACGCCGCCCGGCCGCGGCCAAGGAACCCCGGGGGTGAACTCCTGCCCCTGCCACGGCCGGATGGCCGTACGCCGCCCCGGGAACGGAGCCCGGAGCGGCCGGCCGGCGCCGGCGCCTGCGGGTTTCTTAGCGGAACGTTAGATCTGGGCGGTGGCCCTTGTCCGGGTCCGGCGGCGGACCCATGCTCTGGGCACCCCCTCATCCGGGGCGTTCCCCCTCCCCATCAGGGACTTCCCTCTGGAGCCGCCATGTCCTCGTCCGCCGTCACCCCCGAGTCGCCGCCGCGGGACGAGCGCGCCAGGCGCCGCCTCGCCCTGATCGGCGGGTCGCTCGGCAACCTCGTGGAGTGGTACGACTGGTTCGTCTACGCCAGCTTCGCGATCTACTTCGCCGACTCATTCTTCCCCGGCGACAACCCGACCACCCAGCTGATGAACACGGCGGGCATCTTCGCGGTCGGCTTCCTGATGCGCCCCGTCGGCGGGTGGGTCCTCGGCCGGGCCGCCGACCGCCACGGACGCAAGAGCGCGCTCACGCTCACCGTCACCATGATGTCCGTGGCCGCCCTGCTGATCGCCGTCGCCCCGACCTACGGCCAGGCCGGGTACTTCGGCGCCCTGGTGCTGCTGATCGCCCGGCTGCTCCAGGGGATGAGCATCGGCGGCGAGTACGCGGCCAGCGCCACGTACCTCACGGAGGCGTCGGCCCGCGACCGGCGCGGCCTGGGCTCGTCCTTCCAGTACGTGTCCATGACCTGCGGCCAGCTGCTGGGCCTCGGCATCCTCATCACGATGCAGCACACGCTCACGCCGGCCCAGCTCTCCGGCTGGGGGTGGCGGATCCCGTTCGTCGTCGGGGCGCTGTTCGCCGTGGTGGTCTTCTGGCTGCGGCGGCGGCTCCAGGAGACCGACGCGTTCACCGAGGAGTCCTCGTCGGACGGCGTGGCCCGCGACGACAGCCCGCGCGGTTCGCTGAAGGCGCTGTGGCAGCACCGCCGGCAGGCGGGGCTGGTCATGGCGCTGACCCTCGGCGGCACCGTGGCCTACTACACCTACACCACCTACCTCACCAAGTACCTGGTGGGCAGCGCGGGCATGGCCAAGACCACGGCCACGCTGGTGAGTTTCACGGCCCTGACGCTCTTCGCCGTGCTCCAGCCCTTCGCCGGGATGCTGTCCGACCGGATCGGCCGCCGTCCGCTGCTGATCACCTTCGCGGTGGGCTGCACGGTCGGCACGTACCCGATCATGACGGCCCTCGGGTCGGCGGACTCCTACTGGCCGGCGCTGGGCCTGTCCCTCCTGGCCCTGGTGATCGTCACCGGCTACACGTCGATCAACGCGGCGGTCAAGGCGGAGCTGTTCCCGACGCACGTGCGCGCCCTCGGGGTGGCGCTGCCGTACGCCATCGCCAACGCGCTGTTCGGCGGGACGGCGGAGTACGTGGCGCTGTGGTTCAAGAGCAGCGGCCACGAGAAGATGTTCTTCTGGTACGTGTCCGGCTGCGCGCTGGTCTCGCTCGTGACCTACGTCCTGATGCCGGACACCCGCAACGCCGCGCTCAGCCGCGCCGAGGCCGCATCGGACGGCGGTCCCCGCGGCGGCGACGACGGCCCGTCGGTGAAGGCCGCCGCGGGGGCCGCCCGCTGATCCCGCCCCTCTGATCCGCCCCGTGACCCGCGACGGCGGCTCCCGTAAGCTGCTTCCGCCCCCGGCCACGGGCACCGGTCACGCGTCTCGAGGTAACCGTCATGCACGCACTGCTCGTCGAGGACGACGACCGCATGGCCCGGGCCCTCGGCACCGCCCTCGCCCAGCGCGGGCACACGGTCCGCCGGGCGGCCCGGGCGCTGGACGCGCTGCGGCACGTCCGCGAGGCCGAGTTCGTGCTGCTGGACCTGGGCCTGCCCGACCTCGACGGGCTCGAACTGCTGCGGCGGCTGCGTACCGTCTGTGACGCACCGCTGATCGTGGTGACCGCGCGCTGCGAGGAACGCGACGTCGTGCAGGGGCTGCGGGCGGGAGCCGACGACTACGTCGTCAAGCCGTTCCGGATGGCCGAGCTGATGGCGCGGATCGACACCGTGCGCCGCCGGACGGGCCCACGGGCCGCGCACGCGGGCGCGGGCCCCGCACACGGCCCGGGCCGGCCGGTGCGCAGCGGGGACGTCGAGGTGGACCTGGCGGGCCGCACCGTCACCGTGGCCGGTGCTGAAGTGCGCCTGACGCGCCGCGAGTTCGACGTGCTGGCCTTCCTGGCCGCACGACCGGACGAGGTGCACTCCCGGGAGGAGATCCTGGACCGGATCTGGGGCGACGCCTTCCTCGGCGCGTCCCGCTCCCTGGACGTGCACGTGGCCGGCATCCGCGCCAAGACCGGCCGTTCCGGCCTGGTCCGTACGGTGCGCGGGTTCGGCTACCGGCTCGGCGCGCCGGCCGCGGACGGCGAGCGGGACGACGGCCCGTGAGGCGCAGGCTGCTCGCGGTGCTGATGGTGCTCATGGGGGCCGCCGCGCTGCTGCTGTGCGTCCCGCTGGCCGACGCCTACGCGCGCGGGCGGACCGAGCACCTCCTCCTGCAACGGCGTTCGGAGGCCGTGCGCTTCGCCGACCTCGCCGACCGCACGGGCACCGGCGCCGACCGGGCGGAGCTGGCGGCCGAGATCGGCCGGTACGCCCAGCTGTACGGGGCGGGCGTGCTCGTGGTCGACGCGGCGGGGGCGACGGTGGCACGGGCCGGAGCGGGACCGGCCCTGGAGGCCCTGACGGAAACCGGGGCGGACGCGGGCGGGACCCGGGCCGCCGCGGCGGACGCCCGGCACCGCGCGCTGACGGGCCGCTCCACCGACCGGCTGCCCACGCTGCGGCCCTGGGGCCCGGCGCGGGTGGTGCTCGCGGAGCCGGTGGGGCGCGACGAGCGGGTGAGCGGGGCGGTCCTGCTGGCGGTCCGCACCGACGCCGCCCGCCGGGACGTGGCGGTGCGCTGGTCGCTCATCGCCGCCGGGGCGGTCGCCGCCTTCGCCGCGGCGGCCCTGGTGGCGGCGGGCATCACGCGCTGGCTGATGCGCCCGCTCCTCGATCTGGACCGGGCGGTGGAGGGGCTCGCCGCCGGCAGCCTCCAGACCCGGGCGGTCTCCGGCACCGGCCCGCCGGAACTGCGCCGGCTGCGGCGGCACTTCAACGCCATGGCGCAGGCCCTGGCCGACTCCATCGGCCGCCAGCGCGACTTCGTCGCCGACGCCTCGCACCAGCTGCGCAATCCGCTGGCCACCCTGGTGCTCCAGCTGGAGAACATCGAGCCGCACCTCGCGCCCGGTCCCGGCCGGGCCGAACACGGCCGCGCGCTGGAGGAGGCGGAGCGGCTGGAGGAGCTGCTCGACGGGCTGCTGGCGCTGGCGCGGGTGGAGTCGGCCTCGGTGGAGCTCCACGAGCAGGACGTGGTGCGGGCGGTACGGGAGCGGGTGCGGGCCTGGACCCCGGTCTTCGGGGCCGCCGGGGTGGAGCTGACGGCCACCCTGCCCGGGGAGCTGCGGGCCCGGGCCCTGCCGGACGCGGCGGGGCGGATCCTGGACGCGGTCCTCGACAACGCGGTGAAGTTCGTGCCGCGCGGGGGCCGCGTGGAGGTGGGCGCCCGGCGGGGCGCGGACGGAACGGCCGTCGTACGGGTCGCCGATGACGGCCCCGGTGCCCCCGCCGACCAGCTCCCGCTGCTGCTGCGGCGTTTCGCCCGCCTGCCCGCACACCAGAACGTGCCCGGCAGCGGGCTGGGCCTGGCCATCGCGGACGAGATCGCCCGGGTCAGCGGCGGCCGGCTCGGCGTCGGCGCCAACGAGCCGCACGGGCTGGCGGTGGAGCTGCGGCTGCCGTCGGCGTGACCGCCGGCCGGCCGGGGACCGCCCGACCGGGCCCGCTCAGCCGTAGACCGACCGGTAGTGGGCGGCCGCGCCCGGGTGGAGGGGCACCGCCCCGGTCGAGATGGCGAACCGGGGTTCGAGCCGTACCCCGGCCGTGACGTCGCGCAGCAGGTCGCGCCACCGGTCGAACACGACCCGGAGCAGCGCGCTCACGGCGTCCGCCGCCACGTCGTCGCGGGCCAGGAGGTAGTTGCCGACGCCGAGGGTGCCGATCGGCGCGGGCAGTCCGTACGCTCCGGCCGGCAGGGTGACGGCCGTGTAGACGGGGCCGTGGCGCTCGCGCAGCGGGGCCACGTAGCCGTCCAGCGCGAGGAAGCGCAGCGGGAGTTCGCGCGCGAGCTCCGACAGTGCCGGGGTGGGCACGCCGCCGGACCAGAAGAGCGCGTCGACGGTGCCCGTGCGCAGGGCCACCGTCGATGCGGCGAGGCCCAGCTGCCGTTCGTACGCCGGCGAGGGGTCCGCACCGGTCCCGCTCAGTCCGGCCGCCCGCAGGATGCGCCCCGCGACCACCTGGACCCCCGACCCGGTCGCGCCCGCCGCGACCGGGCGCCCGGCGAGGTCGCGCACGGCGTGCACCGGCCCGGCGGCCGGGACGAGGAGGTGGGTGTAGTTGACGTAGACGCGGGCGAGCGCCGCGACCGCGGCCGGCCGGGCGAACGGCTCGCGCCCCAGCACCGCGTCCTCGGCGACGTCCGCCATGGCCAGGGCCAGGTCCACGGACCCGTCGTCCAGCTGCTTCAGGTTGTCCACGCTCGCGGCGGTGTCCACCGGCACGATGGCCAGGCGCTGACCGCTCGTGGCGGCGGCGCGTGCGAGGGCCTGGCCGAAGGCGTTGTACGGGCCCCCGCGCGGACCGGTCGCCAGCCGCAGCCGGCGCACCGGGCCGGAGTCCGCTCCGCAGCCGGCGAGCACCGCCGCGCCCGCACCGAGCCCGGCCCCCAGCAGCCGCCGACGCGCCATCCCCGTTCCGGTCACGGCGGCAGCGTAGCCGCTCACCCGTCCGGGCGGCCCCCGGCGGTCCGGCCCGCGCCACGCCGGAACGCGACGGTCCGCATCCGCCCGGGCGCCCGGGGCGCCGCGTACCGTACGAGGCGCCCCGGCCGCCCGCCGCTCTCCACCCGGGCGGCCGGCGGGCGTACGTCATGGTTGCGTGACAGGACGGCCACAACCGCGCAGGCCGGGAACTGCGTCGGAGCGCGGCGGCGTGTCCCTCCACGCGCGTGCCGGTGCGGGGCCGGCCGGCAGACACCGAGGAGCTCCCCATGCAGTACACAGCAGGCGTCCGCCGCACGGCGGCGGCTCTGGTGGCGGCCGCGGCGGCCACCGCCCTGATGACCGGCTGCGGTCCGGCCGACGACGGCGCGACGGGGGCGCCGCCGGCGCCCGCGGCTTCGGTGCCGGCCGCGCCGACGCCGACGGGCGGCTCCTCGACCGGGGGCTCTTCCGGCGGCGGGTCCTCCACCGGCGGGTCCTCCACCGGCGGGTCCTCCACCGGCGGGTCTTCCACCGGCGGGTCTTCCACCGGCGGGGGCGGGACGGCGCCCACCCCGGCCGGCGGCGCGGGGAAGCCCTGCACGATCAGCGAGGTCAAGGTCTCCGACGCCGAGCAGGCCGCCGTCCGCCCGCCGGGGACCGGAACCGGGGCCGCCGTCGTCGCGGTCACCAACACCTCGAAGCACGCCTGCACCCTGAACGGGTTCCCGACGGTCGCCGGCGCGGGCAACGGCGCGCCCGGCAAGAACCTCCCCCTCGCCACCACCCACAGCGGCACGGCGTCCACGGTCCCGCTGGCGCCCGGCGCCCGCGCCTGGACGAAGCTCACCTTCGTCAACGTCCAGGGCGAGGCGGACGGGTACTGCGTCTCGGGTGCCACTCCCGCCAGCTTCCCGACCCTCGTCGTCGGCGTCCCCGGCGCGGGCTCGCACCAGATCGCCATGACCGACGGCACCTTCGCCCTGTGCGACAACAAGGCGACCGTCACCGCCTTCTCGGCCGCCAAGCCCTCCTGAGCCGAGCCCAACTTTTTTTGGGGGGGGGAGGCGGGGTGGTGCGTCCGGGTGCGCGCGCCGATACTTCACGGGCAGCCGGGTCCGACCGTGGAGGGGAAGCGATGAGGCTCACCAGGACGTTCCGCACCGCCTTGCGCGGGCCGCGCGCCGGATGGGCGGCAGCGGTCCTGCTGGCCACGACCGCCGCGGTGCCGGCCGCGGGGCCCGCGCACGCGGCGGCCCGCTGCGAGGCCCCCGGGGCGGCCGCGCCGAGGCAGGTGGCGCGGGTGGCGGACTGGGTCGAATCGATCGCCGTGGACGGGCGCGGCCGGATGTTCGCCACCGCCTACTTCAGCGGCCGGGTCTACCGCATCGACGCGCCGGGCAGCGCCCCGGTCGCGCTCACCGGGAACATCGGGGCCAACGGCGGGATCGTCGTCGGTGCCGACGGGCAGCTGCTCGTCGGCACGGGCAACGACCTCGCGCACTCGCTGACCGGTGACCTCTTCCCCACCTCGAAGCTGCTGCGCGTGGACCCGGATTCGGGCACGGTCAGTACGTACGCCTCCGGCCTCGGCGGGATCGACGGCGTCGCCCTCGCGCCCGACGGCACCGTGTACACCACGACCCTGGGGGGCCGCAGCATCGGCCGGGTCACCGCGGACGGGCGGGTCGACCCGGCCTGGGCCCGGGTGCCGCAGCCCAACGGGATCGCCGTCTCCCCGGACGGGAGCGAGGTGTACGTGGTCCAGACGACCGTCGCCCCCGGGCTGTACCGGATCCCCGTCGGCGATCCGGCGCACCCCCGGCGCTGGCTGTCCGCCGACGCCGGAGACGCCCTGGCCCTGCCCGACGGGCTGACCCTCGACGGCCTGGGCCGCCCGCTGATCGCCACCCATGCGGCGGGAGAGATCTGGCGGGCCGGGGACGGCGGGCTGTGCGCCGTGGAGTCGGGCCTCCCCCTCTCCACGCAGCTCACCTACGGGCGGGGCGACCGGGGCTTCTCGGCGGGCAGGCTCTACCGGGCGGGTGTCGACGGGACGGTCCACGAGGTGCCCGCCGGAGCCGAACCCGGCCGCTGAGCCGTCCCCCGGGCCGGGGCCGGTCGGATCGGGTCAGGTCGGATCGGGTCAGGTCAGGTCGGATCGGGTCAGGTCCAGGGGAGGGTGCGCCAGGGGCTGGCGGGGTCGGTGGTCAGGACGCGGTGGGTGGCCAGGACCGTCTCGTACCACTCCCCGAACTCCTCCTCGTCGAAGTGGAGGCAGCGGCCGAGGACGTAGGCGGCGGAGAAGTCCTCCCACGAGCGGTAGTTGAGCTGGACGAGACGGCCGGCCCGGACCACCGCCGCCTCCGCCTCCTGCAGGGAGCCCAGGCGGGCGGCGAGGCCCCACCGGGCCATGCCGGAGGCCCGGCCGTAGTCCCAGGCCTCGACGGAGCGTACGAAGCCGCCTTCGGGCAGCAGGCCGTCCGCGCGGAAGCGCGCCTCGTAGCGGGCGATGCGGCCGATCAGCCGTTGGACGCCCGTCACCTGGCCCTCGGTCTCCGCCGGGGTGACGGGGCGGCCCTGGGTGACGCCGTCCGCCGTCAGCCGTGGCTCGGCGGCCGCCTCCGCGCGCCGGCGCACCACGTGGGCGGCGGCCTGGCGCCAGTGGTCGACCTCGACGGGGCCCGCGAAGTCCAGCGCCATGGAGCGGCGCAGTTGCAGGACGAACTCCCAGACGCCGCTGACCATGCCCGCGCGCAGCAGCCGCTCCACCGTCTCCAGCCAGTCCTCGCGGGTGGTGACTCCCCACCAGCGCTCCAGGCTGCGCTTCTCGTCGAGGTAGCCGCAGCCGTGGTAGGCCATCGCGTTCCAGTAGCGGCCGTTGCGCACGGCGATGTGCGCGCCGACGGCGAGGCCGAAGGCGACCGGGCCGCCGCGGGGCCCGCCCAGCTCCAGGGTGTGGATGACGTCCCCGGCGAGCCCGGGGCGCTCCACCTGCGCCGCGTGGCGCTGCCACAGGGCCCGGCCCTCCGGCCCGGCCGGGAGCACCCCCTCGCAGGGGCTGCCGGGGTTGACGACGAGGTACGGCGGGTCGTCCGCGTTCCAGACCTCCGCGAACCAGCCGAGGTCGTAGCAGTTGTAGACCGGGTCGGCGGCGGGCGGCGGCAGCATGCCGCCGGTGTAGACGGCCAGGCACATGCTCTGGGTCAGCGGGTTCCAGTACGGGTGGAAGCGGGTGTTGCCCGGGTTCGCGTCGATCTGGGCCCGCGACTGCATCATGAACAGGTCCGCGCGGGCGACGAGGTCGTAGTACGCGGGCCAGTCGCCGCGGGTCCTCGCCTCGTATAGCCCCCGCTCGACCGCGCTCGGCGCCTGCCAGCCCTGCACCGGCGCCATCGGACCGGGCAGGGCTCCTCCTTCGTGACCCGCTGTCAAACCCATGGGCAAACCCTAAGGGGTGTCCCGCGGGGGGCCGCGTCCCGGTCCGGCGGGGGCTCAGGCCGCCGGGCGGGGGTCGACCGGGGCGAGGACGCCGAGCCGGTCCTCGACGGCCTGGGCGGCGTCCAGGCACAGGTCCTCCCGGAAGGCGCGCCCGACGATCTGGACCCCGCCGGGCAGACCGGCGTAGAGGCCGGTCGGCACGGCCACCGAGGGCACGCCCACGAAGCTGGTGGCCGTGCACAGCCGCATGGCCGTCGCGACGCGGTCCCGGCCCGCCCTGTCGCGGGACTCCAGCCCCGGTTCGACCGGGGGTTCGGTGAAGGAGGGCCCGAGCAACAGCGGGTACTCCTCGAGGAAACCGGCCCAGGAGCGGCGGATGTTCAGCCAGGTGCCCATGAGGGCGACGAGCTCGGCGGCGGTGGCGGGCGGGGTGCGTTCCATCGCCATCGCGATGTAGCGGTCCCCTCCCTCGCCGAGGAGGCCGCGCACCACCGGCCAGCTCGGGGCGAACTCGGTGACGGTGAGCAGGCCGTACGCCTCCAGGGCCTCGTCCAGCCGGGGCACGTCCGCCACTTCGCGCACGTCGTAGCCGGCGTCGCGCAGGGCGTCGGCCGCGTCGGCGACGGCCGCGCGGACGTCCGGGTGGACGCCGTGGCCGCCGGGGTCCGCCACCACGGCGACCTTCACGGGCCCGGGCAGCGGGGGCCCGTAGACGGGGACCGGGACGGCCCGGGGGTCGCGCGGGTCGGTGCCGGCCAGCGCCTCGTACGCCAGCCGCAGGTCGCCCACGGTGCGGGCCAGGGGGCCGTCGGTGACCAGGGTCTGGGAGGCCGGGCCGGGGTCGTCGGGGCCGAGGACGCGGTGGTCGGCGGGGAAGCGCCCGGTGGTGGGCTTGAGCGCCGCCACACCGCAGAACTGGGCGGGGATCCGGACGGAACCGCCGGAGTCGTTGCCCAGGCCGAGGGCCGCCATGCCGGTGGCGACGGCGACGGCGTCGCCCCCGCTGGTGCCGCCCGGGGTGCGGGCCGGGTCCCAGGGGTTCACGGTGTCGCCGAACAGTTCGCTGCGCGTGTGCATCCCGGCCAGGACCAGGGTGGGCATGTTGGCGTGCCCGATCGGGATGGCGCCGGCGGCGCGCAGCCGGGCCACCGGGGGTGCGTCGGCGGGCGCCACCAGGTCGCGGAAGCGCTCCACGCCGAAGGTGGTCGGAACGCCTTCGACGGGGGTGGTCTCCTTCACCGTGAACGGCACGCCGGCGAGCGGCCCGAGCGGCTCGCCGGCGGCGCGCCTGCGGTCCGTGGCGGCGGCGGCTTCGAGCGCCCGGTCCGCCATGAGCTGGGTCACGGCATTGACGTGCGGGTTGACCCGGGCGATCCGCTCCAGGTGGCTCTCGACCAGTTCCACGGCCGACGCCTCCGCACTGCGTACCGCTTCCGCCTGCGCGGCGGCCGGCCGCCGCCAGATGGCTTCCTGCATGATCCCGGGTCCTCCCCCTGCTGTTGTGATGCGCTTGCATCGGAACCATAGCCGAGGAAGTGATGCACCCGCATCGAATAAGCTGGGGCCGCGTGCGGGGACCCGTACGGCCCGGCGGAACCAGGGGAGGCGACGGGGATGCCCCGGCAGGTGGACCACGAGGAGCGGCGCCGTCTCATCGCCGCAGCCGTCTGCCGCCTCGCGGACGAACGCGGGCTGGAAGGCGTCACCCTGCGCGACGTCGCCGCCCGCGCACAGGTCTCGATGGGCGCGGTGCAGCGCTGCTTCGCCACCAAGGAGGAGATGCTGGTCTTCGCCCTCGGGTACGTCGGCGAACGGATCGGCGAGCGCGTGCGCGCCCGGCTCGTCAGGAGCCCCGCCCAGTCGGCGGCTTCCGCGCTGGGCCACGCGGCCACCGAGGTCGCGCTGCTGCGGGCGGAGCACCGGGCCGAGGCGCGGGTCTGGCTCGCCTTCGTCGCACAGGCCGCGGTCAGCCCGCCGCTCGCCGCGACGCTGAGGGCGAACTACGCGGCCCTCCAGGAGGCGTTCGCGCACCTCATCGCGGAGGCCGGCGGGGGCGCCGGCCGTGCGGCTCCCCAGGATCCCGGGCGTGAGGCCCGCGCCGTCCTGGCCCTCGCGGACGGCCTGACCACCCACGTCCTGATCGGGCACCTCGCCCCGGAGGAGGCCGAGGAGGTGCTCCACGCCCACCTGCGCCGCCTGTGGGAGGGGCCGGCCGGCGACGCCGGGTGAGGGGGCGCTCCGGGGACGGCCGGGGCCCTGCTCCCGGGGGGCCCTGCTCCCGGGGGCCCGCTCCGGGCCCGCTCCAGGGCTGTGAAAGAGTGCCGACGGCGCGCGTACGACAGGACGGAAGGGCCCCACCATGCACACTGGCGACCGGATCGACCACGGGGCCGCGGTCGCGGCGGAGACGGCCCGGTTCGCGGCCCTGCTCGCGGACGCCGATCCGACGGCCCCCGTGCCCACCTGTCCCGGCTGGACGCTGGGCGACCTGGTCCGGCACACGGGCGGTGTGCAGCGCTGGTTCTCGGTGCTGCTGCGACAGCGGATCCAGCAGCCGCCGACGAGCCGCGACGTGGACCTGGGCCTGCCCGCACGCGAGGACGGTTACGCCGCATGGCTGAGCGCCGGCGCCGCAGCGGCGGCGCAGGTCTTCGCGGACACCGACCTGGACGCGCCCATGTGGGTGTGGGGAGCGGACGGACACGCCCGGTTCTGGGTCCGCCGGATGCTGTTCGAGACGCTCGTGCACCGCGTCGACGCCGAACGGACCCTGGGGCTCGGTTCGGCGATCGACCCCGAGCTCGCCCGGGACGGCGTGGACGAGTTCCTGGCCAACCTGCCCTTCGCCGCCCTGTTCGCCCCCAAGGTCGCCCACCTGCGCGGATCCGGCGAGGCCATCCGGTTCCGGTGCACCGACACGGACGGCACCTGGCTGGTCCGGCTGCGGCCCGACGGCTTCGGCCTCGTCGCGGACGACCCCGGGGCCCCCGCCGCGGCGGAGGTCCGGGCCGCGGCGGCGGACCTGCTGCTCGTGCTCTACGGGCGCCTGGACCGCACCGCGCCGGCGGTCGCGGCCACGGGGGACGCGGAGCTGCTCGACCGCTGGTTCGCCAACTCGGCGTTCTGAGAGGTCACAGCCCCGGGAACCGGCCCGCGGGGGCGGCCCCGGGCGGAATGCGGAACGTCACCGCCTGTGTCAGCGTGGGAGGGCACACCCCGCTGAAGGGATCCTTTCGTGGCGTCTCCTGGTGATCCGCCGTCCGCCGCCGCCCTGGCGGCCGGGGCCGCTCCCCTTCCGGGACGGCCCCACGGTGAAGCGCCGACCGAACTGCGCGCGGTGGGCCTGCTGATGGCCACGACGCCCTGTTCGGCACGCGAGGCGAAGCAGATCCTGCTCGCGGCGGCCGACCGGGCCCGGATCACGGCGGCCGAGGCGGCGGAGGCGATGGTCGCCGGCTCGCTCGGCCTGCCGGTGCCGGTACGCGTGGAACGTGCCCTGCGGCGCGCGGTGCAGGCGGCCCGCACCCCCATGCCGCCGGGCGCCTTCCGGAGCGTCGGGATCCTGCCGAGCCGGCCCCGGACCGAGGAGGTCCTCTCCCGCCTGCGCGGCTGCCAGGCCCGCCTCGCCGCCGACCCCACGAACCCCGGCACCCTGCGGGCCATGGACGACGTGGCCTACACCCTGTGCGTGCTGATGGGCCGGCCCACCACCCACGAAGCGGTACGGGCGGCGGAGGGGCACCTCGCCGCCCCGGAGTAGCGCCGGCCGGGGGCCGTGGTCACCAGCGCACGGGCAGTTCCCGTACGCCCCGGATCAGCATGCCGGGCACCCAGGAGAGCTCGGCCTCGTCGGCATCGCTGCGCAGGTCCGGGAACCGCTCCAGCAGCGAGCGGAGCGCGATGCGGCCCTCCGTCCGGGCCAGCGGCGCGCCGAGGCAGTAGTGGAGCCCGTGGCCGAAGGCGATGTGGCCGCGCGCGTCGCGGCGGATGTCGAAGCGGTCCGGCTCCGCGAAGCGGGCGGGGTCGCGGTCCGCGTCGGCCATGGCGATCAGCACGGCGGAGCCCTTGGGGATCACCACCCCGCCCATCTTCACGTCCTCCAGGGCGAGCCGCTCCGTGCAGGTCTCGACCGGGCCGTCGTAGCGGAGCATCTCCTCGATCGCGCCGTCCAGCAGGCCGAGGTCCGCGCGCAGGTCGGCGAGCTGGTCGGGGTGGGCGAACAGCGCGCGCATCCCGTTGCCGATCATGTTGACGGTGGTCTCGTGTCCGGCGATGAGGAGCAGGACGCACATGCCGATCAGCTCGGCCGGGGAGAGCCGGTCGCCGCCCTCGTCGACGGCGTGGATCATCGCGCTGAGCAGGTCGTCGCCCGGTTCGGCGCGCTTGGCGTCGATGAGCCCGCTCAGGTACCGCGGCATCTCGGCGTACGCCTCGGCCTCCGCCTCCGGGCTGGTGCGGGCGACCATCTCGTTGGACCAGCCGCGGAACGCATCGCGGTCCAGGGCCGGGACGCCGAGCAGTTCGCAGATGACGGTCATCGGCAGGGGGAACGCGAAGGCCTCCACGAGGTCGCCGCGGCGGTCCCCGTCGGCCTCCATGGCGTCGAGCAGTCCGTCCGTGATCTGCTGGATGCGCGGCGCCAGCGCCTCGATGCGGCGCGGGGTGAACTCCCGGGCCACCAGGCGGCGCAGCCGGGTGTGGTCCGGCGGGTCGGCCATCAGCATGTGCGCCAGCGCCGGGTGGTCCTGTTCGGCGTTGATGATCTGGCCGACGTCCCCGGAGCGGCGCCAGTCGCGGCTCAGCCGCGGGTCGGTGAAGGCCGTACGGCAGGCCTCGTGGCCGACGACCAGCCACATGTCCTCGCCGTCGGGCGTGCGCACGCGGTGGACGGGCCCCCGCGCCCGCAGCGCCGCGTAGACCGGGTACGGGTTCCGGACGAAGTCCGGGCTGAGCTCCAGCAGATCGACGGCGGCAGGCTGAAGTGCCATTCCATTCCCCCCAGATCGCACGGGTGGCGACGCCCGCGCGGCGCCGCGTGTTCACCCCACAGTAGTCGCGGCGTCACCGCCGGAGGTCACCGGCCGCCCGGCGCCGCTTCGTGCCCTCAGCGATGCATTGAGGGGCCGGAAGTGGGCAGACGACCACCGGAGATCGGAGAACACCATGATCATTCTGGGTATCATTCTGCTGATCGTCGGCTATGTGGTCGGCATTTCCATCCTGTGGACCATCGGCATCATCCTGGTCGTGATCGGCCTCATCCTCTGGATCCTCGGAGCCCTCGGCCACGCGGTCGGAGGACGGCGGCACTACTGGTAGCCGGCCCGCCGCGAGGATCGCGCCGGCCGGCGCCCGACCCGCCGCGCGGGCCGGAGGGGTTCACCACCTCCGGCCCGCGCACGGTCAGCCCTCCGAGCCCCGGTCCTCGGGCAGTCCGGTGCCGCCCAGGCGGGCGAGCAGCGCGCTGAGGGAGTCGACGTCGGCTGCAGCCCACTGCGGCGCGGCGAAGACCTCGGCGGCGACCTGCTCGGCGGCCTTGAGGCAGTCGCGCAGGCGTTCGCGTCCCGCGTCCGTCAACGCGGCGTAGGCCACCCGCGCGTCGCGGGCGTCCGCCTCGCGCACCACCAGGCCGATCCGCTCCAGCGGCCCCAGCCCCCGGGTCACCCCGGACGCCGTCAGGCCCAGCGCCCCGGCGAGGTCGACCCGCCGCATCCGGCCGCCTTCCGCCCGCCCGAGGTGGAGCAGGACCAGGAAGTCGGCCAGGCTGACTCCGTACAGCGACCCCAGACGGGAGTCGAAACGTCGCACCAGCGCCGTCTGGGCCTTCACCAGGCGCAGGGACACATCCAGCGCATCACTCATTGCTACCTCCTTGCTCCTCAAGCATCACGCAAGAAGCTTGAGGAGTCAAGGAGATGTTCAGGATCTGCGCTGCGGGTCGGTCGCGTATCGTCCTTGCGTTCCCGAACTTGGAGGCTCCGACCGCCGTGGGTCTCGTCTCGCTGCTCCTGCTCGCCCTCTTCGCCCTGGCCGCGTTCGCCTCCGGCCGCCTGGCCGTGCGGCTGGTGCGCCGCGCCCCCGTATGGGCCTGCGCGACCGCTCCGCCGCTGCTGGTGGCCGCCACCGGCTGGGCGCTCGGGTGGCTGATGTGGCCCTCGTACGCGGCGGCTCCGGCCGTCCTGGTGTGGTGGCTGTGCGGGCTGGGCGGCGCCGTCACCCGGTGGTCCGGCCGGGCCCGCACCCACCGCCGCCGCCACTAGGGGGTGTCCTTAGGGTGGGGCCCGTGACGACGAACACCGAGACGGGTACGCACGGCGGCCGGGTGCTGTACGGGTGCATGGGGCTGGGCGGCAGCTGGGAGCCCGGTGCGTACGGGCCGCAGGACATCGACGCCGCCGAGGAGGCGGTACGCGCGGCCCTCGAAAGCGGCATCACCGTCTTCGACCACGCCGACATCTACCGGCACGGCAAGGCGGAGGCCGTCTTCGGCGAGGTCCTCGCCCGGACACCGGGCCTGCGCGAGCGCATCACCCTCCAGACCAAGTGCGGCATCCGCCTGCCCGGCGCCGACGGCGGCCCCGCCCTGTACGACCTGCGCGGCGCCGGCATCGTCCGGCGGGTGGAGGAGAGCCTCGAACGCCTGCGCACCGACGTCATCGACGTGCTCCTGCTGCACCGCCCCGACCCCCTGGCCGACCCCGACGCCATCGCGGCGGCCCTGATGTCCCTGCACAGCCAGGGACTGGTGCGCGCCTTCGGGGTCTCGAACATGGGCGCCGCGCAGATCGGCCGCCTCCAGGCGCGGCTGGACGTGCCGCTGGTGGCCAACCAACTGGAGATGAGCCTGCACAGCCGCGCCTGGGTGGAGGCCGGGGTGCTGCTCAACACCCCCGAGGGCGCCGGCCACGGCTTCCCCTTCGGGACGCTGGAGCACTGCCTCGACCACGGCATCCGCCTCCAGGCGTGGGGCGCGCTCGCCCAGGGCCGGTTCACCGGCGGGCAGCGGACGCCCGCCGAGCACGCCACCGCCGCGCTGCTGGAGGACCTGGCCCGCGCGAAGGGCACCACCCCGGAGTCGGTGCTGCTGTGGTGGCTGACCCGGCACCCGGCGGGGATCGCACCGGTCGTCGGCACCGCGCGCCCGGAGCGGATCCGCGCCTGCCGCGACGCGGCCCTCCGCGCGCCCGACCTCACGCACGAGGAGTGGTACGAGCTCTGGACCACGGCCCGGGGCGTGCCGCTGCCCTGATCACTCGTCCCGCCGGCCGGGGGCGAGGTGGGCCACCACCTCGGCGAGGTCCTCGCACACCTCCTCGATCTTCAGCCGGATGTTGATCTGCTCGGTGACCATGGCCGACAGCAGCAGGCCGGTCAGGGCCGCCGCCCCGTTGAGGGCCTGGAGGTTGACCATGACCTCCAGGAGGCTGTGGCGGGCGAAGGGGCCGGTCTGCTCGGTGGCCGCGCCGACGGCCACGACGGACACCAGCAGGGCACAGGGGGCGGCGCCCGCGAGCTGGAAGCGCACCGCGGCCCAGATGAGCAGGGGGAAGACCAGGAAGAGCAGCGAGAGGCCGCTGTGCGTGGCCACCGCGGTCACCACCACCGCCGCGGCGGTCAGCGCGAGCGCCTCGGCCACCCGGTACGGGTCCCGGGGGAGCCGGGCCCGGCGCAGGGCCAGCAGCAGGGGGGTCACCAGCAGCACCCCCATGGTGTCGCCCGCCCACCAGGCCGACCACACCCCCCAGAACTTCTCCGGCGGCAGGTCGCCCGTGGACATCAGCGTGCCCGCACCGCCGGTGGCGCTGATCAGCATCGGCGCCAGACCGCCCAGGAAGACCAGCGCCAGCCCGTCCCGCAGCCGGTCCAGCTCCGGCCTGAACCCCGCGCGGCGGAGCAGGCCGTACGCGCACAGCGGGGCCAGCGTGTTGCAGGCGACGATGACGAGGTCGACGGGGCGGAAGGCGGTGATCCCCTCGATGGCGAGGTACGTGCCGAGGCCGATCCCCGGCCAGATCCGCGGGCCGAACCAGAGCAGGGCCGCGAGCGCGATGCCGGTGGGCGGCCACAGGGGCGTGACGACCGAGCCCTCGACGACCACCTGGCGCAGCAGGCCGAGCCTGCCGCTCAGGTAGTAGGCGGCGGCGACGCCGAGGATCCGGAGCAGTGCTTCGGACGGACCTCGCCATTCCACGGTGCGCACCACAGCATCAGACAACAGCCCGCCGCCGGGGTGGCGCGTGACACGCCTGGCGTCCGGGATCAGGGGCCTGCCGCGTCGTGGCTGAGGACGAGGACCGCGGCGTCGTCGGCGTGGCCGGTGGAGTCGGCCACCTTCATCACCTCGGCCGCCAGTTCGCCGGGGTCTCCTCCGGCCCCGTCCCGGACGATCCGCAGCACCCGTTCCAGCCCCGCCTCGATCGGGAACGACGGCCCTTCGACCACGCCGTCGGTCAGCAGGACGATGGAGCCGGGCTCGGTCAGCCTGCGCCGGGTCACCGAGTACCGCGCGCCGGGGACCGTGCCCAGGGGCGGGCCGCCCGCGTCCTCGGCGATGCCGTAGCGGCCGGAGGTGGTGGCCCAGACGGTGGGGACGTGCCCGGCCCGGGCGCTGGCGAGGTCGCCGGTGTGCGGGTCGTAGCGGAGCAGGCTGCACGTGGCGAACAGCTCGCTGTCGAGCGAGAGCAGCACCTCGTTGGCCCTGCGGAGCACCTCGCCCGGGTCGGCGACGACCGCCGCCACGGCGCGCAGGCAGACCCGGACCTGCCCCATGAACGCGGCGGCCGCCACGTCGTGCCCCTGTACGTCGCCGACGGAGAAGGCGAGCGCGTCGTCGGGCACCGGGAACCCGTCGTACCAGTCGCCGCCGATCTCCAGGCCGTGCTGGGCGGGCGCGTAGCGGGCGGCGGTGCGCAGGCCCGGCAGTACGGGCAGGGCGGAGGGCAGCATCTCGCGCTGGAGGGCCTCGGCCAGCTCGACCCTGGCGTGCTGGAACCGGGCCCCTTCCCGGGCCTGGGCGCTGAGCCGGCCCAGCATGCTGAGCAGGTCGGCGCTGTCGGGCCGGTGGGGTTGGCGCCGAGGGGTCACGGACCCCTCCGGGGTATGTCCATGGGCTCCCAGCTCCCGCCGCGCGAAGATCCGGGCCCCATCATATTTCGGCCCCCGGGATTCCGCCGGGCGCAGCGCGGGCGGGCCCCGTCCCGGCCGGCCGTCCGGTTGCGCGCCGGTGAACGGCGCGGTAGGGGCTCCCGCGGCCGGCAGCCGTACGGGGCGCGGGGATCCGGGTCCGCCGTCCGGTACGGGTGCCCGCCGGGGCGGCGGTGTTCGGACGGGGCGTCAACAGGGCGCGTGCGCAGGGCCGCTGACGGGGCTTCGGGCAGCCCGCCCTGACCGGCTTTGCCTGATCTTGCGTAAGCTCTTGATCGACTCGGCCGCCGACTGCTCCCTCGGCACCGTTCCGGCAGGCGGCCTCCGGGTCCCGCAACCGCACCGACCGTACAGAGGACCAACGTGCTCCTGCCCCTGAACCGCCGTCTGGCCGTCAGCGCCGCCCTGCTGGCCACGGTGGCCGCCGTCGCGCCCGCCACCGCCGCCCAGGCCGCGCCCGCCTTCCCCGGGACGGCCCGGACGGCCGCCCCCGCCCTGCCCGATCCCGATCTGGAGGCCGTGGCCCAGGCGCTGCGGAACACGACCGCGGCCGGAGCCCCCGGCGCCCTGGCCCGGATCGCGGACGGCAGGCGGACCCGGGTCGAGAAGACCGGCGTGCGCGACACCGGTACGGGCCAGGCCATGGATCCCCAGGCCCGCTTCCGGATCGGCAGCGTCACCAAGACGTTCTCGACGGTGGTGCTGCTCCAGCTCGTGGACGAGAAGAAGATCGAGCTCGACCGGCCGGTCAACCACTACCTGCCGGGGCTGCTGCCCGACGACCGGATCACGGTGCGGCACCTGCTGAACCACCGCAGCGGGCTGGCGGACTACACCAACGCGATGTTCGACAAGACGGTCCCCGGTTTCGAGGCCGTACGGAACAGGGTGTTCGGCTACGAGGAGCTGGTCAAGCTCTCCCTGGCCGAGCCCCGCACGACCGAGCCGGGTCTCGCGTACAAGTACTCGAACACCAACTTCGTGGTCGTCGGCATGCTCATCGAGAAGGCCACCGGCCGACCGGTGGCCAAGGAGTACGAACGCCGCATCATCAAGCCGCTGAAGTTGCGCAACACCTCGTACGTGCACCCCGACACGAAGATCAAGGGGCTGCACACGCACGGCTACCTGACCCCGGACGAGGCCGGCGCCCCGCTGGTCGACTCGACCGAGCAGACGGTGTCGTGGGCGCAGTCGGCCGGCGCGATGATCTCGAACCCGGCCGACCTCGCCACCTTCATGTCCGCCCTGGTGAGCGGGAAGCTCGTGGCGCCCGCGCTGCTGGACCAGATGCTCACCATGACCCCCACCGACGCCACCAACACCCGTTTCTACGGGCTGGGCCTGCGCCGCTACGACCTGTCGTGCGGTACGTCGGTGTACGGGCACACGGGCACCGTCCAGGGCTTCTACACCTACGCCTTCACCACCCGCGACGGGGCGCGCACCCTCACCGCCATGGCGAACACCTCGAACCGGGGCGAGGCGAACACCGCCCTGGGCGGCACCCTCGAAGGGGCCTTCTGCGGCAAGAAGCCGGTGAAGGCGTCCGCCCGCGGCTTCGCGGCCGCCCCGGCCGACGTGGACCTGCCGGAGCGCAACGCCCGATGACCCGACCGGCCGCCGCGGACCCGCCGAGGGGCCCCGCGGCGGCCGTGTCCGTACGGGAACGCTACGCTCGGGCGGCAAGCGGCCGTCACGTCCGGGGGGATCCCGCCACCATGACCATCCACCGTCCCGGCCTGCCCGGGGACCTGCCGCCCGCCGAACTGCTGTGGGCGCACTGGGCCCTGGCCGCCGTACTGGAAGCCGGCACCGAGGCGGAGGGCCGGGGCGTCCACCGCACCGGCCACTGGATCGACGGGGAGGGGCTCCACCTCGACGACTGCGGCTGCACCTGGTGGACCTTCGCCCGGGCGGGCGAGGGGCGGTACGTGCTCTACGGCGAGGACGAGTCGAGCGGCGTCAAGTGGCACGAGCCGGCTATCGACATGCTGGCGCAGGGCCCGGACTGGCTGCCCTACGAGACCCTGCGCGACCTGCTCGCCGGCATGCAACTCGGCTGCGTCTACTGGTCGGAGAACGGCTCCTGGGCCCGGGCGCCTTATCCGGACGACCTGGACGACGACGGCCTGGACTGCGGGATCAGCCGTTTCACGGAGCGCCGCGAGCTGCTGGCCCTGCTCGACGGCGCCGGGGACGACTGCGGCTGCGGGCGCGACGACGCTCCGGGGCGGACCGCGGTGCGGCTGCTGGACGCCGCGGTGCGCGGGGAGCTCCGGCCCGCGGATCTGGAGGCGCTGGCCGCCGGCTGCTCCTGCGGCCACTGGGACCTGCCGGCCATGCTGCGCGCGCTGGAGCTGTCCGGGCTCGCGGACGGCTCGCGGAGCGCCGGCGTCAGAGGGTGATCCAGTAGCGGCGCTTGGGGCCGATCAGGGTCTCGCGTACGTCCTCCAGGACGCCGCCGTTGCGTTCGATGGTGCGGGCCGAGGCCTCGTTGCCGGGGTCGCAGGTCAGCAGGACCCGGTCCATGCCCAGCAGCCGCGCCTCGTACAGGACAGCGCCCAGCGCCCAGGTGGCCACGCCGCGCCCGCGGGCCGACGGGCGGACGCAGTAGCCGATGTGGCCGCCCGCGTCGAGGAGGAACGCGTTCAGGTAGTGCCGCAGGTCGATGGCGCCCAGGTAGGTGTCGCCCTCGGTGATCCACCAGTAGGTGGTGGGGACCCGGCCCTGCTCCACGGGGGCCGTGCGGTCGGCGTGGCGGCGCAGCCGGGCGGTCCAGTCGGCGAAGCCCTGCGGGGTGGCCACGTCGTCGTCCGAGCCGAGCCCGGCGCCGTCCAGGTGGGCGTCCGGTCCCCACTCGTCCTGGGCGGCGAGCCAGGAGGAATGCAGACGGGGGGTGGGGGCGACGAGTTCCGGCATGCTGCGGACGGTAACAGTCGTTCGATCCGACTCCGCAATCCGCGGCGCGCGGTGGTCGCGCGCATCGCACGGCGTCATCACCCCTGACGGGCCGGACGGCGGCCTATGCCTCCCCGTCCGGCACCGGTCCGGGGCCGTAGGCGGCCCACGCGCCGAGGCCGAATCCCGTCCCCTCCCGGCGGACCTCCACGGCTCCCGCGCCGCCGAAGTGGGCGGGGACCACCAGTTCCCGCAGGTCCGCGGCCCGGGCGAGGACCCGTCGGCGGGTCGCCGCCGCCTGCCGCGGATCCATGCAGAAGCAGCTGTTGCAGCCCGGGGCGACGATCTGGACCGGGCTGTGCAGGAGATCACCGACGAAGACGGCCCGGTCGCCGCCGGACGCCAGGCGCAGCACCGAGGAGCCGGGGGTGTGGCCGGGGGCGGCCTCCAGGCTCAGGTGGGCGTCGATGCGGTGGGCGCCTTCCCAGAGCACGGCTTGGCCGGAGCGGTGGACGGGCGCGACGCTGTCCTCGTAGACCAGCCGGTCGTCCACCCGTTCACCGCCCGCGTACCCGCCGAGCGGGCCGAAGTGGTGGTCGTCGGCCGCCGGGATGAGGTAGCGGGCGTTGGGGAAGGCGGGCACCCACTCCCCCGTGACGTCATGGGTGTTCCAGCCGACGTGGTCGGCGTGCAGGTGCGTGTTGACGACGTAGTCGACGTCCTCGGGGCGTACCCCCGCCCGGGCCAGGGCACCGAGGAAGTCCCCGTCCCTGTGGTGGAACAGCGGGGAGCCGGGGCGCTCGCGCCCGTTGCCCACTCCGGTGTCGACCAGGACGGTGGCCCCCGCGCTGCGCAGGACCCAGGTCTGCAGGGCCATCACGGCGCTGTCGTCCTGCGGCTGCCAGTGGTCCGGTGCCAGCCAGTCCTCGTTCTCCTTCCACACCCGCTCCCCCGCCGCGGGAACGAGGCCGCCCGCGGGTCCGAAGGGCCCCTGCCACTCGACGACGCGGATGACCTCGACGTCGCCGAGCACCATGCTGTTTCCGTTCGTGTTCTCCGTGTTCTCCATGACCCGGAATCTACGGACGCCCGGTGAGCGCCTCAATGCTCCGGATGCTCGCGGTGATACGCGCACGGCTCACCGCCGTAGCCCTGGGTAGGGTGGCCCGGTGGATGTGGTGAGCGACGCGATCTCCGCCGTACGGGTCGGCCGGCCCTCCTCCGACCGGGTACGCGTGGACGGCAGCTGGTGCGTCCGGTTGGCCCCGTACGACGGCGCCGGCTTCCACGTCGTCCTGGAGGGCGGCTGCTGGCTGCTGCCGGACGGCGGACCGCCCGTGGCGCTCGGCGCGGGCGACGCGGTGCTGCTGCCGCACGGCACGGGCCACGTGCTCGCCGACGGGCCCGCGGACGAGGAGGCCGTGGCGCGGGCGGTGCCGTTCGAGACGGTCAGCGCCGCGGAGCGGGGACCCGGACGGGCGGAGGGCCACGCGGGCGCGGTGGAGATGCTGTGCGGCAAGTACCGGCTCGACCGCAGCCGGGCGCATCCGTTGATGGCGGAGCTGCCGCCCGTGGTCCACCTGCCGAACCGGGTGGGCAGCCACCCCGAACTCCGTTCCGCCATCGACCTGCTGGGCCGTGAGCTGGGCGGGCAGCGGCCGGGGGCCGGCGTCGCGGTCCCCAGTCTGCTCGACCTGCTCCTCGTCTACATGATCCGCTCCTGGCTGACGGCGGAGGGCGCGGCGGGCACCTGGCCCGCCGTGCTGGGGGATCCGGTGGCGGCCGCCGCGCTGCGGGCCCTGCACGCCGATCCGGCCGCCCCCTGGACCAACGACCGGCTGGCCGCGGAGGCGGGGGTGTCCCGCCCCACCCTGGCGCGGCGCTTCACGGCCCTGGTCGGTCGTCCGCCGATGGCGTACCTCACCTGGTGGCGGCTGAACCTCGCCGCGGGCCTGCTGCGCAGCACCGAGGTTCCGCTGGCCGCCGTCGCGCGCCGGGTGGGCTACGGCACGCCGTACGCCCTGTCGCACGCGTTCAGCCGCCAGTTCGGCACGACCCCGGGCCGGTACCGGGCGGGTCCGGCGACGGGCGGGGCGCCGGCGGCGTGAGGGGGGAGGCCCCGGGGAAATCTGACCGGAATACGCCCCTACACTTTGTCACTCGTTTACCCGTGCCTCCGAACCGCGCAGGAGCTCCCGCATGCCCCACCGAATACGCCGCCCCGTCCGGGCGGCGGTCCTGACCGCTGCCGCCCTGCTGGCGGTCCCCGCCCTGGCGGCCTGCGGCGGCGACGCGAAGGCTCCGGCGCAGGCGAAGCCCTCCGGGTCGGCCGCCGCCTCGCCCGCCCCGCTGCCGGCGCTGCCCGCCGCACTGACCGGCCAGAAGCCCGAGTGGCGGACCTGCCCGGCGCCCTCGGCCGCCCAGGGTGGCGGCAAGGCCCCCGGGGCGGGCTGGGAGTGCGCCACGATGAAGGCGCCGCTCGACTACGCGAAGCCGGGCGGCGAGACCATCGACGTGGCCCTGATCCGCAAGAAGGCCGGCAACGCGGGCAAGCGCATCGGCTCCCTCGTCTACAACTTCGGCGGCCCCGGCGGCTCCGGCGTCCACACGCTGCCTCAGGCGGCGGACGAGTACAAGAAGCTGGGCGCGGTCTACGACCTGGTCAGCTTCGACCCGCGCGGCGTGGGCAACAGCGCCCCGGTCCTCTGCCTGGACGACAAGACGCTCGACGAGGACCCGGGCACCGGCGACACCCTCGCCGAGATCAAGAAGTTCACCGACGCCTGCAAGCAGAAGTCCGCCAGGCTTCTCCCCCACGTCAGCACGGCCGACACCGCCCGTGACATGGACCTGATGCGCCAGGTCCTCGGCGAGCAGAAGCTGAACTACTTCGGCATCTCCTACGGCACCCGGCTGGGCGGGGTCTACGCCCACCTCTTCCCGAAGAACGTCGGCCGCACCGTGTTCGACGCCGTCGTCGACCCCACGGCGGACGAGGCCCAGGCCGGGCTCGGCCAGGCCAAGGGCTTCCAGTTGGCGCTGGAGCACGCCATGAAGTACTGCCGCGACACGTACACCGCCAACTGCCCGACCGGCCCGAGCGACGCCGAGGGCAACAAGCGGATCAACGAGCTGCTGGAGAAGCTGAAGGCGAAGCCCGCCTCCACCGACAGCGGCCGCAAGCTCACCTCCGACCTCGCGCTCACCGGCATCGCCGCCAGCCTCTACGACAAGGAGACCTGGGAGTACCTCGTCCAGGGGCTCGGCGAGCTGCGGCAGCTCGGCACCGGCAACATCCTGCTGGCGCTGGCGGACGGCTACAGCGGGCGCGGCGAGGACGGGCACTACGACAACTCCAACGCCGCGCAGGCGGCGATCAACTGCGTCGACACCAGCCGGCGGTACACCGTCGAGGAGAAGACGGCGCAGGAGCCCGCCTTCCGCGCGGCCTCACCGGTCTTCGGCCCGGAGATGGTGGAGGGCCTGCTCGGCTGCTCGCAGTGGCCGGTCCGCGGTACGGGCGACAAGCCCGAGGTGGGCGCCGCGGGCGCGGCCCCGATCGTCGTGATCGGCAACACCGGCGACCCGGCCACCCCCGTCGAGGGCGCGAAGCGGATGGCCGACGCGCTCGGCCGCGGCGTCGGCGTCAACCTGACGGTGCGGGGCGAGGGGCACGGCTCCTACGGGCACAACGCCTGCGCCACCAAGGCCGTCGACGCGTTCCTCGTCGACGGCACCGCCCCGGCCGACGGGACGGTCTGCTCGTGAGCGCCCATCTCCGCCCGTACCGACCTCTGTTCGGCTGCCGCGAGGCCGCCGCCTACACTTGTGCCGCCCGGCCCGCGGTGCCGGCTTCAGGGGAGTGAAGTCCTAAGTGAGCAGCACCAGCAGTGATGCGCCGATCTACGCCCAGCTCGTACGCGAGCGCGGTGATGTCCCCGGTCAGGTCCGACGGGAGGCGGAGGAGATCCTGCGCCACCTGGCCCAGGTGATGGCCTGGCGCCCTTCGTCGGCCGGCCTGCCGAACTGGCGTCCCCAGTAGGAGGGCCCGCCCGGGACGCGTGAACGGCGCCCCGGGCCGGCCCGCCCACGCCCCGCGATACGGCGGCGGTGGTGGCGGACGCCACCGCCGGGCCGCCGAGTGTGGCGGCGGCGCACATCGGCAGGCGGCGGCGTACGTCCCTAACGTTCGGGCCATGACGAGCGGATTCACCACCGCATCCGGTGGAACAGCGTCCGGCCTGGCGGGCCGGGTGGCCCTGGTGACCGGCGGCGGCAGCGGCATCGGGCGCGCCTGCGCCGTGGCGCTCGCCGGCGCCGGGGCCCTCGTACACGTCGTGGACGTGGACGCGCGGACCGCCGCGGAAGTGGCCGAAAGCGTGGGCGGACAGGCCCATCCAGCCGACCTCGCCGACCCGGCCGCCGTCGGCCGCCTGCCCGCCGAGGTCGACGTCCTGGTCAACAACGCGGGGCTGCAACACGTCGCCGCCATCGAGGACTTCCCGCCCGAGCGGTTCGAGCTGCTCCAGAAGGTGATGGTCACCGCCCCCTTCCTGCTGCTGCGCCGGACCCTGCCCCACATGTACCGGCGCGGCTGGGGACGGGTGGTCAACATCTCCAGCGTCCACGGGCTGCGGGCCAGCCCCTTCAAGTCCGGGTACGTCACCGCCAAGCACGCCCTGGAAGGGCTGAGCAAGGTCACCGCCCTGGAGGGCGCCCCGCACGGGGTGACGAGCAACTGCGTGAATCCCGGCTACGTGCGCACCCCGCTGGTGGAGCGGCAGATCGCCGCCCAGGCCGAGGCGCACGGCATCCCCGCCCCGCGGGTGGTCGAGGAGGTGCTGCTGCGCGGCTCCGCGATCAAGCGGCTGATCGAGCCGGAGGAGGTGGCCGCGGTCGCCCTGTGGCTCTGCGGCCCGCACACCGGCCACGTCACCGGCGCCTCGCTCCCGATGGACGGCGGCTGGACCGCCGCCTGATTCCTGAGGCGGACCTTTCCGCCGGCTTAAGCGGAACCTAAGGCTCGGCGATGACACCCCGAAGCGAACGAATGTCCGTTTCGGGGTGGCTAGCGTGCTGCCCCGTACCCCCGACCCCGGTCACACGAAGGCAGGCATTTCCATGGGCAGCAGCACGCACGGGCACCGGCGCAGGGCGAGCGGCGGGGCCAAGGCCGCCGGAGCGGTCGTGGTGGCGGCCGTGCTGGGGGGCGCGGCCTTCGCGTTCTCCGGCACGGCCCAGGCCACGTCCGTCGGGGCCGCCTACACCAAGTCCAGCTCCTGGAGCGGCGGTTACACCGGGCAGTACGCGATCACCAACGGGACGGGGCGGGAACTGAGCGGCTGGACGCTCCAGTTCGACCTCCCTGCGGGCGTCCGGATCGACTCGCTGTGGAACGGAACCCACACGGTCGAAGGGCAGCGCGTCACAGTGAGGCCCGCCGGCTGGAACGGGACACTGGCGCCGGGCGCCTCCGTGACCGTCGGGTTCGTGGCGAGCGGCGCCGGGACGCCGGGCGACCCCACCCGCTGCCTGATCAACGCGGTGAAGTGCTCGGTGGAGCAGGGCGCGACGCCCCTGCCGAGCGGCCGCCCGACAACCGGGCCCACGGCCACCGCCACGGCCACGGCCACCGCCACCGCCACCGCCACCGCCACCGCGACTCCGGTGCCGCCGCCCTCCCCCACCCCGACGGCCACCGGCGCGCCCGGCGCCGGCGCGCGGTTCGCCCCGTACGTGGACACCTCCCTGTACCCCGCCTACGACCTCCTCGACACCGCGGCCCGGACCGGCGTCAAGGAGTTCCACCTCGCCTTCGTCACCGCCGGCGGGGGCTGTTCGCCGCTGTGGGGCGGGGTCACCGGCCTCGCGGACGACAAGGTCGCGGCCCAGATCGGCGCGCTGCGCACGGCGGGCGGCGACGTGCGGGTGTCGTTCGGCGGCGCCGCCGGGCGCGAGCTGGCGCTGAACTGCGCCACCGCCGACGAACTGGCCGCCGCGTACGGGAAGGTGGTCGACGCCTACCGGCTGACCAAGGTCGACTTCGACATCGAGGGCGCCGCCCTGCCGGACACCGCCGCCAACACCCGTCGCGCCCAGGCGATAGCCCGGCTGCAGAAGGCGCACCCGGGCCTCGACGTGGCGTTCACCCTGCCCGTGATGCCGGAGGGGCTGACCCAGCCCGGCGTGGCCCTGCTGGCCGACGCCGCGAGGAACGGCGTACGGATCGGCGCCGTCAACATCATGGCGATGGACTACGGCCCCGCGTACGGCGGGAACATGGGACAGTACGCGGTCCAGGCGGCGACCGCGGCCCAGGCCCAGCTCAAGGGCGTGCTCGGGCTCTCCGACGCCCAGGCCTGGAAGACGGTGGCCGTCACCCCGATGATCGGCGTCAACGACGTGGCGAGCGAGGTCTTCACGGTGGCGGACGCGACGGAACTCGTCCGGTTCGCCCGCGCCAAGGGCATCGGCCGGCTCGCGATGTGGTCCTCGGCCCGCGACCGGCAGTGCGCGGCGGGCGCCCTCGGCCACGCCGACGCCACCTGTAGTTCCGTCCTCCAGGAGCCGCTGGCCTTCACGAAGGCGTTCGCCGCGTACCGGTAGGACGGGACCTCAGGCGGCGCAGGCCGGGCACAGGCCGCGGTAGGTGACCTCCGCCCCGGACAGCGTGAAGCCGAAGCGCTCCCCCGCCGGGAGGTCGCCCAGCGGGTTCCCGGCCGGGCGCACGTCCCGGATGAGGCCGCAGCCGGAGCAGACGAGGTGGTGGTGGGGGTGGTGGGCGTTGGGGTCGTAGCGCTTCGCCCGGCCGTCGGTGGACACCTCCGCCACCTCCCCGAGGGCGACCAGTTCGCCCAGGGCGTTGTAGACGGTGGCCCGGGAGATCTCGGGCAGCAGCCCCACCGCGCGGGCGTGCACCTCGTCGGCGGTCAGGTGCACGTGGTCGCCGTCCAGGACCTCCGCGACGACACGTCTTTGGGACGTCAACCGCCAGCCGCGCCTGCGCAGGCGTTCCAGCAGGTCACTCATGTCGGCCCCCCTCTTTTTCAGGTTCGAGCGGCCCCCGGGCCCTTGAGAGGGGCTCGAGAACCGATGGGATCCGGGCTTGGTGTGCTTCTTGACTTGGACTGCGTCCATCGTAGGATCTGATGCGTTGATAGCCAAGGGATAGGAATACCCCGCAGCGGCAGGAGACGGCGAGGTGACGGGCCGGGCCGCCGTCCGAGGACGGACGGCAGGGCGAGGGCCGGTCACCGCACCCCGGCCGTCCCACCGCACCGCACCCGTTCCTGAACAGCGTGATCCGCCTGGTCCGGAAGGATTTTGCATGTCTGAGAACCACGACGCAGTCGTCGTCGACGCCAAAACAGAGGGCGCAGGCGGCTGCCCGGTCGCGCACGAGCGCGCCCCGCACCCCACCCAGGGCGGCGGGAACCGCCAGTGGTGGCCCGAGCGCCTCAATCTGAAGATCCTCGCCAAGAACCCCGCCGTGGCCAACCCGCTCGGCGAGGGGTTCGACTACGCCGCGGCGTTCACGTCCCTCGACCTCCCGGCCGTGAAGCGGGACATCGAAGAGGTGCTGACCACCTCCCAGGACTGGTGGCCGGCCGACTTCGGGCACTACGGGCCGTTCATCATCCGCATGGCCTGGCACAGCGCCGGCACGTACCGGATCAGCGACGGCCGCGGCGGTGCCGGGGCCGGCCAGCAGCGGTTCGCCCCGCTCAACAGCTGGCCGGACAACGCGAACCTCGACAAGGCCCGCCGGCTGCTGTGGCCGGTGAAGAAGAAGTACGGGCAGAGCCTGTCCTGGGCCGACCTGCTGATCCTCGCGGGCAACGTCGCGCTCGAGTCCATGGGCTTCGAGACCTTCGGCTTCGCCGGCGGACGCGCCGACGTGTGGGAGCCCGACGAGGACGTCTACTGGGGTCCCGAGACCACCTGGCTCGACGACCAGCGCTACTCGGGCGACCGGGAGCTGGAGAGCCCCCTCGGCGCCGTCCAGATGGGCCTGATCTACGTCAACCCGGAGGGCCCGAACGGCAACCCGGACCCGCTCGCCGCCGCCCGCGACATCCGTGAGACGTTCCGCCGGATGGCGATGAACGACGAGGAGACCGTCGCGCTGATAGCCGGCGGCCACACCTTCGGCAAGGCCCACGGCGCCGGCCCGGCCGACCACGTCGGCGTCGACCCGGAGGCCGCGCCCCTGGAGGCGCAGGGCTTCGGCTGGCAGAACACGTACGGCTCCGGCAAGGGCGCCGACACCATCACCAGCGGCCTCGAGGTCACCTGGACCACGACCCCGACCCGGTGGAGCAACGACTTCTTCGAGAACCTCTTCCGCTACGAGTGGGAGCTGACCACCAGCCCCGCCGGCGCGCACCAGTGGGTCGCGAAGGACGGCGCGGGCGCCGGCACCATCCCGGACGCGCACGACCCGTCCAAGAGCCACGCGCCGATGATGCTGACCACGGACCTCTCGCTGCGCTTCGACCCGGCCTACGAGCAGATCTCGCGCCGCTTCCTGGAGCACCCCGACCAGTTCGCGGACGCCTTCGCCCGCGCCTGGTACAAGCTGACCCACCGCGACATGGGCCCGGTCGTGCGCTACCTCGGCCCCGAGGTCCCGAGCGAGACGCTGCTGTGGCAGGACCCGCTGCCGGCCCGCACCCACGAGGTGATCGACGACGCTGACGTCGCGTCCCTCAAGGAGCGGATCCTCGGTTCCGACCTCACGGTGTCCCAGCTCGTCTCCGTGGCCTGGGCGGCGGCCTCGTCCTTCCGCGGCAGCGACAAGCGCGGCGGTGCCAACGGCGGCCGCATCCGCCTCCAGCCGCAGGCCGGCTGGGAGGTCAACGAGCCGGACCAGCTCGCCGCGGTGCTGCGCGTCCTGGAGGGCATCCAGGAGTCCTTCAACGCCGCCCAGGCCGGCGGCAAGCGGGTCTCCCTCGCCGACCTGGTCGTCCTCGCCGGCTCCGCCGCCGTCGAGCAGGCCGCCAAGGACGCCGGCCACGACGTCCGGGTGCCCTTCACCCCGGGCCGCGTGGACGCCTCGCAGGACCAGACCGACGTCGAGTCCTTCGCGGCGCTGGAGCCCGTCGCCGACGGCTTCCGCAACTACGTCGGCAAGGGCAGCCGCCTGCCCGCCGAGTTCCTGCTGGTCGACAAGGCGAACCTGCTGACCCTCTCGGCGCCCGAGCTGACCGTCCTCGTCGGCGGCCTGCGCGTCCTGGGCGCGACCTACCAGCAGTCCAAGCTGGGCGTGTTCACCGACACCCCGGGCACCCTGACGAACGACTTCTTCGTCAACCTGCTCGACCTGGGTACGACGTGGAAGGCCGCCTCGGCGGACGAGAACACCTTCGAGGGCCGCGACGCCGCCACCGGCGCGCTCAAGTGGACGGGCACCCGCGCCGACCTCGTCTTCGGCTCGAACTCCGAGCTGCGGGCGCTGGCGGAGGTGTACGCGAGCGACGACGCGCAGCGCAAGTTCGTCGAGGACTTCGTCGCCGCGTGGAGCAAGGTGATGGACCTCGACCGGTTCGACCTGGTCTGACCGGCGCCGTCAGTCCGACCACGACGCCCGGGCCGGCCGGCCCGGGCGTCGTGGTGTCCGGGCGTCGTGGTGCCCACCGGCCGTATGGGCTCAGCGGCCGCGCGTCCGGCCTCCCGGGCGGGCGGCGGCGGGCCCGAGGCCGGCCGGCCGGTGGGCCAGAACGAGGGCGAGGGCCTCGCCGGGGGTGGCGGGCTCCCCGATGACCGGGGCGCCCCGCAGGTGGCGGCGGACCCGGAACCGCCCGTCGGCCAGGGGCTCGACGGAGGGCAGCCGCACGTCGTACGGAAACGTGGTGGTGCTGCTGAACTTCAGGATCAGGTGGCTGGTGAAGGGGTACAGCCGCCGCAGCTCGGGAACCGCGCGGGCCGCCTCGACGAGCGCGCAGGCGCCCGGGTACGCACCGCCCGGCCGCAGGGCCTGCCTCCTGTGTCCGGCCATCCACCGCCAGTACCGGGCGAGGGCCTCCCACTTCGCCTCGACCGCCGCGGCCGGCCCGCGCCGGTGGGCGGCGGCCAGGTCGGGGAGCTCGGGGCGCGGGGGCGGAGGCGGGTGGCCGCCCGGCCCGGAATCGTTCGGGATCACTGCTGAAGTATGACGCCGCGTCGGGTAGGTTTCTGGAAATCCATCACGATCCTGACGGGGCTGACGTGTTAGAGCTGAGGGGAAGCGGGGCCCAGCCGCTGGAGGCGGAGGATCCGCAGCGGATCGGGCCCGTCGCGCTGGCGGGCCGGCTGGGCGCCGGCGGCATGGGGCGGGTGTACCTCGGGGTCCTGGACGGGCGGTACGTCGCCGTCAAGCAGCTGCTGGCGTCGGTCGTCGGCGAGGACGAGGACTTCCGGCGGCGCTTCGGGCACGAACTCGACAACCTGGCCCGGCTTCCCGAGAAGGCCACCGCCCCGCTGCTGGACAGCGACCGCACCGCCAAGCCCCCGTGGTTCGCCACCGCCTACATACCGGGGCTCACCCTGCGCGAGGCGGTCGAGCTGCACGGCGGGCCGCTGCCCGCGCAGGCGCTGTGGCTGCTGCTGCGGGAGGCCGCCGAGGGCCTCGCGGCGGTGCACGCCCTGGACATGGTGCACCGGGACCTCAAGCCGTCCAACGTCATGCTGACCCTCGACGGGCTCACCCTCATCGACTTCGGGGTCGCCCGGGCCGCCGAGCAGAGCCAGCTCACCAGGACCGGCATGGTCGTGGGCACGCCCGCGTACATGGCGCCCGAACAGGCCTCGGGGGCCAAGGCCCTGAGCGGCGCCACCGATGTCTTCGCGCTCGGCTCGGTGCTCGCGTACGCGGCCTGCGGCCGGCCGCCCTTCGGCGAGGAGTCGGGCCACGGGGTGCTCTACCGCATCGTCCACGAGGAACCCGATCTGGAGCCGTTGCGTGCCCTGGACCCCGCTCTCGGGGAGGTCGTGGCCGCCTGCCTCGACAAGGACCCCGAGGGGCGGCCCACGGCCGCCGAACTCCTCGAACAGGCCCGCGCGCACGGCCCGTTCGAGGCGCCGCTGTGGCCCGAGGCGATCACCGTGCGGCTCACCGAGCGGGCCACGTTCGCCACGGACGTGCAGAAGGTCGACCTCCCGACGCTCCCGCTGGGCGGCGGGAAGCCCGTGCCCGTGGCCGCCGGGCCCGCCGACGCCCGGCCCGAGCGTCGGCGCCGCACCCGGGTGCTGCTCGCGGTGCTCCCGGTCGTCGTGGTCGCGGGCGGCACGACCCTCGCCCTGCAGTACCTCCCGCACGTGACCCCGCTGCAGGCCGGAGCCCGGCCCGGCGCCTCCTCCCCCGGCCCGGCCGGCTCCGGGGCGCCGTCCCCCGCGCCGTCCTCCGCCCCCTCGGGCCCGTCGCCTTCGGCGGGGGCGAGCGGCGGCCCGTCCGCCCCGCCCTCGGGCTCGCCGGGCCGGCCGCCGGCCCAGGGCCAGGTGCCGGCCGGCCCGGTCACGCCCCCGGTCCCGGCCGCCGGGAACGCGGGCACGGGCGCCGGCCCGGGCACCGGCCCGGGCACCGGCTCCAACCCGGGCCCCGGCCCCGGCACCCCGAACGGGCAGGGCGGATCCGGCACCCCCGGTGGCGGCCCGGCGACGACCAACCCCCCTCCCGCCTCCGGCACCCACCGCTACCGCAACGCCGGCAACGGCAAGTGCATCACCCAGGTCTACGGCTCCTCGGACCACGGGGACTGCGCGGACCCGACGGCCCGCTGGACGGTGCAGAGCCGCGGCGACGGCAGCTTCAAGCTGGTCAACCAGCAGACGGGCGGCTGCCTCTACGCCAACATGCTCGGCCAGGCCGTCTTCGTCGGCGACTGCGGCCAGGACCTCGCCCGCACCTGGCGCACGGGCTCGGGCGGCACCCTGCGCAACGACTACAGCGGCGGCTGCCTCGACCTGGGGATGAGCGCCGGCCTGGTCACCAACTCCTGCACCGGAAGCGCCTCACAGCGCTGGTCGTCCCCGTCCTAGACCACCCCGCGAAGGCCGCCCCACCGCTGCCGGACAGGAGAAGTCCCTTGGCCACAGACGCCGCAACCGGGCCGGTGCCCGAACTCGACCCCGCCGCCGTGGAGCGGTGGCGCGGCGGAGGGGGTGAGTTGGTCGAGCTGCTCACCCTGGCGCGGGAGCGGCTCGGCGGGGTGGCCGCCGTGCGGATCGGTCCGCGGCCCACCGTGCTGGTCACCGCGCCGGAGGCCGTCCAGCACGTGCTCGCCCGGCGTCCGGACCGGTACGTCAAGCGCTCCCACCGGGCGCGCCTGCTGATCGGCGACGGGGTGCTGGCCGCGACCGGGGACGCGTGGAAGCGGCAGCGGCGGCTGTTGCAGTCGCAGTTCACCGGTACGGGCATGCGCCGGTACGAGCAGCGCATCGCCGGGGCGGCCCGCGCCGCCGCCGAGCGCTGGGCCGGGTACGCGCGCACCGGGGAGGGCTTCGACGTCGGCGAGGAGATGCGCCGCTTCGCCCTGGACACCATCTGGCGTGCGCTCACCGGCCATCCGCTGGACGCCGGCACGGCGCGGGAACTCACCGCCGTGGCGGCCGTGGTGGCGGCGCTGCCGAGCCTGCCCGCCGACGAGGTCGAGGCCCGGGACTCGGTGGCCGCCGACCTCGCCAGGATCGACACCGTCGCCCGGCACGCCGTCGCCGCGGCCCGTGACGGGGCGGCGGGCCCGGACGGGCCCGGGCTGCTCCAGGTACTGGTCGACGCCTCGGCCGCGTACCCCGAGTACACGGACCGGCTGCTGCGCGACGAGCTGGTCACGCTGCTGGTGGCCGGCCACGAGACCACCGCCACCACCCTGACCTGGCTGTACCTGCTGCTCGACCGGCACCCCGCGGCCCGCGAGGAGGCGCTCGCCGCCGGCGGTGAGGGCTCACCCGAGCGCCGGGAGGCTCTCCAGGCGCTGGTCAGCGAGACGCTGCGGCTCTACCCGTCGGCCTGGATCCTGCCCCGCCACGCCACCGAGGCCGACACCCTGGGCGGCCACACCGTCGCGGCGGGGACGGACGTACTGGTGTGCCCGTACCTCACCCACCGCGACCCGGAGCTCTGGCCGGACCCCGAGCGCTTCGACCCGCGGCGCTTCACGGCCGCGGGCGGCCGGCCCGCCCGGCAGGGCGCCTACCTGCCCTTCGGCATCGGTCCCCGCGCCTGCCTCGGCACGCAGTTCGCCCTGCGCGAGTCGACCGCCCTGCTGGAGCAGCTGCTGCCCCGCCACGTCCCGGTCTTCACCTCGGTCCCGGCCGGAGCGGTGTACGGCCTCACGGTGCGCCCCGACGGCCCGGCGCCGGCGACCCTCGCCCCCGCCGGGTGACCGGGGCGGTGCGCCCTGCCGTGGCCGGACCGGCCCGGGCGGAGGGATCCTGGTAGCACGAGGCCCCGGGAGGTCAGGAGGCACGCCATGTCACACGCCGAGGAGTGGAAGGTCGGCGTCTACCTCATCGAGGAGGACGGCACGACCAAGGCCAGGGCGGTGCTCGAGACGGGGAAGGCCACGATGGTCGGCCGGGGCCGGGCGCGGTGCAATCCGCAGGACGTGGACGTTCCCGCGATCGGCGACGAGCTGGCGGCGAGCCGCGCCATGCGGGATCTCGCGGGGCAGCTGAGCCGGGCCGCGGACCGGGACCTGGCCGCGCTGGGCGCCGTCCCCGAACCGCCGCGTACCGGCTACGGCTGGCCGGACGACGCCGGCGCGGAACGCTAGGGGTGGGCTGACGCCACGTGTGCGGCGGGCCGTCGGGGGCAGGTGCCCGGCATGGTCTTCCGTCATCCCGCCAAGAAGGGCGAGGGGAACGGGCGGGCCGGCCGCTTCGAGCGGCTGGCCGAGCTCGCCTCCAACTTCACGAGCTCCCCCGTCTTCTCCGCCCTCTGCGTGGCCCTGGTGGCCTGTTTCGTCGTGGTGCACGTGCTGGGTCTGCCGACGGAGTGGCAGCACCTCGCGGGCGACTCGATCGGTGCGGTGTCGCTGTTGCTGCTGGCGCTGCTCAAGAACTCCGAACGGCGCGCCGAGCACGCCGTCCAGCGCAAGCTCGACGCGATCGCCGCGGCCCTCCTGGAAGGGCAGGAGGGCCGGAGGGGCCGGGCCCACGAGGACCTGGAATCGGCGATACGCATGGAGGAGCGCCTCTGAGGCGGCAGCCCGGGCTCGACGGAGGAGATCAGCGGCCCGGCCGCTCCTCCACGACCCCGCGATCGATCCGACAGATCCGAACATTCGTACGAAATCATGGCGCACGTGGCGCCACCTGCCCGGCCGGCCGAGGAGCCGCACGATCGTGCGGCGCGTTAGGCTCGGACGGGACTCAGGAGAGGGATGGTGCACATGTGTCGATGGCTCGCCTACTCCGGGTCGCCGATGTTGCTCGACGCCGTGCTGTACCAGCCGGAGCACTCGCTGATCGACCAGAGCCTGCACGCACGGATGGGCGTCGAGTCGACCAACGGCGACGGCTTCGGCATCGGCTGGTACAGCACGGACGGTGACGGCACCCCGGCGGTGTTCCGGGACATCGGTCCGGCCTGGAACAACCGGAACCTGCGGGAGCTGGCCTCGCACGTCCGCTCGCCGCTGTTCTTCGCACACGTCCGCGCCTCCACGGGCTCGGCGATCCAGCAGACCAACTGCCACCCGTTCCGGCACGGCCGCTGGCTGTGGATGCACAACGGTGCGATCAGCGACTTCCACCGGCTGCAGCGCGACCTGTGCATGGCCGTCGACCCGGCGCTGTTCCCCTGCATCGAGGGGTCGACCGACTCCGAGGTGATGTTCTACCTGGCCGTGACCTTCGGCCTCGACCAGGACGTCCCCGGCGCCGTCGCCCGGATGGCGGGGCTTGTGGAACGGCTCGGCAAGGAGCACGGCGTGGCGGACCCGCTCCAGATGACCGTCGCCGTCAGCGACGGCGAACGCGTATGGGCGTTCCGCTACTCCAGCCAGGGCAAGTCCCGCTCCCTGTACTACAGCAGCAGGGCCGACACGGTCCGCCAGCTGTACCCCGAGCTGCCGTACCTGCGCGAGGTGTCCGACGCGACCCGGCTGGTGGTCTCCGAACCGCTCGGAAGCCTCGCGGGCGTGTGGAACGAGCTGCCCGAGGCGAGCTACGCGGTGGTGCCGTCGGAGGGCACGGAGGACTACCTGCCCTTCATCCCCGAGCTCCCCTGACCCCGCGGGCCCGCCCCGGCGCCCCGGCGCGCCCCGGAGCGCGCCGTCAGCAGATCCGCGGCAGCTGCTCCCCGATCGGCAGGTCGACCACGCGGGTGCCGCCGAGGCCGGTGCGGGCCACGACGAGGCCGGGGTGGGCCTCGACCGCCTCGCCGATCACCGCGGCGTGCCGGCCCAGGGGGTGGGCCCGCATGGCGTCGAGGACGGCCTCGGCGTGCTCGCGGGGCACGAACGCGACGAGCTTGCCCTCGTTGGCCACGTAGAAGGGGTCGAGGCCGAGGATGGCACAGGCGTTGGACACGGCCTCGGGGACCGGCACCCGGCCCTCCTGGACGACCACCCCGGCGCCGGAGGCGGCCGCGATCTCGTTGAGTGCGGCGGCCAGGCCGCCGCGGGTGGGGTCGCGCAGGACGTGCAGGTCGGGGGTGACCGCGAGCATGGACTGGACGAGACCGCCCAGGGGCGCGCAGTCGCTCGCGATGTCAGCCTCGAAGCCGAGGCCCTCGCGGACGCTCATGATGGCCACCCCGTGCAGCCCGATCTCACCGCTGACGATGACGACGTCGCCCGGTACGACCCGCTGCGGGCGCAGGTCCACGCCCTCCGGGACGAGCCCGATGCCGGCGGTGTTGATGTACACCCCGTCGCCGTGGCCGGCTTCGACCACCTTGGTGTCGCCGGTGGCCACCTCCACGCCCGCCGTGCGCGCGGCCGCGCCGAGGGCCTCGGCCACCCGGGCCACCGTGGCCACCTCGACGCCCTCCTCCAGGATGAACCCGCAGGACAGGTAGGCGGCGCGGGCCCCGCTCATGGCCAGGTCGTTGACGGTGCCGTTGACCGCGAGGTCGCCGATGGAGCCGCCGGGGAAGAACAGCGGCCGCACCACGTAGGAATCGGTGGAGAAGGCCAGCCGGGCCCCGCCCAGGGTCACGGTCGCGCTGTCCCCGAGCTGCGCGAGCACCTCGCCGCCGAAGGCGGGGGCGAAGACGTGCCGCACGAGTTCCGCGGAGAGCGCGCCGCCGCCGCCGTGGCCCATCACCACGCGGGGGTGGTCGCGCAGGGGGGCCGGACAGGTCCAGCCGGTGACGTCCAGTGCGGTGTCAGACAACGGGGGTCGCCTCCAGCGGTGCCGTCTTGGCGGTCGGGATGTCCAGGCGCCGGTAGAGGTAGTACGCGGCGCAGGCGCCCTCGCTGGAGACCATGGTGGCGCCGAGCGGGGTGCGCGGGGTGCAGGTGGTGCCGAAGGCCTCGCACTCGTGCGGTTTGATCAGGCCCTGGAGGACCTCGCCGCTGCGGCACTCGGCCGGCTCGCGGGTGTCGATGCCGCTCACGGAGAAGCGGTGCTCGGCGTCGAACTCCCGGTAGCGGGCGGACAGCCGCCAGCCGCTGCGCGGGATGACGCCGATGCCGCGCCAGGCCCGGTCGGTGACCTCGAAGACGTCCTCCAGCATGGCGAGGGCCGCCGGGTTGCCCTCGGGGCGGACGGCACGCGCGTAGGCGTTCTCGACGGTGTGCTCACCGCGCTCCAGCTGCCGCACGGCCCGCCGTACGCCCTCCAGGATGTCGAGCGGCTCGAAGCCGGTGACCACGATGGGGACGCGGTGGCGCGCGGCCAGCTCGGGGTACTCGGCGGTGCCCATCACGCTGCACACGTGCCCGGCGGCGAGGAAGGCCTGGACCCGGCAGCTCGGCGAGTCCATGATCGCCTCGATGGCCGGGGGGACCCGGACGTGGGAGACCAGCAGGCTGAAGTTGGTGATGCCCTGCTTCTTCGCCTGGTACACCGTCATGGCGTTGGGCGGTGCGGTGGTCTCGAAGCCGATCCCGAAGAACACCACCTCGCGGTCCGGGTTCTGGCGCGCGATCCGCAGGGCGTCCAGCGGGGAGTAGACGACCCGTACGTCGCCGCCCTCGCCGCGCACCTGGAAGAGGTCGCGGCCGGTGCCGGGGACGCGGAGCATGTCGCCGAAGGAGCAGAAGACGACGCCCGGGCGGGAGGCGATCTCCAGGGCCTTGTCGATGACCTCCAGCGGGGTCACGCACACGGGGCAGCCGGGCCCGTGGATCAGCTCGACCTGCTCGGGCAGGAGCTGGTCCAGGCCGTGCCGGATGATGCTGTGGGTCTGGCCGCCGCAGACCTCCATCAGCGCCCAGGGGCGGGTGACGGTGGCGTGGATGTCGTCGAGCAGCCGGCGGGCGAGGCCGGGGTCCTGGAACTCCTCGATGTACTTCACTGCTGCGCCGCCTCCTGCGGGACGTCTGCGGGGTCGTCGTCGGTGAAGGCCGGCACGGCGCCGGCTTCGGCGGCCTGCTCCCAGGGGTCCCCGAACTCCTCCTGGAGCATGCCGAGTTCGGCGAAGAGGCCGAGGGTCTTCAGGGCGGACTCCTCGTCCAGGCGCTGGAGGGCGAAGCCGACGTGGACGATGGCGTACTCGCCCACCTCCAGGTCCGGCAGGTACTCCAGGCACACCTCCTTGACCACTCCGCCGAAGTCGACGGTGGCCATGCGGGTGCCGTCCCGCTCCCCGATGTCAATCACTTTGCCGGGTACCGCCAGGCACATGTGCCCCTCCTTGCTGTGGTGGTTCGGTGGCGTGGACCGCGGCCGCCACCATGAGCTGGCCGAGGGCCAGTCCCCCGTCGTTCGGGGGGACCCGCTGCTGGCGCAGCACGGTGAAGCCGTGTGCGCGCAGCAGCCGGGAACAGGTGCCGGAGAGCAGGGTGTTCGCCATGACCCCGCCGGTGAGGGCGACGGTGTCGAGGCCGTGCCGCTCGCGGGCCGCGAGGCAGGCGTCCGCGACGAGGGCGGCGACCGCGGTGTGGAAGCGGGCCGCGACCGGCTGCGGCGCGGTGCCCGCCCGCACGTCGGCCGCGACGGCCGCCAGGACGGGGGCCGGGTCGGCGGTGAGCGGTGCCCCCGTACCGGGCGGCGCGGGCCGCAGCGTGAACCGGTATCCGGGGTGCGGGTCGCCGGCGGGGGCGGCGAGCGCGGCCGCCTCCAGCTCCACGGCGGCCTGGGCCTCGTATCCGGCGCGGTGGCAGACGCCGGCCAGGGAGGAGACGGCGTCGAAGAGGCGTCCCATGCTGGAGGTGGGCACGCAGTTCAGGCCGCGCTCCAGCTGGCGCTCCAGGACCCGCAGTTCACCGGGCGGGCAGGCCGCTACGGCGGGCAGGTCCGGGCCGAGGTCGAGGCCGGCGGCCCACAGGTGGGCCAGGGCCATGCGGTAGGGCCGCCGTACGGCGGCGTCGCCGCCCGGGAGCGGGACGTACGCGAGGTGCGCGAAGCGGGTGTAGCCGGTGTAGTCGGCGAGCAGCACCTCGCCTCCCCACACGGCGCCGTCGTCCCCGTAGCCGGTGCCGTCGAAGGCGATCCCGATCACGCGCCGGCCGCCGTCGAGGCCGTGTTCGGCCATGGCCGAGGCGATGTGCGCGTGGTGGTGCTGGACGCGCACCAGGGGGCGGGGGCCGGCGTGCCGGGCGGCCCAGCGGGTGGAGCGGTAGCCGGGGTGGCGGTCGGCGGCGAACAGGGCGGGGGTGACTCCGGTGATGGACTCCAGCTGCCGCTCGGCGCGTTCGAAGGCGTACTGGGTGGCGAGGTCGTCCATGTCGCCGATGTGCGCGGACAGCCAGGCCTTGCGGCCCTCGGCGAGGCAGAAGGCGTTCTTGAGGTCTCCCCCGGCGGCGAGCACCGGGGGCACGGCCAGCGGGAGCGCGAGGGGCAGCGGGGCGTGGCCGCGGGAGCGGCGTACGAACAGCGGCTCGCCGTCGCACAGGCGCACCACGGAGTCGTCGCACGGCACGTGGATGGGGCGGTCGTGGGTGAGCCAGGCGTCGGCGAGGGGGCCGAGGCGGTCCAGGGCCTCGGCGTCGTCGGTGACGATGGGCTCGCCCGACAGGTTGCCGCTCGTCATCACGAGCAGCCGGGGGCCGGGAGGGTCGCCGGGCAGGCCGAGCAGCAGGTGGTGCACGGGTGTGTACGGGAGCATCACGCCGAGGTCGGGGCTGCGCGGGGCGACGTCCGGGGCAAGGACGGCGTCGGACTCCGGGCGGCGGCGCAGCAGCACGATGGGCCGGTCGGGTCCGGTGAGCAGCGCCCGTTCGGCGGGTCCCACGCTCGCCAGGGCTTCGATGTCGGCGAGGGAGCGGGCCATGAGGGCGAAGGGCTTGTCGCCCCGGGCCTTGCGGCGGCGCAGCTCGGCGACGGCCCGGGGCCGGGTGGCGTCGCAGGCGAGGTGGTAGCCGCCGAGGCCCTTGACGGCGAGGACCGCGCCGTCGGCCAGGAGCCGGCGGGCTGCGGCGACGGGGTCGGCGGCCGCGTCCTCGCGCGGCGGCGTGCCGGTGAGCAGGCGCAGCCGGGGCCCGCAGGCGGGACAGGCCACGGGCTGGGCGTGGAAGCGCCGGTCGGCGGGGTCGGCGTACTCGCGGGCGCAGTCCGGGCACATCGGGAAGCGGGCCATGGTGGTGTGGGCCCGGTCGTACGGCAGTCCGGTGACGATGGTGAAGCGGGGTCCGCAGTGCGTGCAGGTGATGAAGGGGTGCCGGTGGCGCCGGTCGGCCGGGTCGGCCAGTTCGGCGAGGCAGTCGGCGCAGGTGGCCACGTCCGGGGAGACGAGGGTGCGGGCGGGTCCGCCGGAGCGGGAGGCGATGATCGTGAAGCCGGCGCCGCCCGCGACGGGGACCTCGCAGTGGTCGACGGCGTCGACGACGGCCAGCGGCGGGGCGTCCGCAGCGAGGCGCTCGCAGAAGGCGGTGACGGCAGCCGGTGCGCCCTCGACCTCGGCGAGGACGCCCTCGGGGGTGTTGGTGACGTGGCCGGCGAGGCCGAGGCCGGTCGCGCGGGTGTACACGTACGGCCGGAAGCCGACGCCCTGGACGACGCCGCGGACGAGGACCCGGCGGCGCTGTACGGCCTCCATCAGCGGGTCTGCGTCGCCGGTCCGGCGGGGGCCGGTCCGGGCCCGTCCCCGGCGCGCCCTCCGCCCGTTCCGCGGGGCTCCGCCCCGGACCGCCGCCCGGCACGGACGGCGGCACTGCCGGGAGCGCGCTCCGGGCCCGGGCCGTGACCGTGGGTGTGGTCGTGGGCGGGGTCGTGACCGTGGGCGTGGTCGGGCCCGTGACCGTGGGTGTGGGTGTGGTCCGCGGACGGGCGCAGGCGGGACATCACCGGGACGTGCGGGAGGGCGCCTTCGGCGATGCTCCGGGCGCGGTCGAGGAGGACCCCCGCACCCTCGCCCGAGCGGGACGAGGTGCGGACCAGCTCCACCCCCGGGTTGACCTGCTGGACGTTCGCCCGGAAGGCCTCCTCGTCGAACCCGACGGCCTCCGCGATGTCGGTCTTGGTGATGACCACCAGCTGGGCCAGCCCGAAGGCGGTCGGGTACTTCAGCGGCTTGTCCTCGCCCTCCGTCACCGAGGCGAGCACCACCCGGAGGGACTCCCCCAGGTCGTACGACGCCGGGCAGACCAGGTTGCCGACGTTCTCCACGAACAGCAGCCGGGTGTGCTCGGGGAGCCAGCCGTCGAGGTGGCGGCCCAGCATGTGGGCCTCGAGGTGGCAGAGCCCGTCGGTGAGCACCTGCTTGACCGGGGCGCCCGAACGGGCCAGCCGGGTCGCGTCGTTCTCCGTCGCGAGGTCGGCCGTCAGCGCGGCCACGGTCACACCGCGCTCCGGGGCGAGCAGCAGTTCCCGTTCCAGCAGGGCCGTCTTGCCGCTTCCCGGGCTGGACAGCAGGTTGACGACCGTCGTTCCGCGGGCGGTGAGTTCGGCGCGCAGGGCCTGCGCGGCCCCGTCGTTCTTGGCGAGCACCGCCTGGCGCAGGTCGACCACTCGGCACATGGTTCAGGCCCCCTCGGGGATCGGTTCGCGCAGCTGGGGGCCGGCGGGGCCGTCCTCCCAGCGGACGCTGAGGACGCGCAGCTCCCGGCCCGAGAGCAGTTCGACGGCGCCGGCCGCACCGCAGCCGGGGCAGCACAGGGCGGGGGGCATGCCGACCGCCCATCCGGTGTCGCAGGCCGCGCAGTGCGCGCGGGCCGCCACGGCTTCGGTGGTGAGTTCGGCACCCTCCAGGAGGGTGCCGGCGCAGGCCAGTTCGAAGCAGAAGGCGAGGGACTGCGGTACCACGCCGGCCAGTTCTCCGACCTGGAGCCGCACGGAGGTGACGGCGCGGGCGCCGCCGACCCGGGCCGCTTCTTCCACCTGGCCCACGACGGCCATGGCGATCGACATCTCGTGCATCGGACTCCGTCCTGCCGGGCCTCAT
Source organism: Streptomyces sp. NPDC034085 (assembly GCF_055575555.1). Classification (NCBI taxonomy): domain Bacteria; kingdom Bacillati; phylum Actinomycetota; class Actinomycetes; order Kitasatosporales; family Streptomycetaceae; genus Streptomyces; species Streptomyces sp. NPDC034085. The sequence goes on along the minus strand of NZ_JBVISL010000004.1, from coordinate 713,189 downwards.
TAGACCGGCGGGGCGGGCGCGCGGCGGACGGCCACGCCGACGCACCGGGGAGCCCGTACGCCATTCGGGGGCGGCCCGTAGGGGCCCCGGGTCACATGCGGCTCATGCGCAGGTACCGCCTGATGTCGGGGAGGTTCATCACCAGGGCGGCGCCGAGGACGGCGGCCGTGCAGAACGCGATGGTCTTCTTCACGGGGTTCTCCTCAGTTCGCGGGGGTGTCGGCGGCCACGGGCCCGGGCCGGGCGGGCAGCAGGTCGAGGACCATGCGGACGGCGCGGGGCACCGCGGCGGCCACCGGCGGGCTCAGGCCGATGCCCTCCTCGACGGTGGCGGGCTCGCAGCCGACGACCAGGGTGCGCCGGGGCGGGGTGGCGCCGGTGCCCGCGCACAGGGTGTCCAGCAGGGCCAGGACCGTGTCGGGGGACATGTCGTGGCCGTCGAGCACGGCGCTGCCCGGGGCGATGGGGCCGCTGCCGTCGGCCTCGATGAGGTGGAGCGTGCCCGGGGCGGCGCCCCGGGCGGTGGCGTCCACCAGGACGAGCGTGTCGTAGCCGTCGAGGAGCTGGTAGGCGAGGTGGACGCCGCGCACGCCGAAGTCGACCGCCTCCACTCCGTCCGGCAGCGGGTGCACGGCCAGCGCCCGCAGCGTCTCGACGCCGAACCCGTCGTCGCCGAGGAAGACGTTGCCGATGCCGGCGACCAGGGTCCGGCCGCTCACGCGTCCTCCAGCGGGGTGACCTCGTCGGGCTGGAAGTACAGGAACCGGCCCTGTTCCCGGCGGATGTCGGCGCCCGGGTCGCCGTCGAGGGTGACGGCGAGGTGCACTCCCCCGTCGACGTCGTGGAGGACCGCTTCGACCTGCGCGGCGCTGTCCTTCAGGAACAGGTCCTGGGCGTCGGTGCGGCGCAGGCCCGGCCGCAGCAGGACGCGGCTGCCGGGCCCGACGGACCGTCCGGCGATCATGATCCGCTCGGGGGCCGGTTCGGCGGCGGCCCCGTGCGCCGGGTCCCACCAGGGGGTCTCGGGGGTGAACACGTCCCCGTCGTGCGGGGGTCCGGCCGGTTCCGGCCGGCCCGGCCGGGTGATCTCCCGCAGTGCGCGGACCGCGCCGTGCAGGCGCTCCAGGACCTCGGCGGGCATGGATTCGGCCAGGTCGACCACGGCGGCGGCGCGGGGGTCGGTGCCGCGCGCCTCACGTTTCTCCTGGTCGGTGAGGGCGGCGGTGCGCAGGGCGAGGATCTCGTCGATCTCGGTGGAGTCGTACATCGCGCCGGCGCTCTCGGGGGCGATCTCGGCGTGGTCCTCGAGGATGATCGGGGAGGACAGGACCACGTCGGCGCGGCCGCCCTCCCCGGCGAGCACGGGCCAGGTGTGCCGGTTCTCGCAGCCGCGGACAGCGGAGCGGGCCCATTCGGGCGGGTCGGTCATGGACAGGAAGGAGCCGGCGCTCAGGCCCAGCAGGAGGTGGGCCGCGACCAGGGACCTGGGCAGGGCGCTGTCCCGGCCGGCGCCGGGCTCCGGTGTCCACGCGCCGGTGTTCTCGACCACGGCGGTGAGCTTCAGGGCCCGGTAGGGCACGTCGAGTTCGGTGGCGCGGAGCCTGATCTCGGCGTCGATCCGCTCGGCGCGCCGCACGAGCCGGCCCCGCTCCCGGCCGTCGGGGCCGGGGACGGGCTCGCTCTCCTCGCGGGCGGGGCGGGCGAAGGGCAGGGTCACCTCGCCGGCGGCCAGTTCGGCCACGGGCACGGTCATCACGACCCGTTCCTCGGTGCCCTCGTCCCAGGGGACCAGGACCCGGTCGGGCAGGTGCAGTTCGGGCACGGCCGTGAACGAGCCGTCACCCGTGGCCTCTTCGACGGTACGCCGCCACGCCTGGAGGAAGCGCAGTTCGAGGTGGAGGACGGCCTCGCCGCGGGGCTCCATGACCAGCTCGGTGCGCTGGAAGGAGTGCTCGCCGTGTGCGGGGCCCCAGGCGGGCGGCACCAGGACGCCGAACTGCCAGCGCATCCGGTTCTTCGCCGCGGAGGCCCGGTACGGATAGAGCACGTACCCCTCGAAGAGGACGGCGTCGGCCAGCTGCCGGGCACCGGCGAAGCGGGCGTCGGGCGGGGAGGTCGTGGTCACGGTGCCGTCCTCCCCACCAGCCGGTCCAGGGGGGCGGCGGCCCCGACGGGCTCCGGGTCGCCGGTGGCGGCGGCGTCCAGGAGCATGCGTACGGTCGCCTCCCAGGAGGCGAGTGCGTGGCGCGAGCGGAAGGCGAGCAGCTCCGCCATCGTCTCGCGGGGCAGCCGCAGCCAGCCGCAGCCGGGGAAGTGCTGCTCGATCATCTCCCGCCACACGGCGACGGGCATCCGGTAGGTGGCCTCGCGGTCCCAGGGCACGGGCTCCACGCGGAAGCCGCCCGCTCCGGTGAAGGCCGTCCCGGAGAACAGCATGAGCAGCGGTACGTCGCCGTCCTCCAGGGCGTCGAAGTAGCGGGTGGCCGCGATGTCCATGTCGTACGTGCACGGGACCGCCACCTCGGTCTCGGTCTCCCCGGTGAAGCTGGGGACCATGACCGCGACCTGGGCGAACTGGACGGGCTGGAGGGTGGTGCCCCAGCGGGAGCGCTCCCCGAAGAGGTCCTGGAGGGCGGCGGCCTCACCGGGGCCGTAGCCGCGCCGGGCCGGTTCGATGCGCAGTTGGCAGCGCAGGGCGAGGGCGTGGACGCGGGTGGTGGAGGGGGCGCTGACGCGCAGCCGCAGCAGGAGGGTGGGGCCGGCGGCGTACGGGTCGGCGCGTACGCCGGTGCAGGTGAAGGTGAGGTCGCTCACGGGCGCCGCTCCCCCGTGGGTGCCGTCGCGGGCTCCCGGCCGGCGGGTACGGCGCGCCGTTCGACCTCGGCGAAGAAGGCGTCGAGCGCGGAGCGGGCTTCGGCGCCCCCGTCGAAGCCCTGCCACAGCATTCTCATGCGGCCCACCAGTTCGTAGCAGATGTCGATGGGGACGAGGTAGCAGACGGTGCGGCCCTGCGAGCGGCGCAGCAGCAGGGCCTCCACGTCGGGTTCGAGGAGGGAGGCCAGCGGGCCGGCGCCCAGGACGCGCTGCCAGGTCTCGGGGTCGAGTTCGCTCTCGGTGGCTCCGGCCGGGCTGGGGTACAGCGCGACGAGCCGGTCGAGGGCGGCGTTGCGGAAGAAGAACGCGACGCCGACCGGGATCTGGAGGAGTTCCCACGCCTCGTCGTCCCACCGGTGGCCGGGGTCGCTCAGGTACCGGTCGGGGACGGTGCGGAAGCGTCCCGCGCCGGCGCCGGGCCGGTCGAACAGCAGGGCACAGGGGGCGCAGGCGCAGACCAGGGTGCGCTTCTCGGTCTCCACCAGGTGGCGGTGGCCTTCCCCGGCCACCGCCACCCCGCACAGTTCGCAGGTCTCGGGCTTCGGGGCGCGCGGCCCGGTGAAGCGCCGCAGCCCGCGTGCGGGGGCCACCCGCTGCCCGTCCCCGCTCACGGGGTCCGCGCCGGGGCGGGGGGCCTGGCGGCGATCTGGAGCAGCGGCGGCTGGGGGGCGGCGGGCGCCAGCTCCACCGAGGTGACCTCGGGGGCGTAGGCGGCCACGACGTCCTCGATCCGCCGCAGGGTGTCCTCGGCTCCGCTGCCGCAGCCGCAGCCGCCGGCCGGGACGGAGCGCAGCCGCAGGGTGCCGTCGCTCTCGTCGAAGGCGTCCAGTTCGGCCTCGGGCAGGGCGTCCAGGGCGCGGGCGATGCGGGTGTGGACGTCCTCGGGGTGGAGGTCGTGCAGGGTGAGCAGGCTCGTCGTCAGCTCGTCCTCCAGGAGCGCGCCCAGGGGGTCCGCGCCGGGCGGGAGCGCGCCGAGCCGCTCCACGATCCGGGCGAGCCCGGCTCCGTAGAAGTCCATGAGGACGCTGACCAGTTCCTCGGCGGCCGCGCGGGCGCGCGGGTCGCCGGAGGCGGCGAGCCGGTCGAGGACCTCCTCGACCCGTCGGCCCGTCTGCGGGCCGTCCGCCGTCGCCGCGCTCATCCGCCCAGTCCGCTCAGGCCGGTGGGCACGTGCAGGGACTTCACCGTCTTGCCGCCGCCGACGTACATGTGGACGCCGCAGGGCAGGCAGGGGTCGAAGCTGCGGACGGCGCGCATGATGTCGATGCCCTTGAAGTTCTCCGGGGAGTTCTCCTCGAAGATGGGGGTGTTCTGGACGGCGTCCTCGTACGGGCCGGGTGTGCCGTAGCTGTCGCGGACGCTGGCGTTCCAGGGGGTGGGCGGGTACGGGTGGTAGTTGGCGATCTTCCCGTCCCGGATGACCATGTGGTGCGAGAGGACCCCGCGTACGGCCTCGGTGAAGCCGACGCCGACGGCCTGGTCCGGCACCTCGAACTTCTCCCAGGTCTGGGTGCGTCCGGCGCGGACCTCCGCCAGCCCCTTCTCTGCGCAGTGCAGGGCGATGGCGGCCGCGTACGCCTGGAAGTACGTGCGGGCGCGGTTGCGCTCCAGCGCGTTGCTCCACTGCGGGATCTTCCACTCGAAGGTGGTCTCCGGCTTGGTCATGGTGCGCGGCAGGTTGATGACCACGCTGTGGCCGGTGGCCTTGACGTAGCCGACGTCGACCAGCCCGGACAGGGCGGTGGACCAGAGCCGGGCGATGGGGCCGCCGCCGGTGTCGAGGGCGAGGTGGTCCTTGCCGTCGAACCAGCGGGGGGACATCACCCAGCTGTACTTGTCGTCGAAGGCCCGCTTCTGCGGGGCGGGGATGGTGTGCTGGTTCCAGGGGTGGCGGGGGTCGACGGGGTTGCCGAGCGGGTCGTGGGTGACGAACTGCTCCTGGCCCTCCCAGTCGTCGTAGTAGGAGCTGCCGAGCAGGATCCGGATGCCGAGGTTGATCTGCGTGAGGTCGTTGGTGACCAGCTTGCCGTCGACGATGACGCCGGGGGTGACGAACATCTTCCGTCCCCAGTCGGTCATGTTGGCGTACGTGAAGTCGCAGTACTCGGGGTCGTTGAGGGCGCCCCAGCAGCCGAGGAGGACCCTGCGGCGGCCGACCTCCTCGTAGCCGGGCAGGGCCTCGTAGAAGAAGTCGAAGAGGTCGTCGTGGAGGGGGACGACCCGCTTCATGAACTCGACGTACCGCATGAGGCGGCTCATGTAGTCCGTGAAGAGCTGGACGGAGGCGATGGTGCCGACGCCGCCCGGGTAGAGGGTGGAGGGGTGCACGTGGCGCCCCTCCATCAGGCAGAACATCTCCCGGGTGTAGCGGCTGACCTGGAGGGCCTCGCGGTAGAACTCGCCCTCGATGGGGTTGAGGGAGCGCATGATGTCGGCGATGGTGCGGTAGCCGTGCTCGCCGGCGTGCGGGGCCTCGGTGCGCTCGGCGAGTTCGAGGACGCCCGGGTTGGTCTCGCGGACCATCTTCTCGCAGTAGTCGACCCCGACCAGGTTCTCCTGGAAGATGTTGTGGTCGAACATGTACTCGGCGGACTCGCCGAGGTTGATGATCCACTCGCCGAGGTGCGGCGGCTTCACGCCGTAGGCCATGTTCTGCGCGTACACGGAGCAGGTGGCGTGGTTGTCGCCGCAGATCCCGCAGATGCGGCTGGTGATGAAGTGCGCGTCGCGGGGGTCCTTGCCGCGCATGAAGACGCTGTAGCCGCGGAAGACCGACGAGGTGCTGTAGCACTCCGCGACCCGCTTCTGCTTGAAGTCGATCTTCGTGTGGATGCCGAGGCTGCCGACGATCCGGGTGATCGGATCCCAGGCCATCTCGACCAGCCCGCTGCCGTCGCCGGCCGCCTTCGTCTTCGGTGTCATCGTCTGTGCCGTGGCCCTTCGTGTGAGCGGGTGCGGGGAGTTCGTCGCGGCGGAGCGCAGGGGAGCGGGCGCGGGGGTGCGCTCACCAGGGCGGGCGGTAGCCGGTGCTCAGCTCCCTGCCCTTGTGGCGCCACTTGGGTTCCTTGTCCACGGTGTGGGTGGTGACCGCCCTGAGCTTGCGGATCACCACGCCGTAGGCGCCGCTGGCCTTGGTGGACAAGGTCGCGCCGGGGGGCTTGTCCATGAACGGCATGAACTTGTCGGGGAAGCCCGGCATGGTGCAGGCGATGCAGATGCCGCCGACGTTCGGGCAGCCGCCGATGCCGCTCATCCAGCCGCGCTTGGGGACGTTGCACTTGACGACCGGTCCCCAGCAGCCCAGCTTCACCAGGCACTTGGGCGAGTCGTAGGTGTGGGCGAAGTCGCCCTGCTCGTAGTAGCCGGCCCGGTCGCAGCCCTCGTGGACGGTGGCGCCGAACAGCCACGTCGGGCGGAGCTTGTCGTCCAGCGGGATCATCGGCGCGGACCCGGCTGCCTGGTAGAGCAGGTAGGTGAGGGTCTCGGAGAAGTTGTCCGGCTGGATCGGGCAGCCCGGTACGCACACGATCGGGATGCCGGCCTTGGACTTCCAGTCCCAGCCCAGGTAGTCGGGGACGCCCATGGCGCCCGTCGGGTTGCCCTCCATGGCGTGGATGCCGCCGTACGTGGCACACGTGCCGATGGCCACCACCGCGAGTGCCTTGGGCGCGAGCCGGTCGATCCACTCGCTGGTGGTGATCGGCTGGCCGGTCTCCGGGTCGTCGCCGAATCCGCACCAGTAGCCCTCGGGCTTGATGCTCTCGTTGGGGATCGAGCCCTCGACGACCAGGACGAAGGGGTCGATTTCCCCGCGCTCGCCCTTGAAGAACCATTCGATGAAGGTGTCGGCGCCTCCGACGGGGCCGCACTCGAAGTCGATCAGCGGCCAGTGCACGGCGATCTTCGGCAGGCCGGGGAGCACTCCGGTGACGATCTCCTCGATGCTGGGCTGCATCGCCGCGGTCAGGGACACCGAGTCGCCGTCGCAGCTGAGGCCGGCGTTGATCCAGAGGATGTGGATCGGGGGGTCCTCTACCGCGCTGGGCGTTGCTGCATCCATGGGGGTGCTCCTTGGGGACGGAGGGATGCGGGAGGGGTGGCGGGGGCCTGCGGGTCGGTTTCGGCCCCACCCTTCTTGCTAGCAGGGCCGCGGCCCCTCCGCCCTGTCATAGGGGGCCGGTCCGGTGACGGGGGGCCGCCGCGAGGGCAGGGGGGCGGTGTGCCGGCCCGGTACGGGGCGCGCCAGGTGCGGCGGGGTCCGGTCGGCGGGCTCCTTGCGCACGAAGGCGCGGCGCAGCGCGTGGTAGGGCGCCTCCGGGTCGAAGAAGGTCTCCCGCATCCGGGCCAGCTCGGCCTCCCGGTGGGCGGCGAGCGGCCTGGCGGCCTCGTCCCGGTCGCGGCGGGCCTTCTTGGCGGCGATGGCGGCCTGGGTGGCCGGGGAGGCGGCCAGCCGGACCGCCAGGCGTGCGGTCACCTCCGCGAAGTCCTGCGGGCCGCAGTCGATGGTCCGGTCGGTCAGGCCGAGCCGGCGGGCGGCCGCGGCGCTGACCGGCAGGGCGTCGGCCATGAGCCGTTCGGCCACGCCGGTGCCGGTGCGGCGGGGCAGGGTGTACGTCCAGTACTCGGACCCGTACAGCCCCATGAGCCGGTAGTGCGGGTTCAGTACGGCGCCCGCCCTGCACCAGGCCTCGTCGGCGGCGAGGGCGAGCATGGCCCCGCCGGCGGCCGCGTTGCCGCCGACCGCGGCGACGACGAGGCGGTCGGTGGTGGTCAGGACGGCCTCCACCAGGTCGTCCATGGCGGTGATGTTGGCCCAGGACTCGGCGGCCGGGTCGGCGGCCGCCTCGATGACGCCGAGGTGGATGCCGTTGGAGAAGAAGTCGCGGCCGCCGCCGAGGACGAGCACCGACGTGGGGCGGGAGCAGGCCGTCCGGTAGGCCGCCAGCAGGCGCCGGCAGTGGTCGGTGCTCATCGCGCCGCCGGGAAACGAGAAGGTGAGGAAGCCTGCTCCGCCCTGTTCCCGGTAGCCGATGTCGGCCCAGGTGCGGGGCGGGGCGGCGGCCTCCGCGCCGGCGTCCTGCGGCGGGGCGGGGATCTCGGGCAGGGGCGGCAGCCGGTCTCCGAGGGCGAGCACGGCGGGGAGCTTGACGGGCGCGAGCTCCCCCGGGGCGCGCCGCGCGCGCAGTTCGGGGATCCACACGGCGCCGTCGGCGGTCGCCCGGCAGACGGCGCCGGCCCGGGTGGCGAGCAGCTGCCCGGGGCGGCCGCGGAGCGTGTCCTCGGGGTGGCCGCCGTGCAGGAACCACTGGCCGCCGAGGAGGTCGTCGAGGACGCCGGGGCGGGAGTCGGCGGCGCGCAGGGCGCGTACGACGCTCTCGGTGGTGTCGTGGTCCCAGTCGATGCGGCGGCGCTCCTGGCGCAGGTAGGGGCGGGCGGTGGCCCTGGTCTGCGGCAGTGGGACGTGCGTGCCGGCGGCGAACCGCTCGACGGCCAGCAGGACGGCGGCCAGTGCCGCGTCGGCGACCTCGCCCCGGTAGGCGTCGCTCTTGCCGACCGGGGGGAGGGTGCAGTCGGCACTGGCCCAGACGTCCCCGGCGTCCATCTCCTCGTCGGCCTGCAGGACGGTGACGCCCCACCGGTCCGCGCCCTCGGTGAGGGCCCAGTCCAGCGAGGAGGGTCCGCGGTCGCCGACGGGGCCGGGGTGCACGATCAGGCAGGTGTACGCGGACCAGACCTCGCGGGGGACGGCCGTCTTGAGCATCGGCGCGACGAGGAGGTCCGGCGCGTGGCGGCGGACGGCCTCGGCGAGGTCGGTGCCGGGCAGGGCCAGCTCGAACGCCACGCTGTGACCGTGGTCGCGCAGTTCGGCGTGGACCCGTTGGGTGAGGCTGTTGAAGGCGCTCGCGACGAGCAGGACGTGCACGTGATCTCCCAAGCGTCCGGGACCCCGCGATCGGCGGCGGTGCGGGTACGGCCGCTGGTGATCGTGGGCCCGCGCCCCCGGCCGAGCGCCGAAGCCCGGCAGGGGTGTCACCCGGAAGGGGGGCGCGGGGCCCGCCACCTGGTGGATCGCCGGTCAGCGGTCGTCACTCTCCCGCTCGGGCCGGGTGCCGGACGGCTCGGGGTACGGGCTCACCTGTTCCTCGCGCCCGAGGCCGGGCCGCTGCCGCTTCGCGTCGTGGCCGCCGTCCTGGTCCCGTCCGGTGTCGCCGGCCTCGCCGGCGACGGCTTCGTCCGCGGCGCGGCGCGCTGCGCGGTCGCCGCTCTCGCCGGGCGCCTGGGAGGGGGTGGTCCGCGCGGACCGGTGGTGCCGCTCCTGCTCGCTCATGTCGCACTCCTCGGGTCGTCTTCCCGGTCGGCCGGGCCCTTACGGCCCCTGCCCCGCCCGGCTCCGGACACTCCGGTACGGGTCGCCGGGCTTCAGCGGCACCGGCCGCACCAGCGCCGGACCAGCACCGCGAGACCGGCCAGCGTGACCGCGTACGAGACCGCGAAGGCGCAGATCAGGGCGGGCGAGGAGGTGGCGGCGGCCAGGGGCAGCAGCACGAGGGAGAGGACGACCGAGGCGCAGACGGCGCGGGTGAGCCTGCTGTGCGGTTCGGCGGCGCGCGGCTGTGCGGCGCGCGGTACCGCGGGGCGGGACTCCACGGGGTACGGGTCCGCGGGGTACGGGTCCGCGGTGTGCGGCTCCGCGGTGTGCGGTGCCCCGCCCCAGGGGTGCCCGCCGGGCCGTCGCGCGACGTCAGGTCGGCCCCGGTGCGGTGCGCGCTCCGGCGACGGGCGGTCCTCGCAGAAGAGGTCCGCGCCGACCGCCATCAGGCGCTGGAAACGCTCGTCGGTCCGCAGCATCCGTTCGATGGCGGTCAGTGCCCGCCGTTCGCTGCGGGAGAGCCCGTGACCGGCCATGGCCCCTACCTCTTGGAGGTGTGCCGGATCCGCGCCCACAGCGGGAGCGCGAACCAGCACAGCAGGTACCAGGCGACGACGGCGCACACCAGCCAGGGCACCAGGCTGTGCGGGGCCGCCACCCGCAGGACGAGGAGCAGGGCCGAGGTGCAGGTGGCCAGCAGCAGGACGAGCCCGACGAAGGTGAGCCGCGAGGCCCACATCACCGCCTCCGGCTTGATCCGGCGTCCCGAGACGATGCGGTGGAAGGAGACGGGGCCGATGAGCGCGCCGGTGGCCAGCGCGCCGAGCACGACGGTGGCGATGTAGATGGCCTTGTCGGTGTGCGACAGCCCCTGGAAGTGCGGGGTGAACACGACGGTCAGCAGGAAGCCGAAGAGGATCTGCACCCCCGTCTGCGCGACCCGTATCTCCTGGATCAACTCCTGCCACTGCCGGTCCGCGCGCTCCTCGGGGCTCTCGTCGCGTCCCTGCGGGGTTTCCCGTGCCATCCGGCCTCCCTGATCCACGCCCTGCGACTGCCCGGCGAACCGCCGGTGAATCCTCCGGACGGCAAGAAAGAGGCCGCCGTTCGCGCGCTCGACCGCGTGTGCGATTCTGCCCTTCGGCCGCCTCGATGATCATCACCCGGTCCCCCCGGGGGGCCGCAAGAGCAAGGGCACGCGCGCATGGGAGCGACAGGGGCTCTGGAAAGACTCGCACCGGTGGTGCTGGCCTTCGGGTGCGGCGTCGTCCTCGCGAGGCGGAAGGTCGTGCCGGCGGAGAGTTCCAAGGCCTTCGCGGACTACGCGTTCCTCTTCGCCGTGCCCTGCTTCCTCTTCGGGAACATCTACCGCAGCGATCTGGGGGCCCTGTTCGCGTGGCGGGCCCTGTCCGGTTACGCCGCCGCGGCGTGCGCCGCGGCCGCGCTGGTCGGGACGGCGGCGTGGGTGCTGGGCGTACGGGAGCCGCGCGCCGTGGCGCTGCGCATCATGGCCGCCGTCCAGGTCAACACCGCCTACTTCGCCGTGCCGGTGTTCATCATGCTGTTCGGCGACGCGGCGCCGGTCTTCCCGGTGCTGCTCTTCCAGGTCTGCGTGCTGTCCCTGGTCGTCATCTCGGTCATGGAGCTGGGGCGGCCGGACCGGACGGGCGGTCCGGCGCGGCGGCTGGGATCGGCGGTCGGCGCCTCGCTGATGACGCCCGTCGTGATCGCCTGCAACGCGGGCATCGTGCTCAACCTGCTGCCGGTCACGGTGCCGCGGGTCGTGCTCGACAGCTTCGCCTTCGTCGGCGACAGCGCCTCCCCCGTGGCGCTGTTCGCCCTCGGACTGCACCTGGGCGGGAGCGGCCTGGAGGTCCGGGGCACGACCCGGGAGGAGGTCTGCCTGATCGGCTTCAAGTGCGTGGCGCTGCCGCTGATCGCCTACGCGGTGTGCCGCTACGCCTTCGGGGTGGAGGGCGACTGGCTGCGCTACCTCGTCCTGATCGCGGCGATGCCCGCGCCGCAGAACCTGTTCGTCTTCGCGCAGCGCTACGACGTCGGAGTCGACCTGTCGGCCTCCCTCGTCATCAAGAGTTCGGTCGTCGCCCTGGTGCTCCTGCCGCTGTGGACGCAGCTGGTGGCCCGGCCCGCCTGAGGCCGCGGCCCGCTGCGCCGTCGGGGTGGAAAGCCGCGGAAAGACGGAACCGCGCGCGCCGGCGGGCATGAGGACGGCGACGACGGACGTACGAACCCCGGAGTGCCCCATGAGCCGCAGTGCCGACGACGCCCCCGCCCCGCCGGAAGGTTCCGGGGAGGGGCACGCCGTCTCCCGCCGGGAGTTCGACGCCCTGTTCGAGGCGGTCCGCTCCTGGGGCCGGTGGGAGGCGGCCGACCGCGGCGCCTGGAACCGGGTGACGGCGGAGCACGTGCGCAGGGCCGCCGAGCTGGTCCGGACGGGCACGGTGGTGCCGATGGGGCGGCCCTGGGACACCGCCCCCGGGCCGGACAACGCGCGGCCGGCGCTGCACCACATGACCGACCTCGGCGACATGGAGAGCCCGGAGCCGTCCGCGTACAAGGACTTCCTGGGTGCGGACTACCACGGCAAAGCGGTCACCCACCTCGACGCGCTGGCGCACATCGGCTACCGGGGGCAGCTCTACGACGGCCGCACGGCGCGCGCGACGGTCGGCGCGGGCGGCGCCCGGTTCGGGTCGGTCGCGGCGCTCGGCCCGCTGGTCACCCGGGGGGTGCTGCTGGACCTGCCCGCCGTCCTGGGGGTGGCGTGGCTGGAGCCGGGGCACGCGGTGCGCGCGCGGGACGTCATCGCCGCGGAGCGGGCGCTCGGCGTGACGATCGGGGAAGGGGACGCGGTCCTGCTGCGCTCGGGACGCTTTCGCCGCCGCGCGGAGAGGGGTCCCTGGGATCCGGGCACGGGCAGCGCCGGCTGGCACGTGGACGCCCTGCCGCTGCTGGCCGGGCGGGCCGTCGCCCTGCTCGGCGCGGACGGGGACAGCGACGTACGTCCCTCGCCGGTGGAGGGCCTGCACTCGCCGGTCCACACCCTGGCCATCGCCGCGATGGGGGTGCCGCTGCTGGACAACCTCGACCTGGAGGCGCTCTCGGCCGCCTGCGCCGAGGCGGGCCGCTACGCGTTCATGCTCGCGGTGACGCCGCTGAACGTGCCGGGCGGGACGGGCTCGCCGGTCAATCCGGTGGCGGTCCTGTGACGGCCCGTCGCCGCCGGTCCCCGGCCCCCACGACCCGGAAAAAGCGGAGGAATATACTCATACCGGACCATCGAGACTCCTGCGGCGAGGGAAGTGGTGCTCATGGGTCTCGTGGACGACCGCATCGGCCCCGTGCAGTCCCGCGACCGGTTCCTGCACGGCGGCTCCGCCGAGTCGGTCGTGCGCAGCGTGCGCAGTCCGATCCTGAGCTCCTGGCAGCGCAGCATGCTGCTCGGACTGTCACCGGACCAGACCGAGCTCCCCTTCACGCACGACTTCGACGCGGACGGCCCCCTCGTGCGCGCCGCCGGGCCCGTGCTCGACCGGCTGGCGTCCATCTTCGCGGGCAGCCGGATGAACATCTGCCTCGCCGACGGCCACGGCACCGTCCTCGAACGGCGGTTCGGCGACAAGTCGCTGCCCGGCCGGCTGCCCGCCATCCAGACGCAGCCCGGCTTCGTCTTCGCCGAGCGGGTGGCGGGGACGAACGGGATCGGCCTCACGCTCGCGGAGCGGCAGCTCGTGCAGGTCAACGGCGCCGAGCACTTCGCGGAGCGGTCCCAGTCGAGCGCGTGTACCGCGGTGCCCGTCCGGGACCGCCTCAGCGGGCACATCGAGGGCGTCCTGTGCCTCGGCTACCCCTACACGGACGCGGACCCCGCGCTGGCCCCGGTGGTGCGCAAGGCCGCCGAGGCGATCGAACGGCGGCTGATGGAGCAGAGTTCGGCCCGCGAGCGCGACCTGCTCCAGGCCTACCTGGAGGCCGGGAGCCGGCTGCGCGCCCGGGCCGGCGGGGAGGCCGCCCTCGACGGGCATCCGCTGACCCTGGCGGAGCTGCTGCTGAGCGAGCTGGAGCAGAGCGACCGGACGACCCTCAAGGAGAAGGCCACGGAACTGCTGTCCGGCGCGCGCCGGGCCGCCGCGGAGGTGTCCTTGTCCCGCGGACGGCGGGTCACCCTGGTCAGCCGCCCGGTGACGAGCCCCTCCGGGGTGGAGGGGGTCGTCGTCGAGGCACTGCTCCCCGACGAGGAGGAGCGGCACGCCCCCGCTCCCGCCCACGCCCCGGCGCCCGCCCGCTCGCCGGCCCTTGCGCACGCCGCCCCGCCGCCGCCCGGGCGCCTTCCGCCCGGTTCGGCCCCCGCCGGCTCCGGGCGCGGCGCGGTGCGGGGCCTGGTGCTGGTGGGCGAGCCGGAGGTGGGGAAGTACGCCGTCGCGGCCCGGCGCCGCCTGGAGCTGCTGGCGGAGGCCAGCACCCGGATCGGCACGACGCTGGACGTGGGCCGCACCGCCTGGGAACTGGCCGACACGGCGGTCCCGAGACTGGCCGACTTCGTCACCGTCGACGTGCCCGAATCCGTCCTGCGCGGGGAGGAGTCGGCGGACCCGACCGGCGAACTGCACCGCACGGTGGTCCACGGCATCCGCGACGACTGCCCCTTCTACCCGGTCGGCGAGCGGGTGGAGCTGCGCCCGACCACGCCCCACATGCGCTGTCTGGCCACCGGGCAGCCGGTGCTGGAGCCCGATCTGAAGGCGGCCTTCGGCTGGATCGCCCAGGACCCGGACCACGCCGAGCTGCTCCTCGCCCACAACATCCACTCCCTCGTCACCGTCCCGCTGCTCGCGCGCGGCGTCGTCCTGGGGGTCGTCGGCTTCTACCGTTCCCGCAACCCCGCCCCGTACGGGGACGACGACCGCGCCCTGGCCAAGGAACTCGCCGCCCGCGCCGCCCTGTGCATCGACAACGCCCGCCGCTACACCCGCGAGCACACGCTGGCCCTGACCCTCCAGCGGAGCCTGCTCCCCCACGGCCTGCCCGAACAGAGCGCCGTCGAGGTCGCCCACCGCTACCTGCCCGCCGAAACCGGTGTGGGCGGCGACTGGTTCGACGTCATCCCCCTGTCGGGGACCCGCGTCGCCCTCCTCGTCGGCGACGTCGTCGGCCACGGGCTGCACGCGGCGGCGACCATGGGCCGGCTGCGCACCGCCGCCCGCAACTTCGCCGAGCTGGAACTGGCCCCCGACGAGCTGCTCACCCACCTGGACAACCTCATGGTGCGGCTGGACCGGGAGGAGGGCGGGGACGACCCGGCCTTCGGCGGGACCGCCATCGTCGGCGCCTCCTGCCTGTACGCGGTCTACGACCCGACGACGCAGCGGTGTGTGATGGCCCGTGCCGGCCACCCGCCGCCCGCGCTGGTGCTCCCCGACGGCACCGTCTCCTTCCCCGACCTGCCCGCCGGCCCCCCTCTGGGCCTGGGCGGTCTGCCCTTCGAATCGGCCGAACTGCACCTTCCGGAAGGCAGCCGGCTGGTCCTGTACACCGACGGGCTCGTCGAGGACCGCCACCGCGACATCGACGTGGCCCTGGACGAGCTCCGGCGCACCCTGGCCGCCGACCCCGGCCGCTCCCCGGAGGACACCTGCCGGGCGCTCCTCGACGCCCTGGCCCCCGAGCACCCCGCCGACGACATCGCGCTCCTCGTCGCCCGTACCCGCGCCACGCCCGCCGACCGGATCGCCACCTGGGAGCTGCCCGCCGACCCGGCCCGCGTCTGCGACGTGCGCGCCGCCGCCCTGGGGCAGCTCAGCAGCTGGGGCCTGGAGGAATCCGCCTTCGCGACCGAACTGCTGCTCAGCGAGCTGGTCACGAACGGCATCCGCTACGGCGCCGAGCCCATCCGGGTACGCCTCATCCGCGACCGCACCCTGATCTGCGAGGTGTACGACGCCAGCAGCACCGCCCCGCGCATGCGCCAGGCGGCCAACACCGACGAGGGCGGGCGGGGCCTGTTCCTGGTGGCGCAGCTCGCCCAGGCCTGGGGCACCCGCTACACGCCCGAGGGGAAGGTCATCTGGGCCGAGTGCGCCCTGGACGCGGCGTGACCTGATCGCGCCGGGTGATCCTCTAGAGTCGGGGAATGAGCCCACCTCCGCGCTTCGGTGGAGAACCTCTGGTCCGCGTGCGCGGTCTGTGCAAGCGCTTCGGCGGCACCCTCGCGCTGGACTCGGTCGACCTCGACCTCCACCGGGGCAGCGTCCTCGCCCTGCTCGGCCCCAACGGCGCCGGGAAGTCCACTCTCATCAAGGTGCTCGCCGGGGTCCACCGCGCCGACGCGGGCCGGGTGACGGTGGCCGGGCAGCCCCTCGGCTCCCACGGCGCAGCCCGGCACCTGTCGTTCATCCATCAGGACCTCGGTCTGGTCGAGTGGATGACGGTCGCCGAGAACATCGCCCTGGGCACCGGCTACCCGCGCCGCGCGGGCCTGATCTCCTGGCGCCGCACCCGGGAGCAGTGCGGGGAAGCCCTCGCGGTGGTCGCCGGGCACCTCGACGCCGACGCCCGGATCGCCGAACTGGCCCCCGCCGAACGCTCGCTGGTCGCCATCGCCCGGGCCCTGGCCGCGCGGGCCGAGGTCATCGTGCTCGACGAGCCGACCGCCACGCTGCCGGCCGCCGACTGCGCCCGGCTGTTCGGAGTGCTGCACACCCTGCGCGACCGGGGGCACGGCATCCTCTACGTCACCCACCGGCTCGACGAGGTGTACCGGGTCGCGGACGGCTTCGCCGTCCTGCGCGACGGCCGGCTGGTCGAGCGGGGCGCGGTCGCGGACTACGGCCCGGCCCGGCTGGTTCACGCCGTCGTGGGCCACGAGCCGGCCCGGCGGCGGCGCGCCGCCGCCCCCGCGGGAGCACCCCTGCTGCGGCTCGACGGCGTACGGACCGCGCACGCCGGACCGGTCGGCCTGGAGCTGCGCGCCGGCGAGGTCCTCGGCATGGTCGGCCTGACCGGCGCCGGGCACCGGGAGGTGGGCCGCGCCCTGGCCGGAGTCCGGCCGGTACGCGGCGGCCGGGTGCTGCTCGGGGGCCGCCCGTACCACCCGCGCACCGTCGCGGGCGCCCTCCGCGCCGGTGTCGGCTTCGTGGCCGGAAACCGCCAGGAGGAGGGTCTGGCCCCGGACCTGACGGTGCGGGAGAACTTCCTGGCGAACCCCCGTGCCGCCGGTGTTCCCTGGTGGCGCTGGACCGCGCCGCGGCGCGAGCGCGCCGGGGCGGCCGCCCTAATCGACCGGTTCTCCGTACACCCGCGCGACACCGAGGTGCCGATCGCCACCCTCTCCGGCGGCAACCAGCAGAAGGTGGTGGTCGGCCGGTGGCTGCGGGGAGGCCTGCGGCTGCTCGTCCTGGAGGAGCCGACGGCCGGTGTGGACGTGGGCGCCAAGGCCGTGATCCACCGGCTGCTCGACGAGGCGGCGGCGTCCGGGCTGGGGGTGCTGCTCGTCTCCGGCGACTTCGAGGAGGTCGCGGACGTGTGCCACCGCGCCCTGGTCTTCGTCCGCGGAACCGTCCACGCCGAACTGGCCGGCCCGGACCTGACCGTGGCCGCGCTCACCCGGACCGCCTCGGCCGTACCGGCCGTCACCGGAACCGTGCCCGGCCCATGACCCGTGCCCTCTCGCCCCGTTCCCCGCGGGACCGCCTGCACGGCCGCCACGTCGGCAGTTACGGCCTGCCGATCCTCGCCGCCCTGCTGTTCCTGGTCTTCTCCCTCGTCCTGCCGGACACCTTCCCCACCCGGGACAACGTCGCCGCGATCCTGTCCAGCCAGGCCATCCCCGCCGTACTGGCGCTCGGCGCGACGATCCCGATCGCCACCGGCAGGTTCGACCTCTCCATCGGCTACGGCCTCGGGCTGGCGCACGTCATGGTGATGCGGCTCGTCGTCACCGAGGGCTGGCCCTGGCCCCTGGCCTGCCTGGTGGTGGTGTGCGCGGGCGCGGCGGCCGGCGCGCTGGCCGGCGTGATCGTCGAGTTCGGGCAGATCGACTCCTTCATCGCCACGCTCGGCACCGGCAGCATGATGTACGCCGTCACCGGGTGGATCACCGACGGCGCCCGGATCGTCCCCGGTCCGCAGGGTCTGCCCGCCTCCTTCACCGCGCTCTACGGCTCCCGGTTCCTCGGGCTGCCGCTGCCCGCCTTCTACGTCCTGGCCGTCGCGGCCGTGCTGTGGTTGGTGCTGGAGCGGCTGCCGGCCGGCCGCTGCCTGTACGTCATCGGCTCCAGCCCGCGGGCCGCCGCCGTCCTCGGTATCCCCACGCGTGCCTACTGCGTGGCCGCCTTCGCCGGCTCGGGCCTGGTCACCGGCTTCGCCGGGGTGCTCCTCGCCGCCCAGCAGCAGACCGGCAACCCGAGCGTCGGTCTGGACTACCTGCTGCCGGCCTTCGTGGGCGCCCTCCTCGGGTCCACCACGATCCGGCCCGGCCGCGCCAACGCCCTCGGCACGGTCGTGGCCGTCGCCGTGCTCGCCGTCGGGCTCGCCGGGATCGGCCAGCTCGGCGCCCAGTTCTGGGCCACTCCGCTGTTCAACGGCGCGACCCTGCTCATCGCCGTCGGCCTGGCCGGCTACGCGGCCCGCCGCCGGCTGCGCGCCGGGGCCGCCGCGTCCCGCCGGCCGCCCGGGCCCACCCCGTAGTCCCCGTACGCGCACCACGCCAGGAGCACCGTGTACCCGAACCGCAGCACCCCCCTCACCACCGCGGCCCTGCTCGCGGCGGCCGCCGTCCTCCTGGCCGGCTGCGAGCAGGGCCCGTCGGCCGGGAGCGGACCGTCGGAGGGCGGCTGCCCGGCCGCCCTCGCCCGGGCCGAGGCGGCCGTGCGACGGGCCGAGGGCACCGGAGCGTCCTGGAACGGCCCCGCCACCGGCCCCGCCGCGGTCCCCGGGCGCAGCCTCGTCTACGTCGCCCAGACCATGACCAACCCCGGCGTCGCGGGCGTCGCGAAGGGGGTCGAGGAGGCGGGGCGGGCCATCGGCTGGCCGGTCCGGGTGATCGACGGGGAGGGCACGCCGGCCGGCATCCAGGCGGCGCTCGCCCAGGCCGTCACCCTGAGGCCGTCGGGCATCGTGATCGGCGGCTTCGACCCCCGCCTGACGGCGCAGCAGATGGCGCGGGCGGGGGCGGCGCACATCCCGGTGATCGGCTGGCACGCCGTGGACGCCCCCGGGCCGAGCAGGGACCCGGCGCTCTTCACCAACGTGACCACCGAGGTGGGGGACGTGGCGCGGATCAGCGCCGACTGGGTCATCGCCGGGTCGCGCGGCGCGGCCGGGGTGGTCCTGTTCACCGACGACTCGATCCCCTTCGCCCGCAACAAGGCCGAGCTGATCAAGCGGGAGCTGGCCACCTGCCCCGGGGTGCGGATCCTGGCGTACGAGAACATCCCGATCCCGGACGCGAGCAGCCGCACCCCGCAGGCGGTCTCCTCGCTCCTGTCCCGGTTCCGGGAGGAGTGGAGCCGTTCGGTCGCCATCAACGACCTGTACTTCGCGGACGCGGCGGCGGCCCTGCGCGCGGCCGGGCGGCCCGGCGGGGGTCCGCCGCTGAACATCGGCGCGGGCGACGGCGACCCCTCCGCCTTCCAGCGCATCAACTCGGGCCAGTACCAGGCCGCCACGGTGCCCGAGCCGCTGTCCCAGCAGGGCTGGCAGATCGTCGACGAGTTCAACCGGGCCTTCGCCGGCCGGCCGGCGAGCGGCTACGTCGCCCCCGTCCACATCGCCACGGCGGCCAACAGCCGGGGGGCCGCCTCCTGGGACCCGCCCGGCTACCGCGAGGCGTACCGCAGGATCTGGCAGCGCTGACCCGCGCGCTCCGTGCATGAAACTTCAACCACCTTGTCAGGCGGGCGAGTTGGGCCCGACCCGATATGACCGGTACCCGGCGCGCATGGCATGATCGGCCTTCACGTTACCCATCGGTAACGGCCTTTCACCCCCCTATGCGAAGGTCACACCCACGTGCGTACGCTCGCCAGGCGCCTCCTGGTGCCCGGACTGACCACACTGGCGCTCGCCGCCGCCGGCTGCTCGTCTCCGGCCCCCACGACCGCGGACGGGCCCGGCAGCCCCGCCGCCCTCGCTCCCGCCGCCGACGGGACGCGCCAACTGGACGTGGACGCCGCCCCCCAAGGGTCGTCCGCCCCCACGCCCATCGCCCGCACCCGCGGCGGTCAGGGCCCGGAGAAGGCCGCTCTGAAGGTCGCCTCCTACGACAAGGCGAGCGGACGGGCCGTCATATCCGCCGCCCAGCAGGGCGGTGGTGCCCCGCCGAGCCGCTCCGCCGGTCCCTCTGCCGGTCCCTCCGCCGCTCCTTCCTCCCCCGCCAAGCCCGTCGCGGTGGGCGACGTGATCGCCAGTGCGCCGGCGCCCGGCGCTCCCGACGGCCTGCTCGCCACGGTCACCGAGGTCGTCGGGAAGACCGACCGCGGCACCGAGGTGAAGACCGCTCCGGCGACGCTGGCCGCCGCCCTCGGCGACGACAAGGCCGACGGCAAGGTCCCGGTCGACCCGTCCTCGGTCGTCGTCGAGCCCCTCATGAAGGGCGTCACCTTCTCGTGGGCGAAGGGCCAGGGGGCCCGGTTCGGGCCCGAGGGCGCCAAGCTGCCCCTGGGCACCCTGCGGCTCGACGTGGACGCCGCCGTCGACACCGCCCCGGACGCCCCCGCCTCCGCGGGCGCCTCGGTGTCCGGCTTCGTACAGCTCGCTCCCCGCGTGGAGTTCTCGTACGACGGCGGCAAGGGCGCGGGCCACGGTCCGGACGCCGCCTTCCTCGGCATGAGCGGCGACTGGTCCTCGCAGTGGGCGCTCAAGGGCCGCGCCGCGGCGAGCACGGGCGCGCCCAAGCGGATCCCGTTCGCCAAGCTCCGCAGCAACCCCGTGATCCAGGTGGGCCCGGTCCCCGTCGTCGTCAACCTCGAACTGACCTGCTACGTCCAGGTGGAGGCCGACGGCCGGGTCACCCTCGACGTCCGGCAGGACGTCCAGGGCGACTTCCGCGTCGGCGGCAGCTACGCGGCGGGCAAGGGCTGGAACCCGGTCAGCACCTCGGCCGTGCGCAGCACCCCCGTGAAGGCGTCGGTCACCGCCGCCGGGCGCGTCAAGGGCGCCCTCGGCGCCGAGGCCTCCGTCGGCCTGTACGGGGCCGTCGGTGTCACCGCGGACTTCGCCCCCTACCTGCGCGGCGAGGCGGACGCCGCGGCGAGCGCGTCCTCCGACGGGAAGACCTCGGCGAACGGCTCCTGGGCGCTGTACGGCGGCTTCGACCTGAACGGACAGCTGCAGCTCCAGCTCTCGGTCTTCGGCACGCCGCTCGTCGAGCGCCGCATCCCGCTGGGCGCCCTGCACCGCGAGTGGCCCCTCGTGAGCGGCCGCGCCGGGCGGTGACGCCGCCGCCCGCTCAGGAGCCCCCGCCCGCTCAGCCGCCCCCGCCGCCGGACGGCGGGGGCGGCAGCGGCGGCAGGGCCGGCTCGTACAGCCAGGCCGAGAACAGGCCGTCCAGCGGTCCGGGGGCGTAGCCGCCCGCATGGGCGGTGAAGGCGCCGGTGGTCACCACCCCGTGGCGGTGCCGGGTGGTCCAGTCGCGGAGCATGCGGAAGAACCGCCCGTCCCCCAGGGCGCAGCGCACCGCGTGCACCGCGAGGCCGCCCCGCTGGTAGAGGCGGTCGTCGAACATCAGCTTGCGGCCGGGGTCGGCCGGCCTGAGGTCCTGGGGCCGCGAGGCCAGCAGGCGGTGCGCGGCGGCCGCGTGCTCGTGCGCGGGGCGGCCGCCGGAGCGCTCCGACCAGAGCCATTCGGCGTACTTGGCGAAGCCCTCGTTGAGCCAGATGTGGCGCCAGTCCGCGATGCCCACGCTGTTGCCGAACCACTGGTGGGCCAGCTCGTGGGCGACGAGCCGCTCCGCACCGCGTACGCCGTCCACGTGGTTGGCGCCGAACAGGGACAGCCCCTGCGCCTCCACGGGGACGTCCAGCTCCTCGTCGGCGACCACCACCGCGTACTCGCCGAAGGGGTAGGGGCCGAACAGCTCCTCGAAGAGCCGCATCATGGCGGGCTGGCGGGCGAAGTCGTGGGAGAACCGGGGCAGCAGGCGGGCCGGCACGTGGGCGCTCTGCGGGACGCCGCCGGACTCGGGGTCGCCGAGCAGCACCGTCCGGTACGGGCCGATGGAGAGGCCCACCAGGTAGCTGGGGGTGGGCGCGGGCTGCTCGTACACCCAGGTGGTGGTGCTGGACCGGGTGGTGCGGGTGAGCAGGCGGCCCACGGCGGCCACCGTGTAGGCGGAAGGGACGTTGAGCGAGATGTGGTAGCTCGCCTTGTCGGCCGGGCGGTCGTTGCACGGGTACCAGGAGGGCGCTCCCACGGGCTGGCTGGCGACCAGCGCCCCGTCGGTCAGCTCCTCCCAGCCGATGCCGCCCCAGGGGCTGCGCACCGGCCTGGGGTTGCCCGCCCACTGCACCTCGACGGTGAACGCGGACGTGGCGGGCAGGGGTTTGGCCGGCCGGACGCGCAGCCGGCCGGCCCGGTGGGTGTACTGGGGGGCCCGGCCGTCCACCAGGACCCGGCCGACGCGGAACGCGGCCAGGTTCAGCTGGAACTCGGCCAGCGCGGCCGGGCCGGCGATGGCGCTGAGCCGCGCGGTCCCGGAGAGGCGGTTGGGCCCGGGCCGGTACTCCAGGGCGAGTTCGTACCGGTGCACGCGGTACCGGTGGTCGCCGTTGTCCGGGAAGTAGGGGTCCGCCGCCCCCGTCTGGCCGCTCATCGCCGGTTCCGCTCCCTGCGCTGTGCCCGGGTCCGCTCAGGACCGCCACGCCTCGATCGGATTGCCCAGCCACCGGGTGTCGGCGGGGACGGACTCCCCGGCCATCACGAGGGAGGCGGGACCCAGGGTGCTGCGTTCCCCGACCGTGCTCCCGGGCAGGACGATTCCGCCCGGGCCCAGGGTGGCGCCCTCGCGGAGGACCACAGTATCCGTCCGCATGATCCGGTCGTGGAAGAGGTGCGTCTGGAGCACGCAGCCGCGGTTCACGGTGACGGCGTCGCCGAGGGTCACGAGGTCCGCCTCGGGCAGCCAGTGGCTCTCGCACCACACGCCGCGGCCGATGCGCGCCCCGAGCCCGCGCAGCAGCAGGACCAGCAGCGGTGTGCCGGGTACCGATCCGGCGAGCCAGGGCACGGCCAGGACCTCCACGAAGGTGTCGGCCAGTTCGCCCCGCCACACGGAGCCGCTCCACAGCGGGTGCTCCCCCCGGCGGTGGCGGCCCGCCAGCAGCCACTTCGCGGCGACGGTGACCGCGGCGGCGGCCGCACCGGCGGTGAGCAGCACCGCCCCCGAGGCCAGGGCGGCTCCCGCCACGCCCAGCGCGCTCCCCGAGCCGAGGGCGCACAGCGCCGCCAGGGTGAGGACGGCCAGCGCGGCCGAGCAGAACACGGGGAGCAGCCGGCCCAGCTCGACGAGCCCGCGCGCCCACAGGAGCCGCGCGGGCGGGTCGTACGTACGGCTGCGGTCGGCGGCCGCGGCGGACCGCGGCAGCCTGACCGGGGGCAGGCCCAGGTAGGAGCTGCCCTTCTTGGCCTTCTTCGGAGTGGCGGAGAGGACGCCGACCAGCCCTCCGTCGGGCACGGTGCGGCCGGGCGCGGTCATCCCGGAGTTGCCGAGGAACGCCCCGCGGCCGATCTCGGAGCGTCCGATCCGCACCCAGCCGCCGCCCCGTTCGCAGGGGGCGGTCAGGGTGTCGTCGGCCAGGAACGCGCCGTCGCCGACGGTGGTGAGGCTCGGCAGGGCGAGAACGGTGGACACCTCCGCGCCCCGCCCCACGCGCATGCCGAGCAGCCGCAGCCACACCGGTGTGACCAGGCCGGCGTACAGCGGGAAGAGGGTCGCACGGGCCAGGTCCATCAGCTGGACCACCGCCCAGGCCTGCCAGCCGACGCGGCTGTGGGTGGGATGGGTGCCGGTGCGCAGTCCGAGGCTGAGCAGCCGTACGGCGGCCAGCAGGAGCAGCGCGTACGCCAGGGCGTAGGCGAGCGCCCCGGGCACCACGGCGAGGAGGGCGCCGCGCAGGGCCTCGGCGGGGCCGGCGTCGGCGGGCACGAACCGGGCCGCGACGAGCAGGGCGGGCAGGGCGGCGAGCAGGGGCAGGGCGGTGAGGCAGGTGCCGGTGGCGCCGTAGACGGCCCGCCAGTGGGCGCCGCGCGGCGGGCGCTCCTGCGGCCAGGCGTGCTTGGCCCGGCCGAGCTTGACGGCCGGGGCTCCGGCCCAGCGCTGGCCGGTCGGGACCTGTCCGGTCACGGCGGAGCCCGGTGCCACCTCGGCGCGCTTGCCGACCCGTGCGCCGGGGAAGAGCGTGCTGCGGGTGCCGACCACCGCTCCCGCGCCGATCCTGACCGGGCCGATCTCGAGCCGGTCCCCGTCGAGCCAGTGGCCGCAGAGGTCCACCTCCGACTCCACGGCGCAGCCGCGGCCGAGCCTGAGCATGCCGGTGACGGGGGGCAGGGAGTGCAGGTCCACCTCGGGGCCGACGCGGGCGCCGAGGGCCCGGGCGTAGCGCTGGAGCCAGGGGCCGGTGAGGGAGGTGGCGCCGGAGCACTCGGCGAGCCGCTCGGCCGTCCACAGCCGCAGGTGCACGCTCCCGCCGCGCGGGTGGCGTCCCGGCCTGACCCCGCGCAGCAGCAGGCGCGCGCCGCCGGCGGCGACCGCGAGGCGGCCGGGCGGGCTGAAGAGCAGGGCCGCGCCGGCGGCGACGTACCACCAGGAGGCGGTCGGCGCCCACGGGTACGGCCCGAGCCGGTGCAGCAGGTTGCCCAGGGCCAGCGCGACCACCGTCCAGCGCAGGCCGACGAGGGTGAAAAGCGGGAGCAGCAGCAGACACTGGGCGGCCCTGGAGCGCAACGGCACCGGTGCGACGGTCCGGGCGGCGCCGTCCTCGCGCACGGACCTCTCCAGCCGCCGGGCCAGTCTGCGCAGCGTCGGGTTCTGGTAGACGTCGAGGACGGCCACCCGGGGGTAGCGGGTGCGCAGCCGGGTGGTGAGCTGCGCGGCGGCGAGGCTGTTGCCGCCGGCCGCGAAGAAGTCGTCGTCCGGGCCGGTCACGGGGACGCCGAGGGTCTCGCTCCACTGTTCGGCGAGCCAGGCCTCCGTGCCGTACAGCTGCGCGGCGGGGCCCGCCGTCTCCGGTCCCGGCAGGGGCCAGGGCAGCGCGTCGCGGTCGACCTTGCCGGAGGTGCGGGTCGGCAGGGCGTCGACCGGCGCGAGCAGCGGTACGAGCGCGGCGGGCAGTTCGGCGCGCAGCCGTTCGAGCGCGGCGGTCCGGTCCCAGCCGTCCTGGGTGACGAGGTAGCCGACGAGGAGCTGGTTGCCGCCGCGGGCGGTGCGGACGGCGGCGGCCGCGCCGGCGACCCCGGGCAGGGCCTGGAGCGCGGCGTCGACCTCGCCGAGTTCGATCCGGCGGCCGCCGAGCTTGACCTGCTCGTCGCTCCTGCCGAGGAAGACCAGGCCCTCCGGTTCGGCGCGCACGAGGTCGCCGCTGCGGTAGGCGCGCGGCCAGCCGAGGGATTCCAGCGGGGCGTACTTCTCGGCGTCCTTGGCGGGGTCGAGGTAGCGGGCGAGGCCGGCGCCGCCGATCACGAGCATGCCGCTGCCGCCCATGGGGACGGGCTCGCCCGCGCCGTCGACCACGGCCAGCTCCCACCCGCCGAGCGGGAGTCCGATCCTGACGGGTGCCTCGCCGGTCAGCAGGGCGGCGCAGGCGACGACGGTGGTCTCGGTGGGGCCGTAGGTGTTCCAGACCTCGCGGCCCTCGGTGACCAGGCGGGCGGCCAGTTCGGGCGGGCAGGCCTCCCCGCCGAAGATCAGCAGCCGGACCTCGTCGAGGGCTGCGGGCTCCCAGAGCGCGGCCAGTGTCGGCACGGTGGAGACGACGGTGATCTCCTGCTCCACCAGCCACGGACCGAGGTCGGCGCCGCTGCGGACGCGGTGGCGGGGGACGGGCACGAGGCAGGCGCCGTGGCGCCAGGCCAGCCACATCTCCTCGCAGGAGGCGTCGAAGGCGACGGAGAGCCCGGCCATGACCCGGTCGCCGGGCCCGATCGGCTCGTCGGCGAGGAACAGGGCGGCCTCGGCGTCCACGAAGGCGGCGGCGCTGCGGTGGCTGACGGCGACGCCCTTGGGCCTGCCGGTGGAGCCGGAGGTGAAGATGATCCACGCGTCGTGTCCGGGGCCGGGCCGGGCGGCGGGGGCGGGAGCGCGGGGGCCGGCGGGGCGGGCGCCGTCAACGGGGTCGATGCGCCGTCCGGCGCCCATCACCGCGCGTACGCCGGCTTCGCCGAAGACCAGCCGGGCCCGCTCGTCCGGGTCCTCGGCGTCGACCGGCACGTAGGCGGCGCCCGCGGCGAGGACGGCGAGGACGGCCACGTACAGCTCGTTGGTACCGGAGGGGATGCGGACGCCGACCCGGTCGCCGAGCCCCACCCCGGCGGCCGCGAGCGCCCGCCGCCGGCGCTCGACCTGCGCGGCCAGGGCCCGGTAGGTCAGCCGGGAGGTGCCGTCGTCCAGGGCGGGTTCGTCGGGGTGGGCCCGTACGGAGGCCTCGAAGACGTCGAGGAGGGTGCGGGGCGGGGCGGCGGGCCCGGCGGAGAACAGGGCGTACGCGCCGGCGCCCCCCGACGGCTCTCCGCCACCGTCCGCAGCCCGGTCGGCCTCGCCGGGCGGGACCCCGCCGGACACCGCCCGCTCGGACAGGATCCGGTCGGGCAGAGCGCCTTCGGGCAGGATCCCGTGCGAGACCACGCGGCCGGGGGCGGGGGCGGCCTCGGCCGGCCTGGCCCCGTCGGCCGTCAGAGTGAGGTCAGCACGCTCAGGTGTGGCTGCCATGGGCCCTCACGTCTCGCTCCCGGAGGCGTCCGGGGCCCCGGTGGAGCCCGGGTCTGCCCGGGTTGTTCCGGTCCGGCGGCGAACAGCCCACCAGCCTAGGGTCGCCGTCGGGGATTTTCCCGTTGGAGCCCGGGCGTGGCCGGATGCGGTGTCCCTCTAGGACGGTCGCACGCTGCGGGGGCCGGCGCACTGCGCGCCGTACGCCTTCACCCGTTCGCGCAACGCCCGGTCGGCGGTGACCACCACGCAGGGGCGGTCGGCATGGGCGGCGGCCAGCTCCACGATGCGGTCGTCGCCGCTGCCGGGGGCGGCGTCGACGCGGACCCCGGGCACGGACTCGACGCCCCGGGCCGCGCCCTCGACGACGAGGATGACCTCCTCGCCCGCGTCCCGTCCGGCGAGGAGGTCGCGCAGCCGCTCCGCGGCGCCCTTGCGGTCGCGCCACCACCCGTCGGGCACGGAGCCCACGACGTTCGCCGCGTCGACGATCAGGACGGGCCGGCGGCTCAGGGGTTCGCTCACGTTCCGCCATTCTGCCACCGCCGTCTCGGGGGCGGCGACGACGCAGACGTCGGACAGGTCGACCGTCGGCCGGGTGGGCGGGTCAGCGGTAGCGGGCGGAGGCGGCGGCGAAGGGCCTCGCGTGCGCGGGTGCCGTGGCGAGGAGGGCGACCCAGGAGCCGTCGGTGAACTCGATGTCCATACGGCCCATCTGGAGGGCGCCCGTCGGGTTGGCGCGCACGGCGGCCACGGCCGAACGGGGCACTTCCCAGAACTGCTTCATCACGGGGGTCGTCTGCCACAGCGGCGAGACGTCGCTGAGGCCGAACCAGCGCCGGTCCGTGAGGGCCAGCACGCAGGTGAGCGAACCGCGTACGTTGGCGCGGCCGATGACGAAGTGTCCGGCCGCGCTCTCCCAGCCGCCCTCCATGCTCGTGCCGTACGTCGCGCGCGAGCCGAGGCCGTCCGGGGCGTCCGGCATCCGGTCGGCCGCGTCCGCCGCGGCGGCCGGCCTCGACCGACGGGGGTCGAGGCCCCGGGACTTGGCCAGCTGCCGCAGCGGGCGGGGCAGGCGCGCCTCGATCCGCCGCTGGAGGTCGGGGGGTTCCGGCGGCGCGAGCATCGACTCGGGAGGGGTGGGCACGCCCGGGCCGAGTTCGTGGGAGCAGGCGGCTATGAGGTGCTCCCCCGGCTGGAGGAACTGCCGGGCCTGTTGGCGACTTTCCTCGTTCAACGGGCGTGCTCCTGTCCTTCTTCGGTGGTCATGTCCGGTGCAGGCGATTCTCCCCCATCGCCCACCGTTCATGATCACCGGGGGCGGGTGCCGGGCACGTTGATGTCGAGGACGCAGATGTCGTCCCGGTTCAGCTGCCGCAGCGCCGCCAGGGAGCGGGCGAGGGTGTCGCCCCGGCCCTCCCGCAGCAGCCGCAGGGCGGTGTCGGCGAGCCGGTCGAGGCCCGCTCCGATGTCCTCGCCGGGGTCCTCCACCAGGCCGTCCGTGTAGAGCAGCAGGTGGTCCCCCGGCAGCAGGTCGATCGTCTCCTGGCCGTACGAGGAGTCGTACGCGGCCCCCAGCAGGCAGCCTTCCGGCTGCGGCAGGAAGCGCGCCTCGCCGTCCCGGAGCAGCAGGGGCGGCAGGTGTCCGGCCCGTACCCAGGTCAGGCGGTGGTCCCAGGGCTGGTAGCGGCCCATCACCATGGTGGCCGTCGCCCCGTGCGGATCGACCGCCGTGTGCAGCAGGAGGGTGTTCAGCAGGCGCAGCACCTCCGGGAGGGGGGAGCCGGTGATGGTCATGCCCTTGGTGGTGAACCGCAGCTGGGCCATGGTGCCGACGGCGCCCAGGCCGTGTCCGGCGACGTCACCGACCACGAACAGGGCGCTCCTGTCCGGGAGTTCGATGGCCGAGTACCAGTCGCCGCCGACGTTGATCCCGCTGTCGGCGGGAACGTACGCGACGTCGACGCGCAGGCCGGCCAGCTCCAGCGACTGTTCGGGGATGGGCAGGAGGGTGTCCTGGAGGCGGGCGGCGAGGGCGCGTTCGGCCTTCAGCATGCCGCGCTGGACGAGGTTGGCGCGTTCGCTCTCCAGCAGGGCCTGTTCGACGTCCCGCTGCGCGGTCAGGTCCTGGAAGAAGCCGTGCACCTCCACCGGGCTGCCGTCCGCGTCCGTCTGGGCCTCCGCCACGATCCGCAGGTGCCGTACCCCCTGACGGGTGCTGATGCGGAACTGCTGGTCGACCGCCCTGCCGTCGGCCAGCAGCCGCTGCACCGCCGAGGCCAGCCTGGGGAGGTCCTCCGCCAGCAGGTGGCGGGGCAGTTCCTCCAGCCGCATCGGGCCCAGCGCCGGCTCCCGGTCGAAGATCGCGTAGACCTGGTCGGACCAGGTGATGGTGTCCGTGACCAGGTTCCAGCCCGCCCAGCCGAGGTTCCCCAGCCGCTGCATGTCGGCCAGCCGGCGGGTCTCCCGCTCGCTCGTGTCGTGGCGGATCCACGACACCACCAGCCGCTCCCCCAGCCGGGCCGCGCGCACGGAGTACACGGACTGCTGCGGCACCCCGGCGCTGACCTCCTCGTAGACGAACGGCTCGCCCTCGTACACCGCCCCGGTGGTCAGGGCGTCGAGGTAGCCCTCCCACAGCGCGGTGCCGGCCACCGTCGGATAGGTCTCCAGGATCCGCCGGCCGACCAGTTCCTTCCCGCGCCGCCCCGCCACGTCCACCGACTCGGGTGCGGCCGCCTCGATCCGGTAGTCCTCGACCTCCCCCGCGCGCGAGCGCAGCGGTGTCAGCAGGACCGCGGGTCCGGCGATGGCGTCGAAGACGGTCTGGACGGCGGTCACGTCGTCGCGCAGCGGGTCGGGTCCGTGCGGACCCGGGTCCTCGCGCAGCAGGCCACCGCAGAGCCGCACGGCCCGCCGCAGCAGGGTCCGGGTGCGGGCGTCGAAGGGGCCCTGGCGGCTGCGGAAGAACCCGACCACCGCCGTCACCGGCGCGCTGCCGGGCACCGGGAGCCAGGCGCGCGAGGGCCACCGGGCGGGGGGATCGCCGATCAGCAGGTACCGGGCGGCGTCCCGGTCCGGGTCCTCCAGCCACAGGGCCTCGCCGGTGCTGAGGGCCTCCAGGGCGGCCACCCCGCTGAGCGGGGGGATGTGGCGCCACTGTTCGGCCGTCGCGTCGCCCGCGCCGGCCTGTCCGGCCAGCGCCAGGCTGCCGGCGGCCGCCACGGTGTAGATCATCACCGCGTCCACGTCCTCCGGCTCGGCGAACACCGACCGCAGCAGCTCCGCGACCTCGTCGGGGGTGCGGACGCCTGCCAGCCCCTGGGCCAGCCGGGCGAGCAGCGACCGGCTCCCGGCCCGGGGCGTTCCGGAGACGAGGTAGCGGCTCGTACGGAAGGGCGAGGCGTCCGGCTGGGCGAGTACGGGGGCCGGGTCCTGTGGGCCGGCCGGCGGCGGCTCGGGAGGGGCGCTGCCCGCCCGCCCCAGCGTGATCCAGCACTCTTCCAGGACGGTGCGACGGCGTTGCGCGGCGCGGTCGGCCAGCAACTGGTACGCGGCGTCGGCCGAGACGCCGGCCTGGGCCATCACCACGCCCTTGGCCCGTTCCAGGACGGCCGTCATCGAGGCGACGTTCTCCAGGTCGACGACCTCGGCACGCAGCCTGGCCACGACCCTGGCCAGCGCCAGCAGCTCAGGGGCCGCGGCGTCGCCCGCGGCGGGTAGCACGGACTCGCCCTCCATAGGTCGAGGATGCCATGCCGGAGGTGGGGCGGAGGTACTGTACGGCCCTCCACCACCCTGCGCGCGCAGCTGTCCGGGGCCGTGTGGCGCCGGGCCGCCGGGTTTGTCGGGCAGCAGGGTGGGCAGCCGCGCCATAAAGGCGCAAGGCCGCCAGGACGGAGGCCCAAGATGTCCACAAGCACGCTCATAGCGGTGATCGTCGCCGGGGTGGTCGTGGTGATCGCCCTCGCCACGATTCTGTGGCTGCTGGCGCGGCGGCGCCATCTGCGCGACCGCTTCGGGCCGGAGTACGCGCGCACGGTCGAGGAGAAGGGCGGCGCGCTGGCCGCCGAGCGCGAGCTGCGCGCCCGTGAGGCCCGGCACGACCGGCTCGACATCAAGGAACTCCCCGCCGACCGGCGGCGCCGGTACGCCGAGGAGTGGACGGGCGTCCAGGAGCACTTCGTCGACCGCCCGGCGGGCGCCGTCGACGAGGCCGACGACCTGGTGTCCAGGCTGATGCGGGAACGCGGCTACCCCACCGAGGGCTTCGAGGGGGCGGTGCGCGACCTGTCGGTCGAGCACGGCAGCACGCTGGAGCACTACCGCGCGGCTCACGACGTCCGGACGCGGAGCTCCGCGGGCCGGGCGACGACGGAGGAGCTGCGCGGGGCGATGGTGCACTACCGCGCCCTGTTCGAAGAACTGCTCACGGACCAGAGGAGCCGGTGAGATGCGCAACCATGACGAGAACGAGACGACCGAGCGCACCCCGCTGAGCACGGAGGACTTGGCGGGCCCGGACGAGTCCGGCGGGGGCGCGGTGCCCGTCTACCCGGGCGAGGCGTCCGGGGACACCCTGTCCGAGGCGCGGAGGGGCGGCCAGGACGAGGGGGACGCGCCGCTGACGGGCCGCGACGACCAGGTCGCGGACACCGGTGGCCGGGACGACGACCTCGGACGCGGCCGGGACGAGGAGCTCGGGCGCTCCCAGGACGACGGCCTCGGACCGGCGGGGCTCGGCGACCGGAGCACCACGGCCGGCGCGGACGACGGCGCCCTGCGGGGCGGGCCCGCGGAGCCGGGCGGCGCCGGGGACGACCAGCCGCTGGTCGCCGCCGCGGACGCCGAGCGGTACCGCACCGCATGGGGCGAGATCCAGGGCCGTTTCGTCGACGACCCGCAGGAGGCGGTCACCTCCGCGGACAGCCTGGTGGCCGAGCTCATGCAGGACCTCGCCGGGACGTTCAACGCGCACAAGCAGGACCTGCAGGGCCAGTGGCAGCGCGGGGACCAGGTGGCCACCGAGGACCTGCGCATGGCGCTCCAGCACTACCGGTCGTTCTTCAACCGCCTGCTGAAGACCTGAGACCGGACCGGCCGGCCACCACAGGAGGAGCGGAAGGGCGTCAGCCCTTCCGCTCCTCCTGTGCGGACGCGCAGCCGATGCACTCGACGTCGATCTGGTCGGCGAGCTCGGTCAGTACGTCGGCCAGGTCGGACACCGTCCGCTCGTCGGCGGGCATCTCGCCCGTCTCGGTGGCGTCCACCCAGTCCTCGGCCAGGCGGCGCAGCAGCGCGGTGACGTGGTCGGCGGGGATCAGCAGACCCCCGTCTTCTGCGGGGAACAGCGGTATCGACACCTGGATCATGGGACTTCCTCCCGGACGGCTCCTCATCGTCGGCTACCCGCACTCCGGCGGGGCAACCGTGCGCGCCGACCCCGCGCCGCTCAGGCCTCCTCCCCGGCCAGGGCGGCGAGGACCCGGTCGGGGGTGAGGGGCAGCTCGCGGATCCGGCGGCCGGTCGCGCGGGCGAAGGCGTTGCCGATGGCGGCGGCCGCGCCCACCGTGCCGATCTCGCCGATCCCCTTGCTGCCCATGGGGTTCAGGTGCTTGTCGTGCTCGTCCACCCAGTACGCCTCGATGTCGGGTACGTCGGCGTGCACCGGCACGTGGTACGAGGCCAGGTCGCGCGCGGTGAAGTCGCCGTACACCGGATCCAGCGGGGAGTGCTCGGTGAGGGCCATGCCCAGGCCCATCGTCATGCCTCCGACGAACTGGGAGCGGGCCGTGAGCGGGTTGAGGATGCGGCCGGCCGCGAAGACGCCCAGCATGCGCAGCACCCGCACCTCCCCGGTCACCGTGTCGACCCGCACCTCGGCGAACTGGGCGCCGAAGGCGTGGCGCGCGTACGGCGAGCGCTGTTTGGCGGCGGCGGTGGTGTCGGCGGAGGCGCAGAGCCCGCCCTCGGGGACGTTCCCGTCCCGCCGCTCCAGCTTCAGTGCGAGCGCGCGGCAGGCCTCGTGCACCGCCCATCCCCAGGACGCGGTACCGGACGAGCCGCCCGCGAGCGGTGCCTGGGGCAGGCCGGTGTGCCCGACCACGCTCGTCACCCGGTCCGCGGGCACGCCCAGCGCGTCGGCGGCGACCAGGGCCAGGACGGTGCGGGCCCCGGTCCCGATGTCGGTGGCGGCCACCTCCACCCGGTAGGTGCCGTCCGGCAGGGCGTGTGCCAGCGCCTGGGAGGGGGCCACCAGCACCGGGTACGTGGACGCGGCCACGCCGGCGCCGGTCAGCAGGGCGCCGGACGCCCGGGCTGCGCGGGCGTCCGCCCAGCCGAAGCGCCGTGCGCCCTCGCGCAGACAGGCCGCCAGGTTGCGGCTGCTGTACGGGCGTCCGCTGTCCGGCTCCGCGTCCGGCTCGTTGCGCAGCCGCAGCTCGACGGGGTCGATGCCCAGGACGTCGGCGAGTTCGTCCATCGCCGACTCCAGCGCGTACATGCCGGGCGTTTCGCCGGGCGCCCGCATCCAGGACGGGGTGGGGACGTCGAGCGGTACGACCCGGTGCGCGGTGAGGAGGCCGGGGGCCTCGTACATCACCCGGGCGGGGACGGCCGCCTGCTCGACGAACTCGCGGATCCGCGAGGTGTGGGTGGTGACCTCGTGCGCCAGGGCCGTGAGGGTGCCGTCGGGGCGGGCGCCGATGCGGAGCCGGTGCAGGGTGGGGGCGCGGTGGCCCACCACGGCGGGCAGGTGGCCGCGGGGCAGGGCGAGCTTCACGGGCCGGCCGGTGTGCCGGGCCGCCATGACGGCGAGCACGACGTGCGGACGGGGCGTGCCCTTGCAGCCGAATCCGCCGCCCACGTGCTCGGAGTTCACGGTGATCCGCTCCTCCGGCAGGCCGAACAGGGAGGCCAGCTCGGTCCGGACGGTGTTGGCGCCCTGGCTGGAGTCGTACACCGTCAGCCGGCCCTCGTCCGCGTCCCAGACGGCGGTGGCCGCGTGCGGCTCCATCGGGTGGTTGTGCAGCGGGGGCACCGTGTACCGGCAGTCGACGCGCACCGGCGCGGAGGCGTACGCGGCGAGCGCGTCGCCCCGCTCGCTGCGCCCGGGGTAGCCGCCGTTGGCCTTCTCGGGGGCGTAGGCGCCGGGGTGCTCCTCGTACAGCCGGACGTCGGGGGCGCCCTCGGCCTCGTAGGTCACGGTCACGGCCTCGGCGGCGGCCCGGGCGCGCTCCAGGGTGTCGGCCACCGCCAGGGCGACGTACCAGCCGCGGTGGGGCACCCGCGCGTCCTGGAGCAGCCGCAGCTCGGCGTCCTCGGTCGGCCCCAGCCGGGGGGCGTCGGAGGCGGTGAGCACGGTCACCACGCCGGGCAGCGCCGCGGCCGCGGCCGTGTCCACGCGGACCGTCCGGCCGGACGCCACGGTGGCGGGTACCGGCCAGGCGTACAGGCAGCCGGGCGGGGTGTGGTCGGCGGCGTAGCGGGCGGTGCCGGTGACCTTCGGCACGGCCTCCCGCCGGGTCGCGGGCGAGCCGAGCGCGGTGAAGCCTTCCATGTCTCTCCTTCTGTCGCGCCGCGCGCACCCCGCCGGGCGGGCGGGGCGGCCGCCGGGGTCAGTCCGGCAGGGACCCGGCGAGCCGGCCCAGTACGTCGACGGCGAGGTTGCGGGCGAGGCGCACCTTGAAGGCGTTGTCGCGCAGCGGGCGGGCCGCCTGGAGTTCCGCGTCCACGGCCGTGCGCAGGACGTCTTCCGCCGGCCGCTCCCCCAGCAGGCGCTCCTCGGCGACCCGGGCCCGCCAGGGCCGGTGCGCCAGCCCGCCGAAGGCGAGCGCCACCCGGGAGATCCGGCCGTCCCGGGTCTCCAGGACCGCTGCGGCCGACGCGAGCGCGAAGGCGTACGAGGCGCGGTCCCTGGCCTTGCGGTAGGCGGAGGGGACGCCGAACGCGCCGGGCGGCAGGATGACCGCCGTGACGAGCTCCCCGTGCCCCAGCGTCGTGTCCCGCTCGGGGTGCTCCCCGGGCAGCCGCAGGAAGCCGTCGAGCGGCACCCTGCGGACGCCGTCGGCGCCGGTGACCTCCACCTCGGCGTCGAGCGCGCTCAGCGCCACGGCGAGGTCGGAGGGGTGGGTGGCGACGCACAGCGGGGAGTGCCCGAGTACGGCGTGCTCGCGGTTGACGCCGTCGAGGGCGGCGCAGCCGCTGCCGGGCTCCCGCTTGTTGCAGGCCTTGGACACGTCCTGGAAGTAGCCGCAGCGGGTGCGCTGGAGCAGGTTGCCGCCGGTCGTCGCGGCATTGCGCAGCTGCGCCGACGCCCCGGCCAGGAGGGCCTGGGCGAGGGCCGGACAGCGGGCCCCGGCGACCGGGTGCGTGGCGAGGTCGGCGTTGCGCACGCCGGCGCCGACGCGGACCCCGCCGTCCGCGGTGGCCTCGACCTCGGCGGGCAGCAGGCGGGCGATGTCCACGACGGTGTCGGGCCGCTCGACGCCGAGCTTCATCAGGTCCACGAGGTTGGTGCCGCCGGCGAGGTAGGCGGAGCCGGGCCGGCCGCCGTGGGCCCCGGCCGCTTCGGCGAGGCCGGCGGGGCGGACGTAGTGGAAGGGCTTCACGCGACCACGTCCCGTACGGCGTCGACGATGCGCGGGTAGGCGCCGCAGCGGCACAGGTTGCCGCTCAGCCGTTCGGCGATCGCCTCGCGGGTGAGGTCCGCGCCCTCCGCCTTCGCCTCGGCGAGCAGGCCGACGGCCGAGCACAGCTGGCCGGCCGTGCAGTAGCCGCACTGGAAGGCGTCCCGGGCCGCGAAGGCCTCCTGGAGGGGGTGGGGCCGCCCGTCGGGCCCGGCGAGGCCCTCGACGGTGGTGACCCGCGCGCCGTCCTGGGCGACGGCGAGCAGCAGGCAGCTGTTGAGCCGCCGGCCGTCGACGAGGACGGTGCAGGCCCCGCACTGGCCGTGGTCGCAGCCCTTCTTCGAGCCGGTGAGGTCGAGCCGCTCGCGCAGCGCGTCGAGCAGGGTCGTGCGGTGGTCCAGGTCGAGGGTGTGCCGTTCGCCGTTGACGTACAGCGTGACCTGCGCGTGCGTGGCTTCGTGGCCGTCCATGCCGAAACGCCTGCCTCTCCTGACGGTCCTCACCGCCCCTTGGCGTGTAACCGGTCGGCGGCGTCCCGCACCGCATCGGGGCCCGGTTCCACCCGATCGGGTTTGGACGGCGGAAGCTGGGCAGGCGGTCCCATGAGGCTCTCGGAAAGGAGATCACCATGGCGGAGAAGGCCAAGGGCAAGATGGACCAGGCCAAGGGCAAGGCGAAGGAGGCCGTCGGCAAGGTCACCGGCAACGACCGGATGAAGGCCGAAGGCAAGATGGACCAGGTCAAGGGCAAGACGAAGGAAACCATGGGCAAGGCCGACGAGAGCGCGCGCGGAGTGGGCGACTCCCTGCGCGACCGTCGCCGCGAGACCTGATCCCCCGCGGCCCCGTACGGCGTGGCCCCCGGCCGGAACCGGCCGGGGGCCACGCCGTGCCGCGTCGCGGGCCCGTTTCTCGAACGGCCCCTCAGCCGCCGGTTCGGGTCCGGTCGGCCTCCAGGAAGTGGAAGCCGGGGCGCGGGTGCATCAGGAAGTCGTGGTGCGAGATGTTCCAGGCGTAGGCTCCCGCGACCCCGAACGCCACCCGGTCCCCCGCCCGCAGGCCGGCGGCCGGCACGCCGCGCGCCAGCAGGTCCTTGGGCGTGCACAGCTGGCCGGTGAGCGTGATCCGCTCCCCCTCGGCACCCGGCCGGGGCCAGGGGTGGGGCCATGCGGCGACGGGCAGCACGGTGCAGGGCTGGTCGTGGCCCTTGGTCGCCGGGGTGCGCAGGTGGTGGGTGCCGCCGCGGACCACGGCGAACTCCTCGCCGCGGCTGTGCTTGACGTCCAGTACCTCGGTGGCGTACCAGCCGCAGTACGCGGTCAGGGCGCGGCCGGGCTCGATGCGCAGGGTCAGGCCGGGGTGCGCGTCCGCGAGCCGGGCGAGGCCCGCGCCGTAGGCCGTCCAGTCGAAACGGGCGTCCGGGTCCGCGTAGTCGACGTTCATGCCGCCGCCCACGTTGACCTCCGTGAACGTGACGCGGTGGCGGGCGGCGAGGCCGGCGGCCCAGGTCAGGACGGACTCGGCGACGGCGAGCTGCTCGGGGGCGTCGAGCCCGCTGGCCAGGTGGGCGTGGACGCCCAGCAGGCGCAGCCGCGGGTAGGTGCCGTCGGTGAGCAGGCGCACCGCCGTGTCGGCGTCGTCGGGGTCCAGGCCGAAGGGGGTGGGGCGGCCGCCCATGGCCAGGGAGCTGCCTTCGAGGGAGGCGGCGTCCAGGGGCAGGTTGAAGCGGAGCAGCACCCCGGGGGCCGCGGAGCCGGGGGCGGTGCGCGTGACGAGGTCGGCCAGCATCCGCAGCTCGTGCAGGCTCTCCACGTGGAAGCGCTGCACGCCCAGTTCGAGGGCGCTCACGATCTCCGCCGGGGTCTTCCCGGGTCCGCCGAAGGCGAGGGGGCTGCCCGGCACCGCCTTGGTGACGTGGGCGAGTTCGCCGCCGGAGGAGACCTCGTAGCCGTCGACGTACGGTGCGAGGGCGGCGAGGATCTCCGCCTCCGGGTTGGCCTTGGCCGCGTAGTAGAGCTCGACGCGCTCCGGCAGGGCGGCCCGTACGGCGGCGGCGTGCTCGCGCAGGGCCGTCAGGTCGTACAAATAGGCGGGCAGTTCCGTCGCCGCGAGGTCGAGGACGCGGTCGCGTACGGCTGCGGTGGGGGCGGTCAACGGGGGCTCCGGGTGGTTTCGGCGTGGGCGTCTTCGGTGCGGTCGTCGTCGGTGTGGTCGCGCAGCACCTGGGACAGCACGTCCTCGGTGAGCGGGGAGGCCAGCCGGACGTATCCGGCTTCGCGGTCGGCCTTGCGCTCCCAGCGGGTGAGCAGGTTCGCCTTGGCGGGCAGCGGCACGCCGGCGAGCAGGGCGGCCAGGCGCGGGGGGCAGCCGTGCCGGTCGGCGTGCTCCTGGACGGTGGCGCGGACCTGGGACCACAGGGCGGCCTCGGTCTGCGGGTGGAGGTCGGCGAGGGCGGCGAGCATCTCGGCGATGTGGTTGACCAGCAGGCAGTAGACGACCCTGTCCCAGCCGCGCTGGGCGTCGTACGTCATGGGGCCGGCGACGTCGGCCGGCAGTGCGGCGAGGAGGTCCGCGTGGTGCTCGGGGACGAGCTTGGTGCCCTCGAGGTCGCGGAAGAGCACCTGGGCCGGCATGCCCTCGTCGTCGACGCAGACGACGACGTTCTGCAGGTGCGGCTCCAGGACCAGGCCGTGGTCGAAATACGCGGACAGGACCGGCGGTACGAGCAGCTTCACGTACGCGGCCCACCAGGCGAGGGCGGCCTGCGGGTCCCCGGTGTCGATGAGGCGGGAGATGTGTCCGGGGCCCGTGGGGTACTCGTCGGCGACGGCGGCGGCCAGGAGGGGGGTGGTGCCGGGCATGAGCCGGGTGAGCAGGCCCTCCCGGACGATCACGCCGAAGCCCTCCAGGAGGGACCGGTCCGGGGTGCCGTCGGGGCCGGGCAGGGCGATGCTGCGGTAGGCGGGCTCGCGGAGCATGGCGGTGCCGGGGAAGCGGGCCTCCAGGTCCGCCAGGACCGGGGCCAGCAGGCGGGTCAGGGCGACCGCGCCGGAGAGTTCGTAACTGGCGTTCTTGCGCAGGCAGTTGGTGATGCGGACGTTGAGGCTGAACTTCAGGAAGGTGTCCCCGTCGTACAGGGTGCGGACCGAGGCGGTGGCGGCGAAGGGCTCGCCGCCCTCGCCGAGGTCCAGCACGTCGCCGCGGTCGAGGGCCGCGCGCAGCTGCGGGGACCCGCTGAGCATCTCGTACTGCCAGGGGTGCGCCGGCAGCAGCCGGTAGCCGTCGGGGACGTCGGCGCGCAGGGCGTCGAGGGGCCGTGTCGCACCGTCCTCGGCGCTCTCCTCGATGACGAGGTGCTCGCGCACGGCGAGGTGGCGCAGCCGGAAGGTGGCGCCGGTCTCGGGCGCGTAGGCGAGCCAGGAGGCGGTGTCGCCGCTGCGGGCCTTGGGGGTGGGGTGGAAGCGGTGGCCGAGGACGAGGGACTGCTCGGACTCCAGGTAGGCGGCGAGCCCGTCGCCGTCCCCGACGGCGGTGCCCGTGGCCGGCCGGGCGGCGCGTACGGCGAGGGCGGCCGAGACGGCCTCGTGGCTGGAGGCGACCTGCTCCAGGAACTCCTCGTTGCGCACGTCGGTCCGCAGCGCCAGTTCGTCCTGGACGTACTCGGCGAGCCGGCGCCAGCCGACCGCGGCCCACCCGCCGTCCCGGCGCTCGCGCACCGGACCGGTGAAGCGGTGGGCGCCGAGCAGCGAGGTGCGGCGCAGGGCGGCGCGCAGCAGCACTCCGCGGCGGGGCAGCCACAGCAGCAGGTGGCCGTCGGCCACGGCGGTCTGGTGTTCCGGCCCGGACAGCTCGCGCAGCAGGCAGTTCAGGAGGGTGTGGGCGACCGCTTCGTCGGCCGTGGGCAGCCCGGCCGGGGATACGGCGGCACGGGTGGCGACGGGGGCGGCACCGCTTGCATCGGTCAGGGACATCAACGGCTCCAGCGGGTGCGGAGAGAGCGGGGGGAACGGAGGTTCAGGGCCGGGAGCGCGGTCGCGCAGACGGTGGCCAGGGCCACGGCGGTACCGGTCAGCACGGGGGCGGTCGGCCCGTACAGGCTGTTGCCGACGGCGGCGGCGAGGCCCGCGGCGACGGCTCCGGCCTTGGAGAAGAACTCGATCGAGCCGAACAGCCCGCCCGGCGCACGCCCCTTGGCGCACTCGGAGGCCATCACGGAGAGGCAGACCAGACCGAGGGTCAGGCCCGCGCCCAGCAGCAGGCGGACGGCGGCCAGGGTGGCGAGCGAGTGGGCCGGCCAGTGTCCGGCCAGCCCGAGGGCTATGCAGGCGAAGCCGATCGCCACGCCGAGGCGGGGGCGCGCGTGGAACGTGGAGTGCACCCACATCGCGGCGGCGAGGTAGCACAGGTGGGGCAGGGCGAAGAGGACGCCGGAGACCGCCGGCGAGGTGCCGGGGATCCGCTCGTCGACGAGGGAGATCAGGTACGGGAAGGAGATGACCGTGGAGAAGACGAAGGCGAACTCCAGGGCGTACAGCCGGTACAGCGTGGCCCGCCCGCGGCCCGGCTCCCCGCCCGGCTCCGCGGCCGGGGCGTCGGACGGCGCCGCCGCGGGCGTACGCGGCCGTGTGCGCCCGCCGCGGGATTCCGGCAGCGCGGCGATCAGCGCCGCGGCCGTCAGCGGCAGGACGGCGAGCAGGGCGTACTGGCGGTGCGGGGACAGCCAGGGGGAGAGGCTGCCGACCACGATCGGGGCGAAGACCAGCGCGGCGCGCGCGGCGCCCTGCATCAGCGTCAGCGCCTTGGACAGCTGTGCTCCTTCCAGCGCGGCGCCCAGGTAGCCGTTGGACGCGGCGAAGGTGCCGCCGAGCACGCCCTGGAGGACCAGGGCGACGGTGAAGGCGGCGATCGAGTCGGCCCAGCCGGCCAGCAGGAAGGACACCGCGAGGCCCAGCTGGGCGCGCAGCAGGAGCCGCTTGCGGCCGAACCGGTCGGCGAGCCGCCCCCACAGGGGGGCGCCGACGGCGGCGAAGATGGTGGGGACGATGTAGAGCACCCCGGCCCAGCTCGCGTCGCGGTCGCCGAGCTCCGGGAGGATCTCGGTGAGGAAGGGCGGCAGGCCGAGCGCCGCGAAGGAGGCCACGAAGTAGCAGCCGGCCACCGCGTGCACCTGTCTACGGCCGAGCGCCGGGCGGAGCTCGGGCTCGGGGCCGGCGGCGGGGACCGCCGTGCGCTGGTCCGCGGGGGCTTCGGTACTCATGGTGAACCCTCCTGCCGGAGGAGGTAGTTGGGTCCGGTGGTGTAGTGCTTGTTGATGTCGGCGGCGCCCGAGCGCTCCTTGCTGAGCAGCGTTCCGGCGGTGACCATCGCCTTGACGGGCAGCTGCGGAGCGTCCAGGACGTGGGCGCGCAGCACGGCGCCGGGCTCCCCCGGTGCGGTGCCGAGCCGTTCGGCGGCCTCGGCGAGCCGGTCGCGTACGAGGTCCAGCAGGACCCGGGCGTCGGCGCGGCCGTGCCGGGCCAGCCCGAAGGCGTAGGAACCGGCGCACAGGTGCAGGGTGATGGTGGTGAACAGGTCGGTGAGCGGGCGGTCGTCCTCGCTGAAGGCGCGGGGGTCGTCGAAGCCGAGGGGGGCGTCGGCGCCGAGCGTGGCGCGTACGCGGGCGGCGTGGACGCGCGGGCCGTCGTCGTCCTTGAACAGCAGCCGCAGGCGGGTGTCGCCGGCCGGGCCGCGGTCGAGGACGAGGGAGATGTTCTGCTGGTGCGACTCCAGGGCGATGCCGTAGCCGAACAGGGTGGTCTGCCAGTCGAGGAGCAGCCGCAGGTAGGCGCCGAGGAGGGCGAGCGGGTCCCCGCCGTAGAACCGGTCGGCGAGGTGGTCGATCAGCAGCCGGCCGCCGGGGGCCTCGGCGAGGAGCGCGGCGAGCGGGGTGACGACGGCGTCCTCCAGTCCGGCCGGGTGGCGGCGGCAGAGGGCGGCGAGGAGCTCGTGGCCGGCGTGGGCGTAGACCGTCTCGTCGGCGTGCAGGACGACGCCCTGGAAGCGCGGTTCGCGGGCGACGACGGCTTCCACGAGGCGCTGGCCGGCGACCCCGTCGGCGAGGAAGCCGGGCCGGATGACGCGGCGGTTGCGCAGGCCCAGGGTGGCGGTGGCCATCGGGACCTTGATGTGCAGGGTGGGGTCGTCGGTGACGGAGACCGTGCGCATGGACAGGGTGGGGACGACGTCGAGGTACGGGCGCTCGGCCAGGACCGCCCGGCCGGTCAGGCCCGCGGCGTGCAGGGCCTCGTCCAGCGGTGCGCCGACGGTGAGCGGGTGGACGGGCAGGGCGAGGTGGCTGTGGTCGAGCGCGGGCAGGCCGAGCGCGGCCGGCGTGGGCCAGAGGGCGGGCAGCGCGTCCGGGCCGCCGGCCACGGTGAGGTCCTGCCGGGGGACGGCGATCCAGCGCAGGGCGAAGTGCGGGTGGAACTCGGGGGCGTAGGCGTGCAGCTGGTCCTCGTCGAGGCCGGAGCGGCCGCGCGCGGTGGGGTACACCGGGTGGTCGAGGCGTGCCGCGAGGGTGTCGTACGCGAGCCCGCCCGCGAGGCCGGTCCAGTCGGCGGGTTCCGCTCCGTGGGCGGCGGTCAGGGTGGCGGCGGCCTGGTCGCGGGTGCGGGAGTGCAGGCGCATGGTGGCGAGGGTCTGGCGGCACTCCTCGGCGAAGGCGTCGAAGCCGCCCCGGTCGACGGGGTCGGCGAGCGCGCCGAGGGCGTCGAGCACCTCGTCGTGGGTGGTGAGTTCGCGGCCGTCGGACTCGCGCACGAGCAGCGGCAGCCGGGCGGCGTGGACGCTCTGGTAGCCGTCCTCGGCGACCGGGAGGAGCAGCGCGTCACCGTCCTCGGCGGGCAGCCGCAGCCACCGTCCGTCGGCGCGGTCGACGGGGGTGGTGCGGGTGCGCAGGCCGACGACGTCCTCCCGCAGGAGGGCGCCGAGGACGCGCAGCAGCAGCTCCGCTTCGGTGGTGTCGGCGAGGGCCGGGGCGGCGGGGGCCGCCTGGGCGGTCGTCGTCACGGGGTGATCTCCCACCGCTGGGCCGCGAGGTAGTCGGCGGCGATCCGGTCGACGGTCGCCTGGTCCTCGCCGACC
Organism: Streptomyces sp. NPDC034085; assembly: GCF_055575555.1. Lineage (NCBI taxonomy): Bacteria > Bacillati > Actinomycetota > Actinomycetes > Kitasatosporales > Streptomycetaceae > Streptomyces > Streptomyces sp. NPDC034085. Next base: position 671,261 of record NZ_JBVISL010000004.1, on the reverse strand, counting down.
GCGCGCAGCACTCCGATGTAGTCGCGGTTGGTGTGGTAAAGCCCGTGCCGCTCCCCCACCGCGCGCAGCGGCCGGTACGTCAGTTCGACGCCGTCCACGACGAGGTCGGCCGCCGCGGGCGCGGCCGTGAGCGTGCCGGCGCTGTGGGCGCAGGGGTAGTCGACGACGGCGGCGCCTTCCGTGCGCGCGCCCAGGTCGGCGGGCAGCGGCTGCCCCAGGTGCGTGCGCAGGACGTGCTCGAAGAGCGGAATGTCCAGCAGCCGCGTCAGGAGCAGGTCCATCTGGTCCCCGATGGCCCGGTAGTTGACCTCGATGATGCGGGCGCGGCCGTCGTGCACGACGAACTCGGTGTGGCAGACGCCGAATCCGACGCCGAGGGCGTCGAGCTGGGCGAGGACCTGCTCCAGCACCGGTTCGGGGTGGTGGGGGATGTAGACCAGCCGCTCCTCGATGAAGTACGGGGGTGCGGACAGCCGGGTGTGGAAGCCGCTCAGTACGTGACGGACGTTCCCGTCGCCGAGCGTCTCCAGGGTGTACAGCTCGCCGGCCAGGTACTCCTCGACCACCAGGGGCGCCTGCGGCCGGCGGACCTGGATCTCCTTGCAGCGCAGGACGAGCTCCTCCGGCCCCTCGACCAGCACCACGTCCTCACTGGCGACCCCCTCGCGCGGCTTGACCACGCACGGGTAGGGCACGTCCAGGGCGAGGAGGGAGACCGGGTCCTGACCGGGGGACAGCTCCGTCGACCACACCGCGTCCAGCCCGCTCGCGGCCAGGTGGCGGCGCATCTGGGCCTTGTCCTTGACCCTCAGGGTCGCGCGCCAGTCCTTGGCGGGCAGGCCGAAGTAGTCCGCCGCCAGCGCCGCCTGGGTCTGGAGGTGGTCGCTGTTGGTGAACACGGCGTCGGGTGCGTGGTGGGTCGATATGCGGGTGATGACCGCGCGGAAGTCGCGTACGTCGCACTCCAGGACCTCGACGTCCGCGGCGACCGACCGGCGGTGGGCCTCGGGCTGGTCGGTCAGGACGGTGACGTCGAGACCGAGCCGGGCGGCGGCGGGGAGGAACCCTTCGGTGACCGAATCGGTCGGGTTGAGTGCGAGCAGGTACAACCGCATGGGCTGGAGCCCCTTCCGAGAACTGAACAGTGGGGGTGAGCGTGGTGGCTGTTTTCCGGCACGCCGTGGCGCCGGTGGATTCCGCGTTCCACCGGTGACGTCAGCTTAGGTTAGCCAACCCTTAGCTTCAACCAGGCTGGGCGGCACGCGGCCTGACGGAGCAGCCATGATCGTAAACCATTGGGTTAAGGTAAGCCTTACCTACCGCCTCGTACCGGAGTACCCGTGCCGCACATGAGCGACAACCGATGACCGCGGTCCCACGCACCGCAGCCGCCGCCCCGGGCGCCTCCGACACGCTCGCGCGGACCTACGGGCGCCTCGCGGCGCACTGCCCCGCGCTCGACGTCCGGGTGGCCACCGCGGCCGCGCGGCCCGGACGGTGCGTCAGCGGGGCGGAACTGGCGGAGGACGAGGGGGCCCTGGAGGCCTTCGTCGCCGCCGAGGCCGCCCGCATCCGGACCGGCCACGGGCACGAGCCGCGACCCGACGTGGCCGCGTCGCGCGCCCTGCACGACTACCTCTGGTCCGTCAGCCTGCTGATGAGCGGCGCCTGGTACCTGGAGCGGCGCGTGCCGCGCATCCGCCCGCGCGAGGTCCGCGTGGACCTCGCGACGGGCACCTTCGAGGTCGTACCGGGGGCGGGGTTCGCCTGCCTGCCCGGCGATCCGGCGGCGCGCCTCGCGGGCGCGCGGGCCGTGGCCGGCGAGGAGGCGCTGCGCGCCGAGCTGCGCGCCGCCGTCGCCGATCACGTACGGCCGCTGCTGGCGGCCGCGGGACCGCGGCTGCGGCGCCGGGACCGGGCCCTGTGGGGCATGGCCGCCGACGACCTCGTCTCCGGGATCTGGTACCTGGGCCGCGTCCTCGGCCAGGAGGAGCGGGCCGTTCGGGAGGCGACCGAGCTGCTCCCCACCGCCATCGCCCCCTTCCCGGGCGGCGCGGACTTCAGGCGGCTCGCGACCCGCGACGGACGGCTGCACCCGACGCGCACCCGGCTCGGCTGCTGCATGTACTACACGCTGGACGCGGCCCGGGCGTGTGCGACCTGCCCCCGGACCTGTGACGCGGAACGGATCCGCCGGATCGAGGACGCGGGCTGAACGGGCCCGCGCGCCGCTGACGGCAAGGGCCGGCCCCCGGCCGCGTACCGGAGTACGCGACCGGGGGCCGGCCCGTTGGCGGGGATGGAGACGCCTACTTGGCGGGGTCCACCTGGAAGGCCTTCGCCAGGTCGTCGAGGACCATGTCCGCACCCTGGAGCGAGACCGAGGTCATCCAGGTCGCGTCGTCGACCTCGTGCACCTGGTTCTTCTGGACCGCGTTCAGGCGCTGCCACAGCGGGTTGGCGACGAACTTCCTCTTGCGCTCCTCACCGCCGGAGAAGCTGGTCATGAAGATGTGGTCGGCGTCCGCCTGCTGGATCTGCTCCTCGCTGATCTCGATGTTGAACTTGGCCTCGTCGCGCTGGTTCTCCGGCCGCGTCAGGCCCATGTCGTTCAGGATGATGCCGCTGAAGGTCTTGGGGAGGTAGATGCGCGTCGGACCGTCGACGAAGCGCAGGACCGAGAAGGTGGGCTTGCCGCCCGCGCCGCCGCCCTTGGCGTTGATGGCGTCACCGATCTTCTTGGCGCGCGTCTGGTACGCCGTCAGCTTGGCCTGGGCCTTCTCCTCCTGACCCAGCGCCTGGCCGAGGAAGGTGACGTTCTCCTTCCAGATCGGGCCGGTGGTCTTGACGAACACGGTCGGGGCGATCTGGCTCAGCCGGTCGTAGAAGTCGGCGTGACGGACCGTCGCCGAGACGATGAGGTCCGGCTTGAGCGCCGCGATGGCCTCGAGGTTGGGGCTGTCGAGCGGGCCGACGTCCTTGGTGTCCTTCACCGCGTCACCGAGGTAGGCCGGGAAGCCCTTCTGGTCACGGTACGATCCGATACCGCCCACCAGCGGCGCGTCGAGCGCGACGACGGCCTCCACGAGGCTGTTGTCCAGCGCCACCACGCGCTTGGGCTTGGCCTTGATCTCGGTCTTGCCCTTGTCGTGGGTGATGGTCCGCGGGAAGCCGGCGGACTCCGCGGCGGCCGGCTTGGAGGAGTCGGCGGCCGGCTTGCCGTCACCGCCGGCGCCACCGCAGGCAGCCAGGGAGAGGGCCATGGCCGCCGTCAGGACGGCAGCGGCGATCCGGCCCGGCCGGCGACGCTGGGTGAAGGTGTTCATCGGTTCTCAGTTCTCCAGAGGGAACGCATGTTCTTAGGTAAGCCTTGCCTGAGTAAGCGCGTGGTGAACAGTAGCGGCTCTCCGTGGCCAAATCCAGACGGGGGGTGCGGAGTAAATTCGGTTAGGCATCCCTTACCTTGTGTGAGTGTCTCTGAAGCCCGTCACCGCCGCTGCCGCCGCGGTCCCCGCCCCAGCCGTTCCGCCACCCCGACGACTCCTTTCCCGGACCCTCGTGTTCACCGCGCTGCTCGCCACCGTGGCCGCCATGGTCTGCGCCTCCCTGGCGATCGGCACGAAGGCCGTCGCGCTCTCCGACGTGCTGTCCGCGATCGGCGGCAGCGAGGCGGGCGACGCGGTCGTCATCCGCGAACTGCGCATGCCCAGAACGTTCCTGGGGCTGCTGGTCGGCCTCTCCCTGGGCGCCGCGGGCGCGGTGGCCCAGGACATCACCCGCAACCCGCTGGGCGACCCCGGCCTGATCGGCATCAGCGCGGGCGGCTCGTTCGCGGTCGCCGCGAGCATCGGCGTGCTGGGGCTGACGAGTTCGTACCAGTACATCTGGTTCGCCTTCCTCGGCGGGGCGCTGGCCGGGCTCATCGCCTACGCCGTCGGCGGCACCGGGTACGGGGGCGCGACCCCCGCCAAACTGGCGCTGGCCGGCGCGGCCGTGACCGTCCTGCTCGACGCGGGCACCAACACCCTCGTGCTGCTGGACGTCCGCACCCTGGACCAGTACCGGTTCTGGGCGGTGGGCTCCCTGGCCGGCCGCGACGCGCACCTGGGCGTGGAACTGCTCCCGTTCGTCATCGTCGGGCTCGCCCTCGCCCTCGGACTGAGCGGGCGGCTCAACGCCCTCGCCCTCGGCGACGACGTGGCCAGCTCGCTCGGGACCCCGGTCAGGTCCACCCGCGCGCTCGGCGCGGTGGCGGTGGTCCTGCTGACCGGCGCGGCCGTGGCCGCGGCCGGCCCTGTGACGTTCGTCGGCCTGGTCGTCCCGCACGTCGTACGGGCCTTCACCGGGCCCGACGCCCGCTGGCTCGTGCCGTGTTCCGCACTGGGCGGGGCCTCGCTGATGCTCGGCGCCGACGTGGTGGGCCGCATGGTGGCCCGGCCCGGCGAACTGGAGGCGGGCGTGGTGACCGCGCTGCTCGGGGCGCCGTTCCTCGCGCTGCTGGTCAAGCGCGGCAAGCTCAAGGAGCACACCCGATGAGCACGACGAGCACGACGACCCCGGCCGGCGCGGTGCGCACGACGGACCGTCAGAAGGCCGTACGGCTGCTGCGGATCGAGGCCGGACCCGTCGGCGTGGCCGTACGCCCCCGGGTGGCCCTCGTGGTGGCCGCACTCGTGGCGACCGGCTTCGCCGGCCTGATCGCCTCCGTCTCGCTGGGCACGTTCGCCATCCCGGTGGGCGACGTCCTGGCCGCGGTGCTGGGCAGCGGCTCCGGCTCGGCCGACCTGATCGTCCACCAGCTCCGGCTGCCGCGCGCCCTGACGGCCCTGCTGGTCGGGGCGGCCTTCGGGCTGGCCGGCGCCGTGTTCCAGGCCGTCACCCGCAACCCGCTGGCCAGCCCCGACCTGATCGGCATCGCGGCCGGCTCCGGGGCCGGCGCGGTGAGCGCCATCCTCATCGGCGGGGTCACCGCGGCCGGCGCCGGCACGTTCGCGGCGGTCCCCTTCGGGGCGCTCGCCGGCGCACTGCTGACCTCGGCCGGCATCTACCTGCTGGCGTACCGGGACGGCACCATCACCGGCTACCGCTTCGTCCTCGTCGGCCTCGCCGCGAACGGCGCCCTGGCGGCGCTGACCCGCTGGATGCTGGCCCGCGCCGACATCGACCAGGCCTCCCGCGCCATGGTGTGGCTGACCGGCAGCCTCAACGGGCGCGGCTACGAGCACGTCCAGTGGGCCGGCCTCGCCCTGGCCGTGCTGCTGCCGCTGACCCTGGCGCTGGCCCGCCCGTACCAGCTGCTCCAGTACGACGACGACACCGCGCGCAGCCTCGGCATCCCGCTGCGGCACGCGCGGATCGCGCTGCTGCTGCTCGCCACCTGCCTCACCGCGCTCGCCACGTCGGCGGCCGGACCGATCGCCTTCATCGCGCTGGGCGCCCCGCAGATCGCCCGGCGGCTCGCCGGCACCGCCGGCATCCCGCTGGTCACCAGCGCACTGACCGGCGCGGTCCTGCTCATCCTCGCCGACCTCGGCGCGCGCACCGCCCTCGCCCCGGCCGAGCTGCCCGTCGGCGTGCTCACCGGCGCCGTGGGCGCCCCGTACCTGCTGCTACTCCTCGCCCGTACCAACCGGGCCGGAAAGGGAGGCTGACATGACCGCCCCGCTGACCGAGACCCAGCCGACCGGCACCGCGCCCGCCGCGCTCAGCGCGGCCGGCCTGCGCCTGGGGTACGGCGACCGGATCGTCTCCGAGGACCTCGACCTGGACATCCCGGCCGGGGAGGTGACCGCGCTGGTCGGCCCGAACGCGTGCGGGAAGTCCACCGCCCTGCGGGCCCTGGCCCGGCTGCTCAAGCCGGCCGGCGGCGCCGTCCACCTGGACGGCGAGGACATCGCGGGCCTGTCGGCGCGGGAGTTCGCGCTGCGGCTGGCCCTGCTGCCCCAGTCCCCCAGTGCCCCGGACGGCATCTCCGTGCGCGACCTGGTGGCCCGGGGCCGTACGCCGCACCAGCGGTGGTGGCGCCAGTGGTCGTCCTCCGACGAGGCGGCGGTGGACGCGGCCCTGGCGGCGACGGGCTCCGCGGAACTGGCGACGCGCTCCATCGACGAGCTGTCGGGCGGCCAGCGCCAGCGGGTGTGGATCGCGATGGCGCTGGCCCAGCAGACGCCCGTACTGCTGCTGGACGAGCCGACGACCTATCTCGACCTCGCCCACCAGGTGGACGTCCTGGAACTCGTGGCCGACCTCAACCGCGCCGAAGGGCGCACCGTGGTCATGGTGCTGCACGAGCTCAATCTGGCCTGCCGCTACGCCGGGCACCTCGTGGCCATGCGCGACGGCCGTGTGATCGCCGCCGGGCCGCCCTCGGAGATCGTCACCCCGGACCTGGTCCACGAGGTGTTCGGCCTGCGTGCGGCCGTCATCCGGTGCCCGGTCGCCGGTACCCCGCTGGTCATCCCGCAGGGCGGGCGGCGCGTGGAGGTCGTCTGAGCCGCCGCCGGGGCGGTCGCCGGACCGGCAGCGGCGGGCGGTTCACGGCTCAGCCGGGGACGTGGGCGTGGATGGTCTTGCCCGCCGGCTCGCCGTCGTGGTGGCGGATCTGCACCTCGGTCGCGAGCCGGTTGACCAGGTGCCATCCCCAGCCGCCTTCGCCCCGGTGGCCGGGCGGCCGGGGCCGCGGCTCGGCGCTGCTGCTGTCGCTGACGTCCACGTCGACGCCGTCGGCTCGCAGGTGGAGGTCGAGTGCGCAGTCGCCCGCCGTGTGCCGGACGGCGTTGGTGACGAGTTCGCTGATCACCAGCAGGGCGGTGTCCAGCGCGACGGGCCTGAGCGGCGGGTCCCGGTCGACCGGCCGCTCCAGGAACGCGCGGGCCGCCTGGCGGGCGTCGGCCGCCGCGCCCTGGCCGTGCAGGGCCATGTGCAGGGTCGTGGGTGTGGAACGGACTGAGTGGAGAGGCATGTCGGCTCCCCCCGGGAGCCTCGTGTCGCAGACCGTGCGGACCGGACCGGGCCGGGCGGGACGCGGCGGGCCGGCCGGGCCGCAGCGCCGCTCTTGCCGGGTAGGCCCGGGCGGGGCCGGTACGCCCGGTGCGGCCGCATGCGGTCGCGGCCGGCGGGGCCGCGGGCTGCGACGCGAGGGAGTCAGTGGCCGAGGGCCCGCATCAGCTCGGACTTGTCCATCTTCGACCGGCCCTCGATGTTGCGCTCCTTCGCCTCGTTGTAGAGCTGCTCCTTCGTGGGGCCCTGAGAGCCGCTGTGGGAACGCTCTCCGCCCCGCTCCGAGGACGACTTGCCCTGCGTCGAGGAGCGGCTCGCGGTCTTCGACTCGCCGGAGCGCGCGCGTTCCTTGTTGACGGTGCGCGCGGCCATCTCCTTGGCCCGGCCGGAGCTCTCGCCGCGGTTCTCGGCGCTCTCCTTGATGTGCTCGTACTGGCGTTCACGCTTGGGACTGGAACCACGAGGCATGGTGACTCCTCGGATCGTGTGCGGTATCGGTGTGCGGTCTCGGTTGACGGATCCACCGGATCCCCAAGGGCGCCTGCCCGGCTCGGGGAGGGTCATGCGGGCGGGTTCGGCCCGGTGCCCGGCCGTCGGCGCACCGTTCCCGTGCCAGGGGGTGTCCGCGAAGTAGCGCCGGCCGCCCGAAGGGCGGGCCCTGGCGTCCGGTGCCCGTGCATCGCAAGGCGGAGGGCCGCACGCGTACGGGACGTACCCGGGCCGGCCCGACAACGCGGCGAGGTACGGTGCCAGGCGTCTCAGGGCAAGGCGGGACTGTGCGGACACCCCCTAATCCAGCGCGGTGGCGGCCACGGACAGGTCCGCGACCAGGCCGGCAAAGGCGGCGTCCCGGTCCTCGGACCGCAGGACGGCCGACGGGTGGACCGTCGCCAGCAGCTGCCCGGACGCCGAGCCGTCCGGGCCGCCGTCCAGCGCGGGCATCGGCAGCAGCACCCCGCGCTGCTCGCCCACCCGGAAGGACGAGCCCAGCAGCGCCCTGCCGGCCGTGCCTCCCAGCACCACCAGCACATCGGGCGCGACCAGCCGCAGCTCCTCCACCAGCCAGGGCCGGCAGGCGGTCGTCTCGCGCAGGCTCGGGGCCTTGTGGATGCGGCGCTTTCCGCGCGGGGCCACCGTGAACTTGAAGTGCTTCACCGCGTTGGTCAGGTACGCCCCCTCGTCGGCGAGCCCGGCCTCGTCGAGCGCCTTGCGCAGCAGCCGGCCCGCCGGGCCCACGAACGGTTCGCCGCGCAGGTCCTCCTGGTCGCCGGGCTGCTCCCCGACCAGCATCAGCCGGGCGTGGGCCGGGCCGCTGCCGAAGACGGTCTGGGTGGCGTCCCGGAAGAGCGGGCAGCCCCTGCAGCCGGCCGCCGCCTGCCGCAGGCCGCGCATCCCGCCGCCGGAGGGCAGGTAGGGACGTGCGTCGTACTCCCGGCCGGCTTCCGCCGCGCCCGGGTCCGCGTCCATCGCCACCACCTCCGCGCCGTGGCTGCGGCTCCCGCGCTCTGGTCCGCCCCGGCGGTCCGGGACCGCGGGGCGGCAGGCGGCGTCTGCCCTGCGGTCCCCGCCTCCAAACCGGCGGCCGGCCCGCCATCGCCGGGGCGCCCGGTCAGGCGGGCCAGGTACCGGTCAGACGCCTGGCGGCCACCGCCCCGCTGCGGTCGATGACCGCCTTGACGGCGGCGAACAGGGCTCCCTGCAGGGCCGCGGCCATGAGGATCTCCCGCCACGACCGCTCCTCGTCGGTCGCGTTCGGTGCGTCGCCCTCGTGCCCGAGCCGCTTCCAGATCTGCTTGAACACGGCCCCGGCCAGAGCGCCTCCGGTGGCGCCGAGGGCCAGGCCGACGGGCTTGTAAACGATCTTCGATGCCTTCACCGGAACCTCCTCGTGCGACGGCTCGGTGCCCGGCGCCTGCCCATGGGCGCCCGCGGCTAACGCACGGGCCGGCGTTGGCGCCGTTTGGCGGGGCGGGCCGGGGGCAGGCGCGCAGACCGAGTGGGCGCTCCCTCCCGGCGACGGAGCCCCAGCCCCGCGCCCGGAAGGGATGACGCCATGGATCCGGTACCAGCTCCAGGCCCCGCCTCCGCACAGCTCGCCGAAGAGGCCCGGTCAGCACTGACGGAAGTCACCGATCCCGCCGCGCGGGCGACCCTGCTGGTCGCTCTGGCTGCGGTCCAGGAACTCCAGGCCCTGACCCGCTCCGCGCAGGGCGTCGACGCCCGGCTCAAGAAGATCAACCAGTACCTCGGAGCCCTGGCGAACAAACCCTAGGGGGTGTCCGCGAAGTAGCGCCGGCCGCCCGAAGGGCGGGCCCTGCGGCGTCTGGTGCCGTGCATCGCAAGGCGGAGGGCCGCCCGCGTACTGGACGTACTCGGGCGGGCCCGACAACGCGGCGAGGCGCGGTGCCAGGCGTCGCAGGGCAGGCGGGACTTCGCGGACACCCCCTAGGCCGTCTCGTCCGCGGGCCGGTCGAGGGTGAAGAGGGCTCCCTGGGGATCACGGAGCGTCACCTGCGCCCGGCCCGGCCCGGCAGGCCCCGGTACCTCCGTCGCCCCGCGGGCCAGGGCCCGCGCCTGTGCCTCCTGCACGTCGGGGACCCGGAAGTGGACGAGCCAGCGGGGCCGCTCGTGCGACTTCTCGGCGGCGGCCTCCACCGGCCCGCTGTTCAGCCGGGCGACCGCTTCGCCGCCGCTGCGCAGCACCACCTGGTCGTCCTCGTACGACGCCACGCAGGAGCCCGGATCGTCCTCGGCCCACTGCAGCACCGGCCCGTAGAACAGGGCCGCCTCGAAGGCGTCGCGGGTCAGCAGCTCCAGCCAGGCGGGGGCCCCTCCGCCGCCGACCCTCCAGCCGGCCAGTACCGGCCCCTCCCAGATGCCGAAGCCGGCTCCGTCGCGGTCGGCCACCAGGGCCGCCCTGCCGCGGGGCGGGTAGGAGACGGGCCCGACGCCGACGGTGCCGCCGCGTTCGCGTACCCGGGCCGCGGCCTCGTCCGCGCTGTCCACGCGGAAGTACGCCGTCCAGGCCACGGGAGCGGCCAGCTCGGCGGCCATCGCGCCGAGGCCCGCGACCGGCACTCCGTCCAGCTCGGCCACCGAGAAGGTGCTGCCCAGTCCTCCCGGCCTGAACGTCCAGCCCAGGACGTCGCCGTAGAAGCCCTCCGCGGCTTCCAGGTCCCGTGCCGTCAGGCTCAGCCAGCACGGTGCGCCGCGCGGCCCGGCCGCCACCAGGGTCTCGGCGCGCGCCTCCCGCTCGCGGCGGCCGGGCCCGGGAAGGTCTGCGGACATGGCGTGCCCTCCTCGTCTGGAGCCCTCGGGGAGCCCTCGTGCCGTCCGGAACCGATCACGCCCCGGACCGCGCGGGACGCGCGCCCTGCCTGCCGGGGCTGCCGGGCGCCTACCCTCCCCCGGCACCCCCACACCCCACCCGCTCCCCCGGCCGCCGGCTCGCCCGGACGGTCTCGTGCGGGCACGCCCTGCGTGTTACTCACAGCCGTGCGGTCCGCCGTGCGCGACCATACGGACGCAGACACACGCCCGGTCATCGGCGTCATGCCTGAGGGCGCGGGTCGCAAGCAGCCAGCAGGTGGAAACACCGAGACAGGAAGAAGGACGGACGTGTCCGGCAGCGAAAGCGAGAACCCCGCAATCCCCTCCCCGGCCGCCACGCCGACCCGCCCCAGGACGAACCGGGACTGGTGGCCGAACCAGCTGGACCTCCAGGTGCTCCACCAGCATTCGCCCCGCGCCAACCCGATGGGCGAGGACTTCGACTACGCGAAGGAGTTCGCGGCCCTGGACGTCGAGGCCCTGAAGCGGGACGTCTTCGAGGTGATGACGGCGTCGCAGGACTGGTGGCCCGCCGACTACGGCCACTACGGGCCGCTCTTCATCAGGATGAGCTGGCACGCCGCGGGTACGTACCGGATCGCCGACGGCCGGGGCGGTGGCGGCTCCGGCGCCCAGCGCTTCGCCCCCCTCAACAGCTGGCCGGACAACGCGAGCCTCGACAAGGCGCGCCGGCTGCTCTGGCCGGTCAAGCAGAAGTACGGGCGCACGATCTCCTGGGCCGACCTGCTGGTCTTCGCCGGCAACTGCGCGATGGAGTCGATGGGGTTCAAGACGTTCGGGTTCGGTTTCGGGCGGGAGGACATCTGGGAGCCGGAGGAGATCTTCTGGGGACCCGAGGACACCTGGCTCGGAGACGAGCGCTACAGCGGCGACAGGGAACTGACGGGGCCGTTCGGCGCCGTGCAGATGGGCCTCATCTACGTCAATCCGGAAGGGCCCGGCGGCAACCCGGACCCCCTCGCCGCGGCCCGGGACATCCGCGAGACGTTCGGGCGCATGGCGATGAACGACGAGGAGACGGTCGCGCTGATCGTGGGCGGCCACACCTTCGGCAAGTGCCACGGGGCGGTCGACCCGGAGTACATCGGTCCGGAGCCGGAGGCCGCGCCGCTCGAACAGCAGGGCCTCGGGTGGATGAACGCGTACGGCACCGGCAAGGGGGGCGACACGCTCACCAGCGGGCTGGAGGGCGCGTGGACGACCGAGCCGACGAAGTGGGACAACGGATACCTGGACAACCTGTTCCGGTACGACTGGGAGCTGACGACGAGCCCGGCCGGCGCCAAGCAGTGGACGCCGACGGACGCCTCGGCCCAGGGGACGGTGCCCGACGCCCACGATCCGTCGAAGCGGCACGCCCCCATGATGCTGACGACGGACCTCGCGCTGAAGCTGGATCCGGTCTACGGGCCGATCTCGAAGGGATTCCACGAGAACCCGGACCGGCTCGCGGACGCCTTCGCCCGGGCCTGGTACAAGCTGCTGCACCGCGACATGGGGCCCGTCTCGCGCTACCTCGGCCCCTGGATCCCCGAGCCGCAGCTGTGGCAGGACCCCGTCCCGGAGGCCGGCCACGAGCTGATCGGGGACGCGGAGACCGCCGACCTCAAGGCCCGGATCCTCGGCTCGGGGCTGTCCGTCTCCCAGCTGGCCAGCACCGCCTGGGCCGCGGCGGCGAGCTTCCGGGGCACCGACAAGCGGGGCGGCGCCAACGGGGCGCGGATCCGGCTCGCGCCGCAGAAGGACTGGGAGGTCAACGCGGTACCCGAGGTGGCGCAGACGGTCGAGGCCCTCGACCGGATCCGGCAGGACTTCAACGCCTCGCAGACCGGCGGGAAGAAGGTCTCCCTCGCCGATCTGATCGTCCTGGGCGGGTGCGCGGCCGTGGAGAAGGCGGCGAAGGACGCGGGGCACGCCGTCACCGTGCCATTCGCGCCGGGGCGTACGGACGCCTCGCAGGAGCAGACCGACGTGGAGTCCTTCGCCGTACTGGAACCCAGGGCGGACGGCTTCCGCAACTACCTGAAGGCGGGCGAGAAGCTGTCGCCGGAGACCCTGCTGCTGGACCGCGCGAACATGCTGACGCTGACCGCCCCCGAGATGACGGTGCTGGCGGGCGGCATGCGGGCCCTGGGCGCCGGCTTCAACGGGTCCCGGCACGGTGTCTTCACCAGCCGGCCGCAGACGCTGACCAACGACTTCTTCGTCAACCTGCTGGACATGGGGACGGAGTGGAAGGCCTCGACCTCGGACGAGAACGTGTTCGAAGGCCGGGTCCGCGGCACGGGCGAGGTCAAGTGGACCGCCACCGCCGTCGACCTCGTCTTCGGCGCGCATTCGCAGCTCCGCGCCCTGTGCGAGGTCTACGCCTGCCAGGACGCGGGCGAGAAGTTCGTCCGTGACTTCGTGGCGGCGTGGGACAAGGTGATGACCCTGGACCGGTTCGACCTCGCCTGAGCCGGTGTCCGCCGTCCGCCGTCCCGGCCGGTTCACCGGCCGGGACGGACCTGCCGGAGGGCTCTGGTGGCGCCGGCAGGTGCCGACGGGGGTGCCGGTGGCGCGTTCCCTGCCCCGCACGCGGCTGTCCGCGTACCGCCGCGGGTCCGGGGACCACCCGGTCGGCGGGCACGCGCAGGGCGCGCGGGGCATCCTGGAGGAGGCCCGTCAGGCCTTCCGGAACCCCCTGGGGGACGTCATGGAACTCGGTTTTCTGAAACCCCTCTTCGCCCGTACCGGCCCCTGGGCCTCGGTGTACGTCGAGACCACGCGCGCGACCGAGGACGCGCAGCGGATCCAGGCACTGCGCGAGCGGGCGGTCGCCTCCCAGCTGATCGACGCGGACGCCGACGCCTACACCGTCCGCGCCGTGGTGGACCGGCTCGCCGGGGAGCCCCCCGCCGGTGCCCCGCCCGGGCGGGCGCTGTTCGCCTCGGGCGCCGAGGTCGTCCTCGACGTCCCGCTCGCCAGGGCCCCCGCCACCACCGAGGCGACCTGGTCGGTGCTGCCGCACATCGCGCCGCTGGCCGCGCTGCGCGGTGAGGAGCCGGGCTGCCTGGTGGCCCACATCGACCGTACGGGTGCCGATCTGGAGCTGCGCGACTCCCTGCGCCGGGAGGCGGTGGGCGAGGCGCAGGGCAGGGAGCGGGAGGGCCGCGGGCACCGCAGCGTGCCGGGAGACCGGTACGAGTGGCACTACCGCAACAAGGTCGAGAACACCTGGAACGAGACGGCCGGCGTCATCGCGGCGGAGCTGGCCCGGCAGTGGCCGGGGAGCGGCGCGGACCTGGTGGTGCTGAGCGGCGATCCCCGTGAGCGCCGGGCCGTCCTCAGCCGCCTGCCCGAGCAGATGCGGGCGGTGACTGTCGAGATCGACAGCGGCGGCCGGTCGCCCGGCGCCTCGCACGACGCCCTCGACCGGGAGATCGCGCGGGTGCGCGAGGGCTTCGCCCGTGGGCGGCTGGAGAGCGCCCTGGAACGCTTCCGCAGGGGCCGGGGCCGGCCCGGCGAGCACCGGGAGTCGACCGTGGACACCGGGCCGGGCCAGGCCGCCGAGGGCATGCCCGCCGTGGTGGACGCCGTGCGGAGCCACCAGGTGGCGACGCTGCTCCTCGGTCCGGAGGGCTCGGACGCGGCGCGCGAGGTGTGGATCGGGCCCGGCGTGGACGAGGTCGCCGTGCAGCGGGGCCAGGCGCAGGCGATGGGCGTCGACCGGCCCGTACTCGCCCGCGCGGACGACGCGCTGCTGCGTTCGGCGGCCGCGGCCGGCTGCGAGGTCCTCGTGGTCCCGGCGGGCATGCCGGGCCCGGCGGGCGGCCTGGGGGCGGTGCTGCGCTGGACCATGTGAGCCGCGGCGTCGCCGGGCCGGCCGGGGCGGTGTACCGCCCCGGCCGGCCCGCGTTCGCTACGGCGCCATCTCGTACGTACCCGACAGGGCCTCGACGCGCTGCCAGATCCGGGCGGCACGGGCCTCGTCGACGACCGGGCGGCGGACGGCGGCCAGGGCCCACGCCTGCTGCGCCGCGGTGGCGGAGTCCTTGCCGTGGAGTTCGACGGCGTGGCCGGAGAAGTCGCGCACCAGGACGGAGAACAGCTCGTCCAGGACGTCGCGGTCCAGGTCCGTCAGGCGGGCCTGCTCCAGGATCAGCTGGGCGTGCACCACCAGGGCGAACAGCTGGCCGACGGAGAGCAGGAAGTCGAGGTCGCGGCCCTGCTCCTCGTCAGGGGCGAGGTGGGTGACGAACTCGCAGAGGGCGTCGGCCTGTTCGCGGAAGCGGGCCACGTTCGGCACGTCGGCGTACGCGTCGAAGGCGGGGCGCCAGTCGTGGAAGCGTACGGAGCCCAGGCCGCGGGCCGGGCCCTGCCGGAAGAGGAAGTCGTCGTCGGCCGCGTCGAGGCGGGTGGGCACGGCGGGGTAGTCGGCCGGCTCAAGCAGGTGGTTGCGCATGAACTTGAGGATCAGCGCCAGGTTGACGTGGACGGTGCCTTCGAGCTTGGGCAGGCTGCGGATCTCGACGGCCGCCTCCGCGAAGTAGGTGTCCTTCTCGAAGCCCTTGGCGGCGATGACGTCCCACATCAGGTCGATGACCTTCTCGCCCTCCGTGGTCACCTTCATCTTCGTCATCGGGTTGAAGAGCAGGTAGCGGCGGTCCTCGGGGCCGGCGGAGCGGAAGTAGTCGACGGCGCGGTCGCTGAAGAGCTTCATGCCGACGAGGCGGACGTAGGCGTCGGCCAGCTCGCGGCGCACGTGCGGGAAGGCGGTGACGGGGCGGCCGTAGAGGATGCGGTTCTGCGCGTGGGTGACGGCCTCGTACATCGCGTGCTCGCAGATGCCGATGGAGGCGGTGCAGAGGTTGAACTTGCCGACGTTGACGGTGTTGAGGGCGGCGTCGAAGGCGGCGCGGCCGGTGTGCAGGACGTCGTCCTGGGACACCGGGTAGGCGTCCAGGCGGAACTCGCTGACGTACTTGGAGGAGTCGACGACGTTCTGTACGAGGTGGTAGGCCGGGTGGCGGCTGTCGGCGGCGAAGAAGACGTACCCGTCGGGGCCCTCGACGTCGGTGCGGCGGCCGAAGACGGAGACGAGACCGGCGGCGTTGCCGTTGCCGATGTAGTACTTGGAGCCGGTGGCCAGGAAGCCTCCGTCGCCGTCGGGCTCCAGCAGCATGTCGGTGGAGTAGATGTCGGCGCCGTGGGTGCGCTCGGACAGGCCGAAGGCGAAGACCTCGCCCTGGGCGAGGAGTTCGGCGGCGCGGGCGCGGGCGGCGGCGTTGCCGCTCTGCCAGACCGGGCCGAGGCCGAGGATGGTGACCTGCCAGGCGTACCAGTAGTCGAGGCCGTAGAAGCCGAGGATCTCGTTGAGGGCGGCGATCCGGGCGGTGTCCCAGCGCTGGTCCGGCCGGCCGGCGTCGGAGGCCGGGGTGAGGAACGTGGCGAAGAGCCCCTCCTTGGCGGCGAACGCGAGGAAGTCCCCCAGCCAGGCGCGGGTGCGGTAGTCCTCGATCAGCTTGCGCTTGCCGCGCTCCTCGAACCAGTCGACCGTGGCGCGCAGCAGCCTGCGGGTCTCGGGGTCGAAGTGCGCCGGGTCGTAGGTGCGCGGGTTGAACAGCAGGGAGTCGGCCATGGAGGTTCACCTTCGGAAGGAGGGAGGGGAAAGGAGGAGGACGGAAGGACGGTGGCGGTCAGGCGGAGGGCGGTGTCGCGCCGAGGCGGCGGAGGGTGGCGAGTACGTCGTCCAGCCAGGCGATCGTCATGCGCTCGTACGCGATGCCGCCGCGCAGCACCACGTGCTGGAGCTCCTGTCCGGCATCGAGCGGGGCGGGGGCCTGGGGGCCGGTGAAGTCGCGCAGTTCCCCGGCGAGGTAGCGGGCGAGCCGTTCGCCGTGCACCCGGTGGTGCCGTTCGACCTCGCGGATCAGCGCGGCCGGGTCGTCGAAGGCGGCGCCCCGGATCTTCACGGCGAGGTCGTGGCGCATGCTCTCGGGTTCGATGGGCTCGTGCAGCCACTGCGAGAGGGCCGCGCGGCCGGGGGCGGCGACGGAGTACTCCTTCTTGTCCGGCCGGGCCTGCTGCGCCACCTCGCGGACGGTGAGCAGGCCGTCGCGTTCCATGCGGCCCAGCACCCGGTAGATCTGCTGGTGCGTGGCGGTCCAGAAGTAGCCGATGGACCGGTCGAACCTGCGGGCCAGTTCGTAGCCGGAGCCGGGCATCTCCAGCAGGGAGACGAGGATCGCGTGGTCGAGCGCCATGCCCCGATCTTTGTATGCAACGAGTTGCATAGACAAGTGCCGGAGCCCCGGTGAGACGCGGCTCACCCGGGTCCGGGAGCTGCACCGCTCCCCGGGGCGGTAAGTCGGTGGCGGGCCGCTCCGGCAGCCGTGATCATGGCCGGATGAGTGAGCGAACCGAACGCTGGAGCCGGGCGACCGTCTACCCCGACATGTGGGCGGATCCCGGCGACGACCCCCGCCACCGCGACGAGAGCAGTCCGGACGGCGAGCTCGCGACGCTGCTGGACTTCCTGACGGGGTACCGCCTGACGCTGCGGATGAAGTGCGAGGGCCTGGACCCGGAGCAGCTGGCCCGCCGGTCGGTACCGCCGTCGACGATGTCGCTGCTCGGCCTGCTCCGCCACCTGGCCGAGGTGGAACGGGACTGGCGCAACTGGATCACCACCGACGGCGACCCGCTGCCGAAGCTGTACGGGGCGCGGGACTCCGACTTCCTGGGGGCGGTCCCCGAACAGGCCGTCGTCGACGCCGCGTACGCCGATCTGGAGCGCGAGCAGGCCGCCGCCGACGCCGCGCTGGCCGCGTACGCGGACCTCGGCGAGCGGGTCGGGAAGGACGCCATCGCGGTCCGGGAGCTGATGGTGCACAGGATCGAGGAGTACGCCCGCCACTGCGGGCACGCCGACCTGTTGCGGGAGTGCGTCGACGGACGGGTGGGCCAGTGACGGCGCCCTCCGGGCGGCCCGCCCTCAGGCGGTTCGGCGCGCGGCCAGCGCGTTCAGCAGCGCGGCCCCGCGCTCGGCGTCCCCGACGCTGACGGCGAACTCGCCGCCCCGCCGCGGGCGGATGACCAGGCACTCGCCGGCCCGGAGCATCACCGTCGTCCCCGCGCCGCCGAGCCGGTACCCCCAGCCGCCCGCCTGGGCCGGCGTCCGGTCCTCGGCGCGCGCCGACTCGATGTCCCGGACGTCCCACCGGCGCACCGGCCAGCCGAACGGGCCGAAGGCCACGTCGAGGCCCCGCTCGGTGACGCGCGCCCGTACGGAGGAGCACGCGAGGA
The DNA here is from genome assembly GCF_055575555.1 of Streptomyces sp. NPDC034085. NCBI lineage: Bacteria > Bacillati > Actinomycetota > Actinomycetes > Kitasatosporales > Streptomycetaceae > Streptomyces > Streptomyces sp. NPDC034085. The sequence continues at coordinate 653,624 of NZ_JBVISL010000004.1, read as the reverse complement.
CCACCACGGACGTGACGGCCAGCGGTGCGACGGCCGCCCACGGCAGCGGGACCAGCCCTGCGGCCCCGGCGAGCACGGCGGCGAGCGCGCCGGCTCCGGTGACCCCGGCCAGCGCCCGCAGCCAGGGGTTCGCCGTCCGGGAGAGCCATACGCACCTCTCCCCGGCCGGTATCTCCATGCTCGGACCGCTCACCGTCGCGCGCGGTTGCGCGGCGGGGCGGCGGCGGGCCACCAGCCGGCCGGCCAGCCCCGCGGCGGCCGCCACCGCGAGCGTCACGGCGAGCCCGGGGCCCAGCGAGCGGGCCTCCTGCCAGTCCGCACGGTCCAGGTTCGCCCGGACGGCACAGGCCTGAGCGCCGACGAGGAACACCGCGCCGGCCGGCAGGGCGGCGCGGGCCGACGTCCCGCCGTCCCACCGCGCGACGCCGGCGGTCAGCAGGACCAGGGCCGTCCAGACCAGGGCGGGCACGAGCGCGGCGGCCCACATCGGCATCGAGCCGTCGGGTGCGCCCGAGACCCCGCTCCAGTGGGTCGCCAGACGCTCCGGCAGCCGCCCCCGCGCGGCCCAGGGCAGGGCGACGAGCACGGCGGAGATCCCGGCGGCCCAGAGGGCGGCCCCCCGCCATCCCACGGCCGGGCGCCCCGTCGGGCCGCTCGGGTCGTTCAGGTCGTTCAGGTCGTTCGGCTCGTTCAGGTCGTTCACGGCAACCCCCTGATCATCTCGATGAGTTCGGCCCTGCCGTAGCCCAGGTGCGCCGCGTCGGCGACGAGTTCGCGCACCCGGCCGAGCAGCTCCGACCGGCGGTCCGCCCCGGCGGCCACGGTCACGCCCCGCCCCCGCCGGAACTCCAGCAGCCCCTCGTCGCGCAGGCCGCGCAGGGCGCGCAGGACCGTGTTGACGTTGACGTTTAACGCCAGCGCGAGGTCCCGCGCGGACGGCAGCCGGTCACCCGGCGCGCACTCCCCCTCGGCCACGGCCCGCCGGATCGCGCCCGCCACCTGCTCGTGCAGGGGGAGGCTTTCCGCGGTGTTCAGTCTCAGCAGCATGGTGCCAATGAAGATAGCACCATTGGCGTTACTCGGGCGGCACCGTCCGGCCGCCGCGCGGGGCGCGGGTGCGGGACGTCACCAGGGCCATATGGGCGCGGCCCGCGTGTGGCGCCGGTCGCGGCCGGGCCGCCGCCCGTAGGTTTCGCAGCGGAAGCGTCCTCGGAGGGGCGCGGAAAGTGCGTGCGGGAGTGGGTGGCTGGCGATGACCGGGAAGCGGACGATCACCGTGTTCGGCGCGACCGGGCAGCAGGGCGGCGCCCTCGCCCGGTCCCTGCTCGAGGAGCGGGACGGGGACTTCGCCGTGCGCGCCGTGACGCGCCACCCCGACTCGGACCGGGCGCGGGAGCTGGTGCGGCTCGGGGCGGAGGTGGTCCGCGGCGACCTGGACGACGAGACGAGCCTGGCCGCCGCCTTCGAGGGGGCGTACGGGGCGTTCCTGGTGACGAACTTCTGGGAGGACATGGACGCCGCGCACGAGAAGCGGCAGGCGGCGGCGCTCGCCCGGGCCGCCGGGCACGCCGGCGTGCAGCACGCGATCTGGTCGACCCTGGAGGACACGCGCCACTGCATCCCGGTCGACGACCCCCGGATGCCGACGCTCCAGGGGCAGTACAAGGTCCCGCACTTCGACGGCAAGGCGGAGGCGGACCAGTACTTCCTCGACGCGGGCGTGCCCGTGACGTTCCTGCGGGCCACGTTCTACTGGGAGAACCTGCTGGGCTCCTTCGCGCCGCAGGAGGCGGAGGACGGCGGCCTGGACCTAATCTTCCCGATGGGTGACAAACGGCTCTCCGGGATCGCCGTCGACGACATCGGGAAGACCGCGCACGCCGTCTTCAAGGGGGGCGCCGACTACGTCGCCGCCACCATCAGCATCGCCGGCGAGCACCTGCGGGTCGCCGACATGGCCTCGGCCCTCACCGAGTCGCTGGGCCGGCCGGTCCGGTACCGGCCGCTGACGCCGGACGCGTTCCGCGCCCTCGGCTTTCCCGGCGCCGAGGAGGCCGGGAACATGTTCCAGTTCTACGCCGACTGCGAGGCCTCCTTCACCGGCGCCCGCGACCTGGAGGCCGTCCGCCGCATCAACCCGGCGCTCCAGGACTTCGCCACCTGGCTGGCGGCCCACCGCGACCGGTTCCGGCAGGCCTGACGGGGCCGCGGCCCGCCGCGGACGCGCGGGAGGATCCGCCCGGCGCAGGGGCGGACCGCACGCGACCGTCGCGCGCCACTCCTCCGCACACCGCCGAGGCCACCGGCGCGAGCGCCCGCGCCCGGCACCCCGGGTGGGGGGCGTGGTGGCGTACCGATGTTTGTCCACCGGTGCCGGGGGCACGCGCCGACCGCGGGGCCCACGTCACTTCCCCTCCCTGGAGGCACGAGACCGATGACCGCGTTCGGCTACTTCCTGGCCTGTGAGGAGTTCACCCCGGGCCAGCTCCTGGAGCAGGCCCGCCGGGCCGCCGACGCCGGGTTCACCCGGCTGGCGATCTCCGACCACTTCCACCCGTGGAACGACGCGCAGGGCAACAGCCCGCTCGTCTGGTCGATGATCGGAGCCATCTCCCAGACCGTGGAGCTGCCGGTGACCACCCTGGTCACCTGCCCCACCATGCGCCTGCACCCGGCGGTGACGGCCCAGGCCGCGGCGACGTCGAGCCGACTGCTCGAGGGCCGGTTCGCGCTGGGCGTGGGCACGGGCGAGGCCCTCAACGAGCACATCCTCGGCGACCGGTGGCCGGCGTTCGACGAGCGCGCCGAGATGCTGGAGGAAGCCGTGGAGGTGATGCGCAGGCTCTTCACGGGCCGTCAGGTCACCCACCGGGGGCGCCACTACACGGTGGAGAACGCCCGCCTGTACACCGCGCCGCACGGCCGGCTGCCCATCCACGTCTCCGGCTTCGGCCCGAAGGCGGCGGAGCTCGCCGGACGCATCGGCGACGGGTTCGTCACCATGGGCCCGGACGAGGAGGCCATCGGCCGCTTCCGGGACGCGGGGGGCGGCGGTAAGCCGGTGATCGGCGGCCTCAAGGTGTGCTGGGGCGAGGACCGGGAGAAGGCCGTCGAGACCGTGCACCGCCTGTGGCCCACCGAGCAGCTGCCGGGCGAGCTGAACCAGATCCTGCCGACCCCGGCCCACTTCGAGCAGGCGAGCGAGCTCGTGACCCGCGACCAGGTCTCCGACAGCGTCCCCTGCGGCCCCGACGTGGAGGAGCACGTGGAGGCCGTCCGCGCCTACGTGGAGGCGGGCTTCGCGGAGGTGTACGTCGGCCAGATCGGCCCCGACCAGCAGGCCTTCTTCGAGGCCTACCGCGACAAGGTCCTGCCCGCCCTCGGCGGATAGGCGAGCCCGGCGAACCGGGCCACCCGGTCCCCGCACGAGGCCACCCCGGCCCCGGCCGCCCCCGGGCACTCCTCGGACGGCGCGCCGGCGGCCTGAAGGCCGCCGGACGGGCCCGGCGCGGGGGCGTCGGGCCCGACGTTCGCATCGTGGGCGCGCGCCGGTCCACATGATGGGCACCGTAGTGGCGGATCTTGTCGTTCCTCCAGGAAAACCGCAGGTCAGCGCGGTACCAGCGGGGCGTCAGGTGGCGCAATACTGCGGCAACACCACCGGGGCGGCTCTCCCGGTACGTTCCGTCGCATGCCAGCCGAACCCGCCCCCGCCACCCGCCCGGTCGCCGCAGCGCGCCGCCGGCGGCTGCGCGCGGACCAGGCCCGGCAGCTCGCCGACCTGCTGCGCCACCAGATCCTGGCGGGCGGCTTCCCCGGCGGGGTCCTGCCCCTGGAGGACGCCCTCGCCGCCGACTACCGGGCCAGCCGCAACACCGTCCGACAGGCCCTCGGCCTGCTCCGCGCCGAGCAGCTGATCGACCGTCAGCCGGGTGTCGGCACGGTGGTGGTGTGCGAGAAGTACCCGCACGGTCTGGAGCGCCTCCAGGGCCTGGCCGAGACCCTGCACGAACACGGCCGGGTCACCAACGAGGTCCGTACCGTCGGGCCCGTGACCGCTCCCGGGCCGGTGGCCCACCGGCTGGGCCTGCCGGAGCACACCGACGTGCTCTGTATCGAGCGGCTGCGCCGCCTGAACGGCCTGCCGCTGTCCCTGGACCTGTCCTACCTCCCCATGGACATCGGCGGTGAACTGCTCGGCTGCGACCTGGAGAACACGGACGTGTTCCGGCTCCTGGAGTCGCTGACCGGCGGCCCGCTGGGCCATGCGGAGATCACCCTGGAGGCCGTCAACGCCGATGCGCACTCCGCCGCGGTGCTCCAGGCCCCGCGCGGTGCCGCCGTCCTCATGCTGGAACGACTGACCCGGCTGCCCGACGGCCGGCCGGTGGACCTCGAGTTCATCCGGTTCCGCGGCGACCGCATCACCATGAGCGGCGTGCTGCGCCGCTCCCCGTGAACGACGCCGCGCCCCCGATCCCCCGCCCCTCTTCCCGCTCCCGCGGGTCCTTGGAGAAGCCATGCCCCTGGTACCCCAGCGCGCCGACGTGCCCGTGACCATCGACGAGTCGCGGTGCATCGACGGCTGCACGCTCTGCGTCGACATGTGCCCGCTCGACTCGCTCGCGATCCGCGAGGACAACGGCAAGGCCTACATGCACGTGGACGAGTGCTGGTACTGCGGCCCGTGCGCCGCGCGCTGCCCCACCGGCGCGGTGACCGTCAACATGCCCTACCTGCTCCGATGAGAGGCCCCCTCGCGATGCGCCGCAGACTCGCCACCCCCGCCCTGTCGGCCGCCCTGCTGCTCCCGCTGGCCACCGCCTGCGGCGGCGCCGGCGGCGGGGCGGGCGGCGGCCCGACGAAGACGGTCACGGTGACCGTCGGCTACCAGTCCAAGACCATCAACACGGTCACCGCGGGCACCCTGCTGCGCTCCCTCGGCTACTTCGAGGAGGAGCTGGCGGCGCGCGGCAGGACGGAGGGGGTGACGTACCGGGTCGACTGGCAGGACTACGCGACCGGTGCCCCCATCACCGCGCAGATGACCGCGGGGAAGATCGACATCGGTTCGATGGGCGACTTCCCGCTGCTGCTCAACGCCGCCCGGGGCAAGGAGCTGAAGCAGCCGACCGCGCTGGTGTCCGTCACCGGCTACAACCTGCGCGGCGGCCTCAACACGGTGGTCGTCGCGCCGGATTCGAAGCTGGAGTCGCTGGCCGACCTGCGCGGCAGGAAGGTGTCCACCAGCGTCGGCTCGGCCGCCGACGGGACCCTCACCCGGGCCCTGCAGCGTGCCGGCATCGACCCCGAGAAGGGCATCCACAAGCTCAACCAGCAGCCCAGCGTGGGCGCTTCGGCCCTGCAGGCGGGCAGCGCCGACGCGCTGTCGCAGTTCGTGGCCTGGCCCGGACAGCTGGCCTTCGAGGGCCGGGCGAAAGCCGTGTACGACGGGGCCGAGCTGAACCTGCCGACCTTCCACGGGGTCACCGTCCGGCGGAAGTTCGCCGGTGAGCGGCCCGGGGTGCTCGACGACTTCCTGAAGGCGCAGCGCCGGGCGACCGACTACCTGCGCACGCGGCCGGTGGCCGCCGCGGAGTCGGTGGCCAAGGAGACCGGGCTGCCGGCCGAGGTGGTGTACCTCTACAACGGCGCGAACGGCATTGCCACCTTCGACCCGGCGCTGCGGCCGGAGCTGATCGCCGCGCTGAAGCAGGACGTGCCGGTGCTGAAGGCGGCCGGGCTGGTGGGCGACGTCGACGTCGACGCCTTCGTCGACCCGGCTCCGCTGGAGCGGGCCGTGCGGGACGCGGCCTATCCGAAGGCGGCCGCGGCCAAGCCCGAGCTGTGGCTGAAGGGCCAGGACACCACCGCCTCCTTCGACAGCCCGAGGGAGCTGCTGAAGGCCGCCAAGGGCGCCGACGTGCGGGCGGCCTACGTGCCGGACGCGCTGACCGGCACGCTGTGGTTCGCCGACAAGGCGGTGTGGGTGGCGGACGGCTCCGAGCTGCGCGCCTTCCTCACCCCGGCCGGCGCGAAGGGCTACGTGGCACAGCACGCCGGAGCACGGGCCGTCGGCTACGAGGAGGCGGTGGGCCTGGCCTCCGCCGCGGGCCCGGCCTCATGAGCGCGGGCCGCCGGCTGCTGCGCGCCGCCTCCCTGGCCGCGGCGCTCGGGCTGTGGCAGCTGCTGACCTCCCTGGACGTGAACCTGTGGCTCCGCTTCGAGCAGTTCCCGACGGTCGGCGAGGTGGCCTCCGCCTTCGCCGACCGGCTCGGCACCGGCGCGTACTGGCAGGACCTGGGCCACAGCCTGCGCCGGATCGGGGCGGGCTTCGTCCTGGCCGCCGTGCTGGGGGTGGCGGCCGGCACGGCCGTCGCCCGCTCCCGGTGGGCTGCCGACATCCTGGGCCCGCTGGTGGAGGTGGTGCGCCCGGTGCCGGCCATCGCCCTGGTACCGGTCGCCATCCTGCTGCTTCCCACCAACGAGCAGGGCATCGTCTTCATCACCTTCGCCGCGGCCTTCTTCCCGGTGGTGGTCTCGACCCGGCACGCGGTCCGGGCGCTCAGCCCCGTCTGGGAGGAGGCCGTGCTGACGATGGGCGGCGGACGGTCGCGGGTGCTGTTCTCGGTGGTGCTGCCCGGCGCCCTGCCGGGAGTCTTCGGCGGCCTGTCGGTGGGCATCGGCGTCGCGTGGATCTGCGTGATCTCCGCGGAGATGATCTCCGGCGAGTACGGGGTGGGCTACCGCACCTGGCAGGACTACACGGTGGTCGACTACCCGGGCGTGTTCGTCGGCATGGCCACCATCGGCGCCCTCGGCTGGCTCACCTCCACCGCCGTGGAGCTGCTCGGCCGCCGCGCCACCGCCTGGCTGCCCCGCCCGGCCGTACGGGCGTCCGCCGGGACACGCCGTCCGGCGGACCGCGGGGCCGGCCGTTCCGCCGCCGGGGCGCCGGCGCCCCGTACCGCCGTCCCCCGTAAGGAGCCCGTCCCGTGAGCACCACCGCCCCGCCCGCCCCTCCCGTGCCGGCCGGCGCCGAACTCGCCCTGCTCGGCGTACGGCTCGGCCACCCCGGCGGCGCCGTCCTACCGGACCCCGTCACCCTGCGCATCCCGCCGGGCGAACTGCTGACCGTGGTCGGGCCCTCCGGCTGCGGGAAGTCGACCCTGCTGCGCACCCTCGCCGGACTGCTCCCCCCGCTGGACGGGCGGGTCACGCAGGACGGTGAGCCGGTCACCCGGCCCGCCCGCGACCGGGCACTGGTCTTCCAGCACGACGCGCTGCTGCCCTGGCGCACGGTCCGCGCCAACGTGGAACTGCCGCTGGCAATCCGGCGGGTCCCCCGGGCCGAGCGGCGCCGGTCCGCGGCCGCCTGGCTGGACCGGGTCGGGCTGGCCGGGCACGCGCAGAAGCTGCCGCACCAGCTTTCCGGCGGCCAGCGCCAGCGCGTGCAGCTGGCCCGCGCGCTGGCCGGCGGGCCCCGGGCTGTCCTGATGGACGAGCCCTTCGGCGCGCTCGACGCGCGCACCCGCGCCGGCATGCAGGACCTGCTGGTGGACATCCTGCGGGGCACCGGCGCCACCGTCGTCTTCGTCACCCACGACGTGGACGAGGCCCTCCACCTCGGCGACCGGGTCGCCCTGCTGGACTCCGGACGGGTGCTGGACGTACCGCATCCGCGCCGGCGCGACGCGCAGCACGCCCCGGCTACGGCCGCACTGCGCCGCCGCATTCTCGAATCCCTCTGAAAGGCACCCCCGTGGACACCAAGGTGGACGCTCCCCCGGCCCTCCCCGACCTCGCCGTCCCCGACCTCGCCGACGCGACCGAGCTGTCCTGCGACGTCCTCGTCATCGGCGGCGGCACCGCCGGCACGATGGCCGCGCTGACCGCCGCCGAGCGCGGCGCGGACGTACTGCTGCTGGAGAAGGCGCACGTGCGGCACTCCGGGGCCCTCGCCATGGGCATGGACGGGGTCAACAACGCGGTCGTCCCGGGCCGCGCCGAACCGGACGACTACGTCGCCGAGATCACCCGCGCCAACGACGGCATCGTCGACCAGTCCACCGTCCGGCAGACCGCGACCCGCGGCTTCGCGATGGTCCAGCGCCTGGAGTCGTACGGCGTGAAGTTCGAGAAGGACGAGCACGGCGAGTACGCGGTCCGCCAGGTGCACCGCTCCGGCTCCTACGTCCTGCCGATGCCGGAGGGCAAGGACGTCAAGAAGGTGCTGTACCGGCAGCTGCGGCGCCGTGAGATGCGCGAGCGGATCCGGATCGAGAACCGGGTGATGCCGGTCCGGGTGCTCACCCACCCCGAGGACGGCCGGGCCATCGGCGCGGCGGGCTTCGACACCCGCACCGGGGCGTTCGTCACCGTACGGGCCGGCGCGGTGATCCTCGCCACCGGGGCCTGCGGCCGACTCGGGCTGCCCGCCTCCGGCTACCTGTACGGGACGTACGAGAACCCCACGAACGCCGGTGACGGCTACGCCATGGCCTACCACGCGGGGGCCGCGCTCACCGGGATCGAGTGCTTCCAGATCAACCCGTTGATCAAGGACTACAACGGGCCGGCCTGCGCGTACGTCGCGAACCCCTTCGGCGGCTACCAGGTGAACCGGCACGGCGAGCGGTTCGTCGAGTCGGACTACTGGTCGGGGCAGATGATGGCCGAGTTCGCGGCCGAACTCGCCTCCGACCGGGGCCCGGTGTACCTGAAGCTCAGCCATCTGCCCGAGGAGACCGTCGCCGCCGTCGAATCGATCCTGCACACGACGGAGCGGCCCACCCGCGGCACGTTCCACGAGGGCCGCGGCCACGACTACCGCACCCACGACATCGAGATGCACATCTCGGAGATCGGGCTGTGCGGCGGTCACTCCGCCTCCGGGGTCCGGGTGGACGCCCACGCCCGCACCACCGTGCCCCGGCTGTACGCGGCCGGCGACCTGGCCTGCGTACCGCACAACTACATGATCGGCGCGTTCGTCTTCGGGGACCTGGCCGGCGAGGACGCCGCGCAGTACCGGGCGTACGGGGGGGAGCTGCCCCGGGACCAGCTCGCCGCGGCCCACGAGCTCGTCTACCGGCCGCTGCGCAACCCGGACGGACCGCCGCAGCCGCAGGTGGAGTACAAGCTGCGGCGGTTCGTCAACGACTACGTGGCGCCGCCGAAGTCCGGGGCGCGGCTGTCCCTGGCCGTGGAGGCGTTCACCAGGATGTCGGGGGAGATCGCCGGGATGGGGGCGCGCACCGCGCACGAGCTGATGCGGTGCGCGGAGGTCACCTTCATCCGGGACTGCGCGGAGATGGCCGCCCGGGCCTCGCTGGCGCGCACGGAGTCCCGCTGGGGCCTGTACCACGAGCGGACGGACCACCCGGAGCAGGACGACGCGGGCTGGCTGCACCACCTCGACCTGCGCAAGTCGCCGTCGGGCGCGATGGAGTTCACCGCGCGGCCGGTCGAGCCGTACACGGTCCCGGTGGACGGGTTCGCCCCGGAGGCGGGACCGGAACGGTGGCTGGGCGAGGTCGCGCTGGTGCCGGTGGCCACGGCCGGTCCCCGGGACGCCGCTCCGGCGGCCCGCCCGGCGGCGGCTGCGGCTCCGACGGCTGCGGCTGCGGCTCCGACGGGGTCCGGTGGGGTCGCCGCGCCCGGTCCGGCCCTGCTGCGCCTGCTCTCCCTCGCCGAGGAGGCCCCCGGCCTGGAGGCGCTGCGGCCCTACGTGGCCCACGCCGATCCCGGGGTGCGGGCGGCCGCGGTGGCCGTCCTCGGCGAGACCGTGCCGGACGGCGCCGGGCCCGCGCTCGCCGCGTGCCTGCTCGACCCGGCGCCCGAGGTCCGGGCCGCCGCCGCGGCCGCGCTGCGCGAGCTGGTCGAGGTGCTGCCCGCCGAGCCGGAGCTGGCGGCCGGGCTGCGCGCGGCGCTGGGCGTCGGCGACCCGGCCGTGCGGGCGGCCGCGCTGGAGGTGCTGCGGACGCTGCGGCTGGGCGACGGCGGGGTGTACGGGGCCGCTCTCGCCGACACCGACGTGGAGGTCCGCATCACCGCCGTCCGGGCCCTGGTCTCGGTGGACGCGGTGGCGGAACTGGCGCGGGCGGCCGCCGACCCCGCACGCGAGGTCCGCGTCGCGGTGGCCCGCGCCCTCGCGGCCGTCCGCGAACCGGCCCCCTCGCCCCTCGACCCCCTGCTGGACGACCCCGACCCGCTGGTCCGCGGCGCCGCCCTGGGCGCGCTGGCCGCCACGGGGTGCCCGCCCGGGTACGCCGCGCGGGCCGAGGCCGCGCTCGGGGACCCGGCGTGGCAGGTGCGGGCCGGCGCCGCGGCCGCCCTGCGTGCCGCCGCGCCGGGGCGGGCCGTCCCCGCCCTGGCCAGGACCCTGGCCGACCCGAATGCGGACGTCCGCAAGGCCGCTGTGCTGTCCCTCCTCCCGCACCGCGAGGTGCCGCAGGCCCGCACCGCGCTGGCCGCGGCCGCGGCGGACCCCGACGCGGACGTCCGCGCGTACGCGTCCCGCGGGGCGTCCTGACCAGGCGGGGAGGGGACGCCGACGGGCGGGGGGCGGTCGTCGGTGCCAGGCTGGGACCGTTCAGGACCCGCGAAAGGCCACTTCCATGATCACCACCGATTTCGTCCCCGGCTCCCCCTGCTGGCTCGACCTCGGCGCCCCGGACGTCCGGTCCGCCGCGGCCTTCTACGGCGCCGTCCTCGGGTGGGAGTACGAGCCCATGGGCGCCATGGACGGCGGGATGTTCCGCAAGGACGGGAAGGTCGTCGCCGGGCTCGGCAAGCTCACCGAGGAGGGCGCCCGGCCGGCCTGGATGATCTACTACCACGTCACCGACGCGGACGCCGCCACCCGGGCGGTGGAGCGGGCGGGCGGCACGGTCCGGGTGGCTCCCCTGGACCTGGACGAGTGGGGCCGGATGGCGCAGTACAGCGACCCCCTCGGGGGACAGTTCGCCGTCTGGCAGCCGGGCACGGACACGGGCGTCGAGCTGGTGGACGAGCCGGGTTCGCTGTGCTGGACCGAGCTGTACACGAGTGACGCCGCGGCGGCGAAGGAGTTCTACGGGGGCGTCCTCGGCTGGCGCTTCAGCGACATGGAGCTGCCCGGGGGCGGGGGCGCCTACGCGCTCATCACCCCGGCGGGCCTTCCCGAGGAGCGCATGCACGGCGGTCTCATGGAGATGCCCGCGGACCACCTCTCCCTCGCGAACGGCCGCCCGTACTGGCACCCCGTCTTCGCCGTGGCCGACTGCGACGCCGCCGTGGCGGCGGTCACCGGGAACGGCGGCACCGTCCAGATGGGCCCGCAGGACGTGGAGGGCGTCGGCCGTCTCGCCGTCTGCCTCGACCCGTCGAACGCCGACTTCGTGCTCCTCGCCCCGTCCCGCACCGGCGGCTGACCCCCGCCCCGGGCGGGGCGGTCTGTCGCGACGCGGCCGCCGGGGCCACACTGGGGGCGGCCGGGGGCGGGCGTCCTCCGCGTCGGGGAGGTGGAGGGGCAGTGGCAGCTGAGCACCGGCGGCAGCCCGCTCCGGTCGTGCGGCCCGCGGTGTGGGAGACGTACGGACCGGCCGATCTGAGTTCCGTTCCCGTGTTCTGCGGAGGGTTCATCAACTTCGGCTACTGGAAGGCCGTCGACCTCGAAGGCCCGCTGTCGGAGGGCGACCGGCTCCGCAGCGAGCGCGACCTCTACCGGCACGTCCTGGACGCCGCCGCTCCCCGGGGCGGGCGGGTCGTGGAAGTCGGCTGCGGCCTCGGCCTGGGCTGCGCGCTCGCCCTGGAGGAGTACGGACCCGCCGGGATCACCGGTGTCGACGTCCACCCCCAGCAGCTCCAGCGGGCCCGCGACGTCAACGCCGCCCTGCTGGAGGCCGAGCCGCACCGGCTGCGCTTCGTCCTGGGCGCCGCCGAGAGCCTGCCGCTCGACAGCGGGCGGTTCGACTGCCTCTACAGCGTCGAGGCCGCCCAGCACTTCCCCGACCTCGCGGCGTTCGCCCGGGAGACGGCGCGGGTGCTGCGGCCGGGCGGACGGGTCGCGGTCGCCAGCTTCTTCACCGTGGACGGCGCTCCCGCGCCCGCCGACCGGCTCGCCGGGCTGCTCCAGACGTTCGCCAGCGGCCTGGACATCGCCCGGCCCGTGGGGCAGCTGGCCGACGCGTTCACCGACGCCGGTCTCGTCGGCGTGCGGACGGTCTCCATCGGCGCGGAGGTCTGGCCCGGCTGGGACGGCTGGCTCGCCAGGCACTGGGAGCCGGGGACCTGGCCGCGCAACTTCCGGGCCGCCTGGGAGCAGCGCCTGCTGGACTACTACCTGGTCACCGCCACGCGGCCGTAAAGGGTAGCCGGATAAAATTCGGTGGATAGCCGGGTATAACGGTCCTCAACGGTGGGTATCACCCCAGACCCACCGATGTCCCGTGCGTTTACGGGACCGACCGATCCTGGAGGCCGGATGAGCTGGGCATCATGGACCACCTGTGGCATCTACGCCGGACGGGGCGGCGCCAGAACCGCCGACGCGGGCGTCCTGACCGGTGAGCTCGACGTCCACACGACCTGGACCGAGGCCGACGGCCTGGCCCACGTCGCCGTGCAGCACAGCGGCGGTACGGAGTGGTTCACGCTGTCGGGCAGCCCCGTGCCCTGTCCGAGCGAGGAGGCCAGCCGCACCCTGCACGACGCGGTCCTGCTGGCCGTGCGCGCCGGGGGCGGGGCGACGCTCCCGCACCCGGACACCGCGGTTCCGGCCGGCTGAGGGACTCCAGCCGCCACACGCCGGTCTACGGCTTGGCCACCAGCCGTACGAAGACCCGCGCGTCGGTCACCGCCGCCGCGCCGGGGTCGTTGTTGAAGTAGGCGAAGACGTCCGCCTCCCGGGGCCAGGTGTCGGAGATCCGTTCCGCCCAGGTGCGCAGGGCGGTGCGGCCGTACCGGGGCCAGGGGCGGGCGCGGCCCGCGTGGAAGCGCACGTAGCCCCAGTCGGCGGTGCGCCACAACGGGGTCACCGGCCGCGACCCGCGGTCCGCCCAGCAGAGGGCGGCGCCGCGCTCGGTGAGCACCGACCGCACGGCCGGCGTCCACCACGAGTCGTGCCGGGGCTCGACGGCGACGCGCGTACCGGCGGGGAAGCAGGCCAGGCAGGCGTCGAGCGCCTCCGGGTCGCCCTTCAGCGTCGGCGGGAGCTGGAGCAGGACGGGGCCGAGCCGGTCCCCGAGGGAGGCGGCGTGCGCCATGAGCCGGTGGACCGGCTCGGCCGGGTCGCGCAGGCGCTTGATGTGGGTGAGGAAGCGGCTGGCCTTCACGGCCATCACGAAGCCGGGCGGAGTGCGGTCGCGCCACTGGGCGAACGTCTCCGGCGACGGCAGCCGGTAGAAGGCGTTGTTGCTCTCCACGGTGGGGAAGTGGCGCGTGTACTCCTCCAGCCACAGCCGCTGGGGCCGGTCCGGCGGGTAGAGCACGCCCGACCAGTCGCGGTATTGCCACCCGGAGGTGCCGACGATCACGGCCATGCCCTGCGCATGCCCCCGGGCGGCTCGGCCACACCACCGCCGCGGCGGAAGCCGCCGCCCCGGCCGGCTGCCGGGGGCGCCCGATGGCGCCCCCGGCGGCGTTCCTCCCGGACGCGTCGGCTGCCGTCAGCCCTCGTTCGTCATCCGGGCACACTCGATGACCACCTGGGCGAGGCTGCCCTCGCTGCGCAGGAGCCGGCGCTGCACGCGCGCGCCGTTGCCCTGTTCGTGCAGGTGGGCGATCGCCCGGCGGACCCGCTCGTCGTCGCCGTGGTCGCGCAGTGCTTCGCGCACGTGCTGGTACAGGGCCTCGACGGCGTGGGCGGCGGAGGTCTCCCGCATCGTCTCGGGATGCAGCAGCGGGCCGTCCAGCCCCGAGCGTCCCGCCCGCCAGGAGGCCAGCCGCAGCAGGCTCGTGCCGACCCGGGCCGGCGGCTCGCCGGCGCGCCAGGCCCGGGAGGCGGTCTCCACCAGGCCGCGGACCAGCGCGGCCAGCAGGACGGGGGTCGTCGCGTGCAGGCACACGTCCGCGACCCTGACCTCGACGGTCGGGTACGAGGACGACAGCCGCGCGTCGAAGTAGATCATGCCCTCGTCCCGCAGCACCCCCGTCCCGATCATGGCGCGGACCTGTTCGTGGTAGTGGTCGGCGGAGCCGAACACGTCCACCGGGCCCGCCGAGGGCCACCGGTTCCACACCCTGCTGCGGTAGCTGCCGTATCCGCTGTCCTCGCCCTGCCAGAACGGCGAGTTGGCGCTGATGGCGGTCAGGACGGCCAGCCAGGGGCGGATCCGGTCCAGGACGGCGACGCCTTCCTCGTCGGAGTCCACCGACACGTGCACGTGCGTCCCGCACGTCAGCTGCTCCTGGGCCGTCAGTCCGAACTGCTCCCCGAGCCACTGGTAGCGCTTGCCGGCGTTCAGCGAGGGCCGCACCGGCAGCGGGGACGTCGCCACGGCGGCCACCGCGGCGCCCGCCTTCTCCGCGTGCCGGGTCGCCTCGCCGCGGATGCGGATGATCTCGTCCTGGAGTTCGCCCATGTGCGTCACCGGCTTGGTGGCGAACTCCAGCTGCTCCTTCTGCAGTTCCGCCTCGAACTCGTGCGGCTTCTCACCCGCGCCCGCGCCGCCGTCCGCCTGCTGCCACGCCACGCGGTCCGCGGCCGCGAGGACCGCTCCCGAGACCGCCAGGGGGGTCCCGCTCTCCGCGTCGACGAGCAGCAGTTCTTCTTCCACGCCTACGCTGCGCATGTATCGCCACCTGTTGAGTCATCCATCGGTTTCACCTACGCCTGCCCCTCGCGCTCCCGCGCATGCCTGCGCTCCTCCTCGCTCCACGCCCGCGTGTCCCGCGGGCGCACGTACGGCTCCTCGTCCTCGGGAAGTCCCGCGGCGATGGCGCGCTGGCGGGCGAGTTCCGCGTCGAACTCCAGGCCGAGCAGGATGGCGAGGTTCGTGATCCACAGCCAGACCAGGAAGACGATCACGCCCGCGACCGTGCCGTACGTCTTGTTGTACGAGGCGAAGTTGGCGACGTAGAACGCGAACCCGGCCGAGGCGGCCATCCAGATCACCAGCGCCAGCAGGCTGCCGGGGGTCACCCACTTGTACCCGCGGCCCTTGGCGTTCGGCGCGGCCCAGTAGAGCAGCGCGATCATGACCGTGACGAGGAGGACCAGGACCGGCCACTTGGCGACCGACCACACCGCCAGGGCGGTGTCGCCGATGCCGAGGGCGGAGCCGGCCTGCCGCGCCAGCCCGCCGGTGAAGACGACGATCAGCCCGCCGGCGCAGGCGAGGAGCATCAGGGCCACGGTGAGCGCGAGGCGCAGCGGCAGCACCTTCCACACCGGGCGCCCCTCGGGCACGTCGTAGACGGCGTTCGAGGCGCGGATGAAGGCGGCGATGTAGCCGGAGGCGGACCAGAGCGCCACGAGCAGGCCGACGACCGCCAGGAGCGATCCGACGCCGCTGCGGCCCTCCAGCTGGCGTACGGCGTCGCTGATCACGTCCCGGGCGGAGCCCGGGGCGAGCTGCTGGAGGCTGTCGAGGACCTGCTGGGTGGCCGACCTGCCGGCCATGCCGAGCAGCGACACGAGGACCAGCAGGGCGGGGAAGATCGCCAGCACGCCGTAGTAGGTCAGGGCGGCGGCCCGGTCGGAGAGCTCGTCGTCCGTGAACTCCCTGACGGTGCCGCGCAGTACGGCCTTCCAGGACCGCTTCGGCAGGTCGGCGGGCCCGGCCGGGGCCCGCCCCCCGGTCTCGGGGGCGGGCCCTCGTCCCTCCTGGCGTGCCGTCCGCGGGGCGCTCATGCCCGGACCGGCGGGAACCGGTCCCAGGCCCGGTGCTCGGACAGTGCCGCCGTCACCGCTTCCACGGCCGCCGCGCCGCTCTCGCCGACGATGACGCCGGGCCCGTCCGGGGCGATGCCGCCGGCTGCGAGGACCGCGTCGGCGCCGTTCCATCCGCCGACGGCCTTCCCGTGCCGGTAGGCCTCGGTGAGCAGCAGCAGGGCCCGCGGGTCGACCCCGTGCGGCGCCCCGTTCCCGTTCCCGGCCTTGGCGTCGCGCGCGCCGTGGGCGTCGGCGGCCGGTGCGGGCACTCCGGCGAACAGCAGGGCGTCGAACTCGACGGAGCGGGCGGTGGCGAAGGTCCGCTGGACCGCGACCGGTTCGCCCTCCGCGTCGAGCTTGCCGCCGGCCGGGCCGATGACGAGCGGCACCATGCCCCCGTCCAGGAGCGCCTGCCGGGCGGCCCGTACGCCGTCCAGGTCCGCGGCGTCGTCGGCGACGATGCCGACCACGCGGCCGTCCGCCGGCCACGTCCGGCCCACCTGCGACAGCGCGGGGCTGGCGGCCTCCTCCGTGAGGGGCACGGTGGCCTTCGGCGCCGGCAGGCCGAGGCCCTGGGCGACCTGTTCGCACAGTTCGGGGTCGATGTTCGCCAGGACCGCGAGGGTGCGTTCCTTGACCGCCTGCTCGTAGCACTTGTTCAGTTCGAAGGTGTACGCGGCGATGATGTGCTCGCGCTCCGGCGGGCTCATGCTGAGCCAGAACAGCCGCGGCTGGCTGAAGTGGTCGGAGAAGGAGGCGGGCGCCTCGCGGACCTTGGTCGCCTCCGCCACCCGCACGGGCGCCTCGATGTAGGCGCTCATGTCGGCGCCGGCGAGGAAGGGGCAGCCGCCGTCCAGGCTGTTGGGCCGGTAGGGTGCCACGCCGGTGTGCACGGCGCTCTGGTGCATGCCGTCGCGGAGCATGTCGTTGACGGGGGCGTGCGGCCGGTTGATCGGCAGCTGGCCGAAGTTCGGCCCGCCCAGGCGGCTGATCTGGGTGTCGAGGTAGGAGAAGAGCCGGCCCGCGAGCAGCGGGTCGTCGGTGACGTCGATGCCCGGGACGAGGTGGCCGGGGTGGAAGGCGACCTGTTCGGTCTCGGCGAAGTAGTTCTTCGTGTTGGCGTTCAGGGTCATCAGGCCGATGGGCTGCACCGGGGCCCGCTCCTCGGGCACGATCTTGGTGGGGTCGAGGAGGTCGATGCCCTCGAACGTCTGGTCCGGGGTGTCGGGGAAGACCTGGACGCCCAGTTCCCACTGGGGGTAGGCGCCCGCCTCGATGGCGTCGAAGAGGTCGCGCCGGTGGAAGTCCGGGTCCATGCCGTTGATCAGCTGGGCCTCCTCCCAGACCAGGGAGTGCACTCCCAGCTTCGGCTTCCAGTGGAACTTCACCAGGGAGGTCTCCCCCGCCTCGTTGACCAGGCGGAAGGTGTGGACGCCGAATCCCTCCATCATCCGGTAGGAGCGGGGGATGCCGCGGTCGGACATGTTCCACAGGGTGTGGTGGGTGGCCTCGGTGTGCAGGGAGACGAAGTCCCAGAACGTGTCGTGGGCGCTCTGCGCCTGCGGGATCTCCCGGTCCGGGTGCGGCTTGCCCGCGTGGATGATGTCGGGGAACTTCACGGCGTCCTGGATGAAGAACACCGGGATGTTGTTGCCGACGAGGTCGAAGGTGCCCTCGTCCGTGTAGAACTTGGTGGCGAAGCCGCGGGTGTCGCGCACGGTGTCCGCCGAGCCCCGGGAGCCGAGGACGGTGGAGAAGCGGACGAACACCGGTGTCTCCACGTCCTTCGCGAGGAACGCGGCCTTGCAGACCTCGCCGGCGGTGCCGTAGCCCTGGAAGACTCCGTGGGCGGCGGCGCCCCGCGCGTGCACCACCCGCTCGGGGATCCGTTCGTGGTCGAAGTGGGTGATCTTCTCCCGCAGGTGGTGGTCCTGGAGCAGCACCGGTCCGCGGGCCCCGGCCTTCAGCGAGTGGTCGCTGTCGT
Organism: Streptomyces sp. NPDC034085; assembly: GCF_055575555.1. Lineage (NCBI taxonomy): Bacteria > Bacillati > Actinomycetota > Actinomycetes > Kitasatosporales > Streptomycetaceae > Streptomyces > Streptomyces sp. NPDC034085. The sequence continues at coordinate 635,784 of NZ_JBVISL010000004.1, read as the reverse complement.
ACAGCCGCGCGCCCTGTGCCGTCGTCAGGTACGCGCCGCTCTGCGCCATCCGGGCCTGCTCGGCCCCGGTGGCCTGCCCGGTGGGGCTCACGGTCTCGGGGCCGGTCTGGTCCGGCTTCGGCGGCAGGGGCTGGGCCGGCCCGGTGGGCTCGGCCACGGTCGCGGACACCGGTCCGGGCTTGCCCGGCAGGCCGCCGTCGCCCTGGGCCGGGGTCGTGTCGGAGTGCTCTGTGGTCATCGTTTCTCCCAAGGGGGTGGTTCGGTGGACGGCCGCGGCGGCTGCGCGGTCCGGTCGTGGCTCGGCTGGACGGCGCCTACCCGCTGTTCGGGGATGAACCCTCCCGCGCCGCGTCGAAGGCGCGCGGGGGTGGGGCTCAGCCGTCCTCGCGCAGGACGCGGACGCTGGTGACCTGCGTGTCGGCCGCGTCGGGTACGACCATGCCCGCCTCGACGCCGGACCGCAGGTAGTGCAGTACGGCGCCGTCCAGCCGTTCGCCGGGCAGCGCGGCCGGGATGCCCGGCGGGTAGGGGGTGAGCATCTCGGCGGCGATCCGCCCCCGCGCCCGCTCCCAGGGCACCTGCTCGGTCGGCCCGAAGAAGGCGTCGCGCGGCAGCGCCGCCTGCTCCAGCCGCAGCCCGGCCGGCGAGGGGACCCGTACGGGCTGGCCGGTGCGCAGTCCGGGCGCGTGGGCCGCCAGGTCGGTGAGGGCGGTCAGCAGGATGCCGGCGGTCTCGGCGTCGTCCGCGTGGGTGAGCTGGACGCTGATGCGGCGGTGGTCGGCGAGGTGGAGGTTGACCCGGTGGTGGCGCCGCAGCCAGTCGGCGGCCCGGTAGCCGGTGACGTCCCAGGCGCTGATGTCGAGGACGATCTGGAGGTGGTCCATGTCGGCGGCCCGGCCGGGTCCGCAGAAGTCGTCGCGGCCGTGGACCCGCATGCCGTCGATGCGGGAGAGGCGCTCGCGCACCTCCGCGCTGAGGGCGAGGGCGTCGCCGTAGAGGGTCTTGCCCTCCTCCACCATCTGCCGGCGCCAGCCGTCGAGGGCCGCGTACACCAGGACGGAGGGGCTGGTGGTGCCGAGGAGGTCCTCGCGGCTCTTGAGCACCTCGGGCCGCACCAGGTCGCCCTGGAGGTGGAAGACCGAGCTCTGTTCCAGGCCCGAGCCCATCTTGTGCACCGAGGTGACGCAGATGTCGGCGCCGGCGTCCATGGCCCAGGTGGGCAGGTCGGGGTGGAAGGGCAGGTGGGCGCCCCACGCCTCGTCGACGATCAGGGGCTTGCCCCGCCGGTGGCACACCTCGGCGATGGCGGCCAGGTCCGAGCAGGTGCCGTAGGGGGTGGGGGTGGTGACCAGCGCGCCGCGGGCGTCGGGGTGCCGGGCGAAGGCCGCCTCGAAGGCCTCTGCGGACGGCGGGTGGGCCAGGTGCCGCTCCACGTCCCACTGGGGGTCCACCCAGACGGGGCGGATGCCCGACAGGATGAGGCCCGACACCACGGACTTGTGGGCGTCCCGCCCGATCAGGAGCTTCTCGTGCGGCCCGGCGACGGACAGCATGGCCGACTTGACGGAGAGCGAGCTCCCGCACGTGGAGAAGAAGGCGTGGTCGGCGCCGACGGCGTCGGCCATCAGCGCCTGGGCCTCCTCCACGATGCCCTGCGAGGACGTCCGGTCGTCGAGGCCTGCCGTGGCGAGCACGTCCGAGGTGAACACCGCGTCGCCCAGCACCGCCCGTACCCGTGGGTCGGCGCCCCGGCCCTGCTTGTGACCGGGAGGGGTGAAAGGGGTCTGGCCGTCGGCGTGGTAGGCCGCCAGCGCGTCGAGCACGGGGGTTTTCGACTGATCCATGCACGACCGTGTGCCCTTGCGATCCGGACGGAAACGGGCACCCCGGGCCGTGTCGGGCGGCCTCCGCCCCGCTGTGCGGGGACCAGGTGCAAATCCCGGGATAGCGGGTAGGCGCTGCCCATGATCGCCTCAGCTGCCCTCGCGGCCTCCGGTTCCCCTTCCCTCCTCCTCATCCTGGCGGGCGTGGTCGTCGCCGCGCTCCTGATCGGCGCCTTCTGGTACGGCACCCGGCGTGTCGCGGCCCGCAAGGACCCCGGCGCGCTCCCGTCGGACCAGAGTGCCGCGGCGCGGGCGCGCCAGGAGTCCTGGCAGGCCCCCGACGAGCGCGGGGCCGGCCCCGACACCCCACGGCGCCCGTGACCCGCCGACGCAGTCCCGTCCCCACGGCACCCGTGACCCGCCGACGCAGTCCCGTCCTCGCCGACCCCGCGCGGCCGACCAGGAGGTATCCCGTGCCGAGCACCGCCCTCACGTACACCGACCCCATGCCGAACCTGATCGCGCCGCCCGGCGTGTACCGGCCGCAGGCCGACACGCTGCTGCTCGCCGACGCCCTCGCGCGCGAGCCCCTGGCCCCGGGCGCCGAGGTCGTCGAGATCGGGACGGGCACCGGCGCGCTCGCCCTGCGCGCGGCGGCCCGGGGCGCCGAGGTCACCGCCGTCGACGTGGCGTGGCCCGCCGTGTGGGCCGCCCGGCTCAACGCCTGGCGCCAGCGCCTGCGGCTGCGCGTCCTGCACGGCGACTTCGTCAGCAGGACCCGGGGCCGGCACTTCGACCTGGTCCTCGCCAACCCGCCCTACGTCCCGTGCCCCGACGCCCGCGTGCCCACCAGCGGGGCCCGGCGCGCCTGGGACGCGGGCAGCGACGGCCGGGCCGTCATCGACCGGATCTGCGCCGCCGCCCCGGCCCTGCTGCGCCCCGGCGGGGTGCTGCTGATGGTCCACTCGGGGATGTGCGGGGCCGAGGAGACGCTGGAGCTGCTGGCGCGGCAGGGCATGGAGGCGCAGGTCACGGAGCGGGCGTTCGTCCCCTGGGGTCCCGTGCTGCGCTCGCGCAGGGCCTGGCTGCAGGAACAGGGGCTGGCGGAGGCCGGCGCCGAGCAGGAGGAGCTGGTGGTCGTCCGTGCCCGGAAACTCTGAACCCCGCCCCGCCGCGCCGGGGCCCGCCGGAGAGGCCGCCAGGCCCCGGCGGGTGTCCGTGGAGCGCTGCGGCCCGGTCCTGGTGGAGGGCCCCGTCGAGATCCTCCTGGACGACGGGACCACCGCCCGCTCGGACCGGTTCATGGTGGCCCTGTGTACCTGCCGCCGCAGCCGTACGTACCCGTGGTGCGACACCAGCCACCGCCCCCGCGAGCGGGCGAACCCACCCGAGGACAGGAACGAGCGATGACCGCACCCGCCCACACCCCCGCCCGACCCGTGCCGGCCGGTCCCGCGCCGGCCGGTCCCGTGCTGGCCGAGGGGCGCGGGCCGCTGTCCCGCGCCGTGGTGGACGCGCTGCGCGAGGGCCGGGCCCCGGCCCTCGGCACGACGGCGGTCCTCAAGGCCGACCCCTGGGGTGAGGACCTGCACCTGGCCCTCTACCTGCTGTACGAACTGCACTACCGGGGCTTCGCGGGCGTGGACGACACCCTGGAGTGGGATCCGGCGCTGCTCGGGCTGCGCCGCGCCCTTGAGGACCGTTTCCTCCACGCGCTGCGCACGGCCACGGCCGGCGCCCCGGAGACCGTCGAGGCGGCCTTCGGCCCCCTCCTCGTGGAACCCGTGGACCTGAGCGGCAGCCTCAGCCACTACCTGGAGACCGAGGGCGAGCTGTGGCAGCTGCGCGAGTACGCCGCCCTGCGCTCCCTGTACCACCTGAAGGAGGCCGACCCGCACGCCTGGGTGATCCCCCGGCTCACCGGCCGGGCCAAGGCCGCGATGGTCGCCATCGAGTACGACGAGTTCGGCGCCGGTCATCCCGGACGGATCCACGCCCGGCTCTTCGCCGACCTGATGGACGACCTCGGTCTGGAGACCGCCTACGGGCACTACCTGGAGCAGGCCCCGGCCCCGCTGCTCGCCACCGTCAACCTGATGTCCCTGTTCGGCCTCCACCGGGCCCTGCGCGGGGCGCTCGTGGGGCACTTCGCGTGCGTGGAGGTGACCTCCTCGCCCGGCTCGCGGCGCCTGGCGAAGGCGATGCGGCGCTGCGGGGCCGGCCCGGCGGCCGAGCACTTCTACGCCGAGCACGTGGAGGCGGACGCCGTCCACGAGCAGGTCGTGCGGCACGAGGTCATCGGCGGACTGCTGGCCGACGAACCCGGCCTGGAGCCGGACGTGGCCTTCGGCTGCGCGGCCACGATCCTGCTGGAGGACCGCCTCGCCGCCCACATCCGTACCGCGTGGGAGGACGGCCGCTCCGCCCTCAGGGGCGCGCCTGCAGGGACGGCGTCCTGAGGAGCGTGCCGGTCCCCCGCGTCTGACGCGGGCTCCCGGGGAGCAGCCCCCACCCCCGACGCCCCGCCGGGTCCGGCCGCGCAGCGCGGCCGGACCCGGCGGGGCGTCGGGCACGTGCGCGGCCGGCCGTCAGGGCGCGGCGTTCCCGAGGTGGCGCTCCAGCCACTGCGCGGCGGCACGGCGGTAGGTGCGGCGGTTGTCCGCCCGCAGGAACTCGTGGCCCTCGTTGCGCAGCACCAGCATCTCCGCGGGCAGGCCGCGCTCCCGGGCCGCGCGGACGAACTGCTCCGATTCCGTCGGCGGGACGTTGGTGTCGTGCTCGCCGTGGACCGCCAGGACGGGCGTGCGCAGCTCGTGGACGCGGCTCATGGGGGACAGGGCCCGCAGCAGCTCCCGGTCGTGTTCGGGATGGCCGTACTTCGCGGCCGCGGACTGCGCGATCCACGGTTCGGTGCCGGCGAAGAACGTGGCGAAGTCCGACATCCCGCACACGGCCACCCCGGTGCGGAACAGGTCCGGATGCCACACCAGCGAGGCCATCGTGAGGTAGCCGCCGTACGAGCGGCCCATGACGCCCAGCCGCAGGGGGTCGGCGTACCCGAGGGAGACCACGTGGGCCGCGCAGTCGGCGACGTCCTCGATCGCCGCGAACCGGCCGGCGCCCAGGTCGGCGTCGACGAAGGACCGTCCCCAGCCGGACGAACCGCGGACGTCGGGGGCGAAGACGTCCAGGCCGCGGCCGAGGAGCTCGTGGTAGAGGGGGTTGAACACCGGGCGTTCCTGTTCCTCCGGTCCCCCGTGGAGGTGGATCACGCACGGGGCCGGCCGGCCCGGATCGCGGTCCGGGGTCCGGTAGTACCAGCCGCCCAGCATCAGCCCGTCGCGGGCGCGGCAGCGCACCGGGGCGGGGCGTACGGGCGGCCGCCCGGGCGGGGCCGCCTCGTCGTCCCGCGCGGTCCAGGGGGTGCGCAGCGGGGCGCCGGCCAGTTCCCAGATGCCGGGCCGCCGCTGCGAGCCGGACAGGGCCGCGAACACGGTTCCGCCGCCCACCACGGCCATCCGGGTCACCACCTCGTGGGGAAGGTCGGGGCCGTGGGGCGGTGTGGAGTCGCCCCCGGCGTCGGTGGCGGGCAGGGCGAGGCTCTCCAGCTCGCTGGCACCGTGGACGTTCCAGGCGAGCAGGCCCCACCGCCCGTGGTCGGGGAGGGCCAGCAGGTCGAGGGCGGTGCCCGGGCGTTCGGCGGCGACGGAGGTGCCCCGGGAGGTGCCGTCCTCGTCCAGCCGGACCGTGAGGAGGGCCGCGAACTCGCGTTCCGCGTCGCTGCGCAGCCACAGGCTGCGGGCGTCCGGGGAGAACCGCCCGATCCAGGGGTCCCCGTCGGCCACCCGCAGGGCGAAGGTGGTGCGTCCCGAGGCGGTGTCCAGTACGAGGGCCTCGCGGTGCCCGCGGGGGCCGCGGCGCACCAGTGCGAGCCGGCCGTCAGCGCTCGTGTCGCAGACCCGCAGGGAGGCGGCTCCGGTTTCGCTGAACAGCAGGACCGGGGCGTTCGTACCGTCCGGGTCGACGAGGTAGGCGGCCAGTCCGCCGCTCGGCGCCGTTCCCCGCCGGGGCGTCCGGGCCGTGCCGCCGCCGAGCAGGGTGGCGGCTCCCCCGCGCTCGGTCCACGCCGCCGTAGGAGCCGCCGCGGCGGCCGCGGACGTCGCCAGTTCCCCGGCCGCGTCCTGCGAGAGGTGGCCGGGGCCGGTGTGCTCGGCCGCCGCCCCGGGCGACCAGGCGACCGTGACGGCGAGCGCGGAGCCGTCGCGGGACCAGCAGCCGAGGTGTGCGGAGCCGCCCGCCTCCGCGCCGGCGAGCACGCGCCGGTCCGTCCCGTCGGGGCGCACCACGAGGACGCGGGTGTGCTCGCCGCCTCCGGGGGCCGAGGTGTACGCGATCCAGCGCCCGTCGGGGGACCACGACACCTCGGTCACCGGGTCCGGGTCGGCGTCGAGGACGTGCGCCTCGGCGCTGCGGGCGGGCCCGCACCACAGCTGGGGGACGCCGGCCCGGTCGCAGATGAACGCCACGTGCTCGCCCGTGGGGTCAGCAGCGGGGTACCAGCAGCCGTGGGCGGTGAGGAGGGTCGGCGGATCGGCATGGTGGTCGTCCGGCACGTGGACGGGCGCGGGTGCCGGTACGGGGGTCTGTGGTGCGCCGGCCGGGTGGGCCGTGGCCATCGTGTGATCCAGGGGCATGGCCGCCTCTCTCCGCCTCTCTGCGCCTCTCGGCGCCCTTCTCGGCACTCTCGCGCGCGTTCCCGCTCCCGGCCCGCAGCCCGCCGCCGGCTTCCCCGGCGGGAGCCGCGGGCCGGCGGAGGCCGGGCGCGCGGGTCAGCGGACGCCGTGCAGCTGCAACCAGATCTCCAGCGAAGCCACCTGCCAGAGGGTGCTGGCTCCGCGCCTCGCGCGGTACCGCTCCGGTTCCGCCAGCATCGCGTCCACGTGCCGCTGGTCGAAGATCCCGCGCCGACGGGCCTCCGGGGCCGTCAGGGCCTCCCGGACGCGGGCGAGCACCGGTTCGGCCATGTTGCGGACGCCGGGGACGGGGAAGTAGCCCTTGGGCCGGTCCACGACCTCGGCGGGCAGGATCTTGCGGCCGATGTCCTTGAGCACGGCCTTGCCGCCCTGTTCCAGTTTGAGCGCGGGCGGGCAGGCGGCGGCGAGTTCGACCAGCTCGTGGTCCAGGAACGGCACCCTCGCCTCCAGGCCCCAGTCCATCGTCATGTTGTCGACCCGCTTGACCGGGTCGTCGGCCATCAGGGCGTGGACGTCCATCCGCAGGGCCGCGTCCAGCGCGGTGTCGGCGCCGGGGGCGGCCATGTGGGCGCGGACGAAGTCCGTGGAGGCGTCCCGGGCCGCCGCGGCGCCCGGATGCAGCATGGCGAGGAGCTCCTCGTGCGTCCGGTCGAAGTACGCGTCGGCGTACGCCGCGGCCGCGCCCTGCCGGGTGGCCGCGGCGATCGGTGGGTACCAGTGGTAGCCGGCGAACACCTCGTCCGCCCCCTGGCCGCAGAGCACCACCTTGACGTCCTTGGCGACCTGCTCGGACAGCAGGTGGAACGCCACCGTGTCATGGCTGACCATCGGCTCGTTCATGGCGCCGATCGCCCCGTCCAGTGCGGTCGCGAGCCGGTCGGACGGAATCATGAACTTCTGGTGGTCGGTCCCGAAGGTACGGGAGACGAGGTCGGAGTAGCGGAACTCGTCGCCCTCCTCGCCGTTGACCGACTCGAAGCCCATCGCGAAGGTCGGCACGTCCTCCCGCCCCTCCTCGGCCAGCATGGCCACGATAAGGCTGGAGTCCAGGCCGCCCGAGAGCAGCACGCCGACCGGGACGTCCGCGACCGTGCGCCGCCGCACCGCCGTGCGCAGCGCCTCGTGGACCGCCTCCCGCCACAGCGCCGGGTCCTCGCCGATGTCGGAGTGGCGGGTGTAGGACGGCTGCCAGTAGCAGTGGTCCCGGTGGCTGCCGTCCGGCTCCACGACCCGGAGGGTGGCCGGTGGGATCTTGCGCACTCCGGCCAGTACGGTCCTGGGCGCCGGAACGGTGCCGTGCCAGGTCATGTACTGGTGGAGCGCGACCGGGTCCAGGGACGTGTCGACCCCGCCGCCCGCCAGCAGGGCCGGCAGGGTGGAGGCGAAGCGCAGGCGCTCGCCGTCCTCGGTGACGTAGAGGGGCTTGATGCCCAGGCGGTCGCGGCCCAGGACGACGCGGCCCGTGCGGTGCTCGACGACGGCGAAGGCGAACATGCCGACGAGGCTGTCGACGCACTCGAGGCCCCATTCGGCGTAGGCCCGTACCAGCACCTCGGTGTCGGACTCCGAGAAGAAGCGGTGTCCGAGGCCTTCGAGCCGGCCGCGCACCTCGCGGTGGTTGTAGATGCACCCGTTGAACACGGCCGTGAGGCCCAGCCGGGTGTCGGTCATGGGCTGCGCGCCCCGCTCCGACAGGTCGATGATCTTCAGCCTGCGGTGGCCGAGGGCGACCGCACCCTGCGACCAGGCCCCTCTGCCGTCCGGACCTCGCGGCTCCATCACGTCGGTCATGCGTTCCACGGCCGCGAGGTCGGGCCGGCCGCCGTCGAAGCGCACCTCTCCGCTCAGACCGCACATGGGGCACCCCCCGTTCCGACGCCCCGCAGGGGCGTTCCTCGTAGGACCGCCCTCGCTGCCGAGGGCCCTGTCACATCCACCATGGTTCTTCGCTCCCGCGCCCCGCGACCTGGGCCGTTCGGTCCGGCCGCCGGGCGATCGACTCCTGGGGCGCCTGCCCGCGCGTCGGCTCCTTAAGCCCGGGGCCCTCCTTCACGCTCCGTTACGGAAGCTCCCCCGCGCGGACACCGGCGACGGCGCGGGGACGCAAAGGTGCCTACGCTGGAAGAGGTTCTCCACGGAGGAGAAGCGGGGGCCTGCATGCATGTACGCGACCCGAAGGGCGGGCGAGCAGAGCCATGGCCAAGCAACCGGAACCCTCATCCCATCCGCGGCACGGGGAAGGCCCCAGCCCGCACCCGGGCCGCAAGCAGCACGGCTGGTCGCCGGACGTCGACGAGACCCGGCAGCAGGACAACCCGAGCGCCCACCGTTCGTTCCACCCGGACGAGTACGCCCCCGAGAAGGGGCCGGGCCGCGCGAAGTCCAAGGAGGAAGCGGGCAACCCGCACGGCAAGCCCGTGGAGAGCACCACCCGGCGCGGTGAGGACCAGGGCAAGTCCGGCGACGGCAAGGACGGCATGCACGACACCGGCCCCAAGGGCCGTTCCAGGCGCCCCAGCGGCACCCGGGACGCGTCGGCCGTGACCGGCGTGGACCCGCAGGAGCCCCACGGCGGCGGCAAGGCGCGCTGACCGGCGTGGGCGGCGGACGCCCCGCCGCCCGCCCGGAGCATCCGGGGCGCAGACCCATGGCCCAGGCCGTCGAGACAGCCCGGACCGTCATCCTGACCGTGGACGACGATCCGGGCGTCTCCCGTGCCATCGCCCGTGACCTGCGGCGCCGCTACGGCGGCGGGTACCGGATCGTACGCGCCGAGTCCGGCGAGTCGGCGCTGGAGGCGTTGCACGAGCTGAAACTGCGGGGCGACCCGGTGGCGGTTATCCTCGCCGACTACCGCATGCCGCAGATGAACGGCATCGAGTTCCTCGAACGGGCCCTGCACGTCTACCCGGGCGCGCGGCGGGTGCTGCTGACCGCGTACGCCGACACGAACGCCGCGATCGACGCGATCAACGTGGTCGACCTCGACCACTACCTGCTCAAGCCCTGGGACCCGCCCGAGGAGAAGCTCTACCCGGTCCTGGACGACCTCCTCACGGCGTGGCGCTCCAGCGACCACCGGCCGGTCCCCGCCACCAAGGTGGTCGGCCACCGCTGGTCGGCGCGCTCCTCGCACGTACGGGAGTTCCTGGCCCGCAACCAGGTGCCGTACCGCTGGTACTCCTCCGACGAGCCCGAAGGGCGGCGGCTGCTGGAGGCGGCGGGCGCCGACGGCCGGCGGCTGCCCCTGGTGGTCACGGCGGAGGGCGCCGCGCTCCTCGAACCGGAGCCGGCCGAACTGGCCGCCCGGGTGGGGCTCGCGACGACCCCGGCCGCCGACTTCTACGACCTCGTCGTCATCGGCGGCGGCCCGGCCGGGCTGGGAGCGGCGGTGTACGGGGCCTCCGAGGGGCTGCGCACCGTCCTGGTCGAGCGGTCGGCGACCGGCGGGCAGGCCGGCCAGAGCTCCCGCATCGAGAACTACCTCGGCTTCCCGGACGGCGTCTCCGGCGCGCAGCTCACGGAGCGCGCCCGCCGCCAGGCGGCCCGGTTCGGCGCCGAGATCCTGACGGCCCGCGAGGTGACGGGGCTGGAGGTCAGCGGCCCGGCGCGGGTGGTCCGCTTCTCCGACGGCTCGGCGGTCGCCGCGCACAGCGTCATCCTGGCGACCGGCGTCTCGTACCGGCAGCTGGGGGCGCCGGGCTGCGACGACCTGACCGGGTGCGGGGTGTACTACGGCTCGTCGCTCACCGAGGCCTCCTCCTGCCTGGGGCAGGACGTGTACGTCGTGGGCGGCGCCAACTCGGCCGGGCAGGCGGCGATGTACCTGGCGCGGGGCGCGAGGTCGGTGACCCTGCTGGTACGCGGCCGGTCGCTGACGGCGTCCATGTCGTACTACCTCGTCCAGCAGATCGAGGAGGCGCCGAACATCACGGTGCGGACCCGGACCGTGGTCGCGGCGGCGCACGGTGACGGGCACCTGGAGCAGGTGACGCTGCGGGACGTGGACAGCGGTGCGAGCGAACGCGTCGACTGCCAGTGGATGTTCGTCTTCATCGGCGCGGCCCCGCTGACCGACTGGCTGGACGGCACGGTCCTGCGCGACGAGCACGGCTTCATCCTGGCCGGGCCGGACCTGACGCCGGACGGGCGCCCGCCGGCCGAGTGGGAGCTGGACCGGCCGCCGTACCACCTGGAGACCAACGTTCCCGGCGTGTTCGTGGCGGGCGACGCCCGCGCCCAGTCCGCGAAGCGCGTCGCGTCCGCCGTCGGAGAGGGAGCCATGGCCGTCATGCTCGTCCACCGGTACCTGGAGCAGTCGTGAGTGGGCGGCCCTGGCAGGTGATGCCCTGCGGCCCGCAGGAGGTCGCCTCGCTGTTCCTGTTCGAGAAGCTCTCCCCGGAGCAGCTCGGGCGGCTGTGCGCCGAGGGGCGGGTGGAGCGGTTCGAAGCCGGGCCCGTGTACACCGAGGGCGACCCCGCCACCTGCTTCTACGTGATGATCGAGGGCACCGTCGTGCTGTCCCGCCGGGTCGGCGGCGCCGACGTCGAGGTCAGCCGCACCTCCCAGCGCGGCGTGTACGCGGGCGCCATGCAGGCGTACCTGGGCGAGCGCGTACCGCAGACGTACACCCACTCGATGCGGGTGACGGAGCCGACGCGGTTCTTCGTCCTGCCCGCCCGCTCGTTCGCGGACGTCATGCGGGAGTGGTTCCCGATGGCGGCCCACCTGCTGGAGGGCCTCTTCTTCGGCGCGCAGAACACCCAGCGGGCGATCGGGCAGCGCGAACGGCTGCTGGCGCTCGGCTCGTTGTCCGCCGGTCTCACCCACGAGCTGAACAACCCGGCCGCGGCGGCCGTCCGGGCCACCGCGACACTGCGGGAACGGGTCGGCAAGATGCGCCACAAGCTGGCCCACATCTCCCAGGGCCAGTACGCGCGCGAGGCGATCGCCGACCTCATCGAGATCCAGGAGCGCACCGTCGAACGGGTCGCGAAGGCACCGGCGCTGAGCCCGCTGGAGGCCTCCGACCGGGAGGACGAGCTGGCCGACTGGCTGGAGGACCACGGCTTCCCCGAGGGCTGGCGGATCGCACCGGTCTTCGTACAGGCCGGTCTGGACACGCAGTGGCTGGAGCAGGTCGCGGCGGCGGTGGCGCAGGACCTGCTGCCGGCGGCGATCGGCTGGCTCGCCTACACGGTCGAGACCGAGCTCCTGATGGACGAGATCGACGAGTCCACCACCCGCATCTCCCACCTCGTGGACGCGGCGAAGCAGTACGCGCAGCTCGACCGCGCCCCGCACCGGACCGTCGACGTCCACGAACTCCTCGACAGCACCCTGCTGATGCTGTCCGGCAAGATCGGTCCCGGCGTGCGGGTGGTCAAGGAGTACGACCGCTCCGTGCCGGACGTGCCCGCCTATCCGGCGGAGCTCAACCAGGTGTGGACCAACCTCATCGACAACGCCGTGTCCGCCATCGCCGGCACCGGCGGCGAGGGCACGCTGACGGTCCGCACGGCGCGCGAGGGCGACCGGCTGCTGGTGGAGTTCCGCGACACCGGGCACGGGATCCCGCCGGACGTCCGCGGCCGCATCTTCGACCCCTTCTTCACCACCAAACCGGTCGGCGAGGGCACCGGCCTCGGCCTGGACATCTCCTGGCGGATCGTGGTCGACAAGCACCACGGCAGCCTGGAGGTCCAGTCCGTACCGGGCGACACCCGTTTCCAGGTGCTGCTGCCGCTGACCGCACCGGACACCGCAGAGGAGACCGCATGACCGGCATCGAAGGCACCGACGGCATCGACCCGGGCGCCGCCCCCACCGGCACCGGCTGCGCCGACTGCGACGCGGTGGGCGGCTGGTGGTTCCACCTGCGCCGCTGCGCCCGGTGCGGCCACATCGGCTGCTGCGACTCCTCGCCGGGCCGGCACGCCACCGCCCACTGGAAGTCCACCGGCCACCCCCTGGTGAGGAGCTTCGAGCCTGGCGAGGAGTGGTTCTGGGACTACGCCGCCAACGCCCTGTACGAGTCGGGCCCCGAGCTGGCGCCGCCCCTGGGCCACCCCGCGGACCAGCCCGCCCCGGGCCCGGCGGACCGCGTCCCGCAGGACTGGGCGGCGCGGCTGCACCGCTGAGGGCGGGACCCGCGCACGCGCCCCGTCCCGGCCCGCATCGATGCCCGCACCACGGGCAGTCGCCGGATATGAACGCACTCGACACCCCGGACCGGTCCTACTGGATGCAGACGGCCGGCTTCCCCGACTTCGCGCCGCTGACGGCCCCCACCGAGGTGGACACGGTGGTGGTGGGCGGCGGCATCGCCGGCATCAGCACGGCCTGGGAACTCGCCCGGGCGGGGCGCGGCGTCGTCCTGCTGGAGGCGGACCGCCTCGCGAGCGGGGTGACGGGCCACACCACCGGCAAGCTCACCGCCCTGCACACCGCCGTCTACGACACGCTGCGCTCCCGGCACGGCGAGGACGCCGCCCGCCTGTACGCGGCGTCCCAGAGCGCCGCGCTGCGCCACGTCCTCACGGTGGCCGAGGGCCTCGGCGTCGACTGCGGGCTCGAACTCCGTCCGGCCCTCACCTACTGCGAGCGGCCCGACGGGGTCGAGGGCCTGCGCGCCGAGGCCGAGGCTGCCCGGGCGGCGGGGCTCGACGCCTCCTTCGTCACCGAGACCGGGCTGCCGTACCCCGTGGCGGGTGCGGTCAGGGTCGAGAACCAGGCGCAGTTCCATCCCCTCGCCTACCTGCGGGCCCTGGTCGACGACCTGGTCGCGCACGGCGGCCGGGTGTACGAGGGCACCCGGGTCACGGACGTGGACGGCGGAGATCCGTGCCGGGTCACCACCGCGTCCGGGACCACCGTCACGGCCCGGCACGTGGTCGTGGCCACCCATCACCCGCTCTTCGACCACGGGGTGCTGGCCGCCCGGCTCACCCAGCACCGCGACCTGGTCGTCGCCGGTCCGCTGCCCGCCGACCGGGACCCCGACGGCATGTACATCACCGAGGAGGGCGGGAAGCGGTCCGTGCGCACCGCGCCCCTCGGGGACGGCCGCCGGCTCCTGATCGTCACGGGTGAGGCCTTCGCCCCCGGCACCGGCGAGGACACGGAAGCCGGCTACGAGCGCCTGCTCGGCTGGACCGAACGGCATTTCCCCGGCGTGACGGTCACCCACCGCTGGGCGGCCCAGGACAACAGCTCCACCGACACCCTCCCCCTCATCGGGGCCCTGCCCACCGCCGGCGGGAACGTCTACGTGGCCACGGGCTTCGCCGGGTGGGGCATGACGGGTGGCGTCCTGGCCGGGCAGCTCATCGCGTCCCTCGTCGCCGGCACCGGGGAGCGGTGGGAGGGCCTCTACGACCCGGGCCGGTTCGGCCCCGCGGTCCGCTCGGCGCCCGCGCTGCTGAAGGCGCAGTGGGAGACCGGGAAGCACTTCGTCAAGGACCGCCTGGACACGTGGGGCGAGGGCACCGGGGGCCCCGTGGACGAGCTGCGGCCCGGCGGGGGGACCGTCGTCCGGGTCGGCGGCAAACCCTGCGCCGTCCACCGCGACGACCGGGGCGGACTGCACGCCGTGTCCGCCGTCTGCACCCACATGGGCTGCCTCGTCGCCTTCAACAACGCCGAACGGACCTGGGAATGCCCCTGCCACGGCTCCCGCTTCGACGTCGACGGCGCGGTCCTCCAGGGCCCGGCGCTCGAACCGCTGGAGCGGCGGGACCCCGGCGACCTCTGACCGGCCGCACGCCCCCGCCCGCGAGCGGAAGCGGACACCCGCGCGCATATGACGGCGGGGCGGGGGCAGTCGATCGCTACACAACATCGGCTCTGGCGTAGAGAAGGAGTGCCCGTGCTGCCCGTGAAGGTGACCGACAGCGGTGTACTGATCGTCCGTCTGCAAGCCGACCTCGACATCGACGGCCGCGCCGCGGCCGCCTGGGCGATCGACGGTCTGCTGGCCGCGCACCGCTCCTGTCCCGTCGTGCTGGAGCTGTCGGACGGCGCCGTGAGCAGCGCGGCCGTGAGCACCGTGGTCCGGGCGTCCCGCATGTGCGCAGACGCGGACGTGCCGTTCGCCGTGGCCGCCCCCGGTGCGGAAGCACGCCGGGCCCTGGAAGCGGAAGTCGGCGCCGCGGGCTGCGCGCCGCGCGTCCACGCCGACGCCCTCCGGGCGGTGGCGGCCCTCTCGCCGCTGCCGGAGGTCGCCGTGGCGGCCTAGGGAGCGACGTCACGGTGGCTCCGGCCAGCCGCCCGGAGGCCAGGAGGGTTTCGACGTCATGAGCTGGAGCGCGCCGGTGGGGTGGCCGCGTCAAGCACCTGCTCCACCGCCTCCAGTACCTCCTGGGCGGTGATCCGCAGCAGCCGGGCGTCGGGCACGGTCCCGTGGGCGTCGCCGGGACGCAGCGGGTCCTCGCCGGGCACCGGGTGCCACAGGACCCGGTGCCGGGCGTCGGGCGGCGGCCCCCACAGGCGCGGGGCGACCGGACCGAAGAGGACCACGGACGGCGTGCCGAGGGCCGTGGCCAGGTGGGCCAGGCCGGTGTCGCCGACCACGACGCAGCGCGCCGCGCCCACCAGGGCGCACAGCCGCGGGAACGGCACGTCGTCGGCACCGCCCAGCACCGCCCCGGGCGGCAGTCCGGCTTCGGCCGCCACCCGGCGGGCCGGCCGGCCCTCCCCCGCACCCGCCGTGACGACCACCCGGTGGCCCGCCCGGTTCAGGGCCCGCGCCACCGCGGCGAAGCGCTCCGGCGGCCAGCGGCGGGCGGCGGAGTCCGCTCCGGGGTGGAGGACGACCGCTCCGGGGGCGGGAGAGGGGCAGGGGGGACGCGGGATGCGGAGGTCGGCCGGGTCCGCGTCGATCCCGTACCAGTTCAGCAGCCGGCACCAGCGCTCGCGCTCGTGCTCGTCCGCGCGCCACTCGGGTGCGGCGGTGCCGGGCGGGTGCGGGTGCCCGTAGGCCATGAGCCGGTCCGGCCGCAGGCGCTGGAGGAGCCCGCGGCTCGCCGGCCCGTTGCCGTGCAGGTCCACGGCCACCTCCGGCGGCGGCCCTGTCCAGGCCAGCCCGGCGGGTACGGCACGGCCGGGCGCGCCGGCCGGCAGCAGCCGGTCCACCAGGCCGGTCGCGGCGACGGCGGCGGCCAGGCGGGCGGGAGCCGCCAGCACGATCTCGTGGGCGGGCATGCTCCGGCGCAGCGCCCGCAGGCACGGCACCGCCGTCAGCAGGTCGCCGAGGCCCAGGGCCCGCAGGACCAGCACCCGGGGGCGGGTGCCGGCGCCGCGGGCGGTCACGGCCAGGACGGTTCCCGGCGCGGTACGACGACCAGTTCCCCGACGGCACTGCCGGCCGGCACGGACAGGGCGTACAGCACGGTGTCGGCCACGATCTCCGGGCTCTGCAGCATCGAGGTGTCGGCGTCGGGGAACCGCTCCATGATGAAGGCGGTCTCCATGCCGCCGGCGATGATCCCCGTCACCCCGATGCCCTCGCAGTCGCGCTGGGCCTCCTTGAAGAGGGTGTGGGTGAACGCGCGCAGCCCGGACTTGCTCGCCGCGTAGGGTCCGGCCTCCGTCCAGGTCCGGTTGGCCGCGGTGGAGAGGATGTTGACGATGTGGCCGCCGCCCTGGGCGACCATGCGCCGGTACCCCTCCAGGCACAGGTACATCGGTCCGAGGAGGTTGGTGGTCACCACCCGCGAGACCTCCTCGGCGCTGAGGTGTTCGGTCGACTTCGAGACGTCCACGGCGGCGTTGTTGACCAGGACGTCCACCCGCTCACCGGCCTCGTCGAGGTCCCGGAAGACGTCGGCGACGGCCCCCGGGTCGCAGACGTCCAGGCTGACGGCCCGGGCGCCGAAGCCCTGGGCCGTGAGGTCCTCGCAGAGCTCCTTGGCCAGGTCCTGGCGTACGTCCGCCACGACGACGAAGGCTCCGGCGGCGGCCAGCCGGCGCGCGATGGCGGCCCCCAGGCCGCGGGCCCCGCCGGTGACCAACGCTCGTTTGCCGCTCAGGTCCGTGTACGCCGCGCCGCTCATCCGCATGCCCTTCCGTCCTGGTCTCCGGGCCGCCCGCAGGCGTCCCGCCGGCCGTGCGGCCGTCCGTTCCACTGTCACCAGCGGGAGCCGACCCGGCACGCCGGGTTAGCCCGCTGGGCGGCACACGTGCCCGGCGGGCCCCGTGTGAGGAAGCCCACCGCCCCGCCGGATGCCGGGCGGCCCAAGGGCTGCGGGCCCCGGCCGGCGCCGGCCGTGGGGCAGGTCACCGCGTCGGGCCCGGCAGGTCTGTCAGCATGGTCCGGAACCGATTCCCCCGTCCCCAGGGCGCCGCTGCGCGCCGACGGTGTGGAAGGCCCGTTCCCGCCTGTCCTGCCGTCCCCTCGCGCTCCGGGGTAAGTCTTCTGTGTCTGCGTCCCTGTCCTCTTCCGCCCTGCCTGCCGCCGTCCCCGCCGCTGCTTCCCGGTCGCCGTGGCGGTCCCTCCGCCACCGCGGCATGCGCTGGTGGGCCGTCGCCAACTTCGTGTCCAACGCCGGTACGTGGATGCAGCTGACGGTGCAGAACCTGCTCGTGCTCCAGATCACCGGCTCGGCCGCCGCGACCGGTCTGTCCGTCTCCATCCAGGCGGCGCCCGGCCTGCTCTTCGGCCTGATGGGCGGCGCGGCCGTCGACCGCTGGCCCCGCAAGCTCACCGCCGCCGTGGGCCAGGCACTGCTGGGCGTGGTGGCCCTCGTCACCGCCGTGCTGGTCGCGCTGGGCCGGCTCGACCTGCCGGTGCTGCTGGTCCTGGCGGCCGTCACCGGTCTCATCGCCACCGTCGACGGGCCCGCCTGCGCCCTGCTCGGCAACGACCTCGTCCCCTCGGACGACGTGCCGTCCGCGATCGGGGTGGGCTCGCTCGTGCACAGCGCCGGGCGCCTGGTCGGTGCCGCGCTCGCCGGGGTGGCCGTCGGTCTGCTGGGCACGTCCGCGGCCTACGCGGCGAACGGCCTGTCCTTCCTCTTCGTCGCCTGCGTGATCCCCTTCCTCAGGTCGGCGCGCCCGGCGGCGGCGGTCGCCGCCCCGGACGCGACCGTCCCCGCCGGGGGCGCCCGGTCCGGGCCGGCCGACGGGGCGGGCTCCGGCGCCCGGGAGGGCCTGGCCTTCTTCATGCGCCGCCCGCGGCTGGTGGCGCTGGCCGCGCTCAACGGGATCAGCGCGCTGTTCGGCCGCAACTACTCGCTCACCCTGGTCGTCCTGGTCACCGGGCCGCTCGCCGGGGACGCCGCGTCCTTCAGCAAGGTGTCCACGGTCCTCGCCGCCGGCGGGATCATCGGCGCCGTCCTCGGCGCGCGGCTGCACCGGCCGGGCGTACGCCTGGTGGGTGTCCTCACCGTCGCGGGGGCGCTGCTCCAGGTGCTGGCCGGCCTGTCCCCGTCGCTGGCGGTGCTCCTCGTCCTCGTCCTTCCCATGGCGGTCGCGGAGTCCGTCGGGGACACCGCCCAGTCCACGGTGCTGCAGACCGACCCGCCGGCCCACATGCGGGGCCGCGTCCTCGGGGCCTGGTCCAGCATCCGCACCGTGTGGGGCCTCGCGGCCCCGCCCCTGCTGGGGCTGCTGATGGAGCTGGCCGGCGTACGGGCCGCCCTGGTGGCGGGCGGGCTGGTCGTGACCGCGGCCGTCGTGTCGGGCTACCTCCTGCGCGGCCGCGCGGGGGCCGGCCGGGTGGAGCCCGTACGGGCGCCGGAAGCCCTCACGCCCGTCCGGGCCGGGCTGGAGACGGCCGCCTGACCGGCTCCGGTACGGCCGGGGGCGCGCCCCGCACCCGTCGGGCGGAGCCGCCCGCTGCTCAGGGAGCCGTACGGGCGTTCGCGGCGGCGCGTGCCGCGCGGTCGGCGAGGCCGGTGGTGGAGCGGCCGTCCAGGTAGGGCAGGACGACGGTCTGGCCGCCCCAGCCGCGCAGGACCCCGGCCTCGGGCAGGGCGTCGGCCGAGTAGTCGCCGCCCTTGACCCACACGTCGGGCCGCAGCGCGCGCAGCAGGGCCTCCGGCGTGTCCTCCTCGAAGGCCACGACGGCGTCGACGCTGCCGAGCGCCGCCAGCACCCGCATGCGGTCCTCCAGGGGGGTGAGCGGGCGGCCCGGCCCCTTCAGGCGGCGCAGCGAGGCGTCCGAGTTGACGCAGACGATCAGGCAGTCGCCGATCCGCCGCGCGCTGTCGAGCAGGCCGACGTGGCCGGCGTGCAGCAGGTCGAAGCAGCCTCCCGTGGCGACCACGGTGCCGCCGCCGGCCCGTACGCTCCCGGCCAGCGCGAACGCGTCGCCCGCGCCGGGCCGCGCCGGCCCGTCGTGGCCCCGGGACCGCCACAGGCCCGGGTCGGACGCGCCGCCCGCCGCGACGAACGCGGCGGCTCCGGCCACCGCCCGCTGGACCGCCTCCTCGGGCAGGGCGCCTTCCGCGAACGCGACGGCCGCGAGGGCGGCGAAGCAGTCCCCGGCGCCGCACGGGTCGCCCGTCGCGGGGTAGGGCACCGGTACGAGCATGGGTGCCGCGGAGCCCGGGCGGGTCAGCAGTGCCCCGCGGTCTCCCAGGGTCACGGCGACGCAGACGGCGTTCCAGCGCTGCGCCAGCTCGGCGCCGCGCCGGGCGTGCGCGCCCAGCGAGTGCCCCTCGCCGGGCGACAGTGCAGCCGCCTCGGCCGCGTTCGGGGTGACCAGCCGGGCTCCCGGGACGGGCGGTCCGCCGCGCGGGTGCGGGTCCCACACCAGCGGCACGCGCCGGGCGGCGCCGGCCAGCAGCGGGCGGACGGCGTCGGCGGTGCCCCTGCCGTAGTCGGCCACCAGGACGGCGTGTGCCCCGGCGAGCGCCTCGCGCACGGCCGGCGGGACGGGGCCGACCTCGCCGCCGCCCCGGTCCACCCGGACCAGCGGACGGCCGCCGGCCAGGACCCGGGTCTTCACGGGCAGCGTTCCCTCCAGCGGGAGCTCGACGAGCCGTACCCGGCCGCGCAGCGCTTCGCGCACCCGGTCGCTGGCTCCGTCCTCGCCGAGCGCGGTGACCAGGACGACCTCGTGTCCCGTCCGGGCGGCCAGGGCCGCGGCCAGTCCGGCGCCGCCGGGGCGGGAGAGGTCGGCGGTGACGTCCACGACCGGTACCGGGGCGTCGGGCGCCAGCCGGTCGACGACGCCCTGGACGTCACGGTCGAGGAGGACGTCCCCGACGACGACCAGCGGGCCGGGAGTGCTCACGGCGTCCTCCTGAGGGCGGAGACGACGGGCCGGGGCGTCTTCCCGCCCGCGGTCCGGACGGCGGCGGGGGCCGTGCCGGCGGAGGCGGCGGGGGCCTTGCCGGCGAGTGCGGCGTCGAAGGACTCGCACAGCAGGTGCACGGCGACCAGATGGGCCTCCTGCACGGTCGCCGCCGAGTCGGCGTCGATGCACAGGGCCTGGTCGGCCGCCTCCGCGAGCGCGTTCGGGGACGGGCCGGTCAGCGCCCACACCTCCACCCCGGCCGCCCGGGCGGTCATCGCGGCGGAGAGCAGGTTCGCGCTGCGTCCGGAGGTGGACAGCAGCAGCAGGACGTCACCGTCGCGGCCGTGCGCCGCCACCTGGCGGGCGAAGACGTGCTCGAAGCCGTAGTCGTTGCCGATGGCCGTCACGCTGGAGGTCTCGGCGTGCAGGGCGATGGCCGAGTAGGCGGCGCGTTCCTCGCGGTAGCGCCCGACCAGTTCGGCGGTCAGGTGCTGTGCCTGGGCCGCGCTGCCGCCGTTGCCGGCGGCGAGCAGCCGCCCGCCGGCCGGCAGGACGGCGGCGAGCCGGTGGCCCCAGTGGGCGAGCTGGTCCAGGCCCTGGACGCGCAGGCGTTGCAGGGCGTTCTGGAGCGACTGGCAGTGCTGGTGCGCTGCCGCGTGTGCGGGGGTCTGGCTCATGGCGTCGGGCCGGCCGCTCGCGGGAGCGGTCCGTGCCCCACCTCCTTCGGGTCTCGGAGCCGCCCGGGACGGGCCGCCCGCAGGGCGGGACCGCACGGCCGGCGGGTTCGGTGGGGGCCGGGGAGTGCCGTCGCAGGCCCCACCGGCCGGGAGGGACGTCGACGGCACGGCGTACGGGGTGTCCGCGACGTGGCGCCGGCCGCCCGGAGAGCGGGCCCGGCCACGCGGCGAGGTGCGGTCCCGGACGCCGCAGGACGGGCGGGACGGTGCGGACACCCCCTGGGCGGGCCCGCTGCCGGGCTCACGTCGCCCCGGCCGCGGTGAGGTGCCGGGCGAGCGTCGCCCGGTAGGCCCGTTCGGTGGCGGCGGCGACGTGGTCCCAGCCGAACCGGCTCGTCACGCGCCGGCGGCCGGCCGCGCCGTACGCCTCGCGCAGGGCTGGGTCGGCCAGCAGCCCGGCCACGGCGTCCGCCAGCGCGGCGGGGTCGCCGGGCGGCACCAGGCGTCCGGTCTCGCCGTCGGCGACGGTGTCGAGCTGTCCCCCGACGGCGCTCGCCACGACGGGGCGGCCGCAGGCCATCGCCTCCAGCGGCACGATCCCGAAGGGCTCGTAGTCGGCGGGGCACAGGACGACGTCGGCGCTGCGCAGCACGGCCGGCACGTCGGCGCAGGGGACGGCGCCGAGGAAGCGCACCCGGTCGGCCACCCCGGCGGTGCGGGCGAGGTCGCGCAGCCGGCGTACCTCGGGGTCGTCGTCCAGCCGGCCGGGCTCGGGGCCGCCGGCGATCACGAGTTCGGCCTCGGGCAGCCGCGCGAGCGCGGCGACGGAGACGGCGGCACCCTTGCGAGGCACCAGCCGGCCGATCTGGAGCAGGCGGTGGCGGTGACGGGTCCCACGTTCGGCGACGGGGCCGTCCGGGCGGAACCTCTCGGTGTCCACCCCGCAGGGGACGACGTCGGCCTTGTCGGCGGGGACGCCCATGCGTTCGAGTTCGGCGACCTCGTCCCGGCAGGTGGCCACCACCCGGTCGCAGCCGATGCCGATCTCCCGCTCCAGGCCGATGCGCGACGGCGGGCTCGTGTCGGCGCCGCCCTGGTGCCGCTTCTTGACGGTGCCCAGCGCGTGGTAGGTGTGCAGCATCGGCAGCCGCAGCTCGCGCGCGGCCGTCAGGGAGGCCAGACCCGACATCCAGAAGTGCGAGTGGATCAGGTCGGGCTGCGGGCCGTCCAGCCAGTGGCCGATGAGGTAGTAGGCGAACTCCCGCATGTGCGGCAGGAGTTCGTCCTTGGGCAGGTACCGGGCCGGGCCGGCCGGAACGTGGTGCACCGTGACGCCGGGGCGCAGGGCGGTGCGGTCCGGCAGGTCGGGGGCGTCGCGGCGGGTGTAGACGGTCACGCGGTGGCCCCGGTCGGCGAGGGCCCCGGCCAGGCAGGCCACGTGCACGTTCTGCCCGCCGGCGTCGACCCCGCCCAGGGTCGCCAGCGGGCTGGCGTGCTCGGAGACCAGCGCGAGGGACAGCGGCCGCCGGGGGCGGCGTAGCGTGACGGCCGGCCGCGGAGGGGACGACGTCATGACCGCACCTCCGTCATCAGGCGCTCCCAGTCGTCCAGGAAGCGTTTGAGGCCGTAGCGCTCCAGGGCCGCCTGGCGGGCGCGGGCGCCGTCCTCGGCCGCGGCCTGCGGTTCCTCGAGGTAGTGGCGGGCCGCCCGGGCCAGTACCTCGGGCCGGGTGGACAGGACGCCGGTGCCGGGCGGGACCGCCTCCACGGCTTCGGTGGCGGCCAGGGCCACGACCGGCATGCCGAGGTGCATGGCCTCCAGCAGTGACAGGCCGAGCGAGGTCCAGCGCACGGGGTGCAGGTAGAGGCGGCGTTCCGCCATCGCCGCGTGCAGCCGCCGCTGGGGCAGCTCGTGGGAGCGGCACCGGTCGGGGGGCAGGCCCAGGTGGGCGGCGAGTCCTTCGGTGCGCATGCCGAAGACGTCCAGCGGGGCGGAGCGCGCCAGGTCCGGCAGCAGGTCCGTGCCGGTGTGGCGGCCGCGGCGGACGGGCTCGTTGACGACGACGGCGGCGCGGGGCAGCGCGCCCGTGTAGAGGTGGCCCGGGTCGACGATCCCGTGCTCGATGACCTCGGTGCGGGTGGCGCCGTTGTCCCAGAACAGCCGGTTGAAGTGCGTGACGTGCACCAGTGTCAGGTCGGTGCGGTCGGCGCACGGGTGGCGGGTGTCCGGTACGGCGCCGTCCGGGGCGTTGTGCTCCAGGTACACGGCGGGGACGTCCCGGCCGGGGCGGCGCCGCAGCCAGCGCTCGGCGAGTTCCGCCTCGTGGGGCCGTTGCAGTACGACGAGGTCCACGGGGGCGTCGGCCAGTTCGGCGGGGCTCACCTCGCGGACGGACTCCGGCCAGTCGAAGGTCCGGGCCCGGCCCAGTCCGTCGGGCCCCCGGTCCGGTGTGACGGGGACGAGATAGGTGTGGGGCCCCTGGACGAAGGCGGTGGTCCAGGAACCGTGGACGTGCCACAGCAGGATGTTCATGCGCTTGCTCCTCGGTCTTTCTCGCCCGGGTCCGCCGGGCGGGCCGGGCTGCCGTTCACGGGCGGGGGCCCAGGAGCCCGGCGACGGCCGCCAGCAGCTCGCCGTCGCCGACACCGTCCAGGCAGGGGTGCCCGTCCACCGGGCAGTCGCGGGCCCGGCTGGCGGCGCAGGCCGCCGCCTGGTCGCCGAGCAGGACGTGGGGCACCCGGTACGGGCGCCAGCGTTCGGCCGGCACGACAGGAGCGAAGGCGCAGACCACCGGGGTGCCGACGGCGCAGGCCAGGTGCATGGGGCCGGTGTTGCCGGTCACGACGACCCGGGCTCCGGCGAGCACGCCGGCGAGTTCGTGGAGGTCGCCGGTGACGCCGCCCAGGTCGAGGCCGTGCCGGCCGGCCACCTCGGCGGTCAGGTCCTTCTCCGCCGGGCTGCCGGTGACGACCACGCGGTGGCCCGCCCCGTGCAGGGCCGCGGCGGCGCGCGCGGCGCGGCCGGCGCTCCACCTGCGGGAGGCCACGGCGGCCCCCGGGTGGAGCACCACGTACGGTTCGGGGCCGGTCAGCCGCGTCGAGTCGGGCGGCGGGTGGATGCCGAGGGCGCCGTCGTCGCCGGGCGGCAGCCGGTAGCCGAAGGCGCGGACCAGGTCGAGTGCGGCCTCGGCCTCGTGACGGCCGGGCAGCCGGTGGTGCCTCAGGTCGAGCAGGGAGCCGGGGTAGTCCTCGCAGTCGGCGGCGACCCGCTCCACGCCCGCGAGGGCGAGCAGCAGGGCGGCCGGCAGCGGGCTCTGGTGGTAGGACACCAGGATCACGCCCCGGTCGAAGCGGCCCGCGGCCAGGGCGTCCACCAGCAGTCCGCACTCCTCGCGGGAGGTACGGCCCGGTTCGAGGCCGACCCAGGGGGCGTCGTAGACCAGGACCTGGTCCACCCCGGGCAGCAGCCGGGCCGCCGGGACGCCCTGCGGTCCGCAGAGCAGGGTGGTGTGCGAGGACCCGGCCGCCACCGCGCGCACGGCGGGCCCGGCCAGCAGGACGTCCCCGGCGCTGTCGAGGCGTACGACCAGGCTGCGCGGGGCGCTCATCGCGGGGTTCCGCAGGGGGGTACGGGCTCGGCGGCCGCCAGGATCAGGCGGACGGCGCCGAGGAGGTCGGGTGCCGTCTCCGGGGCGGCGGCGACCTCACCGGGCCGGGTGACGGGGGTCGGGACGAGGATGCCCCGCGCTCCGGCCGCCTCGGCGGCCCGTACGTCCGCGCCGATGTCGCCGACGACGACGGTGCGGGCGGGGGCGGCGCCGAGCCGGGCGCAGGCGGCGAGGACCAGGCCGGGCGCCGGCTTGCGGCAGCCGCAGCCGTGGCCGGGGCCGTGCGGGCACACCGCCCACACCGCGAACGGCCCGAACAGCGCGTCGACGCGACGGCGTACGGATTCCACCTGGTGCCGGGTCAGGAGGCCGCGGGCGACGCCCGACTGGTTGCTGACGACGCCGACCGGGACCCCCCGCTCGCGCAGGGCCGCCACGGCGGCGCGGGCGGCCGGCATGGGGATCACGCGGTCGGGGTCGCCGTTGTAGGGGACGTCGACGACGAGGGTTCCGTCGCGGTCGAAGAGGACCGCCTCCGGCAGCCCGCCGGCGCTTCCCGGCCGGCCGCGGGGGCGGGGGGCCGCGCGGGGGGCGTCCCACACCCAGGGGTCTTCGCGGGCGTCGGCCCCGGGGCGGCGCGGTCGGCCGGGCGGGGGCTTCACGTGCGCACCCGTTCGCGCGGCGTCCGGCGCGGGTCAGCGGCGTCCGCCCGGGGCGGGAGCGCGGGTCCGAGGGGGCGGGCCCTGCGGTGCACGACGTGCCCGCGCAGCCAGTGCCAGGTGGCGACGGGCGGGATCAGCACGCTGGTCAGCAGCATCGTCAGGGTCTCGGTGCGGTTCCTGGGGCCGGGCGCGATCCGGGCGGCGGCGAACTCGGCGGTGCCGGCCAGCCAGCCGGCCGCGCACACGGCGGCCGCTCCGGTCCTGCCGGACAGGGCGCAGCCGGCGGCGGCGCCGGCCGCCGCGCTGACGGCGAGGTGGCCGCGCAGCCGCCCGCGGGGGGCGCCGGCCCGGTCCCACCAGCCGGGGCCGTGCAGGCGGTTCATCAGCACGTCGTCGGCGTTGCCGGCCTGCACGCGGACGGAGACCCAGCGGTCGGCGGGCCGTACCGGATGGGTCGTGCGGCGGGTGCCGGGGGCCAGGGTCCAGCCGCCGTCGAGGAGTCGCAGCGCCAGGTCCGCGTCCTCCCTGAAGGCCCGGGGGAAGCGTTCGTCGAAGCCGCCGGCCGCGTCGAACGCCTCGCGCCGGAAGGCCATGTCGGCGGTGATCCAGCGGGCGGTGGACAGGCCCGCGGTGTTGCGTTCCCAGTCCGTGGGCCGCCGCCCCGGGGGGAGCGGCACGTCGATGCGCGCGGTGACGGCCGCCGTGTCGCGGGACGCGGTGGCCAGGTCACGGGCCAGGTCGCGGCCCCAGGTGGGGCCGGGTACCACGTCGTCGTCCAGGAAGACGATCCACGGCACCGGTCCGGCCGCCGCGGCACCGGTGTTGCGGGCGGCGGCGGGGCCGCGGCCGGCGCCGGCCACGACGGTGGTCACCGGGCGCAGCGCGGGGGGTACGTCCAGGCCGGGGATCCGGGCGGGGG
The DNA here is from genome assembly GCF_055575555.1 of Streptomyces sp. NPDC034085. Classification (NCBI taxonomy): domain Bacteria; kingdom Bacillati; phylum Actinomycetota; class Actinomycetes; order Kitasatosporales; family Streptomycetaceae; genus Streptomyces; species Streptomyces sp. NPDC034085. Next base: position 610,102 of record NZ_JBVISL010000004.1, on the reverse strand, counting down.
CGCCCCGGCGGTCGTGGACGAGGACGACCGCCGCCGGTCCGGTGCCGTCGGCGGTGGCGGCGGCGAGGGCCGCCAGGCAGGCGCGCAGGCTCGGCCTGCCGAGGGTGGGGACCACCACGGCGTACGGTGCGGCCTCGGGCTGCCGCGTCCGCGCGCTCACGCTCCCTCCCCGTCACGGAACAGCGGGCCCCGCCGTACGGCGTACGGGCCGATGGCGAGCAGGTCGACGGGTGACGAGCCGAAGCACTCCAGGGCGTCGCGGGGGTCGTCCACCATGGGCCTGCCGGCGGTGTTCAGGCTGGTGTTGACGACCACCGGCAGTCCCGTGCGCCGCTCGAACTCGGTGAGCATGCGCGCCACCAGCGGCTCGCGCTCCGGGTCGACGGTCTGGATGCGTGCCGTCCCGTCGACGTGGACGACGGCGGGGATCCGCTCCAGCCAGTCGGCGGCCACGTCGTGGACGAAGAGCATGTACGGGCTGGGCATCGGGCCGTCGAAGATCTCGGCCGCCCGCTCGGCGAGCACCATGGGGGCCACGGGCCGGAACTGTTCGCGGCCCTTGACGTCGTTGAGGCGTTCCAGGTTCCCCGCGTGGCCGGGGTGCGCCAGCAGGGAGCGGTGTCCCAGGGCGCGCGGCCCGTATTCGCTGCGCCCTTGGAACCAGGCGACGATGGCGTTGTCGGCGAGGGCCTCGGCGACGGTCGCGGCGATGTCCGGCGGCCGCTCGAAGGGCACGTTGGCCGTCTTGAGCCAGGCCCCGATCTCCGCGTCGGACCAGTCGCGGCCCAGGTCCGCGCCGTTCATGGGTTCCGGGTCGTCGCCCGCCCCGGCGGCGAGGAGCAGCGCCGAGCCGAGGGCCGTTCCGGCGTCGCCGGCGGCGGGCTGCACCCAGACCCGGGAGAAGGGGCCCTCGCGGGCGATGCGGGAGTTGGCGACGCAGTTGAGGGCCACTCCCCCGGCGAGGGTGAGGACGTCGTCGTGGGTGCGGCCGTGCAGCCATCGGGCGAGGTCGAGGAGCGTCTCCTCCAGTACGGCCTGGGCGCTGGCGGCGACGTCGGCGTGGGCGGCGGTCCACGGCTCGTCGGCGCCCCGGGGCGGGCAGAACTCGTGCCAGGGGACGCCGGTGGCGTGGAAGCCGCCGTCCCCGGTCGGATACACGTACCGTCGCAGCTCGGGCAGCAGGCGCGGGGTGCCGTAGGAGGCGAGGGCCATCACCTTGAACTCGTCGGAGGACCTCAGGAAGCCGAGGTGGTCGGTGAGTTCCTCGTACACGAGCCCCAGGGAGTGCGGGAGGTCCTGGGCGTACAGCGGTTCCAGGCGGCTGCCGGTCCGGCGCGCCGCGAGGTGGGAGGCGCGCTCGCCGCGCCCGTCGAGGACCAGGACGGAGCTGGTGCCGGCGTCCTCGGCGGCGAACGCGCCCGAGGCGGCGTGGGCCATGTGGTGGGGCACGAACCGGACGAGGGCCGGGTCGAGTCCGGGAAGCGCCGTGGCGAGGAAGCCCGGTGCCTCGCGTGCGTACGTCTGGCGCAGGTGGTCCCAGGGGTCGTGCAGGCCCAGGGCGTCGGCGGGGCGGGCCAGGGCCGGGTCGTAGGAGTACGCGACGAGGTCCAGGTCCTGCGGGCGCAGCCCGGCACGGCGCAGGCACCAGGCCGCGGCCTGCTCGGGCAGCTCCCACGCGGAGAACGGGAGGGGCCGCTTGCCGTGCTTGCGGCGCGAGAACCGCTCTTCCTCGGCGGCGGCGACGGTGCGGCCGTCGATGACGAGGGCGGCGGCGGGGTCGTGGAACAGCGCGTTGATGCCGAGAATGCGCATGGCGGTGCGGGCCTTTCGGCTGGGGGATGCGTCGGCCGTCGGCGCCGGGGCGGGGGACGGCCGCGCGCCGGGCGTCGGGGGTCAGTGGTCGGGGTGGGCGCGGAACCAGGCGATGGTGCGGCGCAGCCCTTCCTCGGCCGTCACGAGCGGCTCCCACTGGAGCTTGTCCCGGGCGAGGGTGATGTCGGGGCAGCGCACGGCGGGGTCGTCCGTGGGGCGTTCCACGAAGCTGATCTCCGAGGCCGATCCGGTGAGTTCGATGATCCACCGGGCCAGTTCCAGCATGGTGAGCTCGGCGGGGTTGCCGAGGTTCACGGGCCCCGGCATGCCGTGCGCGGCAGCCGCGAGGATCCCGGAGACGGTGTCGTCGACGTAGCAGAGCGACCGCGTCTGCAGGCCGTCGCCGGTGACCGTCAGCGGTACGCCGGCCAGGGCCTGGCGGATGAAGGTGGGAACGGCGCGGCCGTCGTAGCCGCGCATGCGCGGGCCGTAGGTGTTGAACAGCCGCACCACGCAGGTGTCGGTGCCGAGGGCCGAGCCGTGGGCCGTGGTGAAGGCCTCGCCGAAACGTTTCGCCTCGTCGTAGACGCTCCTCGGGCCGACGGGGTTGACGTGGCCCCAGTACCGCTCGTTCTGCGGGTGCTCCTGCGGGTCCCCGTACACCTCGGAGGTGGAGGCGAGCAGGAACCGGGCTTCGCTGCGGTGCGCGAGCTCCAGCGCGTTGCGGGTGCCGAGGCTGCCGGCCTCCAGCGTGTGCAGCGGCATCCGGAGGTAGTCGGCGGGAGAGGCCGGGGAGGCGAGGTGGAGGACCAGGTCGGGGGTCCGCTCGACGGTGAAGGGCCGTGCGACGTTCGCCTCGTGGAGCGTGAAGCCGGGCCGGCCGGCCAGGTGGGCCACGTTCTCGGGCCGTCCCGTGCTGAAGTCGTCCACGCAGGTGACCGCGGTGCCCGCCTCGATCAGGGCGGAGCACAGGTGCGAGCCGACGAAGCCCGCACCCCCGGTGACGACCGCGTGCTCCCAGGTCCGTGACGCGAGAGAGCCCATCGTGACCTCCTCTGGAAGGCGGAGCGCGGGAGCAGGCGGCGAGGGGGCGGTGGGGCCCGCGCCGTCGTTCCTGGGAACAACCCGCAAGGTGACCTCAGCCTGCCCGAGGGCCCGGCGCGGCGCGCGGGAGAGCGCGCGTTCGGGTGACGTCGCGCAGTCACCGCGCCACCGCCCCGGCCCGCCGCGCACCCGGCCCCTGGGAGCGGCCATCGGGCCGCAGCGCCCCGGATCCCGGTAATATCGGCAGTGCGTCCTCTCGCTTTGTTTCGCCGGCCAGGACGACTCCTTCGGCTCCCTCCGAGCCGCACGCGGAGGCAGGCGTGAAATTACTCCGGGGCACCGCAGGCACACGTGGCGCAAGCGCGGCTTGCCCGGCCGCCGGACGCCGCGAGCCGTCAGGCGCCGGATCCTGGGGCGGCTCGCCGCCTGGGGTGCCCGGCTGATGTGGTGGGGCGTGCGCCTCGCGGTCCGCCGCATGGTGCGCGCCGTGTTCTGACGCGTCCCGCGCGGCCGCCCGGCTGCTGCCGAAAGCCGGATATCCAGGCATGAGCGGCCCCATACCGGGCAGTGGTCAGGTAGGAATTCGGAGGTGACCGGTAATGGCCACGAGCAAGAAGGCCAAGCACGTCGGACAGAACGTCAAGGGCAAGGTCAAGGAGACCACCGGCAAGGCCGTCGGCAACGAGAGCCTCACGCTCAAGGGCAAGGCCGACCAGAAGGCCGCCGATGCCAAGCAGACCGGACAGAAGGCCAAGGACACGCTGACCTGACCGGTCCGCCCCGGAGGCCGCCGTCCCACCGGATGGCGGCCTCCGGCATGTCCGGACCCTCCGGCGGACGCCACCTCCCGGGCTTCGGCCCCGCTGGACGGTCCGCGCACCGCCCGACCGGCATAGTGGTGGCGTGAGCACCCAACGTGACGACGCAGACAGCGATGTCCCCGACGGCAGCCCGGCGCCCGAGTGCGCCGGGGAGGAAGAGGCTCAGGTCATCGTGGTGGGGGCGGGGCCTGCCGGTTCCGCCGCCGCGGTGCACCTGGCTCGGGCGGGGGTCGACGTACTGCTGCTGGAGAAGGGCTCCTTCCCCCGGGAGAAAGTGTGCGGCGACGGCCTGACACCGCGCGGCGTGCAGCAGCTGGTGCGCATGGGCGTGGACATCGACGCACCGGGCTGGATGCGCAACCGCGGGATGCGGTGGGTGTGCGAGGGCAACCAGGTCGAGCTGGACTGGCCGCGCCTGGGCAGCCTTCCCGACTTCGGCCTCACCCGCAGCCGCTACGACTTCGACGAGCTGCTCGCCGCTCGCGCCCGTGCCGCCGGAGCGCGCGTGCGCACCGGGGTGAAGGTGACGGCGCCCCTGACCGGCCGGGCGGGATGCGTCACCGGCGTGGCCGCCGTCCACGGGCCGGGCAAGGAGCCGGTCCGCTACCGCGCGCCCCTGGTCGTCGCGGCCGACGGCGCGTCCGCGCGGACCGCGCTGGCCGTGGGGCTCGAACGGGACGCACGACGGCCGGTCGCGGCCGCGGCGCGCCGCTACTACCGCAGCGAGGCCCGTACGCACGACCCGTACCTGGAGCTGTGGGCCGATCTGCGCTGTCCGGGCACGGGACAGGACCTGCCCGGTTACGGATGGGTGTTCCCGCTCGGCGACGGGCGCGTCAACGTCGGCCTCGGCGCCCTGCCCCAGGGGCGGCCCCGGCCCGTGGACCTGCGGGCGGCCATGGAGCACTGGCTGCCCCGGCTGCCCGCGGACTGGGGCGTGCGGGAGGAGAACGCCGACTCGCCGCTGCGCAGCGCCCCGCTGCCCGTGGGGCTGAACCGGCGGCCGCAGTACCGCCGGGGGCTGCTGCTCGTCGGGGACAGCGCCGGCATGGTCAGCCCCTGGAGCGGCGAGGGCATCGCCCAGGCCATGGAGGCCGCGGAGGTGGCCGCCGAGACCATCGCCCTGGCCCTGGCCCGGCCGTCCGGGCCGCGGCGGGAACAGGCGCTGCACCAGTACCCGGCGGAGCTGCGCCGCCGCTGGGGCCGCTATTACCGGCTGGGCAACCTTGCCGCCGATCTGGTGTTCGCCCGGCACGGCTACCGGCAGCTCCTCCACCCCCGGGTCATGGCCTCGCCCCCGCTGCTGCGCGCGCTGGCCCGGCTGCTCACCCAGGCGACCGCGGGGCCGGCCCACGACGGCGTCGACGCCCTCCTGCACCTCCTTCTGCGCCTGGTGCCGGCCCCCAAGCGATAGCCGCCCGGTGCGGCACCTTCGAAGGAAAGCCGCGCGGCCGACCCCGCCAAAGATATTTTCCGTCCCGCGTTTATCGGACAACCTCCGGGTAATACGCCTGATCGGCTGGATCGGAGCGGGCGAAAGGGATGACATGAGTGCCAGTGAGAAGGCAAAGGCTCAGCTCGAACGCGTCGCCGGGATGGCCGTGAAGAAGACGGCCCACGCGATGGGCAAGGAGACGATGGCCGCCAAGGGCGCCGCCCTGGAAGCTCGGGGAAAGGCCAGGCAGATGAAGGAGAAGGGCAAGGACACCTTCCGCTGACCGGGGCCGGACCGACTCTTGACTGACTAAGCGAGGCAAGAAGAAATCATGGGCATCATTGCTTGGATCCTGATCGGGCTGCTCGCGGGCATCATCGCCAAAATGCTGATGCCCGGAAAAGACCCGGGTGGCATCATCGTCACCATTCTGATCGGTATTGCGGGCGGGCTGCTCGGCGGCTGGCTCGGCAAGGTGATCTTCGGAGTCGACTCCGTCGACGGGTTCTTCGAGATTTCCACATGGATCGCCGCCATCGTCGGCTCCCTCATCCTCTTGGTGGTCTACCGCCTGTTCAGCCGCGCGGCACGGTGACGGGAGCCCTGACCGGGCGCGGTGATTCGGGCATTCGGCCCCTCCCAGGCGGGAGGGGCCGTTTCCGTGCCCGGGGGCGGGGTGCCGCTCAGGGCGGGAGGAGCGGGCCGAGGGGGCCGAGGTCAAGGTTGAGGTCTTCCAGGGCGTAACCGTGTTCGGCGCACAGCTCGGTCATGCGGTCGTGCAGGGCGAGGAGGGTGGCGCCGAGTTCCTCCTCCTGCTCGTCGGTCAGGTCGCCGGAATCCACGCGGCGCAGGGCCTGGCGTTCGATGAGCTGGCGCAGCAGTTCCACGAGGGTGAGCACGAGCTTGAGGAGGTCCTCGCCGACCGTGTCGGGATCCGTACGGATGCGCCGGGCCGGCGCCCGGGGCTCCCCGGGGGTGCCGGGGGGTGCCTGGAGGAGCCGGAAGGCGTCGGCCATCGTGTCGCCGATGCCGGTGAGGTCCGGCGTGGCCGGCGGCCTGGCCGGGGGCTCGGCGTTCACGGCCCCTCCCCACCACGGGCGGAGCTGCCGGCCGGGTCGCCGACCGAGGTGATGAGGGCGCGCAGGGAGATGCGTACGAGGTCGATGTCCGCGATGGACAGGACCACGTCGCCCGTGATGACGACGCCGCCGGCCAGAAGCCGGTCGAGGAGGTCGACGAGGGCGACCTGCCGGCCCGGCAGGGGTTCGTCCCGTTCGCTGAGGGTCATGGCGCTCACGTGCCGCGGAGCCGGTCGGCCGGTCCGGCGGGCTCCGCCGGGCCGGGCGGCGGCACGGCGAAGGAATAGGGCGCCCACGGGCCGGTGACCTCGATGCGGACGCCCGGCAGGTCCTCGCCCGCCTCGCGCACGGCGGTGCGGAACGCGTCGGCCTGGCCGTCGGGGACGAGGAAGGCGTCGTTGAGGACGTTCTCGCCGCTGTCATCACGGGCCAGGGACCCCGTCTGGGCCGGGTGCCGTACGACGTGGGTGGCGTACCGGGCCGCCGTGGCCGCGATGCGTTCCGCGGCCTGCCTGGCCTGGCCGTAGCGGTCCTCCTGGGCGTGGTGCTGCGCCCTGCGCGCCTGGAGGTAGGCCTTGCCGGGGGAGGCGGGCTGCGGGGCGGGCGGTTCCGGGCCGGCAGCGGGGGTGGCGGTGCCGGGGCGGACGTAGACCTTGACCCCGTACTCGGCGTGGCGTGCCAGGAGCGAGAGCCGGTCGGCAAAGCTCCGGCGCTGCCCGCGCAGGGCGTCCAGGGCCCGGCCGTCGTCCTCGTAGAGGGTGGCCATCCGCAGGGGCAGGACGGTGGTGTGGTCCATCAGGGCCTGGATGACGTGGTGGTGGGCCCGCGCGGTGGCCTCGAGCCAGTCCAGGTCCTCGAAGTGCGCCTTGAGCGCTTCCTCTCGCCACTGGGAGGCGGGTACCGGGCTGACGACGAAGGCGGCGGTCGCGGGGTCCTCGCTGGCCTCGGCGCCCTCTCCGCCGTCGCGGCCAAGACCGCCGGGGGCCGTCAGGAGGGCGACCGGGGCCCCTCCGACGCCGTGCAGGCCGGCCACGGCGTCGGCGAGCTCCGGGGTGACCGAGGCGACGGCGTAGACGTACGTGAGGACCGGCTCCGCGTTCATGGGGAGGGCTTTCTCCTGGGGGCGGCCCGCGGCCGGGTCCGCTCCTCCCCCGCCGCGCCCCGATCGGCGTCACCGGTGCGGGGGGCCTCCAGACGGTCGCGCCGCAGGGCCTCCAGTTCGGCCCGCAGGCGGCGGTTCTCCTCCGCGAGGGGGTCTCCGCTGTGGCGGGAGGAGAGCGAGGGGTCGTACTCCCACCAGTCGATGCCCATCTCCTTGGCCTTGTCCACCGAGGCGATGAGGATCCGCAGTTTGATGGTCAGCAGCTCGATGTCGAGCAGGTTGATGCGGATGTCGCCGGCGATGACGATGCCCTTGTCCAGGACGCGTTCGAGGATGTCGGCCAGGCTGCCCGAGGAGGCCGGCGGATAGGACATCGGCGTCGCCCTGGTCGGCAGGGGGCCCAGCCGGTTCGCAAGCGGGTCAGTCACGGTCCCCGGCCTCCTCCCTGGTCACGGCCGGCTCCGCCGGTATTCCATGATCTCGTCCAGGCGGTCGAGGAGTTCCTCCTCGGCGCGGTCGAAGCCGTCCTGGTCGATCTCGCCGCTCCTGAGCCGGCTGTCGAGTTCGCCCAGGGCGGCCCACACGGGCGCGGGGTCGTAGTACTCCTCGGCCGCCTTGTCCGCGACCCGCTGCGCCACCCAGATCGCGGCGCGTACGGGCGCCAGCGGCGCCGTCACGAGACCACTCAACAGGCCCATCGCTCCTCCTCATCGCCCAACTCCGGCCGCCGCACGGGGCGGGCCGGCGGCCGGGCCCTACACGAAGCTGTACGGGGGCAGGGGCCCCGTGAAGCGGAAGTCGATGCCGTCGACCTGCCGGGCCAGGCTGGCCTCGGCCTCGACGAAGGTCTCCCGCTGGTCCTCGGCCACCAGGAGGGAGAGGTTCAGGATGTCGCCGTCGGCCGGGGCCCTGACGTTGTGGTCCCGGGCCAGCGGGATGAGGGCCTGGACCAGCCCCGCGGCCAGCGCCTCCTGCCGGTCGCGGACCTCGGCGGCCACGAGCTCCCCGAGCTGGAGCGGCAGGCGGGGGTCGGTGTCGCCCGCCCTGATCCGCTCGTTGAGCAGCCGGGCCTGGGCCGAGTCCTCCAGGATCTCCCGAAGGAGCGCCTCTTCGTCCTGGGACGCCTTGACGTTGTACTCCGCGCAGCCTTCGAGGCGCTCCAGGGCGTTCAGGTACTCCTCGGCCCGCTCCTGGAGCACCTCGACCACGGCGACGTCGTCGGGCGCGGTGTATCCGAACTGGAGGGGGAGGATCGTTCCGTCGGCCATGAGACGGTCCTGGACCTCCTGGTGGGCGGCCAGGTCCCGGCGCCGGGGCCTGATCTCCTCGTCCACGTCGCTGACCACGGCGCGCAGCTGCCCGCCGGTGATGGTGCGCAGGGGCGCGGGGTCGGTCCCGACGCCGGTCAGTCCGTCCAGGCGGCAGGGGTGGTCGGCGGGGACGAGCGAGTACACGTAGAGAGCCATCGCCTATTCCCTCTCGCGGCGTACGGGGCGTCGGGCGGGGGGCCGTCGGCGGCGGGGGGCTTCCTCTTCCTCGGGCTCCTCCTCCGGCTCCTCCTTGTCCGACCTGCCCGTCAGGGACTGCGTCACGGCGTCCACGGCCCCGCTGAGCGCGCCCTTGCTCTTGCCGTGGGCCCCGCTCTCGACCATGTTGCCGACGACGTCCGTCAGCTGCGCGGGGGCCTTGCGGCCGGCTTCCAGGTCGAGCCGGTTGCACGCTTCGGCGAAGCGCAGGTAGGTGTCGACGCTCGCCACGACGATCCGTGCGTCGATCTTCAGGATCTCGATCCCCACCAGGGAGACGCGGACGAACACGTCGATGACGAGGCCGCGGTCGAGGATCAGTTCCAGCACGTCGTAGAGGCTCGTGCCGCCGCCTCCGCCTGCGCCTCTGGCGAGGCTGCTTCCGCCCTGCGGCATCACAGTCATGGCCGCTTCCCTTCAGGGGCGGCCGGCCCGTCAGGCCGGCCTGTCGATCATGCCCCGGCTGTACCGCCGGGTCCGCTCGTAGGAGATCAGCTCGCCTTCCTCGTCGATCGTGACCTTGTAGCTGGCCAGGACGCTGGTGGTGTCGGGGATGCGCTCCAGCTCCAGGACCTCCACCTGCGCTTCCCAGCCCTCCTCGGTGGGACGGAGGGACGAGACCGACTCGGGGACGCGTCCCAGCAACTCGGAGAGCTGTTCCGACGCGAGGCGCATGGCCGCGGCCGCCCCGGTGACGCGGCGGCGTCCGCTCGCCGGGCTGGGCGGAGCCTTGCGGCGGGGCCTCGCGGTCCCGGCTTCCGGCTCACGGCCGTCGTCCGCCGTACGCCGTCGGCGCACCGGCTCTCCTGCGGCCATGGGCCACTCCCCTCGGGGACGGACTCCTGGACTGCCCGGTCACAAACGGACCAAACGCTGCAATCCCTGCTGAACCCAGATTTTCATCGTATACGAGGCATATCTCGCGCCAGGCAGAGCAGCCCCCTAGTAACCGTGTGCGCGGCGCGTCCCGTCACGAAGCGTGCGTCACCGGCGGCCCCCGGACCGGCGAAGGCAGGGGCAACCGCGCGCACCTGGTGAAGGGAAAGAGCTCATGGAGGACACGACCAAGATCGCCCTGGCGGCCGCCGTCGCCGGAGGCTACGTACTGGGCCGGGCGAAAAAGGGTCGTTTGGCCCTCAGTCTGGTGACGTACGCCGCCGGCCGCCGCCTCGGCCTCGACCCGCGAGAGCTCGCGATGCAGGGCGTGAAGAAGCTCAGCGAGATGCCGCAGGTCGCCGAGATCGGCGAGCAGATCAGGGGCGAGGCACTGGACGCCGGCCGCAAGGCGATCGCGGCGACCGCGAACCGCAAGCTGTCTCAGCTCGCCGACTCGCTCCACGACCGTACGCTCGGCGTCGGCCGCGGCGACGAGGAGGCCGACGAGGAGGACGAGGAGCCGGAGGAGGGCTACGAGGAGGACGAGGCAGAGGAAGAGGAAGAGGAGCCGTACGAAGCGGCCGATGAGGAGGACGAGGAGGAAGAGGAAGAGCAGCAGCCGGAGGAGCTGGAGGAAGAGGCCGAGGAAGAGGAACCGGAAGAGGAAGAGGCGGAGGAAGAGGAACCGGAGGAGGAAGAGGAACCGGAGGAGGATGAGACCGAGGAAGAGGCTCCGCCGGCCCGCCGCCGACCCGCCCCCCGCCGCCCCTCCCCCACCCGCGCGGCCAAGACGGCTCCGCGCGGCGCCCCGGCCCGCAAGGCCCCCGCGAAGAAGGCGAGTCCGGCCGGGAAGCAGACCCCGGCCAAGAAGACGGCGCCCGCCAAGAAGGCCGCGCCGGCCAAGAAGACCTCGGCGCGCGAACCCGCGAAGCGGACCCCGGCGAAGAAGGCGGCCGGCGGCAGGGCCGCCGGGACGGCTCCCTCCTCCGCCACCCGCCGGGCCCCGGCCAAGAAGACGGCGGCCCCGTCGGCGGCGAAGAAGACGGCGGCGAAGAAGACGGCGGCCAAGAAGAGCACGGCCGGCCGCGCCGGGTCCAAGCCCGCCGGGAAGAAGGCCGCCGCGACGAAGACAGCGGCCCGCCGCAAGCCGACCGCGCGGAGGTGAACCATGGCCACGACAGAACAGGGCGCCAAGGGCACGCAGTCGGGTTTCGACAGGCTGCTCGAGGAGCTCGGGTCCTACCTCTCCGCCCAGGCCGAACAGCTGGCGGACAAGGCCGTGGACAAGGTCGGCGACCTCACCGGCAACCTCCAGGACGTGGCGGAGAACGGGGGCCCGCTGCTCGGCATCGGGGGGCGGCTGTTGCAGGGCGACTCCCCCGTGAAAGCCGTCCTCGGGCAGACCTTCGGTGACCTCAAGGACAAGGTGACCGAGGCCGGCTCCAACCTGCTCGGAGGCAAGAAAAAGGGCAAGGGCCGCAAGGGCGGCGCCAAGGCGATGAACATCGTCGAGTCCATCGACGTGGGCGTGCCGCTGCGGACCGCCTACGACCACTGGACGCAGTACGAGGACTTCAGCAGCTTCGCCAAGGGCGTGCGCGGCGTCTCACAGAGCGACGACGTCACCTCGGACTGGAAGGTCAAGGTCGGCCCCTCCACGCGCAGCTGGAAGGCCACCGTCCAGGAACAGGTCCCCGACGAGAGGATCGTCTGGACCTCCGAGGGGCCCAAGGGGACGACGCGGGGCTGCGTGAGCTTCCACGAGCTCGCCCCCTCGCTGACCCGGATCCTCCTCGTGGTCGAGTACTACCCCGCGGGGCTCTTCGAGAAGACGGGCAACATCTGGCGCGCGCAGGGCCGGCGCATGCGTCTGGACCTGAAGAACTTCGACCGGTTCGTCACCCTGGCCACCGCGGAACCCGACGGCTGGCGCGGTGAGATCCAGGACGGCGAAGTCGTCCTCACCCACGAAGAGGCGATGGAGCAGGAAGAGGCCGAAGGAGAGGAGTCGGAGGAGCCGGAGGAAGAAGACGCGGAAGCCGGCGGCGAGGAGGAGTACCAGGACGAGGACCTGGACCAGGACCAGGACGAGGAGGAGTACGAGGACGAGGACTACCCCGAGGACGAGGAGCAGGAGGACGGCCGGGAAGAGGACGACTACGAGGACGACTACGAGGACGAGGACCAGGAGGAGGAGCAGGACGAGGACCAGGACGAGGACCAGGAGGAGGAGCAGGAGGAGGAGCAGGAGGAGGAGCCCCGCCGCGCTCGCGCCGGACGCCGGCGCTGAGGGCTCCCCGGGCCGGCCGCCCCGGCCGCCCGGCTCGTCGTCCCGCACGACCGCACGACGTCAGCGGAAAAAGTTTTCCGCTGGCGTCTATCGTCTGGTCGTTCGTTGGGAATGCTGCGTGTGACTTCCCGCCCTCGCTCGACGCTCCGTCCCAGCGTCCCGCCCGGGCGGGCCTTCCGTTCTGAGCCCCGGGAGGTACCACGCCATGCAGCCCGCCCCCACGTCGCCGTCGGCCCCCAGCCGCCGCGATCTCCTCGCCGGCCTCGGCCTGGCCGCCGCCACTCCGCTCCTGCTCGGTGCCACCCCCCGCCCCTCCCGCCCGCCCGTTCCGGGCGGCCCGACCGTGCTGCTCCGCGGAGCGTCCCTCGTCCTGACCATGGACCCCGCCGTCGGCAGCGGTCCCCTCGGCGCCGTCGAGAACGCCGACGTCCTGATGCGCAACGGTGCCATCGCCGCCGTCGGCCCGGCGCTGCCGACGCCGCCGGGCGCCTGGGTGCTGGACGCCGCGGGCAAACTGGTCATGCCGGGCTTCGTCGACACCCACAACCACCTCTGGCAGGCCGTGATCCGCGGCGGGTGCACCGACCGGGACTTATTCGGCTGGTTCCAGGCGTGTACCGACCCCCAGCGCGGCCGCCTGACGCCGGAGGCGCTCCACAGCTTCGTGCGGCTCGCCGCCCTCGACGCCGTCCAGTCGGGCGTGACCACGCTCGTGGACTGGGTGGACATCTTCTCGTACGACCTCATCGAGAGTTACGTACGGGCCCTGGCCGACACCGGGGTGCGGTTCACGTACGCGATGTTCCCGCCTGCGCCCGACGGGGTGCTGCCCGCGAAGGTGAAGAGGGAACTCGTCGACCCCGTGCCGCTCGCCTCCTTCCAGGTCGCCACCCACGCGGCGCGGGCCGTCCAGCACCTCAACCGCGCCCACTGGGAGACGGCCCGGGAACTGGGGGTCATGCTCAACTCCCATGTCCTGGAACGCCCCGAGCAGCGCGCCGACGACCCCATCGGGGTCCTCACGGACATCGGCGCGCTGGGACCGCGGCTGCTGATCAACCACGCGATCCACCTCACGGACGCGGAGATCGCCGCCATCGCCGAGCACGACGTGCGCGCGGCCCACTGCCCGCTCAGCAACATGCGGCTGGCCTCCGGCATCATGCGGCTGTCCGAGCTGGGCCGACGGGGCGTCAAGGTCGGGCTGGGCCTGGACGGGGGCACCAACGACAGCTCCGACTTCCACGCGCTGATGAAGACGGCCATCGGCCTGCAACGCGCCCGCACGACCGAGGCCGGTGTCTTCCCGCAGGTGCCGGACGTCCTGCGGATGGCCACCCTGGGCGGGGCCGAAGTCCTCGGCATCGCCGACCGGGTGGGCTCCCTGACCCCCGGCAAGCGGGCCGACCTGGTGGTCATCGATCCGGCCGCGCTGAACTTCGCACCGCGCTTCGACTGGGTCGGCCAGATCGTCTTCAACGGGCGGCCCGAGAACATCGACGCGGTGTTCGTCGACGGGAGGGCGCTGAAACTCGGCGGCCGACTGGTCGACGTCGACGCGGACCGCGTCGTACGGGAAGCCGAGGCGGCCGCGACCCGCCTGCGCGCGGCCGTCCCGACGACCGTCGTTCGGAGGTGAAGCCGAACGGGGCCGCATCACCGCGGGAGTGACCGGCTCGGCATCCCCGAACCGGGGCGGGATCGCGAACAACAGGGCCCTCCTTGCGGTTCCGCTCCCCGGCTCACGGGGGTGGGAGCCGGTGGCGGCACCGGAGCGTGGCGTGGGCTCGGCGGCATCAGCCTGTTTTCGGGTGATGCCGCCGAGCCCCTCACCAGGGCACTGTGCCGGCGTCGTCGAAGAACTGTCCGGTGGGGCCGTCGTCGGGCAGGGTCGCGAGCGTGATGGCGATCGCCGCGCCCTGTTCGGGGGTGCGCACGCCGCGGAAGCCGTTGAGGTCGGTGGCGACGTAGCCGGGGCAGCCGGCGTTGATCAGGATGTTCGTGCCGCTCAGCTCCCGGACGTACTGGAGGGTGACGGCGTTCAGGAACGTCTTCGACGGCGCGTACGCCGCGGACACCGGACCCGTCGTCTGCTCGACTGCGGGCCCTGACTGCCGGGTGAGGGAGCCGACACTGCTGGACATGTTCACGATCCGGGGTGCTGCGGAGCGGCGCAGCAGCGGCAGCATCGCGTTGGTGACGCGGATGACGCCGATCACGTTGGTGTCCACGACCGTGTGGAGGGTGGCGGGAGCGATGCGGGTGGGCTCCTGTGGCACGTCGCCTGTGATGGCGGCGTTGTTGACGAGCACGTCGAGGCGTCCGGCCTGTTGGTCGATCAGCCGTGCGGCGGCGGTCACGCTCGCGTCGTCGGTCACGTCCAGCGGTACGGCGAACGCGTCGATGCCGGCGGCGCGCAGCTTCTCCACCGCGGCGCTCCGCCGCTGGTCGTCGCGGGCGCCGACACCGACGCTCCAGCCGAGGGCGCCCAGGCCTGCGGCGATCTCGTAACCGATTCCGCTGCACTTCGGGCGTGCCGCGCAGCGGCTCGGGATCGCGCAGCCGCCGTTGTCACGGGCGATCCAGCGGCTCGAACGCCGGCTGGGGGCCGTGCTGTTGGACCGGACCAGTCGCACCGTCACGCTGACCGAGGCCGGCTCGGTGCTGTTGGTCGAGGGCCGGGCCGCCCTCGACGCGGTCGAGGCCGCCGAGCGCCGGACCCGCCGCGCCGCCCGGGCCCATGTGCACCTGGCCGACATCACCGGGCTGCCGGGCCTGCCCCTCCCCCGCTGGCCCGGCCCCGACGGCACCTACCCGCCCGGCCCCGGCCCGCAGGTCCGCGACCACGCGCAGTTGTTGCAGCTCGTCGCGCTCGGCCGTGCCTGCGCGGTCCCACCGGAGTCGTGCCGAGCCCAACTGCACGGTGACCTGGCCGCGGTGCCCGTGCTGGACGCGCCGGCAGTCACCACCGTGATCGCCTGGCCACCGCACAGCCGGTCCAGAGCCGTCGCCGACCTCGTCCGGACCGCGACACGACTCCGGTAGCTCCCACCCGCCCGGCCGGGCTCCACTTCATCCGGACGGCCTGGCGGGCGCCGTTTCCCCGGCGGTGGTGCGCAGCACCGGCCGCCGGGGTTTCGTACGAACCAGGCGGAACAGAAGCGCTCCTGACGCCGGGACGGCCGACCGCGTGCCGGCCGTCCTGTTTGAGGCCGGAACGGACGGACATACGCGCCAGGAGGAAGTCATGGCCAACGCACCTGACGAAGAAGAGAAGAAGGCGGGCGGCAAGCAGCGCGTGAGGGCCTCCTCGGTGATCAGAGCCGCGATGGAGCAGCTCTCGGAGCTGCTGGCGCAGCCGGCCGAGGGGGTCAGCTCCTGCGAGCGCGGCGAGGACGGTGCGTGGCGCCTGTCCGTCGAGGTGCTCGAACTGGAGCGCGTCCCGGACACGATGAGCCTGCTGGCCTCCTACGAGGTCGAGGTCGACGCCGAAGGCGAGCTCATCGGCTACCGGCGCACCCGCCGATACGAGAGGGGTCGTGCGGACCGCCGCTGAGGTGGCGGTCCCCCCATGTCCCGGCCCCAGTCCCCGAAGACGAAAGGGATCCGGAAGTTATGACTGTCGTTCCTGCCCAGCCCGCACCGGCCGCCTCGGGCGGCGGTTCCAGCGGCCTGTACGACGTACTCGAACTGGTTCTGGACCGCGGCCTGGTGATCGACGCCTTCGTGCGCGTCTCCCTGGTCGGCATCGAGATCCTCAAGATCGACGTGCGCGTCGTCGTGGCCAGCGTGGACACCTACCTGCGGTTCGCCGAAGCGTGCAACCGGCTCGACCTGGAAGCCGGACCGCGCAAGAGCCCGGGCCTGCCCGACCTGGTGGGCGAGGTCACCGAGTCCGGGGCCCGCGGAAAGACCAAGGGCGCTCTGAGCGGCGCCGCGCAGACGATATCGGACGCCTTCAGCCAGGCCCGTGACGAGGCGTCCGAGGAGAAGACCGAGAGCCGGCCCCGCAGCCGGCGTACCACCGCCCGCCGGGAGGAGAAGGAATGAGTACGTACGTCTACGGCATCACCCGCGCCGGGCAGAACCTGCCCGGTTCCCTCGAAGGCATCGGGGAGCCACCGCTGCCGGTGCGCACCGTGCGTGCCGGGAAGCTGGTGGCCCTGGTCAGCGACGCGCCCGCGGAACTGAAGGCCAAGCGGCGTGATCTGCTCGCCCATCAGCGGGTGGTGATCCAGGCGGGCGGGGGCGGCCCCGTCCTGCCCCTGCGGTTCGGCGGGGTCTCCCCCGACGACGACACGGTCACCTCCGTGCTCGAAGAGCGCCAGGAGCGCTACCTGGAGCGGCTGGCGGCGCTGGAGGGCAAGGACGAGTTCAACGTCAAGGCCTCGCACGAGGAGGAGGCGGTCCTCTTCGCCGTGGTCAGCGCGGATCCGGAGCTGCGCAGCCTGCACGAGGCCAACCGGGCGGCCGGCGGCGGCACCCACGAGCAGCGGCTGGCGTTCGGGGAGCGGGTGGCCCGGGCCGTCTCCGCCCAGGAGCAGGCGGACGCCGCGCTGGTCGAGCAGACGCTGCGGCCGTACGCGGCCGGCCTGAGGTACGGCCCCGAGGGGACGGGCTGGCTGGCGAACCTGTCCTTCCTGGTGGCGCGGGAGCAGCGGGAGGAGTTCCTGGAGGCGGTGCGCCGTCTCCACCTCCAGCACGAGCACCTCCAGGTGCAGGTGACGGGACCGCTGCCCTCCTACAGCTTCGCGGACGCGGAGTGACCGTGGGACTCCTCAAGGAGGTGCTGCTGCTGCCGGCCGCCCCGATCCGGGGAACCGCCTGGGTCCTGCAGCAGGTGGTCGCCGAAGCCGAGCGGCAGTACTACGACCCGGCCGTGGTCCATCGGGAACTCGCCCGCCTGGTGGCCGCGTTCGAGGCCGGCGAGATGGACGAGTCCGAGTTCGACCGCCGGGAGGACGAGCTCCTGGCACGACTGGAAAGCAGGGCGCAACCGCGATGAACAACCGTATGTCGATCGGCCTGGCCGTGGGTGCGGGGTACCTGCTGGGGCGGACCAAGAAGGCGAAGCTCGCCTTCACCGTGGGAACCCTGGTCATGGGCAAGAAGCTGAAACCCGACGCGGAGGCCCTGGCCTCCTTCGTGGGCAGCCGGCTGAAGGACCACCCGCAGTTCAAGGAGATACGCGAGCAGCTCAGCGAGGACCTGCGGGGAGTCGGGTCGGCCGCGGTGGGCGCGCTGGTGGACCGGCGGCTGGAGGCGGTCGCCGACCGGCTGCACACCCGTACCCGGGACGTGCAGGACCGGCTGGACGGGCTGCTCCCGTCCGGTGGCAGCGGTGACGGCCCCGACGGGGCCGAGGAGGAGGCCGGGGCCCGGCCCGCGAAGGGCCGGGCCCCCCGGCGGCGGGCCCGCGTGGATGACGCGTCCGACGCGGCGGACGACGCGGGCCCGGCGGACGAGGACGCGGAAGGCGGTTCCCGCCCGGCGCGGCGGGCGCCCGCGAAGAAGGCCGCGTCCCGGTCGGCGTCCTCCGCCCGGCGCACGGGCGGCAAGGCGTCGTCGGGCACGTCCGGCGACGCGTCGGGCGGGAGCGGAACCGGCCGGCGCCGGCCGGCCAAGCGGACGGCCAGCCGCGGCGAGGGGAGCGACGATGGCTGACTCGACTCTCGCCAGGCTGAAGGACAGCCCCGCCGCCGACCGGGTCAGGCAGGAGCTGGAGGCGTACGCGCTGGCCCAGGCCGAACGCCTCCTGGTCGGTGCCGGCAGGAGCCTCGGCCGCTCCGCCGCGCACCTGAACGACATCGCCGACGGCACGAGCCCCGGGCTGAAGTCCCTCGCCCTGGACGGCGCCCGCAAGATCGCCCAGGGCAAGGGGCCCGTCCGTGCCGCCGTGGAGGTCGGTGCACGTCGCCTCAAGGACGGGGCCGGCCGGGCCGTGAGCCGTCGGCTGGGGCGCCGGAACGGCAAGGGCGGCGGCAGGCCCACCGTCATCCTCGAATCGGTCGATGTCGGGGTCGACGTCCGGGACGCCTACAACCAGTGGACCCGCTACCGCGACTTCCCGGAGTTCGCGCGGGGGGTCACGAGCGCCTCCTCCACCGGTGACACCACCAGCGACTGGAACGCCCGGATCTTCTGGTCCAGCCGCTCGTGGACCGCGCACATCACCGAGCAGATCCCCGACGAGCGCATCGCGTGGAGCTCCGAGGGGGCCAAGGGCACGACGCGCGGGGTGGTCACCTTCCACGCCCTCGCGGACGGCCTGACCCGGGTACTGCTCGCCGTCGAGTACCACCCCCGGGGCCTGATGGAGAAGGCCGGCAACCTGTGGCGGGCCCAGGGCCGCCGGGTCCGTCTGGACCTGAAGAACTACGCCCACTTCCTCACCCTCGAGGGAGAGCAGCCCGACGGCTGGCGGGGCCGGATCGAGGACGGCGAGGTCGTCGCCCGCGACGAGGACGCGGCCGCCGACGAGGCGTACGACGCCGCCGACGAGGCGGCGTACGAGGACGAGGCGTACGAGGACGAAGCACCGTACGAGGACGAGGCGTTCGAGGACGAAGCGGACGCGCAGGACGAGGAGGAGGACTACGCGGACGAGGTCGAGGACGAGGAGGAGGATCCCTACGACGAGGAGGACGACCCCGAAGGGGCCGGTCCCGAGGAGGTCCCGGCGGGCCGCCGCGAGGGGCGCCGCCGGTCATGACGATGCCCTCCGGCCTGCCGCGTCCCTACGACGACGGCTCCAGCGCCAACCTCGCCGACATCCTCGAACGGGTCCTCGACAAGGGCGTCGTCATCGCCGGCGACATCCGCATCAACCTGCTCGACATCGAGCTGCTCACCATCAAGCTGCGCCTGGTGGTGGCATCGGTGGACCGCGCCAAGGAGATGGGCATCGACTGGTGGGAGCAGGACCCGGCGCTCTCCTCCAAGGCCCGCCACCGCGAACTCGGCCGGGAGAACGAGGAGCTGCGGCGGCGCGTCGCGGAGCTCGAGGAACGTCAGGAGCGGGGATGAGCGAGCGGGACCTGTTCTACGTGTACACCGTCGTGGCCTCCGGGGCCCCCGCCCCGGACACCGAGGGCGTCCGGGGCCTGGCGGGCTCGGGCATCACGGTGGTGGACGACGGTGTGCTGGCCGCCGTCGCGGAGCCGGTCGATCCGGCGGAGTACGACGAGGCCGCCCTGCCGCGGCTGCTGGAGGACCTGGACCGGCTCACCCTCCTCGCCCGGACCCACCACCGGGTGGTGGCCGCGGTCGGGGGCTCCCGCACCACGGTGCCGCTGAGGCTGGCGACCGTGTGCCGGGGCGAGGAGGGCGTCCTCCGGCTGCTGGCCGAGGGGCGGGAGCGGCTCTCCGAGGCGTTGGACCGGGTGGCGGGTGCGGAGGAGTGGGGGGTGAAGCTGTACGCGGCGGACTCCGCGCCGGCCGCGGCGGCGGGCCCCTCCCCCGCCCGCCCGGCGGCCGGTCCCGGCGGTGACGCGGGGGCGGCCTCGGGGCGGGACTACCTGCGCCGCCGCCTCGGCGACCGCCGCCGGCGCGAGGAGCGGGCCGGGCTGGCCGCCCGGACCGCCGAGGAGCTCCACCGCCGGCTGGCCGAGCGGGCTTCCGGAGCGGTCCTGCACGCCCCGCAGCAGGCGCAGTTGTCCGGGATCGCGGACGCCAACGTCCTGAACGCCGCCTACCTCGTCCCCCGCGAGGCGCGCCGGGCCTTCCTCGACGCCCTCCCGGGGCCGGACGGGCTGCCGCCCGGCCTGCGCAGCGAGGTCACCGGCCCGTGGGTCCCGTACTCCTTCGCCCAGGCCGCCGCGGACCCGCAGGAGCAGCGGCGATGACCGGTGAAGAGGTCGCACTCGTGGACCTCCTGGACCGGCTGCTGGCCGGTGGGGTGGTGCTGGCCGGGGACATCACGCTGAGCATCGCCGACATCGACCTGGTCCGCATCGACCTGAAAGCCCTCATCAGCTCGGTCAACGACGCCGTGCCCTCCCCCTGGAAGCAGGTGAACGCGTGACCACCCCGCGACGCGTCGAGCTCGACCCCGATACCGTCGAACGGGACCTGGCCCGTCTGGTGCTGACCGTCGTCGAACTGCTGCGACAGCTCATGGAGCGCCAGGCCCTGCGCCGTGTCGAGGTCGGGGACCTGACCGAGGACCAGGAAGAACGGCTCGGCCTGACCCTCATGCTCCTGGAGGACCGCATGGAGCTGCTGCGGACCCGTTTCGGCCTGGAGCCGCAGGACCTCAACATCGACCTCGGCCCCCTCGGCAAACTCCTGTAGGAAACGCGAATACCGGGCCCGGATCCGGCAACACGCGCTACATGACTGCATCAGAGAAGCCCGACAACGCCAAGACGAACGGCAGCGGTTCCCGGTCCTCCTCCAACGGGACGACCACGCGCGGGCGGGCCACCAGGGCCGCCCGGTCGGCGGCCGGTTCCGCGGCGGACGCCAGGGAATCGGTGACCGGCAGCCTCACGGCCCTGCCCGCACCTCTGGCCGAGAAGACGCAGGCGGCCGCGGCCGCCGTACGGGGCAGCCTCGGCAATCTCGGACGGGTGTGGACGGTGGTCAGGGCCCGCAAGGCCATCACCGCCCTCACGGCCGGAGGCACCGCGGCGGTCCTCAGTGGTACGTACGCCATCGGCCGCCGGGCGGGCCTGCGCCGACGCGGTCCGCTCTCCCGCCTGACGGGCGGCCGCCTCTGAGACCGGTCACGGTCCCCGCATCGGAGGGGGCCCCGGGGACACGTCCCCGGGGCCCCCTCCGGCGTGTCTGCCGGGAGCAGCCGCACGCGCGTCAGGAGGTGAGCACGGTGACCGCGAGCACCACGTTGAGGCTGACGACGACCGCTGCCAGGCAGCCGGCGGCGACCGTGGTGGCGCGGGTGTTCACCAACGGCCCCATCAGCTCCTTGTCGCGGGTGAACCCGACCAGGGGGATGAGGACGAAGGGGATGCCGAAGGACAGCGTGAGCTGCGACCAGATCAGGGCCTGCGTGGGGTCGATCCCCAGGAGCAGGACGACGAGCGCCGGTGACACCGTGACCAGCCGGCGCAGCACGAGCGGTACGGAGCGCCGGAGGAACCCGGCCATGATGACCTGGCCGGCGTAGGTTCCGACGGCGGACGAAGCCAGGCCCGACGCGAGCAGTGCGGCGGCGAAGGCCACCGCGGCCCCGCCGCCGAGCAGGGCGCCGAGACCGGCGTGGATGCCCTCCAGGGTGTCGGCTCCGGCCGGCCCCCCGTGGAAGAGCCGGGCGGCGAGGACCAGCATCGCCATGTTGGCCACGCCGGCGAAGGCGAGTGCGACGACCACGTCGAGGCGTACCTGCCAGAGGAGCCGCCGCTGGTCCTCGTGGACCATGGGAAGGCTGCCGGTCGCCGTGCCGGCGGCGGTGTCGGTCCTGTGCCGGCGCGCCAGATCGGAATGCAGGTACACGACGTGCGGCATGACCGTGGCTCCGACGATGCCGCCGGCGATCAGCAGCGCCTCGGAGCCGGGCATGGTCGGCAGCAGCCCGGAGGCGGCGTCGCCGAGCGGGACGCCGGCCACCAGGAGGTTCCATCCGAAGCCCATGAGGATGCACGCGAGGCAGCCGGCGACGACCGCCTCGAACTTCCGCCTGCCACGGGCGTCCACGGCGAGGATGACGAAGGACAGGGCGGTGACCAGTACGCCGCCCACCGCGAGCGGCAGGTCGAACAGCAGCGACAGGGCGACGGCTCCGCCGATCACCTCGGCCAGGTCGGTGGCCATCGCGACCAGTTCGGCCTGGACCCACATGCCCCACACCACGGGGCGGGGGTAGCGCTCCCGGCAGGCCTGCGCGAGGTTGCGCCCGGTCGCCAGCCCCAGTTTGGCCGAGAGGAACTGGACGAGCATCCCCACCGTGTTGGCGGCGACGACGACCCAGAGCAGCCGGTAGCCGAAATCGGATCCGGCCGCGAAGTTGGTGGCGAAGTTGCCCGGGTCGACGTAGGCGATGGCCGCGGCGAACGCCGGACCGATCATGACGAGTCCCTGGGCCCGCCTGCGGAGTCCACGGCGCGGCCCGAGCAGCTGCCCGCCGTCGGGCAACCCGTCGACCGTAGGGGAGTTCATCGCATGTTCTCCATTCTGAGCGGCTGGGCGTAGGTTGTGCTCGAAGGAGCCGAGCCGCCGAAGGAGACGACCTGCGGTGTAGTCACGAGTGAGGGCGCCGGGGCGGCGCGGCGCGGGGCCCGCTTCCCGCCGCCCGCCGGGAGGGGTGGCCCGGGGGGAGCTCGGGGCCGCCGGCCGGTGGGGTGCAACCGCCGAGACCCAGGTCACGAACACGCCTGACGGGGGCTTGACTCGTTCTCGAGTCAACAGTTGTATAACGCCAGCAATCCGGTTATGCCGAAACCGGTTGCAGGCATATCGGGGGAAGAAATGAACGACATACTGATTGCCGGCGTGCTCGCCGGTTATGGCATCGCCATGCCCGTGGGCGCAATTACCGTCATGATCGTCACACTTTCTGCACAGACATCCTTACGCACCGGTCTCGCCGGTGCAATGGGAACGGCTACTGCCGACGGCCTTTACGCACTGATCGCAGCGTCAACGGGCGCCGCACTGGCCGGCCTCCTGCGACCCGTCGCCGAGCCCATGAAATGGGCCGCGGCCATCGTGCTGCTCGCCCTGGCGGTGAAGGGGCTGACGACCGCCGTCCGCAGCTCGTTGGACCCGGACTCCGTGCGGCGCATCGAGGCGACCGGTCCGGTGAAGGTGTACCTGCAATTTCTGGGACTGACTATCCTCAACCCGTTGACCATCATCTACTTCTCCGCGCTGGTGCTGGCGCTGCGCAATGACGACTGGCCCCGTATGGGCGGCCTCGTCTTCGTCGTTGCCGCATTCGTCGCGTCCGCCAGCTGGCAGGCGCTCCTCGCCGTCGGCGGAGCGCTCGTCGGTCGCGTACTGACGAGCAACAAGGGCCGGCTTGCCACGGCGGTGATCGGCAATGGGGTCATCATTTTCCTGGCTGGTCGACTCCTTCTGAGTTGACGCGCGTCCTTCCTGGCTCACCAGTCCAGTTCAGCCCTGGAGGTATGTCTGTGAAAGAAAGCGAGCACTGTCCGGACATCACACCGACCCCTTCCCAACCGGCGGACGGGCAACAGCCGCCGGTGATCGAGATCCCGATCGGCACCGTCCTCCCCGCCGACTCGCCGCGGAGCGCGGGCAGCAGCAGTACGCACGCCCAGCTCCTGGCGGAGACGGGCGCGGAGCTGCCCCCCATCCTCGTGCACCGGCAGACCATGCGGGTGATAGACGGGATGCACCGGCTCGAAGCGGCGAAGATCCGTGCCGACCGGACCATCCGGGCGCGGTTCTTCGACGGCGACACCGAGGAGGCGTTCGTCCTCGCGGTCGAGACCAACGTGCGGCACGGCCTTCCCCTCTCCCTGGCCGACCGGAAGGCCGCCGCCCTGCGCATCGTGCAGGCCCATCCGCACTGGTCCGACCGGGCGGTGGCGGCGAAGGCCGGGCTGACGCACAAGACGGTCGGGGCCCTGCGTCGCCAGTCAACTGGGGAAATTCCCCAGTCGACCGCGCGCATCGGGCTGGACGGCAGAACCCGCCCCGTCCGCACCGCCCGTGCGGCCGGGTCCGGTGCCGACGGCCGCGACGGACCGCGCGGCGCCGAGGACTTACCCGAGGCCCGGGACGGGCAGAGCACCCCGCCGTGCCGCTTCCTCAACATCACCCAGCGGACGTCGGCTGCGGAGGGACGGGCGGCCGCACGCCAGTCCGTACCCGTGATGGACCGGAGCCTCGACTGGAAGGCCAGCCTCCAGCGGCTGCGCTCCGACCCGTCGCTGCGCTACACCGAGGCCGGCCGTACGCTGCTGCGCCTCCTGGAGGTCCACGTCGTGACCGCGGCGCACTGGCAGATCATCGCCGAACAAGTGCCGGCGCACTGCCTGGAGGTCCTCACGGACTTCGCCCTCAACTGCGCCGAGGACCTCCAGCGCCTGTCCATCCGCCTCGAACAGCGCAGGAAGGAGAGCCTCTGACCCGCACCCGCACCCGCACCCGCACTGGCCGGCGTACGCGCCGGCCGGCCGGCGGCGGTCGCGGCTCCGCGCGCGTCAGACGCCGCCGCGGGCCGCCACGAGGTCCATCCACCCGCCCCACACCCGGCGGGCACACCGCTGCACGCGCAGCGCACCGGCCGCCAGCCCCGCGGTGACCGCCTCGGGCGCGTCCGGGCCGCACCGTTCGGCCAGCTCCTCCCTGCACTGGGGTACGGCCAGCCACTCCCCCAGCAGCGCCTCGTCGACCTCCAGGTGGAATTGGATCCCGTAGGCGCTCTCCCCCACCCGCATCGCCTCGTTGGGACACCCCGGGGAGCCGGCGAGCCGTACGGCACCGGGCGGCAGGCCGAAGTTCTCGCCGTGCCACTGGAAGACGGGAACGCTCCGGGGCAGTCCGCCGAAGAGCGGGTCCGTGAAGGAGCCGGGCGCCATGTCCACCGGGTGGAGGCCGTAGTGTGCGCGGGCCGGCTCGACCCGGGCCCCGAGGCTCGCGGCCAGCAGCTGGGCACCGAGGCACACGCCGAAGAAGGGCACACCGGCGCCGACGGCCCGGCGAATGTATTCCTTCTCCGGCGCTATCCAGGGCACATCGTCGTTGACGCTCATGGGGCCGCCCATGGCGAGAATTCCGTCCACCGACCTCAGGGCCGGCGGCTGCTCCCCTTTGTCGACCCTGACGGGGATAACGGCTGCCCCGCTTTCGTCGAGGAGCCGGCCGAAGGTGCCCGGTCCCTCCCAGCCCGCATGCTGAAGCACTACGATGCGCAGAGGGCCATCGCTTTTCGTGCGCCCGCTCCCGTTCATGTCACTCCCCTGTCGTAGCGATATCGCCGAAGCGATCTGGTCGATTTCCGAGTTTCACTCTATCGTCCAGCTCTGCCCGCTCTCACGAATAGGGTATTCCGCATGACCTATGTGATCGCAGAACCCTGCGTCGACATCAAGGACAAAGCATGCCTGGACGTATGCCCGGTTGACTGTATATACGAGGGAAATCGTTCCCTGTACATACAGCCGGACGAATGCATCGACTGCCACGCCTGCGAACCGGCCTGTCCGGTGGAGGCCATATTCCCCGCCGATGAACTGCCCGACGAGTGGGCGCACTACACCGAGGTCAACCGCGCCTTCTTCGTGGAGACCACCGACATCGGCAGCCCGGGCGGAGCTGCCGGCGTCCCCGCCCGGCAGGTGGACCATCCCGTCGTCTCCGCGCTGCCGACCGCGTCGCGGGACGCCGTCACCAACCAGTCAAAGTAGTCCAGGGAGAAGCAGATGGCAGACAAGAAGTGGCAGGAAATCGGTTACCCCGCGCGGCTTGAGGAGCGCCTCCCCGACGACGTCGTCCGATGTCATCTGAGCCCGCGGAACTGCAAGATCAGGCCCGGTCAGCACGGATTCTGCATGGTCCGGGCGAACCGCGACGGACGGCTGGTCAGCCTGAACTACGGGCGTTCGGTCCACGCCACCGAGGAGACCATCGAGACCGAGGCCGTATTCCATTACGAGCCCGGTGCCCGCATCCTCTCGATGGGCAACATCGGGTGCATGCTGAATTGCGACTACTGCCACAACTGGAAGACGTCGCAGGCCAAGTACGTCGAGGACAAGGACGTCTTCTACTACTCGCCGCAAGAGGTCATCGACATCGCGAAGCGCCACGACATCAAGGTGATCTCGTGGACGTACAACGACCCGGTGGTGTGGCACGAGTTCGTCGTGGAGACGGCGGCCCTTGCCAAGGAAGCGGGGATCGTCAACCTCTACAAGTCGGCCTTCTTCATCTCCCCGGAGGCCATCGAGGAACTGATCCCGGTCATCGACATCTTCTCCGTCTCCATCAAGTCGATCGACCCGAAGTACTACCGCAAGATCACCAAGGGCTGGCTGGAGCCCGTGCTCGACGGTACGGAGCAGGTCTACCGGGCCGGCAAGCACGTCGAGGTGTCGACGCTGATGGTGACCGACCTCAGCGACGACGAGAAGACCGCCTACGACGTGGGCAAGTTCGTACTCGACCGGCTCGGTCCCGAAGTGCCCACCCACTACGTGCGCTTCCACCCGGACTACAAGATGACCGATTCCATCCGCACTCCCGTCGAACGGCTCGAAGCCGCCCGCCGGGTGGGGCTGGACATGGGGCTGCGCCACGTCTACCTGGGCAACGTGTACGACACCGAGTCGACCAACACGCGCTGCCACAACTGCCAGGAGCTGCAGATCACCCGCTACGGGCTCAACGCCCGCCTCCTCGGAGTGAACGAGGAGGGAGCCTGCACGAACTGCGGCGCCGACGCCAACATCCGGCGCATCCCCGGGGGCTCCACCTTCCCACCGACCGTGAACAAACTGCCTCCCGGCGGCGACTTCGACGTCGCGGACTTCGACTGGTACGGCGACGTGCGGGCGCTGCACGTCCAGGTGCGCAACGACAGCGCGGAGACCAAGCAGGTCTACTACCGGCGCAACCGTTCCAGCACCTCCGGCACCCCCTGGTCGGTGCTCCGGCTCCAGCCGCAGGAGAGCTACCGGTTCATCGCCGCCAAGTCCGAGCTCGACGAGCTCGGCGTGGCCGTCGCCGTGCCGCAGGGCTGCACCTCCTCCCTGCACCAGGTCTTCGACCGTGCGCACTTCCCCACCACGGAGGCGGACAACGGCTCGCTGAACGCGGACATCACCCCCCTGCCGCTGTTCGACTCGCGGCGCTGACAAGGAGACGGACCACACATGACCACGAGCAACGGCTCCTCCGAGAGCCCCGACATCGTCATCGTGAAGGGCGCCGACGTCACCGGACGGGAGGCGTTCGACAACCTCACCCGACGCGTCCTCGCCCACAACGACACGCTGATGCTGGTCGAGCACGTGATGGAGAAGGGTTCCGTCTTCCCGCTGCACAGCCACCCCCACGAGCAGCTCGCCTACCTCGTCTCGGGCCACATCCGCGTGCGCGCCGGTGACGAGGACTTCGAGGCCGTCGCCGGCGACAGCTTCGTGGTGAGGGGCGGGATCGAGCACCAGGTGCACGCCATCGAGAAGTCGGTGGCCCTGGACGTCTTCACCCCCTACCGCGCGGACTACGCGCAGTGGGAGGACGAGCACTCCTGATCCCGGGGCGGCCGAAAGCACCGGGCGGCAGCCGGCAGGCTGCCGCCCGGGCTGCTGTCCGCCCCCGTCCACCAGCAGTCACCGGCCCCCGAGGAAGGGGAAGTCTTGATCACACAGGCCTCGACAGGCCAACCAGAGGGCCCGCCGGCCACGAAGGAAGAACCGCTGGCCATGGTGGTCGGCCCCACCCGGCCGGCACCGTCCGTCCTGGAGCGGATGTCCGCGCCCACTCCGCCCATCACCGACCCGGAGTTCATCGCCGAGTTCGGCCGCTGCCTGGCCAGGACGCGCCGGCTGGTCGGCTCGGCCGCGGCGGAGGTGGCGGTGGTTCCGGGGACCGGCACCAGCGGTATGGAAAGCCTGGCCGTCAGCCTGCTGCGGCCCGGCGCCCCCGTCCTCGTGGCATCCACCGGGATGTGGGGGGACCGCTGGCGCGACATCTGCCTGCGCCACGGCATACCCGTCCACGCACCGAGGTTCCCGGCGGGGCGGGCGCCCGATCCCGACCTGCTCGGCACGCTGCTGTCCCGGCGGCGCCACCAGGCCCTGCTCGTGGTCCACGTCGACTCCAGCAGCGGTGTCCGCGCGGACCTCCCGCAGATGGCCCGGCTGGCGCACGACCACGGCGCCCTGTGCCTGGTGGACGGGGTCTCGGCCGTCGGCGCGGAGGACATCGCCATGGACGCGTGGGATCTGGACGCGTACCTCGGCGGCCCGCCGAAGGGGCTCGCCGGGCCGCCCGGCCTGGCGATGCACGCGCTGGGCCCCCGTGCCGTCGACGCGATGCGCGACCGGGACTGGACGCCCCACGCGTACGCACTCGACCTGAAGCCCTGGATGCCGGTCATGGCCGCACTGGAGCGCGGCGAGTTCGCGTACTGCCAGTCACCCGCCGGCAACCTGGTCCTCGGCCTGTCCGAAGCGCTCCGGCTGGCACTGGCCGAGGGGCGCGGGTCGCGGGTCGCCCGGCACGCGGCGCTGCGCGACGCCTTGCACACGGGTCTGGCCGAACTGGACGTGAGGCTGCTGGTCCCGGAGCCGCGGGAACGGGCCAACGGCCTGACCGTCGGGGTGGTGCCCCGAGGCCTGACGAGCGACGAGTTCCTCGGGGCGGTCGCCGAGCAGGGGGTCGTCCTGCCCGCCGGGACCTACCGGGCCACCGGCTTCCGGACGTTCCGCGTCGGGCACCTGGGAACGGTGGAGGACGCGGACATCACCCGGACGATCGGCGCGGTACGGACCGCGCTGCGGACCTTGCGGAGGTACTCGTGACGACTCGCACCCTCGCGGCCCGTCTCACCCACACCGGCCGCGCACCGGAGGTGGCCGAGGTCGAGCTGCGCGAACCCGGCGCGGGCGAGGTGGTGGTCGATCTGCACTTCGCCGCCCTGAACCCCCTGGACACGTACGTCATCCAGGGCTCGGTCGCGGGCGAGGCCCCCCGGCCGCGCGTCCTGGGCGTGGAAGGCGCGGGCATGTGTGAAGGCCGCCCGGTGGTGGTGCACGGCGGCGGACTGGGGATCGTACGGGACGGTACCTGGGCCGAACGGGTCGTCGCACCCCGGGAGGCGCTGGTGCCGGTTCCGGACGGGGTGGCACTGACCGCCGCCGCCTCGGCGGCGGTCGTCGGCACCACCGCGATCCGGGTGACGGGGGACCTGGGCCGGGTCGACGGGGACGACCGGGTGCTGGTGCTCGGCGCCGGCGGCGGGGTGGGCCTCGCGGTGATCAGCCTGTGCCGCGCCGCGGGCGCCCGGGTGTGGGGGCAGACCGCGGGAGCCGGAAAGGCGAAGGCCATCGCCGCGGCCGGCGCCGAACCGGTTCTGGCCGCGACGGCGGGCGACCTGGCCGAAGCCGTGGCCGGGGCGGCGGCTCCGACCGTGGTGTTCGACGCCCTCGGCGGCGCGTTCACGGCCGCCGCGCTGGAACTGCTCGCCGAGCGCGGCCGTCTGATCAGCTACGGCACGAGCGCCGGCCCGCAGAGCACGGTCCCCATGCGGGTGCTGTACCGCAGGAACCTGAGCGTGATCGGGTACGGGGGCGTGGGTGAGCCCCCGGAGCGGATCCGGTCCGGCACGGAACTGGCCCTGCGGGCGGCGCTCGACGGTTCGCTGGTCGTTCCGGTGCACGAGGTCCTGCCCCTGACCCAGGTCGGAGCGGCCCTGCGGACATTGACCAACCGGGGCGCCGCGGGCAAAGTTCTGCTCGACGTCAGGTCCTGATGGCTGATCGAGCCGGCCGCTGCCCGCGCCCGGCCGGCTCGATCGGCGCTTCACCCCAGTAGCCCACACTGGAAGAAGGAGTCGGCCACCTTGCTCGACTCGAAGACCCCATTGCGTTCGAACAGACGCAGCGTGGAGGCCGCCGCAGCGCGCATCTCCGCCCGCAGACGCCCGTCCGGATACGTCTCCTCGACCACTCCCGTGACCGCCTCGAAGTCCAGCCCGGTGAACCTGAGCATGTCGTGCGCCGCGTCCACGTCGGGGCGCAGGAACGCGAGCGTGAACTCGGGCAGCAGCGCCCCGACCAGATCGCGTTCCCTGTCCGTCAGCTGAGGCCACGCGTACTCGAAGAACTTGACGAAGTAGGCGTGGTGCCGGCCCTCGTCCTCGGCGTGGTCGGCGATCGTCTCCCGCACCACCGTGCACACCCGCTGGTCCTTGGGTATCCCCGACAGGATGCTGGAGATCAACGTCTCCGAGACCACGGTGAAGAAGAGATCGGCCAGGGGCCGGTACTGCGGTTCGAGTCCGTCCTTCAGAGCCTCCAGCCGGGTGAGGAAGTAGGGCTGCTGCCTGGCGGCGCACGGACGTTCGCGGGTGGCGGCGATCAGCTGCTCCTGCAGGTCGTCGGAGAACTGCGCGTGCCAGGCCTCGTCCGTACAGATCCTGTAGGAGTCCCGGACCATCTCGTCCGGCAGATCGAATCCGCTGCGGCGGCGGCTGATGAGCTGGGTGACCGGCGATACGACGAGCTGTTCGAGATCCGCGGTGAAATCGAGATAGATGTAGAGGCGCTGCAGCAGCAAGCTCTTGATGACCTCCTCCTCCCGCTCCCTGACCATGGGGTGGTAGAGAGCCGGAACCAGTTCCGGCGGGAAGAACACCTTTCCCGCCTCCAGTTCCTCCAATACGCGGCGCGGCTTGGCACGGACGCTCGACCTGTTCTCCCAGCTGGAAAAGCAGGACCGGTACTGGCGCGAGTCTGCTGCAAAAGGCACAGTGATCCTCCGGTGAAAGGTGGTGGCCGAATACGGCCACCGCCAAAGAATCGACCGAATACACCGCCGAAATCAAGGGGCAGCGAAATGACCGAAGCGACCAACGAGTGGTTCGTCGACGCGGATGTCGTCAGCAAGCTGAGCACCGCTTACACGGGGGCCCTTACCGACATCCTCGACGGCCTCGGCTACGTCAAGCAGAGCCTTTCGGGGAACTTCCTCTTCCCCGACCCCACGATGCGCATGGTCGGGCCGGTGTATCCGGTGGAGTGCACGCCCAATCCCCTCGCCGTCTCCCACGGCAAGAGCGCCCGGGGGCTCTTCGAAATGCTCGCCTCCGTGCCGTCCGGCCACATCACCGTCGTGCAGATGAACGGAATTGACGCCTCCATATTCGGCGACCTCTCCATCACCGCGCTCCAGGCCCAGGGAGCGGCCGGCGCGCTCATCGACGGCGGCGCCCGCGACGTGCACACCGTGCGGGAGATGGGCTTCCCGGTGATCTCCCGGTTCGTCCGGCCGCAGGGCTTCATCCAGCGCGGTGACTGGGTGAGCTGGGGCAAGGAGCCGGTGCACATCGAGGGGGTCCGGATCGCCCCCGGGGACTACCTGGTCGCCGACGGCTCGGGCGTGGTGATCGTGCCTCGGGAGGTCGCCGCGAAGGTCGCCGACGAGGCCGTCGACGTGGCCGCCAAGGAGGAGTACCTGCGCGACGCCGTCCGTTCGGGCATGAACCCCGTGGAGGCGTTCGAGCGGTACCTGGTGAACGGCGAGACGCGCGCCGCCGGCGGCGCGCAGGCGTCCGGCGGCGCCGGCTGCTGCGGCGAGCGCAAGGCCGTCCAGCAGCTGGAGCGCGGCGCCCGGACGACCACGACCGTCGCACCGCCCGGGGCTTCCCGCCCGCCCGCCGGCAACGCCCCGTCCGCCCCCACCGCGGCGGCCGCCGCGTCCCGTCCCTACCGGGGCCGGGTCGCGGAGGGCGACCTGACCCGGCGGGCGGGCGTCGAGCAGCTGGAGGAGCGGGGCGTCGACGTCGTCGCGCTGCGGGAGAAGCTGATCGACGCCGCCGCGGCCGAGTTCACGACGTACTACTACTACACCGTGCTGCGGCACTTCCTCGCGGGCAAGGAGGACTACAAGGCGATCGCCGAGGACGCCCGCCTGGAGGACCGCTCGCACTTCGAGCTGATCACCCCGAGGATCTTCGAGCTGGGCGGCACCATTCCGTTCGACATCAGGGACTTCGCCGACCGGGCCGGCTGCCCGGACGCCTACCTGCCCAACACGAACAACGGCCGGCTCACCTGGGGGGCCGACGGCGCGGACGCGGTCAGCCCCGCCGACTCGGTGGAGATCCTGACCGTGCTCCTGGAGGCCGAGCGCTGCGCCGTGCGCTCCTGGTGGGAGATCTGCGACATGACCTTCGGCAAGGACCCCAGGACCTACGAGCTCGCGATGCGCATCCTTAACGAGGAGATCGAGCACGAGGCCTGGTTCATCGAACTGCTCAGCATGGAGCGGGACGGCGTCGCCCGCCCGTCCGGACACTTCAAGCGGGGTGAGATCGGTGACGCCCCCTGGAGCCGGAACAAGCCCTTCGGACACCCGTAACCCGGAGGGTTTCACGATCCGCATCGAGTTCGAGGGGGCCGTCCACACGATATTCGCCCACCGGAACGAAACACTCCTCGACGCGGCCGCCAGGAACGGGATATTCCTTCCCCGGACCTGCTGCCAGGGCTGGTGCACCACCTGCGCCGCGCGAGTGGTGCAGGGTACGGCGGACCATTCGGAAGCCAAGCGCTTCTACGCGGCCGACGCGGCGGCCGGATTCTCCCTGCTCTGTTCTGCCCGCCCCCTGTCGGACATGAGTGTGGTGGCGGGCCGGCATGCCGATTTCCGTGAGCACCGGATTCGGAACGGACTTCCGGTCCCCCGAGGATGATTTCCGGTGCCCGTGCCGGAGAGCGGTCAGCGGCCGGCGTGATCGGAAACCGATCATGCCGGCCGCTCATTTCGTTTTCCCGGCCGCTTCGTCCGGCGGTCCCGTTCGTTGACAGCAACTCGGCACCGGTGCTTACCTACTTCCATGCATCTGTTTATCGCCGAAAGGCTTTGCGTCACGGTGGAATCCGTCGACTTTCACAATCCCAACCGCCCGCAGGACGGCCGTGAATGCGGGGCGCGCCTCGAGCTCCGGTTCGTGGAAAGGGACGGCCTGCCGGGATCGATCTACGTCTCCCGGGCGCTCACCCTCGCGCGGGCGATCTGCCGCTTCGATCTGCTGGAGTCCGCTCCGGGGGCCCAGGACCGCGTGCACTGGCATCCCGCGATGGAGAACGGCGAGGCGTTCAAGCGGCTGTACGACGAGGACCTGAGCCGCGATCCGCTCGGCTGGCTGGGCGAGCGCCTGCGCGACGGCGTCCGCACCCTGGAGCTGGGCGGCGTGGAGGATGCCGGACGCTTCGCCGTGGACGCCGAGGTGCTGGCCGAGTCGGCCGACGCGATCGTCGCCGAGACCGCGGCGACGCTCGACGGGCTGCGCCGCGACGGGTGGCCGCCGGTCTTCGCGCGGGACGAACGGGGCATGGCGCTGCGGGCCCCCTCCGGTTCAGCGTCCTGATGCGGATCCTCGTCGTCGGGGCCGGCGCCACCGGCGGCTACTTCGGCGGGCGCCTGGCCGAAGCGGGCCGTGACGTCACCTTCCTGGTGCGGCCCGCGCGGGCGGCTCGACTGCGCTCCACGGGGCTCGTGATCCGCAGCCCGTACGGTGACCTGGGCCTGGACCCGAAGCTGGCCTGCGCGGACCAGCTGCTGGGCGAGTACGACCTCGTCCTGCTGGCCGTCAAGGCGTACTCCCTGGACCGGACGCTCACCGACCTCGCCCCGGCCGTCAGCCCGCGCACGGTGATCCTGCCCCTGCTCAACGGGATGCGCCACATCCCGCTGCTGCGGCAGAAGTACGGTTCGAGCACGGTGCTCGGAGGGGTCTGCCGGGTGACCACCCTGCTCGACGAGGACGGCAGCGTCCTCCAGCTGAACAGCACCCAGGAGATCGCCTACGGCACGTGCGGCGCGGCCCCTGCGGTCGCACCGGCCCGCGTCCGGGCGGTCGACGCGGCTCTGCGCGGCGCGGGCTTCACCGTCCGGCACTCCGAGGACATCACCCAGGAGATGTGGGAGAAGTGGGTGCACGTCGCCGCGGTGGGGGCGGTGACCTGTCTGATGCGCGGAGTGATCGGCGATGTCGTCGCGAGCCCCGGCGGCCGGGACTTCGCCGCCCGGACCCTCGCGGAATGCGCGGCCGTCGCGGCCGCCTGCGGGCGTCCGGTGCGGGCCGAGTCCCTGAAGCAGAGTCTGGCGGCCCTCACCGAGCCGGAGTCGGACACCGCGTCCTCGCTCTACCGCGACCTCCTGCGCGGCGGACCGGTGGAGGCCTCCCACGTGCTCGGCGACCTCATCGAGCGGGGGGACCGGCGCGCGGTGGGCATGCCGCTGCTCCGGCTCGCGTACACCCACCTGAACGTCTACCAGCGGTCGCTGGGCTGACGACACCACAAGACCGGCCCTGGACGGAGACACAGTTCGTGAGCGAGTCGATGGACACCCCGGCGGTCGACGAGGCCGCCCGCGCGAGGAACCTGATCGCGGCAGAACGCAAGGCAGTCGCCCTGTTCGACGAGGTCACCCGGCAGGGTCTCGTCAAGCCGGGGCTCCTGGAGTCGGCCATCAGTGACGGCATCCGGGACCTGGCCGCCGACATGTTCGGCACGAAGCGGCACTGGCACAAGCGGATCGTGCGGGCCGGGGAGAACACGCTCCACCCGTACAAGGCCAATCCGCCGGACCGCGTGGTCGCGGAGGACGACATCGTCTTCCTCGACTTCGGACCGGTCTTCGACGAGTGGGAGGCCGACTTCGGACGCACCTACGTCCTGGGCGACGACCCGGTGAAGCTGCGCATCGCCGCGGACCTCCCCCTCGTGTGGGAGGCGGGCCGCGAACACTTCGAGAGCCACCCCGACATCACGGGGGCCGAGCTGTACGCGCACGTCTGCCGCCTGGCGCAGGACGCCGGCTGGCACTTCGGCGGCCCGCACAGCGGCCATCTGGTGGGCGAGTTCCCGCACGAGCTGATCGAAGCCGATCTGGTGAACAGCTACATCGCGCCGACCAACCCGAACCGCCTGCGGGGGAAGGACGACGCCGGCCGCCGGTGCCACTGGATCCTCGAAGTCCACCTGGTCGACCCGCGGCGCCGCTTCGGCGGGTTCTACGAGCAACTGCTCACCTTGAGCCACTGAGACCGGACCGTCGACCGTCACAGGAAGGTTCACGATGGCACGCACGGCCGCGTCGATGCCGCGCTGGTCCCGCCTCACCACGCACCGGCTCCTGACCTACCTGGGCGGCTGCGTCGTGTTCTCGACGGGGGCCTACCTCTTCATCCACTCCGACCTCGGCACCGATCCGCTGGACGTCTTCGCCCTGGGGCTGCTCCGGCACGTGCCGCTCACGGTGGGGATCGCGCAGGGTCTGATCGCGGCGGTCTGCATCCTGGTCCGGGCCGCCTGGTACCGCCGCCGCCCCGTACTGATGCCGTTCGCCACCTTCTTCCTGTGCGGGAGCCTCATCGACCTGCTGCTGTTCCTGGAGCCCGCGCGGTTCCTGCCGCTCCCTGCCCCCGCCACCATGCTGCTCGCCACCATGCTCTGCGCGTACGCCTCATCGCTGATCATCATGAGCGGCATAGGCATCCGTGCGATGGACCTCGTCGCGATCGCCATGACCGAGAAGTGGGGCTGGCCCTTCTGGATCGCGAAGATGTCCATGGAGGGCGTCCTCCTGCTCTCCGGCTACCTGATGGGCGGACCCGTCGGCGTGGGGACGCTGTGCTTCCTGCTGGTGGTGGACACGCTCATCCAGCCGTTCCTGCGGGTGAACGAGCGTGTCCTGCGCATGCCGAACCTCGGCATGCCGAGCATCCAGAAAGTGCCCTGACGCCTCAGCCGGCCAGTTCCGGGACCTGCGCCAGCAGCGGGTGGCCCCGCCGTTCGTCGAGGACCGCCTCGACGGTTCCGCCCACCCGGTACAGGCGGTCGTCGGCCATGGGCGGGGCGATGATCTGGAGGCCGACCGGGAGGCCGTCCTCGGGTGCCAGCCCGCACGGCAGCGACATGACGGCGTTGCCGGCCAGGTTCGACGGGATCGTGCACAGGTCCGCCAGGTACATCGCGACCGGGTCGTCGACCCGCTCGCCGATCGGGAAGGCGGTGGTGGGCGTGGTCGGCGACACCAGCACGTCCACGTGCCGGAAGGCCGCGTCGAAGTCCCGCACGATCAGGGTGCGGACCTTCTGGGCGGAGCCGTAGTACGCGTCGTAGTAGCCCGAGCTGAGCGCGTAGGTGCCCAGCATGATGCGGCGCTTGACCTCGGGTCCGAAGCCGGCGGCCCGGGTCACCGCGGTCACCTCCTCGGCGCTGCGCGCCCCGTCGTCGCCGGCCCGCAGGCCGTAGCGCATCGCGTCGAACCGGGCCAGGTTCGACGAGGCCTCGCTGGGCGCGATCAGGTAGTACGCGGCGAGCGCGAGGTCGAAGGACGGGCACGACACCTCGACCACCTCGGCGCCGAGCTCGCGCAGCAGCTCCACCGCCTCCTCGAACCGCTGCATGACGCCGGCCTGGTAGCCGTCGCCGCGCAGTTCCTTGACCACGCCGATCCGCATGCCGCGGATCTCGCCGCGCCGCGCGGCCGCGACGACGGCCGGTACGGGACCGTCGATCGAGGTGGAGTCGAGAGGGTCGTGGCCGGCGATGACCGCGTGCAGCAGGGCCGTGTCGAGGACGGTGCGGGCGCAGGGGCCCCCCTGGTCGAGGGAGGAGGAGTACGCCACGAGGCCGTACCGGGACACCGCGCCGTAGGTCGGCTTCACCCCGACGGTGCCGGTGAGGGCGGCGGGCAGCCGGATGGAACCCCCGGTGTCGGTGCCGATGGCGAGCGGGGCCTGGAAGGCGGCCAGCGCGGCCGCCGAGCCGCCGCCGGAGCCCCCCGGGATCCGGGTGAGGTCCCAGGGGTTGCCGGTGGGACCGTAGGCGCTGTTCTCGGTCGAGGACCCCATGGCGAACTCGTCCATGTTGGTCTTCCCGAGGATGACCGTACCGGCCGCCCGCAGGCGCTGGGTCACCGTGGCGTCGTACGGCGGGATCCAGCCTCCGAGGACCTTGGAACCGCAGGTGGTGGGCAGGCCCCTGGTCGCGAAGACGTCCTTGAGGGCGAGCGGTACGCCGGCCAGCGGCCCCAGCTCCTCGCCCCGCGCCCGGGCGGTGTCGACGGCCTGCGCCGCCTCCAGCGCGCCCACTTCGTCGACGTGCAGGAAGGCGTTGACCAGCTTGTCCACGGCCCCGATCCGGTCGAGGTGCGCCTGCGTGACCTGGACCGCCGAGACCTCCCCGGCGGCGATGGCCCCGGCGGT
Organism: Streptomyces sp. NPDC034085; assembly: GCF_055575555.1. Lineage (NCBI taxonomy): Bacteria > Bacillati > Actinomycetota > Actinomycetes > Kitasatosporales > Streptomycetaceae > Streptomyces > Streptomyces sp. NPDC034085. The sequence continues at coordinate 573,240 of NZ_JBVISL010000004.1, read as the reverse complement.
CCTGGCGGCCGTCCAGCGGGTGACGTCGAGATTCTGCTCGGCCATGGCTTTCACTCCTCCCCGGCGGAACGCGCGGCGCGGCGGTCCTGCGACGGCCCGTCGGCTCTGGCCTCGCCGACGCGAGCGACCGCCCGGACGATGCCGTCGAGCTGGGGGGTGAGGTGGTCCAGCTCATCGCTCGTCAGATCCAGATGCGACAGCCGTGCGAAGTGGACGACCTCTTCGCGGGTGATGCCAGGCATGCGGCTTTACCTCGGGGTGCGGGTTCGGGGTCCTGCCGGGCGCAGGAAAGATCCTCATCATAGTGATCCCGGCCGCCCGCAGCAGCCGCATTGGTTCCAACTCCCTTGGCCGGTCGAATCGTTGGCCGAATCCTGACGCGAACGTTCGACCCGGGGGCCTGCCCGGCAGCCCGCCCGCCGGAGCGGGGGCGCGCGATCCTGCGCCCAGCTCGTCCACCTCCGTGGCGTTCGGGCGGAAAGATCCCGCTGTGGACGAAAGGTCAAGCCCGCCTAACCGGCCATCCGGGCCGTGCGCCGCAGGGACGCCCATCCCGCTTCCGGTTCGGGCGGAGCGCCTCCCTCCGCCCTCGATCGTCGCGAAAACATACCGGCTCCGCTCTTCTCGTCGCAGGGCGGCCGGGCGGGACGCAGTCTCGGCCACTCTCCCCGGCACCCCTTGCGTCGGCGGGGAGGAATCGTGGTGAACTGGGTGAGCCGTAACCAATCAGGGCGTGAGCGGCACTGCGCATCCCCCACCAGGGTCGAACGGCACCCCCTGTCGAGTGCGCCGCCGCATGGGCGGCGCCGGGCGTGTGCGCCCCGGGGGTGACCACCGGTCAGTGTTCGCCCGTGCCCGCCCCTCCCCCCGCTTCGCATCCCGAATGGAGTGACCGTGCACCACGGCCCCGACATGCCCGAAACGCACTACGCGGAGGTAGCCGTCACCGGCGGAGCCGGTTTCGTCGGCCGGCATCTCGTCACGGCCCTCAGCCTTCTGTCCCAGAAGGTCACCGTCGTCGACCACGCCCCCCTTCCTCCCGGCCTCGCGGCCCTGCCCGGCGTCTCCTACGTCCGTGCCGACCTGCGCGATTACGGTGAGACGTTATTGGCGCTGCAGGGCGCCGACGCCGTGTTCCACCTGGCGGGCAACGCCAGCGGCACCGAGTCCGTGGTGAATCCCCGCCACGACTTCCATCTCAACGCCCTCGGGACCTGCAACGTCGGCAACGCCTGCCTGGAACTGGGCGTGCGCCGCCTCGTCTACCTCTCCTCCGCCATCGTCTACGGCACCCCGCGCCAGAGCCCGATCCGCGAGGACCACCCCACGCAGCCCTTCCTGCCGTACGGCGCCTCCAAGCTCTCCGGCGAACTGACCCTGCGCAGCCTGCACGCGACGGCCGGACTGCCCGTCGTCATCGGCCGGTCCTTCGTCGTCTACGGTCCGGGCGAGGACCCGCGCCGGGCGGGCGGGGAGGCCTCGCAGTTCCTGCGCTGGCACCTGAACGAGCAGCCCATCCCGGTGGTCGGCGACATCGACCGCAAGCGCCGCGACTTCATCCACGTCGAGGACCTGTGCCGGGCCCTGATGACCCTGGCCGGCCGCGGCGCCGACGGCGAGACCTACAACCTGGCCACCGGAACCGCCGTCTCGATGCGCGAGCTCGCCGAGGTGGTGGGGACGGCGACCGGCCGCCCGGCGCTGCTGGACGCCGACACCTCCAGCCTGGCCGACAGCTTCACGCTCCTCGCCGACGTCACCCGTCTGCGAGCGCTGGGCTTCACCCCCCGGGTGAGCCTGGCCGAGGGCCTCACCGCCCTCGCCGGCCTGCTCGGGCCGTTCCCCGAGATCCCGTCCGCCAGGGCGGTGTTCCGCCGCGAGCCTCCGGCCCGGCGGAGGCTGACGCTGACCGCCTCGGTCGGAGCCGGTGAGGAGGCCAGGACGTGCTAGCCGTCGACGGAGGCTCCCCGCTGCTCTCCGGGAACGAGGTGGCCCCCTGGCCGCACATCACCGACGCCGACCGCAAGGCCGTGCTCGACGCGCTGGACGAGGCGACCCCCTGGCACTGGCCCATGCGCACGGTCAGCGAACTCCAGGACGCCTGGGCCGAGTTCACCGGCATGCCCTACGTCCTCGCCGCCAACTCCGGCACTGCGGCCCTGCACATGGCGATCGCGGCCGCCGGGGTGGAGCCCGGCGACGAGGTACTCGTACCGGCCGACACCTTCCTCGCCTCGGCCTCCTGCGTGCTCCAGGCCAACGCCATCCCGGTGTTCGTGGACACCGACCTCGCGACGTTCAACCTCGACCCGGCCCGGATCGAGGAACGCATCACCGACCGGACCCGGGCGATCGTCGCCGTGGACCTCAACGGCCTGCCCGCCGACTACGACGCCCTGCGCGCCATCGCCGACCGGCACGGCCTCGTCCTGATCGAGGACGCCTCCCAGGCCCACGGCGCCACCTACCGGGGCCGCCCGGTCGGGTCCCTCGGCACCCTGAGCGGCGCCAGCCTCAACGGGTCCAAGACCCTCTCCGCCCTCGGCGAGGGGGGCCTGTTCGCGACCCGCGACGAGGACCGGCACCGGCTGGCCAGGCGGGTGCTGATGTTCGGCGAGGAACTGCCCGGGCAGAGCCGGGACTACAACGCCCGCATCATGGGCTGGAACTACCGCATCGACGTCCTCGCCGCCGCGTTCGCCCGCTCCCAGCTCACCCGTCTGCCGGAGATGTCCCTCGCCCGGCAGGCCAACGGCGCGGCGCTCACCCAGGCCCTCGCCGGCGTACCCGGCATCCGCCCGCCGGTCGTGCCCGAGGAGCGCACGCACGTCTACTTCTTCTATCCGCTGCTCGTCATGCCCGAGGAACTCGGACTCGACGGCCTGCCCGTCGCCGCCTTCCGCGACGCGCTCTCCCGGGCGGTCAACGCCGAAGGCCTGAACATCATGCGCTGGCAGCCGCAGCCGGTCCCCGGGCAGACCCTGTTCCAGGAGCTGCGCGGCTACGGCCGGGGCTGCCCGTGGAGCTGCGGGCACGCCCGCCCCGGGCACCACTACGATCCGGCGCAGTACCCGGTGAGCGAGGAGGTCTGCCTGCGCCGCCTGGTGCTGGGGCAGAGCTTCAGCTCCTTCGGCCCGCCCAACGACACGGCGACGATGCACCGCTACGCCGACGTCCTGTACAAGGTCCTTGTCGAGGAGCGGGAGGCGTTGATCGCCCTCACCCGGCGGACGGCCGGTTCGGCGCGATGACGGGTGCTCCCGCCGCACGACGCGCGGCGGGAGCGTCCGGGTACGACCAGGCACGAGCGACAAGGGGACGGACGTAGATGCGCAACGAGCCCGAGACCGTGGGGGCGGGGGCGGCGCCGCCGTCCGCCGGTGCCCGGCGCCGGAGTCCGCGGGCGATGCGGGTGGCCGTCTGCGCGGTCTTCTTCGTCACCGGGGCCGCCTTCGCCACCTGGGCGGCCCGGGTGCCCGCCGTCCAGGGCCGGCTGGACCTGTCCGCCGGCGAGCTGGCGGTGGCACTCGTCGGCCTGAGCGCGGGTGCCTTCCTCGGGCTGCCGCTGGTCGGCGGCCTGGTGGCGAGGTACGGCAGCCGTACGGTCCTGTGCACCGGGATGGCGGCCTACCTGGGCGCCCTCGCGAGCCTGCCCCTCGTACCGGACCTGGCGGCCCTGACGGCGGCCCTGGCGGTGTTCGCGTGCGGCAACACGGCCGTCGACGTCGCGATGAACACCCAGGGCGTCCTCGTCGAACGCGCCTACGGCCGTCCCGTCCTCGGCGGCTTCCACGCCATGTTCAGCCTCGGCGGCATCACCGGCGCCACGGCGGGGGGCCTGGCGGCCTCCGCCGGGATCGGCATCCGGGCGCACTTCACGGTGGCGGCGCTCGTCCTGCTGGTGGTGGCGGGGGCGGCGGCCACGGCCCTGGCCCCCGAACCGCCGAAGGCCGGGGGCCCCTCGCGCACGGGCCCTCTGCTGGCCCTGCCCGGTCCGGGCCTGTGGATCCCCGGCCTGGTGGCGTTCTGCGCGCTGATGGGGGAGGGAGTGGTCAACGACTGGGGCGCGGTGTACCTGAAGGAGGAGACCGGCGCCTCACCGGGCGCGGCGGGCCTGGGGTACGCCGTCTTCTCCGCGGGCATGGTCGTCGGCCGCCTCACCGCCGACCGGCTGCGCGCGCGCTTCGGCACGGCCCGCTTCACGCTCGTCTGCGCCGCGGTGGCGGGCGCCGGGGCCCTGATCCCGATCCTCAGCGCGACGACGGCGGCGGGCTACGTCGGCTACACCCTGCTGGGCCTGGGCATGGCCGCGGTCATCCCCCTCGTCTTCGCCCACGCCGCCGCCCTGCGGCCCGACCGCACGGGCTCCTCCATCGCCGCCGTCTCGGCGGTGGGCTACGTCGGCTTCCTCGCGGGGCCCCCGATCATCGGGGCCCTGGCGGAGGCGACGACGCTGCGGTGGGCGATGCTGGTGCTGCCGACGCTGATGGCGGCCATGGCAGCCCTGTCCCCCCGTCTCCGCCGCCCCTGACCCTCGTACCGGAGCCTGTCGGGCCGAAGACGCCCGGCGGGCTGGGGAGTGTCGTCAAAGCAGCTCCGGCCGCCCGAAGGCCCAGGCGGGACTTCGACGGCGCGGGTCAGTGTGCCGCGAGCCGCTCCACCAGCCCGATGCCCCGCGCCAGCAGTTCGCGCTCCTCCCCCGTCAGTTCCGCCTCGATGGCCCGCGCGAGCCAGTCCGCCCTGCGCCCCCGCTCCTCCTCCAGCAGCGCCTGCCCCGCGGAGGAGAGCTCGACCAGGCTCTTGCGGCCGTCGGTCGGGTGCGCCCGGCGGGTGATCAGGCCCTGCTCCATGAGCAGTCCCACGGCTCGGGCCATCGACTGCGGCCGCACCCGCTGGTCGGCCGCCAGTTCGCTGGTCGTCATCGCACCGCTGCGGTCCAGGGCGCCGAGGACGGCCGCCTGGCCGAACGGCATCTGGTCTTCGAGCTTCACGCGCCGCGTGAGCTTTCCCATCGCGGTGCGCAGTTCGGCCGCGACGGCGGCGGATTCCGGAAGGGGCATACCGAATTTTAACGCAGCACGGCTGCACAGCCGAACTACTCAGCAGATCTACGCAGCAGAACTGAACAGCGAAACTAAACAGCTCAACTGCACAGCTCTGCTGTAGAGTGCGTCTCGCCGGGTCCAGCGCCACCGTCGCCGCAGCCGAAACCCGGCACGCACGCACAACGGGAAGGACTCCCATGACCGCCATCACCTCCGTCACCGGCCGCCGCGTCCTCGACAGCAGGGGCAACCCCACCGTCGAAGTGGACGTGGAACTGGCAGACGGATCCATCGGCCGGGCCGCGGTCCCCTCCGGGGCGTCGACCGGCGCCCGCGAGGCCGTCGAGCTCCGCGACGGCGACCCGGCCCGCTGGCACGGCAAGGGCGTCGACCGCGCGGTGCGCCACGTCAACACGGAGCTCGCGGCGGCCGTCGCCGGTCGTGAGGCAGAGGACCAGGCCGGCCTCGACGCCGCCCTCGTGGCCGCGGACGGCACCCCCACCAAGTCCCGGCTCGGCGCGAACGCGATCCTCGGGGTCTCCCTGGCCGCCGCCAAGGCCGCGGCCGCCGCCCACCGCCTGCCGCTCTACCGCTACCTGGGCGGCTCGGACGCCCGGCTGCTGCCCGTACCGATGATGAACATCGTCAACGGAGGCGCGCACGCCGACAATCCCCTGGACTTCCAGGAGTTCATGATCGCCCCGATCGGGGCGGAGACCTTCGCGGAGGCCGTCCGGATGGGGTCGGAGATCTTCCACACCCTGCGCCGCGACCTGCTCGCCGCCGGGCACTCCACGGGCGTGGGCGACGAGGGGGGCTTCGCTCCGGCGCTGCGCACCGCCGAAGAGGCGCTGGACTTCGTCGTCGCAGCCGTCGAACGCACGGGGTACCGGCCGGGCACCGACATCGGCCTGGTGATGGACCCCGCGTCGTCCGAGTTCTTCCGGGACGGGTTCTACGACTACGCCGGCGAGGGGGTGCGGCGCACCCCCTCCGAAAACGCCGACTACCTGGTGAAGCTGATCGACGCCTACCCCGTCGTGTCCATCGAGGACCCGATGGCCGAGGACGACCTGGAGGGCTGGCGGGACCTCACCGCCCGGGTCGGCTCACGCTGCCAGCTCACCGGCGACGACGTGTTCTGCACGAACGAGACCCTGCTCCGCGAGGGCATCGCCTCCGGGGTCGCCAACTCGGTGCTGGTCAAGGTCAACCAGATCGGCACCCTGACCGAGGCGCTGGCCACCGTCGACACGGCCCACCGGGCGGGATACACCGTCGTCATGTCGCACCGCTCGGGCGAGACGGAGGACACCACGATCGCCGACCTGGCCGTGGCCACGGGCTGCGGCCAGATCAAGACCGGCTCGCTGTCGCGCTCCGACCGCACCGCCAAGTACAACCAGCTCATCCGCATCGAGGAGCAGCTGGGCGACAGCGCCCGGTACGCCGGCGCGGAAGCGCTGCGCCGCTAGGCCGTCTCTTCCGCGGGTGCGCCCGGTGGTTGACGCCGCCGAGCGGGCTCTGTGGCCCTCCTCGTACGAACGGGGACGCGTGAGCGGTCGGGCTCGCCCGCGAGGCGGTCGCCGGCGGCGCCTGCCGGCCGGTGCCGCGGGCGGGCGGGGGTGGCCGAAACACCCTTACACAGGCCCCGCTTGGCGGGCACGGGTGTTTGGGGAACGTCCGACCGAGTAGGCGTATGTCTGTGCGTCCGCTGTTTTCCGTCGTGGTCCAGACCCCCGGCCCGTACGCGGTGACACCGCGTCCGGACCTTCCGCCGACGACGCCGTCGCGCCGCGCGGCGTCCCCTCGACCCCAGGAGAACCATGACCTCGATCCTTTTCGTCTACGCCAAGGGCGGCCCTCCCCTGGAGTACGCGCTCCCGCGCGTCGCCGCCCACGCCGAGGTGCACGTCCTGGCGCTCGCGCCGTTACCCCGGTCCACCGAGTCGGTGTGGCGGCCCGAGTGCGCGTCGGTCACGACGGCCCCGCCCGGCGAGGGGCTGGAACTGGTCGATCTGATCTGCTCCCACGCCCGCCGCGTCGGCGCCGGGGCGGTGCTGACCCTGTCGGAGTACGCGGTGGTGGCCGTCGCCCGGGCGAGCCTGCGGCTCGGACTGCGCGGTGCCGGCGAGCGGGTCGCCGGGGCGCGGGACAAGCGTCTGATGCGCCGGATCTGGCGTGACGCCGGGGTACCCGTACCGGGGTTCACGGAGGTCCACGGGCCGGAGGACATCACGACCGCCTTCGAGACCCTGAGGCCGCCGCTCCTCCTGAAGGCGGCCTGGAGCGCGGGTTCCACCGCCCACCTCACCGTATGGAACGAGCAGGAGGCCGAGGCGGCCTGGAAGACCGGGCGCTCCGTCATGGAGGCCTCCTCCGCGCAGGGTTACGCGGAACTCCACGCCGCGGACGCGGGCGTCAGCGACTTCCTGCTGGAGGAGATCGTGACGGGAGAGGCCGGTGACTGGTTCGACGGCGACGGCTGGGGCGACTACGTCAGCGTGGAGGGGATCGTCGCCGGCGGCCGCTACCATCCGCTGTGCATCACCGGGCGGATGCCGACCGTCGCCCCCTTCACCGAGCGGGCGAGCCTGACTCCGGCCGCCCTCCCGGTCCCGTTGCAGCGCCGGATCGAGGAGCTGTCGCGCGCCGCCGTCGACGCGCTCGGGCTCGACACCTGCGCCACCCACACCGAGATCAAACTCGGCGCGGACGGCGCCATGTGGCTGATCGAGACCGCCGCCCGCTTCGGCGGCGTGATGACGACCCGTCAGGTGGAGACCGTTTTCGGCCTCGACATGATCGGCATGCTGGTGCGCGAGCTGCTCGGCCGGGACGTCGCCTACCCGCAGCGGATGCTGACCGGGGGCGAGGGCGCCGCCGGATCCCTCGTCGTCCTCGCCGTCGACGCCGAGGGCCGGCCCTGGAGCCGGCTGCCGGCCTGGGACTTCGAGGCGGTCGACTGGCCCTCCCTGGTCGCACCGGGATCGCGCGTCGAGCCGGTACGCGAGCACAGTCTCGCGCCGGGCAGCCCCGTCCCGCCGTACGAGGAGGCCGGAGGCGCCAACTCCATGGCCGCGCTGTGCTTCCTCACCGCCGAATCCGGGCCGCAGCTGCTGGCCGACTGCGGCCACATCGTCGCGGCCCTGCCGGACGCCCTCACCGCCCCGCACGCCGGCCCCGGCACCTCCACCGCCGGCACCCGGCCCTGCGCCCCCTCCGCCGACCGCTCGACGCCCGGGAGCACCGCATGACGAACGCCGAACCCCTCACCGCGCCGTCCCCCCGGGGCGCCGCCGTGGACGCCCTGCTCACGCTCCCCCTGTTCGAGCAACTGGCCGGGGTGCTGGGCGGGTACCCGTACGTCAAGGTCGTCGTGGACCGCGAGGAGGGCCGCTGGCACGTCCTCGACAGCGCCGTGCACTCCTTCCACGTCAACTACGTCGCCACCGAGATCCAGGGCCTGACCCTCGAGCAGCTCGACGCCGAGCTCGACCGCTTCAACCACGACGTGTACCAGGACCCCGCGCGGCGCTTCCTGCTCGGCGTCCTGTCGCTGCACTCCCGGGGCGGCCCGGAGCGGGACGAGCCGTTCATGGTCCTGGAGACCACCGAGGCCGACACGATGGGCGCGGACCTGCTGATCGAGTTCCACGCCTTCGTACGGGCCCATCTCGATCCCGCGCTGGAGCTGCTGGTCAAGCCGGCCAACCACGGGCAGGAGAACGCCCTCGCGGCGGTGCCGGAGACCGTGGTGCCCCGTGCACGGGGCCACGCCCTCCTGGAGTCCGCGCCCTTCGTGCCGCTGACGCTCGCCTCGGCCACCGGCCGGCTCCGCGCCTTCGCCTCGGGCGAGGAGTACCTGGCCGCCCGCGCGGACCTGACCTGGTACGACATCGTCGCCATGCCGGTGGTCCCCGACGACATCCCGCGGGTCGCCGGTCTGATCAACGGCCGGCCCACCACTCCGCTGTCGCACACCAACATGCTGGCGGCCGGCTGGGGCATCCCCAACGCCATCGTCCGCGGGGTCCTCGACACGGTCGCCGACGAGAAGCTGGACGGGGCCTGGGTCCGTTACGAGGTCACCGCCGACGGGTTCACCATCGAGCGCGCCGAAGAGCCGTCGGACCTCGCCGAACCGACGTGGCACACGCAGCGGGTCCGCCTCGACACGCCGCACGTGACGGACGTACCGCTCGTACCGCTGTCCGCGTTACGCGCCGGCGACCGGAACCGCTACGGCACCAAAGCGGCCAACCTCGGGGAGCTGCACCACGTACTGCGCCACGGATCGGTGCGGCTGACCGGCTACTACTCCGTGCCCCGGCCGCCCCGGGCCGACCTGCTCGGCCACCTCGCCGCGCGGCTGGGCATGCCCGAGGACGGCGATCTGGCCCAGCACGCGGGCGAGTTCCTGGCCCGGCACGTCCAGGCGCCCGCGGGCATCGCCGTGCCCTTCTCCGTCCAGCAGCGCTTCCTGGACTCCTCACCGGCCGTGCAGCAGAGCATCGGCAAACTGAAGATGGCCCTGGAGCTGAACTCCATGGACGTCGTGGACACGGTCTGCCTCCAGTTGCAGCACCTGGTCCGCACCCTCCCGGTGCCCGAGGACCTGGTGCGCGCCCTGGACGCGCAGCTGGTCGAGCACCTGGCGGGCACGGGCCGCTTCGCCGTGCGGTCCTCCTCGAACGCCGAGGACCTGCCGGGCTTCTCCGCGGCCGGTATCTACGAGTCCCACACCAAGGTCACCGACCTGCCGGGGCTGCTGGACGCCGTCCGCGGGGTATGGGCCTCGCTGCTTTCCCCGCGCAGCGTGCGGCTGCGCCACCAGGCCGGCATCTCCCTGGACGACACCTACATGGGGGTGATCGTCCAGCGCTACGAGCCGTCCCCGATCGGAGGCGTCATGGTCACCTGCAACCCGACCAACCGGGCCGACTTCCGCAACGTGTACCTCAACTGCGCGCACGGCTCCACCGCCGATGTCGTCGACGGCCGGACGTTGCCCCTGCAGTATCTGTACAACACCGTCGAAGGCGGCGGGCGCACGCTCTCGCTGGGCGCGGCCGCCGAGGACCTGCCGCAGGAGACGCGCGACCAGCTGGGCCGGCTGGCGCTGGCGGGTCGCCTGCTCCAGTCCCATTTCGCCACGGACTACACCTTCGCGGGGCCGCTCGACATCGAATGGCTGCTCGGACCGGACGACGCGCTCCACATCCTCCAACTGCGCCCCTACAGCGCCTGACCCGTCCGTACCTCCCCCGTACCGCCCCACCCGAAGGTCGCCCATGCCCCTCTCCCTGCGCACGCGGGGGAAGCGCCGCGTACGTCCGCCCGCCGCGGCGCTCCGCGTGATCCGCCTGAACAACGGGTTCCAGCTGCTGTTCAACCTGCTGTGGTGGATGCCGGTCTTCTACCAGTACCAGAAGCAGGCAGGCCTGTCGGACAGCCAGATCTTCGGCATCCAGAGCGTCTACTACGTCGCGTTCTGCCTGCTGGAGATACCCACCGGCTTCATCGCCGACCGCATCGGACAGCGCCGCTGCATGCAGCTCGGGGCGGCCGTGATGACCGCGGCGAACCTCGTCCCGGTCGCCTCGCCGTCCTTCGCGGGCTTCATGGCGCACTTCCTGGCCATCGCCGCCGCCCGCTCACTCGTGTCGGGGGCCTCCAGCGCCTACCTGTACGAGTACCTGCACGAGCACGGCGCGGACGAGCACTACGTGCAGGCCGAGGGCACCGCCCGGGCCCTCGGGCTCTGGGCGAAGATCGCCTGCTGGCCGCTGGTCGGCGTCCTGATGCACGTCCGGCACGAGGCCCCGTACGTGCTGACCGCGCTCTGCGCACTCGGTTCGCTGGCGTGCGCCGCGGCCCTCCCGGCGACGGCAGTGCCCCGTGTGGACGGACATCCGCCCGCGGGGCGCCTCGGCCTCCTCGGCTCGGCCCGCCAGGCCGTCAAGGTGCTGGGAACGTCACGGTCCCTGGGGCCGTTGATGGTGCAGGGCGTGGCCGTGTTCACGCTCGCCCGCATCTGCCAGGTCAACCTCTTCCAACCGCTGTTGATCGAAAAGGACCTCCCCGTCGCCGACCACGGCGCGGTGCTCTCGGCCATGACGGTCGCCGAGGCCCTGGGATCGGCCAGGACCGGCTGGCTGCGCAGCCGACTGTCCGACACCACCGCCGTGACCGTGCTCAGCGTGGTCATGGCCCTCACGCTGGCGGCCACCACGCTGTCCGGGGGCCCGGGCACGATCCTGTGGCTGTGCGCGTTCGCCGCCGCGGCGGGCCTCGCCTACCCGGTGCAGCGCAATCTGATCAACGCGGCCATCCCGCCGACCCCCTACCGGGCGACCCTGCTGTCGGTGGAGTCCATCGTCGACCGGGGCGTGTGCGCGCTGGTGGCGCTGGCCGTCGGCGCCTACCTGGCGGCGGACCGCCTCGACGCGCTCCTGGTGCACGCGGCGGCGGGCACCTGTCTGCTGCTGCTCGTCGTGGGCGTCGTCCTGCGGCGGCTGCGCCGCGGCGGGGCACGGCCGACGGCCGACGGCTCCTGACGCCCGACGCCGCGCGCGCCCGGTGGCGGCGTGGGAGTTCGTGTTCGCCGCCGCCGGGCTGCTCGTGCTGCCGCCCTGCGGCTCACCCCACGTCAGCGCGTGTCTTCGTCCGGATCCAGCAGGTCCCGCAGGGTCTCGGCGGCACGTACGGCGGCGTCGCCGCAGCAGTTGTTGAACAGGACGTGCAGGTGGTCGACCCGCTCCGCCAGGGAGCGCAGACGCGGGAGCCACGCCCGCAACTCCTCCCGGGTGTAGGTGTGGCGGAAGCGGTCCTCCTTGCTGCCGGTCCCCCAGGCGGGGTTGCGGCCGTGGAAGCGGACCACTCCGAGCCCCGAGGACGTGACCGGGGTGACGGGGGGCATCGAGGTGGGCAGCCCCTGGGCCGTGTCCACGGCCACGGCGGTGGCGTCCAGGTCCCGCAGCAGAGCGGCGGTGCGCTCCCGCCGGTCTTCGCGCCACCAGTCGGGGTGGCGGAACTCCACGGCCACCGGCCACCGGTGAGCCCGCTTCCTGATGTGGTGGAGCACGGTCTCCGCCCGCGCGCCGGGAACGAAGCCCGGCGGGAACTGGAACAGTACGGCGCCCAGCCGGCCGGCTTCCGCGAGGGGCCGCAGGGCCGCGCCGAAGCGGTGCCAGACCTCGTCGAGGAGCTCCGGGTCCCGCAGGTCGTGACCGCGGAGGTCGGCCGGCAGGGCGGCCTTGCGGGTCGGATGGCCGGTGAGGAGGGAGAACGCCTTGACGTCGAACCGGAAGCCAGGCGGGGTGCGTTCGGTCCAAAGGGCGCTGTTGCGCTCGCTGGGGAGGGCGTAGTAGCCGGCGTCGACCTCGACGACGGGGAACCGTTCGGCGTAGTGCCGCAGCCGCCCCTCCGGGTCACGCCGCCCGGGTGGGTACCATCCGCTGCCCACCAGTGCCTTGTCCGTCCATGAACACGTCCCGATCAGCGTCTCGCCCATACGGCCGTCCCTTCGTCACGGCCCGTATGCCCGGGATCGCCTTCGCCTCCCTCCGTCAGGGCCGGGCAGGCACGGGAAAGGGCCCGTACCGTCCCAGGACGGTACGGGCCCTTCCCCGTCGAACGCCGACCGCACCCGTACCGCCGTTCCGGCCCCAGGCCCCTGCCGGGCCGGCTCTCACGGCGAGGCGGGTCGCTGCCCGCCGGGGTCGCGCACCTCCGCGGCGGTGTCCTGGCCCACCTGGCGCAGTCCGGCGGCGGTTTCCTGCCCGGCGCTCTGCGCGTGCTCGGTCGTCGTCGTCACGGCTTCCTGAGCGGTGCCCTTGACCGAGTCGACGGCTTCGGCGACCGGTTCCCTCAGCTCGTCCCTGACTTCCTGGACGGCTTCCACCGCGGTTTGCTTCACCGGTTCCAACAGCTGGTCGGAATGGTCGCGCAGCTGCTGTCCGGCACGTTCTTCAGCCTCGGTCGTCGGCAGCAGGGCGGCTGCGAGCATGCCGGCGCCGAAAGCCATCAGCCCCGCGGCCAGGGGGCTGCCCTGCGTCTGCCGCTTGATCTGGGCCGGGGCCTGCTGGACGGTCTCCTGCACGCCGCCGCCGATCTGCTTGGCCGTCTCCGTCACGGTGTCCGTGGCCTGGCGCAGGCCCCCGGACGTCCCCTGCGCCGCATCGTGTGCCGTGCCCATCACGCGCTCCTTCACTCCGCTCACGCGCTCGCGCACCGCGCCGACCTTCCGCCGGGCCACGTTGCGCGGGGTGATCCTGTCCGCCAAGAGGTCGACGTTGCGCGCCAGGTGTGCGCGCCGGTACTCCACGTCGGTCCTCAGCTCGTCGGGTGTCGTGCCCATCGGGCATCCTCCTTCAAGGTCTCCACGGTCTGCTCCGGCTTGAGGTTGACGTCGCGCAGGCGCTTGCGTCCCGTCACGTACAGGACGGCGCCGACCACCGCCCACACGGCGGTGACGATGAGCGCGGCCCAAGCCGGGTCCATCAGGTTGGCCAGTGCGAAGACGACGGTCAGGCTGCCGAACAGCAGGACCAGGTGGCCTGCGTAGCCCGCCCCGCCGAGCATGCCGACCGCCTTGCCGGCCTTGGTGGATTCCTGCTTTATCTCTGCCTTCGCCAGTTCGATCTCGTCGCGGACCAGCTGGGACAGGTCCTGCCCGATCTCACCGATCAGGTCGCCGATCGACGGCTCGGGAGCCGCCGCCGGACGGGGCGGGGCCGGCGCGGCCGGTCGTTCGTGTGCGGAGAGGGCCATGCTCAGAACCCTCCCCCGGGCCGGGGCGTGCCGCCGTGGGCCGGCGAACTCGCCGGCGGGTAGGCCGGCGGGGCGGGGGTGACGTGCGGCGGCTGGGACTGGCCGTACGTCTCCACGGGGTCCTCGTACCCGGCGGGAATGCCGCTGCGGTCCGGGAGGGGGCGTGCCACCGCCGCGGGGTCGCCCGTACCGACGGACGGCCTGTGGACGGCCGGGGCGGACGCGCCGTCCGAGGGGGCGCCGCCGGAGCTGTCCTGCGAGGAGGCCGCGCTGACGCCCTTGCCCGCGCGGGCGATGACGAATCCGGCCAGTGCGGCGCCGGCGAGGAAGACGCCCGGACGGCGGCGGGCGAAGTCCTGGAGGTCGCTCACGAGCCCGTCGGGGCCCTTCTGCTCGACGTGTGCGGCCAGGCGCTGCCCGCCGTCGGCCACCCGGCGGGCCATGTCCGTCACGGTGGAGTCGGGCTTGCCGTTCTCGGTCAGCTCGTGGAGCTCCTGCGAGAGCCTGCGTACGTTCTCCGCCAGGCGTTGCGTCTGCGTCTCGGCCTGCCCGGTCAGTTGGGTCCGCAGCTCCGCGACGAGGTCGCGGGCCTGCGCGGTGGCCTCGCCGACGACCTGGGCCGCCTGCTCCTTGGCCGTGCCGCCCACTTCGGCGGCCTTGCTCCCGACCAGCGAAGCGCTCTCGCCGGCCTTGTCCTGCACGGTGTGTGCTACCGCCGTCGTCCTGCTTTCGTCCTGGCGGCTCGCACTGTGGAAGTCACTCAAGGCTCCTCCTGGTGAAGGGCGGGTGGACGCTTTCAGAAGGGCGCCTGCCCCCCATTCGTCGCCTCACCCCCTCTTCCCGGATCCGTGACGGCGGCGGCGTCGGCGTCCGGCACCGCGCGGGAAGAAGCCGGAGCGAGCGGCTGCGGCCGTTCGCTCGAGCCCGAAGGCTTCCACTCCGCAACTCCCGCACGGCAGCTTCGACTCCGGACCGGCTGCCCACCACGAGGGGGCCCGCGTCCGGTTCGTGCACTGCTGTCCTTCCGGGCAGGCCGTGTCAGGGGGTGAACAGGACCTTGACCGCCCCGTCCTGCTTCTTCTGGAACATCTCGTACGCCGCCGGAGCCTCGGCCAGCGGAAGGCGGTGGGTGGCGAAGTCCTCGACACCGAGGGGGTCGTTGTCGGTGAGGAGCGGGAGCAGGTCGTCCACCCACCGCCAGACGTTCGCCTGGCCCATGCGGAGCTGCACCTGCTTGTCGAACATGGTCAGCAGCGGGAGGGGATCGGCCATGCCTCCGTAGACACCCGACAGGGAGATCGTGCCACCGCGCCGGACGAGGTCGATGGCCAGGTGGAGGGCGGAGAGGCGGTCCACTCCGGCGCGCCGCATCATCTTCGCGGCCAGCGCGTCCGGCAGGAAGGTCGTCGCCTGCTGCATGCCCTTGGCCAGGGCAGCGCCGTGGGCTTCCATCCCGACGGCGTCGATGACGGAGTCGGGACCGCGCCCGCCGGTGACGTCCCGAACGGCGTCCGCGAGGGTGTCGCCGTACTCGTTGAGGTCGAAGGTGCGGACCCCGCGGGCCTGAGCGCGCCGCAGGCGTTCCGGTACGAGGTCGATGCCGATGACCGTACCCGCGCCCCGGTGGGCGGCGATGCGGGCGGCCATGTCACCGATCGGGCCGAGGCCCAGGACGGCGACGCTGCCTCCGGGCGGCACGGCCGCGTATTCCACGGCCTGCCATGCGGTGGGCAGCACGTCGGACAGGTAGACGAACCGCTCGTCCGACGGTCCCGGCGGGACGGCGATGGGCAGGGTGTTGCCGAACGGGACGCGCAGGTACTCCGCTTGCCCGCCCGGGACCTGCCCGTAGAGCTTGGTGTAGCCGAAGAGGGCGGCGCCGCTTCCGTGCTCGCGGACCTGGGTGGTCTCGCACTGCGAGTGCAGTCCCTGCCCGCACATGAAGCACGTGCCGCAGGAGACGTTGAAGGGGATGACGACGCGGTCCCCCGGCCGCAGGGCCGTCACGTCCGGGCCGGCTTCCTCGACGACGCCCATCGGCTCGTGTCCCAGGATGTCGCCGGCTTCGAGGAAGGGGCCGAGGACCTCGTACAGGTGCAGGTCCGATCCGCACAGGCCGGTCGTGGTCACCCGGACGATGACGTCGGTCGGGTCCTGGATGCTCGGATCCGGGACCGTGTCGACCCGTACGTCGCGCTTGCCGTGCCAGGTCAGTGCCTTCACGAGATCACCTTCGTTCGGTCGCACGCCACCGGTGCCGCGTGGGGTTCGGTTCCGTTC
Organism: Streptomyces sp. NPDC034085; assembly: GCF_055575555.1. Classification (NCBI taxonomy): domain Bacteria; kingdom Bacillati; phylum Actinomycetota; class Actinomycetes; order Kitasatosporales; family Streptomycetaceae; genus Streptomyces; species Streptomyces sp. NPDC034085. Next base: position 557,140 of record NZ_JBVISL010000004.1, on the reverse strand, counting down.
ATGGGCTGCGCCTACCCGGTCCGGGGGATCCGTCACGTCCGCGGGCGGTCGTCCGGGGGCGGCCGCGCGGGTGCCGCAGCGGCACCACCGTCAGGCCGCGGGGGGAAGCCCCACCCGCGCCTGCGCTTGGGACTTCGTGCCGACGGGGCCGAGCCACTCGGCGACCAGGACGGTGGCGTCGTCCGCGAGACGCCCGTCGTGGTGGCCCAGGATCGCCCGTATCAGGCGGCGCAGTGTCTCGGGCACCGGGAGTCCGTCGGCCTGGTGGCGGATGAGGAAGTCGATGAAGCCGTCGAGGCCGAACTCCCGGCCCTCCTTGTTCCGGGCTTCCGTGATGCCGTCGGTGTAGAGGACGATCCGGTCGCCGGGCTCCAGTTGCTCGCGGCACAGCACGGGTTCCAGGCCGAGGTCGGTGCCCATGGGGTGGGCGGGCTGGCACTGCAGGCGGGTCGTCCACCGGCCTCCCCGGATGACCACTGGGGGGTGGTGGCCGCGGTTGACCCACGACAGGACCCCCGTGGTCGTACTGAGGTCGGCGAGGATCGCGGTGACGAAACGCAGCCTGCCGAACTGCTCCAGCAGGGTCTGCTCGATCGCGACCGTCGTGTCCACCAGGCCGAGGCCCTGGCGCCGGTTGTTGCGGCAGGCGGCGACGGCGAGGTTCGCGGTGATGCCGGCGGCGGTGTCGTGGCCCATCGCGTCGAAGATGCCGAGGTGGACGACGTCGCCGGCGAGCGCGTAGTCGAAGGCGTCTCCGCCGATTTCGTAGGTCGGCTCCAGAACGGCGCTGATCACCACGTGGGCGTCGGCATAGGTCATCGCCGGCATGAGGTGCCACTGCATCTCGGCGGCCACGTTCATGTCCCTGGTCCGCACCAGACGGGCGTGGGCGTCGCTCGAATCCCGCTTGCTGACCACCAGCAGCGCCACCAGAGCCGCCAGGAGTTTCAGGTCCTCCCCCGTCGCCCCGTCGTCGTGGGGGGTGGTCACCCTCAGGACGCCCAGCCGTTCGGTACCGTCCAGCAGGGGTACCCACCACGTCACACCGTCCTGGCCTTCGCGCGTGAGCGGCAGCAGACGGCCGAGCTGGAAGCACCTCCCGGCCATCGTGGTCGCCACCTGCAACTCGTCCTCTCCGGACGGGGCGCCCTCCCCGCTCGTGAGACCTCTGCCGGTCAGCCGCCGCAGCACGTTCTCCTGGAGATCACACAGGTACACCGCCGCGTCCTGGAACCCGGCGCGGCCCGCGTGGGCCGCGACCTGCGCCGGCAGCTCCGCCCACGGCATCAGGTGACTGGCCAGGAGCAGGCCGCCCAGCAGTTCCTGCATGCGGCTGCCGTCGCGGGCCAGTACCGCCGGACCGCTCGCGCCGCCGTCCGTCCCGAGGGGCCCCTCCCTCTGACGCCGGCCCGCGCAGGAGGCTCGCGCGCCGCTCTCCGCACGGGTCCGCTCCTCTTCGATCATCGGACCCTCTCCTCGTGGGTGCCGGCCCGAGGCGACCGGCGCCCGACCGGCACCGTGCGGGCCGTGGCCAAGCGCTCGGGCTGCCGTGCGCGGGTGCGCCGCAGGACAGAACCGGGTCGGCCGATCCCTTCCAGCCTCCCACAACCACGCCCTCGCCACAGCGCTCGCCGGCCGGGTGGGGCTCCTCCTGCCGGGGCGGAGTCCATGTTTGGCGGGGGTGGTTCCGGTTAGGGGCCGGGCAGGAAGCGGCCGTCCCCGTGGCTCGACGAGCCCAGGCCGTGTAAGGAGATGAGTGTGATGCGCAAGCGACTGCTGAGCATGGCCGCCGCCGCGACGGCCGTGGCCGGGCTGTGCGCACCGGCGGCGCTGGCCGCCGTACCTGCCGGTGACCAGGACACCTCCTTCGTGAAGACCGTCCACCAGGGCAACCTGACGGAGATCGCCGCTGGTCAGGACGCCCAGACGAAGGCCATGACCTCATGCGTCAAGGACGTGGGCGCGAAGCTGGTCACCGATCACCAGAAGCTCGACGCGGATCTGAAGGCCGTCGCCGCGAAAGCCGGGGTGACGTTGCCCACCGCCCCCACGGCCGCGCAGCAGCAGGAGCTGAAGGACATCCAGGAGAAGGCCGGCACGTCCGGGTACGACTCGGCATGGCTCGAGGCCCAGGAAGCCGCCCACACCAAGACCCTCCAGCTGATCGACACGCAGATCAAGTCGGGCAGCGACACGGCTGTCACCGACGCCGCCAAGAAGGCGCGTCCCGTCGTCGCCATGCACCTCGACATGGTGCACGGGGGCACGTGCCACGCCGGGTAGCGGCGCAGATGGCCCGCTCAGCCGGGTCGCGGGAAACCGAGGTGTACGGGGCCCACACCGGGCGAGGTGTGGACGAGGGGGCACACCAGCGGTTCGGGCAGTCCGGCCGCCGCCAGCAGCGACTGCTCCGAGTGCACGAGCGTGCCGCGGAAGAGGGGCCACGGCTCGTGTGAGGCCGGTATCCGCCAGAGCATGCCGAACGACGTCGTGTAGACGTGGAAGCGGTTGGTCAGCCAGGAGTCCAGAGCGTGCGGCGCTTCGACGCGTTCGTCCGTACGGACCTCCAGCTCGTAGCCGGGCCCCTGGCGTCCCCGGCGGCCGGCGTAGCGACAGACGCGGCCGTCGGGCTCAACGGTCAGCCGCCCCAGGGAATAGGGGATCCCCAGCACGCGCCCGGCCGGCAGGGCCGGGTGCGCGACGTCCAGCGAGAAGAACCACAGCCCGCTCGGCCCGCCCTCGCACCGCACGTAGGTGCGCAGGTTGGTCTCGGGGAAGGTGGACGGGGGCAACGGCACGCCCAGGACCCGTGTGGAGGACATGACGAAGGGGGTCAGGCTCACCCAGCCCTGCCCTTCGAACACATCGACTTCCAGGCGGGGCGGCAGAAACCGCTCCAGGACCGCCGGCGGATACGGCCAGTGCACGAACGCCTGCCGCCTCCAGTGCACCGACATCAGCGGGACACGGACGTCGGCCATCACCACCTCCCGGGCTCGCTCCGGCCGGCCGCGACGGGCCGATGGCCTCGACCCGCCTCACCAGGGCCCGGGCCGTCGCGCCCGTGCCCGGCGCCTGCCCCTTCGCGTCCGACTCATGTGGCCCGCGCGGAGAGGGGAGCACCCGCCGTGCCACGGCTCAGGCCCTCACCCGGCTCAGGCCCTCACCCGCGCCCCAGGCGGCGGTCGACCGCGGCGCGTTCCTTCCGGCACGTACGAGGGCCGCACGGAATTCCGTGCGGCCCTCGTACGTGCACATCCCACCGACTACGCCGGGCCTGCCGACGGGGTGGGTGAAGATCAGGCGGGGGTGATGTTCTCCGCCTGGGGGCCCTTCTGGCCCTGGGTGACGTCGAACGTCACGGCCTGGCCCTCCTGGAGCTCACGGAAGCCCGAGGCGTTGATGGCGGAGTAGTGGGCGAAGACGTCCGGGCCGCCGCCGTCCTGGGCGATGAAGCCGAAGCCCTTCTCCGCGTTGAACCACTTCACAGTTCCGGTAGCCATGTTCATGCCTTCCAGTCGAGTACGCCTCCCACACCCTGTGGAAGGCGGAGGTGATCGCCCTGGTTCCTGCGGCACAGCACAGCAAAACACCCACGCCTACGGCGTGGGCAAAGGGAACTTCCGAACCACGACAGCTGACCCAAACGCTACACCCCTACGACGGGCTGTCACCAGAGGAAATCAGAACGGGCCCGGGTGTCATGTTGGCGCCCGGGCCTACTGCTCAGGCCCCGGCGCCGTAGAGGGCCGTGAGCTCGCTGCCGATACGGGCCAGGCAGTGGCGGACCTCGGGCGGGTCCAGGACTTCGATGCGGGCTCCCAGGCCGGACAGGTGGGCCGCGAGGGCGCGGTGGGCGGGGCCGTCGATCCAGACCTCCGTCCAGCCGTCGGGCAGCGGCGCACCCGTGCGGACCCGGCCGTTGAAGAGCCGCCGGAGGAGGGGCAGGGCCCCGGGGTCGATCCGGGCCCGCGCCGTGACCGCGTGCATGCCGCCCTCGACCACCGCGGCGCGTTCCCGCCAGACCGCGGCGAGGTCGAAGTCCGGGGGCCGCACCACCGGTTCGGCGGTCGGCTGCACGGAGGTCACCCGGCTCAGCCGGAACGTGCGCAGGCCCTCGTCCGTCCCGGCGAGGAGGTAGTCGACCCCTGCCTTGGAGACGAGCCCGAGGGGATCGACCAGGCGCGTCCTGGCCGGCTTGCCGACGCCCTCGTAACCCAGCCGGACCCGGACCCCGTCGACCACGGCCCCCTGGAGGGCGGCGCGGTGTCCGGGTTCGGCCGTGACGGCGTTGCTGGACCAGTCAGTGGGGTCGGCGACTCCGGCGCGGGAGGCGGCCACGGCTTCGGCGCGCAGCGGCGCGGGCAGCGCGCGGATCAGTTTGCGCAGGGTGGTGCGCAGGTCGGGGGTGGCGGCGAGGGGGGCCGTGACCAGGAAGAGGGCGCGGATCTCGTCGGCGGTGAGCCCCGTCAGGTTGGTCCGGGCGCCGCCGACCAGCGACCAGCCGCCGCCCCGGCCGCGCTGGGAGTACACGGGGATCCCGGAGGCGGCGAGCGCCTCCAGGTCGCGGCGGGCCGTGCGTTCGGACGTCTCCAGTTCGGCGGCCACTTCGGCGACGGTGACGCGGCCGCGCTCCTGGAGGAACAGCAAGGTCGCCACGAGGCGGTCGGCCCTCATACGGCCTCCCTTCCGGGGTCGCGGCGGCCCGGCCTGCCGGCGGCGGCCGCCTTGATCGAGAACCTCCGGGAAAGAGGCCAGAAGGTGGCCACTTTAACGGCCAGGATGAGCTCATGAACGAAAACACCGAGCACCTCGCCCCCTCCCCGTCCCCGTCCGCCGCGGCCGTGGATCCCCGCCTCGACCTCGCCGCCGCCATCGCGCTCGCCGGCCGCACCCTCGCCGCCGTCCGCCCCGACCAGTACGACGCCCCGACCCCTTGCGAGGAGTTCGACGTGCGGCGGCTGTCGAGCCACCTCGTCGCGGTGGCGCGCCGGATCGCGGTGATCGGGCGCGGCGAGGACCCGTTCAGCGTCCCGTCGTTCGCGGACGAGCTGCCCGACGGGGCGTGGGCGGCGGCCTGGGAGCCGGCCGCCGCGGAAGCGCTGGCCGTGTGGGCGGACCCGGAGGTCCTGGGCCGTGAGCTGCGGGTTCCGGCGGGAGTGATGCCCGGGGCCGCCGCAGCCCTGGTGTACGCGCACGAGTTCACCGTGCACACCTGGGACCTTGCCCGTGCGACCGGTCAGCGCCCGGAGTGGGACCAGGCGCTGGCGGAGCGGGCGCTCACGGTGCTCCAGCGGGTCCTGCCGGCGGGGATCCGTGACGGCCGGGTGCCGTTCGGCGAGGTGGTGGCGGTGGAGGCCGACGCGCCGGCCGTCGACCGCCTGGTCGCCTGGGCGGGCCGCCGACCGTGATGCGTGCTCACTCCTCGTTGAGCCAGCCGCAGACGTAGTACTGCTGGTCCGCGTCCCGCTCGATGATCCACTGGTTGAGGAGGTCGCCCGCGAGCCGGCCGGTCTCGGGATCCCGCCGGGTGATCTTCGCTTCCACGCTGAGCAGGTCCGTGTTCGGCGGGATCTCGTAGGGCTGGAGTTCCCAGCGGTCCACGAAGTAGCCGTTGAGGGCGAAGCCGAGCAGGCTCGCGCGCAGCCGGGGGCAGGTGCCCCGGCGCAGCGAGGTCATGTCGTGGTAGGCCAGGCCGTTCATGTAGAGCGCGAAGACGCGCTCGACGGCTTGGCGGTCGAGGGGCGTGCGCGTCTGCTGCGGGGCGGGAACGGGCGGGGCAGCCGTGATGGGTGAGGCTGAGGGGGAAGAGGGGGACGGGGACGGGGCGTGCTGCGTGGGCGCCTTGGAGTCGGTCGCGCGGGTGCGGCCGGTCTCGCCGCCGGAGGATTCGAACCCCGGCAGCCACCACGGCGCCGCGATCACGGCGGCCACGACGGCCGCCGCCAGGCCGCCCAGCACGTACCCGCCGCGCCGGACGGGCCGGGCGGGTCCGGGCAGCGGCGGGGTCGGCCCGCCCGCTCCGGGGCCGGCGCCCGGTGACGCACCCAGCCGCAGCGTGGACGCGGGTGTCGGCGTGCGGTCCGGCCGGGAGGGCTCCGTCTCGCCGGCCGGGCCGGCGAGCAGCTCGTATGCTTCCTCCGCGGTGAGCCGCTGCGCCGGGTCCTTGCGGAGCAGGCCCGTCAGTACGGGGGCGAGCTCCTCGGCACGGACGGCGGTGGCGGGCTCCTCGGTGGCGACGGCGACGAAGACGGCCCAGGAACCGGAGCCGCTGAACGGCGGGTGTCCCTCCACGGCGGTGAACAGCGTCGCGCCCAGGGACCACAGGTCGGATTCGGCGGTCGCCGTGAGCCCCCGCACCTGTTCGGGGGACATGTAGGCCGGGGTTCCCATGAGGGCCCCCGACCGGGTCAGGCCGGGCTCGCCCTCCACTGCGGCGATCCCGAAATCGGTCAGCACCACCCGGTCGCCTTCGAGCAGCACGTTGGCGGGCTTGATGTCCCGGTGGGTGACGCCCGTGGCGTGTACGGCGCGCAGTGCGTCCAGGACCTGGAGGCCGATCCTGGCCACCCGGGCCGGCGCGAGCGGGCCGTCCTCCTTGATCAGGTCGTCCAGGGACCGGCCGTGGACGAGTTCCATCACGATCCACGGGCGGCCGTCGTCGTCGGCTATCCGGTCGTGCACGGTGATGACGCCCGGGTGTTTCAGCCTGGCGGCCGCGCGTGCCTCGCGGTCGAGGCGGGCGATCCACGCCTTGCGCCCGGAGGCGTCGAGGTCCTCGGGAAGCCGGAGTTCCTTGAGGGCGACCTCCCGGTCGAGCTGCTCGTCATGGGCCCGCCAGACGGTCCCCATGCCGCCCTGGCCGAGCAGTTCGGCCAGCCGGTACCGGCCGGCCAGCAAGCGTCCGCGATCGTGAGTCACGCCGGGAACCTAACCCACGGTGCCCGCTCGTGAAAGCGGCAGGTTCCAGGGCTGCCATGGCCCCGCCCCGTGCCCCGGCCGGGTGCCGGGGGACGGGGCGGGCCCGGGTTCAGGCGGTGGTGTTGCGCCGGCGGCGGTGGAAGACGAAGGCGCCGGCGAGGACGAGCGCCGCGCTCGAACCGCCGACGAGCAGGGGTGCGGAGGGGGATGCGCCCTGCGTCCTCCCGGGGGTGCCGTAGCCGCTGGACAGGCCCGAGGTGTCGTACGCGGAGCCGGGCAGCTTGTCGGCGTAGCGGGCCTTGACCAGCTTCTGGTAGTCGCTCAGCGACACCGACGACTGTCCGTCCAGCCCTTGCCGTGCCTGGTCGTTGAGCGGTTCGACCGTGAGGAGCTTGAGCTGGTACCACCCGCGGATCTGCGGTTCGGTGAACACCACGGTCCCCAGGGCGGCCTTGCCGGCGTACGTGGCGTCGGTGTCGCCGTCGCGTACGGCGGCCAGGTGCCAGCCGCCGCCCTGGGTGGGGGCGAGCATGACGGTGGCCTGGCGGTTGTTGACGGTGGTGCTCAGTGAGGAGACCAGGTGGCTGAGCCTGACCGCCTCGGTGGCGACGGGCTGGGAGGTTCCGGCGACGAAGCCCGGCGTGATCTCGTTGACGGCCAGCGGGTCCTTGAGCGTGAAGGCCGGCATGCCCTCGCACGGATCGGCCTTGTCGGGGACCGTCTGCAGTCCCGGGGGTCCGCCCTGGGGCACTGGCACGCTGAGGAAGCGGCAGACGGCGTTGCGGACGCCGGTCGACTTCACCACGTCGAGGGCGGCCTGGTAGTCGGGGATGTCCGCCGGGAGCGAGGCCTTGACCGGTACCGCGTGGACCGGGCCGGCCACGGACAGCAGTGCGGACGCGCCTACCAGCAGGAAGGTGGTCAGGCGGGAGCGGCGGTAGCCCGTCCGCTCGCGGGAGGTTCGTGTTGCGCGCATGTCGCCTGCCTTAACGGGAGATGCCGATCCGGGAGTGGGTCCACTTGAACGAGCTGTTGCTGACGTAGTCGTTGTAGTTCCACCACGTGTAGGTGGCGGTGTCCGGCCACGGATCGCCCACGGCGATGGTGTTGTTGCTGGTGTCGAAGCCGTAGACGACGTTCATGTGGCCACCACCGGAGGTCCATCCGATGCGCGCCCCGAGGGGGCGGGCCGCCTTGACGTCGGTATAGACCTGGTTGAAGGAGGCGGCGCTGCTCAGGCCCGAGCCGGTGTGGGTCATGCCCAGGCTGCTCCAGCCCCTGGCCATGTCGTCGAGCGTGGCCGGCTGGTTGTTGCAGCCGTAGTAGGGCTGGGCCCGGTTGCAGAAGTCGCTCTGAGTGCTGCCGAGGCCCTGGAACTTGGCGATCGTCAGGCCGGAGGCGGCCCAGCACCACTGGGTCTTCTCCTGCTTGTACATGCCGATGTTGTCGTAGCCGGATTCCGCCTGGGCCGTGCCCGCGGCGGTCATGAGGAACCCCATGGCCGTCAGTGCGACGGCCGACGCTGCGGGAGTGAATGCCAATCCGCCCATCTTCCTGCCTTCCCGTTCACATGCGATGAATGCCGGGCGATCACAGGAATATGACAGCGTGGAATGACGTCGTCACATAGAGCCAGGACGAAAGTGTGCCTGCATGGGCGAATCCTCACATCAGTGCGATGATCGCCCACCTCGGCCGACGCGTCGGCCGCACGCGGCACGCGGGCCGAGGACAGGGCTCGCGGAGTCCGGTGCCGACGGGGTGGCCTGCACGCCTCGCGGGGAAGCTGCCTGGCGTGGGCCCGTGGGGGGCCGCTACAGCCAGCCGTTGCGGCGGAAGGCGCGGTAGAGGGCACCTGAGGACAGGGCCATGAGTGCCACGGCCAGCGGGTAGCCGTAGGTCCAGCCGAGTTCCGGCATGTGCTCGAAGTTCATTCCGTACACGCCGGCGACCATCGTGGGGATCGCGAAGATCGCCGCCCACGCGGAGATGCGCCGCATGTCGTCGTTCTGCCAGGTACCCACCCGGGCCTGCTGCGCGTCCAGCACCGAGTTCAGCAACTCGTCCAGAGTCCGCACCTCGGTGTCCGTGCGGTCCAGGTGATCGGCCACGTCCCGGAGGTAGGGCGCGATCTCCGACTGGTGGTCCTCCTCGCCCGGTCGGTTCAAGAGGCCGTGCACCACGGGGACGAGCGGCTGCACGGCATCGCGGAATTCGCGGACCTCCCGCTTCAGGGAGTAGATGGCCTCGGTGTGGTCGACGCGCGACACCGAGAAGACCTGGTCCTCCAGCCGGTTCAGCGCGGCCCGCACCCTGCCGGCCGCGTCGCTGTAGGCATCCACGGCGACGTCCAGCGCTGCGTGCAGGACGGCCCAGGGGCCCAAGCGCAGCATGTCCGGCTCCGCGGCGAGCCGCTGTGCGGCCTCGGCGCAGGGGTCGACCACCCCGTGGCGCACGGTCAGGACGCAGCGGCGCCCGATGAAGACCATCATCTCGCCGGTCTCCACCGCGCCCTGCTCCTCCACGTACCAGAGAGTCTTCAACGCGACGGCCAGGACATCACCGAACCGCTCGTACTTGGGCCGCTGCTGCGCGTGCAGCGCGTCCTCGACGGCCAAGGCGTGCAGGCCCAGCTCCTCGGCCAGCCGGACCAGCTCGTCCTCGGACGGATCATCCAGACGCACCCAGGCGAACTCGCCGTCCCCCAGTTCCCGCACCCGCTTGAGGACCAGGCCGCAGTCCGCCTCCGGCGCTTCGCACCCGACGCTTTCCGGCCGGCCGGAGTTCTTCTCGTACACCACGCATTCCATAGCCCGCTCATGCTTCACGAACCGGCCTTCATGCGCGGCTGCGGTCGGCTCGCGCTCACCGCCTTGCGGCGGCGGCCACCGGCCCGGCCGGTGTGCGGGCGGTGACACGGGTAAAGGGGGCACATGAACGCAGCAAGGGATCTGGTGTCCGAGGCAGGCGTGAGGGAGATGATCGGGTGGCTGGTGCACGTCATCGAGGCGGCCGGAGCGCTGATCATCTTCGTGGGTGCCGTGTGGGCCTTCGCGCGGTTCGTCACGACTGGTCTGCGCAGGCGCTCCCTCCTTGGCGAATTCAACAAAATCCGCCTCAGCCTGGGACGCTTCCTCGTCCTCGGGCTCGAATTCCAGCTCGCCGGCGACGTCCTGCGCACGGCAGTCGCCCCCAGCTTCACCGAGATCGGCCAGCTGGCGGCCATCGCCGCCATCCGCACGATCCTCAACTTCTTCCTCACCCGGGAGATCGCACAGGAACGCGCCGAGATCGAGCACGACCTGAAGAAGCCGACCCCGCGGGCCCCGACCCCCTGACGCCGCGCGAGCGTGCGGCGCCGCCTCAGGCCGACATGGGAGCACCCGCCGCGGTCCGTCCGTGCCGGCCGCCCGGGCCCATCCCGTGCCTCACCCCGACTGAGCACCATCGATCACCTCCCCGGCGCGAGGAATCGCCTACGACGGAGCAGGGGGCCGGTGTCAGCCGAACGCCAGGGCCCCAGCGGCGAAGGCCTGAAGGGTGTTGCACGAGGTCCGTCTCGGGCAGGCCGAGGTGGTGCTTGACCTGCTGAGACCGGTGCCCAGATAGGCGCCGTCCGCGATGACCGTCGTCCCGACGGCCTTGACGGGCAGGCCCGACTCCCGCCAAACGTGGGCATCGGCCTTGTTCCCGGGCGCCGGCCGGGGCCGAGACGACGACCAGAGGAGTGTCGACGTCGATGACGACCTGCACGTTTGCCGAGAACCGGTAGTTGCGGGAGGAAGCGCCGACCTGCCGGTCGCGGACCGGGATCAGGGTGCCGTCCACGATCCACAACCGCTCGACATCCGCGACGGGCCGCGGCGCCGGCTCCAACGCCAGCAACGGCCGGAGCCGCTGGATGACCCGGCAGACGGTGGCCGGGGAGATCCCAAAGAGCGGGGCGAGCTGTCGCATCGTGAGGTTCGTGCGGTAGTACACGGCCACCAGCAGCACCCGGTCCGCCAGCGGCAGGCACCACGGCCGACCCCCGCCCGGACCATTCCCGCCCCGTTCACGCACCACCTTCACCAGCTTGGCGAACCGGTCCACACACAAACCCGTGAACGTCTCCACCCACACCGGCTCAGCCCGCAACACCCCACCCGTACAGGCAAAATGCCCAGCACCGAGCCTTCTGCAACACCCTTTAGCCCCGCAGGATCTTCACAGCCCGGTCGAAGGCCGAGTCCTTGTTCCGGTCGAACTCCTCGGTGGTGAAAACCGGCTCAGTGAGGTGCGGCGGGATGCCCGCGCCGTCGAAGGTCCTGCCCGACCGGGTCAGCAGCTCCTCGTTCGGCAGCCAGACCGACATGCCGTTGGGGAGCTTGCGCACCATGATGTCCGAGAAGACGCCCTGCGTGGGCTGCCCGATCCGCACGGTCCGGCCGGGCCGGTCCATGAGGGCCTGGGTGAAGGTTTCTCCCGCGCTGACGGTCGAGCCGCCGGTCAGCACGGCGACCGGTCCGGTGTAGCGGGGGCCCTGGGCGGGCGTGACGTACAGGGGCTGGGGGCGCGTGTGCCGGGTGGGGTCCGCGGGATCGTTGCGGGCCCGCTTGGAGTAGGCGTGGTAGGGGGTGTCGGTCAGCCGCGCGGCGATGTGGAGCCCCATGGCGTCGGAGCCGCCGCCGTTGATCCGCAGGTCGATGACCAGGCCCTTCAGGTGCCGGATGCGCTCCTGGCCGAGAATCGTGTCCAGCGCCTTGTCGAGCTCGGCCAGCTCGGCGGCGTAGGGGGCCCCGTCACCCGCGTAGCCGCCGAAGCCGGAGATCCGCAGGTAGCCCTGCCCGCCGGGCAGGTCGGCGTAGGTGATCCGCCCGGCGGCGAAGTCCTGGACGTTCCGGGCGTTCTTGAGGTCGCGCTCCACGACGTACTTCTTGACCTTGGCGTCGAGATCCCGGTCGGGCCGCACGGTGCCCGGGCGGACCTGCGCGAAGCCCCGGTCGGGGTCACCGTCGCCGTCGCCGTCGACGTCCCAGACGGCGACGTGGGCGTCGTGGAGCGGCTCGACCATCTTGCTGAAGACGGCGAAGAGTTCGTCCGGGGTCGTCCCTTCGTGGACCGTGGGCCGGTACCGGTCGCGTACGGCGTGCCAGTCGATGCCCTTGGCGGCGAAGAAGGGGTAGTTCTCCTCGAAGGACTGCCAGAAGACGTCGAAGGAGGCGAGCGGGCCCTCGGGGGCGGAACCCGTGCAGGTGTCGGGCAGTTCCGTCGTCCGGCGCAGGCTCCGTTCGCCGACGTCACCGTCCAGCCGTACGAAAGCGCGGTCTCGGTCCCCGCGGGTGTGCACGGTAAGGACGGTGCGTCCGGGCGTGGTGTAGGCGCCGGGGCCGGTCCGCTGCGCGGTGTCACCCGCGATGCAGCTGACGGCGGTGGTCTGGTACTCCTGAAGGGTTCCGTTCCGGATGGACAGCACGAGGCCGTAGCCGTCGGTGCGCCAGATTCCGTCGGTGGCCGGCTGGTGGGCGGTGGCGGCGGGCGCGGCTGCGCCGACGAGGGCCAGGGCGACGGCGGTGGCCGTGACGATGCGCACGATCTTGCCTTCTCTGTAGGCGACTTGCTGGGTACCGCCCCACCGTCGCCGCCACGGGACCCACCGGGCAATCCGGCTGTCCGGCCGATCGAGGGTAGGGCCAGCCCCCGCTACCCGCGGTACCCGACCACACGCCTATGGGTTGTCCCGCAAATGATCTACGAGTCGTTTGGGCATAGTTGGCCGCTGTGCCGCGCGGTGGTCTATCCGGCGAGGGCGGGGTCGTGCGTCCGGGCGATGCCGACCATTTCGTGGTGGACGCCGTCGCCTTTGAGGCGGCAGTCGTGGAGGATCTTCCAGTCTTCATGCGGGCGAAGACGTGCTCGACGCGGGCGCGGACCTGCTTGTGGGACTTGTTGTGTGCCTCTTTCCGGTCCAGGAGTTCGGCTTGGCCGCGCTCACGGCGGTGCGGGGTGACAAGTCCGCTGCCCGGGTAGCCGCCGTCGGCCATCGTGAAGGTCTTTCCGACGGCGGCCTTGGTGCCGGATCTGCCTTGCAGTCGTTGCGGTTCCCGGCGAGCGGCCGGCCGATCACGACGACCAGGCGGGTGTCGCCGTCGATGACGACTTGGTGGTTGGTGGAGTAGCGGTAGTTCTTCGACCGCTCGGCGATGGCGGTGGTCGCGGGTGAGGACCGGGGTGCCGTCCACGATGAGCACGGTGTCCTTGGCAAACCGCTTGCGGGGCCGGAGCGCGAGCATCGGCCCGATGTGGTCGATGATCCGGTCCGCCGCCGACTTGGAGACCCGGAACGGCGGGACGAGCTGCCGCAGCCCGGGGAACGGGGCTACCCAGGACGGCTCATTCGCCGTGCTCACACCAGCCACTCTTGTGGCCGGGTCCTGTCGCCTCGCCGACTGGCGAGCGCACTGCGGGCGACCGCGCGGGCAATGTGCTCCGTCAGCCGGCCAGGATCACGGAGGCGACCGTCCGCCATCCCGCGTCGGTACGGACGGCCAGGTAGAGCACGCGGACACGCTGGAACTCCCGCCCCTGGCTGTCCTGGCGCGCCCAGGTCACCTCGATGTGCGCGGCCCGCTCGTTGAGCACGCGCACCACCGGGTCGAGGGCCTTGCTGCCCCCGTAGTCGGCGTCGCGCAGTGCGCGCAGCTCGTGGGCGAGTCCCTGGGAGAGCGCCTCGGCGGAGGTGAGAACGGTGTGGGCCGTCCCCGTGGTCATGCTGATCGGCACTGAGAAGTAGTCGAGGAGCGGCGCGGGATCGGTGCTCCCCTTTGCTGCCAGTCCGATGAACGTCTCGACGTAGCTGTCGAACCATGCCTGTGCTTCGTTCGCGACGGTGGCCAGATCGGTGTGCGTCATGATTTTTTCGTGACCCTTCTTGCAGAGATTTCAGGTGCGGGTTTCTTGGAGGGAAGTGCGCTATGCCGCCGTGTCACCGGTTCGCGAACGCGTTGGTGCCGGTCAGCTGGGCGGACAGGGTCCACAGGCGTGCGGCCTGTTCGGGGTCGACCGCGTAGGGCCTGACTCCGGGTGCGTCGTCCTCGGAGAGCGGGGCGATGTCGCAGTCGTCCAGGTAGACGCCGCCCATGTGGGCCAGCTGCGGGGAGGTGGCCGCCCAGACCTGGGTGGCGGCACCCTGTTCGGGGGTCTTGAAACCGGGAGCCGTGTTGCCCTGGTCGTCGATCCAGCCGAAGGCGATCATCTCCTCGCGGGTCATGTGCCGCTGGAGCGGGGTCATGACGGCACCGGGGGCGACGGCGAAGGCCCGCACCTGGTGCTCGCGGCCGAGGGCGTCGAGGTGGACGGCGAACAGCGCGATCGCGGTCTTGGACTGTCCGTAGGCGACGGCCTTGTCATAGTCGTTTGCGAACATGACGTCGTCCCAGCGGATCGCCGAGTAGCGGTGTCCGGCAGAGCTGAGCGCGACCACGCGCGCGCCGCCGTCGGCTGCCAGGGCGGACAACAGCCGGTTCGTGAGTGTGTAGTGGCCCAGGTGGTTGGTGGCGAACTGCGCCTCCCAGCCGGGTCCGAGGCGGGTCTCGGGCAGGGCCATCACGCCGGCGTTGTTGATGAGGATGTCGATGCTGCGGCCGGTCGCCAGGAACTCGTCCGCGAAGGTGTGCACGCTGGCCTGGTCGCCCAGGTCGAGACGGCGCACCTCGACCCCGTCCACTGCGGTCAAGGCTTCCGCGGCCGCTTCCGGGCGGCGGACGGCTGCGACGACAGTCGCGCCGGCGCCCCGCAAGGCGCGTGTGGTCTCCAGCCCCAGTCCGGAACTACCGCCGGTCACGACAGCGAGCTTTCCGGTGAGGTCGAGGCCGGCCAGGACGTCGGCCGTGGTGTTGCGGGCCCCGAAGCCGGAACCGATGGGCTGCTGTGCTGTCATGATCGCCAGTCCTTGCGCGTGGAGCGTCACGGTCGACGCCATAACCGGGGAGTTCCCCGGTTAGCCATCACGGTAAGCGGGGAACTCCCCGGTTGTCCAGATAGACTGGTCCCCCTGCCGAAGGGAGCAGCCTTGACCACCAAGCCGAGCGTGTTGCGCGCCGATGCCCGCCGCAACCGCGAGCGCATCCTCGAAGCGGCCGTGCGCGCCTTCTCCGAGAAGGGCCCGGACGTCGCGATCGACACGATCGCCAAAGCCGCGGGCGTCGGCTCCGCCACGCTCTACCGCCACTTCCCCACACGCGAGGCGCTTGTCGAGGCGGCCTACCGCAACGAGCTGGCCCGTGTCTGCGACAGCGCCACGAACCTCCTCGCCGACCATGCGCCGGACCGGGCGATCCGCCTGTGGATGGACGACTTCATCGACTACCTCACTGCCAAGCAGGGCATGGCGGACGCACTGCGGGCCGCGGCCGCATCCGGTGCGGACCCCTTCGCCGAAACCCTCGACAAGCTCGCCACCGCCCTCGGCACCCTGCTGAACGCGGGCGCCGACGCCGGTCTCCTGCGCCCGGACGTCGACCCCATCGATGTCGGCTTCGGCCTGGCCGGCATCGGGCTGATCACCAGCGCTCCCGACCAGCGTGAACGGGCCGGACGCCTCCTCGACCTGCTCCTCGACGGCCTCCGGTACGGAGCGGACGGGTCGGCGTCCAGCCCGTGACCCGGCTTCGGCCGCAATCCCCGCCGGGTTTGTGACGTCAGCAGCCCCGACCGCGCCGAGGCCCTCTGTGATCATGAAACCTTCC
The DNA here is from genome assembly GCF_055575555.1 of Streptomyces sp. NPDC034085. Taxonomy (NCBI): domain Bacteria; kingdom Bacillati; phylum Actinomycetota; class Actinomycetes; order Kitasatosporales; family Streptomycetaceae; genus Streptomyces; species Streptomyces sp. NPDC034085. The sequence continues at coordinate 541,493 of NZ_JBVISL010000004.1, read as the reverse complement.
TCCGCCGGTGCGGCGACGCCCAGGACCCCGGCTTCCAGCAGGGCTCCCCACCCACGAACGACTTCCGGCGCAGAGCCCGCCCCCGATCCGGAGAGCTCGCTGCTCGGCGTGATGTACGGCGGCCATTCGGTCGACACCCCCTATGTGACGTGATCGCACTGCCGACGCTCACCGGCCGTTCAGCAGCTGGGTGGTGGCCAGTTCGCGGTAGAGGGCGTCCGCCGTGAGGAGTTCGGCGTGGGTGCCCACCGCCCGGACGCGGCCCGCCTCCATCACGACGATGCGGTCGGCCGTGGTGACCGTGGACAGGCGGTGGGCGACGACGAGGACGGTGATGCGGCCGGCGATGTCGGTGACGGTGTCGCGCAGTGCCGCCTCGTTGGCCGCGTCGAGCTGCGAAGTGGCTTCGTCGAGCAGCAGCAGTCTCGGGCGGCGCAGCAGGGCCCTGGCGATCGCGACGCGCTGGCGCTCTCCGCCCGAGAGTCTGCTGCCGCGGTGACCGACGTCGGTATCGAGGCCATGGGGCAGGCGGTCCGTCACCGCGTCGAGGCGGACGAGGCGCAGGGCGTGGCGGAGTTCCTCCTCCGTGGCGTCGACCGCGCCCAGCGTCAGGTTCTCGCGCAGGGTGCCGGCGAGGACGGGTGCGTCCTGTTCCACGTATCCGATGGCGGCGCGCAGTTCGGCCAGGGGCCACTGCCGCACGTCCTTCCCGTCCAGCAGTACGTGCCCGTCGTCCGGCTCGTAGAAGCGTTCTATGAGGGAGAAGACCGTGGTCTTGCCCGTGCCGGACGGGCCGACGAACGCGGTCAGGCCGCCGCCGGGAACGGTGAAGGAGACACGGTGGTGTACCAGCGGCAGCCCGGGGCGGTAGGCGAAGCGGACCTCGCGGAAGGCCACGCGGGCGGGCAGCGGATCGCCTTGCGACCGGCTCTTACCCCCTCCCTCCAGGCTCTCGACCTCCAGGCTCTCGACCTCCAGGATCCGGGCAGCGGCGGCCGATCCGATCTGGAACTGGGCTACCCCTTCCACCAGTTGGCCGATCCGGGGGGCGAGCGCGAAGAGGTAGAGGAGGAACGCGACCAGGGTGGAGACCCCGATGGCGCCGGAGGTGACGCGCGCGCCCCCCACCCCCAGCACGACCAGGAAGCAGACCTGGACCACGACCGCCGAGAGGGTCGCGGACACCGCTTCCCAGGCGGCGGCGCGGACACCGGTGCACCGGGCGTGCTCGGCTGCCCGGTACAGCGCTTGCGCCTCCTGCTGTTCGGCACCCGACGCCTTGATCGTACGGAAGGCGCCCAAGGCGCGTTCCAGCGAGGCGCCCATGCGGCCGACCGCCTCCTGCGTGTGCCGGGTCGCCCGGCCGATCCGCGGGGAGACGACGGCGACGACGACGCCGACGAACGCGATCACACCGAGCGTGACCCCGAGCAGCACGGGGTCGAGCAGGCCCATCATGACCACCGTCGCGAGGGTGATCAGGGTGCCGGTGACCGCGGCCGACACCGCCCGGGGCGCGCTCTGCCGCAGGAGCGCCGTGTCGGAGGTGACGCGGGAGATCAGGTCCCCCGGTTCGGTGCGCTCCACCACCGGTACGCGCAGCGCCAGCAGACGGTCCGTCAGGCGACGCCGGGCGGTGCAGACGACGGACTCCGCGGATCGGTCGAGCACGTAGTGCCCGAGGCCGGCGAGGATCCCGCCCGCCGCCACCAGCACGCTCAGGGCGACCACGGGGCCGTACGCCGGACCTCCTCGGCCCATGTCGTCCATCACCTGTTTGGCCGCCAGGGGCTGGGCCAGGCCCAGCACGCTCCCGAGCAGACCCAGCAGGACACCCGCACCCATGCGGCCGCGCTGAGGTCGCAGGTGCCCGATGAGGGCGTGCATCGCAGGGGGCACGGGCTCACTCCACCGCGAAGAAGCGCTGGAAGTATCCGGCCGGCGTGCCCTCGCCGACCGCCGTGCCCTCGGCTTCCACCCAGGCGTGCGCGGCGAACGGAGGGCGGGTGCGCACCCCCACGCACCAGGCGGGCCACTGGCCGCGGCAGCGGCACAGCAGCACCGTGGCCAGCGACCGCGGCAGGCAGCCCTTGTGCCCGCCCGCGGCCAGGCTCACGGCGAGCACCGTCTCACGGGCCGCTTCCGCCTCGGTCAGCGTGGCGGGCCGGGATCCGCGGCGGAGCAGGGCCAGCACGGCCCGGATCCGCCGGGGCGGCAGGGTGGCCAGCACGTGGGCGCAGCCGATCACGATGCGCGCCCCGAGGCGGCGGGCCAGGGGGACGGAACGGGGGTGGTAGGGAACGGCTTCCGGGGTCGACATCTGTGGTCCCTTCAGCGGGGGCGACCGGCGGTCCACGGCACGGCCCGGCGGCCGTGGCCGGCTACGGGGTGATGAGCCCTGCGGAGCGGAATTCCTCGACGATGCTCATGACGTCCTGTGCGGCCACGTCGGTGTCCACGCCCTCGTACCGTTCGACGAGGGCCGCTGCCGCGCGTTCGGTGCCGTGCCCGTCCAGGAGCTCGCGGAGCACGACGGCCGCCGTGGGGTTGAGGGTCCAGTACTCAGCGCTCTTCTGATCGAGCAGGGCCATGCCGTACTCGGTCTCGGTCAGCAGGACCCCGGGCTTCAGCGTGCACATCGGATCACCTTTCCCGTTCCGTCAGGGGGCGCCGCCTCGGGGACGGCGTCATTTCGCGGGAGCGCAGCCATACCTCGCAGGCCACCGTCGGGTGCAGCAGGTAGCTCTCGCTCTCGGCCGACAGGGCGCGGCGGCACCACTCGCGCAGTGCCTTCACGTCGACGAGACCCAGCCGGGCGAGGCGCGACTCCTCGCACAGGGCCAGCAGGCGGGCGCGGTGGCGGCGCAGCCCCGCCTCTTCCTCGAAGGTGGCGTTGGCCTTGGTGCCGCGGGTGCGGCTGGCCTCGGGGACGATGCCCCGCATGGCCTCGACGATCAGCGGCTTGTACCGCCACGGAGTGATCCGCTCCTGCGGCCGCACGGCGAGGGCCGCCTCGATCACCCGGTCGTCGTAGTAGGGGGCCGCGACCGTGATGCCCAGCGGGGCGGCCATCTGGCCGATGTGCCGGGTCCATTGGGAGATGCCGTCCATCGCGGCCATCTCCCGGTGCTCGCCGTGCCCGCGACCACGGGGCTCGGCGTCCGGGAGGTGGCTGCGGAGCAGCTCGCGCACCGCCTCCACGGCCTCGGGCGTGGCCCAGCCGGGCATGCGGGGCGGCGCCGACCAGTCGAGCAGCGGTTCGTCCGCCGGGGCCGGGGCAGCGTCCAGGTCGCGGGCGACCCGGCCGAGCCAGGCGCGGTAGGAGCGGCGGTCCAGCAGCTGGCGCAGCACGCGCCATCGGGACCACTGGTACTTCGCGGTGTATCCGCGCAGGTCCCGGAGCGCGGTGAGGGGATGCGTCCCCATCAGCGCGTGCAGGCGGGCGGGCGCTCCGGCGAGGAGCTCGTCGCCCCCCAGGCCGGTCAGGTGCAGGCTCGATCCGCGGGCCGCCGCCAGGGCGACGATGTGCATGCGGCGGTTGCGGTCGACCGTGAGGATGCTGGGGGTGTCCAGGAGGTCGTCGAGTACGTCGATCCCGTCGAAGGTCATGGCCAGTTCGGCCGCCGGGACGACGTGGTGCTCGACCGTTCCCAGGGCCTCGGTGGTCCGGCGCGCCCAGTACACGTCGTCACCCAGTTCGTCGTGGATGGCGGCGGTGTACGCCGCGACCTTCGCGTCCCCGCGGGCGGCGGCGCAGCACACGGCGGTGGAGTCGAGGCCGCCCAGGTCCGCTGTCACCAGCTCGCGCCCGCATGTGCGCGTGGCGACGGCGGCGGTCAGCGCCTCCCGGAAGCGCACGGCGCCTTCGGCCAGGGACAGGTGGGGCTCGGGCGGCGACCACCAGCGGGTCTCCCGCGCCCGTCCGTCGGGGTCGAGCGTGAGGTAGTGGCCGCCGGGCTGGGCGTGTACGCCCTTCCACATCGGGGAGCCCGACAGCGGGTGTGGCACGCCCAGGGTGAGCAGTTCGAGAGCGAGCCGGCGTTCGTCGAGGGGGGCGCCGACCAGTTCGGCGAGGACGTCCGCCCGGTCGGAGGCCAGGCTGACGCCGCCGGCGGCCGGGAGAGCGGCATCGGTGAAGAACACCCGCCTGATACCGACGACGCCGCCCTGGACCCGGACCCGTCGGTCGCGGCTGGCCACGAGGTGGAGGCTGCCGGCCCAGGTGGCGCTGATGCGGTCGAGCGTCGACAGGGACGTGCCTTCGACGGCTGCGGCGGCGCGCCGGGCCGCTTCGGCGGTGACGGAGTGTTCGCCGAGCACGGCGATGCGGGTTCCTCCGCACTCCCCCACCACCATGCCGGAGGGTGTCCAGCGCCCCACGAGCCAGGGGCGTCCGGATCGGTGGCGCAGAGCCTGCTCGGCGTGGGCGAGCGCGTGGGCGGCGACGGTGGCGGCCGCGTCGGTGTCGGGCAGGACGACGAACCAGGTGGGCAGGGCCTGGAGTGACAGGGAGTCTTCCACGACTACGGCCTTCGGTCGGCGATGCGCGGGGAAGCAGGCGGCCGGGAGGCAGGCGGCCTGGCGGGCGGATGGCCTGGCGGGCGGCGGATGGGGGCCGCCGCCCGCGGGCCCGGCCGCCGCCGATACAGCGGCGCGGCCGGGCCCTCATGTCAGAGGAGCTGCTTGCCGCCGAGGACGTCCTTGGGCCCCGTGTTCTTGATCCCGGTCACCTTGCGGAAGCTGCCGGCCTTGGTGAGGGTGGGGCGCTCATACGTCATGGTCGAACTCCTTTTCGCTGTGGGGACGTGTGATCTGCATGCGCATGCGGCGGTTTCCGATCCGGAGATCGGCCATTCCGCTTTGACCACGCTACGTAGGACGAGCGGATCATCACAGGGCGCTTCCGGGTTCGCTCGCTGTGCGCCCACGGCGCTCAGGCGGTCCCGCGCGCCGTCGAACGGTTCCGTCCGCCGCCTCTTTCGAGGACATCCGACCGCATGCGCCCCGCCCGTACCACCAGGGACGCAAAAACATACTTTTCGGCGGCGCGCGGACCCGCACCCCCTGACGGCGAACAGCGCCGCAACCCGCCCTCGCACAGGCATGGGTGAGGCGCGACAGGGCATCCGGGGCGATGGGGGCGGGCCGGCTGCGCCGTTGAGCCGTCCGTCGACGTCAGGGTCTGCGAGGGGTGAGAAGGTGAAGGGCTTCCGCAGCTTCATCCTGCGTGGCAACGTGGTCGACTTGGCCGTCGGCATCGTCATCGGAGCGGCGTTCACCGCGGTCGTCAACGGCTTCGTCGGCGCCTTCCTGACACCGCTCGTGGGGCTGGCCACCGGCGCCGCCGGCGACATGAGCCGCAAGACCTTCACCGTGGGCGCCACGGAGTTCCCTTATGGGGCCTTCATCAACGCGTCGATCAGTTTCCTCCTCCTCGCCTGCGCCCTGTACTTCCTCGTCGTACTCCCGATCAACAAGCTTCACGAACGCCTCGCCCCGCACCACGACGTCCAGGCCCCCAAGCGGGACTGCCCCGAGTGCCTCAGCCCCGTCCCCGCCCAGGCCCGGCGCTGCGCCTCCTGTACTGTCCCCCTGCCCGCGGTGCCCGCCCAGGCCGGGGAGACAACCCAACGCGCCGGATGACGCCTCTCACAGGGAGAACACCTCCTCTTCCGCGCAGCCCGCGCCATATTGCGTTGCAGGGATGTCCGGACACGTCTTGACCTCGTGTGGTTCCGTCGGTGCCCGTTCCGGGGCCCGGCGCCGTGTTTCGAGGTGATGACGTATCTCCCAGGCCAAGTAAGTAGCCGCTCGTTCCGAGGCTCTTTCCGGTTGCCCGCGAAGGCGGGCTTCCGACGCATGCCTCGACGGCGGTGCTCCCCCATGGCCTGGGTTCGTTGCACCCTGCTTTCCCCTGTCGCGCCGTAGGCGTGCCGGGGCATGCCCAGGCCTGCCCCCGCCCCCTATTCCTTCTGTACGCGAACAGGAATCTTCCTCGTGTCAACCGACACCCATGCCCACGGCCACCCACGCCCCACGGGGGCCGGCCGTGCCGCCACGATCATCCTGGTCGTGGTGCTGATCGCCGAGCTGATGAACGCGCTCGACGGCTCGATCGTCCACACCGCCCTGCCCTCCATCCAGGCGGACACCGGCGCCTCCAGCGCCGCGGTGCAGTGGATCCCCGCCGCCTACACCCTCACCTTCGCCCTCGCCCTGATCACGGGCGGGCGCCTGGGTGACCTCTTCGGGCGCAAGCGGGTCTTCATCGCCGGCACCGTGCTGTTCACGCTGGCGTCGCTGCTGTGCGGGACCGCGACCGGCCCCGAAGTTCCTGGTGGCCGCGCGGGCCCTTCAGGGCGCCGGGGCGGCGGCGATGGTGCCGCAGGTCATGGCCACCATCGCGGTCACCTTCCAGGGCGAGTCGCAGGCCAAGGCATTCGGCATGTACGGCATGATCATGTCGCTCGGCGGCGTCCTCGGGCCCGTCCTGGGCGCCGTCCTGACCTCCGCCGACATCGCCGGTCTCGGCTGGCGGGCGACCTTCCTCATCAACCTGCCCATCGGCCTGGCCACCGTGCTCCTGGCCCTCCGGTTCCTCCCCGAGTCCCGTGAGCAGCAGGCCAGGCGTCTGGACCCGCTGGGCATGCTGCTCTCCAGCGGGGGTCTGCTGCTGCTCGCCTACCCGCTCACCGTGGGCGGCGAGAAGCACTGGCCGGCGTGGAGCTTCGTCATGCTCGTCGCGGGTGCCCTGGTGCTGGCGGCGTTCGTGGCCCAGCAGCGGGCGAAGGCCCGCAAGGACGGCTCCGCCCTGGTGGCGCTCTCGCTGTTCCGCAGCAGGGCGTTCGCCGGCGGGCTCGCCGCCCAGCTGGTCTTCGGCCTGGTCTCCGGCGTGTTCCTGCTGACGTGGGTGCTGTTCATGCAGTCCGGCCTCGGACTCTCGCCCGGGCAGTTCGCTCCGGCGTCCGTCGCCATCTCCATCGGCGGCATGGCCGGCGCGATGCTCGCCTCCAAGTGGGCCGGCGCCCATATGCGGCGCGTGCCGCAGGCCGGGGCGGTGCTCATCGCCGCAACGCTGGTCGGCTACCAGCTGCTGGTCTCCGCCCAGCAGACCTCGATGCCGTTCACGGCCGCCGTCGCCCCGATGATCCTCGTCGGGGCCGGCTTCGGCATGGTCGGCGCGGGTCTTGCCGGTCTCACCCTCAGCCAGGTCGGCCATGAGGACGCAGGCTCTGCGGCGGGACTGTTCAACACCGCCATGCAGCTCGGCACCGCACTCGGTATCGCGATGGCCTCCGTGGTGTTCTTCGACCGCGCCCCCGCGGGAAGCCACGGCACCACCGTGACCGAGGCGTTCGCGGGCAGCGTCTGGTACGTCGTCGCCGCGCTCGCGGTGATGTGGGCGCTGATGTTCCGGCTGCCCAGGCCGGTCAAGGCCGCCTGAACCACCGTCGGCGGCCCCACCCTGCCCCTTGCCGGGCGGGGCCGCCGCCCCCCTCGCGGCTTGAGCACGCTCTCCGGCCCGGATCCCCCCCTGTTCCGCCCGTCCTCGCTGTGAGGTGATGACGTAGCTCCCAGGCCTGACAGCCGTTGCTTCCCGGCCCGGTCAGCACCCCCGCGGTGCCGTACCCGCGTGCCCGCATCGACGGCACCCCCTTCCTCGGCCTGGGCCCGCTCCTCCTCTTCCTGTGCGTAGTCGGCGTACGCGGCCCCGGCGTGCCCGTACCCCGGATCTCACCGGAAGCTGGAGCTCTCCTGGGCCCTGTTCATGCAGGACGGCCTCGGCCTCACCCCCGGCCAGGCGGCTGCCGGTTTCGTCGCGGCCTCCCTCGGCGAGACGGGCACCGCCCTGACCACCCTGGTCCTCTTGACCCACATCAGCGCCGGCGCCCGCGGCCCCGCCGTGACCACCGCCTTCGCCACCGGCCTCCGGTACGTCGTCGGCACCCTCCTCACGATGTGGGCGCTGATGCTCCTGCTGCCCAAGCGGGCCCACGCCGGCTGACGGGCGGCGTGCGGCCGTTGTCCCCGGCGCCGCGGTGACGGCTATCATGCGTCCGGACTCACGCGGTGCCGTCGGCCTTGCTTCGCTGTCATACGCCGAGGGGACCACGCAGTGTGGAGTGCGGGTCAGTGAGAGGCTTGCGAGGGTGACGGCAAAAAGCAGTGACATCGAAAAGGCAGCCGGTGTGCTGCGCGCCGGAGGCCTGGTGGCCCTCCCGACCGAAACCGTCTACGGCCTGGGCGCCGACGCCGAGGACCCGGCCGCGGTCGCAAGGATCTTCCAGGTCAAAGGGCGCCCGCCGTCCCACCCGCTGATCGTCCACATCGGCGGCGCGGAGCAGCTGGCCGACTGGGTCGAGGACGTGCCCGCGACCGCGCGCCTGTTGGCCGGACACTTCTGGCCGGGGCCGCTGACGCTGGTCCTGCGACGCGGTCCCCGAGTGCCCCTCGAGGCGACGGGCGGCCTGGAGACGGTGGCCGTGCGCGTGCCCGACCACCCCGTCGCACTCGCGCTGCTGTCGGCCTTCGGCGGCGGTGTCACGGCCCCGTCCGCCAACCGCTTCGGCTCGGTCAGCCCCACCACGGTGGACCACGTCCGTGCCGAGCTCGGTGACGCCGTCGACTTCGTCCTGGACGGCGGGCCCTGCGAGGTCGGCGTCGAGTCGACCATCGTCGATGTCACGGGCGAGATCCCGAGCGTCCTGCGGCCCGGCGGGGTGACGAGCAAGGACCTCGAAGCGGTGCTGGGGTACCCGCTCGCGGTCCCTACGACGAGCCGCGTCCGGGTGCCGGGCCAGCATCCGTCCCACTACGCGCCGCGGGCGCGGGTGGTCCTCGTCGAACCCGAGAAGGTCGTCGCCGAAGCGGAGCTCGCGCAGGAGCTGGGGCACCAGGTCGGCGTCTTTCTCCCCGCCTCCTCCGCCGGCGCTCCGGTGAAGGCGCACGCCGTGGTGGCGGTCCCCGGTTCGATGGCCGCCTACGCGCGCGGGCTGTACGGGTTCCTGCGCGAGCTCGACCAGCAGGGGTGCGACCTCATCGTGGCGTCTCTGCCCGTGGAGGACGGGCTGGGGCTCGCGATCGCCAACCGGCTCCGCCGCGCCGCCGGGCCCCGGCCCTCCCCCACCGGCAGCGCCCCTCGTCACTGAGCTCTTTCAGAGTGGCCACTGATCGAGTCCGCAGCCGTCCTCACCCTGGAACGTCAACGCTGGTGCATCTCACGGCCGTCCCAGGGTGAGGACGGATCGGCAAGGGCCGTCATCCGGCCGGGAACCGTCTCACGACCAGACAAGTCGACCTTCGGTGACCCGACAGACCGGGTAGCTTCCATCGGCGATCCTCGTCAGCGTCTCCGCTACGGAGTCGAAATACCGGGCCATCGATTCGTACTCGCCCGTGACCGTGGGAGCACCCACGAACCAGCGGCCGACGCGCCCGTCCCGCACATCGATGAACTTTCCCGTCCAGCCGTCCCGGTCCGACAGGAACGGGATCCACTCGTTACGCCAGAACGGGTGGTCCGGCTGGTCCGGAGGGTCGAATCCGCAGGAGCTGGAGCGGTTCGCGTAGAGCCTCTCCATCGCCCGGATGCCCAGAAAGAAGCTTCCCTCGTCTGGAAACCCGTCGAAGCCGCAGCACATCACGTCGTCGTCGAAATCTTCCTCCGGCAGATCCAGATTGTTCTGCAACAGCCACGTCCGCAGGTCCCCATGAAGGGAGATCCCCATCCGTTCCTCGGCTGCTGCGAGCATCTGCTCCGTAGCGGGCCCCGGCAGATCCGCGTGATCGGCCGGCGCGTGCTCCCGAAGAAGACCCATCACGCGCGACCAGCTCTCAGCCACACTCATCGCCCTCTGGCCTCTGGCCTCTGTCCTCTCTACAGCGACGTGGAGTCGACGGTGGCCTCGAGGCCGCGGGTCGTCACCAGGTGGGCGCTGCCGTCGGCCAGCCGGTAGGACAGGCCCACCACGGCGGTCTGTCCGGCCTTCACCTGTTCGGCGAGCACCCGGGAGCGGTCCAGCAGCAGGTCGACGGTGTGCCGTACGTGCTCGGCTATGACGTCGCTGTCCTCGGTCAGCCCGGCGGCGCGGGCGGCCAGCACGCTGGGCGTGACCCGCTCGATGACGTCCCGAACGTACCCGGGCGCGGCGACCCCGTCCTCCACCGCCGCACGGGTGGCCGCGACCGCACCGCACGAGTCGTGGCCGAGCACCACCACCAGGGGGCAGTTCAGCACGCTCGCCCCGTACTCGATGCTGCCCAGCACCTCCGGCCCGGTCACGTGGCCCGCGGTGCGGACCACGAACAGGTCACCGAGCCCCCGGTCGAAGATGATCTCGGCGGCCAGGCGGGAGTCGGAGCAGCCGAAGAGCACCGCGAAGGGGTTCTGGGCCGGTGCGATCTCGGAGCGGCGTGCGGCGTCCTGGTTGGGATGTTCCGGTGTTCCCGAGACGAATCGCTGGTTGCCGGCCAGCAGCATCTCGAAGGCTTGCGCGGGAGTCGGCATCGAGGTGTCAGTCATGGTCGCAGACTACGATCCGGCCCAGGTCACCGCACCATGCGGGGTGACCGCCGCGCTGCCCGCCGGCAGTCCCGGACGCCGGCCGAGGCCATCCCGTCGCCTTCGAACGAGACGCGGCGGCCCTGCTGCCCTGTGCTCGCGCACACCACCACGACGTCGCCGCACATGTTTTCGACAGAGCCGAAAAGGCGATAATGCTCTCCATGGTGCACGTGTGCCAGCGGGGGGGCGAGATGAAGTACGACCTGTCCGACCGCCTCGTCATAGGGATCGCCTCCAGCGCCCTGTTCGACCTCACCGACTGCGACGCGGTGTTCAGGGAGCAGGGCGAGGACGCGTATCGCGCCTACCAAGAGGCCCACGTGGACGATGTCCTGGACAAGGGCGTGGCCTTCCCCTTCGTCCGGCGCCTGCTGTCGCTGAACGACCTGGCAGAGCCCCTCGATCCGCTGGTCGAGGTCATCATCCTGTCCCGCAACGACCCGGACACCGGGCTCCGCGTCATGCGTTCCATCGCGGCGCACGGCCTGCACATCAGCCGGGCCGTGTTCCGGCAGGGCCGGTCGACACACCGCTTCATGCCCGCTCTGAACATGTCCTTGTTCCTGTCGGCCAACGGTTCGGACGTTCGCGAAGCGGTGGCCGACGGAATGCCGGCGGGCCATGTGCTCACGACAGAACGGGTCGATGACGACGCCGACCGGGAACTCCGCATCGCCTTCGACTTCGACGGTGTACTGGCCGGCGACTCCTCCGAGCGGATCTACCGAACCGCCGGCATCGACGGGTTCCGCGCACACGAAATCCTCAATGCGACCACCCCGCACGACCCCGGCCCCTTGAAGGAATTCCTTTCAGGCATCAACCGCATCCAGCGCCGCGAAGAGGAGGAGCGCCGTAAGAACTCCGCCTATCGGCCCCGCCTCCGGGTTTCCTTGGTCACCGCCCGGGACGCCCCCGCGCACGAACGTGCCGTGCGGAGTCTCCAGCAGTGGGGACTTCGCGTCGACGAGGCGTTCTTCCTCGGTGGCATCGACAAGGCCGCCGTGATGCGTGCCCTCGATCCGCACATCTTCTTCGACGACCAGGTCTCGCACCTCAACGGCACGGCGCCGGCCACCCCGAGCGTTCACGTACCGTTCGGTATCGTCAATGCACCCCCGCGCATGCCCGGATGAGACCAGCTGGGTCGGGAACTCCCGCCCGGGTGGCGACGACCACGTGCCTGGAAGCGCCTGCACCGGGCAGGCGCCCGTTCAGGAGCGACGATGGCCCGACAGCGGCAGACTCCCGGTGGAACGCGTCCCTCCCGGCGGCGCTGGGCTCCGCCAGCAGCCCTGCCGGGCTTCCTCGCTCTGCTCGTCCTGGTGTTCGTCGTCTCCTACGGGGTCGGCTCGCTGGCCGGTCCGATCGCGCCCGGCATGCACGCCGACGAGACCGCGCCGTGGAGAAGGGGAGTCCCGGGGGCCACGGCCACGGTGGTTCGGGCGGCGCGCATTCGGGAGGCGCGCGATGACCGCGGGTCGGACGGTCGCCGCGAGGACGAGCGGCTGCTGATCACCGCGCTGCTCGCCGTACCCGTGCTCGTCCTGTCCATGGTCCCGGCCGTCCAGTTCCGCAACTGGCAGTGGCTGTGCTGCTCCTCACACGCCGCGGACGGTGAGCCGGACCGGTGCCCGGACTCCGCTCGCGCGCAGGACCTCGAGGATGGTCACGGTGGTCCAGGCGGCGGCGTCCGGCGTCCACTCGGGCGCGCTCCCCGTCAGGACGGTGTCCGGGCCGTCGCCGGGGCTCGGGTGGAGGCGCAGCAGGCCGTGTCCGCTGCGGGTGACGGCGGCGGACAGCTGCTCCGCGTTGACCTCCGGGTCGGCGCGGACGGTGACCATGATGTCCGTGCGGGCGTCCGGTGAGGAGAGCGCGAACCAGTCGGTGGCGGCCCGCAGGTCGAATGCGGCGTCCCGGGCCAGGGCTACGGGTGCGTGGACGCGTAGTTCGGTGCAGCGCAGCCGGCCCACGCGGTGCAGGGCGTCGGTGAGGGTCCGGACCATGGGCAGGACCGGCAGGTTCTGGCCGGGCAGGTGGGCGGTGGGGTAGACGGTGAGCCAGGCCACCTGGCGCTCCTGCCCGTCCTGGGACCAGTCGCCCCCGGCGTCGGCGTGCTCCCAGCGCTGACCTCCCAGCATGTTCTGCGTGCCGAGGAGGGTGGTGCTCCACCCGTACGCCCCGGCTCGCTTCACGGCCAGGCTGAACAGGTCCTCGTCAAGGTCGTGCTCAGCGCTGACGTGTCCGATCCACGGGTGCTGAGTGAGCACGCCGTAGATCTCGGTCTTCAGCACGGGGTTCCCCTCGGTCATCGTTCTCCTTCCTCAGATGCCGCAGTTGAAGGTCTTGCCGGGTGTCTCCAGCTTGTTGGGCGAGTCGGCGACTCCGATGATGTCCACGTCGGCTCGGCTGCAACACGTCCTGGCCTTGGTCCCCACGCACGTCTTCCGGGCGTTGGCCCGGCGGGAGCTTCCGCCGCCCTGCTCGACCGTCTTGGAGCCCGTGGCCACGGTGTGCCAGCGGCGGCCGGTCAGGATCTGGAGCTCCACGGTCACCTTGGCCTTGGCCCCGCCGCTGTCCTTGTCGAGCCACCAGCCGTGCGCGGAGATCGTCGGCGGCGGGTGCTGGAGTAGTGGACGGCGTCTCCTCCGGTCTGGAACACGTCCACGCGCCTGAGCACCCGTTACGGCACGTCGACCGACAGAGGTCCTTTCGGGCTCGATCGGCAGGCGGCATGGCTGAGGGGCACACCCTGTGGGCGGGAAGTGTGGTTGCGGCCACCATGTGCCGCTGAACTGGGCGTTCCTATGGTGTGGCGACATCGAATCGTCCCCGCCCCCGTCCGGAAGTGGTACTCATGGCCGCCTCTGCCACACCGTCATCGCACCCCGGCAGCATCAGGAGAGTCGTCGCGGCGAGTCTCGTCGGGACCACCATCGAGTGGTACGACTTCTTCCTCTACGGGTCCGCCGCCGCCCTGGTGTTCAACACGCTGTTCTTCCCCGCCAGCGATCCCCTCGTCGGGACCCTGCTGGCGTTCCTCACCTACGCCGTCGGCTTCGCCGCCCGGCCGCTCGGCGGGGTCGTGTTCGGGCACTACGGCGACCGGATCGGGCGCAAGCGGCTGCTCGTCGTGAGCCTGTTGATGATGGGCGGGGCCACCTTCGCCATCGGGCTGCTGCCGACGCACGCCGGTGTCGGCGCCGCCGCCCCCGTGCTGCTGACCGTGCTGCGGCTGGTGCAGGGCTTCGCACTCGGGGGCGAGTGGGGCGGTGCGGTGCTGCTCGTCGCCGAGCACGGGGACGACCGGCACCGGGGGTTCTGGGCGTCCTGGCCGCAGGCCGGCGCTCCCGGCGGGAACCTGCTGGCCACCGGGGTGCTGGCGCTGCTGGCGGCCGTCCAGTCGGACGAGGCGTTCCTCGCCTGGGGGTGGCGGGTGCCGTTCCTGCTCTCCGGGGTGCTGGTGGTCGTCGGGCTGTGGATACGGGTCTCGGTGTCGGAGTCGCCGGCGTTCCTGGAGGCGCGGGCCAGGGCCGAGGCGGAGGAGGCGGCGGGGGTCCGGCAGCGGCCGCCGGTGGTCGAGGTGCTGCGCACGGGCCGGCGCGGCGTGCTCACCGCGATCGGCGTGCGCCTGGGCGAGAACGTCTCGTACTACGTGCTCACGGCCTTCCTGCTCGTCTACGTCACCGTCCACCTCCACCTGCCCAAGGGCGACGCCCTGAACGCCGTGCTGATCGGCTCGGTGGTGCACTTCGTGACGATCCCGCTGTGGGGCGCCCTGTCGGACCGGATCGGCCGCCGCGCCGTCACGCTCGTCGGCTCGGTCGGCATGGCGGGCTGGGCGTTCGCCTTCTTCGCCCTGCTGGACTCCCGTTCCTTCCCGGTGATCGCCGCCGCGGTCACCGCCGGGCTGCTGCTGCACGGTGCGATGTACGGTCCGCAGGCGGCGTTCATCTCGGAGATGTTCGACACCCGCGTCCGTTATTCGGGGGCCTCCATGGGATCCCAGGTCGCGTCCATCATCGGCGGCGCCCTGGCCCCCGTCATCGCCGTGGAACTGCTCAAGGAGTACGGGTCCTCCGTGCCGGTCTCCGTCTACGTCTGCGCGGCGGCGCTGATCACCGCCGCGACCGCCCTGGCCGCCCGCGAGACCCGCGGCCGCAGCCTCGACCGGCCCGCCCGTACGGCCCCTCCCGTCCCCGTCAAGGGCTGAGCGGGGCCGCGCCCGTATGCTCACCCCCGTGACGGAAGGCGTACGGGAGTTGCTCGGCCTGCTGGCCCAGGGGGCGCCGGCGGAGGAGTTCGCCCGGCCGGCGGCGGCCGCGCGCGCCGCCGGTGCCGGCGACGCCGAGCTGGCCGCCCTCGACGAGGCGACCGGGGTGGCCCTGGAGATACACCGGACGCTGGTCCAGCACCGCACCCGGGAGGCGGAGCTGACCGCGCTGTTCGACACCGCCGGGGACCTCGCCGCGCTGCGCGACCTGGACGCGGTGCTGCGTGCCATCACGCACCGCGCCAAGCAGCTGCTGCACACGGACGTCACGTACCTGTCGCTGAACGACGACGCGGCGGGCGACACCTACATGCGGGTGACCGACGGATCGGTGTCGGCCGCGTTCCAGCAGCTGCGCCTGGGCATGGGCGAGGGGCTCGGCGGGCTCGTCGCCCAGACGGCCCGCCCGTACGCCACCGGCGACTACCAGCGCGATCCCCGGTTCCGGCACACCGCCCCCATCGACGGGGCCGTCGGCGAAGAGGACCTCCACGCCATCCTGGGCGTCCCGCTGCGCCTGGGCCCGAAGGTGATCGGCGTGCTCTTCGCCGCCGACCGCAGCCCGCGCGCGTTCAGCCCGCGCGAGGTGGCGCTGCTGTCCTCGCTCGCCGACCACGCCGCCATCGCCATCGACGGGGCCCGGCTGCTGGAGGAGACCCGCAGGGCGCTGGCCGAACTGGGCGCCGCCTCGCGCACCATCCAGGCGAACAGCGACGCGCTGCGCCGGGCGGAGGAGGCGCACGACCGGCTCACGGGCCTCGTGCTGCGCGGCGGGGACATCGCCGAGGTGGCGGCGGCGATCGGCGCGCTGCTGGAGGGCGGCACGCTCATCCACGACGCCGGCGGGGCGGAGCTGGCCCGCGCGCAGGCCGGGCCCTGCCCGCCGCCGGCCGGGGCCGTCGCCGCGTCCCGGTCGGGCGGCCGGGCGGTCGCGGAGGGCGGCACCTGGGTGTGCGCCGTCCTGGCCGGGCCCGAACTCCTGGGCAGCATCACGCTGACGGGCCGCCCCGGCCTGGACGAGGCGGGGCGGCGCCTGTTCGAGCGGGCCGCCATGGTGACGGCCCTGCTGCTGCTCCTGAGCCGTACGGTGGCGCAGACCGAGGACCGGATACGGGGAGAGCTGCTCGGGGACCTGCTGAGCCCGTCGGCCGATCCCGGGAGCCTGGCCGTGCGGGCCCGGCGCCTGGGCGTGGACCTGGACCGCCCCCACGCCCTGTTCGTCCTGCACAGCGACGCCGTTCCGCGTCCCCGCCTGCTCACGGCCGCCGCGCACCACGCCCGTGAACGCCGGGGCCTGGCCGGGGTCCACCACGACCACGCCGTGCTGCTGGCCCCCTCCGAGGACACCGGCGCCGACGCCGCCCGCCTCGCCGCGGCGCTGGGCCGGAACGTGGGGGCGCCCGTGACGGTGGGCGCGGCGCGGGCCGGCGGCAGCGCGGCCGGGCTGCCCGCCGCGCACGCGGAGGCGCTGCGCTGCCTGTCGACGCTGCGCGCCCTGGGCCGCGCCGGCGACGGGAGCACCCTGGCGGACCTGGGGTTCCTCGGGGTGCTGCTGGGGGACCGGCCGGACCTGTCGGGCTTCGTACGGGCCACGCTGGGGCCGGTCCTGGACTACGACGCCCGGCGCGGCAGCGACCTCGTGCGCACGCTGCGGGTCTACTTCGCCACCGGCATGAGCCAGGCGAGGGCGAAGGAAGCCCTCCACGTCCACGTGAACACGGTGGTGCAGCGCCTGGACCGGATCGGCCGTCTCCTCGGGCCCGACTGGCAGTCCCCCGACCGCTGCCTGGAACTCCAACTGGCCCTGCGGCTGCACCAGGTGTCGGCGCCGACGGCCACGGGGCCGGCTCCTTCCTGAGCGCGAACGGCGGCGCCCCCGGGAAGGGGGCGCCGCCGCTGTCCTTCGACGGTCCGCAGGGCTCAGTAGGTGTAGCTGAGACCCGACTTGTACGGGGTCAGCGTCCGCTGGCCCACCACACCGCGGTAGGTGTACCAGCCCCACTTCTTGCACATCGTCTGGTAGCTCAGGGTGTTGTACGCCCCCGAACCCACCCGCACGCGCGGGTAGATGACGTTGTCCCCCCAGTCCCCGGTGGCCGGGCCGCTCGAGTAGGCGTCCACCCCCCAGTACACGCCGACGACGGAGCCGCCGGCCGGGCAGTTCCAGCTGCCGAAGTTGACCCAGACGTTCCCTCCCGTCCAGGCACTGGCCGGTGCGGCGCTGAGGCCGACGACGCCGAGCGCCATCAGCGAGCCCGTCAGCACCGCACGGCTTTTACGCAGCATTGGTCCACGCATGTGACCTCCCCGGTCACGGCCGGACGCCTTCGCGCCCCGCCGTGCGCAGAAGGCTGCCATATGAGTCACAGGATTGTCTGACTTTCGACGCGATACCTCTGAAGTCGAACTATTGCCGTACATACACCTGTTCGGTCGACGGTTGCCGGGCCGGTTCAGGCGGCCGACGCGGTGGTGACCACCAGCGGGGGCCGCAGCCGTTCGGCCGTCCACGGGCGGCTGCGCACCAGCCCCGGTTCGGCCACCTCCCGCGCCTCCTCCACGGTCGGGCGGTGCTGGACGGCGTCCCGGAAGCCGGCCCGCTCGAGGAGTCCGGGCAGCAGACCGGCCGGCCACGCGTGGTTGCGCACCTCCTGCCAGGAGCCGTCGGTGCGCCGCAGCCGTACGGTCAGCTCCTGGCCCGGCGCGTACACCGCGCCCGGGTCGCCGATCCGCAAGGAGGCGTACTCCTCGCCGGTGCACGCGGGGTCGGTGGCCAGCAGGACGAACGGGCCGCCGGGCCGCAGCAGCCTGCGGACCTCCCGGAACACGGCCAGCACCGCCTCCTCGTCGGGCAGCGAGGCGAGCACGTGGCTGCACATGACCGCGTCGGCGCTGCCGTCGGCCAGGGCTGCCACCCGGCCGTCCCGGACCAGGTGGTATTCCGCCGCCCCGGTGTCCGAGGCGCGGGCCAGGTCCAGCATCTCGGGCGAGGTGTCGACCCCCACCACGCGCGCCCCGAGCAGCCGGGCGGCGTGGCCGGCCACCGCGCCCGGACCGCACCCGTAGTCCACGAGGACGGCGCCGGGGCCGATCCGCGCGGTCAGCTCCCGGAAGACGAACGGATAGCCGAGCAGCCAGTCCGTGGCCGCTTCCAGCGCGGCGAAGGCCCGCGCTCCCTCACTCCCGGACCAGGCGGCCGCCCCGGCGCCGCCCGCGTCCCCGGTGTCCCGCGCCGAGTCGCTCACAGCCCCACTATCGACCCGCGTCCGCCCCCGGGCGGGGTCACGACACGGCCTGGGCCGTCCGCGAGCTCGGGCGGGCGCTGCCCGGCCCCCTCGTCCGCGCGCTGCACGGCTCCCCCGCGGACACCGTCGGCCGAGCGCTACCGGGCGCCGGAGGGGACCGGCCGCAGGGTGGGGGCGGCGAGGGCGGCGAAGGCGCAGCAGGCCACGGGCAGCAGCAGGGCCGGCCCGAGCGGTACGAGGCGGGTCAGGGGGCCGATCACCGCCGGGCCGGCGAGCATGCCGAGGTAGCCGAGGCCCGCGACCCGGGAGACGTTGGCGCCGGCCGCCTCCGGGTCCGCGTGGCCCGCGGCGCTGAAGAGCTGGGGGACGCAGCCGGAGAGGCCCGCGCCGAAGAGGGTCCAGCCGGCCAGGGCCGCCGGGACGCCGGGCGCGGCGACGGCCAGGGCCAGCCCGGCCGCGGCGAGGGCGGCTCCGTACCGCAGGACCGCGACCGGGCCGGTGCGTGCCGTCAGCCGGTCCGTCCAGAGCCGCCCGGCGGTCATCGCGGTGGCGAAGGCCCCGTAGGCGAGCGCGGCCGTGGCGGCGGGTGCGCCGAGGGAGTTTTCCAGGTGCAGCGCGCTCCAGTCATTGGCCACGCCCTCGCAGAGCATGAGCAGGAAGGCGAGTACGGCCAGCATCCGGATGCGCGGGGAGGCCCGGCGGGCGGAGCGGGCCGCCGCGGGCGCGGCCGGTCGGGGATCGCGCTCCAGCAGGGCGGGGGCGGCGAGGAGCGCGAGGAGGAGGCCGCCCAGGCCGGTGGTCCCGAGGGTGACGGCGGCGGGCAGGCCGAGGTGCAGGGTGAACGCTCCGGTCAGGGCGGCGAGGGCGCCGCCGAGGGAGAACACGGCGTGGAAGGCGGACATGACCGGGCGCCCGTAGCCGCGTTCGACCTGGACGGCGTGGGCGTTCATCGCGACGTCGAGGCAGCCGTTGCCGAATCCGAGCAGCAGCAGCGCGGCGCCGAGCGACGGGGCGTCGCCGGCCAGGGCCGGCGCCACCAGGGCGGTGGTGCACAGGGCCGCGCCGGCGGGGACGGCCGCGGTGGCGCCGAAGCGGTCGGTGAGCGGTCCGGCGACCCGCATGCCGGTGTAGGCGCCGGCTCCGAGGAGGAGCAGGAGCCAGCCGAGCAGGGCGTGGCCGACGCCGGTGCGCTGCTGCACCACGGGGAGGTGGACGACCCACATGCCCAGGGCGAATCCGTTGAGGGCGAAGTAGGCGAAGGTGGCCCGCCGCGCTCGGGGCAGGCGGGCGGGCAGAGGGGCGACGTGTGCGAAGGATGGCATGGAAACGAACGTAACAAACATCAATGATGTGCGGAACTTGCATTTCGAACACGTGAGATGTTCAATCCGGGTATGAGTGCAGACCGTCTGAGGCAGATCAGCGACGCCGTTCGTACGAGCGGCAGCCGCAGCGTCGCGGAGCTCGCGGAGCTCACGGGCGCCTCCGAGATGACCATCCGCCGCGACCTGGAGGCCCTGGCCGACCAAGGGGTGCTCGAGCGCTACCGGGGCGGCGCGCGGAGCGTGCTGCTGCGCGGGGAGGAGACGCCCTTCCCGCTGCGCGCCCGGGACGGGGTGGAGACCAAGCGGCGCCTCGCCGCCGAGGTCGCGGCCCTGCTGGCGGACGGGGAATCGGTCGTCCTGGACAGCGGCACCACCTGCCTGGAGGTGGCCCGCGCCCTGCACCACCGCCGGCTCACCGTCATGCCGCTGTCCCTGCACGCCGCCAACGCCCTCGCCGACGCGCCCCGCCTGACGCTGCTGCTGCCGGGCGGGGCGCCGCGCCGGGGCGAACTCGCCCTCACCGGGCCGCTGACCGAAGCCTCCCTCGCCGCCCTGCGCTTCGACACCGCCGTCATCGGCTGCTGCGGCCTGAGCGCGGAGCACGGCCTGACCGCCTACGACCTGGCCGACGCCGCCGTCAAGCGCGCCGCGATCGCCTCGGCACGCCGGGTCATCGCCGTCACGGAGTCCGCGAAGCTCGCGCGCACCGCCCTCGCACACGTGCTGCCCGCCTCGGCGCTGCACGCGGTCGTCACCGACCAGGCAGCGCCCCTGGAGCAGACCGACGCGCTCGCCGCCGCCGGCGTCACCGTACGGAAGGTGTGAGGCGATGGACGCCGTCGTGCTCTTCGACCTGTTCGGCGTCATAGCCCGCCACCAGTCACCGGCTGGGAAGGAGCGCCTCGTCACGACGGCCGGTGTCCCCGGGGCGGTGTTCTGGGAGGCCTACTGGGCGCTGCGTCCGCCCTACGACCGCGGCGAGGTCGGCGGACCGGAGTACTGGCGGCGGGTGGGCGACGCGCTCGGCACCCGGTTCGACGCGCGGAAGGCCGCCTCGCTCGTGGAGGCCGACGTCGCGAGCTGGAGCGCGGTGGACGCGGAGATGGTGGACCTGGTCGGGGAACTGGCCGCGGCCGGGCGGCGGATCGCCCTGCTGTCGAACATCCCGGAGGAACTCGCCGTCCACTACGAACGCCACCACCCCTGGCTCGCGCACTTCCGGGTGCGGGGCCTGTCGTGCCGGATCGGCCATGCCAAACCGGCGGCCGGCGCCTACGCGTGGTGCCTGCGGGCGCTGGACGCGGCGCCCGGCGAGGTCCTGTTCGTCGACGACCGGCAGGAGAACGTCGACGCCGCCCGCGCCCTCGGCATCCGCGGCCACCGCTTCACCTCGGCGGCCGCGCTGCGCGAGGCGCTCGTACCGGGCCGCCCGGCGGACCGCACCGGCCCGCGCTGAACGCCCGCGGGTCCGCCGCCGCGACAGCCGGGCCGCCCGGCGCCCGGGGGACGGTGGATCAGGAGGCCCGGGCGTCTTCCAGGAGCTCGGGGCCGTTGTTGCGCACGCTGTTGACCGCCGTGGTGACCGCGCGGACCTCCAGGCGGCCGCCGGCGGGGGTGGCGAGGAGGGCGCGCAGGGCGTGGGGGTCCTGGTGGGCGGGATCGAGCCAGGCGTCGTAGTCGGCGGGGGCGAGGGCCAGCGGCATCCGGGGGTGGACGCGGCCGGCGGCGTCCGCGGCCTCGGTGGTGATGACGGTGCAGGTCGCCCACCACGCGGCCGGGTCGTCCTCGTCGGCGACGGCCGGGTCGCGCCAGAACTCGTACAGGCCCGCCATCGCCATCACCGTGCCGTCCTGCGGGCTGATGAAGTACGGCTGCTTGTACGCCTTCGCGGAGCCGGCCGCCGGGACGGACTGCCATTCGTAGAAGCCGTCGGCCGGCAGCAGGCAGCGGCGCTTGGCGAAGGCCCGGCGGTAGGCGGGCTTCTCACCGACCGTCTCGACCCTGGCGTTGATCATCTTCGCCGCGCC
Organism: Streptomyces sp. NPDC034085; assembly: GCF_055575555.1. Lineage (NCBI taxonomy): Bacteria > Bacillati > Actinomycetota > Actinomycetes > Kitasatosporales > Streptomycetaceae > Streptomyces > Streptomyces sp. NPDC034085. The sequence continues at coordinate 520,059 of NZ_JBVISL010000004.1, read as the reverse complement.
GCCCGGGCCCTTCGACCAGGACGGGACGAGCCCCCACCGCAGCGGCCTCAGCTGCCGCTCCAGGACCCCGCTCTCCCGGTCGGCGCGCTCCAGAACCGCCCATACCGGGTCGGTCGGGGCGACGTTCCAGCTGGGCGGGAGCACGAGGTCGGGGCTGGGCCCGGTCGCCTCGAAGAGGCCCGTCAGGTCGTCGGGGCTGCGGGTGGAGACGTAACGGCCGCACATGCCGTCCAGCCTGCCACGCGCGTCCCCGGTCTGCGCCCAGGCCGTGCGGGACGACAGCCGGGGGCGTTCGCAGCGCCGGCGGCCGCCGCGGTCGGTCCGCCCCGGTGGCGGGCCCGGATGCGTGGGCGGCGGACCGGCTCCAGGGTGGAGGCATGGAGCACGCGCCGATCGTCGTCCACCGCATCTCCCCCTCGGGCGGCCGCCGGGTCACCGTCCGCGTCCAGAACCGCGACACGGTGCTGGGCACCGCGCACACCGACACGGACGTGATCGAGTTCCTGCGCCGGGCCGAGGTGCCGGACCCCGACGAGGTGGTGCTCGGCGGGGCTCCCGAGGCGATCGAGTGGCAGGGGGACGCCCCGCACGTCTACGAGGCCGAACCGGCCGACACCGACATCCCCTGACGCTCCCGAATCCCCGATCCCGGTCCCCCTAGGCCGGCGCCGCATTCCGGCCAATTGCTGATGTGCACATGACATCTCAGGATCGCTGTGACACGCTCCGTGGCGCACTCCGCACCGCCCTCGCACCACACCCCCACAAGGACGTGTCACAGAGGAGCGACATGATGCACCGTGCGAAACTCGCCGTCGCCGCACTGGCCCTCGCGGCCACTGCCGGCGGTGTCACGAGCGCCGCCGCCTTCGGCACCGCCGCGGACCAGAAGGCCGACGGCGTCATCGTCGTCGCGGGCAACACCTGCACCTGGACCAACGCCCGCACCAGCGCCAATCCCCCCAGCGCCCTCACCGTCGACCGCACCAGCATCAACAGGCCCGGCGGCAACCTGGCCTGCGACGGCGGCATCACCGCCACCCTCAACAACAACCCGGCCTTCACCTTCGACGACGCCGGCGCCACCGCCCGTACCGACCTGATCGACATCACCGGACAGCAGAGCTTCATATCGTGCCGCTACAAGGCCGCGAACATCACGTGGGACCGGGACGGGACGAGCAGGAAGTACGTCAACCGGGCCTTCACCGCCACCAAGGCCTCCGGCAGCTTCCTGTGCCCGGGATCCGTGACCACCGCGGCCGGCGGCGCGTCCATGCTGTTCCACTGACACCCGGCCGGCACCGGCCGGTGCCTCCCCGCCGCCCACGGCCGACGGCGGGGAGGCACCCGCCCGAGAAAGGCGGGCCGCCGGACTGCTCGCCGCATGCGGCCCCGACTCCCCGGGTGGCGGTACCGCCACCCGATGGCCGCGGCCGGGTCGCCGGGGCCGGGACGGGGCATCAGCATGGTGGGGAGTCCGCCCGGGTGAGGAGGCCGGTGATGGCCGATGCGCAGCCCGACCCGCCGACCGACGGCCCCGGAGCGGGATCTCCGGCGGCGGGCGGCCTGCTCGACGTGCTCGGGGTGGCCGCGGTGGTCCTGGACGCCGAGGGCCGGATCAGCCTGTGGAGCCCGCAGGCCGAGGCGCTCTTCGGGTACACGGCGCAGGAGGCTCTGGGGCAGTACGCGGCGTCGCTGCTGGTGGAGGAGCCGGACCGCGAGGAGGTCCTGGAGCTGTTCACCCGGGTGATGTGGGGCAAGGGCGCCTGGGCGGGATCCTTCCCCGTGCGCCACCGGGACGGCCACAGCGTGCTCGTCGAGTTCCGCAACATGCGCCTCCAGGCGTCCAACGGACGGCTCTACGCGCTGGGCCTGGCCTCCGAGCAGGCCACCCTGCGCCGCGTGGAACGGGACCTGGCGCTGTCGCTGCGCATGGTCGACCAGTCCCCCATCGGCCTGGCCGTCCTCGACACCGACCTGCGGTACGTCCTGGTCAACCCGGCTCTGGAACGCATCAACGGCTTGTCGGCCGAGCGGCACCTCGGGCAGCGGATCAGCGACCTCCTGCCCTTCCTGGACGGGGCGGCGGTCGAGGCCCGGATGCGGGAGGTCCTGGCGACCGGCGTGCCGGTGCTGGACCAGTTCACCACCGGCCAGATCTCCGAGGACTCCGGTGAGCGGGCCTGGCTGGTGTCGGTCTACCGGCTGGAGGACCAGGCCGCGCGGGTGATCGGCGTCGCGGTGTCGGTGGTGGACGTGACCGAACAGCACCGGGCGGCCGTGTCCGCCGCCCACGCCCGGCGGCGCCTCGCCCTGATCGCGGACGCCTCGGTGCGCATCGGTACCACCCTCGACCTGGACATCACCGCCCGGGAGCTGGCCGACGTCGCCGTCCCGGAGATCGCCGACATCGCCGCCGTGGACGTCCTCGACACCATCCTGACGGGCCCGAGGCCCGGCGAGGCCGCCGACGACGGGGGCGTACGGTTCCGGGCGCTCGCGGTGAAGGCCGCCTACCGCACCCCCGCGGAGGAGGCCGCCGACCCCGTCGGCGACGTGGCGTCGTACCGCCCCGAGCGGCTGGTGGCGCGCTGCGCCCGCACCGCCCGGCCCGAGCTCGTCCCCCACGTGCGGCCCGAGGACCTGCCCCGCATCGCCCGCGACGAGGACGCGGCCCGGCTGCTGGGCGAGGCCGGCGTGCACTCCTACCTCGCGGTGCCGCTGATCGCCCGCGGCCAGGTGCTGGGCACCCTCGACCTCAAGCGGGCCCGCAACCCCGTGCCGTTCGGCCCCGACGACGTACTGCTCGCCTCCGAACTCGCCGCGCACGCGGCCGTCTCCATCGACAACGCCCGCTGGTACCAGCGCCAGCGCCACGCCGCGCTCGCCCTCCAGCGCCACCTGCTGCCCCAGCACCCCCCGGCGGCCCCCGGACTGGACATCGCCTACCGGTACCAGCCGGCCGGGGCCGCCGACGAGACCGGCGGTGACTGGTTCGACGTCATCCCCCTGACGGGTGACCGGACGGCGCTGGTCGTCGGAGACGTGATGGGCAGCGGCATCAACGCCGCGGCGACGATGGGGCAGCTGCGCGCCACCGCACGCGCGCTGGGCCGTCTCGGCCTCGACCCGGCCATGGTCATGACCCACCTCGACGCGGCGACGGGCGACCTCGGCGACGCGATGGCAACCTGCGTGTACGCCGTCTACGACCCGCACACCCGGCTGTGCCACATCTCCACCGCGGGCCACCTGCCGCCGGTGCACCTGCGCAACGGCCGCCCTCCGCGGCTGCTGCGCCTGCCGACCGCGGTGCCGCTGGGCGTGGGCGGGGTCCCCTTCAGCACCACCGCCGTGGCCCTGGGCAAGGGTGACGAGCTGGTGCTGTACACCGACGGGCTCGTCGAGACCCGGGACCAGGACATCGACACCCGCCTGCTGACGCTGACGGACCTCCTGGCCGGCCCCCACCGCCCCATCGAAGAGACCTGCGACCTGCTGCTGTCGGCCCTGCGCCGCCCCGACACGCACGACGACGTCGCCCTGCTGATCGCCCGAGCCCACGCCTGAGCGGTCACGCGGGGGCGCCCGCGTCCGGAGGCGGGCGGTCAGGTCACGTCCGCGGGGTCAGCCGCTCCCAGAGGAAGGTGTGCACGAGCGCCTCGTTGAAGGCGGTCTGCTGGTGGTCGGTGGCGCCGGCGTGGCCGCCGCCGATGTGCTCGTGGAAGAGGACGGGGTGCCCCAGCTCCCGGAGCCGGGCGGCCGCCTTGCGGGCGTGGCCCGGGTGGACGCGGTCGTCCCGGGTGGAGGTGAGCAGCAGCAGCGGCGGGTACGGGGGGCCGTCGGCGCGGATGCGGTGGTACGGGGAGATCCGCTCGAGGTGGGGCCGGTCGGCGGGGTCGTCCGGGTTGCCGTACTCGGCGGTCCAGCTGGCTCCGGCGAGGAGCTTGTGGAAGCGGAGCATGTCCAGCAGCGGGACGTGCGCGACGACGGCGCCGAACAGCTCCGGGTCGCGGGTGAGCATCGCGCCCATCAGGAGGCCGCCGTTGCTGCCGCCCTCGATGCCCAGCTGGGCGGGGGTGGTGATGCCGCGCGCGGTGAGGTCGCGGGCGACGGCGGCGAAGTCCTCGAAGGCCCGGACGCGGTGGGCGCCGAGGGCGGCCTGGTGCCAGGCGGGCCCGTACTCGCGGCCGCCCCGGATGCCGGCGACCACGTACGTCCCTCCGCGCGCGAGCCAGGCCCGGCCGGTGACCGCGCTGTACTGCGGGACCATGGAGATCTCGAAGCCGCCGTAGCCGTAGAGCAGGGTCGGGCCGGGGCCGGGGCGGTCCTCGGGGCCGACCACGAAGTACGGGACGCGGGTGCCGTCGGGGGAGGTGGCGAAGTACTGGCTGACGCGGAGCCCGGCGGTGTCGAAGAGGGCGGGCGCCTGCTTGAGGGCCTCGCCGCCGGCGGACCCGGCCTCCCCGCGGTAGAGGGTGGAGGGCTGGAGGTAGCCGGTGACGTCGAGGAAGTACTCGTCGCTCTCGTCCGGGTCGGTGCACACCACCGACGCCGTGGACAGCGGCGGTACGCCGTCCAGCGGGGCGCGGCTCCAGCCGTCCGGGCCGGGGGTGAGCAGTTCCAGACGGGAGGAGACGTCGGCGCGGGTGCGCAGCAGGAGGTGGTTGCGGGTCCAGCTGTAGCCGGCGAGGGCGGTGCGCTCGTCCGGGGTGAACAGGACGCCGGCCTCGCGGCCGCCCGCGCGGTACGCCTGGAGGTCGAAGGCGAGCAGGCTGCCCGCGGGATGGCCCAGCCAGGGGCTGCGCGGCTGGACGACCAGCCACTGGCGGTGGATGCCGGCGACGGCGTCGTCCGGTACGTCGATCTTCTCGGGCGGTGCGGCGGGGTCCTCGGGGAGCAGGAACAGCTCCTGGTTCCAGAAGTCGATCTGCCGGGAGACGAAGTCCCGCTCGAAGCCGGGCGTGTCGTCGTGCCAGCCGGTGGCGGACAGGTCGTCCGGCCGGCCCTCGTAGACCCGCTCGGCTTCGGCGAGGGGGGTGCCGCGGCGCCAGCGGCGGACCTGGAGGGGGTAGCCGGAGGGGGACATGGAGCCGGGGCCGAAGTCGGTGCCGATCCACAGGTGGTCGGCGTCGATCCAGTCGACCCGGGTCTTGGCCTCCTCGACGGTGAAGCCGCCCTCGACGAACTCCAGCGTCGTGAGGTCGAACTCGCGCACCACGCAGGCGTCGGCGCCGTCGCGGGACCGCATCACCAGGGCGTGGCGGTGCTCGGGGCCCAGCACGGCGCTGCCGGCCCAGGCCCACTTCTCGCCCTCGGCCTCGGCGAGCGCGTCGAGGTCGAGGACGGTCTCCCAGGCCGGCCGCTCGGTGCGGTACTCCTCCAGGGTGGTGCGCCGCCAGACCCCGCGCAGCCGGTCCGCGTCCTGCCAGAAGTTGTAGAGGTGGCGGCCGCGCCGGACCACGTAGGGGATGCGCCCGCCGTCGTCGAGGACCTCGCGCACCTCGCGCTCCAGCACCTTGAAGCCCGGGGCGGTGGTCAGCGCGGCGACCGTCTCGGCGTTGCGCTCCCGGACCCAGGAGAGCGCGGCCTCGCCGTCCACGTCTTCCAGCCACAGGTAGGGGTCGTGGTCGCAGGGGCTGCCGGAGCCGGCGGGGGTCTCTTCGCTCATCCGCCGATTGTGCCGGACGCGGCCGGGCCTGCGGCGCCGGCCCGGCCCGTCGGCGCGCTACTGGGCGGCGGCGCGGTGGACGCCTTCGAGGAGTGCCAGGTCGTCGTCGGTGAGGTGCAGGGCGCCGGCGGCGACGTTGTCGACCAGGTGGTCCGGGTTGCCGGTGCCGGGGATGGCCAGGACGTGGGGTCCCCGCTGGAGGGTCCAGGCGAGGCGTACCTGCGCCGGGCTCGCCCCGTGGGCGCGGGCCACGGCGAGCACTTCCTCGCTCTCGGAGGCGCCCGCGCCGCCCTCTCGGCCGGCGGCGGCGATCGCGTAGAAGGGCACGAAGGCGATGCCCTGTTCCCCGCAGTGCCGTACGAAGTCGTCGTACTCGGGCCGCACGCCGATGCCGTACATGTTCTGCACGCAGACGACGGGCGCGATGGCCCGGGCCTCGGCGAGCTGCTCGGGGGTGACGTTGGAGACGCCGAGGTGGCGGATGAGCCCGGCCCGGCGCAGTTCCGCCAGGGCTGCGAAGCGTTCGGCGAAGTCGGGGTGGTCGGGCAGGACGCGCAGGTTGACCACGTCGAGGTGGTCGCGGCCGAGCTGGCGCAGGTTCTCCTCGACCTGGCCGCGCAGCTCGGCCGCGACGGCGTGCCTCGTCCACTCCCCCGAGGCGTCGCGGGCGGGGCCGACCTTGGTGGCGATGACCAGGTCGTCGGGGTAGGGGCCGCCGAGGGCGCTGTTGATCAGCTCGTTGGCGGAGCGGAGCGGGGAGAAGTAGAAGGCCGCGGTGTCGATGTGGTTCACGCCGAGTTCCACGGCGCGGCGCAGGACGGCGATGGCCCGGTCCCGGTCGCCGGACGGGCCGCCGGCCTGGAGCGCGGCACCGTTCTGCGTCAGCCGCATGCTGCCGAAGCCTATGCGGTTGACCTTCATGTCTCCGAGGGTCCAGGTGCCCGACGCGGATGCGGTGATCGTCTCTGTGGTCATCCGAAGATGATCTCCCGGGCGGCGGGTCCGCCGCCAGGGGCTTTCGCCCGCCGCACCCCTCTCACATGTGCGGGTCGGAGTAGTACGTCTCGATCTGCCGGACGAAGCCCGGCTCGTCCTCGTGGCGCCCGTTCTGCTCGTAGTCGGGTGAGTCCTTGACCTGGTCCCGGGTGCAGGTGAGGTGCACGGCCCGGGCCTCGGCGTCGACGCGCGCCACGAAGCCGGCCGGTATGACGACCTTGCGGCCGAAGATCCACGGGCCGGTGTCGACGACGAGGTAGGAGCGGGCCACGTCGTCCGTGTGCCGGTCGACCTTGCCGATGGGTCCGTCGGCCGCGTCGACCTTGTAGCCGACGAGGTCGGTGCCGGGCGCGTAGCCCGACCGGTGGCCGTAGCCCCAGATCCCGGTTCCCATGACGGCCTCCCTCTGACTGCACCCTGCCCCGGCCTCCGACTGTCCCTGCCCCGCCCCGTGGCCTGCGCCTACCCGTCGACCGGTACGGAAACCCGGCGGGGTCGATAGACACTGTCTACGTCGCGTGGTAGACAGTGTCTATGGTGAACGAACCGGATGTGTCACTGCGCGAGCGGCTGATCGACGTCGGAGTGGAACTGGTCACGAGCGAGGGGACCGGCTCCCTCGGCCTGCGCGAGATCGCCCGCCGCGCCGGCGTCTCCCACGGCGCGCCGCGGCGCTACTTCCCCACCCACCAGTCGCTGCTGTCGGCCATCGCCCGGCGCGGCTTCGGCGACCTCGGCACCCGCTTCCTCGCGGCCGGCGCGGCGCAGCCCGCGCCCCTGGAGCACGTGCGGGCGCTCGGCCGGGCGTACGTGGGCTACGCCCTGGAGCAGCGCGGGATGTTCGAGCTGATGTTCCGCCACGACCTGCTGGACAGCACCGGCCGGGAGCCCTCGGGGGCGCCGCGGCTGCGGGAGCAGACCCTGCCGCTGTTCACGCTGCTGACCCGGCTGGTCGGCGCGTGCGGGGCGGCCGAGCCCGAGGTGACGGCGGCCGCGCTGTGGGCGGGGCTGCACGGGGTGGCGCAGCTGTGGGGATACGGCAGCCTGCCCCTGGTCCTCGGGGCCGACGCGACCGGGGACCCCGGCCCGCACGTGGACGCGCTGGTGGACGCCGTGGTGGACGCCCACCTCGGGACGGCGCCGGCGTGAGGGCGCGGCTCGCGCTGCTGGCCGGCGTCGGCGGTGCCATGCTCGTCGCCCTCGACGGCACGGTGCTGATCGTGGTGCAGCCCGCCCTGCGCCGCGATCTGGGGGCGGGGGTGGCGGAGGTCCAGTGGACGAGCACCGCATACCTGCTCGCCGTCGCCGCCTTCCTCGTCGTCGCCGGGCGCCTCGGGGACCGGTACGGGCACACCCGGCTGCTGCTGACGGGGGTGCTCGGCTTCGCCGCCGCCTCGGCGGGGATCGCGTTCGCGCCCGGGGTCGGCTGGGTGATCGCGCTGCGCGCCCTCCAGGGGCTGTTCGGGGCGCTGTTGCAGCCCGCGACGCTCGCCCTGCTGCGGCTGGCGTACCCGGGGGAGCGGCTGGGCCGGGCGGTGGCGGTGCGGACCGGTGCGATCGGGGTGGCCGCGGCTGCGGGGCCGCTGCTGGGCGGGGTGCTGGTCGCGCAGTGGGGCTGGCGGGCCGTGTTCGCGGTCAACGTGCCGGCGGCACTGCTGGTCGCCGCCCTGGCGCTCGCCGTACGGGTGCCCGCCCCGCGGCACCGGGAGCCCGGACGGCTGGGTCCGGCGGGTCCCGTGCTGCTCGCGGCCGCTCTGGCGGCGGCGGTGTCCGCGCTGGCCGGCGTACCGCAGTACGGGTGGACGGCCGCGCCGACGCTGCTGGGCTGCGGGGCTGCCGCCGGGCTGGGGGCGATGTTCGTACGGGGTGAGCGGCGCGCGCAGCTGCCGCTGGTGCCCGCGGCCGTGGCGCGGTCGCGGCCCGTGGCGGCCTCCATGGCGCTGCTGCTGGCCGTGTCGGCCGGCATGTTCGGGGCGCTGTTCACGGCGACGTTCCTGCTCCAGGACGTACGGGGCCTCGGGCCGCTCGCCACCGGGGTCCGGGTGCTCCCGCTGACCGCCCTGATGGTGGCCGGGGCGCCGGTGGCGCAGGCGGCGCTGCGCCGGTACGGGCCGCGGCGGACCGCGCTCGCGGGGACGGCGTTGGTGGTGCTGGGCATCGCGGGCCTGGAGGCGTACGGCGGGCCGGCGTTCGGGGTGCTGGGGGCCGGTTTCGGGGCGGTGATGGTCACCGCCACCGGAACCGTGGTCGGCGACGCACCGCCCGGGTGCGCGGGGGTGGTGGGCGGGCTGAAGCAGACCGCCATGAACGTGGGGCCGAGCCTGGGCATCGCCGTCGCGGCGGGTGCCGGCGCCGGCTCCGGGGTCGGCGCCGGCACGGTCGGTCGGCCGCTGGCGTGCCTGGCGGCCCTGGCCGCTCTGGGACTGGCCGCGGCCTGGCTGCTGCCGGGGCGGACCGCGTCGGCGGCGCCGACGCGGGCGGTGTGAGGCGGGTCCGGCCCGGCGTGGGGGGCCGGGCCGGACCCTGGGGGGGTCAGGGGGTGAACGTCCAGCGCTGGGCGGCGCTTCCGGCGCAGGCGGCTCTGGTGAGCCCGGTGCCGTCGGCGGTGCCGGAGCCCGCGGGGGTGAGGCACTGCCCGGCGCTGCGCAGGCTGCCGTCCGGGCCGGGCTGCCAGGTCTGGCCCGGGCCGCCGGCGCAGGCCTGGACGGTGACCTTCGCCGGGTCGCCGGCGTCGAGGCAGACCCCGTTCAGGCCGGTGAGGCGGCCGTCGCCGCGCAGGGTCCAGCGCTGGTTCGGGCCGCCGTGGCAGGAATAGAGGGTGGGGGCCGTGCCCGGGGCGGTGGCGCTGTGCGGGAGGTCCAGGCAGCGCACGGAGGCCGCGTTGACGAGGGTGGCGTCGGCGGGGAGCGGCGTCGGGCGGCCGGTGAGGGTGAGTTCGGCGGCGCTGGTCCAGGGGCCGCGGCCGCCGGCTTCGGTCAGGGCCCGCAGTCTCAGGTAGCGGCCCGTCCTGGGGGCGAGGGCGACGCTCTTGGCCGCCGGGGTGTCGGCGAAGGTGCCGGTGGCGGCCGGGGTGCCCCAGTCGCTGGTGGTGTCGGAGACGTAGACCTCGTAGTCGCCGATCCGGCCGTTGGCCCCGCCGTCCTGGCGGGGCAGGTAGCCGAGGCCGTCGACGGTGTAACGGGCGCCGAGGTCGATGCGGATCTCGTGCGGGAGGGCCGCCGGCTTGCCGGAGGACCAGGCGGTGTGCCACAGCGTGGCGGGGTCGCCGTCGAAGGCGTTGCGTGCCGCGCCGTTCTCGGCGGCGGTCTCCTCGCTGTCGGCGGAGACCAGGGTCCAGGCCGCCTGCGGCACGGGCGGGGAGGTGACGGGGACGGGGTCGGCCGCCGGGACGGAGGTGCCGGCGGCGGTGACGCGGAACGCGCCCGTCTTCGTACCGGTCTTGACCCACAGGACGCCGGCGCGGTCGGCCGGGTCGTGGAACCATCCGGTGGCGGCGGAGTCGTACGCGCTCTTGTCGGCCAGGCGGGGCAGCGCGGCGCCGTCCACCGTGAGGGTGGTGGGGGCGGACGCCACGTGGAGGGTGAACTCGTACGCGCGTGACGCGGGTTGGCCGGCGTAGCTGCCGGTGGGGGCGCCGACGGAGACGGTGACCGTACCGGAGCCGGCGGCCGGGGCGGTGACGTCGACGCGCTGGCGGGCGTAGGCCCCGGTCTGGTACGCGCGGGTGCGGCCGTCGTCCTCGTACAGGCTGAAGGCGGAGGTGCCGCGCGGGTGGATGTCGTACGTGAGGGTGGAGAGCGGCTTCTCACCGGAGTGGTTCATCTGCGGCCACATCGGCACGATCGCCCCGCCCTTGACGAAAAGCGGCAGGGTGTCGAGGGGCGCCCGGTAGCCGTTCAGCCAGCCCGGGCCGGCGTACGTCTTCCCGGTCCAGTAGTCCGTCCAGGTACCGGCGGGCAGGTAGATGCCGTCGCGGACGGAGGTGTCGGAGACGACCGGCGCGACGAGGAAGGAGTCCCCGGCCATGAACTGGCCGCTGGTGAGGTTCCCGCGGGCCACCGGGTCGTCGGGGTATTCCAGGACCATCGCACGGGTGCTGGGGACGCCGCTCTCGTGGGCGGTGCGGCTCATCGTGTACAGGTAGGGCATCAGCCGCATCTTGAGCTGGAGGTACTTGCGGTTGACGGAGAGGTAGGGCTCGGCGAAGCGCCAGGGCTGCTTGTCCTGGTAGCCGGCCGACGGGTTGACGGCGCCCCAGCCGGACATCGTCATGAAGGCGGGGGTGAAGGCCTTCCACTGGAGGTCGCGGGCGTACGTCTTCGGGCTGCCGCCGAAGATGCCGTCGACGTCCCCGGAAGCGTAGTTGAGGCCCGAGAGGCCCGCGCCGGCGATGGCGGGGACGTGCCAGCGCATGTCGTCCCAGGTGCCGTAGGTGTCACCGGTCCAGACGACGGCGTTGCGCTGGGTGCCGGCCCAGCCGTCGACGGTCCACACGAAGCGGCGGGCGTCGGAGTTCTTCTCGATGCCGTCGACGGCCTGCTGGACCCCGTTGAAGGCGTACTTGTAGCCCCTGCCGATCCAGGCCACGTCGGTCTTCACCGCGCGGGTCCCGGCGGTGCCCACTTCGGCGGCGATGTCGGTGAGGCCGGTGGAGGTCCACAGGCCCGTCTGGAAGCCCTTGGCCTTGAGGGCGTCGACCGTCGACTTCAGGGGTGCGGTGTAGCCGCAGCCGTAGCCGTCGTTGGGCAGGAACCAGCCCGAGGGCATGTCGGCGGCGCGGGCGTCGGCGGCGTAGCCGGCCACGTCGGGGGTGGTCTGGTGGCGCGGGCGGTCGTGGTCGCCCTGGTAGTCGGGGTTGGAGGCGTTGAAGCAGTCGGCGTTGCCGAGTTCGAAGCCCCACATCGGCGCCATGAAGGGTTTGCCGCTGACGTCCGTGTAGGCGTCGAGGACGGATTTGAGGGAGTCGCCCGTGAAGTACCAGGCGTCGAAGCGGGTCTCGTCGTGGGTGAGGGCGGTGGGGGCGGTGAAGGCGTAGGAGCCCGGGGCCCAGGTGTTGCGCATGACGCCGTAGTCGTTGGTGGACATGTAGAAGGGAGCGGGGCTGGCGTTGTCGTTCTCGCGCCACTTGTTGTCGACGGCCACGGGGACGGTCTTGCCGCGCAGCGCCCATTCGCCGAGGCGCAGGCCGGTGCCGTAGAACTGCTCGTCGGCGCCGCGCGCCAGGTACTGGGTGGTCTTGCCGCCGCCCCAGCTGGTGGGCTGCGCCTCCTGCCAGACGGGGGTGGTGTCGTCGGCGCGGTAGACGGAGAACTGCAGGGGCGACTTGTTGACCCGGATGGAGAGGGCCCCGGTGGTGATGCGGAAGTAGCCGCCGGCGTCGGTGTAGCCGGCGTTGACCGGGCCGAAGTCGGTGGTGGCGGCGAGGGCGGATCCGGCGGGGTCGTCGGTGAAGGACCCGTCGGGAGAGAGCCAGAGGCGGAAGATGTCGGCGCGGGCGACGACGACGCGGGCCTTGGCGCCGCTGGAGGTGCTGACGGTGAAGGTGCCGCCCGACTGGAACAGACCGGTGACGCTCCCGGCGGTGGCGGCCGGTCCGGCGGCGGCGGGCCCGGCGGCGGCGCGGGCGGTGGCGGGGCCCGCCGCGGCGAGGCCGGCGGCCGCGAGCGCGGCGGCGAGCAGGGCCGCGAGGCGGGTCCGGTGGCGGCCGGGGCGGCCGCGGCGGCGGTGCTCGGGTGGGGGGTCGTGCCGGTGGCGCCTCGGGGACAGTCTCATCGCGCTCATGGGCAGCTCCTCGTGCGGTCCGGATCGCGGACACACCGCCTTGGCATGCACCGGGCAAGATAGCGGACGGAGGCCGGTCATTTGAAGGAAGCTGCTTGAAGTAGTCCGGTACCGAGCACTTTTGCGCACGCGACTACGAGGCGCGCCATCAGCGGCGGGGTGGCGAGCGGCCCTGTGCGCGCGGGCCGGTGCCCGTACGGCGGCGGGTGCGCCCGCGGCAACGACGCGGGCGCCGAGCCGTCAGGCGGGCTGGGCGGTGATGGTGCAGAGGCGCTTGGTGGCCCGGGTCAGGGCTACGTACAGGTCCCTTTCCCCGCCGGGGCGGGCCGCGATGATTTCCTCGGGGTTCACAACGACGACCGCGTCGAATTCCAGGCCGCGCGCTTCGGACGCCGGCACGATGCGGGCGTGCCGACCGATGCCCCGGGCCGTCAGCTCGCTCACCCTGGTGTCCGCGCAGACCACGCCCAGGAGTTCGCCCGGGTGTGCGGTGCTCTGGGCGCGGAGTTCCCGCACGACGGCGGCGACCAACCCGTCCGCAGGTGTGGTCAGGGTGCGGGGGCTCTCCCCGCTCCGCAGCGACCGGGTGGGCTTCTGGTCGGGAGCGATCCGCGCGAGCAGCTCCCGGACGCTCTCCAGGATCTCCTGCGTGGTGCGGTAGCTGACGGTCAGGTCGTGCAGTCTGAACCGCGGTCCGACGTGCGGGCTCAGCGCCTCCTTCCAGTCGCGTGCCGTCGCGACGGGGCCCGCCTGGGCGAAGTCGCCCACCAGCGTCATCGCCCTTGCGGGGCAGCGACGGAGGATCATCCGCCACTGCATGGCGGTCAGTTCCTGCGCCTCGTCGACGACGACGTGCCCGTACGTCCGCTGCGGGGGGCCGTCGACCAGGTTCGCCGCCTCGTCGAGCAGCGGCACGTCGGCATCGGTCCACGGGGCGTCCTGACCGCGCAGCAGGAGGGACCGCTCCTGCGCGGTCAGGCGGGGAAGGCGCTCGGCGAGCGCGCCGGCGTCCGTCAGGAGCGCCTTCACGAGGTCACCGGGTACCAGCCGCGGCCACAACGCCTCGACCGCCCGGTCGACGCCGTCGTCGTCGAGGAGATCGGCTCGGATGGCGTCCAGGTCCAGCTCGTGGACCGGACCCGGGTCGGCCGCACCCTCGGCACGGCGCTGGGCGACTCCGGTGAACCGGTCGAGGTCGATGCCCGTCATCGCTTCGGCATCGGCGTCGATCTGCTCCAGGAGGTCGCCCATGTCCCGTTGCAGCGCATCGGTGACGGCGTCGACCAAGAGCTCCCTGAACACCTGGCGCGCGGGGTTGTGCCCGGGCGCGGCCGCCACGGCGGCGTCGCGTGCCGCGGCGACCTCCTCGCCGGACAGGTGAACCCGTTCCTGTCCGACCCGCACGGTGAAGTCGCCGGCGGGGGCTTGGCGGGCGCGCAGCAGACCGGCCAAGGCGTCGGCGAGGTCGCAACCGCCCTTGAGGCGCGCCGTGTCGAACGGGTCCGCCGTGCCCGGGGACACTCCGGCCAGTTCCCGGCAGGTCGCCAGAACGACGTCGTTCTCTCCGAGCGAGGGAAGGACCTGGGAGATGTAGTCGAGGAACCGGGCGTTGGGGCCGACCACCAGGACACCCTCCTCCGCGGCGCGCGGGAACGCGTACAGGACATAGGCCGCCCGGTGCAGGGCGACCACCGTCTTGCCGGTGCCGGGCCCGCCCTGCACGACGGTCACCCCGCGGTGGGAGGAGCGGACGATCTCGTCCTGCTCGGCCTGCAACGTCGCGACGGCCGCGTGCATCGTGCCCGTACGCCGCGCCGACAGGGCCTCGGTCAACGGGCCGTCCCCGACGACGTCCTCGTCGGTGGGGGCGGTCCCGTCCAGCAGTTCGTCGCTCACCGAGACGACCGTGCGCTCCTCGAGGCGCAGGTGCCGGCGCCGCCGCAGGTTCATCGGGTGGACGGGTGTCGCCTCGTAGAAGGGCCGCGCCGCGTTAGCGCGCCAGTCCACGAGCAGCGGCAGGTCGTCGTCCTCCGTGTGCAGTCCGATCCGCCCGATGCGCAGGGCCGTGCCGTCCGTCCGGTCGATGCGCCCGAAGACCAGCCCCTTTTCGGCGCCCTCCAGCCGGCTGATTTCCCTGGCCAGACGCTCGGCGGCGATGTCCCTCTCGTATACCTCGCCGGCGCTTTCCGCCGGAGCCTTCAGCACACTTTCCCGACGGGCTCGCGCCTCGGAAAGCCGCTCGGTGAGCAACTCGTATAAGGAGGACACATAATCCCGCTCCAATGCAACAGCACGCACAGCGGGATCATTCGTTTTCGACAACAGGGGGCTCCTTCGATTCGAGCCACACCATACGATCAAAGCCCTCTGAAGGTAAGTCTTGACTTACCTGACCAGCCATGGCCCTGGGACCGAATCCACGACGGCCGGCGGCCTGGCGCACCCGGCATTCCACCCTTCCGCATATCGCCGATGTGCGCTTTCGCCGCCGCATGCCTTATGACGAGCCCGTTCCTGGGATACCGGCGATGTTCCGCCGCTATCGGGGGAAATGGGGGACCAGGTGTCGGCCGTACTCGCCGGTGTGACGGCAGAGACCCAGAGGTTCCCCACCTCGCGCTTTCCCGGCGGTCGGCAGGCTAGGAAGGTGGGCGGCATCCCGAGCTCATGGAGCCTCGGGCTGGTGGTCAACGTGCAGCGGGTTGCCGATTTCAGGAAGAGGCTCAGTTGCCCACGAAAAACGACGCGGTCGCCGTCCTCCCGCAGCTCGTACACGCCCGAGTCGCATGGCCAGGCGTTCACCGCCCAGACAATGTCCTCATCCACGCTCCACTCGACCCGGTGTTCTCGCCCCACGGCCTCAGGGGCTCCCTGCCAGAGCGCCACCACTGCACCCACCGCCGAGTGCACTCGGACATGCATGGGCCCCGACGGTGCGGGCTGCACTGCCCCTACTTCGACCAACACCGCACCATGATCCCCCGACGGCCTTACCCGCGCCGAGGCAGCCATTGCCGTACCCAGTCGGGTGTGGCTCTCCTTGAGCGGAGGGCCACACCCGACTGACCTACTGCTGCTCCTTGTGCACGGCTTCGATGTTGTTGCCGTCCGGGTCGTCGACGAACGCGCAATAGGCGCGGTACTCAGGCCAAAGCCGGGGCTCGTGCCGGGACGTGCCACCAGCGGTCAGGGCGGCCTCATAGAAGGCGTCAACCGCGGCTCGGTCGCGTGCGGTGAACGCGATGTGCGCACCCCGGGTCACCGTGGCGTCGCCCGCCGCATACAGGCCGAAGGAAGGGGTGTCCAGTTCCTCTTCCCAGAACTCCGCTCCGCCGTCGGACGCTTCCCGGACCACACCGAGGGGTTTGAGGGCGGCGGTGTAGAAGCGGGTGCTCGCCTCGAGGTCCGAGGCGATGAAGGTGACGTGGTGAATGAAGGGCCATCGTTGTGTCATGACCGCGCAGTCTAGAGCGCCGAAGCCCGGCGCCGGGTTTGACGGAACCCCGCGCACGTCGAGCCCGGCGGCGGGGAGTGGACCGCTCACGGGCGCACAGTCGGTTGCTGCCAAGGAGACCGCCCCGGCTTCCACCCCGCGCCCGCGACTGGGACTTGTCCGCTCGATCATGGCTGTGGACAGTCGGGCATGGCGCCCGGGTGAGCATCATCGTGAAGTTCTTCGTGGCGCCGGACGACACGTCAGCGGGCTTGGCCCTCGAGACCGGGCCGGGACGGGCATTCGAGTCGCTCTCCTTCGGCAACTTCGATGCCGAAGAAGCCGTGGTCGAGTGGGAATTCCTCCTGGCCGACGGCAGCTTCGAGGAACTCGTCGAAGCCGGTGAGCCTCGCATCGTCGCTGGCCAGGACAACGACGGGTGCGTCGTCTTCGCGATTTCGCCTCGCCTGACCACTGCACTCGCGGACGCAGGGCACTCCAAACTGCGTGACGTCGCTGCCTCGTGGGCTCTACTGCGTGCGGAGGACGGCGAGGCCGTCGACACCGAGATCACCGACGACATCGTGGTCGATCTGGCTGCTCTCGCCGGTAGCGCCCGACGCCAGGACCAGAGCGTCTACTGCTGGGTCACCTAGGCCGTCTCTTCCGGATCTTGCAGGTCAGGCAGGAGACAAGAGGACGGCCCGAGCTGGGCTCCTGTCGATGGGGTGCCGTAGCGTCGGCAGCATGATCTCCGAGCCGACGAGCCAGGCCGAGGGCCCCTACGATGCAGCCTTCCTGCCGCGGCTGCGCATGTCCTTCCGGGCTGCACCCGGGCCGGTCACGGACCCGGTGTCGAAGTTCGGCGGGCAGCCGGTCTGGCTGGACGGCCCGGCGTGGCCGGTGCATCCGCGTACGGGAGAGCCGCTCGTGTTCATCGGCCAGTTCCGGGTGCCAGGGAACGAGGTACGCCTCGCCTACCTGTTTCTGCACGAGGAAGGCATGGACATGGCCGGCAACGCAGCGGAGGACGGCGAGGCCGTCGTTCTGGTCCAACCGGGCGGGCGGATACCGTCCTTCGCGTCGATCGGGTCCCCCAGCACCCAGGGGCGAACCCTGTGGCGTTGGGGTCCGGACGATACGGAGGTTCCCGTCGAATGGCTGACCGATCTGACGCCGATGCCACCGGAACTCGACGAGGCGGCGAACCAGGCCGCTGCCTGGTCCCGGTGGCTGCGAAGCGAGGGACCAGAGGTCGAATACCCCGACGAGGAGCGACCCAAGGACTTCCTGGGGGGCGAAGCCCTTTACCCGAACTACCGGGTCTTCGGCATCGATTCCTCTTGGCTGTTCCTCTGCCAGTTCGAGGACCGGGGCGAGGCGGAGTCAGATCCCTTCTTCCTCAATTTCGGTTACGGCAGTGGCTTCCTCTTCCTCAGCTCCGACCACCTTGAAGGCCGGTTCATGTGGGACTGCAGCTGAGGCCGCTTCTTACGGATCTCCTCGCCGACCAGATGAGGAGGGAGGCGACGTGGAGTCCGGCGAGGTAGGCGGTGGCGGTCTTGTCGTATCGGGCATCTTCCTCTGGTCCGCCCACTGACGAACACGCAACTCACGGCCGGAGGCACTCCTACTGCGGATCGAAGCACACGAGGCGTGCTCGCTAGCCAGTGCGGCGGCGTACTCGGGCGGTGCGGGCGCCAGCCGCGTGTTGATGCGCGCGGACGATGGTGGAGTCGACCGGGATGTCCCAGCCGATCTCGCCTATGCCGTCAGCCGCGGCCTGGACCTGCTGGAGCAAGCGTTCCCAGGTGCCGTCGGCCGACCATCGGCGGTGGCGTTCGTAGACGGTCTTCCACGGCCCGAACCGTTCGGGCAGACACTGCCACGCTTCACCGCGTCGGGAAGTACATCAGCGGACCGGTGGACCAAGGCGAGGTGTCCTCTGCGCCGGGTTCTCAACGGCATTGCGGTGCTCCCGGTTCGGCTCAAGGCCTGCTGGTTCCGCGCAGCGGCGGTATGGGCGCAGCCCCTGGATACCTGCGAGTCCTGAGTGGGCGGGGCTGCCGTGGCAGGCCGTTGACCGTCCGGACGGCGGTCCGGGAGCGAGCAGACCTGCGCGTCGCCCCAGGGGCCGGGCCGCTCCGTCGCCGAGGATCTGCATGCGGTCGCAGACGTCCCTCCCCCTCTGCGAGGAGGTGCGAGGACCTCATCACGCCAGGGCCGCGCCCGGCGGCGGGGCGCGTTGAGGTACTGGCGGCCTGCGGAGTATGACCGAACCGTCACAACGCTGCGAGGACGGAACGCGGAGGCCGGGCGGGGCATCTAGGTGATCGGCGGGCCGGGTCGGCCGCGTCGACGTGACGGCGAGGGCCGGCAGAGCCGGGTGCGAACAGCAAGGTGGGCACGGATGAAGGCGGAATCGGTGGCGAGCGACGGAACGGACAACACCCTTGTCCTTGCCGGGCGGGAACGGGCGAACTCCGGTCCCCGCACCGTGAACAAGCAGAGCGACGCCCCCGCCGAACAGGACCCGGCCGACGCCGCCCCGGAAACGGAGACCGGTAGCCCCGCCGAGCGGGAACCGGCCGACGCCGACGCGGGAACGGAGACCAGCACCCGCGCCGAGCAGCAGTCGGCCGACCGCGAGCCGGCCGCCCGAAGCGAGCAGACCGGCACCGACATCGACACCGAAGCGGAACCGGCCGACACGGCCGCGGAAACGGAGACCGGCAGCCCCGCCGCGCGGGAACCGGCCGACGCCGACACGGGAACGGAGACCAGCACCCGCGCCGAGCAGCAGTCGGCCGACCGCGAGCCGGCCGCCCGAAGCGAGCAGACCGGCACCGACACCGACACCGAAGCGGAACCGGCCGACACGGCCGCGGAAACGGAGACCGGCAGCCCCGCCGAGCGGGAACCGGCCGACGGCGACGCGGAGACGGAGAGCAGCGCCCGCGCCGAGCGGGAGCCGGCCGGGGGCGAGCGGACCGACGCGGAGTCGGAGAGCGGTAGCCGCACCGGGCGGGCCGAGGCCGTCAACGGTGCCAAGGCCTCCGCGCCGGAAGCAGCCCGGGGTTCCGCCGCGGGGGTACGCGCCCCCGGGGCGGACGGCGCCGCCGAGGGTGACCGGGTGGCGGCCGCACGCGAGACTCCGCACCGGGCGGACGGCGGCTCCCCCGCCGCGCAGCCCGACGGGAGCGCGTCCCCGGCGGACAGCCCCGGCGGGACGGCCCCGGCGCAAGAGACCGGCGACGCGGACGCCGCCGCAGGCGCCGACGGCGGCGAGTCCCCCTCCGCCCTGCCCGACCGGGCCGCCGGCCGGGCGGACGGCCCGGGCGACTCCGCGCCGTCCGGGGCCGGGAAGTCCCGTCCGCGCCCGTCATGGGCGAAGGACAGTGACGGCAGAGCCGGGGCAACCGCCCCTGAGCGCGAGGAGAACCAGGAGTCGCCGCCCGCTGCGGGCGGCGCCGCACCGCAACAGCCGGCCAAGGTAGCCGGGCCCAAGCCGCCGGTCACGGACCGGGCGGCCGGCGCCGACCGTCCCCTGGCGACCACCGACGCGACCCGGCCCCAGGGCAGCGGCCCGGCAGCCGCACCGGCCGCCCACCCTGGCGTGCCGGGTGACACGGCACCGGCACGGCCCGCCAAGGAAACCGGACCCAAGCCGCCGGCCCCGGACCGGCCGGCCCGCCCCGCCGCGACCACCGACGCGACCCGGCCCCAGGGCAGCGGCCCGGCAGCCGTACCGACCGCCCGCCCCCGCGTGCCGGCCGGCGCTCCGACGCGCCCCGCCCCGCAGCCGCCCCTGGAGCTGCTGGCGGAGCTGACCAACACCGCTGCCCCGCCGGAGACCCGGGGCCGCACCCTCACGCGCCGCGTCAAGGTGTGGACGCCGATCGTACTGCTGCTCGGGGCCGCCGTCGTGGGCGTCCAGATGCTGCGCCCGCTGCCCGCCCCGCAGCTCGTCGCGGCGCAGGCCTCGTACACCCTCGACGGTTCGACGCCCATCCCCTGGCCGGCCAAGGGGCAGGCGGCCGTGCGCGTGGCCGGCTCCGGTGACATCGGCACCTTCGGTGAGCAGAGGCCGGTGCCGACGGCCAGCGTGGCGAAGGTGATGACGGCGTACGTGGTCCTCAAGGGGCATCCGCTGCGCAGGAACGACCCCGGCCCGCGGATCGAGGTCGACGCCAAGGCGGTGGCCGACGGCGCCTCGGAGCACGAGTCCCGGATCAAGGGGCTGACCGCCGGGACGAAGTTCAGCCAGCAGGACATGCTCAAGATGCTGATGATCCCCTCGGCCAACAACATCGCCCGCCTGCTGGCCCGCTGGGACGCCGGCAGCGACGACGAGAGCGCCTTCGTCGCGAAGATGAACGCCGCGGCCCGGGACCTCGGCATGCGGGACACGACGTACACGGACCCCAGCGGTCTGGACGCGGGTACGGTCAGCACCGCTGTCGACCAGCTGAAGCTGGCGGAGGCGGTGATGCGGGACGAGGCGTTCCGGGCGGTGGTGGCCATGCCCAACGCCACGATCGAGGGGCTGCCCGAGCCGATCAAGAACAACAACGCCGACCTGCTCCTGGCACCCGGCCTGAGCGTGAGGGGCATCAAGACCGGGTCGAGCACCCCCGCCGGCGGCACCCTGATGTGGGCGGCGTACAAGTCGGTCGGGGGCGACACCCCGCTGATCCTCGGCACGATGATGGACCAGCACGTCGACGGCCCCGACCCCGACGCGGCCAACAGCCTGGCGCTGGTGAAGGAGAACAGCCGCAAGGTCATCGAGGCGGTCCGCTCGGCGCTCGGCCAGGTCACCGTCATCCGCAAGGGGCAGCCGGTGGGGCACGTGTCCGACGGGCTGGGTGGCACGACCCCGCTCGTGGCGGCGAAGGACCTCGCCGTGGCGGGGGTGCCGGGGCAGCGGTTGCGGCTGACGCTGGGGGCGGGCGCCCGGCCGGTGCCGCACGGGGCCGGGGCGGGGACGGAGGTCGGCGTACTGACCGTGGGCGAGGGGAGCGGCGCGAAGAGCGTGCCGGTCGCGGTGCGAACCGACCTGCGGGAGCCCTCGTTCGGGGCGAGGATCACCCGGCTGTCCTGAGGCGGATCCGGCCGTGGTTGCATGACCGGATGGAGATCCGGCGACGCGAAGACGACGATCTCGGCGCGTGCGTGCGCGTACTCGCCGAGGTGCACCACGGCGACGGGTATCCGGTGGACTGGCCCGAGCGGCCGCGGGAATGGCTGTCGCCGCCCGCCCTGCTCGGCGGCTGGGTCGCGGAGCGGGACGGCGCGGTGGCCGGCCATGTCGGCCTGTGCCGCAGCGGACCCGGCGACTCGGCGCCGGGGTTGTGGAGCCGGCGGACGGGCGTGCCCGTGGAGCGCGTGGCCGTCGTCAGCCGGCTGTTCGTCGCGCCCGGCGCGCGCGGGCACGGGATCGGCGCCCTGCTGATGGCGCGGGCCGTGCGGGAAGCGCGGGAGCTCGGGCTGCATCCGGTGCTCGACGTGGTGGCCTCCGACGCGGCGGCCGCCGCGCTGTACGAGCGCCTCGGCTGGAGCCTGCTGGCGACCGTCGAGCAGCGGTGGGGTCCGGACCGGCTGGTGACCGTACGCTGCTACGCCGCGCAGCGGTAGGGGTGTGACGGGTTCGCGACGGCGAGCAGGGCCGGGCGGACGCCGGAAGAACCGTCCGGCAGCACCCCGGGCGGCGGGGGAAGGGTGCGCTGCCGGGGACTTCCGGCCGTGCTCGATGCCGCACCCGCGCCGCGCCGACCGGACGGCCGTGTCCCCGCGGCTGCTTCCGGACACGCTGCCGCGGGGGGTGGCCGGACACCGCGCGGCGGGGCTCGTCCCACCGCTCACCGGCGGTGGCCGGAAGGCGACCCCGGTCGGGTGAACGAGGGCTTACGGGCTGGTAACTTGCGCGAGTTGATCAAGGCCGGGGCCCGCTCCGCGGTGCCGCCCGGCCGGAGCCACCCCCCCAGTACCAAGGAACCACATTGGCACGCACCGTCCGCACGACGGCCCTCACGCTCACCCTCTCCTTCGCCCTGCTGCCGGCCGCGCCGGCGTTCGCCGAGGCGCCCACCCCGCACCTGGACTCCGTGGAGCAGACGCTGCGCCAGGTCTCCCCCGGCCTCGAGGGCTCGGTGTGGGAGCGCACGGCCGGCAACCGCCTCGGCTCCTCCGCGCCGGGCGGCTCCGACTGGCTGCTCCAGACGCCCGGCTGCTGGGGCGACCCGGCCTGCACCGAGCGCCCGGGGTCGCGCCGCCTGCTGGACAAGACGCGGCAGGACATCGCCGGGGCCCGCGAGAGCGTGGACATCTCCACCCTGGCCCCCTTCCCCAACGGCGGTTTCCAGGACGCGATCGTCGCCGGCCTCAAGGAGGCCGTGCAGAAGGGCAACCGCCTCCAGGTCCGCATCCTGGTCGGCGCCGCGCCGATCTACCACGCCAACGTGATCCCGTCCTCGTACCGCGACGAGATGGTGGCCAAGCTGGGGCCGGCGGCCGCGAACGTCACCCTCAACGTGGCTTCGATGACCACCTCGAAGACCGGCTTCTCCTGGAACCACTCCAAGCTGGTGGTGGTGGACGGGGGTTCGGTGATCACCGGCGGCATCAACAGCTGGAAGGACGACTACCTCGACACCGCGCACCCGGTGAACGACGTCGACCTCGCGCTGTCCGGTCCGGCGGCGGGCTCCGCCGGCCGCTACCTGGACACGCTGTGGGACTGGACCTGCCGCAACAAGAGCAGCTGGAGCAGCGTCTGGTTCGCCTCCTCCAACGGCGCCGGCTGCCTGCCCACGCTGCCCCGGCCGGCCGCTCCGGCCGGCGGCGGGGACGTCCCCGCGCTGGCGGTCGGCGGTCTCGGCGTGGGCATCCGCCAGTCCGACCCCGCCTCGGCGTTCAGGCCGGTGCTGCCGACGGCCCCCGACACCAAGTGCGGCATCGGCGTCCACGACAACACCAACGCCGACCGGGACTACGACACCGTCAACCCGGAGGAGAGCGCCCTGCGCGCGCTGGTCGCGAGCGCGAAGAGCCACGTCGAGATCTCCCAGCAGGACCTGAACGCGACCTGCCCGCCGCTCCCCCGCTACGACGTCCGCCTGTACGACACGCTCGCCGCGAAGCTGCTGGCCGGGGTGAAGGTCCGCATCGTCGTCAGCGACCCGGCGAACCGGGGCGCGGTCGGCAGCGACGGCTACTCGCAGATCAAGTCGCTGTCCGAGGTGAGCGACGCGCTGCGCGGCCGTCTGACGGTCCTGGCCGGTGACGAGGGGAAGGCGAAGGCCGCGATGTGCCAGAGCCTGCAACTGGCGACCTTCCGGGCGTCGGACAGGGCCGCGTGGGCGGACGGCAAGCCGTACGCCCAGCACCACAAGCTGGTCTCGGTGGACGACGCGGCCTTCTACATCGGCTCGAAGAACCTCTACCCGTCCTGGCTCCAGGACTTCGGCTACGTCGTGGAGAGCCCGGCGGCCGCGAACCAGCTGAAGGACTCCCTGCTGGCTCCGCAGTGGACGTACTCCCGGGCGACGGCCACGTACGACTACGCGCGCGGCCTCTGCCAGGCCTGAGCGGACGGCGGCGGCGGACGGCGTCCCGGGTCAGCGCCTGCGCTGGCCCGGGGCGGCGCTGCCCAGGAGCGCCTCGGAGACGAGACGGGCGCCGCGGGCGAGGCGGCCCAGCTGTTCGAGCTCGATGGCGTACATCCGGATGGTGTTCTCGATGACCGACTCGGCCACTCCCATCGTCGGCAGGTCGGCCCGGCTGGTGTGCAGGGCGACGCGGACCGCGCGCATCTCGTGCTGGAGCTGGAGCTGCACGTGCCGGGCCAGGAGGGCGTGGTGGCGGGTCAGCGTCAGGTAGCCGCCGTAGCGGGCCGGGAGGAGGTCCCGCAGCCAGCGGGTGGCGGTGCGCTCCCAGTCGTGCGTGCCGGGCGCCTTGACCTGAAGGGGCCAGTCCGGGCTGCGCGTGAGGGTGGCCGTCTGGGGCATTCTCGTCACTTCCGAGGGGTGTCGAACTCTGATCGAGACACTGCTGTGGGCGGCCTCGGCCCAGGGGTTGGCCGAGGCCGCCAGGGGCGCTCCTCCGGGGGATCCACAAGCCCTGACTGGGCACCCGGTCCCGCCGTGAGGAGGTTCGGCGTACTGGGTGTCCGTTCGAGGCGGACGTGGGGAGCGTCCGCCTTTGGCGTCTGAGGGATCCGGAGCGCCGCCGTCAGTAAACATATATACCGTCGAGTAAGCAAGAGTATGAAAAATTTCATGCATGCCCTGGCTCTGAATATCCCGCTTCGGCGTGCGGGTGGGAGACCGGTGGAACCGGGGGTCGAGACCGGGTGGAACCAGCCCCTACATGAAGAAACCGTGCTGGTCGGCGACCTGCTCGTACTGTTCGAGCCGCGCCTGGGTCCGCTCCGGGTCCGCGTCGGCCATCGCCTGGAGCAGGGCGGCCGACAGCATGCCGGGGGCCGCGTACGAGTCGAAGACGAGCCGGGAACCGGTGCCGGCGGTCAGCACCACGTCCGCCGCCTCCACCAAGGGGCCCACGGTCGGGTCCGTGATCAGGACGACGCGCAGCCCCGTGCTGCGGGCCGCGCGCAGTGCGGCCAGGGTCTCGTTGGCGTGCCGGGGCATGGCGAAGGCGAGCACCCAGGTGCCGCCCGCGGCCCGGCACTGGAGCAGGGCGTCGTAGGCCACGCTGCCGCCGCGGGTCACGAGGCGCACGTCGGGGTGGATGCGGCGGGCCGCGTACGCGAAGTACTCCGCCAGGGAGACCGAGATCCGCAGGCCCAGCACGGTCAGCGGGACGGAGCCGGCCAGCTCGCGGCCGATGTCCAGCACCTGGTTGGTGTCGGCGAGGAGCCGGCGCACGTGCTCCAGGTTCTCGATCTCGGCGTCGACCGCGGCCTGGAGTTCGTTGCGCCGGATCTGCTCCCGGGTGTCCGGGGTGCCCGCCACCGCCGACAGCGCGATCGGCTGGAGCACGTCGCGCAGGGCCGGGTAGCCGCTGAAGCCGAGCGAGGAGGCGAACCGGGTGACGGACGGCTGGCTGACGCCGACGCGCTCCGCGAGCTCGGTGATGGACAGGAAGGCCGCCTCGGTGAGGTGGTCGATCAGGTACTGGGCGATCCGCCGCTGGCCCGGGGAGAGGCGGTGGCCGTCGAAGAGCGCGAGGAGCCGCTCGGCCGGCGGCCTCTCCTGCTCCGGCGGGGTCCCGCCGGGCTTGATCGCGGCCGCCTGCGCGCGTGCCTGCTGCCCCGATGACACCGGCGGCCTCCTTCTCACGTCACTCTCCTTCCAACATAGCCCACGCTCCGTGGCCGGATGATCGCCCGGCACGGTGCCGCCGCACCCCCTCGGGCGCGGCGGCACCCGCTCACGCCTGCGGCCGGGAGGGGCGGCCCGAGCCGCGGGTGAGGGAGTGGCCGTAGACGCCGGCGAGGGCCGCCAGCACCCCGCCCGCGGCCATCCACAGCCAGCGGTCGGACCACCAGCCGCCGGACCAGCCGCCCTCCGGGGCGCGCGCCTCGCGCTGCGACTCCGAGGCGCCGGAGATGCCCGGGACCAGGGGCTCGGCCAAGGCCGCGTCCACGGCCCCGGCCCCGCCCGTCTCCGTCATCGCGGCCTCCACCTGCGCCCGTACCGGCAGCCCGAGGTCCTCCTCGTGCACCCCGGCGACGGTCAGGCGGACGTAGTAGCTGCCCGGCAGCGGGTCGTTGGACCACGCCTCCGCCCCCGAGCGGACGGTGCGCAGGGTGCAGGAGAGCTCGACGGTGGCGGCCTCCCTGGCCGCCACCGCGCTCTGCTTCCCGTAGGCGCAGGGCTGGCGGCGGCGCAGGCCGTCGTACACGTCGAGCCGCCAGGTCTGCGCCCCGTGCCGGGCGGCGCTCTGCGGGAGCGTCACCGCGGCCCGGACGGTGGCGCGCTGGCCGGTGTCGGCGGGGAACGCCCAGTAGAGGTAGTCGCCGGTGGCCGCGGAGGCCGTGGCCTTCTGCCCGGGCCGGAACAGGGCGGCGGTGCGGAAGCCCGTACCGGCCTCGGTCGGGGCCCGGCCGTCCTTGCCGGTGCCCTGGCCCGTGCTCGGGGTGGGGCTCGGGGCGGCGGTGGCGGCGGCGGCCGGTGCCAGGAGCGCGGCTCCCGCCAACAGGCCGGCGGCGAGGGTGCGTACGGTACGCATCAGTTGGTCCTCCAGACGGAGATGCGCCAGCGCGAGATCCAGCCCCAGACCAGACCGGTCAGCAGGCCCGTGAGCACCAGCAGGCCGATCAGCCACCAGCCCCGCCCGAGGCCGAAGGAGGCCACGTCGGAGCCCTCGTCGGGGCCGTCGACCAGGTCGACGGTCAGCTCGACGGGCATCCCCGGCGCGGTCTTGACGGCCGGGCCGGCGGAGAAGGAGTTGCTGACCTGGAGGCAGACGGTCTCCGGGATCTCGGCGGCGTCCCCGTCGAGTTCGGCCTTCGGGTACCGCAGGCCGGTGGAGATCACGTCGGTACGGCCGTCCCCGGCCTCGGAGCCGCGCACGATCTCCCGCCCGTGGACGGTGGTCGCGCGCAGCAGTACCCCGTAGTCGTTGTTGACGGCCCGGTCGGAGCCGATGCTGACCGAGGCCCGCAGCTCCTGCCCGGGGCGTACCTCGACCCGGTACCAGCGGTGTTCGCCGAAGGTCTCGCGGTCGCTGTAGAGGCCGGCCTTCAGCAGCGGGGCGCCCTCGCACTGCTTGGCGCCCTCGGTCGCCACCGGGGTGGCGACCGGGTCGGCGGCCCGGTCGACCAGCTGTCTGACCCTGCCGGAGAGTTCGGCGGTGTGCGTCACCGAGGTGTAGGTGCCCCCGGTGGCCTCCGCGATGCAGGTGAGCTGGGCGCGGGTCTTGGCGTCGGGGACCAGTCCGAGGGTGTCCACGACGAGGTGGATGCCCTTGGCCGCGATGTCGCGGGCCACCTCGCAGGGGTCGAGGGGGGCGCAGGTGTCCTCGCCGTCGGTGATGAGGACGATCCGGCGGGTGGCGTTGCCGCCGTCCAGGTCCTGGGCGGCGGCCTGGAGGGCCGGCCCGATGGGCGTCCACCCGGTGGGGGCGAGGGTGGCGACGGCGGTCTTGGCCTCCGTACGGTTCACCGTGCCGACGGGGTAGAGCTGCTTGGTGTCCTTGCAGCCGAGCGCCCTGTCCTCACCGGGGTAGGTGGCGCCCAGGGTCCTTATGCCCAGGCGGACTTCGTCGGGGACCGCGTCGAGCACCTCGTTGAAGGCCTGCTTGGCGGCGGCCATCCGGGACTGGCCGTCGATGTCGGTCGCGCGCATCGAGCCGCTGACGTCGAGGACGAGCTCGACCTTGGGCGGTTCCTTCGCCGGCCCGTCGGCGGCGGCTGCGGTGGGCGGGAAGAGTCCCGCGGTCACGGCGACGAACAGGCCGCAGGCCCCTGCCGCCAGCCGTTTTGTTGTGATCATCGCCGGATCGTATTGAGGATCGGGCACCAATCCAAAACGCGGACCAGCAGGCGGAATTCGCCCGGGCCGGGCGGCGGCACGGCGCGCGCCGCCCGGCGGGGGCGGCCGCTACCAGCGCACCGGCAGCCGGCTCACCCCGTGCATCAGGCTGCCCGGGATCCACTCCAGGGGGCCGCCGGCCGGGTCCCGCTCCAGGTCGGGGAAGCGTTCCAGCAGGCTCCGGAGCGCGATCCGGCCCTCCATGCGGGCCAGCGGGGCGCCGATGCAGAAGTGCAGCCCGTGCCCGAAGGCGAGGTGCCCTCCGGGGGCGCGGCGGATGTCGAACACGTCGGGCTCGGCGAAGCGGCCCGGGTCGCGGCCCGCGCCGGAGAGGGAGGCGAGCACGACCGACCCGGCGGGGATGAGGACGCCGCCGAGCTCCACGTCCTTGGCCGCGTAGCGGTAGGTGGCGTTCTGCACGGGCCCGTCGTAACGGAGCATCTCCTCCACGGCGCCGCCCAGCAGCCCGTCGTAGTCGGCGCGGAGCGCGGCCAGTTGGTCCGGGTGCGCCAGCAGGGCCCGTACGCCGTTGGAGATGAGGTTGACGGTGGTCTCGTGGCCGGCGACGAGGAGGAGGAAGGCCATGCCGATCAGCTCGTCGGGGGACAGCGAGTCGCCGTCCTCGTCGCGGGTGCGGATCAGCGCGCTGAGCAGGTCGTCGCCGGGCGACTCGGCCTTGGCCGCGAGGAGTTCCGTGAGGTAGAGGCTGAGCTGGACGTGCGCGTCGGCGTTCGTGGCCTCGGGGCGGGGCGCCACGATGTCGTTGGACCAGCGGCGGAAGCGTTCGCGGTCGAGGTCCGGGACGCCGAGGAGCTCGCAGATGACCGTCATCGGCAGCGGGAAGGCGAGGGCCTCGATCAGGTCGGCGGTGCGCGCGGGGCGGGCGGCCATCGCGTCCAGCAGCTCGTCGGTGACCTGCTGGACGCGGGGGCGCATCGCCTCCACCCGGCGGGCGGTGAACTCCCGGGCCACCAGGCGGCGCAGGCGGGTGTGGTGGGGCGGGTCGGACTCCAGCATGTTGGCGTTGGAGGCGCTGGGCTCGATGTCCGGATACAGCCCGGAGGTACGCCAGTCCTTCAGCAGGTCCGGGTGGGTGAGGGCCTGGCGGGCCTCCTCGTACCCGACGACGATCCAGTACGGATCCTCCCCGGGCGTGACGCCCCTGACCTGGTGCACCGGCCCGGCCGCGCGCAGCGACGCGTAGAAGGAGTGGGGATCGGAGTCGAAGTCGGGAGCGCTGGAACTGATGTCAACTACAGGCATCCGGTCACACTACGACGGGCAAAGCCGCCCGGAGACGGGCGAATCCGGCCACTCCTGCGCGCGAATGGCCGGTCTCCTACCCCGGGCGGATGGCACCGGATTCCGGCCCGCCGCCAAGTCCGGGCGGAGAGCCGGATTCCGGTCCGCCGGGCGGAGGGCGGCCGGGTTCCGGTCCGGCGGGCGGGTGCCGCGGGCCGCGTCCGTCAGTCGCGCAGTCCTTCGGGGAGGCGGCCGGTGTGCACCACCCCGAGGTGCTGGGTGGCGCGGGTGAGCGCGACGTACAGGTCGCTCGGTTCGAGGTCCGCGGGCTCGGCCACGATCACCGTGTCGAACTCCAGCCCCTTGGCCTGGCGCGGGTCCAGCAGGACCACGGGCCGGGTCAGGTCCGGCTCCTGCCCCGGCCGTACGCCGGGCAGCGCGGCGGCCAGGGCCGGGTGCAGCGGGCGCGGGGCGATCACCGCGAGCCGGCCCTCGGCCGGGGCGCCCTCGCGCACCGCCTCGGCGACCGCGCCGGCGAGGTCGGGCGCCGCCCGCACCCAGGGCCGTACGCCGGTGGAGCGCACCGAGCGCGGCGGTTCGAAGCCGGGCCGGTGGGCGCGCAGCACTGCGGCCGCCAGCTCCATGATCTCCGCCGGCGTGCGGTAGTTGACGCCGAGCCGTACGTGTTCCCAGCGGTCGCCGACGTACGGGTCGAGGATCTGCTTCCACGAGCCGCAGCCGGCCTCCTCGCCGGTCTGCGCCGGGTCGCCGACCAGGGTCATGGAGCGGGTCGGGCAGCGGCGCATCAGCAGCCGCCAGGCCATCTCGGACAGCTCCTGCGCCTCGTCGACGATGACGTGGCCGAAGGCCCAGGTCCGGTCGGCGGCGGCGCGTTCGGCGGTGGTGCGGTGGTCGGTCTCCTCCTGCCGCTCCGCCATCCGCTCGGCGTCGATGATGTCGTGGGCCGCGAGGTACTCGTTCTCCATGTCCTCGAACTCGTAGGACTCCGAGCCCGCCGACAGGTCGAGGACGCCCTGGGCGTAGGCGATGCGCTCCAGCCGGTCGCGCTCGGCCGCCGCCCGCTCCGCGCTGTCGTCCACGCCGAGGAGTTCGGCGGCCTCGTCGAGGAGCGGGACGTCGGCCGGGGTCCAGTCGCCGGAGGTGCGGCGGATCAGCTCGGCGTCCCGCGCCGGGAGGTGGGAGGGGTCGGCGAGGAAGTCGGCGACCAGCTGCTCGGGGGTCAGGCGCGGCCAGAGGGTGTCGATGGCGGCGTGCACCGCGGGGCTGGTCGCGATCTCCTTGCCGAGCTGCGCGACGTCGTCCGGGCCGAGGAGGTTGGGGCCGCCGTAGGGGTCGGCGCCGAGCCGGTCGGCCAGCTGCTCGGTGAGGGCGTCGACGACGGCGAAGGCGAAGTAGGGGCGGGCCGGGTTGTGGGGCAGGGCGGTGGCGCGGGCCCGGTCGCGGGCCGCGTGCGCCATGGTCCGGTCGAGCAGGAGCGTGCCGTAGTCGTCGTGGTCGATCTCCAGTGCTGGTTCGGGGACCACGGCGCTGTCCTCCCCGCTGCCGGCGGGGACCGCCTCGGGCAGCGTCTGGCGGTCGGCGACGACCTGGGCCAGGACCTCGGCCATGCCGGCGCGGCCCTTGACGGCGGCGGCGCCGGGGCGGTCGGTGCCGGTGGCGCGCAGCCCCGGGTACAGGTCGCCGGGGGAGGCCAGGAGCACCCCGGTCTCGCCGAGGGCGGGCAGCACCTCGCCGATGTAGCCGAGGAAGGCGGGGTTGGGGCCGACGATCAGCACGCCCCGCCGGGCGAGCAGCTCGCGGTGGGCGTAGAGGAGGAAGGCGGCGCGGTGCAGGGCGACGGCGGTCTTCCCGGTGCCGGGGCCGCCCTCCACGACGAGGACGCCCTGGTGCGGGGAGCGGATGACGCGGTCCTGGTCGGCCTGGATGGTCCGCACGATGTCGTGCATGCGGCCGGTGCGGGCGGCGTCGAGCGCGGCGAGCAGCACGGCGTCCGCGTCGGCGCCCTCGTACCCGGTGCGCTCGGTGTCGGCGAGGTCGAGGATCTCGTCGTGCAGGGCGGTGACCCGGCGTCCCTCGGTGGTGATGTGGCGCCGGCGGCGCAGGCCCATGGGGACGTGCCCGGTCGCGAGGTAGAACGGGCGGGCCACTTCGGCGCGCCAGTCGAGGACGAGCGGGGTGCGTTCGGCGTCGTCCTGTCTGATGCCGATACGGCCGATGTGGTGGTCGCGGCCGTCGGAGAACTCGAGCCGGCCGAAACACAGGCCGTGCTCGGCGGAGTTCAGGGCGGAAAGCAGCCCGGACTGCTCGGCGACCAGGACGTCCCTTTCCAGGCGCGCCTGAAAGCCGGTGCCGCCCTCCCCCAGGGCGCCCCGAACGGCCCGTTCGGCCTGGTCCCGGAGGTCTTCGAGCCGCGCGTAGAGCATGCTGATGAATTCCTGCTCGCTCTGAAATTCGGCGTTTGACAATTCCACTCCCTGCGCGATACGATGTCCCCGTAAAGCTTCGTCATGCCCTCCTTTTTTCGAGGGCGTGAACTATTGAATATACGCAGGAGCACGCCCCGGACGTCAATTCGTCCGGGGCGTTTTTCGTGCGCGTGGGACTGCCTGCGGGCGGACGGCCCCTCCCCCGGGCGGGGGAGGCGGGTACGCGGGAGTCCTGCCGAGTGCGGTCCTGCGGCCCCTTCCCGGGGCCGACGCCGGGACCGGCGGGGGCCGACAGCATGGTGGACATGACCAGCACCGGCTCCACCGCCGCCGTTCCCTCGGCGCCCGCCGTTCCCGCCACCCCCGCCCCGCCCCGCTGGGCCGTGCGGGCCGCGCACGTCACCGCGCTGCTCACCCTGCCGACCGGCGTCTGGCGGCTGTTCCTCGCCGCCGGATTCCTCGCGGGCTACACCGAAGCCGGCTACGCGGCAGCCGGGCTGCCCGGCTGGGGCCGGGTGTACGTCGTCCTGCTCAGCGTGGCCGGCGAGGTGCTCGCGCTGCTCGCGCTCGGGCTGGTGCGCCCCTGGGGGGCGGAGCTCCCGCGCCGGGTGCCGCTGGTGGGAGGGCGCCGGCCGGCGCCGGGCCGGGTGGTGGCCGCGGCGGGGGCGTGCGCCGTCGTCCTGACCCTCGTGTGGACGCCGTTCGCCTTCTGGTGGCTCGTCCCGCACCCCGACCTGACCGCCACGGGCGCCACGCTGATCGGGTTCCTCTACCTGCCGCTCGCCGCCTGGGGCCCGCTGCTCGGCGCCCTCACCCTCTCCTACCGCCGCCGGCACCGCGCCGCCGCGCACCCGTACGAGGCAGCGGGTCCGCGTCATATGAGGTGATATGCATGTGATCTTCTAGCATGGCGTCCCTCCCGTCCCTGCGGTCGTCGCACACCGAGGAGTCGCATGTCCCGAGCAGCACACCGGTCGGCACACCGGTCGGCACACCGATCCGCCGCCGTGGCCGCCGTGCTGGCCGCAGCCGTCCTCCTGTCCCAGCCGGCCGTCGCGGCCGCTCCGGCCCACGACCAGTCGGACACGGAGGCCGGCGAGGCCGCCCTGATCGGTCAGGAGCACGCGCGGGCGCACGCCGAGCGGCGCCGGGCCGCCCGCGGCACCGACTACCCGCAGGCCACCCGCACCGCCGGCCTGGCCGCGCTGACCGCGTCACAGGAGCTGGCGAACCGGGCCTTCCGGCCGCAGGAGTCGGGCCGGTTCACCGACTTCTTCCCCTCCCCCGACTTCGGGGTGCACCTGGCCCAGCTGCCGACCGGCAAGGTGCTGCTCTTCTCCTTCGAACGCGTCGAGGTCGACCCCACCAAGGAGACCGGCCCGACCGACCGGATCGGCCCGACCAACGCGGGCCGCGCCTTCCTCTGGGACCCGGCCAGGGGCACCGGCGCCCGCGCCTTCAAGGAGGTCCGGCCGCCGACCGTGCTGATGCCGGACGGTACGTACGTCCCGCGCCCCGCGCCGTTCTTCTGCGCCGGGCACGCGTTCCTGCCCAACGGCATGCTCGCGGTCTTCGGCGGCAACTCCGGCGGCAAGGGCGGCAGCGGCGCGAAGCTCTCCTTCGTCTTCGACCCGTGGACCGAGCACTGGTACCGCAACCGGGACATGTCGGTGGGCCGCTGGTACCCCTCCGCTGTCACCGGCGCCGACGGCCGCCAGTTCATCATGTCCGGCCAGTCCGAGCGCGGTACGGGCACCCCCACCCCGGTGGTGGAGCGGTTCCCCGCGAAGGGGCTGCGGGTGCCCTGGCGCCCGTACGACATCCCGCTGGGCGTCGCGGTCGACCGGTTCCGGGCGGACGCCCCCTTCCGCAACGACTACCCGCACCTGTTCTCGCTGCGGGACGGCATGATCTACGGGCTGGGCCGGGACGCCGACCAGCAGTGGCTCTTCGACCCGGTCAGGGAGACCCGCAGCGACCTGCCCCGGCGCCCGGCGGACTTCCGCGGCTACGGCTCCGCCGTGCCGCTGCCGGCGGGGCTGCGCGGCCCGGACTCCGTGCTGGTGCTCGGCGGAGACCCGCACGACCCCCACACCTACCGGCTCGCGGGCGGGCGGTGGACCACCGAGGAGCCCCGGGCCTTCGGCCGCACCCAGGACGACACCCTGATCCTTCCCGACGCCACCCTGCTCACCGTCAACGGAGCCCTGGACACCCGCGACTACGGCCACGGCCCCTTCAACCCCGAGGCCGACCTCAAGTACCGCCACACCGAGCTGCGCGACGCCGCCGGCCACTGGCGGCTCGGCCCGGCGCAGCGGCTGCCCCGCGGCTACCACTCCAACGCGCTGGTGCTGCCCGACGGGCGGGTGATGGTGACCGGCGACGAACTCCAGCAGATCGCCAACGACCCCGACATCCGTGACTCGATGGACGGCAGCATCGAGCTCTACGAGCCCCCCTACCTGCACCGGGGCGCCCGGCCCGCGCTCGACCGGGCACCGCGCGGCGAACTCGCCCACGGCGCCGCCTTCGAGGTGCGCAGCTCCACCGCCTCCGCCGTCCGGCGGGCCGTGCTGCTGGCCCCGACCACGGTCACCCACGCGGTGAACACCAGCCAGCGGCACCTGGAGCTGCCGATCACCGCGGTGCGCGGGGACACCCTCGCCCTGCGGACCCCGCCGACGGCGGCGGACGCTCCGCCCGGGTACTACATGCTGTTCCTGCTCGACGGGCGCGGGGTGCCCAGTACGGCCA
Organism: Streptomyces sp. NPDC034085; assembly: GCF_055575555.1. Classification (NCBI taxonomy): domain Bacteria; kingdom Bacillati; phylum Actinomycetota; class Actinomycetes; order Kitasatosporales; family Streptomycetaceae; genus Streptomyces; species Streptomyces sp. NPDC034085. The sequence goes on along the minus strand of NZ_JBVISL010000004.1, from coordinate 486,231 downwards.
AGTGGGTGAAGCTGGGGCGGCGGTAGTGGCCTTTCCCGCTCCATGTCCCGGTGCCCGCGGGCGGGTCGCCCGGATGGGTGTGGACGGGGCTTTCCCGCACGACACGCCGTCGGGGGCCTCGTAGCGTCGTCAGCACGCGGCCGCTCCGCCCCCGCGGGGCCGGAGCGGTCAGGGGGGTCTCCCGACGAGAGGCCGTACCGATGGGAAGCGACGTCTCCATAGCCAGCCTGCTCCGGGTGCACCGGGGCACCGCCGAGCCGGAGGAACTGGCCGCGATCGCGGTGGTGGTCGCCTGCCTCACGGGCCGGGCCGCACAGCCGCGGCCCCGGCCGGGCCGGCGCGCGCACCACCGCCCGCGTCCCCGGGCCGCCGGCCACGGGTGCTGGGCGGGGTGCTGGGCGTGCCGGTGAGCCGGCCCGGCACCGCCTGCCGCCGGACCGGCCCGCAACCGCCCTCAGACGCGGCGCAGCAGCCGCTTGAGGGCGTCCGTCAGCTCGCCCCGCGGATCGGCCGGGAGGCCCTCCGCGCGCCACGCCACGAATCCGTCCGGGCGTACGAGGACGGCGCCGTCGGCGGGCAGCTCGTGCAGCTCCGCCCAGTCGGCGCCGTCCGGCTGGACCAGGTCGGCGTCCGGTGCGGAGCCGACGGTGTAGGCGTCCAGGAGCGCGCCCGTCTCCCGCGCGGCCTGCCGGGCCGCCTCCCGCCAGGGCGTGCCCGGGGCGCTCAGCAGCACGAACGAACGCTCGTACAGGTCCAGCGTGGAGATCCGCTCGCCGGCCCGGGTGAGCCACATGTGCGGCGCCCGGGTACCGACGTCGCCCCTGAGGCGCATGTCCTCCGGGATGACGGGCCGGGACGGGTCGCCGCCGAGGACGGCGCCGCGCGGGTAGCAGTAGCCCATGGCCGTGGTGAGGACCCCGCTGCCGGGACCGCCGCCCATGGTGGGCGGCGGCACGTAGCCGGGGTGGCTGTGCTCGGCCGAACGGGCGGAGGCGCGCTCGCTGGTGGCGCGGGCGACGGGGAGGCGCTCCTCCTCGTAGCTGTCCAGCAGGCGGGGGCCGGCGGAGCCGTTCAGCACCGCGGCGATCTTCCAGGCGAGGTTGTGCGCGTCCTGGATACCGGTGTTGGAGCCGAACGCCCCGGTCGGGGACATCTCGTGGGCCGCGTCGCCCACCACGAAGACCCGGCCGACCGCGTACTGCTCGGCGACCCGTTCCGCGGCGTGCCAGGGGGCCTTGCCGCCGATCTCCACGTCGAGGTCGGGCACGCCGATGGCCTCGCGGATCTGCGCGGTGCAGCGTTCCTCGGTGAAGTCCTCCAGCGTCTCGCCCGTCTCCGGGTGCCAGGGGGCGTGGAAGACCCACTGGGTCTCGTTGTCGACCGGCAGCAGCGCCCCGTCCGCGCCCGGCCGCATCAGGTAGCAGACGATGAAGCGCAGGTCGCCCAGGGCCTCGGCGAGGCGCTCGGAGCGGAAGACGATGCTCACGTTGTGGAACAGCTCGCCGTTGCCCGTCTGGCGGATGCCCAGCGCCTCGCGGACGGGGCTGCGCGGGCCGTCCGCGGCGATGAGGAAGTCGGCGCGGACGGTGAGGTGCTCCCCGGTCTCACGGTCCTTCACCAGGGCGGTCACGCCCGTGGCGTCCTGGTCGAAACTCATCAGTTCGGTGGAGAACCTCACGTCGGCGCCCTGGGCGCGGCTCTGTGCCGCCAGCACCGGCTCGATGTTGTTCTGGCTGCACAGGCACCAGCCGGTGGGGCTGAAGCGGGCGAGCGCCCCGGTGGGGTCGACCGCCTTGATGAGCCACTTGTGCTCGCCGCCGATGAGGGCCTGCGTCTGCAGGATGCCCTGGTTGGCCTCCAGGGCGGAGGCCTCCTTGCGGATGGCGGGTTCGACGCCCGCCGTCCGGAACAGTTCCATCGTCCGGGCGTTGATGCCCCGTCCGCGCGGGTGGACGGAGGTCCCGGCGTGCTTCTCGACCACCATGTGCCCGATGCCGTGGCGGCTCAGGAACAGCGAGGTGGAGAGGCCTACGAGGGAACCGCCCACGACGAGGACCGGTACGCGGACATCGGCATGTTCTTCCATCGGCTGCGGGCTCCTGTTTCGTATGGGGGGCAGTGGACGCCTTATGCCCCCGATCAGCGTTCCTGCCTTGGCGAGTCGCGTCTTGTCACCCGCTTGATCCGGAGATGTAGCGATCCGTACCCGGCCGGATGACGATGAGCGACAGCGGCGGCCCCACTTGGGCCACAGCGTCCGCCGTTCCCGGACCGCGCAGGCCCGCGGGGCCCGCAGGGCCCGAGCCCCCGGCAGTCGCCGCCGACGACGCATCGCATCGCGCGCGCCGGTCCCAGGCCCTCACGAAGGAGTGAGCAGATGACAACCACCCTGTCCGAACGGGTGTCGCAGTCCGCGTTCGACGGCTCCATGCTGCGGGTCGTCCTGCTGATGGACCTCCACGAGGGCGCCCAGCAGCGGTTCTTCGACGCCTACGAGCAGCTGCGGCACGACATCGCCTCGGTCCCCGGGCACCTGGGCGACCAGCTCTGCCAGTCCTTCGCGAACCCCTCACAGTGGCTGATCACCAGCGAGTGGGAGAGCGCGCCGCAGTACCTCGCGTGGGTGAACAGCGAGGAGCACGCCGAGCAGGTCCGGCCGCTGGGCGCCTGCGCCCGGTCGATGCGGCCGCTGACCTTCACCGTGCTGCGGGAGACCGGAAAGCGGTACGAGGCCCCCCAGCGGGCGTCGCGCGGCCGGCTCCAGGGCGCGCCCCGGCTCGGGGAGGGCGTCGTGCGGCACGCGCTGACGTTCACGGTCAAGCCGGGCAGCGAGGCCGAGGTCGCCCGGATCCTGTCCTCGTACGCCTCCCCGGCGGCCCGCGTCGACGACCACACCCGGCTCTGCCGCACCTCCCTGTTCATGCACGGCAACCGGGTGGTCCGGGCCGTGGAGGTCCAGGGCGACCTGACGGCGGCGCTGCGGCACGTGTCGGAGCAGCCCGAGGTGCGGGCCGTCGAAGAGGCCATCAACCCGTACCTGGAGCAGGACCGGGACCTGTCCGACCCGGAGTCGGCGCGGATGTTCTTCATGCGGGCGGCCCTGCCTGCGGTCCACCACGTCGCCGCGCACGGGCCGCAGCCCGACGAGGTGACGCGGCACGCGCTGTACTACCCGGCGAAGGCGGGCTGCGGGCCGCTCGTCGCCCGCTTCCTGGCCCGCCAGGACGAGGCGGCCGCGAAGGTCCCCACGTCCCCGGTGCTGAGCAGCAGCATCTTCCAGCGGGACGACGTCGTGGTCCGCCTCCTCGACGTCAAGGGCCCGGCCGACGCCCGGTTCGCGGCGGGCTTCGGCATCGAGGGTCCCCGCAGGGCCGCGGTGCTGCGCCGCCTGCTGGCCGGGGCGCCCGGCTCGGCGCCGGACGCACCCCACCCCATGGACCTGATCACCGACCGCCGGGCTCCGGCGCAGGCCTGATCCGGACGGGCCGCGGGCACCGCCCGGATCCGGCCCCCCGCCCCACCCCCGTCCCCACCCGGCAGCCCACGCGCACGACCAGGCTGCGATCCGCCAGGAGGAAGTCAGCATGACCAGACATCAGCCGCGCATCGTCGACCTCAGCGAGACCCAGCCCAACCGCAGGCGCGGAGGGGATCTGCGCGCCGTGCTCACCCCGACCTCGGTGGGCTCGACCAGCGGCTTCATGGGCCTGGCGGTGATGGCTCCCGGGGAGTCGATCGCCGAGCACTACCACCCGTACTCCGAGGAGTTCGTGTACGTGGTCGCCGGCACGCTGGAGGTGGACCTCGACGGCGAGACCCACCCGCTGCGCACCGACCAGGGACTGCTGGTCCCGCTGAACGTACGCCACCGGTTCCGCAACACCGGCGGCACCGAGGCCCGGATGGTCTTCCACCTCGGCCCGCTCGCCCCCCGCCCGGAGCTGGGGCACGTGGACACCGAGGAGGCGCCGAACCCGGACGCCTCGGCCTGGGCGGAGCGTCCCCCGGAGCGCTCCGGGGTGGTCTCGTGACGCGCCGGCGGGTGGCGGTCACCGGGGTCGGCGTCGTCGCCCCCGGCGGCATCGGGACCTCCGCCTTCTGGGACCTGCTGTCCAACGGGCGTACGGCGACGCGGGGCATCACCCTGTTCGACCCGTCCGGGTTCCGCTCCCGGATAGCCGCCGAGGTCGACTTCGACCCGCGTGAGCACGGCCTCACCGGCGACGAGGCGGCCCGGGCGGACCGCTACATCCAGTTCGCCCTGGTCGCCGCCCGGGAGGCGATGGCCGACGCCGGGCTGGAGCTGGACGGGGAGAGCGCCTGGCGTACGGGCGTCTCCCTGGGCACGGCGGTCGGCGGTACCACCCGGCTGGAGCACGACTACGTCGCGGTCAGCCAGCAGGGGGCGTGGTGGGACGTGGACCACCGCCTCTCCTCCCCCTTCCTGCACCGCGCGTTCACCCCCGCCACCCTCGCCTCGGCGGTGGCGGAGCAAGCGGGGGCGCGCGGCCCCGTGCAGACGGTCTCCACCGGCTGCACGTCGGGGCTCGACGCCGTCGGGTACGCCGTGCACTCCATCCAGGAGGGCCGGATGGACGTGTGCGTCGCCGGCGCGTCGGACTCCCCCGTCTCCCCCATCACCGTGGCCTGCTTCGACGCCATCAAGGCGACCTCGGCGAACAACGACGACCCGGCGCACGCCTCGCGGCCCTTCGACGCCGACCGGGACGGTTTCGTCCTCGGCGAGGGCGGCGCCGTCCTGGTGCTGGAGGAGCTGGAGCACGCCCGGGCCCGCGGGGCCCGCGTCTACTGCGAGATAGGCGGCTACGCCACCTTCGGCAACGCCCACCACATGACCGGGCTGACGACCGAGGGCCTGGAGATGGCGCGGGCGATCGAGACGGCCCTGGCGCAGGCCAGGATCGACGCGCGGGACGTCGACTACGTCAACGCGCACGGCTCCGGCACCAAGCAGAACGACCGCCACGAGACGGCGGCCGTCAAGCGGGTCCTCGGCGACCACGCCTACAAGACGCCGATGACCTCCATCAAGTCGATGGTGGGGCACTCCCTCGGCGCCATCGGGGCGATCGAACTCGCGGCCTGCGTGCTGGCCATGAAGCACCACGTGGTGCCGCCGACCGCGAACTACGAGACCCCCGACCCGGAATGCGACCTGGACTACGTGCCGCGGACCGCCCGCAGCCACACGCTGCGCAGCGTGCTGTCCGTCGGCAGCGGCTTCGGCGGCTTCCAGTCGGCGGTGGTCATGACCCAGCCCAAGGAGGTACGCGCGTGAACAGCCGTACTGCCGGCACGTCGGTGGCCGTCACGGGCATCGGGGTCGTCGCGCCCAACGGGATCGGCGCGGCCGCCTTCTGGAAGGCGACCCAGGCGGGTGACAGCGTCCTGGACCGGGTGACCCGCCAGGGGTGCGAGCACCTTCCGGTGCGGGTCGCCGGTGAGGTGCGGGGCTTTGACCCCGGGGCGCTGGTCGAGGAGCGGTTCCTCGTCCAGACCGACCGCTTCAGCCACTACGCGCTGGCGGCGGCCGACCTGGCGCTGGAGCACGCCCGGCTGGGCAGGGCGGACTACGAGGACGATCCGTACGCGGTGGGCGTCGTCACGGCGGCCGGCTCGGGCGGCGGCGAGTTCGGGCAGCGCGAGCTGCAGCGGCTGTGGGGGCAGGGCCCCCGCTACGTCGGGCCGTACCAGTCGATCGCCTGGTTCTACGCGGCGAGCACCGGCCAGATCTCCATCCGGCGCGGGTTCAAGGGCCCCTGCGGGGTGGTGGCGAGCGACGAGGCGGGCGGGCTGGACGCCTTCGCGCACGCCGCCCGCGGGATCCGCCAGGGCAGCCGGGCGATGCTCGTCGGCGCGACGGAGGCGCCGCTCGCGCCGTACTCGGTGGTGTGCCAGCTCGGGTACGAGGGGCTCAGCACCGCCGAGGACCCGGAGCGCGCCTACCGGCCCTTCACCGCGAAGGCCTGCGGGTTCGTCCCGGCGGAGGGCGGCGCGATGTTCACCGTCGAGGACGCCGCGGCGGCCGAGCGGCGCGGCGCGCCGGTGCGGGCCCTGGTGGCCGGGCACGCGGCCACCTTCACCGGGCCCGGGCGGCCCGAGGAGTCCGCGGAGGGCCTGGCCCATGCCATCCGCGGGGCGCTGCGGGAGGCCGGCCTGGCTCCGGAGGAGGTGGACGTGGTCTTCGCCGACGCCCTGGGCACGCCCGAGGCGGACGCGGCGGAGGCGCGGGCGATCCGGGAGGCGCTGGGCGGGTACGGGGCGAAGGTGCCCGTCACCGCGCCCAAGACCGGTACCGGGCGGGCGTACTGCGCGGCCGGCACCCTCGACGCGGCCGCCGCGGTCCTGGCCCTGGAGCACGGGGTCGTGCCCCCCACCCCGAACGTCTTCGACGTCTGCCACGACCTCGACGTGGTCACCGGCAGCGCCCGTGTCGCCCCCCTGCGGACCGCGCTCGTCCTGAGCCGGGGCCGGATGGGGTCGAACGCGGCACTCGTCCTCCGCAAGGGGCCCGGATCCGCGGTGTAGGGACCGGTATCCCGTTCGTCAGGGCCGGGTGCGGGCAAGGGGCCCGGTCCCGGGAAGCTGGAAAGAGAGAAGGCACCATGTCCGACCGACTGACCCTGGAAGAGCTGGCGACGCTCATGAAGTCCGCCGGCATCACCGTCGACCCGGCGGAGCTGGCGAGCCGCCCGGACTCCCGCTTCGACGACTACGGCCTGGACTCGCTGGGCCTGCTCGGCATCGTCGGTGAGCTGGAGAACCGGCGGGGCCGCGCGCTGCCCGCGGACGCCGACCGCTGCAAGAGCCCCCGCGAGTTCGTCGACCTCGTCAACAACAGCCTCATGACCGGAGCCTGACATGCCTGGACACACCGACAACGAGATCGTGGTCAAAGCCCCCGTCGACGTCGTGTGGGACGTGACGAACGACCTGCCCAACTGGCCGAAGCTGTTCAGCGAGTACGCGTCGGTCGAGATCCTGGAGAAGGCCGGGAACACCACCCGGTTCCGCCTCGCCATGCACCCGGACGAGAACGGGGTGGTGTGGAGCTGGGTCTCGGAGCGGACGGTGGACCGGGAGGGCCTGACGGTGAGGGCGCGCCGGGTGGAGACCGGCCCGTTCGCGCACATGGACATCCACTGGGAGTACGGCGAGGTGCCCGGAGGCACCCGCATGCGGTGGGTGCAGGACTTCGCCATGAAGCCGGACGCGCCGATCGACGACGCGGGCATGACGGACCGCATCAACCTCAACTCCCGGATCCAGATGGAACTCATCCGGGACAAGATCGAGCAGCGGGAGCGGAGCGGCCGCAAGGCCGTCGCCGGCCGCCGCTGAGGCACCGCCCCCTCCCGAGTCGAAAGGCACCCCCCGATGCACCAAGCCCTCATCGTGGCCCGTATGGCACCCGGTTCGGCGCCCGACATCGCCGGCCTGTTCGCCGCCTCGGACGCGGGTGAACTGCCCCGCCTGGTCGGGGTCAGGCGCCGCAGCCTCTTCCAGTTCGGGGAGGTGTACATGCACCTGATCGAGTCCGACACGGATCCGGCTCCGGCCATCGCCAAGGTCACCGGGCACCCGGAGTTCGTGGACCTGAGCGAGCGGCTCTCGGCCTTCGTCAGCCCGCACGACCCGCAGACCTGGCGGGGCCCGAAGGACGCGATGGCCCAGCGGTTCTACGTCTGGGAGCGGGACGCCGTCCGGTAGTCCGTAGGGGTGCCCATGCCGGCGCGGCGCCTTCCGGGCGGCCTGGGCACCCACGGGCGGGGGCTGCGCACGCCTCCCGCTTCACGGCTCGTGACGGGGAGAATTCGGCAGGTAGTTTTTGAATGAATACCTGACTGAATTCCCGTCAACAAGGTTCCGCCTCATATCTCGATTTGATAACGAGATAGCGGAAAAGGCCTGGACCTTTCCTGCGCGACGCGCGTAACTCCCCCTTTTACAAACCAAGTTGACGGTTCATCAAATCACGCAACAAGGTAACGGATAGATTTCTCGGGCCGGGCTCCCGTTTGTCCGAATTCTCCGAGCCGCTCATCTGGCAAGCTTCCGCGCACCCACTCTCCTGACCAGGACTTGAGGTGCGCATGACAGCACGATCCACCGGCCGGCGCCGCAAGCCCGGCCACCGGCGCAAACCCCGGAAGCTGATACTCCTGACCGCCGCCATGGCTTCGGCGGCGGTCCTCGCGGCAGGCATCGCCTACTCAGGCCTCGGCGGCGACGCCGAGGCGACCACGCCCGCACTGGCCGCGGCACCCTCCGCCCCCGCCGAACCGGCCGCCGCACCGGCCCGGGACGCGGAACCGGCCCCCCTCGCCAAGGCGCCCGCCAACGAAGGCTCGCGCGGCATGGTGTACGACGGCCTCGAGACGGCGCCCCAGGGCGACCGCTGCGTCGGCGTCTACCGCACGAAGGCGGGCCTGTGCACGCACGGCCCCGACGCTCCCCCCGGGGGCGTCGACATCAAGCGGGACGTGGAGCCCGTGGTCCGCACCAAGGCCCCCGCGGCCGATCCCGCCTCCCCCGCCGACGCCGACCCGGCCGCCACGGAAGGCGGCGGGCGTCCTCAGGACGCGCCCGCCGCCGACGCCCGCAGCGCCGCGAGCGCGAAGGCCCCGGCCCCGCCGGCGTCCGGCAGCCAGGCGGTCGCCGCCGGGCCGGCCGGGCAGACCGTCCAGTGCGACGGCGACGGCAGCACCGGCAACCGCGTCCAGGTCGTGTACGTGCACGGCCCCGGCCGCGACCGGTACGCCGAGTACGTGGCCTCGTTCCGCAAGTGGGCGGCCGACGCCGACCTGATCTACGCGGCCAGCGCCAAGGAGACCGGCGGCGTCCGGCACATCCGCTACGTGACGGCCGCCGACTGCACCCCCTCGGTGCTCAACATCGAGCTGCCCGACTCCGCGCTGTCGGAGTTCAGCGCCACCAACAACGCACTCGCCGGCAAGGGCCTCGACCGCCGCGACCGCAAGTACATGATCTTCGCGGACACCCAGGTCTACTGCGGCATCGGCACCTTCAACGGCGACGAGCGGCCCGGCCAGAACAACCTGAGCAACTTCGGCCCCTCCTACGGGCGTACGGACTCGGGCTGCTGGGGCGGCCACACCGCCGCGCACGAACTCGGCCACAACCTGGGCGCGGTCAACAACAGCGCGCCCAACACCAGCCGGGGCGCGCACTGCACCGACGAGTGGGACGTCATGTGCTACTCGGACACCCCGTACTACCCGCAGATGCGCACCATCTGCACCAACAAGGCCGCCGAGAACATCCTGGACTGCAACCACGACGACTACTTCCACACCAGTCCGAAGGCCGGCAGCTACCTGGCCACCCACTGGAACATCGCCGACAACCAGTTCCTGATGCGCGGCGAGGGCGGTGGCGGCGGCACCACCCCGAACCCGAACCCGTCCCCGACGGCCAAGCCGACCCCGTCGCCCACCACGAAGCCCACCGGGGCCCCCGCGGTGACGGCCGGCCAGATCCAGTCGGACTCGGTGGTGCTGAGCTGGCCCAAGGCCGAGGGCGCCGCCTGGTACCAGGTCCTGCTGAACGGCAAGCACCTGACCTGGGTCCAGTCCACCTCCCTGCGCGTGTACAACCTCAAGCCCGGCACCGCGTACACGGCCGCCGTGTCGGTCCGCGACGGCTCCGGCCGTGACAGCGGTCCCGGCAAGGCCGCCTCGTTCCGTACGACCGGCACGGGCGACGGCGCCACCACCCCGGGCACCCGCTACGTGCTCGGCAACGGCAGCAGCGGCATGGCCGCCGAGCTGTGGGGCGGGCGCACCGCCGACGGCACCGTCCTCGTCGCGAACCGGACCAACGGCTACGCGCAGCAGCAGTGGTACTTCGACGACGCGGGCAACGGGACGGTGCGGATCAAGTCCGCGGCGTCCGGCAAGTGCCTCCAGCCCGGCGGCGCTCCCGCCGCGAACATGTGGATCGCACAGCAGCCCTGCGGGAACTCCGCCGCCCAGCAGTGGCGGGTGAACGCCCGCGACGGCGCGGTGACCATCACCGACGCGAGCGGCGGCTTCGCCCTCACGGTCAGCAACCGGCCCTACTACGGGACCTGGCTGCTCGACCTCCAGCGCGCGGACGGCCGTCCCGCGCAGGTCTGGACGGCCCGCAAGGCCGGCTGACCGCACCGAACCGGCGGGCGGCCGTACTCCCCTACGGCCGCCCGCCCTCCGCTCTCCCGCGACCGCCGCCGCCCGCGACCGCTTCCCCTCCCCGACTCCCCTCACTGGAGCACCGTGCCGATGCGCCGACCCCTTCCCCGCCTCGCCGCCCTGGCCCTCGCCGTACTCGCCCTGCCCCTGCTGTGCCTCGCCCAGGCCGTCGGCCTGGCCGTCCCCGCCCGCGCCCACGGCGACACGCTCAAGGTGGTCGTCACCGGCCAGCGCGACGGCCGGGTCACCGCCGACGTCACCTGGGAGAACGACGGGGACGCCGTCGAGGAGGCCGTGGCCGCCACCGTCAACGCCGTCACCGCCGACGGGGCCCGTACGGCGGGCCCCTGGCGGCTGGTGCGCGACCCCGGCAAGCCGGCGGGGTGGATCACCGCCGAGGCGCTGCCGCCCGGCGCGTGGACGGTGACCGTCGACGCGGGCTTCCCCTCGCTCGGGCACGCCCGGCAGGAGATCTCCGTACCGGTGGTGGACCCGGCCCCTTCGGCCCCGTCGGCTCCGGCCACCGCCTCGGCGCCCGCGCCCGCCACCTCACCCGCCGCTGCCCCTTCCGCGCCTTCCGCCCCGTCCGCGCCTGCCGCCGCGCCCGCGCCGTCCGGCGACTCCGGTGGCGCGGGCGGCTGGTGGACCACCGCCGGAGTGGCGGGGATCGCCCTGGCCGGCGCGCTCGCGGGGGTGTTCCTGCGCCGCTCCCGACGCTGACGGAGTGTCGCCCGCCGCACCGGGCGGCGGGCGAGCATGGTGGTCCCGCGAAGGGCGCGACGGCGTAGACGACGAGAGACACGGCTGGGGACTGCTCATGAAGGCCACGGACGTACTGGCGGACGGCTTCGGACGCATCCGGGAGGTGGTCCACGAGACGGTCTCGGACCTCACGGCCGAGGAGCTCAACGCCCGGCTCGACCCGGCGGCGAACTCGATCGCCTGGCTGGTCTGGCACCTGACCCGGGTCCAGGACGACCACGTCGCGGACGCCGCGGGGCTGGAACAGGTGTGGCGGGCCGGGGGCTGGGCCGACCGCTTCGGCCTGCCGCTGCCCGCCGACGGAATCGGCTACGGGCACACCGCCGCGCAGGCCGGCAAGGTCCGCGTGGACGCGCCGGAGCTGCTGCTGGGCTACTACGACGCGGTGCACGAACAGAGCCTGCGCTACGTGCGCGGCCTGGCCGCCGCCGACCTGGAGCGGATCGTCGACGAACGCTGGGACCCGCCGGTCAGTCTGGGGGTGCGGCTCGTCAGCGTCCTCACGGACGACCTCCAGCACGCGGGCCAGGCGGCCTACGTCCGGGGGGTCCTCCGGCGGAGGTCCGCGTAGCCGGGCCCCGGCGACCGGCTCAGGCCCCGGCGGGCCGGTAGGCCGCGCCCGCCCGGCCGGAGTCGGCGGCGATGTCCAGCGTGCGGGCCGCGGAGGGGTCGTCGAGGGCGTCCTCCACCTCGCAATGCCCCGGGCCCGCCCGCTGGGTGACGCGGTACCGGGTGCCCGGGGGCAGGGCCAGGTCCAGCCGGCCGGCCCCGGCGCGCGCGGTGACGTGTTCCGGCGGGGCCGCGAACCGGGCGTCGGCCCGGCCGGACCCGGCGCGGATGTCGGCCTGGGGGACGGTGAGGCCGGTGGCCCGCAGGGTGCCGGATCCGACCCTCGCCCGCAGGGGGCCGCGCAGATCGGCCAGGGCCAGCGTGCCCGACCCCGTCTCGGCGTCGACGGTCCCGGCCAGGCCGCTGACGCTGATCCGGCCCGAGCCGCCGGAGACCCGCACCGGGATGCCGGCGGGCACGGTCACCGCGAGCCGCACCGAGCAGCCGGGCCCGGCGCTGAGGGTGAGGGCGTCACGCGGACAGTGCGGGGTCAGCTTCAGGGTGTCGCCGAGCCAGCTCTCCTCGACGGCGGGCTCCTCGAACAGCCAGGCGAAGTCGGCCCGGTAGCCGACCTGCCGGTCCCCGCGCGGGGTGATGCTCACCTCCGACGCGCCCGCCACGACCTCCACGGCGGCCACCGCCCGGCCGCCGCTGCCGCCGTCGACCGTACGGCTGCGGAGCCCGGAGTCCGTACCCACCTGCCAGGCGGCCGCCACCAGCACGAGGACCGAGCTGAGGGCGGCGGCGGTGTACCAGGCGAGGCGCTGCCGGCGGCCGCCGGCGGCGGGGCGGGTCACGGTGTGCCGTCCAGGAAGCGCAGGACGGCGAGGACGCGGCGGTGGCCCTCGGCGGCCGGGGGCAGGTCGAGCTTGGCGAAGATGTTGTTGATGTGTTTGGCCACCGCGCTCTCGCTCACGACGAGTCCGGCCGCGATCGCGGCGTTGGAGCGGCCTTCGGCCATCAGGGCGAGGACGTCGCGCTCGCGCGGGGTGAGCCGCTCCAGCGGGTCGGGGCCGCCCCGGCGGAGCAGCAGCTGGGCGACGACCTGCGGGTCGAGGGCGGTGCCGCCGGCCGCGACGCGGCGCAGTGCGTCGATGAACTCCTCGACGTCGGCGACGCGCTGCTTGAGCAGGTAGCCGATGCCCGCGCCGTTCTGCGAGGCCAGCAGGTCGGCGGCGTAGCGCTCCTCCACGTACTGGGACAGCAGCAGCACGGCCGTTCCGGGGCTCTGGCTGCGGATCATCAGGGCGGCCCGGACGCCCTCGTCGGTGAAGCCGGGCGGCATCCGGACGTCCACGAGGGCGAGGTGCGGCCGGTGTTCCTCCACGGCGGCCAGCAGCCCTTCGGCGTCGCCGGTTTCGGCGGCCACCTCGAATCCGGCCATTTCGAGGACTTTGACAAGACCTATGCGCAGCAGGACGGAGTCCTCGGCGATCACAGCCCGCACGGCAGCTCCACGGTGACGACGGTAGGGCCCCCGAGGGGGCTGTTGAGGGAGATCGTTCCGTCGACCGACCCTACGCGCTTGCGCAGGCCGGTCAGTCCGGTGCCGGCGGCGGGGTCGGCGCCGCCGACGCCGTCGTCGGTGACGACGACGCGCAGCAGGTCGCCGGCGCCGCCCGCCACGCGGGTCACCCGGACCGAACAGCGCTGGGCGCGGGCGTGTTTGGCCACGTTGGCGAGTGCTTCGGAGACGACGAAGTAGGCGACGGCCTCGACGGTGGGGCCGGGGCGTTCGGCGAGGTCCACGGCGAGTTCGACGGGCAGCGGGGCGCGGGCGGCGATGCCGGAGAGCGCGGCGTCCAGGCCGCGGTCCTCCAGTACGGCCGGGTGCAGGCCCCGTACGAGGTTGCCGAGTTCCTCGATGGCCTCCTTCGCCTCGCGGTGGGCCTCGTCGATGACGGCCCTGGCCTCGGGGGGCAGGCCGGTGAGGGTGGCGCGGGCGATGCCGAGGTTCATGGCGAGGGAGACCAGGCGCTGCTGGGCGCCGTCGTGCAGGTCCCGTTCGATGCGGCGGCGCTCCAGGTCGGCGGCGTCGAGCACGCCGGCCCGGCTCTCGGCGAGGTCCTCGACGCGCCGCTCGAGTTCGCGGGCGCGGCTGGGGCCGAGGAGGGCGGCCGCCGCGGTGGCGTCGAGCCGGGCCAGGGCCGCCGCCAGCCAGGGCGCGGCGAGCAGGGCGAGCACCCCGCCGGCGGTGATCAGGTCGTACTGCTCGGTCCAGTCGGGGGCGGGCGGTCCGCCGTCGGTGGGGAGCAGCCAGTACCAGGCGTAGACGGAGGCCGAGGCGGCGCCCCCGGCCCAGGCGAGGACGAGGACGGCGGCTCCGGCTGCGGCGAGCGGGCTGACCAGGAGGTGGTAGCCGTACTGGCGCCAGGTCGACTCGGAGCGCATCCGCTCGGCGAGGCCGCGTGCGCTCGCCCAGCGGTGTTCGCGTACGACCGGCGGCACTTCGAGGTCCAGCAGCGACCGGAAGCGGCTGCGCTGGAGCAGCGTCAGCAGCGGGCGGAGCGCGAGGACCAGGAGGAGCGGCAGGGGGGTGTGGCCGGGGAGCGCCACCAGGAGCGCGATGCCGGTGACGAGGGGCAGGGCGGGCGGGATCGCGGCCGTGGTGAAGGCCGTGTTGCGCCAGGCCCACGCCGACCAGGGGGTGTGCGACGCGGTCCAGGTGTACATACGCCTCAGGGCGCCGCCAGCTGCCATGTCCGTACGGTAATCGTATGGATCAAGGTCGTACCACCACCCTGGCACCCCGGCGGGGGTGGAGCGGGCACCACCCCCGGGCGGGACGGTGGAGCTACTGATCTTTCCCCCGCGGGCCGACAGAGTGGTGGCGTGCCCGGCGGAGCGACCGCCGGACCGGAAGGAGACCCGCAGCCATGGCCCTCGCCGCCCCGCAGTTCCAGGTACGCAGCCGGCCCGCAGCGGCGCGCGGTCGCGCCCCGCGCCTCGCGACGGTGCTCACCGGGGCCGGGGTGGCGCTGCTGCCCTGGATGGTGGTGCTGGCGGGGACGCTGCCGCAGACGGCCGAGGTGCCCCACTGGTCCACCGCCTGGATCGGCTTCGACGCCCTGCTGGCGGCCGGGCTGACCGGGACGGGGCTGCTGCTGCGCAGGCAGGACCCCCGGGCCTCGCCGGTGGCGGCCGCGACGGCCGCGCTGCTGGCGGCCGACGCCTGGCTCGACGTCGTCACCTCGGCGGGTACGGCCGGGCAGGGCACGGCGGTGCTGCTGGCGCTCGCCGCGGAGCTGCCGCTGGCGGTGGCCTGCGCGGTGGTGGCCGCGCGGCGCACCGCCTGAGGCGGGCGGGCCCTACTCGATGACGAGCTCGACGGGGATGTTCCCGCGGGTGGCCTTGGAGTAGGGGCAGACCTCGTGGGCCTGCTTGACCAGCAGGGTGCCGGTCTCCCCCTCCAGGTGCGCGGGGAGCTCGACGCGCAGGGTGACGGCGAGGCCGAAGCCGCCGGCGTCCTGGCCGATGGAGGCCTCCGCGGTGACGGACACGTCACCGGTGTCGACCTTCGCCTGCCGGCCGACCAGGCCGAGGGCGCTGGCGAAGCAGGCGGCGTAGCCCGCCGCGAACAGCTGCTCGGGGTTGGTGCCCTGGCCGTTGCCGCCCAGCGCCGGCGGCATGGCGAGCGGGAGGTCGATCTGGCCGTCGGAGCTGACGGCGCGGCCCTCGCGGCCGTTGGCGGTGGCGACGGCGGTGTACAGCGCGTCCATCGGGAGGTCCTTTCAGAGGGGCGGGGCGGCCGGTGGCCGACCCTCGACCACCACTAGAGCACACAATTAAATTGTGCACAACTCAATCGCCCGCAAGGTGGCTCCGATACACTGGACCCATGACCGAGCAGCCTGCCGACGCCTTCCGCGCACCCCTCCGCGACCAGGACTTCCTCCGCCTCGACGGGCAGATCTGCTTCGCGCTGGGCGCGGCGAACCGCGCCTTCGGGGGGCTCTACCGGGTCGTCCTGAAGGACCTGGGCCTGACCTACCCCCAGTACCTCGTGATGCTGGTGCTCTGGGAGCACGGGACGCTGCCGGTCAAGCAGCTCGGACAGCACCTGCGACTGGACTCGGGAACCCTCTCGCCGCTCCTCAAGCGCCTGGAGGCGGCCGGCCTGATCCGGCGCGAGCGCAGTGCCGAGGACGAGCGGTCCGTCCAGGCGGTGCTCACCGACGAGGGCGCGGCCCTGCGCGAGCGCGCGGTCGAGGTGCCGCGCCGGATCGCGAGGGCCACCGGGTTCGAGCTGGCCGAGATCCGCGAGCTCCAGCAGCGGCTGGGCCGCCTCACGGCCGCCCTGGACGCGGCCGTGGAGGCCGTGGACGCCGCCACCCCGCAGGACGCCCCCTAGGCACCACCCGGGCTCCACCGGAATCGTTGACATGGTCAACCTTTTACTTGACCACCTTAACTATTGCTGGCTACCTTCTTCAAAGTACTTGATGACATAAAACATCTGCTTCCTGAAGCACTTTAAGAAGGTCCTCCCCGTCATGAGCTCCGCCGCACCCGCCCCCGCCGAAGCCGGGACCAGGAACGAGACGGTCATCGTCTTCGCCCTGAGCCTGGCGGCCATGGTCGTGTCGATGATGCAGACCCTGCCCGTCCCGATCCTGGGCCTGATCCGCAACGACCTCGGCACCTCCACCGCCAACGTGAGCTGGGTGACCACCGCCACCCTCCTGTCGGCCGCCGTCTTCACCCCGCTGCTCGGCCGCTTCGGCGACCAGCACGGCAAGAAGCCCACCCTGGTGGCCGTCCTCGGCGTGATGGTGGCGGGCTCCGTCGTGGCCGCCCTCGCCACCTCCCTGCCGCTGCTGCTCCTGGGCCGCGTGCTCCAGGGCGCGGCCACCGCGATCTTCCCGCTGGCCCTGTCGGTGCTGCGCGAGGAGGTCCGGCCGCAGAAGCTGCCGGGCGCGATGGCGCTGGTCAGCGGCACGCTCGCCTTCGGCAGCGGCCTGGCGCTGGTCGCCACCGGTCTGCTGACCTCGGGTGAGGGCGCCGACTACCGCAACGCCTTCTGGATGGCGACCGGCTTCGCCGCCCTGGCCCTGCTGGCCGTGGTGTTCCTGGTCCCCGCGACCCGCCACAAGACCGGCGGACGCACCGACTTCCTCGGCGCGCTGACCCTCGGCATCGCCCTGCTGCTGCTCCTGCTGCCCATCTCCCAGGGCCACGAGTGGGGCTGGTCCTCCGCCCGCACCCTCGGCGCCTTCGCCGGCGCGGCCGTGATGACCGCCGTCTGGGTGCTCGTCGAGCGCAAGGTCGCCGAACCGCTCGTCGACATGAAGATGTTCGTCCACCGCCCGGTGCTCATGGCCAACCTGGCCGGCATCCTCGTCGGCTTCGGCATGTTCGCGAACTTCCTGGGCGTCTCCTACCTCGTCCAGATGCCCGAGAAGCTCACCGGCTACGGCTTCGACGCGTCCATCCTGCGCGCCTCCGTCCAGTTCCTGCTGCCCGGCGCGATCGTCTCGCTGCTGGCCTCCCCCGTCGGCGGTCAGCTGGTGCGCCACCGCGGCCCGCGCCTCGCGCTCTCCGTTGCCGCCGCCCTCGGCGCCGCCGGCTTCGGCTGGCTGGCACTGGACCACGGCCACACCCTCTCGGTGATCGGCGCGGGTCTGGTCGTCGGCGCGGCCGTCAGCTTCGGCTACGCCGCCATGCCCGCGGTGATCATGTCCAGCGTCCCGCACCACCAGAGCGGCATCGCCAACGGCATCAACTCCATCTCCCGCTCCACGGGCAGCGCGATCGGCAGCGCCATCGTCACCACGATCCTCGCCTCGCAGACGGTCGAGCACCTGCCCAAGGGCGTCCCGCCGCTGCCCGCCGAGTCCGGATTCACCCTCACCTTCTGGATCGGGGCCGCCGCCTTCGCCCTGGTCGCGCTGATCAGCTGGCTCGGCCTGCGCTCCGGCCACGGCCCGCGCGTGGTGCGGACGGCCACCCCGGCCCCCGCCCCGGCCAAGGTCGCGGACACCGCCGACGCGGTCTGACACCACCCCCGGCCCGCCCGCCCGCTGCCCCCGGTCCCCCGGACCGGGGGCAGCGGCGTGTCCGGCCGCCGACGGCACCCGGCGGCCCGGCCGCAACCCTCCCGGCGGCGTTGTCAGTGGGGCTCGCTAGTCTCCCCGCATACCGCAGCTCAGCAGGCGCTCGCGCCTCGATCCGGGCTGCGCAAGACCGTTTTCGGACAGGTGGAGGGGCGCGCACCGATGGGCTGGCTGGCGTTGGACGAGGGGTACGAGATCTCCCTCGTGGAGGGGCGGGTCGCCGTACGGCGGCCCGCGGGGCGGCAGTTGAAGGCGCTGCCGAAGGCGCTGCGCGACCATCCGGAGGTGGACCGGCTGCGCCGGCTCGCCGAGTGGCTCGGCCGGCACGAGGCGGCCTGCGTCGCCCAGGTCGACACCTGGATGGTGTCCTCGCTGCCGGTGCCGACCGAACTCCTCGCCCGGGTCTGGCCCGACGAGGCCTGGCAGGCCGCGCTGCGCGACCTGGCGGTCGTCCCCGACAGCGACCCCGACGAGGTGGGCTTCCTCCGCGACGCCACCACCACGGGCGAGTTGAAGGTCGTGACCCTCGACGGCGAGACCGTCCGGCTCTCGCCGCGCACGGTGACCCTGCCGCACCCGGTGCTGCTGCCCGACCTGGACGACGTACGGGAGTTCGCCGCCGAGCTGGACATCACCCAGCGGGTCGAGCAGATCCACCGGGCGACCTGGCACAAGCCCGCGGACCTGGAACCGGCCGCCACCGAGGTGCGGGACTACGCGGGCGGCGTGTTCCCCAGCCGGTTCAGTCTGGCGGCCCGCGCGACCTCCCTCGGTTACCGGGTCACCGGCGGCTACGCCACCTGCCGGGTGCGGGACTCGGGCCGGGCGGTGGAGGCGGCCGTGTGGATCGGCGAGCCCTACTGGGAGGACGAGTCGGCCACCGGATCGCTGAACTGGCACGACGGGGAGGGCCGGGCGGTACGGCTCGGCGAGGTCGGGCCGGTGGCCTGGTCCGAGGGCATGCGGATGGCCGCGGCGCTGTACGCCGGGCGGAAGATCGAAGAGGGCGGGGACGAGGCGTGAGCACCACCGACACCATGAGCACCGATGCCGGCGCGACCGACGACAGCGCCCGACTGCTGGCGGCGGGCGCGGTCCTGCCCGCCGGCACCACCGGGGCGGGCACCGCGGCCGTCCCCCTCACCGCGCGGGCCTACCGCCACCCGGCCCTGGGGGACGAGCGGGTCGTGGTCCGCCTCGCCGCGGCCGAGCTGGGCCCCGCCGAGGACCTCGCCGCCGGCTTCCTGGGCCTCGTACCGGACGGCGAGCCGCAGGTCGTCGGCCTCGGCCGGCGCCAGGCGCTCGGCTTCCCGGAGTGGGTGCTGGTGCACCACCCGCAGGACGGCCACCACGCCCTCGCCGTCGTCCCCGAACTGGACCGGCTGGCCCGGCAGGCCAAGACCAAGCCGAAGGCCGCCCTCGACGCCTGCCACGAGCTGGCCGACCGGCTCGCCGCCGCCGTCCCGCACTTCCTGCCCGTCTTCTACGAGCAGGCCGCGCGCGTCTTCCTCGCCGTCGACAACACCACGTACGCGGCGCAGCTGTTCGGCCGGGCCCGCACCAGCGAGGCCCGCTACGGCCTGGCCGTCGACGAGGACCGGCTGGACGCCGTCTTCCTGGAGTTCGCCCTGGCCGGCGCCCTGCCGGTGAAGGTGCTGACCGGCTACGGCAGGGAACTCGCCCAGCGCGTCTCCCCCGCCGAGGCCTTCGAGCGCTTCCGCCGCCTGTGCGTACGCCGCACCGCGGGCGGGCTCGCGCCGTCCGCGCAGGCCGCTGCGGAACTGCGCCGACTGGCCCGGGCGGCCGGGCTGACCGGAAACGGGCCCGAGCAGGAGTACCTCGCCGAGCTGCTGCCGCTGCCCGCCACCCTGCGGGCCGCGACCGGCTGGTGGAAGGCGCACCGCACGGCGCTCGTCGCCCTCGCCAAGCGCGTGCCCGCGATACGCGGAACCCTGCTCGGCATCATGCCCTCCGGCGGGGGCGGCGCCGGGGAACTGGCCGCCCTGTGGCTGGAGGTGCTGGAGGAGTCCGGCGCCACCGCCGGGCTCTTCGAGGACGGACTGCCCGCCGAGGAGCGCTGCCCCGACGGCGCCGCCGGCTGGCTGGAGCGCTTCCACGCCGCCCGCCACGCCGGCTGGGGCACCCCGCCGCCGCTGCCCGCGCTGCTCCCCCTCGTCACCCGCTGCGCCGCCCGGCTGCGCGCCGAACTCGCCCTGCCCGAACGGGAGGCGGGCCTGCGCCTGGCCCTCCAGGACGTGAACCTGCTCGACCTGCTGCTCTCGCTGGGCCTGCCCGTCGCCGACCCCGGTCCGGACGGCACGCTGGGCCTGGAGGAATGGTCCCGTTCGCCGGAGCGGCGCGACCTGCGGGCGCTGTGCGCCGACGAGCGGATGCGGCCGGTCTTCCTGCGCACCCTGCACCGCTTCAACACCCACATGTCCGACGGGCGCGGGGTCGTGCGGCACCTCGCCGAGGCTCCCGGCAGCAGCGCGCTGGTGGCCGAGTGGGTCCGCGAGGTGGCCGCCGCGTCCACCGCGGCGGCCCTGCCCGAACTGCCCGAGGCGCTGCGGCGGCTGACCTGGCTGCCGTCCTCGGCCCTGGCCCTCGCCCCCGAGGAGGTGTCCCGGGCCGCCTCCGTCGACCTGGGCGGGATCCTGGCCCGGACCCTGCGCGGCGGTCTGTTCGAGGAGCTGGTCTGGCCGGCCTGGGAGGAGGCCGTCACCGAGCTGGCGCCCGGCCGGGGCCGCGCACGGCTGACCGTGATGGACGCCTGGCCGTACGTCATCGTGGCCAACTCCACGCAGGTGCGGGTCATCGGCCCCGACTCCGCGGTGCTAGCCCACGACCTGCGGATCCCGCAGGGCGACCGGTACAGCCACGGCTTCCACTACACCGACGGCGACCTGCTCGTCTTCTGGGCCTCCCACGACGGCCCGGTCCAGGGCTACTGGCTGAGCGCCCCCGGCGACGTCCTCACCCTCGACTCCCCCTCCACCTACTGGTCGGTGCGCTCCGAGCACGTGACCCTGCCGCTGCCCGGCGGCGGACGGACCACCGGCGGCGCCGCGGTCCTGCACGCGGGCGACAGCCGGCTGCCGGCCGAGCGGGCGGTGATCTCCGACGGGACCTCCTACTGGGTGTGGGACCAGGACGGCAACCGGTGGGAGGACGCGGGCTGGGCGGAGTACGACCCCGCCTCCGGGGCCGTCGGGCGGCGCTCCCTGCCGGGCTTCCTCGCCGACGCCCTGCGCGACCGGCCGCACGGCAGCTTCCTGCCCGACCGGATCGGCCAGGACTGGCTGCGGCCGGCGCCCGCCGTCGAGGGCTCGGTGCTGGGCGCGCCTGTGGACGGGGTGCTCGGCTGGCGGGCGGTGCGCGTCCCGGGGCAGGGCTGGCACGGCTCCGACACCGCGGGGCGCTGCGTCACCGTGCCCGAGGGCGGCTCCATCCCGCGCGCCGCCGTCACCCTCCCCGGTGACGACCGGCCGCGGGCCGTCTCCCAGGACTGGCGGACCCTGTCCCTCGTCGACCCCGAGGGGGCCGTCACCTGCCGGGTCTCCGCCGACTACCACGGCGGCCTCTACTGGACCGGCCACGCCGAACTCCCGCAGCTCCCCTACTGGTACTGCCTGCGGCCGCGCGACCCCGAGGGCTCGGCGGCGCTGCGCGCGGTGGACGCGACGCAAGCCGGGGCGCTGCTGGCGGCCGCCGCCGAGGCGGACAAGCCCGCGGAGCTGCCCGCGCTGGTGAGCGCGGCCCTGCCCGCCGTGAGCGCGCCCGCGCTGATCGGCGGCGTGGCCGACGCCCTCCGGTCCGCACTGGCCCAGCGCAAGGCCCTCGCCAAGGTGGCGGCCGCGCTGGAGCCGGCGCCGGTGTCCGTGCGCGAGCCCGCCAAGGACCGGGGCCCGGCCGACTCGCTGCTCCACAGCGGCGTGGACGGGCTCACGGGCACCCCCGGCCACCGCTACTACGGCGGCGACGCCGACGGGACGTACCGCTTCCTGCGGTCCCTGGGCGCCGTCGCCGCGGACACCGCCGCGCAGGCGGTTCCCGGGCGGCTGCACGTCGACCTGCCCAAGGTGGCGCACTCGTCCTTGCCCTGGGCCGACCTCTTCCTGGACGCCCCGGCGGCCGTCGCCTACCGCGCGGTGGTCACCGGTGCGGCCGACGAGCAGCGGGCCGCGCTGTGCCGGCTGCTCGGCGAGGTGGACGCCCTCGGCCTGGCCTCGGCCGAAGGGTCCGCCGCGCGCTGGCGGCGGGTCCGCGTCCGGATCGACACCGCCCACCTGCTCGGGGCCGACGGCCGCGAGCGCGGCCGGGGCGGACGGCACCGCGCGGTCATGCCGCTCGGCGGCGGCGCGGTTCTCGGCCTGAACGAGCAGACCCTGGAGTTCCCCCGGGGCCGCGAGTTCGACGCCCTGCTGCACGACCCGGCCGGCGCCTTCACCGTGCCCGCCCCCTACACCGCGGCAGGTACGGCAGGCCTCGTCGGCGACCGGGAGCGCCCGGCCGGCTGGCTGTCCGCCTTCCTGAAGGAGGCCGCCGCCCGCGGCCCGGCGCCCTGGTTCCCGGAGGCCGCCGAGGAGTTCGGCCGCCTCACCGGGGTCTCGGCCGCCATGGCCCGGCTGGTCCTCGCGGGCCTGCCGCACCTGGACTCGTACGAGCGCGCGTTCCTGCCCGACGCGCTGCGCGCGACCCTCGGCGTCAAGGCTGCGGACGCCGCGAACGCCCGCGACGACCTGAAGGAGCTGGCCCCGGACGTCCGGCGCGCCCTGGTCGCGGCGCTGCTGCCCGCCGACCCGGCGCTGCTGTGGACGGACGGCCCGGACGCGGCCGCCGCCGCGCGGGTGTGGAACGAGCGCGTGGGTCGCCGTACCCCCGTGCCCGAGTGGCTGCTCGCCGACGCCAACAAGGAGGTGCGCGGCGGCTGGGCGCCGCACCAGGCGCTGCCCGCGCTGCTGGACGCGGCGGCGTCCCCGGTGCTGTCGTGCGATGTCGCGTGGAAGGTCGAGGGGGACCACGTGGAACCCCGCACTCCGGTCACCCGGCCCTTCGACACGAACGTGCTGACGGGGGCCACCGCCCTGACGGCCTGGCTCGCCCACCGGCTGCCCGCCGGGCACCCCCTGCGGGCCTGCCTGCCGCCCGCGCTCACCGCGCTGCGCCAGCGCCTCGCCGCGCCGGAACTCCTGCTGGGGGTCGGGCACTACGTCCACCTCGCCGACTTCCGCAAGGCGGCGGGCACTCCCACCGAGACCGGCGAGGGGTACGAACGGTACGGCGCGGTGGTGCTGGCCACGCACGACGGGCAGCCCCGGCCGGCGCTGCGCCCCGCGCTGCTGGACTCGACCGGATCCGACCCGTACCTGCCGCTGCTGCGCGACGCCGGCCAGCAGCCCTCCGCCGCCGAGACGGCACTGCGCCTCGCCCACGACCCGGGCTTCGCCGCGCTGCTCGCCGATCCGGGGGCGCCGGTCGCGGGCGCCGCCGACAAGGACGGCACCTGGTGGCCGCAGGACCCGTCCCGCAGCGTCCCGGAGCTGGTGGCGGAGGTGTCCGGGGCGTACGGGCTGGGCGCGGACGCCGCCGCACTGTACCTGGCGCTGCTGGCGATGCCCGACCCCACCGACCGCAACACGGCCCGCTGGACGGGCTGGAAGCCGGCCCGGACGAAGTCCGCCCGCGCCGAGCTGGCCGCCACGGACCTGGTGGTCCAGGCGAGCCGTACCCGCGCCGGGCGCTCGCTGTTCCTGCCCGGCGGCTGGACGGAGCCCGGCTCGCCGGTCCTGCCGGTGGAGACGTGGAAGCTGCCGCTGTACGCCCTGGCGGCCGGCGGGCATCCGCCGCTGGGCGTGCTGGTACCCGCCGAGCCGGCCGCGGAGCTCTACCGCCGGGCGTGGGCTCGGGTCCGCGCGGGCGACGCACCCCGCTTCGAGGAGCTGAAGGTGAAGCGCGCGGCCGGCCGCCGGCGCTGAGCTACCCCGGGGCGCGGCGTGCCGCCGCGCCCCGGCCGCCGGCCCCCTTTCTGCCTTTCCCCGACGTTCCATGACCGGAGGACCCGAATCCCGATGACCGTTACCGAACCGTCCGCGCCCGCCCGGCAGGCCCTGCCCGCCGAGGAGCGGTACGCCGCCGAACTGGCCTTCCTCGCCGCCCAGGACACCGGCCCCCGCCCGCCCGGCTGGGCGCTGACCCCCCGCGCGGTGGTGACCTTCGTGTGCGGCAGCGACGGCGGGGAACTGGCCCTGCCCAAGCGCCGCGCCGGACTGCCGGCCAAGCTGGTGATCGCCCCGAAGTTCGTCGGCGAACGCGCCCTGGTGGAGCGGTGCGTGGTGACACTCGCCGGGGAGCGCGGGCTGCTCCTCACCGGTGAGCCGGGCACCGCCAAGTCGATGCTGTCCGAGCTGTTGTCGGCCGCCGTGTCCGGTACGAGCGAGCTGACCGTGCAGGGCACCGCCGGCACCACCGAGGACGCCTTCCGCTACGGGTGGAACTACGCGCTGCTGCTGGCCCAGGGCCCCACCCCGCAGGCCCTGGTCGACTCCCCCGTGCTCCGCGCGATGCGGACGGGACGGGTGGCGCGGGTCGAGGAGATCACCCGCTGCCTGCCGGAGGTCCAGGACGCGCTCGTGTCGATCCTGTCCGACCGGCGGGTCAGCGTGCCGGAGCTGACCGCCACCGAGGACGCGGTGGTGTCCGCGGCGCCCGGTTTCACCGTCATCGCCACCGCCAACCTGCGCGACCGGGGCGTCTCGGAGATGTCCGCCGCGCTCAAGCGGCGCTTCAACTTCGAGACCGTCGGCCCGATCGCGGACCCGGACGCGGAGAGCGCCCTGATCCGGCGGCAGGCCGTCGCCGCCGTGGAGCGCGCCGGAGCGGCCTTCGGGGTGGACGACTCCGTCCTCGACGCGCTCGTCACCGTCTTCCGGGACCTGCGCTCGGGGCGCAGCGCCGAGGGCTGGGACGTGGAGCGGCCGGGTACGGTCATGTCCACCGCCGAGGCCGTGCAGGTGGCGACCTCGCTGGGGGTGGCGGCCGCGTACCTGCCGGGCGGTGACGTGCTGGACCTGCTGCCGGGGCACCTGCTGGGCGTCGTGCGCAAGGACGACCCGGCCGACCACGGGCGGCTGCTGGGCTACTGGGACGGCCCGGTCCGCCGCCGCGCCGAGGACGGCTCGGCGATGTGGCGCCGCCTCTGGGACCTGCGCGGGAGCCTGCGTTGACGCTCTCCGCCGAGCCCCGGGCGGCGGTGGAGGAGCTGGCCGCCTGCCGCGCCCCGTACCTGCTGGGGGTACGCCACCACAGTCCCGCGCTGGCCGCGGTGGTCCCGGCGCTGCTGGACGCGGCGGACCCCGAGGTCGTCTGCGTGGAGCTGCCGGCCGACTTCCGGCCGTGGCTGGCGCACCTGGCCGACCCGGAGACCGTCGCGCCGGTCGCGCTGGCGGGCCTGGGACGGGACGGGCGCCTCGCCTTCTACCCCTTCGCGGACTTCTCCCCGGAGCTGGCGGCGCTCCGCTGGGCCCGGCGGCGGGGTGTCGAGGTCGTCTGCTGCGACCTGCCGCTGTCCGACCCGGGCTGGTCGGCGGACGGGGGTGCGGCCGCACCCCCCGCCGCGGCCGGGCAGCGGTCCTACGCCGGAGCGCTCGCGGCCTCGGGGACCGGGCGCGAGGGCGACGACCTGTGGGACCGGGCCGTGGAGGTCCTGGCCCCGGGCTGCTCCCCCGAGGCCGTGCGCCGCGCCGCGCTGGGCGTCGGCTGGGCGCTGCGGGCGGACGCCGGCGCCGTTGCGGCGGTGGACCTGGCGCGGGAGTCCCACATGCGGGGCGTGCTCGCCCGGTTCGCCGGCCGCCGGGTCGCCGCCGTGATCGGCGCGTTCCACGCCCCGGCGCTGCTCGCGGAAGGCGGCGGGGACGGGGAGGCCTCCGCCGCCGCGCCGGAACCCGGCGGGGCTGCCGGCTCGGCTTCCGGCGGGGCCGAGCCGAGCGGGGCTTCCGGCGGGGCGGAGTCCGGCGGGGCTTCCGGCGGGGCGGACGCTCCGGTGGTGACCTCGTTCGTGGCGTACGCGCACGACCTGCTCGACTCCCGCTCCGGCTACCCCGCCGGCATCCGCGACCCCCTGTGGCAGCAGGCCGTGTTCGAAGCGGGCGGGGACCCCGCCCGGCTGCGTGAGGCGGCGGCGGGCGCCCTCACCCGGCTGTGCCGGGAGCTGCGCCGCGCCGGGCACACGGCCGGCACCGGGGAGGCCGCCGAGACGCTGCGGCTGGCCTGTGACCTGGCGGTGCTGCGCGGGCTGCCCGCGCCCGGCCGGGGCGAGCTGCTGGAGGCCGTCACGACGGTGCTCGGGCAGGGCGAACCCCTGGGCCGGGGCCGGGCGCTGGCCCGCGCCCTCGAGGCCGTGTTCGTCGGCACGGGCCGCGGCCGCACCACCCCGCACGCCCCGCGTTCGGGGCTCGGACCCTCCGTGGAGGCGGAGCTGGCCGCGCTGCGGCTTCCCTGCCCCGCGGATCCGGAGCCCCGCGAGGTGCGCCTGGACCCGCTGCGCTCGGAGCTCGACGGGCGCCGGGAGGTCCTGCTGCGCCGGCTGCTGGTCTGCGGGGCCTCCTACGGGGAGCCCCTGGCCGTGGCCGCCACCGGCGACGGCACCGCCCTGGGCAGCAGGTGGCGGCTGTCCTGGACCCCCTCGGTCCCGGCCCGCCTCGACCTGGCCGGGGTCCGCGGCGTGAGCGCCGCCCAGGCGGCCGCGGGCACGCTGCGCGACACCGCGCGCCGCCAGGCGGCCGAAGGCGGCCCGACGGCGGCGCAGGTGCTGGCCGGGCTGGAGGCCGCCGCGCGGTGCGACCTGCCCGAACTGGTCGGCGTACGGCTGGAGGAGATGGCGGCCGTACTGCCGGACACCGCCACCGTGCCGGAACTCCTGGAGGCGGCCGACCTGCTGGAGGGGCTGCGCCGCGGCCACCTGCCCGGCGCGCCGGACGGTGCGCGGGCCACCGCCGGGGAGCTCGTCGGCGACCTGCTGGACGCCGCGCTGCGGTCGCTGCCCGGTCTCGCCGGCAGCGACGACCCCGCCGACGCGGAAGCCCTGGTGGCCCTCGCCGACCGGGCCGCAGCCCGCCGACTGGGGCTGCGCATGGACGCCGCACTGGCCGAACTCGCCTCGGCGGGCAGCCCCTTGATGCGGGGCGCGGCCCTGGCCGTACGGGTGCTGCTCGATCTGGATCCGGCGGCCGGGCTCGGCTCCCGCGCCGCCGCCTGGGTGGACGGCGCGGCCACCGCCGACGGGCGGCGGGCCCTGTCCCGCCGGCTCACCGGGCTGCTCACCGCCGCCGGGCCGCTGCTGGGCGCCTCCCCGGCCGCCCTCACCCCGCTGCTGGACCGGGTGGACTCCCTGTCCGACGCGGCGTTCCTGGAGCGGCTTCCCGCACTGCGCGCCGGGTTCGAGGTGCTGAGCCCGGCCGCGCGGGAGCGGCTGCTGGACACCGTCACCGAGCGGCTCGGCGACCGGGTCGACCTCTCGCTCGACGCGCCGCCCGCGCTGCTCGCCCTGTGGGCC
Source organism: Streptomyces sp. NPDC034085 (assembly GCF_055575555.1). Lineage (NCBI taxonomy): Bacteria > Bacillati > Actinomycetota > Actinomycetes > Kitasatosporales > Streptomycetaceae > Streptomyces > Streptomyces sp. NPDC034085. The sequence goes on along the minus strand of NZ_JBVISL010000004.1, from coordinate 459,046 downwards.
GCCGCCGACGCGGCCGGGCTCGACGCGCTCAAGGCGCTGGCGCTGCCCGGGAGTTCGCCGGATGCCGCCGCCGACCCGGGCGGCGCCGACCCGCGCGCCGGCGCCGCGGTCCCCGCCGCCGCGCAGCCGGCCCGGCCCGGGCCGCCGGAGCAGCCCCGGCTGGCGCCCGCCGACCGGTGGCGGCTGCTGCTCGGCCGCCGGCGCGACCGGCTCCCCGCCGGGGCACAGCCCTACGCCCGCGCGCTGGACGAGCTGTACGGCGCGGGGCGCGGGGAGGGCTCCGCGGACGTGGGCCGCCCCGGTTCCGGCGGCGGGGACGAGGCCTCCTTCCCGACGGCCCGGGAGTGGTCGGCGGAGCTGGAGTCCCTGTTCGGCGCCGACGTGCGCGAGGAGGTCCTCGCCGACGCGGCCGGCGCGGGCCGCACCGACGTGCTGGCCCAGCTCGACCCGGGCTCGGTGCGCCCGTCCGTGGAGCTGCTGACCTCGGTGCTCTCGCTGGCCGGCGGCATGTCCGAGGCGCACCTGGCCCGGCTGCGCCCGCTGGTGCGGCGGCTCGTCGACGAGCTGGCCAAGGAGCTGGCCACGCGGCTGCGCCCGGCCCTGTCGGGTCTGGCGACCCCGCGCCCGACCCGCCGGCCGGGCGGCCCGCTCGACCTGGCGCGCACCCTGCGGGCCAACCTGGCGCACACCCGGCGCCTGGACGACGGCCGGGTGGTGGTGGTCCCGGAGCGGCCGGTGTTCCGCACGCGGGCGTCGCAAGAGGCGGATTGGCGGCTCGTCCTGGTGGTGGACGTCTCCGGCTCGATGGAGGCGTCCGTCGTCTGGTCGGCCCTGACGGCGGCGGTGCTGGGCGGGGTCCCGACCCTGTCCACGCACTTCCTCGCCTTCTCCACCCAGGTCGTGGACCTGAGCGGCCGCGTCGACGACCCCCTCTCCCTGCTGCTGGAGGTGCGGGTCGGCGGCGGTACGCACATCGCCGCAGGCCTCGCGCACGCCCGGACGCTGATCACGGTGCCGAGCCGCACCCTGGTCGTCGTGGTCAGCGACTTCGAGGAGGGCGCCCCGGTCGGCGGTCTGCTCGCCGAGGTCCGCGCCCTGGCCGCGTCCGGCGCCCATCTGCTGGGCTGCGCCGCGCTCGACGACTCGGGAGCGCCCCGCTACTCGGTCCCGGTCGCGCGGCAACTCGTCGCGGCCGGGATGCCGGTGGCCGCGCTCAGCCCTCTCGCCCTCGCCCGCTGGGTGGGCGACCGACTCCGTGGGGAGCCCCGATGACCAGTCCGCTGTTGCCGCCCGTCACCGCCGAGGTGGTCGCGGACGCGGTGGAGAACCTGAGCGCCCGGCTGCGCAAGAAGCTGGACGCCGCCATCGAGGACTGCCGGGGCGGTGCGGACGCCGGGACCGGGACGGACGGCAGCATCACCGTCCGGTTCGGTGAGGACGCGGTGGTCACCCTGCGGCCGGGACCGTCGGGGGCGGTCACCCGGGCCGACCAGGCCGTCTGCTGCTGCCTGCTGGCACCGCGCTGCCTGCACCGGGCGGCGGTACTGGGGGCCGCGCCCCTGGCCGGGGAGGAGCCCGGGGCGGAACACGGGGCGGAACCCGGAGCCGGTGCCGGGGCCGGAGCTGGGGACGAGCCCGGGGCCGGTGCTGGGTCGCAGGCCGGGGCCGGTGCCGGGTCGCAGGCCCGGCACGCCGCCGCGGCCCGGGCCGGCGCGGAGGCCGGGGCCCCCGCCGGATCCGCCGCCGGCGGTACGCAGCCACCGCCGACCGCGGCCCAGGTGCGGGCCGGGGCGGCGCTGTGGGCGGTGGCGGCCGAGGCGCTCGCCGCGGGAGTCGTCGCCGCCGGCGCGGTGGCCCAGGCCGAGGTGCTGCGGGCCGCGCACACCGCGCGCCTCGCCGGCCTGCCGCACGCCGAAGCCGCCGCACTGCGGGTGGTGCGGGGCCTGCGGGCCGCGCGGGAGCGCCGCGCCGCCCAGCGGCTCACCGACCTGGCCGCCGCCTTCGCGGAACTGCTGCGCACCGCCGCGCTGCTGGCGTCCGGCACGGGCGGCCCCGGGCTGACCGGGGGCGGGCGGCGCGCGTACGGGGCGGGCGGCAGCCTGCTCGTGCACGGCCTGTGCCGGGAGCCCGTGCTGACCGCCACCGGCTACGGGGGCGTCGTCACCCACCTGCTGGGCGCGGACGGCGCCCGGTACTCGCTCTCGGACGTCCGTCCCGGCGGCCTCGCCCGGGCCCGGGGCGCCGGGTCGGCCTCCGTGGCCCTCGGTGGAGCCGCCCTCGACCACGCCGGGCTGGCGCGCGCGGGGCTGCGCATCGCCGGGGCGACGGTCTCCGCCGACGGGCGCCTCGGCGCCGGGCGCGGGGTACGGGCGGTGCCGGCGCCCGGGGTGTCCTGGGAGGAGGAGCCGGCGGCGGCGCTCTTCGCCCGCCCGGCGGCCGACGCCGTACGGGAGCTGTTGGCGGGGGAGGCCGGAACGGGCCTGCTGGGCTGCGACGTCCAGGTGGCCGGCGCGGCCGGCGAGCACCTCCTGGTGCGGGAGCTGCGCCCGGACGCGCCGCTGCTGCGGCTGCGCCCGGCGCATCCGCACCCGGAGCTGGCGCACACCGCCAACCTGCGCCGCCTGGCGGGGTGTCCCGGCCTGGTGCTGCGCGTCCTCGGCCGTCCCGACCCGGACCGGGCGGCCACCCTGAGCCCGCTCGCGGTGGGGCCGGTGCCCGGGGCCGCGTACACGCTGCGGCTGCCGCCGCAGTGGCGGGGCCGGGCGGACCTGGGCTACGACCGGCTCCAGGGCGGCCACTTCCCGGACGGCGGGGCCCCCGCAGCCGTGGCCCCCGCCGAGCCGGGGCCGGACCCGCTGGCCGCTTCGCCGCTGTGGCGGGTGCGCCGGCTGCTGGAGACGGGGGTGGCAGGCGGGCGCCGGGCGGTGGCGGAGTCGGCCCGCGGGCCGGAGCCGCTGACGGCGTCGGGTCCGCTGCGCCGGGCGGGCTTCGGGGCGGCGGCCGACCTGGCCGACGCGCTCGTCGCCGAGGCCGACCGCCGCTCCCGGGACGCCTTCGGCCGCCTCACCGAGGCCTCGTCGGACGGCTACGCCCGGGCCTGGCTGGCGGCGTCCACGCACCTCGAGGCGGCCCAGCGCTCCCTGGTGGCCGCCTCCTGGAGCTGACGCCCCGTCCCCTGACGGGTGGGCCGGCCGGCGAACGGGGGCTGCAACGCACCCGGTTGCCGGGCCGGCTCCGGGGTACGAGCGAGCGAGAAGGTAGGCCCGGTGCGTTGATGCTTGTCCGGTTATGGGTAGTGTGCCCGGGTCAGTTCGCGGAGCGTCTCGTCCGGGGTGGGGTCATGGATCGTCACACAGGTGTACGCGGCGCGGCGGTGGCCGCCGCGCTGCTGCTCGGGCTGAGCGGCTGCGGGGGCCCGGGCGTCCCCGGGGACGGGAAACCGGCGGGGAGGCCCGCGAGCTCCGGCCCCTCCGCGACGGGTTCCGCGGACGCGAAGCCCGCCTCCGGCGACGTACTGCCGGGCATGGTCAGCGCCGCCGTCGCCCGTACCCAGCTCGCGGCGCTCACGACCGGCACGCCGGGCACGATGGCCGGCTACAGCCGCGACCGGTTCACCCACTGGGCCGAGCAGGGCGGCCGGTGCGACACCCGGGAGACGGTGCTCAAGCGCGACGGGAAGGACGTCACCCAGGACTCCGAGTGCCGCGCCCGGTCGGGCTCCTGGAAGAGCCTGTACGACGGGGCCGTGGTCGACGAGCCCGCCGCACTGGACATCGACCACATGGTTCCGCTGGCCGAGGCCTGGCGGTCCGGCGCCTCGGGCTGGGACGCCGCCCGGCGCAAGGCCTTCGCGAACGACCTGACGCGGCCGCAGCTGCTGGCGGTCTCGGCGGCGTCGAACCGCTCCAAGGGCGACCAGAGCCCCGACCTGTGGCAGCCCCCGGACAAGTCGAGCTGGTGCCAGTACGGGCGGGCCTGGACCACCGTCAAGTCCCATTACCGTCTGACCGTCACCGAAGCGGAGAGGGCCATGCTCACCACCATGATCGACACCTGCGCCTCATGACCGCCCCCCGCCAGTGGCAGGACGAGGTCCTCGCGGGTCCCGGCGGCGCCATGACCGACGAGGTCGGCGTCATCACGGGGCCGCTCACCCTGCGCACCACCGCGGGACCGGGCGGCCGGGTCCGCTTCGAGGTCCAGTACACGGACGCGGACGAGTGGTACACGCTGACCGGAAGCCCCGTCAGCCACGGCGATCCAGCGGCCCTCCACACGGCCGCCCTGAACGCCATCCGCGCCGGCGGCGGCGCCGAGGCGCCGGCCGGAGCCGCCTGACGGTCCGCCCGCCGCCGCCCAACTGGATGGCCCGGCGGCGGTCCGGCTGACACACTGGCGACCCGATCACTCCAGGAGGCACCAGATGGCCGACACACCGCAGACCCCCCGTGACGACGTCCCGCAGGAGGAGTCCCCCGCCGAGGAGGCCAAGCGCAAGTTCCGCGAGGCGCTGGAGCGCAACGCCTCGCACGCCCAGTCCCAGCAGGCCCACCAGAGCCGGGCGAAGGTGCAGGGCTCCAGCAGTGGGCCGGGCGGCAAGAACAAGAAGGTCCGGCGCAAGACCGGCTGACCTGGGGATCCCGAGGAAACGTTGGGCCGCATGGGTGACCTGCGATAACCCCTGGGGCCAGGGGCAGTTGATCAGGTCGTTCCGCCGGGGACAGCACATGCGACAGAAGGATCCTCACGATGCTCAAGAAGTTCATGGCCACCGCCGCGGTCACCGCCTCCGTCCTCGGGGCTGGCGCCCTTGCAGCCTCCCCGGCGATGGCGGTCGGCAACGACAACGGCGTCAACACGGTCAACGGCAACAACGCCACGCAGATCTACGGCAACCAGGAGACGGAGGGCGCGATGAGCCCGCAGCTCTCCGCGGTCCAGGGTTCGCTGAACAAGCTCTGCATCGGCCTGCCGGCCAAGGTCAACGTCCAGTCCGTCCTGGCCCTCGTCAACGTCGGCGTCCAGGACATCCCGATCGCCTCCAACCCGCAGAACCAGCAGTGCGCCGAGAACTCCACCCAGGGCAAGGGTGACGAGACCCTCTCGCACATCGCCGAGAACATCCCGGTCCTGTCGGGCAACCTCTCGGCCGGCAGCTGATCCAGCGGCCCCGGAGCGGCGTGACGGCCTCGCCCGTCACGCCGCTCCGGCATGTTCCGGCCGGTTCCACCCCGCATCCGACACGTAAAGGCTTTGGTCTGGACCTTGACAGGTCCAGACCAATTCGGTTCAGTGGCGGTAGTCGTCGCACCCCACACGCCGCGCGACAAGTCCCCCCACTCCAGGAGCAGTTACGTGATACGTACGCTACGCCGCCGTGCCCTCTCCCTCGCCGTGGCCGCCGCCGCGACCCTGGGCCTGGCCGTCGCCCTGCCCGCCTCCCCCGCCGCCGCGGCCCCCGCCTGCGCCGCGGCCTGGAGTTCCTCCGCCGTCTACACGGGCGGCAACAGCGCCTCGTACGGCGGCCACAACTGGCAGGCCAAGTGGTGGACCCAGGGCGAAACGCCCGGCACCACCGGCCAGTGGGGCGTCTGGTCGGACCAGGGCGCCTGCGGCGGCGGGGGCCAGGATCCCGACCCGGGCACCGGCGATCCGTCCGGCTTCGTGGTCAGCGAGGCCCAGTTCAACCAGATGTTCCCGAACCGGAACCCCTTCTACACCTACAACGGCCTGGTCGCGTCGCTCTCCGCCTACCCGGCCTTCGCCCACACCGGCGACGACACCGTCAAGCGGCGCGAGGCGGCGGCCTTCCTGGCGAACGTCTCCCACGAGACGGGCGGACTCGTCCACATCGTGGAGCAGAACACCGCCAACTACCCGCACTACTGCGACGCCTCGCAGCCCTACGGCTGTCCGGCCGGCCAGGCCGCGTACTACGGTCGCGGCCCGATCCAGCTGAGCTGGAACTTCAACTACAAGGCGGCCGGCGACGCCCTCGGCATCAACCTGCTCGCCAACCCCTACCTGGTGGAGCGGGACCCGGCCGTCGCGATGAAGACGGCGCTCTGGTACTGGAACACCCAGAACGGCCCCGGCACGATGACCGCCCACGCGGCCATGGTCAACGGCGCGGGCTTCGGCGAGACGATCCGCTCCATCAACGGCGCCCTGGAGTGCAACGGCGGGAACCCGGCGCAGGTGCAGAGCCGGGTGAACGCCTACCAGAGCTTCACCCGGCTGCTCGGGGTCACCCCCGGCGACAACCTGGGCTGCTGACGGCGGGCAGGGACCGGCTCACCGGCCGCGCAGGGCCGTGGCCAGCTGGGCGCGGGAGCGGACGTCGAGCTTCTGGTAGATCCGGGTGAGCCGGGCCTCCACCGTCTTGACGCTGAGGAAGAGCTTCGCCGCCGCCTCCTGGTTGCTGGCTCCCCCGCCGACGAGGAGGGCGAGCCGCGTCTCCGCCTCGGTGAGGGAGGCCACGCCGGGGTGCGGGCCGCTGGTCTCGGGCGTGCTCTCCCGGGCCAGCTCCAGCCAGGGCGCCGCCCCGGCCGCCTCGAACAGCCCGGCCGCGGCCCGCAGGGCGGCCCGGGCGGGGGCCCGGCGGCGGCGCCGGCGTTCCACCCGGGCCAGCGCGAGCAGCGTACGGCCCTGTTCGAGGGGCAGTCCGAGGGCGCCGAACCGCTCGGCGGTCGTCTCCAGCAGGGCGACGGCGGGCTCCGGCTCGCCCTGCGCTGACAGGCACAGCCCCCGCGCCCGGTCCAGGGCCGCGAGCACGGTGGTCCGTTCCAGGGCGCGGGCGACGGGGGTGACGCGGTCCAGCAGGGCCGCGGCCTCCGCGGGCGCGTCGGCGGCGACCAGTGCCTCGGCGAGCTCCCCGTGCCAGCGCAGGACCGAGGGGTCCACCACCTGCTGGGCCTCCTCCAGGGCGGCGACCCGGCGCAGGGTGGCCACCGCCTTCGCGGCCTCGCCGGTGGCCAGTTCGACGGTGCCGAGTGCGAACAGCCCCCGGGAGAGGAAGACCTGGTCGCCCTCCTCCTCGGAGGCCCTGATGCCCCGGCGGGCGTAGCCGGCGGCGCGGGTGAAGCTGCCGCCCGCCGCTTCGGCGGTGGCGGCCACGTACCAGGCGGGGCCGGGTGAGAGGCCGGCTTCGATGGTGAGTTCCAGGGCGCGGCGGGCGTGGGCGGTGCCCCGGGCGCAGTGGCCCCGGCGCAGTTCGGTCTCGGTGAGGCTGCGCAGCACCTCGAAGACGTCCTCGGCGGAGCCGGTGCGCTGGACGGCGGGCAGCAGGACGAGGAGCTGCCGGCGGGCGTCGGCGAGCCGGTCGTCGAAGAGGGCGTGGCGGACGGCGAGGTACTGGGGGGCGTTGCGCATGCCGAGGGGGACCTCGGGGGCGGGCAGGGCGAGGGCCTGGGCCAGGATCTCCTCGGCGTCGGGGTCGCCGAGGATGCGGCCCATCCGGGCGCGGACCGTCAGGGCCATGGCTTCGGCGACCTGGTCCCCTCCGGCCTTGGCGAGGGTTCCGGCCTGGGCCGCGGCGTCGCGCGAGCGGACGGGGTCGCCGTCGCCGATGTTGTGCTTCCAGGCGATCCGGAGCTGGACGGCGGCCTGCAGGGCGGGGTCCCCGGCGGCGTCGGCCACGGCGTGGGCGATGGTCTCGTCGAGGTCGGCCAGGGCCTGCCCGGCGGCGTCGATCACCGCGAGGCGGGCCCGTACCCGCTGGGCGGGCGAGGCGTCGCGGGCGAGCACGGCGCGGGTGGCGCGGCGGGCGAGGTCGGCGCGGCCGGCCCAGCCCGCGTCCTCGGCGGCGGCCACGAGCCGGGCCAGCTCCTCCTGCGCGAGGCGGGCGGGGGTGCGTTCGGCGGCGAGCAGCCCGAGCTCGGCGGCGAGCGCCCGCTGGCCCCGGCGGCGGCATGCGTCGGCGGCCCGGGTGATCTCGGCGGCGAGGTCCGCGTCGGGGGTGTCGACGGCGAGGGCGCGGTGGCGCACGGCCTGGACGGGGTCGTCCACGGCGGCGGCGAGCGCGGCGTGCCCGGCGGCCCGCTCGGGCCAGCCGGCGTCGGCGGCCAGGGCGGCCGGCAGGGCGCCGGCGGTGAAGGCGACGGCGCCGTCCTCGCCGACGGTGACCAGCGCGGCCCGTTCGGCCTCCGCGAGTTCCGCCTCGGCGTCGGGGCGTCCGGCGCGGCGCAGCAGGGCGGTGGTGGGGCGGGCGGCGAGGGCGGCGAGCAGCAGGGTCGGGCGGGTCCTGCCGGGGGCGGCGGCGAGGAGCCGGCGGGCGACCTCGCGGGCCTGGCCGGTCAGGGGCAGGGAGTCGGCGTGGTGGGCGCCGCCCTGGCAGGCGGCGGCTTCGGCGAGGGAGTGGCCGAGGGCCAGGGCGAGTCGCGGGTTGCCGCCGCTGGCCTGGTGGATGCGGCCGGCGAGGCGGGCGGGCAGGCCGTGGCGCAGCAGCAGCTCGGCGACCTCGTCGGCGCCGAGGGCGGGGACGCGGACGACGGGGGTGCCGGGGCCGCAGAGGGGTTCGGCGACGGGGGCGCCGCCCTGGACGCATTCGGCGGCGAGGACCCGTACGCGCGGCGGCGTCAGGCGCAGGGCGAAGCGGAGCAGGTCGGTGCTCTCGGGGTCGAGCCACTGGGCGTTGTCGAGGACGAGCAGGACCGGCCCGGGGACGGCGAGGGTGCGGAGCACCTCCACGACGGCCAGGCGCAGGGCGACGTGGTCGCGGCCGGCGCGGGGGGCGTCGGCCTCGCGGCGGAGCAGGGCGATGGCGGTGCGCTGGGGTCCGGCGAGGCGGTCGAGCGTGGCGCGGGGGACGGAGGCGAGGAGGGCGGCGGCCGCGGCTTCGGGTATGTCCCGGTCGGCGGCTTCGGGGGCGAGCCGCAGGACGGTTTCGTGCCGTCGGGCGGCGGCGCCCGCGACGGCGCTGGCCACCTCGGTCTTTCCCGAGCCGGCGGGTCCCGTGAGGACGGCGCGGCCGTGCGTGGTCAGCGCTCGGTCGACCGCCTCGATGAGTGCACCGTGTCCGACGTTGGTGTCAGCGTTCGCCGTCGCCGCCACGCACAGCCACCCGCCTTTCGCGCCCCTGTTCTGTGCCCTTCCTGTGAGACGCGACAATACGAGGTCAGCCCCCCGGCGGACCCGGATTGTGACGCAGAATTCAGTCAGGTGGCAGGAAAGCGCCGCGGGTCTGCCGGTACGGGAGGTACTGGCAGACCCGCGCACTGGGTTGGTCCGTACCATCGGTCCGTCAGGACGGAGTTGGGGGGCTCCGCCGGGACCGGTGCGGACCCGGGTCAGAAGCCGAGGCTCCAGGAGTCGATCTTGCCGGTGTCGCCGCCCGCGTTGTCGTTCACGCGCAGCTTCCAGGTGCCGTTGGCGACCTCGGAGGAGGCGTCGACGGTGTAGGTCTGGTTGATGTTGTCGGTGCTGCCGCCGGCGCGGTTGTGCAGGGTGTAGACGGTGCCGTCGGGGGCGACCAGGTCGACCTTCAGGTCACCGATGTAGGTGTGCGCGATGTTCACGCCCACCTTGAGCGCGGCCGGGGCGTTGCCGGTGACACCGGTGACGGCGATCGGGCTCTCGACCGTGGTGTTGTCGCCGATGGCGAAGTCCGCGGTGTTCTCGAACGACGGGGTGGCGGGCGTCGAGGTCACGGCGTTGACGGTCGCGGCCGCGTCGGCGAGGCCGGAGCCGCAGCCGCCGGTGCAGGTGCCGGCCAGCGGGCGGGCGTTGGCCTTGATGGCCGACTCGATCTGCGCCGGGGTGAGCGAGGGCTTGGCGCCGACGAGGAGGGCGGCGAGGCCCGCGACGTGCGGGGCGGCCATGCTGGTGCCCTGGTACGGCTTGTAGATCTCGGCGCCGGGGGTGGTGGTGCCACCGTTGAGCGTGGAGAGGATGCCGTTCTCGGGGGTGGTGACGGTGCCGGGCGTGTCGGTGGCGCGGCGGGTCTCACCGCCCGGGGCGGCGACGTCGATGATCGCGCCGTAGTTCGAGTAGAACGAGCGGTCGCCGGTGCGGTTGCTCGCGGCCACGTTGATCACGTTGTTGCAGCTGGCGGGCGAGAAGCCGGCCGCGTCGGCGTTGCTGTTGCCGGCGGCCACGACGACGGTGGTGCCGCGGGCGACGGCCGCGTTGATGGCGTTCTGGTAGGTGGCGGTGCAGGCGCCGGAGCCGCCGAGGCTCATGTTGATGACCTTGGCGGGCGTGGCGTTCGCCGGGACGCCCGCGACGGTGCCGCCGGAGGCCCAGGTGATGGCGTCGACGATGTCCGAGGTCGCGCCGCCGCACTTGCCGAGCACGCGGACGGGCTGGATCTTGGCGTTGTACGCGATGCCCGCGACACCCTTGGCGTTGTTCGTCGCGGCGGCGATGGTGCCGGCGACGTGGGTGCCGTGCCAGGAGGAGTCGCTGGCCTTGGAGCCGGTGCCGCACTCGCCGGCCGCGCTCCAGTCGCCCTGGTCGGCCGGGTTGTTGTCGCGGCCGTTGCCGTCGCGGGCGGCGGTGGAGCTGCTGATGAAGTCGTAGCCGGCGACGACGTTGGCGGCCACGTCGGAGTGGGCCACGTAGCCGGTGTCGATCACGGCGACGGTGACGCCGGAACCGGTGGTCTTGTCCCAGGCGGCGGGCACGTTCATGCCGGCGGTGGGCTCGAAGAGGTCCCACTGCTTGGCGTACTCGGTGTCGTTCGGGGTGGCCATCGCGTAGGCGCGGGAGTCCGGCTCGACGTAGGCGACGTCCGGGTCGGCGCGGAACTGGGCCATCACGGCGGCGGCGTCGGCCGGGGCGGTCGCACCGCCGAGGTTGACGAGTGCGGCTCCGGTGCCCAGACGGCGGTCGAACTTCGCCTTCTTGCCGGCCTTCTTGCCCTTGGCGGTGGCGTCGGCGGCGGCCGCGTCGTTGGAACCGGCCTCCGAGGCGGAGGACTTGTAGCCGACGATCAGGTTCTCGACCGGGGCGGCGGCGGGGGTGGCGGGGGCCGCGGCGGCCGGGAGGGTGGAGGCGGCCGGGTCGTTCGCGGGGGTCACGGCCACCGCGGCGGTGGCGGAGCCGGCGAGCAGGGTGACGGACATGGCCACGACGGATATGAGCCGGCGTCTGGGTGCGTGCACGTTGTTCCCCTTTACGGGCCGGATCCGGGCAGGCCGGAGCGGCCGGTCGGTGCAGTGTGGGAGGTGGAACCGGCGGAAGCGGGGCCCGGGCGGGCTGGTCGCACCCGCCCCGGCCACCGCCGCGCGCCGCGTTGTCCGGCCGCGACGGCGGGGCAGGGCAACGGCGTACCCGGCGATCAGCGCGTCCGCGGTCGCTTCACACCATGTGGGGTTGGTGCGGGGCCGCCCGGGGCGCGGAAGATCGCCGGTGGGCAGACAGTAGGCAACGCGGGGGTGAACCCGATACGGGGAAAACCCTTGTCCGGACCCTGGGGGGTCCCTGCCCTCCCCCGCCGGTCACCGCCGGTCAGCGGGGGTTGAGCCGGCGGAAGTAGGTCCAGCTGGTCTCGTTGGGCTCGGCCCACTTCTCCGGCGCGCGGGCGAACTGCGGCTCGTGGGCGGCGATGTACGCGCGGGTGCGTTCGGGCACCTCGGCGTAGGAGGCGAGCTTCACGCCCCGGCAGTGGAAGGTGAGGCCGCCGGGGCGCTGCCCCTGTTCCATCCAGGGCAGCCAGGGGGACATCCGGGTCCACGACATGGTCGCGGGGACGCTCGGGGCGTCACCGGCGAGGGCCGCCGCGGGCGTGAAGAACTGGAAGAGCTCCAGCGCCCGGTAGGTGTCGTCGGCGGAGTTGAGCGGGTAGTCGGCGACCGGCAGCGGGGAGGGGTAGGCGAGCGGGATCTCCAGGCTGAAGCACACCTGGTCGCCCAGTTCGGTGCGCGGCACGGGGAAGGGCCGCAAGCGCTGGTTGGCCGGATCGTTCCAGACGTGCACCACGGGCTTGCCGTGCCAGGTGTCGAGGATGTCCCGGGTGGCGGGGTCGAGGTAGAAGGCGGCCTCCCGGGAGAGCAGCCGGTAGCCGCCGTCCTCCTCGTCCCGCTCCAGCCGGGCGGTGTTGAGGCCCTCGAAGCCGAAGAGGCGGCGGTAGGGCTCGCCGGGGGCCCAGGAGTGGACGTCGCCGGTCCACCAGAAGACGGTCTCCTCGCCGTCGAGGGAGGCACGGGTCCGGGCGAAGGAGTGCAGGAGCTCTTCCGGTGTCATACGGAGAACTCTCGCGGGCGGCCCCCGGCCGGACAAGCACGGGACGGGCCAACCTCGGCCGCGCGCCGGGCTACGCCGGGCGGCCGGCCGGGGCGCGCGGGTGTTCCTGGACGTGATGGCGGACGCCAGGGGGGCGAGCCCGTCGCCTGCCTCGACGGGGGCCGCACCTGCCGGATGCGAGTGACGCGGGTCACATGAACCGGCCGGCCCTTCGGGGCCGTGTTCCGAGCGCACGACGCGACACGAGGCGGACGGAGAGGGTGAGATGCCCGGACCACTGTGGCCCCGTACTCGGCGGGGCTCTACCGACGAGGCGCTGATCAGGGCGGTGTACGAGGAGCACGGCAACGCCCTGCTCGCCTACGCCACCCGCCTGACCGGGGACCGCGCCGCCGCCGAGGACGTCGTCCAGGAGACGCTGATCCGGGCCTGGCGGCATTCCGAGGTCCTGGTCAACGGCAAGGGCTCGGTGCGCGGCTGGCTGCTCACGGTCACCCGGAACATCATCACGGACCGGTACCGGGCCAGGGCCGCCCGCCCGCCGGAGGTCTCCGGGTCGGCGGCCGCTCCCCCCGTGGAGGGGGACCACGCCGACGCCGTGGTGGACGCCATGACGGTACTCGGCGCCCTGGACCGGCTGTCGCCGGAACACCGGGACGTCCTGACCGAGTTGTACTACCGCCAGCACAGCGTCGCCGAGGCCGCCGACCGGCTGGGCATCCCGGCGGGGACGGTCAAGTCGCGCTCGCACTACGCGCTCAAGGCCCTGCGCGAGGTGTTCGGGGACGCCGCCGGGGACGGTGCGCGGAGGAGAGGAACCGGCCGGCCGCCCCAGCAGCCCGGCGGACTGCGGGAGGTGGTGGCGTGAACCGGCAGCGGCACGAGGAGGAACCGGAACTGCTCGGCGCGTACGTGCTCGGCGTCCTGGACGAGGAGGAGGTACGGCGCGTCGGGGAGCACCTCGGCGACTGCGTGCGGTGCCGGGAGGAGGTGGGCGCGTTGCGCGAGATGGAGAGGGTGCTGGGCGAGGTGCCCGAGGAGGCCTTCCTCGACGGGCCCCCGCCGGGCGGGGACCTGCTGCTCCAGCGGACCCTGCGGCAGGTGCGCGGGGAGCGGGCGTCGGCCGCGCGGTGGCGGGCCGGCGTGGTGGGGCTGGCCGCGGCCGCCTCGCTGGCGGCGGTGTTCTGGGCCGGTGCCCGGGTGGGCGCGGACCCGGGGAGCGCCGGGGCGCTGCCCCCGCCTGCGCCGCCGACCGTGTCGGCGGCGCCTTCCCCGCCGGTGGCGGGCACCCGGGTGGCCTCCGCCGCGGATGCGGGGACGGGCGCGCGGATGACCGTACAGCTGACGCCGGCGGCCGGGTGGGTGCGGCTGCGCGCGGCGGTGACGGGGGTGCCCGCGGGCGAGCGGTGCCGGCTGGTGGTGGTCTCCCGGGACGGTACGCGCTCCACGGCGGGCGGCTGGGTCGTGGGCGCGGCGGAGCACGGCGAGGGCAAGGCCGCGGCCCTGGACGGATCCGCGGCCGTGGACCCGTCGGACGTCAGGGAGGTCCTGGTGGTGAACGAGACGGGCCGGACCTTCGTGTCCGTGCCGGTCTAGGCCGTCTCTTCCGGATCTTGCCGGTTAAGCCCGCGTCGTCCGGTGCCGTGCATCGCAAGGCGGAGAGGCTCCCGATTACTGGACGTCCTCGGGTGCCTCGACAACGCGGCGAGGTGCGGTGCCGGGCGACGCGGGTCAGGCGAGATCCGGAAGAGACGGCCTAGCCGCCGGGCGCGGTACGGGGGCCCGCGTGCGGGCCCCCGTACGGGCCGCTCAGGGGGTGTGGAAGCGGACCTCGGGGGTGTCGGCGCGGGGGCCGTGCAGAACCGGCCCGGGCCGTCCCTTGAGGTGCTGGTCGAAGAAGGCGCCGACGTAGGTCCGGGTCAGTTCGAGGGCGCGGGAGCCGGGCAGCGGCGCCTCGGGGTGGGGCAGTCCGAGCTGGTCGCGGATGGCGGGGAAGTCGGTGGCCGCGAAGTGGTCGGTGCCGTCGACGGTGATCCAGCGCTTCCAGCCGTCGAGGTGCGGCCACGTCTTCGACCAGTCGCCGTTCGAGTGGCCCCCGGGCGCGCTGGCGGCCGCACCGAACAGCAGGAAGGGGCGGCCGCCGATCCCGGCGGCGGGGTACGGACCGGGCAGGCCCCCGTCCATGTCGGCGCCCGCGCGGATCCGCGGGTCGGCGGCCATGGCCGGCAGGGCGGCGGCGCCCCCCATGGAGTGGCCGCCCATGGCGATGCGGCCGGCGTCGATGAGCCCGGCGTGACGCCAGGCCGGGTGACGGCCGGTGAGGCGGTCGAGGAGGAAGGAGACGTCCTGGGCCCGGACGCCGAGGACGGCCTCGTGGCCCCCCGGGGCATCGGCCGGCCCGCAGGCCAGGCAGGTCAGGATGCGGCCGCCGGGGAAGGCGGTGGCGGCGCTCTCGTACGCGTGGTCCACGGCGGCGACCACGTAGCCCCGGGAGGCCAGGTCCTCGGCGAGCGAGGTGAGGGTGGCGCGGGACACGGTGAAGCCGGGCGACAGGACGATCAGCGGGTAGCGGCCCTGGACGGGCCGGGCGCCGACGCGGGCGTGGGCCCGGGTGGCGGCGAAGACGGCGGGGTCGATGACCTGGTCCAGCTTCTTGTCGGCCAGCACGAGCCGGGCTTCCTCGGTGCTCATGTAGGGCGCCGGGGCGCGGCCGGTGCCGCGCTGCGCGGGATAGCGCAGGGTGACCATCAGTTCCCGGGGGCCGGTGTGCGCCCAGGGGTCGGTCCTGCTGCGGTCCGTCAGGTGGAGGTCCTCCTGGCCGACGGCGAACCGGCCGGTGGGCGCGGGCAGTTCTGCCGGATTTACCCGGGTGCCGGTGGCTGCCGCGGGGGCGGCGGTGGCGGTGGCGGCCGCCATCAGCGGGACCGGGAGGAGGAGGGCCAGCATGGCCGCGGCGGCCGCGGTGCGGCGTCGGATCGTCATGCCGTCCAACCTAGGCGGGGGCCCGCGGGCCCTCGTCGCCTCACAGAGGGATCCGCCGTCACCCTGTGGTCGCAGTCCGCCGCTCGGGGCGTCGTACGAGTGGCTGAGGGAACGGGAGTTGCCCGGGGAACGTGACGGGGCCCGGGAACATGTCCAGTTCCCGGGCCCCTGTGTGCCACCCAATTGCGCACACCGGCGGCGTTTAAGGGAGGGGATCATGGTGAGGCCGACGTGTTCTGCCTTTGAACTACCGCGCCGCGAAGAGGCGCAGGAGGGACTTGAACCCCCATCCGTCGGTGATCGTCCCCGCCCGGTCGATCCGGTGTTCGGCGGCGAATGCTGAGACTGGAGCGATAATCTGAGATTCAAGGGGCCGCCTCTACCGCTTGGGCCACCCCGGCACGTGTGCCGGGGGAGGGATTCGAACCCTCAGTGACACCCCTGTTTCAGCTTCAACGTCAGTTTCAGCTTGCGCTCTCGCGCACCCCCTGTCGCGCAGGGGGCGTTCTCGGGGCTACCCGAACAGGTAGCCGAACACGGCGTCCCCCACCCGCTGGTCGGTGACTTCGGCGCCGTTGGCCTCCTCGCGGGCGAACTTCACGGCCTGCTGGAGCCGCTCCACCCGGTCGAGGAGCTCGTTGACCCGGCGGGCCGGGAGGGCGCCGGAGAACTTCACGGTCGTCCAGTAGCCGACCGCGACGTCCTCGTAGTACACCTCCACCTGCGCCGGGTGCTTCTCCGTGGCCTCGGCCTTGACGTGGTTGCGCGGCACCTTCTTGGTGCGGATCGTGCGCACCGGTTCCGTCTTCCAGGAGTCCGTGGAGGGGTCCAGGTTCCAGGACTCGGAGGCGTCGAGGACGGGCAGCTTGCGCACGAAGGTGTGCAGGTCGGTCAGCTGCTTCTCGAGGAAGAGCAGGTACGGCACCGGAACCTGGGCGAGCAGCACCCGGCCGTCGACGACGACGTCCGCGGCCGCCGTGCGGTTCGCCCAGTCCTTGGTCGCCGTCACGTCGAACAGGCGGGTCAGGGTGCCGGCCGTCGCCCGCAGCACGTCCTCCGCCTTGACCTGCACCCGGGTGGACTCGGGCGGCTGCTCGCCCTCCTCGTCCTTGGGCTGGTACGTACGCGAGATGCCGGCCAGCAGGGCGGGCTTCTGCACGTCGTGGTGAGCCTGGGAGAGCTCCTGGAGGGACTTGGACTTGACGCCCTTTTCGACTGCGATGATCTGATTCAGCTTCGGCACGTGAGCAACCTAGCAACGGCTCCGGTGCGACTACCATTTCTTTTCCAGTGGCGCGCTTTCCTACGGGCGCAGCCGGACGGGGAGGTCGTACAGGTCGTTCTGCGTGAGGACCGGCTTGTTGCGCAGTTCCTCGCGTCCGACGGCCAGGGACAGCTCCGGGAAGCGGGCGTAGAGCGCCGGGAGGGCGACGAGGGCCTCCAGGCGGGACAGGGCCGCGCCGGGGCAGACGTGCGGGCCGTGGCCGAAGGCGATGTGCCGGTTGGGGGTGCGGGTGACGTCGAACTCCCCCGCGGTCTCCCCGTGCTGGGCCTCGTCGCGGCCGAGCGCGCCGAAGGAGACGATCAGGCCCTCGCCGGCGGGCAGGATCCGGTCGCCGACCTCGATGTCCTCGGTGGCGAAGCGGATCAGGACGTGTGACGTGGGGGTGGACCAGCGCAGGGTCTCCTCGATGACGTTCTCCCAGGGGACCTCCCCCTTGAGGACGAGGGCCCGCTGCGCGGGGTGCGTCTCCAGCGCGACGACGGCGTTGACGATCAGGCTGATGGTGGTCTCGTGCCCGGCGGCGACCATCAGCTGGAGGGTGTTGGTGATCTCCTCGGTGCTGAGGTGGTCGCCGTCCTCGGAGGCGGCGATGAGCGCGCTGGTGAGGTCGTCGCCCGGGGTGGCCCGCTTGGACTCCACGATGCGCGAGAAGAGGGCGCCGAGGTCCGCCATCATCTGGGGGACCTCCTCGGGGAGGGTCTGCGTGGAGAAGAACTTCTCGAAGAGGGCCTTCAGGCGCGGGTGTTCGGCGGCGTCGACGCCCATCAGCTCGCTGATGACGTTCATCGGCAGCGGGTAGGCGAAGTGCGCCTTCAGGTCGACCGTCTCACCGGCGGGGAGGGCGGCGAGCGCGTCGAGCGAGCGGGCGGTGAGGGCCTCGATGCCGGCGCGGAGCTTCTCCACCCGGCGGGCGGTCAGCGCCTGCGCCACGAGGGTGCGCAGGCGGCGGTGCTCGTCGCCGTCGACGGTCAGCATGGAGCGGCCGGGGTTGGCGAGGCCTATGAGCGGCCAGTCGAGGGGGATCTCCCCGCGCTGCCAGGCGCCCCACACGCCGATGTCCTTGACGAGGCGGGGGTCGGTGAGGAGTCTGCGCGCCTCGGCGTGGTGCGTGACGGCGTACACCGCGACCCCGCCGGGCAGGACGACGCGGGCCAGCGGGCCGGCGGCGCGCAGCGCGGCGCTCTCGGCGTCGAGGTCGGCGACGAAGGGGTCGAGGACGAGCGGGGCGGGGCCGGTGTGGTCGATCGGGCAGGTCACGGGGTGGCTCCAAGCGCGGGGGTCGGGGTGTAGGTCACGGGCAGGGCGGTGAGGCCGCGCAGCCAGGGCGAGGGGCGCCGGGTGAGTCCGGCGGCCGGCCCGGCGAGGTCGACGTCGGGGAGCCGGTCGAGGAGGACCTCGATGCCGGTCCGGGCGATGACCTCGGCGACCTCCTGGGCCGGGAAGGGGCAGCGGTGTTCGCCGTGCCCGAAGGAGAAGAAGGCGTTGTTCCCGCCGGTGAGGGCGCCGGTTTCGGTGCGTACGTGCGGGTCGCCGTTGGCGGCGGCCAGGCCCAGCAGGACCAGGTCGCCGCTGCCGATGCGCCGGCCGCCGAGGTGGGTGTCCCGGGTGGTCCAGCGGCCGGCGACGTTCTGGGTCGGGGTGTCCTCCCAGAGCACCTCGTTCATGGCTTCGCCGACGCTGTGCCGGCCGCCCGCCAAGGAGGCGGCGAACCGGTCGTCGGTGAGCATCAGGCGCAGCGAGTTGCCGATCCAGTCGGCGGTGGGCTGGTGCCCGGCGGCCATCATCACCATGAGGTCCTGGGCGATCTCGTCGACGGTGAACCCGGCGGTGTTGGCCAGCATCCGGGAGGCGACGTCGGGGCCGGGCGCGGCGGCCTTGGCGGCGAGGAGCGCGTACATGGACTCGGCGAGGTGGCGCTGGCCGTCGAGGGCGCCCTCCCTGCCGTTGATCATGTCGTTCATGGCGGTGACGAGGCCGGGGCCCTGCTCGTCGGAGAACCCGTAGATGCGGGCGAGGACGCGCAGGGGCAGGAGCATGGCGTACTCGCCCACGATGTCGCAGGTGCCCTTGCCGCAGAGCCCGTCGATCAGCTCGTCGGCGAAGCGCTCGGCGTGGCCGCGGAGTTCGAAGGGGTCGACGGATTCCAGTGCGTCCGAGATGACGGCGGCGCGTTCGCGGTGGCGTTCGCCGACGGTGTAGAGGATGGACGGCTGCTTGCGGCCGATCATCGGGAGCAGCGGCCAGTCGGCCGGGATGCGGTCCCACTGGTTCCACAGGTCGGAGTCGCGGGAGAAGAGCTGCGGGTCGCTGGTGACCTGGTGCAGTTCGCGGTAGCCGAGGACGAGCCAGGCCGGTATGTCCCCGTCGAGGACGACCGGGGCGACGGCGCCGTGGTCGCGGCGCATCTCCCGGTACAGCGCTGCGGGGTCGCTCTGGAAGCGGGGGCCGCCGAGGTAGACGGGCTGCGGCTCGGGCGTGGTCACGGGGTGGGCTCCGGGATGGTGTGCGGGACGACGTCCGGCTGGTCGGGCCGGCGGCTCTGGAGGTGCTGGAGGTGCTGGAGGTGCTCGACGAGGGAGATGAGGACCTGCTTGCCGGATGCGCGGGAGCGGGCGTCGCAGAACAGCAGCGGCACCTCGGACGGGAGGTCGAGGGCGGCGCGGATCTCCTCCGGGGTGTGGGCGGGGCCGCCGAAGTCGTTGCAGGCGACGACGAAGGGCGTGCCGTGGTGTTCGAGGCGGTCGATGGCGTACCAGGAGTCCGCGAGCCGGCGGGTGTCGACGAGGACGACGGCACCGAGGGTGCCGGAGAACAGCCGGTCCCACAGGAACCAGAAGCGCTCCTGGCCGGGGGCGCCGAACAGGTAGAGCACGTTGTGGGCGTCGAGGGTGATCCGGCCGAAGTCGAAGGCGACGGTGGTGGCGGTCTTGGCGGTGATGCCGTCGGTGTGGTCGACGGCCTCGCCCGCCGCGGTCATCGTCTCCTCGGTGTTCAGCGGGCGTATTTCGCTGACCGAGCGGACCAGGGTGGTCTTGCCGACGCCGAAGCCGCCCACGATCACGATCTTGAGGCCGTTGTCGGCGGTGCTGCTGAGTGCCTGGCGGGGCTCGCCCCGGTCAGAGGTTGCGGAGTCCAACGAGCACCTGCTCCAGGATGTCGGGGTCGGGAAGGCGGTACGTCGTGACGCGCGGGTGCCGGGCGCTGATGCGCCCGGCGTCTAGGAGGTCGGCGAGGAGGATCCGGGTGATCGAGACGGGCAGGCCCAGTTCGGCCGCGACCTCCACGACGGCCGTCGGGAAGCGGCACATCCGCAGGATCGCCGCGTGCTCGGACTGGATGCCGGGGACCGGGTCGCACTCGGCCACGATCAGGGTGACCAGGTCGAAGGCATCGCTGCCGGAGCTGCTGCGGCCGCCGGTGAGGGTGTACAGCCGGTCCGGGGAGTCGTCCCGGCCCGGCCTGACGCGGCTCAACCCCGGGGCCTGGCGATCAGATGCTCGCTCAGCTGCTCCACCAGCTCGGACATGTTGTGCCCGACGAGGCCCGCGTCGGCGTCCTCGGCGGCGACGAGGGCGAGGTGCGCGCCCTCGCCGGCCTCCACGATGAAGAGGATCCCGCCGTAGAACTCGGCCATGGCGGAGCGGACCCCGCCGGTGCCGTCGCCGAACTCGATGGACGCCCCGTGCGACAGGCTCTGGATGCCGGCGGAGATCGCGGCGAGCTGGTCGGCCTGGTCGACGGAGAGCTCGGGGGTGCGGCACAGCTTGAGGCCGTCACGGGAGAGCACGAGGGCGTGCCGGGCGCCGGGCGTGCGCTCCAGGAGTCCTTCCAGGAGCCAGCTGAGCGTCTCGTCGGTGGTGGAGCCGGTCATGGGGTGTCGTCGCCTTCCGGGTGCGGGGGGTTCGTGGGCTGCTGCTGCGCCGGGGCCGTGCTGCCGCGCACGGCCTGGCGGAAGCTGCCGAAGCGGGGGGCGGGCCGGGACGCGCCGGCGGGGGCGGCCGGGGTGCGGGCCGCCGCGCTCGCGGCGCCGGGCCCCTCGGGGTGGGCGGCGGCCAGGGTCCGGCCGCGCCGCCGCTGGGGCAGTCCGCTGTCGCCGAGCACCGGGTTCGGGCCGGTGGTTTCGGGCTCCCCGGATTCTACGGGGGTGTCGTGGGCGGCCTCCGGCCCGGTGGGCCGGGCCGCCGGTGCGGGAGCGGGCTCGGGGGCCGCGAGGAGGGCCGGGGCGGGGACGGGTTCGGCCGGGGCGTGGCTGATCAGCTCTTCCGGGATCATCATGAGCGCGCCGGTGCCGCCGCGGGCGGAGGGGCGGAAGGAGACGGTCAGCCCGTGCTTGCGGGCGAGGCGGCCCACGACGGCGAGTCCGAGGCGGGTGCCGGAAAGCCCGGCGAGATCCAGGGACTCGGCGGTGACGGCCTGTTCGGCGCGACGCAGCTGGACCTCGCTCATGACGAGGCCGCTGTCCTCGACCGTGATGATGACCCCGGCCGGCACCTCTTCCACGTAGACGTGGACCTCGGCGGTGGGCGGCGAGAAGTTCGCGGCGTTGTCGAGGAGTTCGGCGAGGGCGTGCATGACGCCCTCGGCGGCGTGCCCGGCGACGGCGGCCTCGCTGGTGGAGTGCAGCCGGACCCGCTGGTAGCCGCCGATCCGGCCCATGGCGCCGCGCAGGACGGACTCCATGACGATGGGCTTGGCCCAGCGGCGGCCCGAGCGGGCTCCGGTGAGGACGGCGATGGAGTCGGCGAGGCGGCCGGCCTGGGCGGTGCGGTGGTCGAGGTGGAGCAGGTCGCCGAGGACCTCCTCGTCGGCGTGCTTGTGCTCCATCTCCCGCAGGTCGGCCAGCATTCCGGTGGCGAGCGCCTGCATCCGGCCGGCCGCGTTGGCGGTGGCGGCCATGGCGGCGGCCCGGCCCGACCGGGCGCGGCGCAGTTCCTCGCCGAGCCGCTCGCGGGTGGCGAGCTGGGCGGCGGTGAGGGCGTCCAGTTCGGCGGCGTGGGCGGTGGTGAGGCGGTGGAGCTCGGCGGCGTGGGCCGTCGTCAGCTGCTCGACCTCGGCGGCGTGTTCCGCCGCCAGCCGGGTGCGTTCGGCGGTGCGGGCCGCGGTGTCGCGGGCCGCGTCGGCGGTCAGCCGGGCGATGTACCCGTCACGGGCGGAGACTTCGCCGGCGAGGGCGGACAGCCGGCCGCGCAGCTGCCGGGCGCTGCGCGCGCACCAGGTGACCGCGCAGGCGGCGACGGCGAGCAGCAGCGAGCCGGAGAAGGAGAACCACGCGAGGGGCACCTGGACGGCCGACGGGGCCGCGGCCACCGCCGCCGTGGAGAGGGCGCCCGCGGCCGCTGCTGTCACCAGCAGGGCGAGCGCGGAGGGGCGGAGGGGGGAGGGCGACGCCGTCATCAATCAAAGCCTCAAACCGGGCGTAAATGGAAGAGAGGGTTCCTGTGGCAACGAGGCACAACTATAAGAGGATTGGTGATCGTTTCGGAAAGGTCTTGATAAACATTACGTTGAGTAGTGCCCACTTAGGCTGCTTCTGGAGCGGTTTCGGGGCTATGCCATGGCATCCTGTGACGTCACCACTCGCCGGACGGAATCGGCGGACGTCCGGGGAAAACGGGGAAGTTCCATGAGGCTCTGCTTCCTGGTGGAGGAGCACTACCGCCACGACGGCATGCCCAACGAGGTGGTCGCGCAGCTGACCGCCTGGGGACACCGGGTGGACGTGATCCGTCCGGGCGGATCGCTGCTGCGCATGGACGGACTGGTCCGGGCCGGCGCGCACGACGCCTGGGTCCTCAAGACGGTGTCCGGCGGGCCCGGGCTCACCCTCCTGGAAGCCGCCGCCGCCGGCGGCACGACCACCGTCAACGACGCCCGGGCGATCCGCGGGGTACGGGACAAGGCGCTGGCCGCCGCCCTGGGCAGCACCCGGGGGCTCCCGCTGCCGCCCACCTACGCCATCGCCCGCCCCGAACTCCTGGCCGGCCTACCGGACGCGGCCTACCCGCTCGTCGTCAAGCCCGCGGACGGCAGCTCCGGCCGGGGCGTGCACCTGGTGCCCTCGCCGGACCGGCTCGCCGCGCTGCTGCCCGCCCTCGCGGGCGAGGGCATGCTCATCGCGCAGCCCTACGTGCCCAACTCCGGTACCGACCTCAAGGTGTACTGCGTCGGCGGGGAGCTGTTCGCCACCGAGCGCCGCTCCCCGCTGCACCCGGCCGCCGCCGTCCGCGAGCGCCGGGTGGCGCTGCCGGGCGAGGTGGCGCGGATCGCCGCCCGGGTGGGCGAGGTGTACGGGCTGGACCTGTACGGGGTCGACGTGCTGCTGGGCCCCGACGGGCCGGTCGTGGTCGACGTGAACGACTTCCCGAGTTTCCGCCAGGTGCCGGACGCGGCCGCGCGGGTCGCGCGCGCCGTCCTGGACCTGGCCCGGTCGGGCGGCGGGCGCCCGGTCGCCGCCGCGCCCTGCCCGCCCGGCCGCCCGTACGGCCTCCCGGTGGCGATCCCAGCGCAGGCGGCGGCAGGGGCGGGGGACGGCGCGTGAGGGTCGGCCTGATCACCCCGGACCCCGGGCACCCGCTGCTGGCCGACACCGCGGGGCTGCTGGCGCCGGAGCACGAGGTACGGGTACTGGACCCACGCGCCGGGGCCGCCGCGGCGGCCGGGGCGCGGGCCGACGTGTACCTGCTGAAGGCGCGGACCCCCTCGGCCCTGACCCTGGCCCGGGAACTGGAGCGGCGCGGGGCGCCCGTACTGAACTCCGCTGCCGCCACCGGGCGGTGCCAGGACCGTACCGCCATGGCCGAACTGGCCCTGCGGGCCGGGCTCCCCTTCGCCGCCACCCGCACCCACGCCTCCCTCGGGGCACTCCGGGCGTCGGCGGAACCGGCCTGGCCGGTGGTGGTCAAGAGCCGGCACAGCCGCAAGCACGACCTGGTCGCCCGGGTGGACGGCCCCGACGGCCTCGGTGCGCTGGCCGCCGGCTGGGAGCGCGAGCCGGTCGTGGTGCAGCCGTTCGCCCCCAACAGCGGCTGGGACCACAAGCTGTGGGTGGTCGGCGACCGGGTCTTCGCGGGCCTGCGCCGCTCCGAACTGGCCGCCGGGGGCGAGGAGCCGGCCCGGCGGCCGGGCCGGCTGCCCGACGGCTGGGCCGAACTGGCCCTGCGGGTGGGCGAGGTCTTCGCCCTGGACGTCTACGGCGTGGACGTCATCGCCGCGGACGGCGGCCGGCCCCTCATCGTGGACGTCAACGCCTTCCCCGGCATCCGCGGCCAGGCCGGCGCCCCACAGGCCCTCGCGGCCCTGGCCCTGCGGCGCGCGGGGCGGCGCGGGGAGCGGTGACGGCTTTCCGGACAGCCGCCTCCGGTTAGGGGCCGGTCCGAGGAGTGGAACGTCCGGGGTGACGCGGCTGCGGCTCGGGTCGTACGGGACGCCTGCGGGGCGGGAGCGCCCGGCGGGTCCCGCGGGTCACGGCCGTGCCGGGCGCTTCAGCCGCTCACCGCGGCGGGAGCACCGGTCCGGCCGAGGAAGCCCGCCGTCGCGGTGGCGAAGCGTTCCGGGTCGTCGAGCCAGGGGAAGTGCCCGGCGCCGGACTGGACGGTGAGTTCGGCGTTCGGGAACAGGCCGGCGTACTCCGCCACCGCGCGCGGCGGGGCCGCCAGGTCGGCCTCGCCCGCGAGGAGCAGCACGGGTGCGGCGAGCTCGGCGAGCGCCTTGCGGGTGGCCTCCGGGTCGAAGGCGCCCTCGGCCCCGTACGCCGCCGCGGCCTCGTGGTTCTTCTGACCGGACTCGGCGGCCCGGTGCGCGCGGGCCTCCTCGTCCCAGCGGCCGTACCAGAAGGGGGCGATGTCCCCCATGGTCTCGGCCGTGGCGCGGCCCGCGACGAGGTCCTCCAGGGCCGCGTACGCGGGCGCGAACCAGGGCTCGGCGGCGCGCAGCCGGGCGGTCTGCAGCCGGTCGTCGCCGGTGACCGGGATGCCGACGGCGAAGACGCTGGGGGTGACCAGCAGGAGCCGGCCGACGCGTCCGGGGTGGCGGGCGGCGTACAGGGCGGCCAGGTTGGCGCCGGCGGAGTGGGCGAGGAGGTCGAGCGTCTCCAGGCCGAGGTGCTCGCGCAGCGCCTCGACGTCGTCGACGAGCCGGTCGCAGCGGTAGGAGGCGGCATCCTCGGGGACCGCCGAGCGGCCGGTGCCGCGCAGGTCGAGCCGGACCAGGCTGCGGTGCGGGAGGAGGCCGTCGAGGCCGGCCAGGTAGGCGGAGTCCTGCATGGGGCCACCGGGGAGGCAGACGAGCGGGGTCCCGCCGCCGCTGACGTGAAAGGCGAGCCGGGTTCCGTCATGGGCCGTGAAGGTCATCATGACGGGACCATGTCAGGGCCGTTCTCGCAGGTCAACACGATTGTCCGGCCGGCCGGAGCGGGACGGCCGGCGCCCGCGCACCACGAGGAGGACGGCGGCGGCCACCGCCGCCGCCAGGACGCCGCCCACGGTCAGCAGCCAGACCGGAACGCCGCCCGCGGTGAGGAGCTCGTTGCGGTAGACGGCCCTGCGGTAGGGGGTGTCCTCGGCCGTGGCCCGCAGTTCGTGGTCCCCGTCGATGCGGGACGGGTCCGGGAACCGCTGCTCGATCGCCGTCAGGAACACCGGCTCGCCGCCGGTGAGTTCCCCGAGCGCACCCCCGGGGCTGACGGTCCCGGCGAAGGTGACCTCGGGTACGGCGCCGCCGATCGCGGAGCGGGGCTCCATCCGGTGGCCGGCGAGGACGTAGAGGCCGAGGGACTGCGGGGTGCGGGCCAGCCGGGACAGCCGCATCGGGTAGACGAGCCGGGCGCTGTCGAAGCGGATCCGCAGCGGTTCGAGCTCGCCGCGCAGGGTCCGGCCCTGCTCCCGCGGGGCGAGGCGGACGGCGACGTACTCCCACTTCTGGTCGACGTACGGCTTCAGTTCGGCGGCGAGCCGCTCGGGCAGCTCGAAGCCGTTGTCCCGGAGCCAGGTGCGCAGGGCCTCGGGGTCGGTGGCCGTCAGCCGCGCCACGTCGAAGTCGCCGAGCCGCTCGCGGCCGACGACGCCGACCGGGGCGCCGGCGCCGGGCAGGGCGGCACCCACGCCGTCCGAGGAGCCGGAGGAGAAGGGCCAGTCGGTGCCGCGCGGCCAGAAGTACGTACGGGTCCTGCGCTCGGGCCGGGTGAGGTCGGCCAGCTGGGGGAAGAGGGCGGGGTTGCCGAGCTCCACGGAGGCCCGGCCCGGGACCGGCATGATCCAGGCCGCGCGGCGGGCGTCGCCGCCGACGGTGAAGCGCATCACGATCTCTTCCGTCCGTCCGTCCCAGCGCACGACGGAGCTCTCCCGGTCGACCCCGATCCGGGAGCCGCCGTCGGGCACCATCGCCCCGCAGCCGCACGCGTAGGCGGGGCTGACCAGGGCCACGATCTGGGTCGTGAGCAGGGCGAACAGCAGCGCCAGGATCCTTCTCTTCATCCACACGGGGACTCAGACGTGGCCGCCCGCCGACCGGTTCCGCCCGGCGGGACCGCCGGACGGCCCGGTCTGCGGGCAGCCTCCTCGACCGGGCCCGCACCCCGCTCCCATACTGGGGCCTCATGAGAGGGAACGAACCGCCGCGCACCAGCCCGCTGGTGCCCGACGGCGTACGGGAGACGATCGCGCGGTACGACTGGGAGTCCGTCGCCTGCGGCTGCGGCCGCTCGGCGGGGCATCTCGAGGACACCCTGTGGGACGCGGCCGAGGGACATCCGGCGGCCTTCCACGCGTTGGAGGGCCACGTCTTCGCCCGGTCCCGGCTGTGGCCCCCGGCCCCGGCGGCCTGCGCGGTGCTGATGGCCGTCTGGTCGGCCGGCCCTCCCCGGCTGGCGACCCGCGAGGCCCTGCTGTGGACGCTGCTGGCGCTGCTGAACTCGGAGGACGACGGGACCCCGTACGAGGCGGGGCTCTACGGCCAGTGCGCCGCCCACGTCCGGGCCGCCCTGCCCCTGCTGCGCGACGGCCGGGCGGGCCGGCCCGGTTCGGTGTCGGCCGCCTACGCCGAGGGGATCGTGGACCTCATCGCGCTGTGCGCGTGAGGCGGCGCGGGAGCTCCGGGGAGGCTTCGGGGCGGGGTCGCGTCACCGCTCCCCCGCCGCCGGCACCGTCCGGGCGTCCGGGCGTCCGGGCGTCCGGGTGCCGCCGATATCCGGGGCGGCCGGACGCCCGCGCCGAGTAGCATCCCCGGATGTCCACGACGATCCAGGCCCTGAGCCCCGAAGCCGGGCGGGCCGACACCGCTGCCCTGCGCGCGTACGACGCCGACGCCCTCGCGCGGTGCGCGGCCGACACCGGGCAGCCGTGGTGGCGCCGGAGGGCCTGCGCGGAGGCGCTGACGGGACGGGTGCCCGAGCGGCGGCTGGCCGAGCTGATCTCCCGCGTGCAGGACACCGGTGACGTGAGCGAGGTCCGCATCGCCCTGCTCGGCGTCCTCGCCGAACGCCCCGAGCTGCAGCCGTGGCTGCGCCACGAGGAGCGGCAGCGGGACGGCGGGTACGGCATGCCCGAGGCGATCCTGAGGGCGCGCGGTGCGGTCGGCGACCGTACGGCGGCGAGCGCCCTGGCCACGCTCGCCTTCAGCCCGTGGCGCCACCGGCGCGAGACGGGCGAGGCGGGGCTGGACGACCTGGCGGCCCGGTACGGGGTCGAGGCCGTGCTGGCCGAGCTCGGCGACGCCCGGCCCGAGGACCGCTCCGTCCGGGTCGTGATGCGGCAGCGCGCCGGGGAGGACGTCACCGACGCGCTCGCGGACCCCGACCGGGGCGTCGCGTACCGCGCCCAAGCGCTCCTGACCGACCCCGGCCGCCTGCGCGCGTACCTGGCCGAGGCTCCGACCGACGAGGCGAAGCTGTGGGCCGCTTACGCGCTGCACCGCCTCACCGAGGACGCCGCCGAGACCCGGCGGGTGTACGAGGCGCTGGGGCGGCCCCGGGTGGAGGTCGCCGGCCTCGACGAGGAGCTGCGGGCGGCGATCGTCCACGAGTACGGGCCGTGGTGCGAGGAGCGGAGTGATCCGCGGTGGCGGATCGAAGCCCTGTGCACGGAGCCGCCCCCCGCTGCCGATCCCGCCGAGCGGCTGGTGCGGGCCACTGCCGCGCTCACCGCCGCGGGCCTCGCGCCGAAGCCGCCGGTCTCCTGCGGGGACGCCCACGGGCAGGGGGACGGCACGTACGACGTGATCGGCTACGGGGAGGACGACGGCGAGGTCCACCTCAGCACGCTCGGCCGGTTCGCCGCCGGTCACGATGACGAACCGGCCGTCCGGCACGCCCTCGAATCGGCCGGCTTCCGCTGGATCGACGGGGCCGTCGGCTCCATCGAGGTCACCGGCCTCGGCGTCTACTACTTCGGCGCCCGCGTCCCGTTGGACGTCCGCACCCTGCTGTTCTACTGGCAGGACTGAGGGCCCCTCCTGGCCGACGGGGCCCGGCCCGCACCCCCTAGCCCTGGAGCCGGCGCAGGCGGCGCTGGGCGGAGGCCGCCGTGAGGCGGGCCGCGCGGGCCGCCTGCTCGGCCGCGCGGTGGCGGGCCTCCGCCTCCGACACGGCCCGGTACGCGTGGTCCCGCTCGGTCCGCGCCTGTGCGGCCTCCCCCTCCAGCCGGTGGACCACCGCGTCGGCCTCGGCCGCGCGGGCCACGGCGTGCTGCCGGGCCTCCTCGGCGGTCCGCAGCTCGTCCTCGCGGGCGGAGACGGCCCACGCCGCGTCCGCGGCGGCCGCCCGGGCGGCCTCCAGCCGGGCCGCGCCGGCCGGGTCCGCGGCCTCCGGGGCCGGGGCGGGTTCCGCTTCCGGCTCCGCGCCGGGTGCCGGCTCGGGCGGCGGCGGGAGCACCGCGTCCGGGGCGACCGCCGGGAACTCCGACACCGGGTCGGGAGCCCGTACGAGCCGGCCCGAGGCCCACTCCCGGGCCGCGTCGGGGTCGGCGAGGACGGCGTGCAGGATCTGCTCGACCTCCCGCACCACCGCCTCCGAGACCGGCGTCCCCGCCTCCTCGGCCAGCCGCGCGGCCTCCCGCGCCAGGGCCCCGATCACCACGTGCTGCTGGTGGGACAGCGCCCGCAGCCGTTCCCCGTCCAGGGACCGGTGGGCCGCGCGCAGGGTCTGCCCCAGCTGGACGAACTGCTCGGTCTCCTCCGGTTTCGCCCGGACCAGCGTGTTGGACGCCCAGGCCGCGAGCGTGGGCCTGCGCAGTGCCGCGATCCGTTTGGCCGCCGCCGGGTCGCCGACCCGCTTCACCCGTGCCGCGGCCGCGTCCCGCGCCGCCTTGAACCCGGCGGGGTGCGGCACGTACAGGGCGTCGACGATCTCTTCCAGATCCACTTCCGCATCGGCATCCACGCGCCCCACTGTCGGTCATGGCCGCCCGGCCCGGGGGTGCGCGCCCCACGGCCACGCGGGTGAATGGCGCGGGGGCGCCGGTTCCCGCCGCGGGCACGGCCCGTTGGAGGGGCGTGACCGGCCCGCCGCTCCCCCGTATCCGCTCCGCGCTGCGCGACGGCGTCCTCGCCGTCGGCCTGGCCGGGGAATTGGACCACTACAGCTGCGCCCCGCTGCGCGCCCTCCTCGACGAGGGGGCGGCCCTCGGGGCGCGCCGCCTGGTGCTCGACGCCGCCGGGGTCACCTTCTGCGACTCCGCCCTGCTCGACGTGCTGGACCGGTGGGGCCGTGGCGGCCGCCGCTGGGAGCTGGCCGCCGCCTCCCGCTCCGTGCGGATGCTGCTGGAGCTGTGCGACCGGGTGCGGGTTCCGCCGGCGCCGGTCAGCGGGCCGGCCAGGCCGGTTCGACGACCTGGCCGTCGCGCAACTCGACCACCCGGTCGGCGAGTTCCATCAGCTGCGGATCGTGGGTGGCGACCAGGGCCGTGACGCCCTCGCTGCGGACCACGGCGCGCAGCAGCCGCATGATGGAGCGGCCCGTCTCGGAGTCCAGCTGGCCGGTGGGCTCGTCGGCGATGATCAGGGACGGTTCGTTGGCGAGCGCGCGGGCGAGGGCCACGCGCTGCTGCTGGCCGCCGGAGAGTTCCCCGGGGCGCTGCCCGGCGTGTTCGGCCAGGCCGACCAGGGCCAGCAGGGTGCGGACGCGCTCCTCGCGCTGCCGCGCCGGGAGCCTGCGCATCCGCATGGGGACGCCGACATTCTCCGCGGCGGTGAGCACCGGGAGCAGCCCGAACGACTGGAACACGAAGCCGATCCGGTCGCGGCGCAGCGCGAGCAGTCCGTTCTCGTCCAGGGTGGACAGGTCGGTGCCGTCGAGTTCGACGGTGCCCCCGGTCGGGGTGTCGAGGCCGCCGACCAGGTTGAGCAGGGTGGTCTTGCCGGAGCCCGACCGGCCCTTGAGGGCGGTGAGTTCGCCCCGCCGGGCCTCGAACGAGACCCCGCGCAGGGCGTGTACGGCGTTGGCCCCGGTGCCGAAGCTCTTGCGCAGACCGCGCACCGTCATCATGGGCGGCGCGGTGCTCCCGGCGGTAGGGGTGTCCTGCGGGTCCGGTTGCTGCGTCATGGTGGGCTCCCCCTCGGCCGGCGCGCTCTTCGCTGCCTTCGCGTCCGAATTTGCTCATCTGTCACATCCATCACGCAAGTCCCTTCCTCTGTCCGACCGGATCTGACAACATCGTCCGCTATCCGGTGCCCTTGGTCCGGTTCGGGGGGAAGGAACAGGCACATGATCGGCTTCGTCGTGCGCCGGCTGCGCGGCCGACTGCCGCTCGCCGCCGCCGTACTGCTCACCGCGCTCATCACCACGACCACCCTGACCGCGCTCCTGGCCTTCACCCGGGGTGTGGGCGACGCCGGGCTGCGCCGGGCCCTGACCGGTCCGGGCGGCAGGTCGAGCACCGCCGTCGTCCTCGCCGGCGAGCACGGGCTGGCGGCCCGGGCGGGCGAGGACGCGGCCGTACGGGGCTTCGCGGACGCCCTGTTCGGGAGGGTGCCCGTCTCCGTCGCGAGCGTGGCGCGCAGCCGTTCGTACGGGCTGCCCGGCCCCCGCACCCCCGGCGGGGAACCGGACCTCACCCTGCTCGCCGCCCTCGACCGCGACCGCGTACGGCTCCTCGCGGGCCAGTGGCCCGAGCCCGTCGGGGACCGCCCCGGGCCCGTCCCGGTGGCCGTGCCCGAGGCCGCGCTGAACCGGCTCGGGCTGACCGCGCGGGCGCTGCCCGCCGAGGTGCGGCTGGAGGACCGCTACGGCGGGGCGCCGCTGGGCGTCCTCGTCACAGGCGTCTTCCGGGCGGCCGACCCGCAGTCCCCGTACTGGCGGCTCGATCCACTCGGCGGCCGCGAGGTGCAGGTCGCCTCCTTCACCAGCTACGGCCCGCTGCTCGTGCACGACTCCGCCTTCACGGGCGGCGCCCTGGTCCAGAACAGCCGCGCCACGCTGCTGACCCCCGACTTCCGTGCCGCGCGCGGCGCCGACGTCGAGCGCCTGCGCACCCTGGCGCCGGAGACCGGCGCCAAGGGCCCCGCCGGGCTCACCGTCACCACCGCACTGCGGGAGTACTCCGCCGCGCTGGAGACGGGCCGTCGGGTGGCCCGCTCCACCCTGCTGGTCGGGGCGCTCCAGCTGGCCGTCCTGGCCGGGGCCGCCCTGCTGCTCGTCGCCCACCTGCTGACGGAACGCCAGGAGCCCGAGCGGATCCTGCTCACCGCGCGCGGCGCCTCCCGCCGCCGGCTCGGGATGCTGTCGGCGGCCGAGGCGCTGCTGCTGGTCCTGCCCTCGGCGGTGCTGGCCCCGCTGCTCACCCCTGCGCTGCTGCACCTGGCGGGCCGCTACGGACCCCTGGCCGAAACCCCCGTCGAGACCGGCGGGGCGTGGCTGCTGTGGCCGGCCGCGGCGGCCTGCGCGCTCGGGTGCGTCCTGCTGACCTCCCTGCCCGCCGTGCTGCGCGGGGCCGCGGCGGTGGTGCTGCGCCGGGCCGGGCGCCGTGCGGCCGTGGTGTCGGGGGCGGCGCGCTCCGGCCTGGACCTGGCGGTGGTGGCCCTGGCCGTCCTCGCGTACCGCCAGCTCGACCGCTACAGCGGGGGCGCCACCGGCCCGGGCGGTGAACTCGGCGTCGACCCGGTCCTGGTGGCCGCGCCCACCCTGGCCCTGTGCGCGGGCACCCTGCTCGTGCTGCGGCTCCTGCCGTTCGCGGCGCGGCTCGGGGCCCGGATCGCCGCCCGGGGCCGCGGGCTCGGCCCGGCGCTCGTGGGCTGGCAGCTCGCGCGGCGCCCGGGGCGGGCCACCGGACCGGTCCTGCTGCTCGTCCTCTCGGTGTCCAGCGGGGTCCTCGCCCTCGGCCAGCACACCGCCTGGTCCGCCTCGCAGCGCGACCAGGCGGAGTTCGCCACCGCCGGGGGGCTGCGCGTGACCGGCAGCGAACTGCCCGCCCCCGGCCGGGCCGGCCGGTACGCGTCCCTGCCGGGCGGCGACCGGGTGGTCCCGGTGGTGCGCTCCGCCCACGGACTGCCCGACGGAACGACCGGGGAGCTGCTGGCCCTGGACGCGCCCGCCGTGGCGCGGCGGGTGCCGCTGCGGGCCGACCTGCGGGACGGCCGGACCATGGAGGAGCTGTTCACCCCGCTGGCGGTCGACGCGCCGGGCAGCGCCGGCATCATCCTGCCGGGCCGCCCGCAGCGGATCGAACTGGGCGTGTCGCTGCGGGCGACGGGCGCGAGCGGCGCCCCCCGGCTCGGCGTGCTGCTGCGCGACCGGTTCGGGCTGACCTACCGGGCGCCGATGCAGGCCCTGCCCGAGAACGACGCGGGCACCGTCTCCGTGGATGTCGCGGCACTGGCCGGGGCCCCGCTCGGAGCGGCCGCCGAACCGCTGTCCATCGCCGGGCTCGCCCTGTCGTACGGGTCGGAGCCCGGCCCGTCCGGCTACGCGGACGGGGGCAGGCCGGCGGTCGAGGCGGAACTGGCGCTGCTCCGGGTCTCGGTCGCGCAGACGGCGGGCGGCGGGGCCGTCCCCGTCGAGGCGCCCGCACCCGCCTGGAACCTGGCGGGCCCCGGCGTCGGCGCCACGGGCGACGCCCCGGCCGGCCGGCTGCTGCCGGCCGACGGGGCGTTGCTGCGGCTGCGGTACGCGGGCGCCGCCGTGGGCGCCTACGACCTCAGCCTCACCACCGGCGCCCGGGCCGCCGCCGAGCTGCCGGGGATCGCCACCCGCGCCTACCTCGCCGCCGTCGGCGCCGGGGTCGGGGACCGGATCCCGGTGCTGCTGGGCCCGGCGGCCGTACCCGTGCGGATCACCGCCGCCGTCGCCGCGCTGCCCGCGTCCGGCGACAAGGCGGTGGCCGTCGACCTCGCCACCGCCGGGCGGCTGCTGGCGGCCACCGACGGGCGGGCCCTGCCCGGTGCCGACGAGTGGTGGCTGCCCGCCGCCTCCGCATCGGACGCCGCGCCCGCGCGGGCCGCGGCCGAACTGCGCGCGGGCGCCGGCTCGCACCGGATGCTGCTGCGCGAGGAGGTGGCCTCCGGGCTGCTGGACGACCCGCTGAGCGCCGGCCCCCGCATCGCGCTGGCCGCCCTCGCCCTGTCCTGCGCGGTGCTGGCGGCCATCGGCTTCGCCGCCTCCTCGGCGGCGGCCGCGCGGCGGCGGGCCCGGGAGTCCGCGGTCCTCCTGGCCCTTGGAGCGCCCCGGCGGAGTCCGGCCCGGGCGGCCGCCGCCGAGGGCCTGGTCCTGGTCGCGCTCGGGACCGGGGTGGGACTGGCGGTGGGCGCGGCCATCGTGCACCTGACGGTGCCGCTGATGGTGCTGACCCCCGCCGCGCAGCGCCCCGTACCGGCGGTGCTGGTGGACCTGCCGGGCCCGGCGACCCTGCTGCTGGCGGTCGCCGTCGCGGCGGTACCGCTGCTGTCGGCCGTGCTCGGCGGCGGCGACCGCACGTCCCGGGGCACCGCCGCCCGTCTGCGCCACGTGGAGGAGATATGACCGGCCCGACCACCGAGCCGCGGAGCGCCGTGCCCAGGGGCCGCGGCGGGGCCGGCTGGGTGCGGACGCGGCTGCGCGCCGCGCCGCTGGCCACGCTCCTGTCCGCCGTGCTGGTCTTCGTCTCCGTGCTGCTGGCCACCGCGCTGCCGCGCGCCCTCGACCGGGGCGCCGACCGGGCCCTGCGCGCCTACCTGGCCGAGCAGGGCCCGGGCCCGACCAGCCTGATCGCCACCGACCGGA
Organism: Streptomyces sp. NPDC034085; assembly: GCF_055575555.1. NCBI lineage: Bacteria > Bacillati > Actinomycetota > Actinomycetes > Kitasatosporales > Streptomycetaceae > Streptomyces > Streptomyces sp. NPDC034085. Next base: position 425,414 of record NZ_JBVISL010000004.1, on the reverse strand, counting down.
CGCCGCAGAGCGGGGACCCCGCGGTCCTGCTGGACTCCTCGCTGGCCGCCCTGCGCGCGGCCGTCGGGCCGGGTTACCGTCTGGCGGACTCCGGCCCCGTGTACGGGGTGCGCACGAAGGACCCGCGCTCCCTGACGGGCCCCGGGCTCGTCCGCCCCTCGGACATCCCGCCCGACATGGACCTGCTGCACCTGCCGCAGATCGCCGCGCACAGCCGGCTGGTCCAGGGGCGCTGGCCGTCCGGCGGTGGTGAGGGAACCGTCCCGGTCGCCCTGTCCAAGAGCGCCGCCGACAGCATCGGGGCCACGGTGGGCTCGGTCCTGGAGGGCTCCTCGGGCTTCGCCCCGCCGATGGGCATCGAGGTCGTCGGCCTGTTCGCCCCGGCCGACCCCGCCGACGTCTACTGGAGCGACACCGACACCACCTGCCTGCTGCGGGCCTGCCTCAAGTGGGACAAGAAGCAGGAGAAGTCCTGGTGGGAGGCGTCCGCCCTGGTCGGCCCCGAGGGGATCGGCCGGCTGGCGGCCTGGGGCACCCGCGCGACGGACTTCTGGCGGCTGCCGGTGGACACGGGCGGCCTGCGCGCCGACCGGCTGCCCGAGGCCGCCGGGCAGATCGCCTCGTACGTGGCCGGCCCCACCGCCACGCGGCTGACCGCGGAGACCGGCCGCCCCGGCATCCGGATCACCTCCGATCTGCCGAAGCTGTTCGCCGCCGCCGAGGCCCGCCGGCAGGCCGCCGCGCCGCTCGCCGCGATCGGGCCGGCCGGCGCGGCGGGTGTCGCGCTCGTGGTGCTCTGCCTGGCCGCCGGCCTCACCGGCGACCGCCGCGAGGCCGAACTGGGCCTGCTGCTGGCCCGGGGCGGCTCCCGCGCGGGCGTCCTGCGCCGGCTGCTGGGCGAGGGGGCCGTCACCGTGCTGCCCGCCGCCGTCCTCGCGGCGGCCCTCGGGGTGCTGCTGCTGCCGACGCCCCGCCTGGCGCCCGGCCTGCTCGCGGCCGGGGCCGTCGCGCTGGCGGCCCTGCTGGCCTTCCCGGTACGGGCCTTCGTGCTGCTGTCGGGCCCACGTGCGGCCGCACCCCGGCGCAGGCTGGTGGCGGAGCTGCTGGTGCTCGGCGCCACCGCGGCCGCCGTGGCCGAGGTCCGCCGGCGCGGGGTCGCCCCCGCCGGAGCCGGGCTGGACCCGCTGCTCGTCGCCGCGCCGCTGCTGCTCGCGCTGTGCGGGGCGCTGCTGCTGGCCCGGGCGCTGCCCCCGCTGGCGCGGCTGGCGGCCCGGGCGGCGGGGCGCGGGCGGGGCCTGACCGCCTTCCTCGGGCTGGCGCGCGCGGCCCGGGGGAACGCCGGGGGTGCCCGGCCGTCCGTCCTGCCGATGATCGCGCTGCTGCTGGCGGTGACCACGGGCGGCTTCGGGTCGGCCGTACTGGCCTCCGTGGACGGGGCCCGTCTGCGGGCGGCGCGGGCCGACGTCGGGGGCGACGCCCACGTGTCGGCCCCGCCCCACGAGGCGCTGGCGCCGGAGTTCCTGCGGGCGGCGGGCACGCTGCCCGGCCTACGGAGCTCCGTCGGGGCGTGGACCGACCGGGACGCCCTCCTGCTGTCGGACGGTCTGGCCGACACCCGGATCAGGGCGGTGGTCGCCGACCCGGCGGCCTACGCCGCGCTGTCCGAGGCGGTCGGGCGGGGGCGGTTCGACCCGGCGCGGCTGACCGGGGGCGGTGGTGCGGACGCGCCCGTTCCGGTGCTGATCAGCAAGAACCTCGCCGGGAAGGACTCCGGGGGCGAGTTCCGGGTCAGCCTCGCGGGCGGCGTGGAACTGCGGGCGCGGCCGGTCGGCGTGGTCGAGGGTACCCCGGCGGAGCCGTCCGTGGAGGCGGCGGTCGTCGTGCTGCCGGCGGGACCGGTCACCGCACGGCTGCCCGAGGCGGCACGCCCGAACCACTGGTTCGCCCTGGGCACGGTCGACGAGCAGCGGCTGCGCGAACTGGTCCGCGCCCACGCCCCCGCCCCGGTCGCCGAGCGGACCTTCGTCCGCACCAGCACGGCCGTCTCCGCGCAGCTCGCCGGCGACCCCCTCCAGCGCGCGGCGGCCCGGCTGTTTTGGACCTCCCTGGCCGCGGCGGCGTGCTTCGCGCTGCTGTCCGTCCTGCTGACCCTGGTACGGGCCGCGCCCGAGCGGGCCGCGCTGCTGGCCCGGCTCCGGACCATGGGCCTGCGGCCCCGGCAGGGCGTGGTGCTGGTGCTGACGGAGTCGTTGCCGCAGGTCCTGGCGGCCCCGCTGGGCGGCGCCCTGACCGCGGTCGCCGCCGTCGCCGTGCTGGGCCCGTCGGTGGACCTGTCGACCCTGGTCGGCGCCGGCGTGCCGCCCGGGCTCGGCTTCGGCCTGCGGCCCGTGCTCGCGCAGGCGCTGGGCCTGGCGGGTCTCGTGGCCCTGGCCGTGCTCGCCGAGGCGGCGGTGACCGGCCGGCGTCAGATCACCACCGAGTTGAGAGCGGGAGACCGACGTTGAACACCGAAGCGCCCACGTACGAGGAACTGCGGCGCCAGGCCCTGGCCGACGCCGCACCGCGCCGGCACGCGCCGGGGACGGCCATCGTCTGCGACCGGCTGGTCCGCATCTTCACCAGTGACGGCATCGAGGTGCAGGCCCTCCAGGGACTGGAGCTGACGGTGGCCCAGGGCGACCTGGTGGCGCTGGTCGGCGCCTCCGGCAGCGGCAAGTCGACGCTGCTGAACATCCTGGCGGGACTGGACGTGCCCACGGCCGGTACCGCCACCGTCGGCGGCTACGACCTGCTGGAGATGTCCGCGCGCGAGCGGCTGCGCTACCGGCGCGACACGGTGGGCTTCGTCTGGCAGCAGACGGCCCGCAACCTGCTGCCCTTCCTGACGGCGGCGCAGAACATCGCGCTGCCCATGGAGTTGAAGGGTGGCGGGCGCGGTGCGCGGGCACGGCGCGCGGCCCGGGTCGACCGGCTGCTGGAGGCCCTGGAGATCGGCGGACTCGGCGGCCGCCGCCCGACCGAACTCTCCGGCGGCCAGCAGCAGCGGGTGGCCATCGCCGTCGCCATGGCCAACGACCCGGCGGTGCTCCTCGCCGACGAGCCGACCGGCGAACTGGACTCCGAGACCGGCACGGCCGTCTTCGAGGCCTTCCGCACCGTGAACCGGGAACTGGGCGCCACCGTGGTCATCGTCACCCACGACCCCATGGTGGCGGGCGAGGTGCGCCGTACGGTGGCGATCCGCGACGGCCGCACCAGCAGCGAGGTCCTGCGCCGCACGGTGACCGACGAGCACGGCACGGAGTCGGTCAGCGAGCGCGAGTACGTGATGCTGGACCGCACGGGCCGCGTACAGCTCCCGCAGAAGTTCCTGGAGGCACTGGGCATGGAACACCGCGTCGCGGTCGACCTGGCCCCCGACCGCATCGAGGTCCGACGCGACGACGCGGACGACCCCGGCGCCTGACCTCCCCGAGTTCCGCCTCCCCGGGAGGTGTTCCCAGGGGCCGTCCCTGCGCGGGCGTCACCTCCGCGGCCCGGGGGTCGTTAGGGGGCTCGGGGCTGATTCGGGGGGCGAAGGGATGACGGAATGCGGCAGTTTCCTCTGGAGACACACCACGTGGCGCCGGGGCGCCTGTTCGAGTGGCGATTGCGGGCCACCGCCGAACCGCAGGGCCCGGGCCGGGGTGGCACGGAGGGCAAGAAGGCGTCGTTCAACCAGGACAAGCACTTCACCGTCGCCGAGGAAGCCCGCGCGGACGACGACCCCACGGCCTCCTGGGTGGCCGTCACCTTCGAGGTCGAGGGCGCGCTCGACGAACCGGCCATGACACGGGCCCTGTTGGGCTTCGTGGAGCGGCACGAGGTGCTGCGCTGCGCGTTCCGCAGGCTCGCCGGCGAGCTGTCCTGCGAGCCCCTGCCCATCGGTGAACTCGCCCTGGACGTACAGTACGTGGCCACGTTCGACTCCACCGAGCGGCTCGGCGCGTACCTCGCCGGGCGGTTCACGCGCAGCATCGACACCCTCGCGTGGCCGCTGTTCACCATGGGCGCGGTGCTGCGCCCCGACTCGGCGACCGTGTACCTGGCCTTCGACCACATCGTCTGCGACGGCATGTCGATGCCGGTCGTCGCCCATGACGTGCTGACCGCCTACGAGGCCCTGCGGCGCGGCGAGACGGCCGTGCTGCCGCCCGCGCCCAGCTACCTCGACTTCGCCGACGACCAGCGCCGCCGCTACCTGTCCATCGACGCCGGTGACGAACGCCTCGACTACTGGAAGTCCTTCACGCGGCGGGGCGGGGAGTTCTTCCCGCGCTTCCCCCTGGACCTGGGCATCGAGCCGGACCGGATGTACCCGATCGTCAACGAGGCCTCCACGCTGCTGGACGCAGCCGAGACCGAGGTGTTCGAGAAGACGTGCCGCGAGGTCGGCGGGAAGCCGTTCATGGGGCTGCTCGGCTCGGTCGGCGTGTGTCTGCGCGAGGCCGGCGGCCCCGGCGTCTACCGGGGCTTCATGCCGGTCAGCGAGCGCGGGCGCGAGGACTGGAACAACTCGGTGGGCTGGTTCGTCAACACCCTGCCGATCGAGTTCGACGCCTCCCCCGGCAAGGACTTCGCGCAGGTCATGGCCGAGGTACGGGCGGGGTTCACCGAGATGATGCGCCACCTCGACGTGCCGTTCGTACGGGCCTGGCAGCTGCTGGCGCCCGAGGAGTTCGCCGGCCGCTCCTGGCCGTACCCGGTGAACTTCTTCTCGTACATCGACATGCGCCGCTGCCCGGGCGCCGACCGCCACGACGAGTGGCGGCCCACCACGCACGTGTGGTCGGCGCGGGCGAACGGCACCTGCTCCTGGTTCCAGCGGGACGCGGACGGGCTCCACATGAACTCCCTGTACGTGGACACCCCGGCGGCGCGCCGCACGATGGGCGACTTCCAGGAGGCGCTGCGGCTGACGGTGCAGAGCATCGCGCGCACGGGTGGTTTCCGCAGGCCCGTCGCGCTCACGGCGCCCCGGCGGCCCGAGCCGCAGGCGGTACGGGTCACGGGCTGACGTCCCCGAGGGCGGCCGCGCGGCCCGGCAGCAGGTCCCGTCCGCGGGCGCTGCGGGTGAGGGCGGCCGCCCTCTCGACCTCGGCGCGGGCCTCCGGTGCGCGCCCGCCGTCGGCGCCGCGGGCCGCCGCCGGTCACATCTCGTGGACCTGGCGGACTTCGGCACCGACGGTCCATTCCGCCGGGTGGGCCTCCAGGAACCGCTTGGTCCACGCGAGGGCCTCCGCCTTGTCCTTGCACCGGAGGAAGATGTAGCCGCCGACGACCTCCTTCGTCTCCGTGAAGGGGCCGTCGGTGAAGCTGGTCCTCCCGCCGGACCAGGTGATGCGGGTGCCCTCGGAGGTGGGGAGCAGCCCGGCGGTGTCGAGCATCACCCCGGCCTGGGTCAGCTCGTCCATCAGGGCGCCCATGCGCTGTTCGAAGCCGGGCGGGAAGTCCTCCGGGGGCGGGTCCTGCTCGTCGATGCGGATCAGCATCAGGAAGCGCGGCATGGTGGCTCCTCGGTCGTGGGAGGGCGGGGGCTCTCCCCGCCTCTCACCTCTGCGTCGAACGGGAGGCGCCCGGATCGACAGCTCTGGGCAAGATTCTTCGGAGGTTCCGCGGAACCGGCCACCGCGGGGGCCCGTCAGGTGCACCAGGGGTACGGGCCCCGGCACGCCGGTCCGGGGGCCGGCCGGCCCCCGGGCCGCTACCGGCTGTCCCCCGACCAGTCCCAGCGGCCGGGGTCCGCGGCGCGGCGGCGGTAGTGGGCGCGGCCGCCGGCGCCGTAGCGGCCTATCTCGGTGGGCAGCCGGACCTCCTCGGACAGTCGGCGGGCGCTCCAGCCGGTGACGTCGAGGAGCAGCCCGTCGAGGGGCCCGCCCACGAGCTCACCGTAGGCGTGGCCGGGGCGCGGGCCCGGGTCGGGGTCGTCGTGGTCGGCGCCGTAGACGCGGCGGCGCAGCATCCTGTCGTCCATGGGCCCAGCTTCACAGCCGCCACTGACAACGGGCGGTCCGGCCCCTCCCGGCGGACCGCCGGGAGGTCACCACCTAGGCTGGCGGTCACGGCAGTCCGAACTGAGGAGCACCACCCATGGCCCGTCGGGTACACCGGCCGCTGGAGGACCAGGAATTCGACTTCATCGTCCGGATGGCACCGGGGCCGGTCCTCGCCTGTTTCACCGGCACCTGGCCGAAGGCCGTCGAGGCGTGCCGGGCGTTGGACGCGCTCGTCACGGAGCTGGTGCGGGAGGACGAGTACGGCACGCGCCTCACCGCCGTCCGCGCCGACATCACCCGCTGCCCCGGGCCGGTCCGCCGCTACGGCGTGACGGGCGCGCCCACGGTGGTCCTGCTGCGGTCCGGCGAGGCGGTGGCGGCCCACGCGGGTCCGATGGGCGCGGCGGAGCTGCGCGCCTTCCTGGATGCGCACCTCTAGGTCGTGCCGGCGGACCCGCCCGGGTTCCGGCCTGGGTCCGGTCGCCGCCGGGCCCCGCGGGTGAACTCGGGCAGGCTGGCTGAAAGTGGCGTAGGTGGGATAGGTGCCTCAGGCATGTAATGGAGTCCGGCAAGACGGAACCATCGCTTGTGAGGTGTTGCTTTCCATGTCCGATGCCGTTGCCTTCCCCCAGGACCGCACCTGCCCCTACCACCCCCCGGCCGCCTACCAGCCGCTGCGGGAGGGCCGGCCGCTCTCCCGGGTCACCCTCTTCGACGGCCGCTCCGTATGGGTGGTCACCGGCCACGCCGAAGCGCGGGCCCTGCTGTCCGACGGGCGGCTGTCCACCGACCCTACGAAAGAGGCCTTCCCCTCCCCCAGCCCCCGGTTCAAGGGGCTGCAGAACCGGCGGACGGCCCTGCTCGGGGTGGACGACCCCGAGCACAACACGCAGCGGCGGATGCTGATCCCGAGTTTTTCGGTCAAGCGCACGGCCGCGCTGCGCCCCCGGATCCAGGAGACCGTGGACCGGCTGATCGACGCGATGGTGGACCGGGGCCCGGGGGCGGAGCTGGTGGGCGCCTTCGCCCTGCCGGTGCCGTCCATGGTGATCTGCGCCCTGCTCGGGGTGCCGTACGAGGACCACGAGTTCTTCGAGGAGCAGTCGCGGCGGCTGCTGCGCGGCCCCGCGACCGCCGACGTGGAGGAGGCCCGGGAGCGGCTCGACGCCTACCTCGAGGCCCTGATCCGGCGCAAGCGCTCCGATCCGGGCGACGGGCTGCTGGACGAGCTCGTCGCCACCCGGCTGGAGACCGGCGAGACCGACGTCGAGGAACTCGTCTCGCTGGCCGCGATCCTGCTGATCGCGGGGCACGAGACCACGGCGAACATGATCTCCCTCGGCACCTTCACCCTGCTGCGGCACCCGGAGCAGCTGGCCGAGCTGCGGGCGGACCCCGCCCTGATGCCGGAGGCGGTGGAGGAGCTGATGCGGTACCTGTCGATCGCCGACGGCATGCTGCGCGTGGCGACCGAGGACATCGAGATCGGCGGGGTGACGATCCGCCCGGACGACGGGGTGGTCTTCTCCACGTCGGTCATCAACCGGGACGAGGCCGTCTTCGCGGACCCCGACGCCCTGGACTGGCACCGGCCGACCCGCCACCACCTGGCCTTCGGCTTCGGCATCCACCAGTGCCTGGGCCAGAACCTGGCCCGCGCCGAGATGGAGATCGCCCTGGGCACCCTCTTCGAGCGGCTGCCCGGGCTGCGCCTGGCGGCCGATCCCGACCGGATCCCGTTCAAGCCGGGCGACACCATCCAGGGCATGATCGAACTGCCCGTGACGTGGTGAGCGGCGTGCGGATCTCCGTCGACCAGGGCGTGTGCATCGGCGCCGGCCAGTGCGTGCTGACCGCGCCGCAGGTCTTCACCCAGGACGACGACGGTTTCAGCGAGGTGCTGGCGGGCCGGGAGGACGGCCACGGCAGCCCGTTGGTACGGGAGGCCGCGCGGGCCTGCCCGGTCTCGGCGATCACCGTGCGCGAGGACGGCGCGGGCGGGGAGGAAGGGGAGGCCGCGGGGGGCCCGGCGCACTGAGCGGGGCCCGTCCGCCAGGCGGCGCCCCCCGGAGAACGCGGGAGCCCCCGCCGGGTGACCGGCGGGGGCTCCACTGGCGGTGACCGCGGGGCGGGCGGCCCCGCCCCCGGGGGCGCGGGGGCGGGCGGCGCGCCGGGGGACGCGGTCCTACTCGGGCACGACGTGCTCGGCCTGGGGGCCCTTGGGCCCCTGGGTGACGTCGTACGAGACGCGGGCGTTCTCCTCCAGGGACTTGAAGCCGGCCCCCTGGATGGCGGAGAAGTGGACGAACACGTCCGGGCCGCCGTCGTCCTGCTGGATGAAACCGAATCCCTTCTCCGAGTTGAACCACTTCACGGTGCCAGTTGCCATCGGTACTGATCCTTCTCGACGTTCCGCTCGGGCCGCACACGCGCGGCCGTCTCGATACTGCCCGTCCGTCCCGTGCGCCACACGCGGGGCTCGGCCAACCGGGGCGGGTCAGGCGCCGCCGTCCCCGGCGGGCAGCGGCGCGGCGGACCGGCGGCCGGCCGGCGCCGCCGCGGCGCGCCGCGGACCGGCGGCCCGGCAGCCGAGGCAGTCGGCGTGCCCGGTCCGCGCGGCGGTGTCCCGCACGCGCCAGTCCCACGCCTCGCGCGGACGCGGGCCGCTGGGCTTGCCCCACCCGGCGAGGTGGAGCAGCCAGGCGGCCAGGCCCGCCGCGACGACCAGGCCGAGTCCGAGCCAGATCCCGGGGGTCCAGCCCGCGCACAGGGCCGCCCCCGCTCCGGTGCAGCCCAGCAGGGCCAGGGTGGTGCCGGTCCAGCCGGCCACGGTGTGGCCGAGGTCGACGTCGCCGTGGGCGCTCATGGTTCCCCCTCTGAGGGCAGGCAGCAGTACGCTCGGAGCAGGATCATTTATCTCACGAGCTAAGTAACTTAGATACTAAGGAGAGTGTCGGTGCACGGCAAGCCCCGCCCCGCGGCCACGGCCGGGGAGGCGATCGCCCGCATGGACCAGTACGTGGCCCTCGGCCTCATCGGCCAGCAGGAGGTGGCGCAGCTCCTCGGGATCAACGTCACCGACCTGACCTGCCTCGGCCACATCCTGAACGCCTGCGACAACCCCCTCTCCGCCGGCGATCTGGCCGGGCTGGTGAACCTCACCACCGGCGCCGTCACCGGTGTGCTCAACCGGCTGGAGCGGGCCGGGTACGCGCGCCGGCAGCCCGATCCCGCCGACCGGCGGCGGGTACGGGTCGTGGCCGTCCCGGAGGCCGCCGCCCGGGTCATCGCCACCTACCAGCCCTTCTACGACCGGCTGGGCGCCGTGTTCGCCGAGTACACCGCCGACGAGATCGCCGTGATCGCCGACTGGTTCGTCCGGGCGGAGGTCGAGATGCGGGCCCACCTCGCCCGGGTGCGGTCGGGGGAACTGGACCCCGGGCCGGGCCGGTGACCGGCTGGTAAAATGGCCGGGAAACTTGAGGCGCGGGCGCTGTCGCCCGGTGCGGACGCGTACGACGAGCCGGGGACCGTACCGAGGGGTACGGTCCCCGGCTCGTCGCCGTTCCGGCGCCGCGGGCCCCGCACCCCTCACTCTCCTCACGGAAGGTTCTGCATGAAGAACCCGTCAGCTCACGGGCGTTTCGGTGTCAAGGCCGGAGCGAAGGCAGGCTCCAAGCCGGGAGCCAAGGGAGCCAAGGGGGCCGGCAAGGCCCCCCGGACCCTCGGTCCGCAGGGCGAGTTCGCCATGCCCCGGACCGCCACCCCGGCCCTGCCCCCGGTGGCCTCGTTCGACGAACTCGGGCTGCCCGCTGAGCTGGTACGGACCATGGCCGACCAGGAGGTGCGCGAGCCCTTCCCGATCCAGGCGGCCACCCTGCCCAATTCCCTCGCGGGCCGCGACATCCTCGGCCGCGGCCGCACCGGCTCCGGCAAGACCCTCGCCTTCGGCCTGGCCCTGCTGGCCCGGACGGCCGGGCAGAAGGCCGACCCGAAGCGGCCGCTCGCGCTGGTCCTCGTCCCGACGCGCGAGCTGGCGCAGCAGGTGACCGAGGCGCTGACCCCGTACGCGCAGGCCCTGCACCTGCGCATGGCCACCGTCGTGGGCGGACTGTCCATCGGGCGCCAGACGAGCACGCTGCGCACCGGTGCGGAGGTCGTGGTCGCCACGCCCGGGCGCCTCAGCGACCTGGTCGGGCGGCGTGACGTGCACCTGGAGCGGGTGCGGATCACGGTGCTGGACGAGGCGGACCAGATGTGCGACCTGGGGTTCATGCCCCAGGTCACCGAGATCCTGGACCAGGTGCACCACGACGGGCAACGGATGCTCTTCTCCGCCACACTCGACCGCAACGTCGACCAGCTGGTGCGCCGCTACCTGAAGGACCCGGTCTCCCACTCCGTGGACCCGCAGTCGGCCTCGGTCGGCACGATGGACCACCACGTGCTGCACATCCACGCGGCGGACAAGGTCTCGGCGGCGACCGAGATCGCGGCCCGCGAGGGCCGGGTGATCATGTTCCTGGACACCAAGCACGGCGTCGACCAGTTCGTGAAGCACCTGCGGGCCATGGGTGTGCGGGCGGAGGGGCTGCACAGCGGCAAGTCCCAGCCGCAGCGCACCCGCACGCTCGGGCAGTTCAAGGACGGGCTGGTCACGGTGCTGGTCGCGACGAACGTCGCCGCCCGCGGCATCCACGTCGACGAGCTCGACCTCGTGGTGAACGTCGACCCGCCGGCGGACAGCAAGGACTACCTGCACCGCGGCGGCCGCACCGCGCGGGCCGGCGAGTCCGGCAAGGTGGTCACCCTGGTCACCCCCAACCAGCGGCGCGACATGGTGCGCCTCATGGCCGACGCCAAGATCCGGCCCACCATCACCCAGGTGCGCTCCGGGGAGGCGGCGCTGAGCCGGATCACCGGTGCGAAGAAGCCGTCCGGGGTACCGCTGGCCGGAGCCCTGCCGACCGACGCCAAGGGGCGTCCGAGCGGCTCGGAGCTGGGCTTCCGCGGCATCGGCACCCGCCCGGGCCGGCCCGGCAAGGGCAAGGAGTCCCGCAAGACCATCGAGGCGCGCCAGGCCGCCGAGGCCCGCCGCGCGGCCCGGGTCCGCAAGGGCCTCTGACACCGGCCGCCCGCCGGCATGACGCGCGGCGGGTCAGGACGTGGCACGCCGGTGAAGCCGCCGGGCCGCAGCGGTGCGCACCCGCCCGGTCCGGCCGGAGGCGGCCAGCAGGGCCAGCGCCTCGTCGGGGGCCGGCGACCGGGCGGCGGTGCGCTGGCACCAGTCGGAGGCGGCGGCCAGCTCCCCGGCCGACCACGCCCCGCCCGCCTCCAGGGCCTTCAGCAGGGTCCACTCGCGCAGCCGGCGGGCCGGGAAGGCGTGGCCGTCGAGTACGAGGAGCAGGGCGCGGGCCCAGTCGTGGAAGCCGGCGCCGGGCAGCAGCCGTACGGCACGGCGGTCGAGGTGGGTCACCACCGCGCTCTGCGCCATCACCGGGTCCGGGTCGCGCAGCACGTCGGCCACGGCCACGGCCTCCGCGGCCGGGCCGGCCGCCCCGGCCGCGGCGAGGCGGTCGAGGTGGCGGGCGTACCGCCAGCGGTCGGCCGCCACGGCAAGGGCCTGCTCCGGCGGCCGGGGCGGCGTCGCCGGGCCGGCCGCCGGCACGCGGCGTATGTGGTGTTCAGGGCTCCCCATGGCACACATTCCACACGACGGCCGTGCGCGGCCCCGACGGGGGTCCCGGTCCCGGTCAGTGCGGCCGGTCCCCGGCGGCCTGCTCGAAGTGGAAGGACTTGATGAAGCAGTCGCGGGGCTGGCCGACGGCGAAGAAGACGCAGTCCATCAGGGACTGGGCGGTGAGGGGGTCCTCCGCGGTGCGCGGGGCGTCCTCCCAGGCCGGCGAGAGCGGGTCGTGGTTGTCGAAGTCCGGCGGGTAGAGGGAGATCACCCGGATGCCCTCGCCGCGCAGCCGGCGCGAGAGGCTCTCGGTGAACCCCGCCTGGGCGCTCTTGGCCGCGTAGAAGGCACTGTGCGCGTCGGACCGGTGGTTCCCGGCCTCGCCGCAGCCGGAGACCATGGTCACGATGTCCGGCCTGTCGGACGCGCGGAGCAGGGGGAGGAAGGCCTTGGTCACCAGGACGGTTCCGGTGGCCCCGGAGGCGAGGGTGTCCACGACGTCCTCGTCGGAGGCGGACAGCAGGTCCGTCCCGTGCTGGTAGCGGGAGCCGTTGTTGACGAGGACGTCGACGTGGTCCGCACGGGCCGCGACCGCCGCGGCGAACGCCCGCACCGAGGCCGGGTCCGTGAGGTCGCAGGCGTACGCGTGGACCCGGTCGGGGTCGTGCCCCTGGGCGGCGATCTCCGCGCGGACGCGCTCGGCACCTTCGAGGGTGCGGGCGGAGAGGTGCACCTCTGCGCCCCGCGCGGCGAAACCGAGGGCCAGGGTTCGCCCGAAGTCCCGGCCCGCCGCGGTGATGACGACCCGGTGGTGTTCACGTGCCATGCGGCCGCCTCCTCGTGTGTGGTCCGTACACGTGAACTCCGCCGATGATCAAGAAATTCCGTGCGGGCGGGGCGGCGGACGGGCCTGCATGGCAGGGGCCGGGCCCGCGCCCTATCCTGGAAAGGATCTTCGTCGCGCAGCGCCTCGGGTCCGTCGCGGGTCCGCTGTGAACCCGTCATGAGTCCGTCATGAGTCCGTCGCGCGTCCGTCGCGCGTCCGTCGTGAGGGAGTCCGTTCCCCATGGATCTCAACACCGTCACCGAGGTCGTGCGCCGGCCCTCCGACCGGCCGGGCGCCGACTGGCGCGAAGGCGACGCGTGGCTCGCGGGCGGCACCTGGCTGTACTCCGCGGAGCAGCCGCACCTGCGGCGCCTGATAGACCTGACCGCGCTGCCCTGGGAGCCCCTCGTCCCGAGCGACGCGGGCCTCGAGATCGGCGCGACCTGCACCGTCCGCGACCTGTACGCCTTCCGGGCGCCGCCCGACTGGCCCGGGGCCGGCCACCTCGTCAGGACCGCCTGCGAGGCATTCCTGTCCTCGTTCAAGGTCTGGAACGCGGCCACCGTCGGCGGCAACATCTGCATGTCCCTTCCCGCCGGCCCGATGATCACGCTGACGGTCGCCCTGGAGGCCCGCTACGAGCTGTGGGCCGCCGACGGAACCGTACGCACGGTCGACGCCCTGGACTTCGTGACCGGGGACCACCGCAACGTCCTCGCCCCCGGCGAGGTCCTGCGCCGCATCGACGTTCCGGCGCACGCCCTGGCCAAACGCGCCGCGCACCGGCGCTTCTCCCTGACCCGCCTCGGCCGCTCGACGGTGTTCCTGATCGGCACGCAGGCGCCCGGGACGAGCAACCTGCTGCTGACCGTCACCGCCGGCACCACCCGGCCCGTGCGGTTCGCCTTCGACCACATGCCCGACGCCGCGACGCTGCGGCAGAGCATCGACGCCGTCCCCGCCGACGTCTGGTTCGACGACCCCAACGGGACGCCCGGCCACCGCCGCCATCTGACGCGGCACTTCGCCGAGGAGATCCGCCGCGAACTCGCCTCCGGGGGCCCGGCATGACCTACCTCGTCAACGGCAGCGCGTTCGAGGAGGAGCCGGCTCCCGGACAGTGCCTGCGCACCTTCCTGCGTTCGCTCGGCCACTTCGGTGTCAAGAAGGGCTGTGACGCCGGCGACTGCGGCGCCTGCACGGTGTGGCTGGACGGTGTGCCCGTGCACAGCTGCATCACCCCCGCCTTCCGCGCGGAGGGCCGCGCCGTGACCACCGTCGAGGGGCTCGGGGCGCCCGGCGACCTGCACCCCGTCCAGCGGCGCTTCCGCGACGCGCCCGGCTTCCAGTGCGGCTTCTGCACCCCCGGGATGATCATGACGGCGGCCGCCCTGACCGACGCCCAGAAGGCGGACCTGCCGAGAGCCCTCAAGGGCAACCTGTGCCGCTGCACCGGCTACCGGGCCATCGAGGACGCCGTCAACGGCGTCGCCCACGTGGAGAGAGCCGCGCCCGCGAGGGCGGTCGGGACGAACGTGGGGGCCCCGGCCGCCGAGGACGTGGTGACCGGGCGCGCCGAGTTCACCATGGACACCCGGATGGAGGGCATGCTGCACCTGAAGGTGCTGCACTCCCCGCACGCCCACGCGCGGGTCGCCTCCGTCGACAGGAGCGCCGCGCTCGCGGTCCCCGGCGTGCACCGCGTCTACTCCTGGCAGGACGTGCCCCGCAGGCGCTTCACCACCGCGCTCCACACCGACCACCTCGTCGATCCGGACGACACCTACCTCCTGGACGACACGGTCCGCTTTGTGGGCCAGCGCGTCGTCGCGGTCCTGGCCGACACTCCCGCAGCGGCCGAGGAGGGCTGCCGCAGGGTGGCCGTGGAGTACGAGGTGCTGCCGGCGGTGTTCGACCCCGAGGAGGCCATGGCCGAGGGAGCGCCGCGGCTGCACGGCTCGGAGGACCCCTTCGTCCGCGACAGCGCCCGCAACCTGCTCCTCGAGATCCACTCCCACATCGGCGACGTCGACGCCGGGTTCGCCGCGGCCGACGTCGTCCACGAGGGCACGTACTCCTCCCCGCGCGTGCAGCACGTCCACCTGGAGACCCACGGCTCGATCGCCTGGACGGAGGACGGCCGGCTCAACGTCCGCACAAGCTCCCAGTCGCCGTCCATCGCGAGGCTCAAACTGGCCTACCTCTTCGCCCTGCGCCCCGACCAGGTGCGCGTGTTCTGCAAGCGCGTCGGCGGCGGCTTCGGCGGCAAGCAGGAGGTCGTCTCGGAGGACCTGGCCGCGCTGGCCGCCCTCGACACGGGCCGGCCCGTCTGCTACGAGTTCACGCGCGAGGAGGAGTTCACCACCGCCTCGCCACGGCACCCGATGAAGCTGACGGTCAGGCTCGGCGCGAAGGCGGACGGCACGCTCACCGCGCTGCAGGTGCGCAACGTGTCCAACACCGGCGCCTACGGCAACCACGGCGGGGAGACCCTGTACGCGGGCGGCGCCGCCGTGATGCTCTACCGCTGCCCCAACAAGAAGTACGACGCGTACTCCGTGTACACGAACACCGTTCCCAGCGGGGCGCTGCGCGGCTACGGGATGACCCAGCCGGCCTTCGCCGTGGAGTCGGCGATGGACGAGCTGGCACTGGCCCTGCACATGGATCCGGTCGAGCTGAGGCGCCGCAACGTCGTGCGGCCCGGGGACCCGCTCGTGGCGATGCACGAGGGCCCCGACGACGTGACGTTCAGCGAGGACGGGCTGGGCGCGTGCCTCGGCCTGGTGGCCGGCGCCCTGGCCCGTACGGACGGCAGCCCCCCTCCCGGCCCCGGCTGGCTCGTCGGGACCGGGGTGGCGTGCTCCCTGCACGAGACCGCGCCCCCGACGGAGCACATCTCCGAGGCCTGGGTCACGCTCGGCGACGACCTCGTGTACGAACTCGCGGTCGGCACGGTCGAGTTCGGCGAGGGCACCTCCACCGCGCACGTCCAGATCGCCGCCGGCCGGCTCGGGACGACGCCCTCGCGGATCCGTCTGGTGCAGTCCGACACCGACCGCACGGGGTTCGACACCGGTGCCTTCGCCAGTGCCGGGCTCTTCGTCGCGGGCAACGCGGTCCTGCGGGCGGCCGGCGCGGTGCGCGACCGGATCCTGGAGTTCGCCGCCGCCCGCACCGGCGTCCACGTCGTGATGTGCGCGCTGGAGGACGAGTACGTGGTCTGCGGCGACCAGCGCGTCGCGCTGGCCGACCTCGTCGCCGCGGCCCGGGCGCGCGGCATCCGGTTCACCGCGGCCCGCAAGGCGTACGGCTCGCCCCGCAGCGTCACCTCCAACGCGCAGGGGTTCCGCATCGCCGTGCACCCGGTGACGGGCGAGATCCGGATCCTGCACAGCGTCCAGGCGGCCGACGCCGGTGTGCTGGTCAACCCCGCGCAGGTGCGCGGGCAGATCGAGGGGGGCGTGGCCCAGGGCATCGGGTTCGTGCTGACCGAGAACCACCGGGTCGACGCGGACGGCGCCATGGCCAACCCGAGCCTGCGCGACTACCGCATCCCCGCCTACGCCGACGTCCCGCGCACCGAGGTGCTCCTGGTGGGGTCGTCGGACTCCGTCGGGCCGCTGCGGTCCAAGGGCATCGCGGAATGCTGCATCAACCCGGTGGCCCCCGCCCTGGCGAACGCGCTGCGCGACGCCACCGGCGTACGGTTCCGCGAGCTGCCCCTGACCCCCGAGCGGATCTACAGTCGGCTGGGGGAGAGCCGCGCCGCGCGGACGGGTCCGGGACGGTGAACACCGGGCCCGGGGACGCGGACGCCTCCGCCACGGTGATCATCGGCCGGAAGGTCCTGCCCGGGCGGGAGCGGGAGTACGAGGAGTGGCAGTACGGGGTCAACGCCGCCGCGGCCGACTACCCCGGCTACCTCGGCGCCGAGGTGTCCCCGCCGACGCCGCTCCAGCCCGACTGGGTGGTCGTCTACCGGTTCGACTCGATCGCCCACCTCCAGGCCTGGATGAACGGGGCGACCCGGCAGCGGCTCCTCGACGTCGGCGAGCAGTACTTCGACGGACCGGCGACCCAGCAGGTCATCAGCGGCGGCTCCCGGCCGACCGACCCGCTGGTGACCGTCGTGGTCACCCACCGCGTCCACCCGGGCCACGTCGAGGAATTCCTCGCCTGGCAGCGCCGCATGAGCCATGCGGAGAGCACGTTCGAGGGGTTCCGGGGCAGCGAGGTCTTCCACCCGGTGGAGGGCCTCCAGAACGAGTGGACCACCCTGTACCGCTACGACAGCGCCGAGCACCTCGACGCCTGGCTGACCTCGGACAAGCGGCAGGAGGTCCTCGCCGAGGGCCGGAAGTTCGACGACTTCAAGCTGCGCACCGTCGACAACTCCTTCGGCAGCTGGTTCGCCTTCGCGGAGAACGGCAGGGAGGCGCCGGCGCCGTCGGAGACCAAGACCGCCCTCGCGGTCTGGGTCGGCCTGTATCCGACCGTGGTGCTGCTGACGCTCGCCCTGTCGCCGCTGAGGATGCCGCTGTGGCTGGGGCTGCTGGTGGGCAACCTGCTGTCGAGCTTCATCATGAGCTTCTTCACGATGCCCCGTTACGTGAACCCGCTGCTCAAGCGGTGGCTGCGGCCGTCCCCCACGGAGCGGCCGGCCCGGACCAACCTCATCGGCCTCGGGACCGTCGCGGTGAAATGACCGTGTTCTGGGTGCTCGTGTTCTACGTCGTGACGACCCGGATCTGGTCACTGCCCTGAGGCGCCGCCCGGGGCCGGCCGGGCCTCCGGCAGCGGGGCGCCGGTCTCCAGGAGGGTCTTGAGGCTGGAGACGAGCAGGGGCCAGGCACCGGCGCACATGCCGAAGAGGGTGCCGCCCGGGGTGAACCCCTCGTGGCGGACGGTGAGCCGGGCGAGGGTGTCCCCGACCGGCTCGATCTCGTACGTCACCCGGGTGCGCGGCTCGCCCGCCAGCTCGGCCCGCAGCTCCTCGGCGATGCCGGCGGAGGCAGCCCACTGGGGGCTGAAGGTGTGCCAGGTGTAGGACAGCCGGCGGTCGGGGACGCAGTCGAGGACCACCTGCTCGGGGTCGCTGGTGCGGGCCCCCCGCTCGACCCAGTCCATCGTCGAGCCCACCGCCCAGTCCGTCTCGAAGCTGAGGCCCCAGTAGCGCCGGGTGTACGCGGGGTCGGTGAGGGCCTCCCAGACGCGGGCGGGGTCGGCCTGGATGTAGAGGGTGTAGTCGATCACGCTGTCGGTCATGGCCCCATGCTGCGGGACGGGCCGCCGCGGGCCCCGCATTGGCGGTACGGGTCCCTCACCAGCGCAGCCCCTGCTCGGGCAGTTCCACCGGCGGGGTGCGCGGCGGCGCGGGCAGGCCGAGGTGGGCGCGGGCCGCGTGGACGGAGGCGAGCTCGTGCCGCCCGGCCGGCCCCCAGTCGCTGAGCTCCCGTACCTGCTCGGGGGTGGCCAGCAGCCGGGCGTACGCCGGGTCCGCGGCCGGGGAGAGCGCCGTGAGCCGGGCCGCGGTACGGGCGTGGGCCTGCTGGTCGGCGTACCGGTAGCCGAGCGGCACCGCCGCGACGGCGTGCTCCGCCCGGTGGGAGGGCAGGTGCACGGCGCCGGTGGCGCGGGCGACGAGCAGCAGCACCCGGCCGTCGGGGGCGAAGAGCCAGCCCGTGCGGTCCCGTACGGGCAGGTGGGCGGGGACGGGGCCGGGGTGCCAGGTGCCGTGCTGCGGGGCGCGGCGGGTGCGCAGCACCCCGAGCCGGTCCAGGGCGGTGGGCGTGGTGGGGCGGCCGTCCTCCAGCAGGGCGGGCCCGCCGCCGTTGACGCGGGCGCGCAGGGCGGACAGGGCGCGGCGGGCGTCGCCCGCGTCCATCAGGGCGGGCAGGTCGGCGGGCTCGGCGAAGTCGATGCCGGTGACCTCCTGGGCGGGCAGGCGGACGGAGCCGATGCGTTCCGGGGTCCAGGTGCCGCCGTCGTAGACGTGGAGGATCTCGCCGGGGAAGCGCATCTCGGGCGGGAAGCCGGGGGTGTCCGCGGGGACCCAGTCCACGGCGAGTCCGCGCGGGTAGTGGCCGTCGATGCCGAGTTCCTCGCGCATCTCGCGGGCCGCGGCGGCCGAGGGCGCCTCTCCCGCGTCGACGGCGCCACCCGGCAGCAGCCGGTCGCGGCGGTAGTCGACGCTCTGGACGAGGACCCGCCCGTCGGGGTCGGTGACGAGGACGGTCGCTCCGGTCCAGAGGACGGCGCGGGAGGCCCCGTACTCCGCCGGGGTCATCCAGGTGCCCGCCCGTTCCGGGTCGTCGGTCAGCTGCGGCATCGGTACTCCGTTCACCGTGGGTGGACCCGTCGTGCGTGCAACAGCGGGGGCAGCCTGCGGGTTACGGCGGCCGGCCGCCGCTCCCGGCACACCGCCGTAAGATCCTTTTACCGCCCCGATACCTCCTTATGACCAGATTATGTCGATCTTGATACGGTCCGTCGTGCGGACCGGCGGTGTGAAAGCAGCTGGTCCGACCACGTACCGGGTCACGGGACCTCCCGGCGACCCGGTGGGGGGCGCTCACCCGTCCGTGTGAGCGGGCGCGACCGCCGGTGCTCCCGTACGGCAGGGTGGGCGGATGCCGTCGCGCCCGACCCCGCCGCCGCTCCTGTCCCTGATGCTCGCCGCGCTGGTGCTGACCACCGGGTGCGTGACCGTCCGGGCACCGGGGCCCGCCGAGGCGCCGGGGCCCGCGCGTACGGTGGGGGCGCCCCGGCAACCGGCGTCGGAGGGG
This sequence comes from Streptomyces sp. NPDC034085, assembly GCF_055575555.1. Classification (NCBI taxonomy): domain Bacteria; kingdom Bacillati; phylum Actinomycetota; class Actinomycetes; order Kitasatosporales; family Streptomycetaceae; genus Streptomyces; species Streptomyces sp. NPDC034085. The sequence goes on along the minus strand of NZ_JBVISL010000004.1, from coordinate 406,085 downwards.
CTTCCGTTGGGGCCCGCGCCGGAGCCGCAGGAGCCGTCGCCCGCGCCCGCCTCCGAGGCCGCCCCGGCAGCTCCCGGCGAGGCCGGCCGGCAGCCCGCCGCCGGACACCCGCCCCGGGCCCGCTCCGACGACCGCCCGCCGCGTCCCGCCCGCCCCGCACACCGCGCCCCCGCCGCGAAGCCGCGCACCCGGGAACCCGTACGGCCCAAGCCCCGTCCGGCACCGCGGCGTTCGTACGACATGGCCCCCCTGTGCGAGGCGGCCCGCGGGGTGGTGGACCCGGCCATCGCCGCGCTGTGCCGTTAGGCCGTGTCCGGCCGCGCCCCTCGGGAGCGCCCGCTCCGGCCGAATTGGGTGGAAGCCCGCCGCAGCGGATACGTAGGGTGACCGGGCACCCCGTCCCCCGCGCTGGAGCCCGTCATGCGTACGCACTACCCCCGCACGGCCCACCTGCCGTGGTCCCCCGGCGCCACCGCCGACGACGTGCGCGCCGCGGGGACCCCGGCACTGGCCGGGCGCGAGGTGGTCGTCACCGAGAAGCTCGACGGGGAGAACACCACCCTGTACGCGGACGGGCTGCACGCCCGCTCCCTCGACTCCGGCCACCACCCCTCCCGCGCCTGGGTCAAGGGCCTCCAGGGCCGGATCGGCGCCGGGATACCCGCCGGGTGGCGGGTGTGCGGGGAGAACCTGTACGCCCGCCACTCCCTCGCCTACGAGGAACTGGACAGCTGGTTCTACGGGTTCTCGGTGTGGGACGGCGACCGGTGCCTCGACTGGGACCGCACGGTGCGCTTCCTCGGCCGGCTCGGCATCCCCGTCCCGAAGGTGCTGTGGCGCGGGACCTACGACGAGCGGGCGCTGCGCCGGCTGCGGGTCGACACCACCCGCCAGGAGGGCTACGTGGTCCGCACGACGGCCGGCTTCGGCCGCGCGGACTTCGGCCGCTACGTCGCCAAGTGGGTGCGGGGCGGCCACGTGCAGACCGGCACCCACTGGATGTACGCGCCCGTCGTGCCCAACGGGCTCGGCCCGGGCGCTCCCCTGTGGGCGGTCCGCTCCGGCTCCGAGCCCGACACGGCCGGGCTGCTGGCCGCACTCGGGGTGGAGGAGCCGGCCGACGCCGCAGCGGAGCGTGCCGTGGCCGAGGTCACCGCCCGGCTCGACGGCGCCGGCCGCACCGGGGAGGCCCGGCTGGCCGGTGTGCTGGCCGCCGCGCTGCACCGCCGCCCCCGGGCCGCCCTCGGGGCGCGGCTCGCGGCGGGGCCGCTCGGGATGCGGACGGCGCGGCGGGTGGCGGACCTGGTGGGGCTGTACCCGGCGCTGCGGCGGCCGTTCCCGGAGGACGAGCGGCGGGCCGGGCTGGTCCGGATGGCCGCGGCGGCCGACCTCGGGGTGCTGCACGCGCTGGCCGCGGGGCTCCCGGCGACGGCCGGGGAGCTGGAGTGCGCCGAGTGGTCCGCGCTGTGTGCCGAGGAGGCCGGCCTGCTCGGCCCGGACCCCCTCGGGGGCTTGCGGGCCGGGCTGCGCGAGGCCCTCGCCGGGCTGGACGCCGAGGCCGCCGACCGGTGCTGGGCCGAGGCCCGCGAGGCCTTCGGGCGGGGTTCGCTGTCCACGGCGCAGGAGGCGGTGGCCGCGACCTGGCGCTGGCGGGACGGGTCGGCGTACCCGCGGCTGGTACAGCTGTGCGGGCCCTCGGGCAGCGGGAAGAGCACCTTCGCGCGGACCCTGCCCGGGGTCGACGCGTACGTCGCCCTGGACGACCTGCGCGCGGCGCGGGGTGCGCGCGCCGACCAGCGGGCCAATCCGGAGGTGCTGCGCGAGGGCCTGGAGCGGCTCGACGCGGCGCTGGCCGCCGGGGGGACGGTGGTGTGGGACGCCACCTCCCTGACCGAGCAGCAGCGCGGGCTGGCCGGCGCGGTCGCCCGGCGCCGCGACGCGCTGGTCACCCGGGTGGTGGTGCTGGTCGGGGAGGCGGAGCTGGCGCGGCGCAACGCCGTACGCCCCCACCCGGTGCCGGAGTCCGTGCTGGCGGCGCAGCTGCGGCGGTTCAGCCCGCCGTACCCGGGGCAGGCGCACCGGACCTGGTACGTCGGGGCGTCCGGTGCGGTCGAGGACAGGGCAGGGCACCTGGCGCCGCACGGCGGGGCCGGGAGCGACGAAGAGGACGGCGTCTGATGCGCACCAGCGAGCAGCTCTACCACCAGGTCCGCTGGGACCCCCGCTTCGATCCGGCGCGGTTCACGCTCGGCCTGCTCCAGCGCGGGGCCGCGCCGAAACGGGTGCCGCTGCCCTCGTTCGTGCCCGGCGGCGACATCCCCTGGCACCGGGTGCTGTTCGTCGAGGCGGACGGTGAGCTGGTGTGGGACCGGGCCACCGGGGTGGACCGGATCGACACGACGCGGGCCGGGCGGGTGCGCGAGCGGCGCCTGCTGAACGCCCCGTTCTTCACGGCCCGGACCCCGCACGCGTGGGACGCCTCGGCCGGCGACTGGCGGCCGGTGCGGGCCGCGCCGGCCGCGCGTCCCGCGGCGAGCGTGCGGCTGCTGACCTGGAACACCCTGTGGGACCGGTACGACGCCCCGCGCATCGCCACCGCCCTGCGCAGGCCGATGCTGCTGGCCGGCCTGGCGGCGGCCGACGCCGACGTCATCGCCCTCCAGGAGGTCGAGCCGGCGCTGCTCGCGCTGCTGCTGGCCGCGCCGTGGGTGCGGGACGGGTACGCGCTCGGTACCGATCCGCAGGGCGCGGACGTGGCCGACAGCGGGCTGCTGGTGCTGAGCCGGCTGCCGGTGCGCGAGGCCGGGATGCACGCGCTCGGCCCGCACAAGGCGGTCGCCGCCGTCACCGTGGACACCGCCGGCGGGCCGCTGGTCGTCGCCGCGACACACCTGACCAGCGACCACACCGAGGACGGCGCCGGCCGGCGGGAGGCCGAACTGGCGCGCCTGGCCGAGGGGCTGGGCGGGATCGACGCCGGGATCGCACTGCTCGGCGACTTCAACGACGGCCGCTCCGGGGCCGAGGGGCCGGCCGCCGCGCTGGGGCTGCGGGACGCGTGGAACGACGTCCACGGGCCGCAGGACGACACCCCGACCTTCGACCCGGGCGTCAACCCGCTGGCGGCGGTGGGCTCGCTGTCGGGGCGGGCGGCCCGCCTGGACCGGATCCTGCTGCGGCCGTCGGGCGGCGCGCTGGTGCGGGAGGCCGCACTGCGGGGCGACTCCCCCGGGCCCGACGGGCTGTTCGTCTCGGACCACTTCGGGGTGGAGGCCACCGTCGAGTACGGGACGGCGGACGCCGGAGCCGAGCGGTGCGCGGCGGCCGCGACGGCGCGGACGGCCGTGGCGTGGCCGGCGCCGCCGGACCCGGTCGTCGAGGCGCTGCGCCGGGCGCACGACCCGCAGGCGGAGCGCTGGCCGGCGCATGTGGACCTGCTGTCCGGCTTCGTGCCCGAGTCGTCCTTCGAGGAGGCGCTGCCGCTGCTGGCGCAGGTCGCGGCGGCGACGCGGCCGTTCACCGCCCGGCTGGAGGGCGTGCACTCCTTCGGGCACCGGGAGGACGCCACCCTGTGGCTGGACCCGGCGGCGGGCGAGGGCGGCGACGCGCCGTGGCACGCGCTGCGCGACGCCCTCGCCGACCGGTTCCCGGGGTGCCGGGGGTCTGCCGGTGGCTGGACCCCGCACCTGACGCTGGGCCGCAGCGGGGACCCGCTGCGGGCGGAGCGGGAGTTCGCGGAGCGGCTCGGCCCCGGCGGGCGCACGGCCCGGGTCGGGGAGCTCGCGGTGCTGTCGCGGCGCGGGGACGGGCCGATGCGGGTGCGGGCGGTGGTGGAGCTGGGCACCGGTGCGGTGCGCTGGACGCCGCCCGAGGCCCCGGCCGGGGCCGTCGAGGCGGCGGGCGCCGCCGAGGAGGTCGCGGCGCGGATCGCGGCGGCCCTGCCGGAGGGCCTGGTGGGGACGGCCGGTTCCCGCGCCATGGGGTGCGCGCTGCCGGGGGCCGACCTGGACCTGGTGGCCGTGCTGCCCGGGCCGGGGGATGCCGCCGGGGTGCGGGCGCGGGTGGCGGCCGCGCTGCCCGGTGCCCGGCGGCTGCGGGAGGTGACGGGCGCGCGGGTGCCGGGGCTGCGGCTGTCCGCGTCCGGGCTGGACGTGGACCTGGTGGTGGTCGGCGCCGGCGCACTGGACCCGGCACTCGCGGTGGCCCGGCGGGCGGAGCTGGGCGGGGCGGCGGCCGTCGCGCTGAGCGCGCTCGCCGACGCCGGGGCGGTACGGGAGGCGGTGGGTGCGGAGCACGCCGCCTTCGCCCGGCTGGCGCGGGAGGTCAAGGCCTGGGCGCGGGCACGGGGGCTGGACTCGGCGCCCTTCGGCGGGCTGCCGGGACTGGCCTGGGCCGTCCTGGCGGCACGGACCGTCCGGGAGGCCGCGGACCGCTCCCCCGGCGCGCTGCGCAGGGAGTTCTTCGGTGGCTGGGCCGCCTGGGACTGGAGCGAGCCGGTGTCCCTGCTCCCGTCGGGCGGGGCGGGCGAGGCGGGCGGTGCGGCGGACCCGGTCACGGTCCTCACCCCCTGCGCGCCGGTGCGCAGCTGCACGGCACAGGTGGGTCCCGGTCTGCGGGACCTGCTGGTCCAGGAGCTGTACGCGGCCTGGGAGCTGCTGGAGGCGGAGCCGGACGGCTTCGGCGGGCTGCTGTCGCCGCCGCCGCTGCACCGCCGGCACGCGGCGTGGGCGGTGGTGAGCGTACGGGCGGACGCGCCCGGGGAGTTCGAGGAGCGGCTGGGCCGGGCCCGGGGCCGGCTGCGGGCCCTGCTCGCCACGCTCCCGGACGCGCATGCCTGGCCCCGCCCCTTCGAGCGGACCGCCACCCTGGCCCGCTACGCCGTCGGCCTGGGCCCCACCCCGCCGGACGCCGCCGCCCTGGCGGCGCTGGCGGCGCCGTGGGCGGCGGGGCTCGCGGGGGTGGAGGTCGCCTGGGCGGCGTCGGGTGAGGTCCCGGACCTCACCTGACCTCACCGCAGGGGCCGGGCCCGGTGAAGGGACGCCGGGCCGGCCTCACACCTCGATGACGATCTTGCCCGCGGTGTGGCCCTCCTGGCTGAGGGCGAAGGCGGCGGCCAGGTCCGACAGCGGGAAGGTCCGGGCGACCGTGACCGTCAGCCGGCCCGAGTCGGCGAGGCGGCCCAGAGCGGCGAGGTCCGCGGAGTCGGGGCGGACCCAGATCCACTGGCCGCCCGCCCCGAGGACGGTGTGGTCGGCGATGGAGGCGTGGCGGCCGCCGGCGGCCAGGACGGCGCGGGTGACGTCGAGGACGCCCCCGACGAAGTCGGCGACGACGGTCGCGCCCTCGGGGGCGAGGGCGCGGACGCGTTCGGTCAGGCCGTCCCCGTAGGCGACCGGCTCGCAGCCCAGCTCGCGCAGCCGGTCGTGGTTGCGCGGGGAGGCGGTACCGATGACCCGGGCGCCGAGGGCGCGGGCGATCTGGACGCCGAGGGAGCCGACGCCGCCCGCCGCCCCGTGGACGAGGACCGTGTCGCCCGCGCCGGTTCCCAGGCGGGTGAGCAGCTGGTAGGCGGTGAGCCCGGCCAGCGGCAGGCCGGCCGCCTGCCCCCAGTCCAGCGAAGCGGGCTTGGGCGCGAGGCACCGTACGGGGACGCTGACGAACTCGGCGAAGGTACCGCCGTGCACCCAGTCCTTGCGGGCGTAGCCCATGACCTCGTCGCCCGGCGTGAACTCGGGGGCGTCGATGCCGACCCGTTCGACGGTGCCGGCCACGTCCCAGCCCGGGACGACGGGGAACACGGTGTCCATCATGCCGTCGAGCCCGCCCGACATGATCTTCCAGTCGACCGGGTTGACCGCGGCGCAGCGGACGCGGACGAGGACCTCGCCGGGCGCGACCTTGGGGACCGGCAGCCGGGACTCGGCGAGCACCTCCGTCCCGCCGTACGTCTCGTACGTCATCGCCCTCATGGTGCCCTCGGTGTCCTGCGACATGGCTGCGGCCTCTCCGTGAACCGGCGGAATCGACCTGCCCCATCCCATCACGGAAGGCCGCCCGCACCGCCGTGCGCAACGCCGCCCGCACCGTGCGGGCCGCCTCACTCGTACTCGGTGCCGCCCTTGCGCGTCAGGTACGCCGGGCTGACGGCCTTCGCGATGGCGCGTCCGCCGACCACCGGGCTGTACCGCTCGGCCGCCGGCCGGACGACGACGCCCTCGCGCAGGTGCAGGCCTCGTCCGGAGACGCCCTCCCGGCCGCTCGCCAGTTCCAGCACCGCCTCCGGGTCGTACGGCCCCTCGAAGAGGCGGGGTACGAGCGGGAGTTCCCCGGGCCGCAGCACCTGCGCCGGGTCCAGCCAGCGCACCTGGCCGTCGATCTCGGCGGACACGTCGAAGACGGCGTAGCCGGGCGGCGTGTCCGCCGTCGCGGCATGGACCCCGTACGCCAGGTCCTGCACCCCAGCCCCGTACACCTCGCCGAAGACGCCGACCCGGCTCGCGCCCAGCCGTTCGGCCAGCCGGGCCGCGGCGAGCGCGACGCCGTGGCCGCGTACGGCACGCCAGTAGACGTTGCGCTCGTCCTCCTTGAGCGCCAGCCCCTTGGCGCCGACGCCCTTGGAAGAGACCAGGACGCGCTCCTCCGCGGCGACGTAGGTCAGGAGGCAGGCGGTGCCGTGGAGCTTCTCCGTGAGGACGACGGGCTCGCCCGGCTCGAAGATCCGCGGGTAGCGCTGGAGGTTCTCGATGTCCACCCACGGCAGCAGGTCGGGGGCCGCCTCGACCTCGCCGTCCATCGTCGTGGGCACGGGCGGCGACCACTTGACGATGCCCAGCGCCTCCGCGAAGTCGGTGCCCTCCTTCGCCGCCGCCGCCAGGTCCACGCCGGCCAGGGCGCGGGGCCGGCAGACCAGCCCCTGCGAGAGCTCCCCGCGCAGCCGGACCGCCTTGACCCGGTCGCGGGAGCCGCCGGCCAGCCGGCCGGTCAGGCCCAGTTCCTCGATCAAGGGGGCCGGGAGGACGGCCTGTTCGGGTATGTAGAGGGCGAAGTCGCCGGTGCGGTAGGCGCCTTTGGCGACGACGGCGCGGTAGAGGCCCACCTGGGCCAGCTCCAGCGCGTCGGCGTCGGGGTGCTCGTGGACGGTCAGTTCTTCGACGGTGACCCGCAGGGTGGACATGGGCGCCTCCTGGGACGGCGACGGGGATGTGGCATGACCGCACCACTCTCGGCCCCGCCATTCCCGCTGGTCCAGCGGAAATCGGGGTGTTAGCCTGCGCCGCACGCAGGCGGGCTCAGCCGAAGGCCGCCTGGGTCGCGGGTCCGTAGACGCCCTTCGGGTCGCCCTGGATGTCCCGGTCCCGCTGGAGCTGTGCGACCCCGCGCTTGGTCTGGCCGTCGTAGACCCCGGTCACCGAGACGTACGTGAACCCCTGCCCGTAGAGCCGCTCCTGGAGGGCGCTGACGTCGGGCCCCCGGTCACCCGGGCGCAGCGTCCGGGACGTGCCGACCGCCGGCTTCGGCGAGGGCTTGCCGGCACCCGGGGGGCTCGTCGCGGGCTTCGCCGAGGACGGGGTGGCTGAGGGGGTGCGCGCGGTGGCGGAGGCCGGGGGCGTCCCGGTGGCGGCCCGGCTCCGCACGCTGGGCTCCCCGGCGCCCGGGCTGCGGGCGGGCAGCGCCGGTACGGCCAGGTCGGGGTGGAGGGAGGCCGGAGCGGGCTCGGGTGCGGGCCCGCTCATCAGGAACGCCAGCGTGCCCGCCCCGCCGGCCAGGGCCAGCAGCGCGATGACGGCCAGCGGCAGCCGGCTCCCCCGCCGCGCGGCGGCGGCCTGCTCCCGGGCGGCGCGCCGGGGGGAGGCCGGGGGCGCGGGTGCGGGCGGCACCACCGGAAGGGGTTCCGTCACGTGGTCCGGCTCCGGGAACGCCGGCCCGGACGGCCAGGCGGGGTACGCCGAGCCGGACGGGCCGTCGGAGACGGCGACGTAGGGGCGTACGAACAGGCGGTCGTCGGGCTCGGGACCGCTCTCATCGGGGTGTGGGGACACGGTTGTCTCCGGGCGCGGACGGGGGCCGGTGCGGCGGTGCGGTACCGGCCCCCGTCCAGCCGGTCAGGCCCAGCGCCGCCGGGCGGCGAGGGCCGTGCCCGCCCCCGGGGCCGGCACGGTGAGCGGGGCGCGGGCGGATATCGGCATCTGGGACTTCTCCGAAGTGCGGATCATTCGGTGGCTCTTGAGCGGACTCTTTCCGTCCGCGACCGCTTCGTCAAGCCGGGTGTCCGTTCCGCCCCATCCATCCTTTCTGCTCCGACACCGGACCGGCGGCCTCGGCGGACGCGGCCGGGTGGTGGTCGGGGATCCCGACGGCGCGGTCCCGGGCCGGCTCCGGGTCGCGGTCCCGGGCCGGCTTCGGGTCGCGGTCCCGGTCGCGGTCGCGGTCCTTTCGCGAGGTGACCGCCACCGTGAGGGCGGCCGCCAGCATCAGCGCCGCCCCCGTGAGCGGTGCGGCGGGCACGGAGACGCCGTCCACCGCGAGCCCGCCGGCGAGGGCTCCCGCCGCGATGGCGAAGTTGAACATGGCCACCATCAGGGAGGAGGCCGCCTCGGCCGCCTGCGGCGCGGCGTGGAGCATCCAGCGCTGCAGGCTGACGGAGACCCCGCCGTAGACCAGGCCCCAGAGCAGCAGCAGCGCGGTCCCGGCGACGGCTCCGGGCAGGACGGCGATCAGCGCCAGCACGACGGTGAGGGTGCCGCTGACGGTGAGCAGCGTACGCCGGGCATCGCGCGGCCCGGCGAGGAAGTTGCCGGCGACCCCGGCGAGGCCGTAACCCAGGAGCAGGGTGCTGACCAGCCCGGAGTCGACGCCGGAGACGTCGCGCAGGATCGGCCGTACGAAGGTGTAGGCGGCGAACTGGCCGGTGACCACCAGGAAGGTGACGATCACTCCGGCCCGGACCCCGCGATTGCGACGCAGCAGGGCGGGCAGCTCCCGGAAGGTGACGGGCCCGGCCGGGGGCAGCGCGGGGAGCAGCAGCAGGAGGGCGGCCAGGGTGAGGGCGCCGAGGACGCCGACCGCGGCGAAGGCCGCGCGCCAGCCGCCGAGTTCGCCGAGGAGGGTCCCGGCGGGGACGCCGAGCACGGAGGCGGTCGGGACCCCGGCGAAGATGAGGGCCGTGGCCCGGCCGGCGTGCTGCGCGGGGACCAGCCGGACGGCGAGGCCGCCCGCGATGGCCCAGAACCCGCCGACGCTGATGCCGACGAGCAGCCGGGCGGCCAGGACCACGGTGAAGTCCGGGGCGAACGCGGCGGCGAGGTTGGCGGCGGCCATCAGGGCGATCAGTGCGCACAGCAGGTGCCGCCGGTCCGTGCGGGCGGCGCCGACGGTGACGAAGGGGGCGCAGAAGCCGGCCACCAGCCCGGGGACGGTGACCATCAGCCCGGCGGTGCCGTCGGAGACGTGGAGGGCGGCGCCGACGGGGGTGAGCAGGCCGATGGGCAGCAGCTCGGAGGTGATCAGGCAGAAGATCCCGAGCGAAACGGCCCCCACGGCCGCCCACCCCTTCCAGGGACTGCGCCCGCCCTCCGCGACGGCGGCGGGGGCGGCCGGCGGGGCGGAGACGGGGGCGGAGACGGGATCGGGGTGGGAGACGGGGTCGGGAACGCTGGACGCGGCTGGCTGGGTCATGCTCGGCACTCCGTACGGCGGGCGGGCGGACGGTTCGCGGCCCCCCGGACGGAGTCCGGGGAGGGGCACGGCGGCACCAGCCGCCGGGGGTCGCGCCTCCCCCGCCGCCCGCACTGCCGTGCCGTGCCGATCGCGTTCCCGCTCATTCTGCGACCGCCGGGGGCGTTTCCGGCCACCCCATGAAGAATCGATTCGGCAACGCCCGGGGCCGGTACCCCGCCGTCCCGGGGTCACCCGGACGCGTGAGCGCCGGGATCCGGCCCGCCCGGACTACGGCATGGTGGTCGGATGCAGTTACGCCGGGCCGCCCTGCCCTTCTCCCTCCTCGCGCTCCTCGCGAGCGCCGGCTGCGTCTCCGTGGGCCCGGAATCCGGTGCAGCGGGCCCGGCACGGGGCTCCGTACCTCCCGTGGACGCCACGGACGCACCCGACGCCACCGGCGCGCACCACGCCCACCACCCGCCACCGCGGCCCCTGCCGCTGGGCGACGTCCCGGAACGGGAGGCGGGCCCGGAGCCGGACCCGCCGGCGCCGGCTCCGCCCGTCCGCCGGGCCCGCCCGCCGGCCGAGCGGCCCTCGAAGCCCGCCGCGCCCCGGCACGCGCGGCCCCCCAAGCCGCCCCCGGCGCGCGTGCCGCGTCCGCTGCGCGGGGAGGAGCTGTGCGAGGCGGCGGAAGGGGCCGTCCCGCCGTCGATCGTGGACCTCTGCGTGCGCCAGTACGGCCGCTGACCGGCCGCCGGCCGGACAGACTTGACCCTCACACCGTGTCAGGCCGTCCACTGGAAGGCGTCATGTTCACCATCGGAGACTTCGCGAAGCACGGCCGGGTGTCGGTCCGCATGCTGCGTCACTACGACGCCCTCGGACTGCTGCGCCCGGCGCGTGTCGACCCGCTGACCGGCTACCGCTCGTACGAGGCCGGCCAGCTGGCCCGCCTCAACCGCCTCATCGCACTCAAGGAGCTCGGCTTCAGCCTCGAACAGGTGGGCGCGGTGCTGGACGACAAGGTCGGCACGGAGGAACTGCGCGGGATGCTGCGACTGCGCCGGGCGGAACTGGAGACCGCCGTGGCGGAGGCCGCGGCCCGCCTGGTCCAGGTCGAGACGAGGCTCCGGACCATCGAGAGCGAGGGGACCATGCCCGCTGACGAGATCGTCGTGAAGAGCCTGCCGCCCGTGCGGCTGGCCGTGCTGACCGGGGTGGCGGGCAGTTACGCCCCCCAGGACATCGGGCCGGTCATCGGCCCCCTGTACGAGGACCTGTGCCGCCGCGTCGAGACCGCCGGGGTCGTCCCGGCCGGCCCGGGTCTGGCGTACTACGAGGAGGCCCCGGGCGGTGAGCCGGGATCCGTCCTGGTGCACGCCGGGCTTCCGGTGGCCGCGGCCGTCGGCGCGGAGGACCTCGGAGCCGGGGTGCGGATCGTCGAACTGCCCGGGGTCGAGCGGGCGGCGACCGTGGTCCACCGGGGCGCGATGGACGGCGTGCTCCCGACGGCGCAGGCCCTGGCCCGGTGGATCGACGCGAACGGCCACCGCTCGGCCGGCTACGCCCGCGAGCTCACGCTGGCGTGCCCGCCGGACCGGGACCAGTGGGTCACCGAGCTACAGGAGCCGCTGGCGTCCTGAGGGCCCGGCGGCGGGCGCGGACGGCCGCGCAGCACCGGGCGGTGCCCCGGCGGGCCGTCCGCAGCCGGCGCACCGCGCCGTGCCCGCGCCGGCTCCACTCGGCGCGGGGCAGCCCGGCCCGCTGGCCGCCGCCGGTGATCAGGGCGTTGACCGGCGCGTGCGGGTCGGCGGCGACCCCCTTGGCGATCAGCACGCCGACGACCAGCGGCACCAGGGCCACGGCGAGCGCGGAGCCGGCGGCGGTCACGTGGCCCAGGCGCGGCCGGGCGGGTGCGGGTGGTGCGGTGGTGGTCATGCCGTCATTGCAGCAGCGGCGGCGCGGCCGGGAATCGGGGCGGATACTCAGGCCGTTGGGTACGGCGTACTCAGACGGGGCGGGGCGGAGGGCGGTAGCGGTGACGGAACCCCAGGGGGCGGGCTTCGAGCCGGCGACCGGAGACGGCCCGGAGCCGGCCTCCGCCGGGCGGGCGGCCGAGGTGGCCACCGCGTACGAGGGGCTGGTGCAGATCCGCCGGCTGCTCGCCGGCGGGCCGGGGGTCCCGGCGCCGTGGGAACTGCGCCTGATGCCGCGCGCGGTGGCCCTCGTCCTGGAGGCGGCCGGGTTCCCCCCGTCGGCGGTGGACGGCTCGGGGCGGCGGGTGCGGACCGGGTACCGGGTGGCGCCGGGTGCGGACCGGGTGGAGGTCACCTGGACGGGCCCGCCCGGCGGCGGCGCCGCCCGGGTGGAAGAGGAACGCCTGAAGGCGTGCGCGGCGGAGCTGGAGCGGCACGGGTGGGAGTGCCTGCTCTACCGCGGCCCCCGCGGCCGCCGCTTCCTGGAGGTCGAGCCCCCCGGCCCGCACCGCGCCACCGGCCCGCGCTGATCCGGTCGGCGGGCCGGGGCTCCCGGGGCTACGGAGGTCCGAAGGTCAGGCGCAGCTGGGGCGTCCCCTCGTTGGCGGCGGCCTCCGAGGACCACAGCCACAGGGCGTCGGTCCCGGTGCTGGTCAGCGCCAGGCTGTAGGAGCCGCCCAGCGCGGCCGCCACGGCGGCCGTGTCCAGCCCGGCGGTGTGGACCGCCGAGCCGTCCGGGACACCGGGGAAGGCGCCGAGCGCCGGAGCGCCCGTGCCCGGGCGGTTGGCGTACGTGGTCCCGCCCTCCGACCAGGCGCCGGTGACCGGCACGACCGAGACGGTGTCGGTGGTCCCGGCGCCGGCCATGGTGCTGGTCTTGACGCTCAGCGCGGCCGACGTGAGGACCTGGCCGGCGGGCGCGGGCGGCAGCTGGAAGCGGAGGTAGCTCGTGTACAGCGGGGTCCCGCGCACGGCGAGGGACCCGGACGTCCCGTAGGTGGAGCCCGGGGCGCCCGCGTTGGCGTACGTGTCCTCGGCGGCGGTCAGCAGCACGACCGAGTCGGCCGGGGCGGAGGCGAGGGCGAAGTGGTGCTGGACCTGCGCCGCGCTGAGGACGCCGGGGTAGACGGCGGTCTCGTCGAGCCGGCCCGCCCAGTGCTCGTCGGCGGGGCGGTCGGGCCAGCCGCCGAGGCCGTCGAAGCCGGTGCGCCAGTAGCCGGCGAAGTTCTCGTGGGTGGTGACGTTCAGGGTGCCCTTCGGGGCGCCGTCCACGTAGAGGGTCATTCCACCGGGGCCCTGGGTGGCGACGACGTGGTGCCACCTGTCGTCGTTGTAGGCGGCGGCCGTGGTGATGGTGCGGGTGGCTCCGGTGTAGACGCCGTAGACCAGCCGGCCGTCATTGGTCATGTAGATGTGCTTGTCGTACTGACTGCTGCCGTTGATCTGCTGGTTGCCGAAGCCGACGAGCTTGCCGCCCCGCGTGGTGCCGGTCTTGAACCAGGTCTCGATGCTGTAGGTGCTGCCCACGCTCTGGCGGCGGTCGCCGTAGACGTGCGCGTCGGTGCCGTTGAAGCCGATCGCCGTGCTCGCACCGCCCACCGCGCCCGGCGACTGGCGCAGGGCCGGGCCGCCCTGGTGCACGCCCGCCTGGTTCCCGGCGGCCGAGGAGTCGGCCGCGTACGGCAGGACCGGGTCGTCGTAGCGCCAGTACAGCTGGGCGCCGTCCGCACGGACCTGGCTCGGGTAGGCCTCGGCGGTGACCGGGACCGTCACGCCCGCCGGGGCGGAGGGGGCGCTGACGTTGCCCGCCGCGTCGGTGGCCGTCACCCGGTAGGTGTACGACTGGCCCGGCTGGGCGGTGGTGTCGGTCCAGGAGGCCTGCGGCCGCCTGAAGAACAGCGAGTCGGCGGTGACCGTGGCGACGGGGGTGGCCGCGCCGTTGCGGTAGATCCGGTAGGTGAGGGCGCTGTCGTCCAGGTCGAGGCTGGTGCGCCAGCGCACCTGGACCTCGCCCGGCGTGAAGGCGGCGGCGCTCGCGACGGGAACGGTGGGCGCGCCCGTGTCGCCGGTGGAGGAGAAGCGCGTCAGGCTCTGCTGCGCCGCCCCGTTGACGGTGGTGAACTCGCCGCCCACCCACAGGTAGGGGACGTCCGCCTTGGCGCCGACGGCCATCACGCGCGGGCCGATGCCCTCGCCGATGCCGTCGTTGGTGTCGGGGGACCAGCCGAGCTTGCCGGTGCCCGCGGTCGGCTGCGCCAGCAGGTGGTGGCGCTGCCCGTCGGGGAACTCGCCGACGCTGGAGCAGTCGTGCGCGTGCGAGGCGCTGTAGAGCACGTTCCGGTAGGGCAGGACGGCCTGGGTGGCGCCCAGGCAGGTGTCGCGCCAGCGCTGGCCGAAGCCGGTCAGGTCGAGGGCGATGCGGCCGTCGAACACGCCGCCTCCGGTGCCCTCGTTGGCGGTGTAGAAGCCGGTGGCGTCGGCGGCGATGTCCTTGACGACCGAGTTGGTCTCGATGAAGCCGGGGTAGGCCTTGGTGAGGGCGCCGCTGGTGGCGTCGGCGACGGCCAGGGCGTGGGTGTCCGTCCCGTTGACGGTGAAGAAGTCGCCGCCGAGCAGGACGTTCTTCCCGTCCGGGGTGACCTCTATCGCTCGGCCCGGTTCGTCGGCGTCGGCCGTGAAGGGGCGCAGCGCGCCGTCGGCCGCGGCGACGGCCGCGAAGCGTCCGCGCGGCCGGCCCGCGACGGTGAGGAAGTCGCCGGCCGCGTAGACGGTGTCCGCGGTGGCGGCGATGGCCCGTACGGTGGCCGCGAAGGCGGGCCGGAAGGACGGCTTGACGGTGCAGGTGGCCACGTCGATGGCGGCGATGCTGGAGACGGGGGTGCCGTTGACCGCGCCGAAGTAGCCGCCCGCGTAGAGCGTCTTCTTGTCGGGCGAGACGGTGAGCGCGCGGACGGTGGCGGTGCCGCTGCCGATGGTGAAGGACAGGGTGCAGGAGGTCGGGGCGCCGGTCGCGGCGTCGAACGCGGCGAAGTTGACCGCCGGGCGCTCGCTGCCGCCCGCGCCCGCGGGCGGGCGCACGGCGGAGAAGGTGCCGCCGGTGAAGACGGTGCCGCCGGCTTCGGCGAGGGCCCAGACGACCCCGTTGGGCTGCCAGGTGGGCAGCGGGTCGGCGGTGAAGGCCACGGGCGGGGTGACGGCCGCCGCCTGCGGCACGGGGCCGAGGCCGACGACCGCGCCGGCGCCGGCCAGTGACAGGGCGAGAGCGGCCGCCGGTCCTCTGGATCTACGCATGAACCCCCCAGTTCGTCGTCCGTCGCACTGCGGTGCCACAGCACTTCCGTACGGGCGCACCCTAGGGCGAATTGCCGTACGGGGCAGCCGACTGGCCCATCGGATACCGGACGCGTACGGGGCGGCGGCCGGGGCCGGGGGGACCTGCCCTACCCTTCCCCCATGATCGTTCCAACTGAGCCGGTCCGGCTGGTGATATTCGACTGCGACGGCGTCCTGGTCGACAGCGAGCGCATAGCGGCCCGCGTGCAGGTGGCGCTGGGCGCGGAGCTGGGCTGGCCGCTGACCGAGGCCGAGGTGATCGAGCGCTTCATCGGGCGCTCCAGCGCGTCCGTCCGCGAGCAGATCGCCGCCCGGCTCGGCGCCGCGACGGCTCAGGAGTGGGACGAGCGCTTCGCCCTCCTGCACGCCGAGGCGGTGGACGCGGGGCTGGCGCCGGTCGAGGGGCTGCCCGAGGCCCTCGACCGGATCACGCTGGCGACCTGCGTCGCGTCCAGCGGCTCCCACGAGAAGATGCGGCACACCCTCGGCCGTACGGGCCTGTACGAGCGCTTCGCGGGCCGCATCCACAGCGCCACGGAGGTCCCGCGCGGCAAACCGGCCCCGGACCTCTTCCTGTACGCGGCCCGGCGGATGGGGGTCGAACCGGCGGCGTGCGTGGTGGTCGAGGACAGCCGGCCGGGCGTCGAGGCGGCGCGCGCGGCGGGCATGCGGTCCCTGGGTTACGCCGGCGGCCTGACTCCGGCGTCCGCGCTCGGCGGGCCGGGCACGGTGGTCTTCGGCGACATGCGCGAGCTCCCGGCGCTGCTGGAGGACCTGGTGTGAACCGCCGGGGCGGCCCGGGGAGGCGGCCCGGGCGCCGTGCGGGGCGCGACGGCCGGGGGCGGGGCCGGCTTGCGGTGCGCCGCTGCCGGAGGCGTCAATTCCGGCAGGCTCGGGCCATCCCCTCGCGCTGGCCCGCCCCGGCGAAACCGCCCCGCGCGGGGCCCGGCGCCTCTACCGTGCCCTGAGGGGCAGGGCCGGGCTACGGAGGGCGGGGCTGATGGACGACCAAGAGGACATGCGGCTGGCGAGGATCACCCCGGAGATCTCCCGCCGCACCCTGGCGATGCTGCGCGGTCTCGCCGGGCTGGAGCCTCCGGAGCAGGTGCCGGAGGACGCCATGGCGGCCGCCGACGCGATCCTCGCCGATCACGGCACCGACGGGCTGCGGGTGCTGGTGATGACGCTGGCCGCCTGGGCGACGGCGCAGATCGAGAACGTCGCAGATCTGAGCGGGCGCAGCCACGAAGCGGTGCTCGACGCGATGGAGCTGGCCTGCCTGGAGGCGAACGCCGAGGACTGAGCGCCCCCCCGGAGCGGTTTCGCCGCCGGTGTGCGGTCCGCGCTTCGGGGGCCCCGCCACCCTCGGTGGGCGGCGGGCGACCGCCCGTTTACCCTGACCGCGGCATGCCGGAATCCGGGCCGGGTCGGCGACACTGGGGGAACAGAGTTCCGGGGGGCCGTGATCGGAGGCCGTCGTGAGCACACCTTCCCCCATCCGGATCGCCGCCGTCCTGACCGCCGAGCACCGCGGCCGGCTGATGTCCCACGCCCGTGAGGTCAACTTCCCCGAAGGCGCACGGCTCTTCGACGAGGGCGGCGCGGCGAGGGCCTTCTGGATCGTGCGCTCCGGCACGGTGACGCTGGAGATCCCGGTGCCCGGCCGCCGCGGCCCCGCCCCCGTCGAGAGCCTCGGGCCCGGGGAGCTGGTGGGCTGGTCGTGGCTGTTCCCGCCGTACGTGTGGCAGCTGAGCGCCGAGGCGATGACGCCGGTACGGGCCTACGAGTTCGACGGGGCGACCGTCCGCATGCTGATGGACGCCGATCCCGCCTTCGGTTCCGCGATCGGGCACTGGGTCGGCCGGGTCCTCGCGGTACGGCTGCAACAGACCCGCACCCGGCTCCTCGACCTCTACTCGCCGCGCACGCGCGCGGACCGCTGAGGCGCCTCCCGAGCCGTCCGGGGTGGTGTGTTCAGCCGTTTCCCGACGCCCCTCCCCCACAGGTCAGCTTCCGGTGGGCGGCTGCGGGCTGCACTCATGCGCTCACGATCAGTGACGGGAAATGGCGGTACGAACGGGCGCTCCCGGTCCGCATGGGCAAGACTCGCGTCCGTTATCCGATCCACCGACCCGAGGAGTGTTCGCAATGCGGTCCATCACCAGGAGTCTGGGACTGGCTACCGGAGCAATGGCCCTCACCGCCCTCACCGCGGTGGCCGGAAGCGGAGCCGCCGACGCGGCGCCGGCCGGGACGCAGAGCCTGTACGCGCCGTCCGCGCTGGTGGTCAGCGTGACGGCCGGAGAGGACGCCGCCCACGGGACGGTACTGCGCGCGGCCACGCTGGTGTGCGCGCCGCGGCCCGGCGGCACGCACCCCGACCCGGCGGCGGCCTGCGCCGAATTACGGGCGGCGGGAGCCTCGTTGGACGCGCTGGCCGCACCCCGTCCGGACACCGCGTGTACGAGGGAGTGGAACCCGGTGACGGTCACGGCCGAGGGCGTCTGGCAGGGCCGCCGGCTGAGCTACACCTACACCTTCGGCAACCCGTGCGGGCTGCGCAGCACCACCGGGGTGCTCTTCGGCGTCTGAGCACGGCCTGAGCCGGCCGCGCCGTAAGCCGCGACGGGTTCCCTCATCCCAGCTCGAGACTGGTGATCCCGTACAGCCCGGCCAGTTCCACCTCCGGGACCGGACCGGTGTACATGCGGGCCGTCTCGAAGGCCGGGGCCAGGCCCAGCCCGGTCGCCACCGCTCCCGCCGCCGGATTGGCGTCGGGCACGTCCACGGCCACCTCGCCGCCGCGGGCGTGCCCGGCGAGCCGCCGTACGAGCGCGGCGGCCACCTCCGGCGTGGCGGCGTAGAGCGGGCCGATGCGGGAGGCGCCGCTGGAGGGCCGGACCACGCCGAGGCCCTCGATGCGGCCGTCCCGGACGGCCGCGAGGGCCGTCCTGCCCGGCAGGGAGGTCCAGGCGCAGAGGAAGGCGTCGCGCGGCTCGGGGAAGAAGCGGCGGTCGTAGGCGGCCAGGCGGGCGAAGGGCAGCGAGGCGGCGTCGACGATCTCCACGCCGCCCCCGATGCCGTCGGCGCCGTCCGCACCGGGCCGGGGGACGCCCTCGTACCGCATGGTGGTCCAGGCGGAACGGAACCCGGACTTGCGGTAGTTGGCCTGCTGTTCGACCACCCCGTCCAGTCCGACGAGCCGCCCGTGGAGGCGGTCCATCCCGGCCCGCCACAGCCGGATGCCGTAGCCCCGGCCCCGTACGTCGGGCCGGGCGATGTAGAAGCCGATGAAGCCGAAGCCGGCGCCGTAGCGGACGGCCGAGATGCAGGCCACCGGTTCCCCGTCCCGGCGGCCGACGAGGAAGCCCTCCGGATCGGCCACCGCGAAGGCGAAGCGGTCGTCGTCCCCCGGGTTCCAGCCCTCCCGGTCCGCCCAGGTGCGCAGCAGTTCCATGTCGGCGGCGCTCGCGCCGGTGATCTCGAATCCCGTCATGGCCCGTGTTGTACCAGAACGGCCGGGGTCGCCACAGGGCGCCTCCGGGGACGGTGAACGGCCGTACCCGCTCCCTCCGTCAGCCCGCGCAGATCACGTCGTCGAGCGTGATCGGCCGGGAGTCGAGGCGGACGTAGGCCGTGAAGGTGTCGAGGACGCCGGAGTCCCAGACGGTGGTGACGGTGGCCCAGCCGACGCCGGCCGCCTGGGCGACCGTGGCGGGGCCGACGGTGATCGCCCTCGGGGTGCCGGGAGCGCAGAGCAGGACGTCGGTGTCCGGGGCGTGGGCCTGTTTGTCCTTCAGCTGCTGCGAGATCCGCTGGCCGCGGTCCGGCGCGGAGGGACCGTGGGTCCCGTAGAAGGCGGTGAGGAACCCCGTGATCTCGTCGGCGGTGTGCTGGTGGCGGTGCGGGCGGGGCACGGGGGCGGCGAGGGCGGCCGCCGGGGCCGACGACGCGATCAGGGGCAGCAGGGAGGCGGACAGTGCGAGCAGCAGGGCGCCCGGGCGGTACGGGGTGAGCGTCATGTCCGGTTTGTAGCCGCCCGCTCCCGCCCCGCCGCAGGGGCGCGGCGCGGGCTCACTCCGGTGGGCGCGCAGATTCACCGCGGGAACGGCCCTCCCGCTGCGCCGGCCGGCCCCCGCGCGCACCGCCGTCATGCGGTGGCTGCGGGAGCTGCCGGACGGGGCGTAATCGGGTCGCGGGTGCGGGCGGGGGCCGCATAGGGTCGGCCCATGGGGAAGCCGCTCGTCGCAGTGTTCAGTGGGGCCGGGATGTCGACGGATTCCGGGATTCCGGACTACCGGGGGCCGCAGGGGCTGTGGCGGCGCGACCCGGGCGCCGAGAAGCTCGTGACGTACGAGTACTACATGGCCGATCCGGAGATCCGCCGCCGGTCCTGGCTCATGCGCTCCGAGGTGTGGGCCCTCGCACCCCGCCCGAACGCGGCGCACCTGGCCGTGGCGGAGCTGGAGCGCTCGGGCACTCCGGTGCGGGTGATCACGCAGAACGTGGACGGCCTGCACCAGCTCGCCGGGATGCCGGCGCGGAAGGTGTTCGAGCTGCACGGGACCGCGCGGTCGGTGGTCTGCACCCGCTGCCACGCCCGGTCGGGGACGGAGGAGGCGCTGGCCCGGGTGGCGGCCGGGGAGCCGGATCCGGCCTGCCTGACCTGCGGCGGCATCCTGAAGACGGCGACGGTGATGTTCGGCGAGCGCCTCGACCCGGAGGTGCTCGCGCGGGCGGTGGCCGTGGCGAAGGGGTGCCAGGTCTTCATCGCCGTCGGAACGACCCTCCAGGTCCAGCCGGCCGCCTCGCTCGCCGGCATGGCGGCCGAGGCGGGGGCGCGCCTGATCATCGTCAACGCCGAGGAGACCCCGTACGACGCGCTGGCCGACGAGGTGATCCGCGAGCCGATCGGCACCGCCCTCCCGCCGCTCCTGGCGCGCTTCGCGTAACACCGCCTGCGGAACGCCGCCTTCGTATCCCGGCCCGCAGCCTGACCGGTCGCGCGGCGCGCCCGCGTTCCGGCTAGGGCGTGACCTTCGGATCGGGCCGGGCCGGCGAGAGCGGGGCCGGTGGGAGCTGGGCCGCCAGGCCGTCCAGGAGGAGGCCGAGGCCGAGTTCGAAGCCGCGGTCGTCCAGCGCGGCCAGGCCCGCTCCGGTGGCGGCGGCGCCGGTGAGCGCGTCGGCCAGGGCCGGGTAGCGGGGGCGGTAGTCGGCGGGGCTGCGGCTGAAGCCGGCCGTGAAGGTCTCCAGGGCCGAGCCGAGGACCAGGTAGTCGACCGCGGCGGCGGCCTCGGCCGCCCGCGCCGGGGTACAGCCGGCCCGCACGAGCGCGGCGAGCAGCGCGTCGTAGCCGCGCAGCGCCTTGTCGGCCTCCACCTGGCGCCGGGCCGCCGGGGCGATCGCGTTCGGGTGGCGGAGGTAGACCTGCCGGTAGCCGCGGGCGTACGCCGCGATCCCCTCCCGCCACCGCGGGTCGTCGAGCGGGCGCAGGTCGATCTCTTCGTTGATCAGCTCCGAGACCGCGTCGAGGACGTCGTCCTTGGAGGCGACGTGGTGGTAGAGCGAGGCCCCGCGCACGCCGAGGCGGTCGGCGAGGGTGCGCATCTTCAGGGCTTGCGGGCCCTCCTCGTCGAGGAGTTCGAGGGCGGCGCGGGCGATGATCCCGCGGTTGAGCAGCGGCTGGTTGGGTCGGCCCACGGTGATCCCCCTCGTTTTCCGCCGCCAGGTTACCCGGACGGAGGGGTTCCCAAGAGGTTCGGGGCGGGTTAGGGTCCCCGCATTCCCGATACCTAACAACGTTAGATTTAAGTTCCGGATCGGTCCGGCGCCCCTCGGGGCGGCCGGAGCCGTTCCGCCTCCTCAAGAGGTGCGCATGCCAGACCTTTCCCCCCTCGCTCCCGGAGCGGCCGTCCCGCAGGACGACGACGCCGCCCGCCTGAACGACCTGGGCTACAAGCAGGAGCTGAACCGCAGCCTCGGCGTCCTCGGGAACATCGCCATGGGCTTCGCCGTGGTCTCGCCCGTCGTCGCCCTCTACGCCGTGTCGATGGTCGGCACGATGATCGCCGGGCCCGCCTGGGTCTGGGCGCTGCCGATCGTGCTGCTCGGCCAGTGCCTCGTGGTGAACGTCTACTCCGAGCTGGCCTCGCAGTGGCCGCTGGCGGGCGGCCCTTACCAGTGGGGCCGGCGGCTGCTCGGCCCGTCGTTCGGCTGGATGAGCGGCTGGGTGTGGCAGTTCGCGGTGATGTTCGGCAACACCACCGTCGCCTACCTGGCCGCCCCCTGGGTCTTCGCCCTCGTCGGGGTGGTGCCCACGCCGGGCGCCATGGTCGCGGTGGCGGCCGGGATCCTGCTGGCGTGCATGCTGGTCAACGCCTACGGCATCCGGATCCTGAGCTGGTTCGTCTCCCTCGGCATCGCCGCCGAGGCCATCGCCTCGGTGCTCGTCGGCTTCGCCCTGCTGCTGTTCTTCCGCGAGCACGGCTTCTCGATGTTCACCGAGACCCTCGGCGCCGAGGAGCTGTCCGGGGGGTCGACCACGATGGCCTTCCTGGCCGTCCTCGCCGTCGCCGGCTGGGGCTTCATCGGGTTCGACGCCTGCGTCTCGACCGCCGAGGAGACCAAGGACGCCGGCCGCCAGGTGCCGCGCGCCATGTGGTGGGCCCTGCTCAGCGTCGGCCTCGTCGTCATCCTCAACGCCATGGCGGTCGCCCTGGCCCACCCCGACCCGCGGGCCGTCGTCGCCGGCGAGGACCTCGACCCGGTGACCACGGCCGTGGTCACGGCCTTCGGCTCCTGGTCCGACAAGCCCTTCGTGGCCGTGGTCCTGGTCGGCTTCCTCGCCTGCGCCATGGCCTCCCAGGGCGGCGCCGCCCGCGGGGTGTACTCGCTGGCGCGCGACGGCGCCTTCCCCTTCTCCCGGCTGGTCCGCAGGGTCAACCGGCGCCAGGCGCCCATCGGCGGGCTGATCGCCTCCACGCTGGTCAGCTGCACCGGCCTGCTGCTCGGCCTGAACGCCACCGCCATCGGCAGCCTGATCGCCTTCGGCACCGCGGCCACCTTCCTGCCGTTCTTCCTGGTCAGCCTGGCCGCGCTGATCGCCCGGACCTGCGGGACGTGGGTTCCCTCCGGGCACATCCGGCTCGGCCGCAAGGGCACCGTCCTCAACGTCCTCGCCGTGCTCTGGACCGCCTTCGAGGTGGTCAACGTGTGCTGGCCGCGCGCGATCCTCGCCCCGCCGGAAGCCCCCTGGTACCAGGTCTGGGCCGGCCTGCTGGGCACCGGCGCGGTGATCACCGTCGGCCTGCTCTACCTCGCCGTCAAGAAGCCGCAGGAGACCCTGCGGGCGGCGCGGGCGCGCGAGGAGGACGCCGTCGGGACGAGCGCCGGCGAGACCCGGGCCGGCGAGCTCACCCCCGAAACCCCCTGACCCCCTGACGCACCGACCCGCTGACCCCCTGACCTCCAGCCCCCGCAACCTCCCCACCCTCACAAGGAGATATGGCATGCACCTGCCACGCATGAGCCGGCGCGGATTCGGCGCCGCGGCCCTCGCGGCCGCCGCGTACCCCCTCGTCGGCGCCGCCCTCCCCGCGTTCGCCGCGGACGCGCAGACGAGCGGCGGCGAGCTCCACCACGCCCCGGCCGAATGGGAGCCGCACTCCGCCTGCGTCATGGCCTGGCCGTGGGACAGAACGGTGGGCTGGGGCGGACTGCTCACCGACGTCCAGGGCGAGATCGCCGGCATCGCCCGGGCCATCGCCCGCTTCGAGCCGGTCGTGATGTTCGCCGAACCTGGCCAGGCGGCGCAGGCCCGCGCCCGCTGCGGCAGCTCGGTCACCGTCACCGAGTACCCCGTCAACGACTGCTGGGCCCGCGACACCGGACCCGTCTTCGCCGTGAACGACGCGAAGACCCACTCGGTCGGCCTGGACTTCCGCTTCAACGGCTGGGGCGAGAAGTACCCCTACGACAAGGACGACTTCCTGCCCGTCGGCGCCTGCGCGTACCTGGGCGTCACCCGCCGGCCCGTCGACATGGTCCTGGAGGGCGGTTCCGTCATCACCGACGGCCAGGGCACCCTCATCACCACCGAGGAGTGCCTGCTCAACCCCAACCGCAACCCGGGGATGACCCGCGCCCAGGTCGAGGCCGCGCTGCTGGCCGCGTACGGCGCGAGCAAGGTGATCTGGCTGCCGTACGGCCTGGCCGGCGACGACATCACCAACGGGCACGTCGACCTGGTCGCCGCCTACCTCGGCCCGGCCCGGCTGCTGCTGCACACCCAGCCCGACCCCGCGAACCCCAACCACGACCGCATGGCGGCCAACAAGGCGGTGCTCACCGCGGCGACCGACGCGTCCGGGCGGCCCTTCCAGCTCGTGGAGATGCACCACCAGCCGCAGTTCCGCCACAACGGGCTGACGGTGCGGACGTTCAGCTACACCAACTACTACGAGACCACCGGCAACGTCGTCGTCCCGACCTCCGGCGAAGCGGCGGCGGATTCGGCGGCGCTCGCCCAGTTCGCCGCCCTCTTCCCGGGCCGCCAGGTGGTCGGCGCCCCGGCCCGCAACCTCGCCTGGGGCGGCGGAGGCGTCCACTGCGTGACCCAGCACGTCCCGCGCCTGCGCTGACCCGTACGAGAGCACCCGGCAGCCCGTGCGACGGCCCCGTCAGGAGGCCGTCGCACGGGCCCGGTGCGTCGCGGGTCCGGGCTACCGGCCGGCGTCCGCGGCCCGCCTCATGGCCGCGACGTCGAGCTTCTTCATCCGCATCATCGCCGCCATGGCGCGGGCGGCGCGCGCCGGGTCGGGGTCGCTGACCAGGTCGATCGCGCCCGGCGGGACGACCTGCCAGGAGACCCCGAACCGGTCCTTGACCCAGCCGCAGGCCGACTCCTCGCCGCCGTCCCCGGTCAGCGCGTCGTAGTAGTAGTCCGCCTCCGCCTCGTCGGCGCAGTGGATCTGGAAGGAGATGGCCTCGCTGAAGCGGAACTCGGGGCCGCCGTTGAGGCCCACGAACCTCTGGCCGTTGATCTCGAACTCGACGGTCATCACCGACCCGGGCCGGCCGGGGCCCGCCTCGGTGTAGCGGGCCGTCCGCAGGATCCGGCCGTCCTTGAAGACGGACACGTAGTAGTCGGCGGCGGCCTCCGCCTCGCCGTCGAACCACAGGCACGTGGTGAAACCCTCGGTGGTCATGACTGCCTCCCGGGCGGGTGGATGAGGGGGCTGGAACGCCGTCCCTCACCAACAGACCGGTCCCGCGCCCGAAACTCATCGGTGGGCGCGGGACCTGTCCGTACGTTCACCCTCGCGGGCTACATCCCGAGCATGCGGTCGACGACCCGCTCGGCGGCCCGGCCGTCGTCGAGGTCGCAGAACTCGGCGCGGAACGCGGCCCGCGCCCCGGCGTACTCGGCGCCGAGCGCGTCCGCGTCGCGCACGGCCCGGATCAGGCTCGCCGAGTCCGCCAGCAGCGGGCCGGGAGCCTTCTCCTCCAGGTCGACGGTGAAGCCGCGCAGGGTGTCGCGGTAGTGCGCGAGGTCGTACGTGAACAGCAGGATCGGCCGGTCGGTCAGCGCGAAGTCGCAGAGCGCGGAGGAGTAGTCCGAGATCAGGACGTCGGCGACGAGCAGCAGGTCCGTGGCGTCGGGCCAGCGGGAGACGTCCACGACGAAGCCGTCGCGCACGCGGTCGCGTACCTGCTCGGTCACCCGGTGGTGCCCGCGGACCAGCAGCACGTGGTCCTCGCCCAGCTCGCGGCGGGCCGCGTCCAGGTCGATCCGGAGGTCGAGCTTGTAGCCGCCCGACCAGCCTTCGCGGTTCTCGCGCCAGGTCGGCATGTAGAGGACGACCTTCTTGCCCTCGGGCAGGCCGAGCCGGCGCCGGACCTCCGCGATCCGCTGCGCGTCGGGCTTGACGAGCGCGTCCGTGCGCGGGCTGCCGTACTCGACGACCTCGCCCTGGTAGCCGAGGGCACGCTTGAGGACCGTCGTGGCGTACGAACTCGGGGAGGCGAGCAGCGTCCACTGGGCGCTGTCGTGCTCCAGGGCCTCCAGCACGTCGGGGCTGGTGTAGTAGTCGTGCGTGTAGTCGTAGCCGATCTGCTTGAGCGGCGTGCCGTGCCAGGTCTGTACGACGGTCTGGCCCGGGCGGCGCCGGAAGTGCGACGGCACGCTGTCGTTGACGACGTAGTACCGGGCGCGGGCCAGCACGTCCCAGGCCTCCAGGCTGTCGTACTGGACGGCGCGCGCGGTCGGCGGGACCTCGGCCCGGCCGTCGCGGACGAGCCAGATGTGCTCCAGCTTCTCGCCCCGGCGCAGGAGTTCCTCGTGGATGGCGCGGGGCGCGTCGCCCGCGCCGTGGCCCTGGAAGGTGTCGTAGACGACCATGTCCTTGACCGGCAGCCGGCGCTGGGCCGGGTAGGTCTCGTCGCGGGCGATGCGCTGGGCGTAGCGGGAGCGGTCGTGCGGACTCAGCAGGGGGTCGCTGACCAGGACCATGCGGTCCTTCAGACGTGCTTCGACGCGCATCCGGCGGCCCAGGACCGTGACGGCGTGCGGACCGGAGCCCAGGGCCGGCGCGATCAGCTGGACGGGCGCGCCCCGGTCGACGCCGAGGAGGCCCGCGGTGGTGCCTCCCTGGGCGGCCGGACGCAGGGTGGGCCACCAGCGGCCCTGCGGGAGGGTGGTGCGGCCGGCGTACGGCTCGGGGAGCCTGGGCTCGAAGGTGGCCTCGAAGCGGTCGCCGTCGCGGGTGACGGGGTAGCAGAACTCGGTGCCGTGCTGGTCGTGCAGGACCAGCTCGTACGGGGCGTCGGCGGTGGCGGCCGGGGCGCGGAAGGTTCCGCGCAGGGTCAGCGTGCCGTCGCGGGAGGTGACCGAGTCGACGAGCGGCGGGGAGGGCTGGACCGAGAGGACGAGGTGGCCGCTCGCCCCGCGCTTGGCGTAGACGGTGCGCTCGCCGGCGCTGCCGGGGAGCGGTGCGACGAGGCCGGTGAAGCCGCTGCGCTCGTCGTGGGCCAGGGGGTGGACGGTGCCGTCGGCGCCGACCACGGACAGGGTCCACGGCTCGGGGTTCCAGCCGCCGGGCTGCGTCTCGCCGTCCGGAACGGCGGCCAGCTCGGCGAGCGGGACGACCGCGGTGAAGGGGATCCGGCCGCCGGCCGTGGCGGCGGCGGTGGTCAGCGGAGTGGTGACGACCGTGCCGGTCGTGGTGTGCCGGGCGTGCAGGGTGGCGCCGCCGGCCGCCTCGGCGGCGAGCTCGCCGGTCAGTTCCAGGGCGTCGTCGCGGTGGTGCACGTCCAGGACCCGGGCCCGGACGATCTCGACCTGGACGGTGAGGGAGCCGGAGACCAGCGGCAGGATGCGGACGTCGGGGGTGGCCCAGTGGGCGGGCGGGGCCATTCCGCTGTCGTGCTCGCCGCCCTTGAGGCGGGCCCGGTGCAGGCCTCCGGCGCCGGTGACGGCGATGGAGGTGGTCCATATGCCCTCGCGCCACGTGCCGCCCGACTGGAAGACGGTGGGGTCGACCACGGCGGTGAACCCGGCCCAGTCGGCGTGCCGCAGGGCCAGGTGCGGGGAGTTCACGGTCGCCATCGGGGAGGCGACGGTGCGGGCGCTGACGACGGTGCGGCGGCGCTTGCCCTGCTCGCGGAAGACCAGCATCTTGCGGGAGCCGAGGCGGCTCTCGGCTCCCAGGTGCCCGGGCAGGGCGTAGCCGCGCAGCAGCAGCTTGCCGTCGCTCCAGACGGCCTGCTCCAGGCGGCTGACGACGCGGCGCTCGCGCGGGCCGAGGGTGAGCAGCTTGGCCGGGACCGGTGCCTTGAGGAAGGGGTAGTCGGCCTGCGGGCGGGCCAGTCCCTTCACCGGCACGCTGTAGCTGAAGTCCCGCTGGTGGTGCGTGAGGGCGATGAACTCCTCGACGCGGCCCTCGCGGGCCAGGTACGCCTTGAGCCGGTCGGCGACGGTCAGGTCGTTCCAGGGACCGGTTCCGATCTCCCGGATGAGGCCGCCGACCTCCTTGACGAAGGCGGCGCGGAAGTCGGGGCCCCCTTCGCCGACGTACTTGTAGATGAGCGGGAGTTCCTCGCTCAGCACGTTGTGGTCGTACTCGCGCAGGTAGCGGGCGTACTTCTCGCCCGGCTTGGCGAGCAGGGCCTCGCGGACCAGGCGGACGGACTTGACGCGGTCGATGACGGAGACCGGGTCGGTGGAGCGCTGGGTGATGGAGCGCTCGCCGGTCTCGCGGACCCGCCAGTGGTAGACGACGTCGCTGATGACGTCGACGCTCTCGGCGAAGTAGTGCGCGGGGATGCTGACGGGGGCGTCCTCGTAGAGGATGCCCTCCGGGTACTGGAAGCCGTGCTCCTCCCAGAAGCCGCGCCGGTAGACCTTGTTCCACGCGGTGCGGTCGGTGACCAGCGCCGGGAACTTGGAGATGTGGGTCTTGGGCCGGTTGTTCGCGAATGCGACGCGGTGGCCCCAGGACTGCTGCATGCCCACGGAGCGGAAGCGCTTGACGTTGCCGGCGGCGAAGTCGGAGCCGGTCTCGTCGAGGGAGTCGATCATCCGCTGGTAGGCGTACGGCGGCATGGTGTCGTCGCTGTCGACGAACGCGATGTACTCGCTGTCGGGGGAAGCGTGCCGGAATCCGACATTCCGTGCGGCACCGAGGCCGGCGTTCTCCTGGAGGACGACCCGGAAGCGCTTGTCACGCTCCGCGAAGGCCTTGGCGAGCACGGCACTGGTGTCGGTGGACCCGTCGTCGACGATCACGACCTCGAAGTCGTCGAACGTCTGAGCTGCTAGGGACTCCAGGCACTCGTCGAGGTAGAGCTCGACGTTGTAGACGGGTACGACGATGCTCAGGCGCGGGGGCATGGGTGACGGGTTCTCCAGCATGTTCGCGTGTTCGACGGGGGTTGAAGATCAGCTGATTACAGCATCTTACTCTGTAACAGGATGATAAAGTCCGCCCATCCTGGACACATCCCCAGGGACCGCCGGGGCGGACGGCAAAGAATTCAGCCGCCCGCCACCGCGCCGTCGCGGTTCGCCGGGACCTCCGTCAGATGTCCAGATCCGCTTCGACCTTCTTCAGCTGGAGGCGGGCCATCGCGAGGTTGGCCCGGTTCCGGTCGAGGGCGAGGTAGAGGAAGAACCCTTCGCCGCCCCGCCCCTTCAGCAGCCTGATCAGGTGGTACTGGTTGCCGAGCGTGATCAGGATGTCCTCGATCTCGTCCTTCAGGCCGAGCATCTCCATCGTGCGGACCTTGGCCCGCACGACGTCCGTGTTGCCCGCGGCCGCCACCGCCAGGTCGAGTTCCTTGTTCCCGCCGACGGTACCCAGGGGCATGCCGCTGCCGTAGTCGACGAGGGCCGCGCCGAGGGTGCCCTCGATGCCGGCAACTTCCTTGAGAGCGGTCTCCACGTTGAGCATGGGATGGTTCCTCTTTCTGCTGTCGTCGCCCGTAGCCGTACCGGGCCCGATGGTTTGCGTTCGCGTCGTGCTCGTGTGCTGCGGGGAAGGTCAGGGGCGGTCCGCCAGGCGGCCCGGGGGTGCGCCGCCGACGGGCGGCGCTCCGGCGCCGCGGCGGCCGAGGCTGTCGTCTATGAGCTCGGTGATGCGCAGGGTGGAGCGGCGGGCCTCCAGGTGGAGGCGGCCGACGTTGACGCGCGGCTCCGCGATCAGGGTCAGGACGGCCGTGTCCCCCGCCGCGTACGTGGCGACGTACCCGTGCTCGCCGCGCACGAGCAGTTCCCGGAAGCCGCCCTGGCCGGTGCAGTCGCTGAGCCGCTGGGCGACGCCGAGGGCGGCCGCGGTCAGGGCGGCGAGGGACTCGGCCTCGGTGGCGGCGCTCTCCTGGGCGAGCACCAGGCCGTCGGCACTGGCGGCGAGGACGCCGGTGAGCTGGGGTACGCGGGCCCGCAGCCGGCGGAGTTCGGCGAGTATGTCGGCTTCGGCCTCGGCGGGCACCATGGGCGGGCTCATGTCGGCCTTCCTCTCTTCGGGCCGCCTCTCCTCCGGCGGCCTCCGCTCGGAGCGGTCGGCTCGCAGGACCGGTCGCAGCGGGAGCCTCACAGGCTTGCCTCCAGTGCGTCGCGTAACCGGCGGAGCAGTGCCACGTCCGGGGGCTGGGCCCGGGTGATCCAGTCGGGCAGGGGTTCGGGGGCCGGCGCGGGGACCGGGGGGGCGTGCGGGGTGTCGACCAGGCCGGCGGCCGCGAGTCTTCGTACCTCCAGCAGGGTGTGGAAGGCGGGCCGGCCCAGCAGCCACGCGAGGTCGGCGGGGGTGCGTATGCCGTCCGCCTGTTCGAGCAGGAGCCGCTGCCGGGCGGTGACGGTCTGCCCGGGCGCGGCCGGACGGGGCACCACCGGGGCGGTGTCCAGCAGCGGGTAGGGCCACACGGCGTCCAGCAGTTCGCGGCGGCGGCAGGTCTCCCGTTCCACGGCGGCCGCCGGGACGGAGCGGACGGAGCCGAGCCAGTGGGTGGCGCCGCGGCGGAACCGGGAGGGGCCGCTGCCCGGGGAGAGCGCGAAGAAGGCCGCGTCGAAAATGGCCGCGAGGTGGCAGATCTCCAGCTCGCCGCCCGCCAGCCCGCCGCTGTCCACGAGGAACCGGCCCACCTGGCGGCGTGCACCGGCCTCGTTGACCGCCTCGTTCCAGCGCTCGGGGGCCAGGGCCCCGCCGGTGGTGAGCAGGACGTCGAGGCCGGGGGTGGAGGGGCTCTCGGCGTGCACGACGCGGCCGTCCTCCAGGAAGAGGGTGCCCCGGTCGCGCAGGAGGGCGCCGGTGGCGCGCTCGGCGGCGAGCCGGGTGAGCAGCGGGGAGACGGCGGTAGCGGCGGTGGTGGTGGCTGTGGCGGCGGTCATCGCAGGACCAGTCCTTCGGCGAGGGCGCGGAGTCGGTGCCGGGCGAGGGCGAGGTTGCCGTCGGTGCGGTCGAGCCACAGGTGCAGGAAGACGCTGCTGTCGAAGCTGGTCTCGACGAAGCGCAGCACGTGGTAGCCGGTGCGGGTGGTGACGATCAGGTCCTCGACGGGCGGCCCGGCGGGGCCGGGGTCGTCGGGCGCGGGGGCGAAGGACTCGTACTCGGCCGCCGCCCGCGCCAGTTCCGCGGTCTCCGCGGCTGTGGTCTCATGGTCGCCGACGGGCGAGTCACCGGCGGTGCCGAGGGCCAGCCCGCTGCTCCAGTCGACGAGCGCGGCGCCCCGCGCACCAGGCAGGGCCATGGCTTCGAGCAGGCATTCGTCGATCCCGGGCACGCGGGCTCCCCTCCCGGCGGACGTGCTGGTCGCACGGTCGTACGGCGTGACAGGAGGGAACTTACTCAAGTTCCACACAGCGGAAGGGTGTTCTGGCATTTTCCGCTGGAACATGCACGTTGGCACGTGCCGGCTTGGCCGGAACCCGTCCGTTTTTGATCAAGACTGGGTCAGGTCGGCGGGCCGCTCCGGAAGCAGACGCTCCACCATCACCCCGAGCAGGTCGTCCACCGGGTGGGAGGCGAGCAGGGCGGGGACCGTCAGGTCGTCCACGATGAGCCCCTGCATCGCGAAGTACAGCAGCGCGACGCCCTCCCGGTCCCCGGGCAGGCCCGCCTCCAGGTGCCAGGCGATGTTCTCCTCCAGTTCGGCGGCGAGGAACGCGGACAGCTCCGCCTGGAGTTCGGGCCTGCGGGTGGCCTCCAGGCGCAGCTCCAGCATGGCGGTGTGCACGCTGCGCTCGCGGCGGATCCGTCCGAGGAGCCGGCCGAGCAGCACCCGGGTGTCGAGGGGGCCGGCCAGCTCGTCGGGGGCGGGGGTGAGCCGTTCGCGGGTGCGGTGCAGGATCTGGACGAGCAACTGGCCCCGGTTGGCGAAGTAGTTGGAGGCGGTGCCGGTCGGGACCCCGGCCTCCGCGTCGACGGCGCGCAGGGTCAGGCCCCGGGAGCCCTCGCGGGCCAGGACCTCGATGGCGGCGTCGAGGAGCGCGGCGCGGCGCTGCGGATTCTGGCGCATGGAGGGCTCCCCGGGGTGGTGTGGCGGTCGGCGGGCGGTCGGGCGCCCGCGAAGCACTGCGCCCACCGTACTCAGGCCACGCTAGCGGACCGCCGGTCCCCGGCCCCTCCCCACGGCCCCCTCCCCCGTGTCACCCTGCCCGTCATGGACCGGATCATCGAGGAGATACGCGAGGACCTGAGCCGCCGGATCGCCGTCGCGGCGGACCGGCTCACCGACCGGACGCTGACCGAGGATCCCGCCTACGCCGCCCTGACCGGGCGGGCCGAGCTGCGCGAGCGGATCCACCACAGCCTCGACCAGGCCGTCGAGGGCCTGGTCCGCAGCTCCCGGGGGCTGCCGGTGGAGCTGTCCGGCGCCCGGGCCACCGGCGCCCTGCGCGCCGGGCAGGGGCTGCCGCTCGACTCACTGCGGCGCACCTACCGGTACGGCGGCCGGCTGCTGTGGCAGAGCCTGACCGAGGCCGTGGCCGCCCACGACCGGGCGGCGCTGCCCCGGCTGCTGCCGGGGGCGGGCGCGCTGTGGGAGGTACTGGACCAGATGACGGACGCCGCCTCGGAGGCGTACCGGCTGGCCGAGGCCGAGCGGGGCGCGCGCGAACGGGAGCGCCGGGCCGCGCTGCTGGACGCGCTGCTCGACGGTTCGGGCCCCTCCGCGCAGGCGGCCGCGCAGCTGGGGCTGGCGGAGCGGGGGCGCTTCGCGGTGGTCGTCCTCGGCCCGGCCGCCCCCGCTACGCCGGTCCGCCCCGAGGGCGGGGCGGGTGCGGGACCGGGCTCCCCGCGCCTGCTCTGGCGGATCCGGGCCGACGGCGAGACGGCCCTGGCCGACCTGGGCCACCATCCGCTGGACTCCCTGCGCGACCTGCTCGCCCCGCTCGCCGTGCGGGCCGGGATCAGCCCGGTGGTCGGGGCCCCGGCCGAGTTGGCCGGGGCCCGGCGGCTCGCGGCCCTCGCCCTGCGCACCGCAGCCGCCCCGCCGTCCGCCGCGGGCGGCGCGGCCCTGCTGGACGAGCGGCTCCCGGCCGCGCTGGTGGCGGCCGACCCCGAACTCGCCGCCCGGCTGCGCGAGGTGGTGCTGGGACCCGTGCTGGCGCTGCCCGCGGAGGACGCCCGGGTGCTGCTGACCACCCTGGGCACCTGGCTGGCCTGCCGGGGGTCGACCACGCAGGCCGCCCAGCGGCTGTACTGCCACCGCAACACGGTCTCCAACCGGCTGCGCCGCCTGGAGCGGCTCACCGGCCGCGCGCTGTCGGATCCCGCGCACGTGGTGGAACTGGCCCTGGCCCACGCGGCGGCGGCCCAGGCCCCCTCCCCCGCCGGGCCTACTCCGGGCCCGGCTGCGGCCGCGCCGACCGGGCCGACTCCAGCAGGTACGGTACGTCGATCACCGCGACCCCCGGGGTGAACAGCAGGCGCGCCTTCAGCCGCAGCGCGTTCTGGTTGTGCAGGGGCTGCTCCCACCAGTGCCCGACGACGAACTCCGGGATGACCACCGACAGCGCGTCCGTCCCCTCGGCGGCCGCCGCCTCCTCGATGTACTCCAGCAGCGGCCCGACCACCTCGCGGTAGGGCGAGTGCAGCACCTTCAGCGGGATCCCGGGGTCGTGCTCCGCCCAGGCCGCGCGCAGCCGGAGCGCCTCCTCCTCGTCCGCGGCGACGGAGAGCGCGCTGAGGGTGTCGGGCCGCAGTCCCTGGGCATAGCCGAGGGCCTTGAGCGTCGGGGCGTGCACGTTGGCGACGAGGACGACCACGTGGTGGCGGGAGGGTCTGCGCGGCCTGGCCCCGGGGGCGGCGGCTACCTGCCCGGCGACCTGGTCGTAGTGGCGGCGGACCCCCTTCATGCCGAGGAAGAGGGCGGGCATCGCGATGACCACCAGCCAGGCCCCGTGCGTGAACTTGGTGACCAGGACGATGACCAGGACCAGGGCGGTCAGGACCGCGCCGACCGCGTTGACGGCGAGGCGGCGGTGGATGTGGACGCGTTCGGACCGGGGCGTCGCGGGCGAGGCGAGCTCGTGCCTCCAGTGCCTGACCATGCCGGACTGGGACAGGGTGAAGGAGACGAAGACGCCGATGATGTAGAGCTGGATGAGGCGGGTGAGTTCGGCGTCGAAGGCGACGATCAGGGCGATGGCGGCGAGCGCGAGCAGGATGACGCCGTTGGAGTACACGAGCCGGTCGCCGCGGTTGGCGAGCTGGCGCGGCGCGTACCGGTCCCTGGCGAGGATCGAGGCCAGCATCGGGAAGCCGTTGAAGGCGGTGTTCGCGGCCAGGACCAGGACGCCGGCGGTGACGGCCTGGAGCAGGTAGAAGAGGACGTGCCAGTCCCCGAAGGTGGCCCGGCCGATCTGGGCGAGGGCCGTGGACATGGGGGTGCCGGGGGGCAGGCCCAGTTCGGTGGGGTCGGCCGCGGCGTGCACCCGGTACGACATGGCGAGGGCGGTGATGCCGGCGAACATGGTCACGGAGAGCGCGCCCATGGCGGCCAGGGTGGTGGCGGCGTTCGCGGCCTTGGGCTTGCGGAAGGCGGGGACGCCGTTGCTGATGGCCTCGACGCCGGTGAGGGCCGTACAGCCGGAGGCGAAGGCGCGCATGGCCAGGAGCACCAGGGCGAGGCCGGTGTAGGTCCCGGCGGCGGTGATCGGGAGGTGGGCGGACTCGGCCCGGATGGTGTCGCCGGTGGCGAGCCGGACGGCGGCGACGGCGAACATCAGGTAGATGACGAGGACGAACCCGTAGGTGGGGACGGCGAAGACGCGTCCCGACTCGCGTACGCCGCGCAGGTTCATCAGGGTCAGCAGCACCACGAAGCCCACGGACAGCACGACGCGGTGGTCGCTGAGGGAGGGGATCGCCGAGGTGATGGCGGCGACCCCGGAGACGACGGAGACGGCGACGGTCATCACGTAGTCGACGAGCAGGGCGCTGGCGGCGGTGAGGGCGGCTGCCGGTCCCAGGTTCTCGGAGCTGACGACGTAGGCGCCCCCGCCCCCGGGGTAGGCGTGGCAGGTCTGCCGGTAGGAGGCGACGACGACCACCAGCAGGAAGACGATGGCGGCGGCCGCGTACCAGGTGAGGTGGAGCAGGGCGACTCCGCCGAGGGCGAGGATCAGCAGGATCTCCTCCGTGGCGTAGGCCACGGAGGAGAGCGGGTCGCTGCAAAAAATGGGCAGCGCGAGCCGTTTGGGCAGGAGGGTCTCGCCCAGGCGCGCGGTGTCGAGCGGCTCGCCGACCAGCACGCGTTTCGCATTGATTCGCCTCATTCCGGCATGATCTGCCATTCCAGCCGGATATCAGGCGCATGAGCGCTGTGTCCCGTGCGGGAGGCGGTACGCCGTCCGGCCGCCGCCGCGCCGGCGCGGCGGGCGGTCCTCACATCCGGGCGGCCGCGCTGCGGATGGCCTCGCGGATGCGGAAGTAGGTGCCGCAGCGGCAGATGTTGGCGATGGCGTCGATGTCCTCGTCGGTGGGCTCGGCGGTGCGCCGGAGCAGCGCCACGGCGGCCATGATCTGGCCGGGCTGGCAGTAGCCGCACTGGGCGACGTCCTGCTCCAGCCAGGCCTCCTGGACGGGGTGCAGCCGGTCCCCGTCGGCCAGCCCCTCGATGGTGGTGACCCGCTTGCCCGCACATGCGGACACCGGCACCACGCACGGGCGGACGTCGACGCCGTCGAGATGGCTGGTGCAGGCCTTGCAGACGTCCACCCCGCAGCCGTACTTGGGGCCGGTGACGCCCAGCATGTCGCGGAGCACCCACAGCAGGGGCAGGTCGTCGGGGGCGTCGACGGTGACGCTGCGGCCGTTGACGGTGAAGGTGTGCAGAGGCACGGCGGCGTACTCCAGCGGTCAGCGCGGGTAGGGGGTGAAGTCGACGTCGAAGTCGAGGGGGAAGCTGCGGGGCTTGGAACCGGTGGCGCGGGCCCAGGCGTTGGCGATGGCGCCGACGGCGGCCGGCACGCCGAGCTCGCCCGCGCCGCCCGGCTCGCCGCCGGTCGCCGGGAGCACGAAGACCCGTACGTCACGCGGGGTGTCGCGCTGCTGCGCCCAGTGGAACTGGCTGTAACTGCCCTCCAGGGGAAGCCCGTTGTCCAGGTGGAGTCCGGCCCGCAGGGTGGTGGAGATCGCGTCGGTGAGGCCGCCGATCATCTGGGCCTCCAGCCCGCGCGGGTTGACGGGCAGGCCCACGTCGACGGCGATGACCGCCTTGGTGACGCGGACGTGGCCGGGGTCGCGGGTGTCGATCTCCACGAGGCAGGCGGTGCGCGACTTGTACTCCTCGTGGAAGGCGATGCCCTGCGCGCAGCCGGCCGGCAGGGCGCGGCCCCACTGTCCTTCGGCGGCCGCCTTGTCGAGCACGGCGCGCTGCGCGTCGGTCTTGAGGAAGGTCCGCCGGAAGCGGTACGGGTCCTTGCCGGTGGCCGCGGCCAGTTCGTCCACCACGATCTCCTCGGCCCCCCGGGTGTTGGCCGAGTACACCGACCGCCAGGACCCGGTGGGGATGCCGGTCGGGACTTCGGTCAGGGCCTGGGTGGTCAGCCCGAAGTGGTACGGGGACTTGACGGTGGTCAGGAACAGGGTCTGGGCGAGGGTGGCGTTGCCGATGCCGGAGGGCAGGCTCGCGGCGGTGGCGGTGATGATCTCGCCGAGTCCGTGCCGGAAGTCGGTCTCGGCGGCGGCCACGCGGTGCTCGAAGCTGAGCACCTCGCCGAGCAGGTGGGTGGCCCGGATGCGGTGGTGGGTCGCGGGGCGCATCCGGCCGTGCCGGGTGTCGTCCACGCGCGTCCACATCAGCCGCACGGGGCGGCGGCAGGCCTTGGAGATCCGGGCGGCCTCCAGGGCGGCGTCGAAGAACAGCCGCCGGCCGAAGGAGCCGCCGGCCTGCACCACGTGGACCTTCACCCGGTCCAGCGGCAGCCCGAGCTCCGCGGCGATGGTCTCCCGCGCGACGATGGGGGACTTGAGCCCGGACCAGATCTCGGCGCGGTCGTCGCGTACGTCGGCGACGGCCGAGTTGGTCTCCATCGGGGCGTGGCTGACGAAGGCGAAGTCGAACTCGGCGTCCACGTACGGGGTGAGCAGCGGCGGCACCAGCGGCGGCGGGGTGGCGGCCCGCAGCTTCGTACGGATCTGCGCGTCCGAGAGCCGGTCGGCGGGGCCGGGGCCCCAGTCGACCCGGAGGGCGGCCTTGGCGTCCAGGGCCTGGCCGAACGTCTCGGCGACGACGGCGACCCCGGTCGCGACGGTCACCACGTCCAGGACGCCGGGCATGGCCCGCACGGCCGCCAGGTTGCCGACGGCGCGGACGGTGCCGCCGACGGAGGGCGGGCGGCGCACCACGCACGGCTTGGCACCGGGGACGTCGAGGTCGAGGGTGTACTTCTGGGCGCCGGTGACCATGGCGCGGGCGTCGATCCGCCGGGTCGGGGTGCCGACGAGGGCGTGCTCCGCCGCCGGCTTCGGGGAGGCGCCGAGGACGACGAGGCCGGGCGAGGCGGCCGCGGCGGAGAGGCTGCCGTAGCTCGCGGAGCGGCCGTCGGGGGCCCGTACGGAGCCGTTCGCGGTGGTCAGTGTCGCGGCGGACAGGCTCCAGCGGGCGGCGGCGGCCGCGACCAGCCGGGCCCGGGCGGTGGCGGCGCACTGGCGGACCGGCCCGTACAGCGAGCGGATCGAGTTGGAGGAGCCGGTGAGCTGGTTGAAGAGCAACTCGGGCCGGGCGTCGTCCAGTTCCACCCGGACCGCGTCCAGCGGCGCGTCCAGTTCCTCCGCGACCAGCATGGCCACGGCGGTGGTCAGGCCCTGGCCGACCTCCTCGCGCGGCAGCCGGAAGCGGATGGTGCCGTCCGCCTCCACGGCGAGCGCCAGCAGCGCCGAGGTGGGGGCGCCGGCCAGGATGAAGAGGTCCCCGAGGTCGACGAGGTCGGCGAGGGCCGGCAGGGTCGGGACCACGGCGTGGGCGGTCTGGGGGGCGAGCAGGTCGGCGCCGGTCCGGGTGACCAGGGCCAGGGTGGGCGCCGCGACCAGGTGGGTCAGGAAGGAGCGCCGGCTCCGCCCTGCCGGCGCGCTGCTCTGTTCGGCCATCCGGTCGTCGTCCCCCGCCCCCGGGCCCGCCGAACGGACCGCCCCCCGGCTCATTACCGACACGTAGGGTAGCGATCACGGGGTGCCGTGGGAAGCGTGCCGCCGGAACGGGGTCCTTCGTTCGGGTGGTCCCGCTGACGGGGCGGTGACCGCCGGCCCGGGCGCGAGGAGGGGCGCGGGCGGCTCGTACACCTCGCCCGTACGATCGACCGCCGTCCGCCGGAGGGCCCTTTTCCGGCCGCGGGCGCACGATGGAAGCAGACCTGTACGTCGCAACACGTGAGGAGGTGTTCGCGGTGGCCAAGTTCATGGATGTCCACCACGGGATGAAGGGCATCACCGCGGACGAGCTGATGGCCGCCCACCGGGCGGACCTGGCCATCCAGGCGGACGAGAAGGTGCAGTTCGAGCGCGCCTGGGCCGACCCCGCCTCCGGCGAGGTGTACTGCCTGTCCGAGGCGCCCTCGGCCGACGCGATCCGCCGGATCCACGAACGCGCGGGACACCCCGCCGACGAGATCCACCCGGTGCCGCTCATGGTCTGACGGACTGCGCGGACACGGCGCGAGCACAGCCGCGAACGGGCGGAACGGCGCCCACGGCTGACCGGAAATGTTCGTAC
Source organism: Streptomyces sp. NPDC034085 (assembly GCF_055575555.1). Classification (NCBI taxonomy): domain Bacteria; kingdom Bacillati; phylum Actinomycetota; class Actinomycetes; order Kitasatosporales; family Streptomycetaceae; genus Streptomyces; species Streptomyces sp. NPDC034085. The sequence continues at coordinate 368,412 of NZ_JBVISL010000004.1, read as the reverse complement.
GGAGTGGAGGTGACCGGGAGGCCTTCGGCATATGCCCCGAGCAAGGCCGCTACGGATGTTGCCAAACGCCTTACAGGCAGTCTCCGGCTGTGCCACAGTCGGAGTCGGTCCACAGCCGTCACCGGTCGCCCCCCGGGACCCGACCGAGCAGCGTCTGCATCGCCGCGCCTGTATCGGAGTCATCATGCCGTCCCACCTGTACGCGGACCGTCCCGCGCAGCCGCCCGAGCCGGGATCGGTGGACGCACTGATCTCGCAGACCCGCCGGCTGCGCGGCGAGGTGGACGCCGTACGCCGCGACACCGTCGTGGACGACGACGACGCGCACGGCCGCTGGCAGCGCGCGCTCTGCGACCTCGCGGTGCACCACCTCGACGACCTCGGCCAGCACCTCGGCCAGCTCAAGGAGGGCCTGCCGCCCGCTCCCGAGCCCGTCGAACTCCCCCCGGCCCCCCCGGAGGTCGCGCAGGAGGACCGCCAGACCCGCGTCGGCAGCGCCGAGTGGAACCTGCTGACGGACGAGGTGACCTGGTCCGAGGAGCTCTTCCAGATCTTCGGCCGTCCCCCCGAGGCGGGCGCGCTGCCCCTGGACGAGCTGGGCTCGACCCTGTTCTCCGAGGACCAGCCCCTGCTGACCGCGATGGTCACGGACTGCCTGGTCGACGGCAAGCCGATAGACGGCGAGTTCCGCATCGTCCGCGCCGACGGACGGGTCCGGACGCTCCACATGAGGGGCGAGCCGGTGCTCGACTCCGACGGCTGCACGGCCTCCATGTGGGCCGTGCTGCGCGACGTCAGCGAGCTGCGCCGCAGCCAGCGGGCAGTGCGCGAGTCACGGGACTCGCTCCAGCGCCAGCGGCAGATCGCACAGACCGAGCACCGGCTGGCGGTCGAGCTGCAGGAAGCCGTGCTCCCCCCGTGGCGCGGCTCCCTGCGGTTCCCGCACGAGAACGCCGGCACGATGGACGTGGCCGCGCACTACCTCCCCTCCGCGACCAGCGCGCTGATCGGTGGCGACTGGTACGACGCGCTCGAACTTCCGGACGGACGCTCCCTGCTGACGGTCGGTGACCTGACCGGCCACGGGGTGACCGCCACCTCCGGGATGGCGATGATGCTCGGCGCCCTGCGCGGGATGGCCATGGCCGGGATCGAGCCGGGCCCCCTGATGGGCTGGCTCAACCAGCTGCTGGAGACCTCCGTACAGCCCGCCCTCGGCTCGGCCGTCTGCTGCCGCTACGACCCCGCGCGCCGGGTGCTCTCCTGGGCCCAGGCCGGCCACCCCGCTCCCCTGCTCTTCCGCCGCGGCCAGGGCCGGGCCCTGCACTCCCCGGAGGGGGTGCTGCTGGGAGCCACCTCGGGGGCCGTGTACGGGCAGGCCGAGGAGCGGCTCGAACGGGGCGACGTGCTCGTCCTGCACACGGACGGGCTGACCCCGCGCAGCATCGAGTTCAGCCGGACGGACGGGACCGAGCGGCTGCTGGCGCTCGCGCCGCGGTTCTCGCAGGCCCGGTCGGCGCGGGACTGCGTACGGATGGTGGCGGAGGAGTTCGGCGAGAGCGAGCGCGAGGACGACGCCTGCGTGCTGGTGGCCCGGATCGGCGGCTGACGGCGGCGGGTCGGGCGACTGCTGGAGGAACGTCGGGGGCCGCGCCGGTGAGGCGCGGCCCTCTTCCGTGGCCGTCCGCCCGTCCTCTCCGCGTCCCGCCCGCCCTGCCCGTCCCCTCGGCCACACCCCCGCCTCAGACCTCCGCACCGCGGGCGACGCGGGGCGCGGGGCTGTCCGGGAGCGCCAGCTTGATCTCCTCGCGCAGGTCCTCGATGCGCCCGTACCCGGCGTACTGGCCGGTGAGCCGGTACATCTCGCGCAGCCGGTCCCAGGTGCGGTGCGAGGAGGTCTCGTTCATCGAGACCAGGGCGAGGCGGGCGTAGCGGTCCGCCTGCTCCGGGTCGTCCGCGATGAAGCAGGCGGAGGCCATGGAGATGTAGTCGAAGATCTGCGAGCGCTGGTAGCCGTCGCCGCGCAGCCGCAGCGCCTCCCGCGCGTGGCGTGCCGCGACGGGCGCCGCCGAGGCGTCGTGGTCGGCGAGCGTGCGGTACGCCAGGGCCTGCATCCCGTGCAGGTCGGCCTCGTCGAAGTGCTGCATCCACGAGGGCGGGGGTACGTCGCCCTTGTCGGAGACGAACAGGTCCTCGGCCTCGCCCAGGGTGCGGCGCATGGCCTGGCCCTTGCCCATGGCGGCCTGGGCCCACGCCTCGATGGTGTGCAGCATGGCGCGGGTGCGCGGCAGGGTCTGCTCCCCCGAGCCGGACTGCGCCAGCTTCATCAGGTCCAGGGCCTCGTTCGGCTTGCCGAGGTGGACCATCTGGCGGGCGGCGCGGGAGAGGGCCTCGCCGGCGCGCGGCCGGTCGCCTCCCTCGCGGGCCGCGTGCGCGGCGATGACGAAGTACTTCTGCGCGGTGGGTTCGAGGCCCACGTCGTGCGACATCCAGCCCGCCAGGACCGCCAGGTTGGCCGCCACCCCCCACAGCCTGCGCTGGAGGTGGTCGGGGTGGTGGTAGGCCAGCATGCCGCCCACCTCGTTCAGCTGGCCGACGACGGCCTTGCGCTGGAGCCCTCCGCCCCGGGAGGCGTCCCAGGCCCGGAAGACCTCGACGGAGCGCTCCAGGGCCTCGATCTCCTGGGAGCCGATCGGTGCGGCCTCGTAGCGGTCGTAGCCCGCTGGGTCGGCCTGGTGGGGGTCGGCGAAACCACGCGCGTTCTTGGCGCCGGCGGGCTCGGTGTGCAGCCAGTCGTACATGGCGTTGCTGAGGGCTGAGCCGGCGGTGAGCGCGGCTCCCGCGCCCATCAGGCCGCGACGGTTGAGCATGAGGTCCATTCCCGTGAATTCGGTGAGGACCGCGGCTGTGCGTTCGGGCGCCCATGGCACTCCGTCGGGGTTCTCCTGCACCCCGTCCGGCTGCCGTCTGGTGGTGCGCCGCTGCCGTACGAACCCGAGGTCCTCGATGGTCACGACACGACCGAGCCGCTCGGTGAACAGTGCTGCCAGTACCGTGGGCACCGGTTCGCGCGGGGTCTCCCCCATGTCGATCCAGCGCCGCACCCGCGAGGTGTCGGTGGCCAGCTGGTGGTGGCCCATCGCGGCCGCCTGCCGGTTGACCATCCTCGCGAGTTCGCCCTTCGACCAGCCGGCCAGGCCGAACAGGTCGTTCAGACGGGTGTTTGGACCCTTGCTCACGTCAAGCCCCCAGGTTCTCGGCTGAGTTGACAGTAACCCCCTGTCAGATCCCCGTGGACTATTCGCCAGGGTTCGCCAGGGCACGCCCCGTGGTTCGCCAGGGACCGCCGGGTGTCAGGTAGGAATGCGCCTCCCCGACCCGGTTCACCGGCGGAACTCCCCAGGGTGAAGTACGGGATCCGGCGGGGCGGCGTACGCACTCGTCGGCGCACGAAGGGAACCGTAAACGCCATGTACGCAGCAACGTCCTCCGTGTCCGCCCCGGTCCGCCAGCACCGCACCCTCCCGGCGGGGGGCGGCTCCTACCTCGAACCCGGCCGCCAGCCGGTACCGGCGCAGGGCGCCGTACGGGCGCGCCGGATGCCGGGGACCGGACCGCAGCCGCTCAGCGGAAGAATCGACCTGTCCGGGCCGCAGGGGGCACAGCTGCGCACCGCGCTCGCGTCGGTGCAGCGGATCTGTCCGGAGTTCGCGCCGGTGCAGGTGCTGCGGCGCAGCGGCCGGTCGGTGCTCCTGGTGGGGACGACGGGACGGATGACCGCGGTCGCGAAGGTTTTACTGGACCACTCGCCCGAGTGGCGCGAGCGGTACCGGCACGAAATAGCGGCGTACCGGACCTTCGTCCGGCACCGCCCGCCGGTCCGCGTGCCCCGGCTGATCGCCGCGGACCCGGAGAACTGCGTCCTGGTGGTGGAGCGGATGGCGGGCCGGGTCGCCGCGCTCCAGCGGCATCCGGTGGAGGCGCCGCCGCGGGCCGACGTACGGGCCGCGCTGGGTGCGGTGTGCCGGGTGAACCAGTGGCGGCCGCCCGCCGATCTGTTCGGCCACCCGGTGGACTACGCGCGGCGGATCTCCCGCGACCACGAGCTGGGCCTGCTGACGGACCGGGACTTCGGCGACCTGCAGAAGCTGCTGCGCGGACTGCGGCCGGCGGCCCTCCCCTGGCAGTTCAACCACGGCGACGCGCTGCTGTCGAACCTGCTGCTGTCCCCGGCCGGGCCGGTGCTCCTCGACTGGGAGCACGCCGGCTGGTACCTGCCCGGGTACGACCTGGCGACGCTGTGGACCGTGCTGGGCGACGCCCCGGCGGCGCGCAGCCAGATCAGCCGGCTGGCGCAGTCGGCCGGCCCGGCGGCGCGGGACGCCTTCCTGGTCAACCTGATGCTGGTACTGACCCGGGAGATCCGGATGTCCGAGACGGCGGTGCAGCGCTCCATGCTGGCGGCCGCACCGGCCCAGCCGCTGCCGGCGGGGGCCCTTTCCTCGGGCGAGGAGCAGCGCCTGCTGCTGCGCCGCCTGCACGACGACGCGGGAATGGCCCGCAGAGCGGTCCGGGCGGCGGTCGGCACCCGCTGACCGCCGGCCGTCCGGCCCCTTCCGAATCCCGTGCCCCGCACACCTCGTGTGCGGGGCACGGGATTCGGCCTGTCCGGGGCCGGACCGGTTGTGCGGCGCGCGTGCCTTGACATCACATGATCCCCCGAACAGTTTCTCTGACCCGGCATCAGACGTGCCGGAGCCGCCCCCCGCCCTCCCCTCCCGCTGGAGCCCGCCCATGACCGAGGCCGTGCCCGTGACCGAGAGCCCCGACCGACGGCACCCCGCCCCTCCCTCCCGCCGGGCGGTCCTCGCCGGCACGGGGGCCGGGGTGCTCGCCGCCACCGTGCTGCCGGGTGCGGCCGCGCGGGCTGCCGAGACCCCGCTCGGCGAGTACGACGTCGTGGTGGTCGGGTCGGGGGCGGCGGGGATGACCGCCGCCCTGACCGCCGCCGGGCGGGGACTGACCGTGCTGGTGGTGGAGAAGGCGGCGACCTTCGGCGGTTCGGCGGCGCGCTCCGGCGCCGGGATCTGGCTGCCGAACAACTCGGTGATCCTGGAGGCGGGGGTGCCGGACACCCCGGAGAAGGCCGCCGCGTACCTGTCGGCGGTGGTGGGTCCGCAGGTGCCGGCCGGCCGGCAGCGGGCGTTCCTCGACAACGGTCCCCGGATGCTGGACTTCGTCATGGCGCACAGCCCGCTGCGGTTCCGCTTCATGGACGGCTACAGCGACTACTACCCGAACCTGCCGGGCGGACTGCCCAACGGCCGCTCCATCGAGCCGGACCAGATCGACGGCAACGTCCTGGGCGCCGAACTGGCGCACCTGAACCCGCCGTACATGCCGGTGCCCGCCGGGATGGTCGTGTTCAGCCAGGACTACAAGTGGCTGAACCTGGCCGCCGTCAGCGCGAGGGGGCTCGCGGTCTCCACGGAGTGCCTGGCACGCGGGACGAAGGCCGCGCTGCGCGGCGAGAAGCCGCTGACGATGGGCCAGGCGCTGGCGGCCGGACTGCGGGCCGGGCTGCTGCGCGCGGGGGTGCCCGTGTGGCTGAACAGCCCGCTGGCCGACCTGGTGCAGGAGGGCGGGGCGGTCACCGGGGTCGTGGTGGAGAAGGAGGGCGTCCGGGGCGTCGTACGGGCCCGCAAGGGGGTCGTGATCGGCTCCGGCGGCTTCGAGCACAACGCGCAGATGCGGGCGCAGTACCAGCAGCAGCCGATCGGCACCGAGTGGTCGGTGGGCGCGAAGGAGAACACCGGTGACGGGATCCGGGCCGGCCAACGGGCGGGCGCGGCCCTGGCGTTGATGGAGGACGCCTGGTGGGGGCCGTCGATCCCGCTGCCCGGGGAGCCGTACTTCTGCCTGGCGGAGCGGACCCTGCCCGGCGGTCTGATCGTGAACCGGGCGGGTGCCCGCTTCGTCAACGAGGCCGCGCCGTACAGCGACGTGGTGCACGTGATGTACGAGAAGGACCGGGATGCGGCGGGCTCGCACATCCCGGCCTGGCTGATCGTGGACCAGAACTACCGCAACAGGTACCTGTTCAAGGACATCCTGCCGACGCTGCCCTTCCCGGACGCGTGGTACGAGGCGGGCGCCGCGAAGAAGGCGTGGACCTGGGACGCGCTGGCCGGGCAGATCGGGGTGCCGGCGGCCGCGCTGCGGGCGACGCTCAACCGCTTCAACGCCCAGGCCTGGAGCGGGACGGACGCGGACTTCCACCGGGGGGACACGGCGTACGACCACTACTACACGGACCCGAACGTGGCGCCGAACTCGTGCCTGGCGCCGGTCTGGGCGCCCCCGTTCCACGCCTTCAGGATCGTCCCGGGCGACCTCGGGACCAAGGGCGGCATCGTCACCGACGCGCGGGCCCGGGCACTGCGGGCGGACGGGTCGGTGATCCGGGGGCTGTGGGCGGCGGGCAACGCGAGCGCGGCGGTGATGGGCCACAGCTACGCGGGGGCCGGATCGACGATCGGGCCCGCGATGACGTTCGGCTACGTCGCGGCGAACGACATCGCGGACGCGTAGCGCCCGGCGGTGTGCGCGGTGGCGCCGCGCGGTGCGGCCGTATGCGCGGTGGCGCCGCGCGGTGCGGCGGTCAGCCTTGTTGGAAGAGCTCGGCGGGGAGCGGCTTCAGCAGCGCGTAGAGGTCGTCGGTGATCGGCCGGTCCCAGCTGGCGATCGTCACGAGGACGTTGTCGCTGCGGTCGAACTGGACGCAGGAGATGCGGCCCTCGGAGAGCTTGATCTTCCGGACGATGAGGAGGTTGTCGCCCTGCATGACGGGGCAGTCCTCCGTCCCGGTGACCTCGACGTCCTCGTCGTTCTCGAGGGCGTCGAGGAGCTGGGCCACCTCGAAGGGGACCTGGCCCTCGGCGAGCTCCCGCGCCGGGGATCCCTCGGGCAGGTTGCCGATGATCATCGCGGGGCCGCGGCCGCCGAACAGGTCGTACCGCAGGAAGACGCCCTGGCAGCTGCCGTCGGGTGCGGGCAGCAGCCCGGCCCCGAGGTTGCCCGGCCAGTCCCCCGGGTCCATGGCGAGGACGTCGAAGTCCGGGCCGGCGGGTGTGGCGGCGCGGTGGCGGCGGAGGAAGGACATGCGGCCATGGTACGTGGCCGCGCGGGTTTTCCGGCGCCGGGGGCTCCCCGGTGCCGGGCGGCGCCCGGCCGGGTGCGCGGGCGCGGCGGCGGGGGACGGGGCGGGCGGGTGCGGGGCGGTGGGGCGCGGACGGCGGGTGCCCGGACCTGCGGGTATGGGGCGGATGCCCGGCGTACTCCTTACCGGCCGGGCAGGTCGCCCCGATGAGCTGCGGGCATGCACCCTTTCCCGCCACGGGCCGCCGCGCTGGCTGTATCTTGCTGTGCGTCCCCGCGTCCGGTCATCGATCGTTTTCGATTCGACAACGATCCGTTCGGCGCTGGGGATCTTGTTGCCCGGGGGGGCCTACCGTCGTCCCGGGAGTGCAGACGGATCTGCCCTTCGGACGTATGGGAGCACAGACAGATGACTGTCCCCGTTGGCGGTCCGCCGCTTTCCCTCGCCACGACGCTCGCCCGGATCCGGGCGCTCGCCGCGGAGAGGCAACTGGACGTGGACGAGATCCTCGACCCGGAGTCGCTCTCCGAGCGGACCGGCGTCCCCGTGGAGGTGACGGCGGCGCTGCTGCGGGGCGAGCAGTCCGCCGGGCCCGCGTCCGAGGAGACCGGGGAGACGGTCCGCGCCCGTGCGGCGTTCCTGTACGCCGGCTCGCGCGACACCCACGGACAGCCGTACTCTGTCGCGGAGATCGCGGCGGCGATCGGCGCGGACCCCCGGTGGGTCGGCGATCTGGTGTCGGGCGGGAAACCTCCGCACCTGCGGCACTGCCAGGAGTTCGCGGCCTTCTTCGGCCGGGACATCACCTTCCTGACGGACACGCCCGCGCAGGCGGTGAGCAGGGCCCTGTGGCCCGCGGTCGAGTCCCTCAGCTACGGATCGGGCGACCTGATGGCCGACCTCACGAACCAGTACGGGCTGGTTTCCATCTCCACCCGGGGAAGGGCCCTCAGCCGTACGCAGGAGACGCTGCTCCTGGGCATGATCAGCGGAATGCTCTCCACCGAGGTGGCCCGGTGAACCTGTCCCGTTCGATGCGCAAGCTGTGCACGGCGCTGACCTCCTCCCTCGACCTCGAGGCGCCGGTCGAGCCGCAGACCCTCTTCCGGGCCCTGTGCGACGCCATGAGCCGCACCCGCGGCGGCCGCCCGATCGTGCTGCGCTTCGAGCGCTTCCCTTCCGAGCTGACCACCTCGGGCCTGTGGCTGAACATGGAGGAATACGACATCGTCGTGGTGGAGAAGTACACGACCCCGGACCACCAACTGGTCATCCTGGGGCACGAGCTGTGGCACATGAAGGCCGGCCACTGCACCGGCCACGGGCGCGGGGCGGCCGATGCCGCCCGGGCCCTGCCCGACGCGTCGGACCTGACGTACGCCAGTGTCGCCGCGCGCTCGCACTACGAGGACGCCCAGGAGATCGAGGCGGAGAGCTTCGGCCTGATGCTCGGGGACCGGTGCCGGGCGTGGCTGGTGGGCGGCGACGCCCCGGGGGCCGTCCGCAGGAACGACGTCGCCGGGCGGATAGGCAACGCCCTGGGCTACCGCGGACCGATCGGCTGACGGTGACCTCGGACAAGTACTACATCCCGTACCTCATACCGGCGGCGATCCTCACCCTCGCTTTCGCGATCCGTCTCCCGGTCATGATGAGGTTCTGGCGGATCGACCCGAACGTGCGGTCCGTCGGCGGCCTGCTCCTGCTGGCCTCGGCCGTCTTCTACTTCGGCCGGCCGAAGACCCTGGCGCTGCTGAACAGTTCCACCGGCATCAGCAACTTCGCGGCGCCGCTGGTCTACACACTGCTCACGATGTTCTGCGCCTCCTGCCTGATCATGATCATCCACTGGCGCGGGGGCGATCCCCGGCGGGTGCGCCGGACCAACTGGACGATCGGCATCGCCTACGCGGCGGTCGTGGCGGGCCTGTGGACCACCTTCGCGTTCGCCGACGTACCGGTCGAGCGGCTGCGGGACCTGGACACGTACTACGCCAACACGCCGTGGATGCGCGAGCACATCATGCTCTACCTCGGGGCCCACACCATCGCCTGCGCGATCACCGCGGCGGTCACCTGGGCCTGGCTGCGGGAGGTGACGGGCTGGCTGCGCTCCGGACTCGTGCTCCTGGTCATCGGGTTCGTCCTGAACCTCTGCTACGACAGCGTGAAGCTGACGGCGGTGTTCGCCCGCTGGGGCGGCCACGACCTGGACTGGCTCAGCACGTACGTGGCCCCGCCCATCGCCTCCGTGTGCGCCCTGTTCATCGCCGTGGGCTTCATCCTGCCCCACGCCGGCCAGGCGCTCCAGGGGCTCTGCACCGACTACTACCACTACCGGTGCCTCGGCCCGTTCGTACGGGAACTGGCCGGTCTGGACACCGGTTCGGTGCGGCTCCCCCGGCGGTCCCCCATCAGCCGGCGCCTGGTCCAGCGCAGGACCCAGATCAGCGACGGGCTGCTGCGGCTCCAGCCGTACACGGACCCCGGGGTCCGCGAGCGGGCGCTCGCCGAGGCCCTGGCCCGCGGCGAGGCGCCCAAGCGGGCGGCGGCGACCGCCGAGGCGGTGGCCGTGGTGGCGGCGGTCGCGGCCCTGCGCGACGGCGTCGAGGCCGGGGCAGGGGACGGGCCGGTGGCGGGCCCGGCGGCGGCGCCGGACCTCGTGGCGGTGGCCAAGGCCCTGCGCCGGTCCCCTGCCGTCCTCTCCCTCCGCGCCCGGTCCGGGCCGTCAGACCACCCAGAGAGCGTGACTTCATGAGCAGTTCAGCACCGTCCCCCGGCCGGCCCGTCGCGGTCGTCATCGGGGGCAGCCTGGCCGGCATGCTCACGGCGGCCGCGCTCGTCCGCGCCGGGGCGGGGGAGGTCGTGGTCGTCGAGCGGGACGCGCTGCCGCAGGGGCCGCTCTCCCGCAAGGGGCTGCCGCAGGCCCACCACGCGCACCTGCTGTGGTCCGGCGGGGCCGCGGCCGTCGACGCCCTGGTACCGGGCACCATCGCAGCGCTGCGGGACGACGGGGCCCACCGGATCTCGCTGCCCACGAACATGGTCGGCTTCTCCCCCGAGGGCTGGTTCCGCCGGTGGGAGAAGGAGTCCCACTACGTGCTCCTCGCCAGCCGCGACCTGCTCGACTGGCACGTCCGCCGGGCCGTGGCGGCGCTGCCCGGCGTCACCGTCGCCGACCGCACCGAGGTGCTCGGCCCGGCGGGCGACGCCCGGTGCGTCACGGGCGTCCGGGTGCGCGGGGAGGACGGCGCGGAGCGGGTGCTGGACGCGGACCTGGTGGTGGACGCCTCCGGGCGGGCCTCCCGCACGCCGCGATGGCTGCGCGAGCTGGGCGTGGCCGAGCCCGCCGTACGGACGGTCGACCCCGGCCTCGTCTACGCCAGCCGGATCTTCCGGGCCCCGAAGGACCTCGGGAGCACCTTCCCCGTCATCGTGAACGTCCAGGCCGACCCGCGCGAGACCGGCCCCGGGCGGTCCGCGACCCTGGTCCCGATCGAGGGCGACCGCTGGCTGGTCACCCTGTCGGGGACGCGGGGCGGCGAACCCACCGCGGACGCGGGGGACTTCGAGGAGTTCGCCCGCGCGCTGCGGCACCCGATCGTGAGCGAGCTGATCGCCGGGGCGGAGCCGCTGACGGACGTGGTGCTCACCCGTACGACCGTCAACCGCAGGCACCACTACGAGAAGGCCGCGCTGCCCGGGCGCTTCCTGGTGCTCGGCGACGCGGTCGCCGCCTACAACCCGGTCTACGGGCACGGCATGTCGGTGGCCGCGCAGAGCGCGCTCGCCCTGCGGGACACCGTCGTCCGGTACGGCTGGTCCGACGGGCGGCTCGCCGCCCGCGCCCAGAAGGCCGTCGCCGGGCCGGTGGCCGCCGCGTGGGCGCTGTCCACGGGGAACGACGTCTTCTACCCCGGCGCCACGGAGAGCGGCCCGACGCCGGCCGAGCGGGTCGCCGCGGCCTACGTGCGGCGGCTGATGCGCACGAGCACCGGCAACGGCCGGGTGACCCGGGCGGTGACGGACGTGATGACCCTGGAGCGTCCCGCCAGCCGGCTGTTCACCCCGCCGGTGCTGCTGGCGGCCCTGCTGGGGCCGCGCCGGCCGCAGCTGACCGGGCCGCCGCTCGCGCCGGCGGAGCTGGCCGCGGTCGCGGCGCAGCGGGGCTGAGCCGTCTCCTCCGGCGCAGGACACCGCTCAGACCGGGGGTACGAGGGTGAACCAGTGGTCGAGCCGTGCGGCGTCACCGGTGACGTGCAGGCGGCCGGCGGGGAGCCGCTGCCAGAGGAACAGCATCAGGTCGCCGGCCGTGCCGGCGGCTTCGACGTCCACCGGGGCCGTGTCCTGCGGTGCGAGGCCGACCCGGTCGCCGTCGAACTCCACCGTCCAGGTGCCGGGTCCGTCGGTGCGGCGGAAGCGGTAGCGCTCCCCCGTGCCGGGCGGGGCCTGCTTCCAGCCGCGCCGGGCGGGGGCCATGACCTCAAAGGTCTGGGCGACGGCGTCCGCGGCGAAATCGGGGTCGAAGGGGGCGGGGTCCCCCAGCGCCGCCTGCGCGTCCCAGCGGTGGACGGCCTGTTCGATGGTCTGCATCCGCAGCCAGAAGCCGCTGGTGTGTTCCTCCTGCGCCGACCAGGTCCACACCGGCGCGTCCGGGCCCAGTTCGCGCAGGACGGACGCCAGGTCCCGGGCGGCGGCCTGCGACCAGTCGAACAGCTCCTGCGGTACGGGCCCGCGGTGCGGGGTCCGGTCCGGCCTCGGCCAGGCCGCCCGTACGGCCGGGTCGGCGGGCAGGGCGTAGAGCTGCGGGTCGGTGGGGTCGCAGGGTGCGGTGAGCCGTTCCCGCAGGTGGTGGGTGACGTAGCGCTGGACGCTGCCGAGGTGTCCGACGAGGTCGGCGACCGACCAGCCGGGGCAGGAGGGCACGGGCGGCGCCTCGCGGCCGCCGTCGGCGGCGCGCCGGACGGCTTCGGCGAAGGCCGCCGCCTCGTTCTCGAAGACGTCGAGTCTGGTGTGGTGGTCCATGGGACCCACCCTGCCCGGTCGCGGCCCCGGGGACTCAGCTTGCGCGCTGGGCGAACGCCTCCAGCGCCCGGGCCGTGCTCGCCTCCAGGGCGTCCGCGCCGCACGCGCGGCCGGTGAGGCGGGCGCGGTCGAGGAGGCCCGGGTCCTGGAGTTCGGTGCCCAGCGCGGCCAGGGCACGGGCCAGTTCGTAGGTGGCCGGGGAGTCCTCCAGCAGGGCCACCGCCTCGCGCAGCAGGTCCGCCCGGTCCTCGGGGGCGGCCACCTCCGCCGTGACGCGCAGGGCCTGGCCGACGGCGGAGGGCGCGCCGAAGACGCGGGCCCGGCGCAGGGCCTCGGCCGCCAGGGCCCGGGCCCGGGCGGGGTCCTCGGGGGCGACGGCCCGGGCCAGGAGCAGCCGCCAGGGGCACCAGGACGGGTTCTGGATGCCGCGCGGGGTCAGCCGCCGTCCGACGGCCTCGAGTTCGGCGGCGGCCGCCTTCCGGTCGCCGCCGGCCAGGAGCAGTTCGGCGTACACGGTCTGCGAGTCGGGGAAGACCACGGCGGCGGGGAAGGGTTCCCCGTACTCGTGTTCCCGCGCCAGCCGCCAGGCCTCCTCCACCCGGCCCCGGGCGATCAGCGTGGTCAGGAGGATGGCGATGGCGTACCAGTGCACGGGCGTACGGCGGCCCACGCGCTCGGCGAGGCGCAGTCCGTCCCGGGCCAGTTCCTCGGCCTCGGCGAGCCGTCCGCGCCGGTAGCGGAGGTAGGCGCGCAGGCTGTACGCGAAGGACAGGTGGGCGCCGTGCCAGCCCTGGCGCTCGAACTCGGCGGTGCCCTCCTCGAAGAGCTCCTCGGCGCGTCCGGGCCGGTCGGCGTACATGTGGACCATCGCGGCGAGCACCGGCACCTCGAAGCCGCGGTCCTCGTGGGCCCAGCCGAAGGGCTCGCGCAGGACCCGGTCCGCGTGGCGGAGGGCCACGTCGAGGGGCTCTCCGCGCAGGCAGGCGTCCCAGGCGCGCAGGCCGATGACGTAGCGCTCGGTGAGATCGCGGCCGACGAGTCGGTCGGCGAGGCGGGCCAGGCGGCGGGAGCGCGCCGGGGAGTCCGGTTCGGCGGCGTTGAAGGCGTCCCACATGAACTGCTCGGCCTGCAGGCGCAGCCGGGCGCGGGCGTCGGGGGTGCGCGGGATCTCGCGGCCGAGCAGCTCGGAGGCGGCGGCGAGGTGGTCGCTGTGGGCGAGGACCTGGGCGAGCCGGATGACGATGCCCTGGCGCAGCACGGGGTCGTCGGAGGGTTCGGCGAGGGCGGCGCGCAGGTGGTTGACGGTGGTGGCGGGCTCGGTGAGCAGGGAGGCGCAGCCCAGTTCGTAGAGGACGGCGGCGCGTTCGCCGAAGTCCGGCGGTTCTTCGAGGGCGCGGGCGAGCTGGCGGCGGGCGGCTTCGGGGGCGCCGGCGCGGAGGTTCTCGGCGGCGGCCTCGCGCAGGGTGCGCACCACCCAGGGGTCGTTCTCCGGCTGGGTCTCCAGCAGGTGCCGGGCGGCGGCGGAGGAGCCGAGCCCGGCGTCCACGACGGCGGCCGCGGCCTTGCCGTGCAGGGCGACGCGCAGGGCGTCGGGGATGGCGCGGTATATGGCGGTGGCGATGAGCGGGTGGACGAACTCCAGCCCGGCGTCGTCCTCTTCGCCGGCTCCGGCCTCGGCCGGCGGGGCCGACAGGATGCGGGCGTCGCGGAGCCGGACGGTGGCGTCGGCGGCCTCCTCCGCGCCGAGCACCGCGACCCGGGCGGCGATCCGGCGGGGGATGGCGGTGCCGAGGACGGCGCAGGCCCAGGCGAAGCGGACGGTGGAGGGGCCGAGGCTGTGCAGCCGGGCGACGAGCCCGCTGCCGCGCTGGGCGGCGGCGAGGTCGCGCAGCAGCGGGGCGCTGGCCTCGACGGGGTCGAGGCCCTCGGCGCGGACCTTGGCGGTGAGTTCAACGGCCTCGAAGGGGTTGCCGGTGGTGACGGCCCAGGCCTCGCGGCAGAAGGCGTCCTCGGCGTGCTCCCCGACGGCTTCGCGGACCAGGGTGGTGACGGCGTCCGCGCTCAGCGGGGCGAGGCTGAGCGGGCGCTGTCCGGCCCGTCCGGGCAGCGTGCGGAAGGCCTCGGCGTGCGCGGGGAGCTCGTCGGGGCGGTAGGCGGTGACGAGGAGCAGGGGGAGGTGTTCGGCGCGCGGGGCGAAGCCGGCGAGCCAGCCGAGGGATTCTGGGTCGGCCCAGTGGGCGTCGTCGAGGACGAGCACGACGGGGGCGCGCTGGACGGTGAGGTGGGTGAGGACCCAGTCGAGCCCGTCCCGCAGGCCCTGCGGGTCGGGCGGGGCGCCCTGGGCGGGGGCGCACAGGCCCAGCGCGGGGCCGGCGATGGCGTACCAGCCGCCGAGCGCGGCGCGCAGTTCGGCTTCGGGGCGGCCGGCCAGCTGGGGCTGGAGGAGCTGGCGGGCGACGTGGAACGGCTGGGTCTGCTCCTGCTCGCCGCCGCGTGCGGCGAGCAGGGTGCAGGAGCGGGCGAGGGCGCGGCGGCGGACTTCGGCGAGCAGGGTGGTCTTGCCGAGGCCGGCCGGGCCCGAGAGCGCGAGCAGGCCGCCGCCGCTGTCGGGGCCGGATCCGGCGAGCCGGTCCAACGCGTCGTCGACGGCGAGGAGTTCGGCTTCGCGTTCGAAGAGCGCGCGCCGTGTGCGGGTCCGGCGTTCCGTCATGGCTGTACCCCCCAGGCCGGCTCGGGGGATCAGCGTACGCCCGCGCACATCCCGGGGGATCCCACTATCGGGAAAGAATCCGATCTTCTGCTGCGGGCCGTCGCCTCCGAGACGCGCGACCAGGGCGGCGACGACGGCGACGCCCGCGGTGGCCACGGGCAGCGGCACGGCGGGCGCGGGCAGGGCGGCCTGCACGCATGTCCGGGACGGCGCGTGATGGCGAGGAGCGGGCGGCGACCCGCGGACGTCGCGGGCGGTCGGGCGGTGCCGGGGGGTGGCGCGGGCAGGGGCCGGCCGTCGACGCGGCGGTAGTGCGCCGCCGCGAGGGATCGGCCCGCCGTGACGGGTTTGGCACGGCCGTGCACGGATAGCCGCCAGGTGAGGCACCCACACGTGCCGGTCCACGGTCGGCCTCGGGCTCCGCGCGGGGCCGTACCCCGACCCGGAGGCGAACGATGAACACGAACCGCGGGCACGACGCCCCGGAGCGGCGCGGCGCGCTGCTCCCGGACGCGGGAGCCATGCTGGACGAGCACGGCCGCCCGCCGGGCGCGCCCTCGCGCACCGGGACGGGCTCCGGCGCGGCGGCCGATCCCGCGCGGGTGGACGCGGCGCGCGCGCAGGAGCAGCGCCAGGCCGAGGCCGAGGTGAACGTACTGGTCAGTCACTGCGACAGTGCGGGCGCCGACGCCGTGCTGGGGGTCCTGGCCGAGGCGTTCCCCGGGATGACCCGGCCGACGCCCGTGTGGAACGCGGGGCCCGCGGCGGCTCCGGGCATCTGGTCGGCGACGGTGGACGTACGCCGCCGCGCGCCCGGCACGCACCCCCAGGCCCGGCCCGCCTCGCCCGTGACCGCCGAGCTGGACGGCGCCGCGGACCCCGTACGGCAGGTCCGCGCCGTGCTGGAGGACGCCTTCGCCGGGGAACACCTCGGTACGGTGTCCGGCGAGCACGAGCTCCAGGTCTCCCTGCGGCTGACCGCCCGCCCGGCGTGATCCGGAGGGGGCGGCTCAGGTCAGGTCGAAGCGCCCGCCCCGCGCCCCCACGACGAACTTGCGCCACTCGTGCGGCGCGAAGACCAGCGGGGGGCCGTCGGGGCGTTCGCCGCGGCGCATCGCGATGAACCCTTCCACGAAGGCGATCTGGACGTCGCCCACCCCCCGGCTGCCCGGCTGCCAGTCGGCCCGGCTGAGGTCGAGTTCGGGCCTGCCCCAGCCGGCGTACGGCTGCGAAGTCGTGCTCTCGGCCACGTGCGTGCTCCTCCCGGTACGGTACGTCGTCGTCCATGCCCTCGGTCGAGCTCCGCCCCGCTCCCGCGCGGCCGCGCTTGTCCGGGGGCCAGGGTAGCCATCGCGGCGGGTGCCGCACAGGGCACGGCGGGTCACCCGCCACCGGTCCCGGCGCACCGCGCCGGTTCAGGAACGCGGCGGCTCTGCCCCCACCAGCCACATCGCGAAGAACTGCGCTCCCCCGCCGTACGCGTGCCCCAGTGCCCGCCTGGCTCCCGGGACCTGGTGCTCCCCCGCCTGCCCGCGGACCTGGAGGGCCGCCTCCGCGAAGCGGATCATGCCCGACGCGCCGATCGGGTTGGTGGACAGCACCCCGCCGGAGGGGTTCACCGGGAGGTCGCCGTCCAGTTCGGTGACCCCCGCCTCGGTGAGCTTCCAGCCCTCGCCCTCCTGCGCGAAGCCCAGGTTCTCCAGCCACATCGGCTCGTACCAGGAGAACGGCACGTACATCTCGACCGCGTCGATCTCCCGGCGGGGGTCGGTGATCCCGGCCTGCCGGTAGACGTCGGCCGCGCAGTCCTTGCCGGCCTGCGGGGAGACGAAGTCCTTGCCCGCGAAGAGGGTCGGCTCGCTGCGCATCGCCCCGCCGTGCACCCAGGCGGGCGGCTTCGGCGCACGGGCCGCGCCCGCACGGTCGGTGAGGACCATCGCGCAGGCGCCGTCGGAGGACGGGCAGGTCTCGGAGTAGCGGATCGGGTCCCAGAGCATGGGCGAGGCCTGGACCTTCTCCAGGGTGATGTCGTGCTCGTGCAGGTGCGCGTACGGGTTCTTCAGCGCGTTGCGCCGGTCCTTGTACGCGACGAGCGAGCCGACCGTGTCGGGCGCGCCGGTGCGCCGCATGTAGGCGCGCACGTGGGGGGCGAAGAAGCCGCCCGCGCCCGCCAGCAGCGGCTGCTGGAAGGGGACGGGCAGCGAGAGCCCCCACATGGCGTTGGACTCGGACTGCTTCTCGAAGGCGAGGGTCAGGACGGTGCGGTGGACGCGGGCCGCGACCAGGTTGGCGGCGACCAGGGCGGTGGACCCGCCGACGGACCCGGCCGTGTGGACGCGGAGCATCGGTTTGCCGACCGCGCCGAGGGCGTCCGCCAGGTAGAGCTCCGGCATCATCACGCCCTCGAAGAAGTCGGGGGCCTTGCCGATGACGACCGCGTCGACGTCGGCCCAGGTCAGCTCGGCGTCGGCGAGGGCGCGGGTGGCCGCCTCGCGGACCAGGCCGGCGAGGGAGACGTCGTGCCGGGCGGCGACGTGCTTGGTCTGCCCGATTCCGACGACGGCCACGGGCTCCTTGCCCGGTGCGCCCGGTGTGCTCATGCGGGGTCCCCTTCCAGGACGGCGACCAGGTTCTGCTGGAGGCAGGGGCCGGAGGTGGCGTGCGCGACGGCCCGGTCGGACGCGCCGCGGTGGATCCGGGCGGCCGCCTCGCCGATCCGGATCAGGCCGGCGGCCATCATCGGGTTGGCGGCCAGGGCCCCGCCGGAGGGGTTGACGGCCACCGCGTCGCCGAGTGCGAGCGCCTTGCGCAGCACGACCTCCTGGGAGGAGAACGGCGCGTGCAGTTCCGCCGTGTCGACGGGTGCCTCGAACACCCCGGCGTGCTCGGCGGCGGTCCGGGTGGACGGGGAGTCGGTCAGGTCGCGCAGGCCGAGGCCGTGCGCCTCGATGCGGTGGTCGATGCCGGTGATCCAGGCGGGCCGTCCGCACAGGCGCCGCGCCACGTCGCCCGCGGCCAGGACCACGGCGGCCACGCCGTCCCCGATGGGCGGGCAGTCGCCCGTGCGCAGGGGCCGGACCTGGTAGCCGCCCTGCGGGACGGAGCCGCTGAGCTGGGCGTGCGGGTTGCCCTCGGCTGCGGCCCGGCTGCGGGCGCCGATGGCCGCGAGCGCGCTCTCGTCGGTCTCGCCCGCGTCGATCAGCGCCTGTGCCTGGAGGGCGGCCAGGGCCACCGCGTCCGGCCACAGGGGGGCGAGGTAGTACGGGTCGAGCTGGCGCGTCAGCACGTCCCGGACGGACCCGGGCGAGGACTTCCCGTACGCGTAGACGAGCGCGGTGTCGGCCTCGCCGGTCTGGATCTTGACCCAGGCCTCGTAGAGCGCCCAGGCGCCGTCCATCTCCACGTGCGACTCGGAGATCGGCGGCCAGGCGCCGACCCCGTCGAGGGTCATGGTGAAGGAGAAGGCCCGGCCGGCCAGGTAGTCGCTGGAGCCGGAGCAGGTGAAGCCGATCTCGCCCGGCCTGAGGCCGGTGGCGGCCAGCACCCGGTGCAGGACGGGCATCACCATCTCGACTTCGCTGAGCTCGTCGGTGCGGCGCAGGTGGTCGCTCTGGGCGAAGGCGACGACGGCCACCTCGCGCGCGTACCGGTGGGTCCTGGGCATCAGAGGAGCTCCTTGTACGCGTCGTAGTCCGCGTCCGGCTCGCCGGTGGGGCGGTAGTGGTCGGGGTAGCGGCCGCCGTCGGTCCACACCGGTTCGACGCGCAGGCCCATGCGCACCTGGTCGTACGGGATGCCGCCGATCCGGCCGTGGAGGGCGAGGCCGGCGCCGTCGAGGGCGATGTGGGCGTAGACGTACGGGACTTCGATGTCGAGGTTGCGCGCCTTGATGTTGACGATGCAGAAGGTGGTCACGGTCCCGGCCGGGCCGACCTCGACCCGGTCGGTGGTGGCCACGCCGCAGGTGGGGCACGCGCCGCGCGGGGGGACGTACACCTTGTGGCAGGAGGGGCAGCGCTCGCCGACGGTGCGCCGCTCGGAGAGCGCGTTGATGTAGGCGGTCTGCGCGCGGCCGGGGCTGTAGGTGTAGTCGAGGCGGGCCTCGGCGACGATGCCGGTGACGGGGTCGGTGAAGCGGCCGTCGTGGGGGGTGGCGCGGGCTGCGGCCGGGCCGTCGTGGCCGCCGTCGTCCTCGTGGGGCTCGAAGCAGGCGATGTCGGTGATGGCCCCGGTGCGTTCGGCGGCCCACCGGACGCGTACCCGCATCCCGGTGCGGACGGCGTCGGGGCCCGGGGCGTCGAGGGCGTGCAGCAGGGCGGTGTCGGCACCGTCGAGCCTGACGAGCACCCAGGCGAAGGGGGTGCCGAGGGGCTGCTGGGGGCGGGGCTCCCCGTTCCAGGCCCAGGTGGTGACGGTGCCGGTGGGGGCGACCTCGACGAGCTCGCGGATCTCCTCGGCGGTGACGGGGTCGTACTCGGCGGGCGGCACCATCACGCGGCCGTCGGAGGTTTTGACGCCGAGTACGACGCCCTCGCGGAGACCGGTGAGGAAGGCGCTCTGGACGGGGCCGAGGGAGCGGGTGAAGGGGAACTCGACGACGAGGGGCGCTCGCAGCACCTCGGGCGGGGACGCGGCTGTCATGGATGACTCTCCGATTCTCGATCGAGGGGGGCGGTTGGACCGGGCCTGCGGGCGGGCCGGGACGCCGGAGCGGGGCCGCAGGGCCGGCGGTTCCACATGCGCGCGGCCGGCGCCTACGCCCGGCGGTAGACCGGCCGGCGCTTCTCCGCGAAGGCCCGCGCCCCTTCCTTCGCGTCGGCCGTGTCGAAGACCGGCCAGCCCCGGGCCAGTTCGGCGGCGAGGCCCTCCGTCTCCGTCAGCTCGGCGGTCTCGTAGACCGACGCCTTCACCGCCTCCACGGCCAGCGGCCCGCACGCGTTGATCAGCTCGGCGGTCTCCAGCGCCGCCTCCAGCGCCGTCCCGTCGGGCACCACCCGCCCCACGAGCCCGATCCGCGCCGCTTCCTCCGCCGAGTAGGGACGCCCCGTCAGCAGCATCTCCAGCGCGTGGGTGCGCGGGACCTGCCGGGGCAGCCGCACCGTGGAGCCGCCGATCGGGAACAGCCCCCGCCGGACCTCGAACAGCCCGAACGTGGCCCCGGCCCCGGCGACCCGGATGTCGGTGCCCTGGAGGATCTCGGTGCCGCCCGCCACGCAGTACCCCTCCACCGCCGCGATGACCGGCTTGCGCGGCCGGTGGTGGCGGAGCATCGCCTTCCAGTGCAGGTCGGGATCGGCCTTGAGGCGGTCCCGGTAGGGGGCGCCCGCCATGCCCCGGCCGGCCAGCGCCTTGAGGTCCATGCCGGCGCAGAAGTCGCCTCCCGCGCCCGTCAGGACCACCGAGCGGACCGTGTCGTCCGCGTCCGCCTCCAGCCAGCCGTCGTACAGGCCCACCAACAGCGGAAGCGAGAGCGCGTTCTTCGCCTCCGGCCTGTTCATGGTGAGCACCAGCGTGGCGCCGCGGCGCTCCACGGTCAGGTGTTCGGTCCCACCCATTGCCGTCCTCCCGTCTCAAGACCTAGAACAGGTTGCAGGAGGGCCGGGTGCAGTTCAATAGTTTTCTGACACCCAGTCAGATTTCTTGGCGGGCGCCCTTCCCAGTTGGAGCGGGCGGCGCTCTAATGACCGCCGAGCAGCCCAGCCATGAGCACTTTCGGGTCAGGAGGAACGGTGGAGTACAACCTTGCCGACCTGTTCGAGTCGGTGGTGGACGTGGTCCCGGACCGCGAGGCGCTGGTGTACGTGGACCACCCCGGGACCGGCGCGGAGCGCCGGCTGACCTACGCGGAGCTGGACGCTGCGGCCAACCGCGTCGCGCACCACCTGCTGGAGCGCGGGCTGAGGCCCGGTGAGCACCTGGGGCTGCACCTCTACAACGGGATCGAGTACCTGCAGACGGTGCTCGCCTGCCTCAAGGCCCGCCTCGTGCCGGTGAACGTCAACTACCGGTACGTGGAAGAGGAGCTGGTCTACCTCTACGACGACGCCGACCTCGCCGCCCTCGTCTTCGAGGGCGAGTTCACCGAGCGGGTGGCGGCCGCGCTGCCGCGGACGCCGCGGCTGCGGCACCTGATCCGCGTCGGGCGGGCCCCGGACGGCGCTCCGGAGCCGGCGATCGCACCGGTCGCGTACGAGGACGCCGAGGCGGCCGGTTCCCCGGAGCGCGGCTTCCCGCAGCGCAGCGCCGACGACCTGTTCATCATCTACACCGGCGGCACGACCGGCATGCCCAAGGGCGTCATGTGGCGGGCCGAGGACCTGTTCTTCGCGGGGCTCTTCGGCGGGGAGCCCTCGGGCGAGCCGGTGAAGCGGCCCGAGGAGCTGGCCGAGCGGGTCGCGGCGCGGGGGGCCGGGCTCACCTTCTTCCCGGCTCCCCCGCTGATGCACGGCACCTCCACGCTCACCTCGTTCATCGCCTTCAACTACGGCCAGCGGGTGGTGATCCACCGGAAGTACGCGCCCGAGGAGGTGCTGCGCACCATCGAGAAGGAGAAGGTGTCGAGCGTGTCGCTGGTGGGCGACGCGATGCTGAGGCCGCTCATCGACGCCCTGAACGGGCCGCTCAAGGGAACGGACCTGTCCTCGCTGTTCAGCGTCTCCTCCTCGGGGGCGATCATGTCGGAGAGCGTCCGCGCCGAGTTCCAGCGCCTGGTGCCGCACGTGGTGCTCCTGAACAACTTCGGTTCGTCCGAGTCGGGTTCCAACGGGCGGGCGACGGACGACTCCGGACCCGAGAAGGGCTTCCGGCTCCAGGTCAACGACCGTACGCAGGTGGTCGATCCGGTGACGCACGAGCCGGTGGCGGTCGGCGTGCCCGGGCGCCTCGCGCAGCGCGGGCACGTCCCGCTCGGCTACTACAACGATCCGGCGAAGACCGCGGAGACGTTCTTCCGCAAGGGCACGGAACGCTGGGTCCTGCTCGGCGACATGGCGACGGTCGACGAGGAGGGCATCGTCACCGTGCTGGGGCGCGGCTCGCAGTGCATCAACACCGGCGGGGAGAAGGTCTACCCCGAGGAGGTGGAGCAGGCGCTGAAGTCCCATCCGGACGTGTACGACGCCCTGGTCGCGGGCGTCCCCGACCCGACGTGGGGCAGTCACGTGGCCGCGGTGGTGCAGGTCCGGGAGGGTGCGCCGGAGCCGACGCTGGAGGAGATCCAGCGCCACTGCCGGACCAGGCTCGCCGGCTACAAGATCCCGCGCCAGCTGGTGGTCACACCGGCGGTGCAGCGCTCCCCGAGCGGCAAGGCGGACTACCGCTGGGCGAAGGCGGTGGCCGCGGAGGCCGACGCGCAGCGCTGAGGAACCCCGGGCAGACGATCACTCGTTCGAGTCATTGCTTTACCGGGCAGGGTCCGGCAATCTACCGAATGAACGTTCGGTTGGCTTATGGCGGTCCGGCTCACGATGAGGTGACGGCAATGACGGCGCGTGCGCGTGCGGGTCTCGACGACCCGGAGGATGTCCAGGACGAGGGCGAGCGGCTGAGTCCCGACGAGCTGGCGGCGCTCCAGCTGAAGCGGCTGCGGGCCACCCTGCGCCGGGCGTACGACGGCGTGGCCTTCTACCGGCAGGCCTTCGACAAGGCCGGAGTCCACCCGGACGACTGCCGTTCGCTCGCGGACCTCTCCCTCTTCCCGCTCACCACCAAGGCCGACCTGCGCGAACAGTACCCCTTCGGGATGTTCGCCGTGCCCCGCACCGATGTCCGCCGCATCCACGCCTCCAGCGGCACCACCGGGCGCCCGACGGTGGTGGGCTACACCGACGGGGACCTCGCCACCTGGGCGGATGTCGTCGCCCGGTCCCTGCGGGCGGCGGGCGCCCGGCCGGGGCAGATCGTGCACGTCGCGTACGGGTACGGCCTGTTCACCGGCGGCCTGGGCGCCCACTACGGCGCGGAACGGCTGGGGTGCACGGTCGTGCCGGCCTCCGGGGGCATGACGGACCGCCAGGTCAGACTCATCCAGGACTTCCGCCCAGAAGTGATCATGGTGACCCCCTCCTACATGCTCACGCTGCTGGACGAGATGGAGCGCCAGGGCGTGGACCCGCGCGCCACCTCGCTGCGCACCGGGGTCTTCGGCGCCGAGCCCTGGACCGAGGAGATGCGCCGCGAGATCGAGGACCGGCTGGGGATCGACGCCGTGGACATCTACGGCCTGTCTGAGGTGATCGGCCCGGGGGTGGCGCAGGAGTTCGCCTCCCACAAGGACGGCCTGCACATCTGGGAGGACCACTTCTACCCCGAGGTGATCGACCCGCTGACCGGGGCGGTGTTGCCGGACGGAGAGCCCGGGGAGCTGGTGTTCACCTCCCTCACCAAGGAGGCCATGCCGATAGTCCGCTACCGCACCCGGGACCTGACGCGGCTGCTGCCGGGGACGGCCCGGCCCGCCTTCCGCCGGATGGAGAAGGTGACCGGCCGCAGCGACGACATGATCATCCTGCGCGGGGTAAACCTCTACCCGACCCAGATCGAGGAGATACTCCTGCGCACCCCCGGCCTCGCTCCGCACTTCCAGCTGCGGCTGACGCGGGAGGGCCGGCTGGACGCCCTCACCGTGCGGGTGGAGGCGCGCCGGGACGCCGACGCCCGGCACCCGGCGGGCGGCCGCCGCGGAGCTGGTGCGGGCGGTCAAGGAGTCCGTCGGGGTGTCCGTCGCCGTCGAGGTGGTGGAACCGGAGAGCCTGGAGCGGTCGGTGGGCAAGATCAAGCGGGTGAAGGACCTCCGGGAGCCCCCGCCCACCGCGGAAGAGGCGTAGGCGCCACCGAGGACGGCCACCGCACCGAGGGGGCGGGGGCCTGACCGGAGCCCGGAGCCCGGCCCGGGGTGGTGCGCCGCGCCGACGGGGGCTGAAACCACCTGTTCGGGTTGATTTCGGCGCCGCTCCCGGGAGCGGCCGGGTCCGCCCGGGTAGGGGATCAGGTGTGATCTCGACCCTCCGGCACCTCCACGACCGGCTCATGGGCTCCCCGGCCGGCCTGGCCTGGAGCCGGGGCCGGGAGATCGAGCTGATGCACCGGGCGATGGGCTTCGCCGCCCTGGGCTTCCTCACCCTCGTCCCGCTGCTGGTGGTCGTCGCGGCGGCCGCACCGGGGAGCGGCTCCGGCTTCGGCCGCTGGCTGGGCCAGGCCCTCGGGGTGACGGCGGCCTCGCGGGCCCGGGTGGAGATGCTGTTCGGGGCGGCGGACCTGGCACTGGAGCGGACCACCGCCTTCGGACTGGCGGCCCTCGCGGTGTTCGGCCTGACCTTCGGCTCCGCCGTGCAGACCGGCTACGAGAAGGTGTGGGACGTGCCGACCGCCCGCTGGCACACCATGTGGCGGCACGTCGTGTGGCTGGCACTGCTGGTCTGCTACCTCGCGCTGCTCGTCGGCATCCCCGCCCCCTCCGACACCGCGGTGGGCACGGTGGTGGGCACCGTCAGCGACACGGTCGGCACCTGCCTCTTCTTCTGGAGCTCCGGCCGGCTCCTGCTCGGCGGCCGGGTCCGCTGGCGGGCCCTGCTGCCCGGGGCGGTGGCGACGAGCATCGGGCTGGTGGGCCTCAGGGTCTTCTCGCAGCTGGTGTTCTCCCCGCTGATCGCCTCGAACGCCGTCACCTACGGCCCCTTCGGCACGCTGCTGGTCGTCCAGTCCTGGCTCGTCGGGGTCGGCTTCGTGGTCTACGGCGGCGCCCTCGTCGGCCGCCTCGTCCACGAGCACCTCACCCTGCGCAGACTGCGCGCCGGCGGGCTCCTGCCCGCCGGGGACGGCCCTTCTCATGATACGGAACCGGAGTGACCCAGCCGGGTGACGGCTGGCAGGATTGCCGTGCACCACCCACAACACCGTTGTCACGCAGGGGGATTGATGTCAGAGCAGACGCACGCCGCCGGCCGGGTATGGCTGATCACCGGAGCCTCGTCGGGCTTCGGCCGGACGCTGGCGGAGGCCGCGCTGGCGGCCGGGGACACCGTCGTCGCCGCGGCCCGCCGGCCCGCCGCGCTCGACGACCTGGCGGCCGCCCACCCGCAGCGGCTCGTACCGGTGGCGGCGGACGTGACGGACACGGCGCGCGCCGAGCAGGTCGTCGCGGAGGCGGTCGAGCGGTTCGGGCGGATCGACGTCCTCGTCAACAACGCCGGCCGGGGCCTGGTCGGAGCGGTGGAGGAGACCTCCGACGCCGAGCTCCGCGACCTGATGGACCTGCACTTCTTCGGCCCCGCCGCACTGGTACGCGCCGCGCTGCCCCACATGCGGGCGCGGAAGTCCGGGGCGATCGTGCAGATGAGCAGCATGGGCGGGCGGCTGTCCTTCCCGGGGGTCGGGGCCTACTCGGCGACGAAGTTCGCCTTGGAGGGGCTGACCGAGGCGCTCGCGGGAGAGGTCGCGGAGTTCGGGATCAGGACGCTGATCGTCGAGCCCGGCGCGTTCCGTACCGGCTTCGCGGGCGGCGGCGCGCTGCGTCAGACGGCCGCGGTGCTTCCGGCGTACGAGGGCACGGTCGGCGGGGTCCGGACCGGGCTGCCCGACAGCGACGGCAAGCAGCCCGGCGACCCGGTCAAGGCGGCCGCCGCCATCCTGGCCGCCCTGGACGCCGAGCGGACACCGCTGCGGCTCGCGCTGGGCAACGACGCGCTCGACGCGATCCTCGCCCACGCCGACGCCGCCCGCGCGGAGGCCCGTACCTGGGAGTCCGTCAGCCGGGGCACGGACTTCGACGACGCCTGACCGGCCCGCGGCCCTGACCGGCCGGACCCCCGCCCCGACCGTCCCCCCGGCCGGCGTCTCGCGGCTGGGGGGAGCCGGTCGGCGGGGCCTCAGCGGGGGCCGAAGCGGTCGCGGAGTTCCCGCTTGAGGATCTTGCCGCTGGCGTTGCGCGGGAGGGCCTCCACGAACAGCACCCGCTTGGGTGCCTTGAAAGGGGCGAGCCGCTCCCGGGCGTAGGCCATCAGCTCCGCCTCCGTCACCTCCCCGCGCGGTACGACCACCGCCGTGACCGCCTCGATCCACCGCTCGTCGGGCAGCCCGACGACGGCCGTCTCGGCCACCCCGGGGTGGGTGTACAGCACGTCCTCGACCTGCCGGGACGCCACCAGCACGCCGCCCGAGTTGATGACGTCCTTCACCCGGTCGACCACCGTGAAGTAGCCTTCGGCGTCCCGTACCGCGAGGTCCCCGGAGCGGAACCAGCCGTCCCGGAAGGCCTTCCCGGTGGCCTCGGGGGCGTTCCAGTAGCCCCGGCACAGCTGCGGGGAGCGGTAGACGACCTCCCCCGCCGTGCCGTCGGGGACGTCCGCGCCGTCCTCGTCGACGACCCTGGCCTCCACGTGGCGCACCGGGCGCCCGCACGAGTCCATCCGGCCCTCGTGTTCCTCCGGCCGCAGGACCGTGGCCAGGGGGCCGATCTCGCTCTGCCCGAAGCAGTTGTAGAAGCCCAGCCCGGGCAGCCGGGCCCGCAGTCGTTCCAGTACCGGGACCGGCATGACCGAGGCGCCGTAGTAGGCCTTGCGCAGGGCGCCCAGTTCCCGGTGCTCGAACCGCGGATGGCCGGCCAGCGCGATCCACACCGTGGGCGGCGCGAAGAGGCTGTCGGCATCGCCCGCCTCCACCAGGTCGAAGATCTGCTCGGCGGCCGGCGCGTCCAGGACGGTGTTGTGCGCGCCGACCGCCAGGTAGGGCAGCAGGAAGACGTGCATCTGCGCCGAGTGGTAGAGCGGCAGCGAGTGGACGGGGCGGTCGGTCTCCGCCAGGTCCAGGGCCTCGATCGCGCTCTCGTACGCGTGGGCCAGCGCCCGGTGGGTCATCATGGCGCCCTTGGGCAGGGCGGTGGTGCCCGAGGTGTACAGCAGCTGCACCACCGCGGACGGGTCCCCGGCGGCCTCGTAGGCGATCGGCTCGGCCAGCTCGGACAGGAAGGACCCGGGCGCGTCGCGCAGCGCCCGTACGGGGTGTCCGCCGGGGACCAGCGGGGCCAGGTCCGGGTCGGCGAGGACGAGGGCGCTCGCGCAGTCCCCCAGGATGTACGCGAGGTCCTCGCCGGTGAGGTTCTGGTTGACCGGGACATGAGTGAGGCCCGCGCGGGCGCAGGCGAGGAAGGCGATCAGATAGGCGTCGGAGTTGTGGGCGAAGGCCGCGACCCGGTCCCCCGCCGCCAGCCCGTACCCCTCCCGCAGTACGGCGGCGCCGGTGGAGACGGCCGCATCGAGTTCTGCGTACGTCCAGCTCCGCTCCCGGTAGCGGACGGCGACCCGGCCCGGGGTCCGTCGCGCGCTGTCCCGCAGGAGTCCGTCGACCGTCTGGTGCCGCACTGCCGTCATGGGCGCGATCCTCGCCCCGCCCCGGCGCCGGGGTCAAGATCGGCGCGCGAACCGGGGCCCGGCGCCCGGGCGCCCGGCGAGGGCCGGGGCGGTGACGGCCGCACGCCCTCCGGCTGACCACCGCACAGTCGGTGACGGCATGTCAGCCAGCTACGGCCTTTACCAGGAACGAAACCCGGACGGGCGTATTCCGGTAAACGTTTTCCATACTCCGGCAAAGCCTTTGCCGGGCTCTTGCCCTCCGGAGCGGAACCGGATGGGATGCGCGGGTCCCTTGCCGAGCCCCGCCGGGCCGCACCCTGCCCGGTGGAGCCACTCTCAGCCAACCCGTGACGTATCGGCATATCCGGTACGCCACACATGAACATCGAGGTCGAGCCACACCGTGCGTCAGATATCTTCCGCCGCCAGGATCGTCACCGTCGCGGCACTTCCGCTGGCGCTGACCGCCTGCTCCTTCATCGCCCCGAAGGCCGCGGCGCCCTCCACGACGGGCACGCCGTCGGCCGCCGCGGCGCCGTCCGCCGACCCCAACAAGGGACTCCTGACGGGCAGGCAGCTCAAGGCGGCGCTCGCGCCCGCCTCGTTCTT
The DNA here is from genome assembly GCF_055575555.1 of Streptomyces sp. NPDC034085. Lineage (NCBI taxonomy): Bacteria > Bacillati > Actinomycetota > Actinomycetes > Kitasatosporales > Streptomycetaceae > Streptomyces > Streptomyces sp. NPDC034085. The sequence goes on along the minus strand of NZ_JBVISL010000004.1, from coordinate 340,562 downwards.
CGGTGCCGGCTTCGCCGCCGACCCGGAGCTCACGCGCGACACCGGCGACACCTACCAGCTGCCGGCCACCACCGAGGTGCCCGCCCCCGACTGCACCAGGCTCGGCGCGACCTCGTGGACGGAGATCACCGGCATCAGCGGCGTCTCCTTCGCGCAGAACGCGTACGTGAACAAGAACTCCTCGGAGGAGTTCGCCCAGGAGATCGACGTCTACCGGGGCACGACCGCCACGACCGTGCTCGACGCGCTGGGCAAGATCTCCAAGGCCTGCCCCGGCTACACCGACAGCGACACCCAGGCCAAGGTGACGGTCGCCGAGAAGCCCCTGGCGGGCGTGGGTGACGGAGCCTGGTCCATCACCCAGACCAGCACCGCCTGGCAGGGCGGCACCACGCTGGTGGCCGCGCGGGTCGGCACCTCGGTGGTGACCGTGCTCGTCAGCAGCAGCACCGACAACGGCCTGCCGGGCGCGACCAAGCTGGCGAAGCAACTGGTGGCCTCCCTGACGGGCAAGGCCTGACGGCAGCGGCCCCCTTCCGTGGTGCCGCTCCCGCCTCCGGCGAGCGGCACCACCCGGGCCCGGCCGGCCGGCGGCGGACGCCCGGGGGCCGCCCCGCTACGGGCTGACCGCGAGGAACAGGTACGCCGCCAGCAGGACGAGGTGGACGCCGCCCTGGAGCAGGGTGGCGCGGCCCGGCACGATCGTCAGGGCGCCGACCACCACGGTCAGGGCGAGCAGCACCATGTGGATCGGCCCCAGACCCAGCAGCAGCGGCCCGGTCAGCCAGACGGAGGCCAGGGCGATGGCCGGGATGGTCAGGCCGATGCTGGCGATGGCGGAACCGTAGGCCAGGTTGAGGCTGGTCTGGACGCGGTCGCGGCGGGCGGCCCGGACGGCGGCGAGGGTCTCGGGCAGCAGGACGAGCAGGGCGATGACCACACCGACGACGGCATGGGGAAGCCCGGCGTCGGAGACGCCCTTCTCGATGGTCGGGGAGACGGCCTTGGCGTTGCCCACGACCGCGACGAGGGCGACGAAGAGCAGGCCGAGGCTGATCAGGGCGGCCCGGGCGCTGGGCGGTTCGGCGTGGTCTCCCGGGGTGCCGCCGCTGCCGCCTCCGCTGCTCCCGGTGCCCTCCACCGGCAGGAAGTAGTCCCGGTGCCGGACGGTCTGGACGGCGATGAACAGCCCGTAGAGGGCGAGCGAGGCGACGGCGGCGAAGGCCAGCTGGGGCGTGGAGAACTCGGGGCCCGGCCTGCTGGTGGTGAAGGTCGGCAGCACCAGGCTCAGCACGGCCAGGGTCGCGACGGTGGCCAGGGCCGCGCCGGAGCCTTCGGCGTTGAAGACGGCGATCCGGTGGCGCAGGGCCCCCACGAGCAGGGACAGGCCGACGATGCCGTTGCAGGTGATCATGACGGCGGCGAAGACGGTGTCCCGGGCGAGGGAGGCGGTCTTGTCGCCGCCGTCGGCCATCAGGGTGACGATCAGGGCCACTTCGATGACGGTGACGGCGACGGCGAGGACGAGCGAGCCGAAGGGCTCGCCGACCCGGTGGGCGACGACCTCGGCGTGGTGGACGGCTGCGAGGACCGCCCCCGCGAGGCACAGGGCGACCAGGGCCACCGCGCCCCCGGGCAGGTCGCGTCCCCAGCTGAGGACGAGCGCGACGAGCGCCACCACGGGGACCAGGAGCGTCCAGTCGGTCAGGGGGGATCTGCGCGTTGCCGTACTCATGCCAGCCAAGTTGCCAGAACCGCCGCCCCGGTGCGCCGAGCGGCGCGCGTCCGGGGGCACCGAGTGGCACTTCTCACGAAATATCGGGCTTCGATGGACACGACGCGGGCCGTGCCCCGCCCGGGGGCCTTCCGGGCGCGGAGCCCTTCATTCATGATCAGTACATGACGAACCGTACGAGAAGAGCGGAACTGTTCCGGGGGCCGGGGAGCGAGAGCCGGTTCGAGGGTCCGGCGACCGGCGGCGAACGGCCCATGCTGCTCTCCATGCTGGCGGCCCAGCGCGCGACGCTGGAACTCAAGTGCGCCGGTCTGGGCGCGGAGTTGGCCCGGCGGGCGGTGGAGCCGTCGACGCTCTCGCTCCTCGGCCTGGTCCGCCACATGGCGGACGTGGAACGGGGCTGGTTCCGCCGGGTCCTGGCCGGGCAGGACGCGGCGCCGCGCTTCTCCTCGGCGGCCGACCCGGACGGGGACTTCGACGGGGCGGTGTCCGCACCCGGGGACGTGGAGGAGGCGTGGGAAGCCTGGCGCCACGAGGTGGAGTTCGCCGACCGGTTCGCCGCCGAGGCCCCCGACCTGGACGTCGAAGGGCATGACGCATGGCGGGGGACGGTGTCGCTGCGGTGGGTGCTGATCCACATGATCGAGGAGTACGCGCGCCACAACGGCCACGCCGATCTGCTGCGGGAGCGGATCGACGGGGCCGTCGGCGTGTGACACGACCCGGTCAGACGGCGCGCTCGCGGCCCTCCCAGTAGGGGTCGCGCAGCCGGCGCTTGTAGAGCTTGCCGTTCGGGTCGCGGGGCATCGTCTCGATGAAGTCGACCGACTTCGGCCGCTTGTAGCCGGCCAGCTGCCGTTCGCAGTGGTGCAGGATCTCGGCGGCCAGCGCGTCGCCCGCCTCGAACCCCTCGGCGGGTTCGATGACGGCCTTGACCTCCTCGCCCCAGGAGTCGTGGGGGATGCCGAAGGCGGCGGCGTCGGCGACGGCCGGGTGGGTGAGCAGGGCGGACTCGATCTCGGCCGGGTAGATGTTCACACCGCCCGAGATGATCATGTCGATCTTCCGGTCGCGGAGGAAGAGGTAGCCCTCCTCGTCGAGGAGGCCGAGGTCGCCGACGGTGAAGAAGTCGCCGATCCGGTTCTTGCGGGTCTTGCCCTCGTCCTTGTGGTAGCTGAAGCCGCCGGTGTTCATCTTCAGGTAGACGGTGCCGAGTTCTCCGGCGGGCAGCCGGTTGCCGTCGTCGTCGAAGATCGCGAGTTCGCTGATCGGCCAGGCCCTGCCGACGGTTCCCGGCTTCTTCAGCCAGTCCTCGGCGGTGGCGAAGGCCCCGCCGCCCTCGCTGGCCGCGTAGTACTCCTCCACGCACCGGCCCCACCACTCGATCATCGCCCGCTTGACGTGGTCGGGGCAGGGGGCGGCGCCGTGGATGGCGTGCCGCATCGAGGAGACGTCGTAGGCGTCCTTCGTCTCCTGCGGCAGGGCGAGCAGGCGGTGGAACTGGGTGGGGACCATGTGGGTGTGCGTACAGGCGTGACGGTCGATCAGGCGCAGCATCTCCTCGGGGCTCCACTTGTCCATCAGGACCAGCGGGTGCCCGATGTGCAGGGACGCGCCGGCGAACTGCAGCACCGCCGTGTGGTAGAGCGGCGAGCAGACCAGGTGGACGTTGCCGTCGAAGGGGCGGATGCCGAAGATGCCGAGGAACCCGCCCAGGTACGTCTCCTCCGGGAGCTTGCCGGGCAGCGGCCGGCGGATGCCGCGGGGGCGGCCGGTGGTGCCGGAGGTGTAGTTCATGACCCAGCCGAGGGTGCGGCCGGCGGGGGGCTCGCCGCTCTGCCCGTCGAGGAGTTCGGCGTACGGCCGGAAGCCGGGGACCGCTCCGACGGCGTAGCGGCGCTCGGGGGCGAGCCCGGCCTCTTCGGCGGCGGCGGTGGCGGCGTCGGCGAAGCGCTCGTGGGCGATGAGGACCTTGGCCCCGGAATCGGAGACGATCCAGGCGATCTCGGGGCCGACCAGGTGGTGGTTGACGGGCACCAGGTAGAAGCCCGCCTGGGAGGCGGCGAGATAGGCGGTGAGGAACTCGACGCCGTTGGGCAGGACGACGGCGAAGGCGTCCCCCTCCTCCAGGCCGGCGGCGCGCAGGCCGTGCACGAGGCGGTTGGTGTCGGCGTGCAGCCGGCCGGCGGACCACTCCTCGCCTTCGGGGGTGACCAGGACGGTGCGGACGGGGTCTGCGGCGGCCTGCGCCCAGAGACCGTTGGGCAGCTGCGTGTCGGTCATGCTGCTTCTCACTCCTCAGGACCGGCCGGCGATACGGGTGATGCGGTCGATGGCGCGCTCGAAGCCGGCGGTGAGCTCGTCGAAGACGGCCTGGACGCTGCGTTCGCTGTTCATCCGGCCGACGATCTGGCCGACGGGGGTGCCGAGCAGCGGCTGGACCTCGTACTTCTGGATGCGGGAGACGGCCTCGGCGACCAGCAGGCCCTGGAGCGGCATGGGCAGGGCGCCGGGGCCCTCCGGGCCGTCCCAGGCGTCGGTCCACTCGGTGCGCAGCTGGCGGGCGGGCTTGCCGGTGAGGGCGCGGGAGCGGACGGTGTCGCCGGAGCCGGCGGCGAGGAGCTTCTCGGTGAGGGCGCGGGAGTGCAGATCGGCCTCGGTGGTGGTGAGCCAGAGGGAGCCGAGCCAGACGCCCTGGGCGCCGAGGGCGAGTCCGGCGGCGATCTGCTCGCCGCTGCCGATGCCTCCGGCGGCGAGGACCGGGAGCGGGGCGACGGCCTCGGCGATCTCGGGGACCAGGACCATGGTGGCGATGTCGCCGGTGTGGCCGCCGGCCTCGTAGCCCTGGGCCACGACGACGTCGATGCCGGCTTCGGCGTGGCGGCGGGCGTGTTTGGCGCTGCCGGCGAGGGCGGCGACGAGGACGCCGTTGTCGTGGGCGCGGGCGATGACGTCGGCGGGCGGGGAACCGAGCGCGTTCGCCAGGAGTTTGACGGGATAGTCGAAGGCGACGTCGAGCTGGCTGCGGGCGACCTGCTCCATCCAGCCGGTGATGCGCCAGCCGGAGGCCTCGCCCTCGGCCAGTTCGGGCACGTGGTGCTTGGCGAGGACGTCGCGGACGAAGGCGCGGTGCCCGGCCGGGATCATCGCCTCGATGTCGGCCTCGCCGATCCCGTCGACGGCCTTCTTCGCGGGCATGACGACGTCGAGGCCGTAGGGCTTGCCGCCGGTGCGCTCCTGCATCCAGTCGAGGTCGCGCCTGAGGTCGTCGGGAGCGGTGTAGCGGACGGCGCCGAGCACGCCGAACCCGCCCGCGCGGGTGATGGCCGCGGCGACCGCCGGGAACGGCGTGAAGCCGAAGATGGCGTGCTCGACTCCCAGTTTCTTGCTGAGCTCCGTCTCCATGGGCGTGAGGATGCCGCAGGGCGGCGGCCGAGGGAAGAGGTTTTCTGATGCCGTGTCAGATTCTTGCGGGCGGGCGGGTGCGGAGGGTCCGCGGCGGGCGGGCAGATACCCAGTAGCGTGCGGAGCGCCTGCGGCGCGCTGGGCGGATCGGGTGGGCCCCGGGGCCGGGAGCCGGGAGGGCGCTGCCCGGCGCGGACGGCGTGCGGCGGCGGTGTACGGCGCGGGCGGCGGGCAGTGCGGAGCGGACAGGAGGGCCGATCATGGGGACAGTCACGGGTGCCGGCGCAACGGAGACCCCGCACGTACGGACACCCCGAAGCGCGCAGCCGGAGGCCGAGCGCGGGCCGGAGGGCGGACGCCGCGGGGGGCCGGGGGCGGGGGCGGGGGGTGGGGTTGGGCGGCGGCGGCTCGGGGCGCGGCTGCTGGCGCTGGGCGGGGTGCTCCTGCTGCACGCGGCGCTGCCGGGGTCGCCGGCCGGGGCGGCCGAGCGGCGCGCCCTCCAGGGCCTGCGGCTGCGGTACGGATCGGCGCGGCAGGCCGGGCTGCTGGAACGGCACCTGGAGGGTGTCGCCGAGGAGGCCCGGCGCTTCCTCGGCCCCTCCCCCGAGCACCCGTACTACGCGGGGGCCGTGGTGCTCGCGGGCCGTGGCCGCACCGTCGCCCTGCACCGGGCGATGGGGGACGCCGTCCGGTACGCGGACTACGACGGCCGCACCGGCCGGCCGGCCGAGTTCCCGGCGGCCGAGCGGATCGCGATGACCGAGGACACCGTCTTCGACCTGGCCTCGCTGAGCAAGCTCTTCACCTCCATCCTGGCCGTGCAGCAGATGGAGCGGGGCCGGCTGGAGCTGGAGGCCCCGGTGGACCGGTACCTGCCGGAGTTCACCGGGGGCGGCAAGGAGGCGATCACGGTCCGTCAGCTGCTCACGCACACCTCGGGACTGCGCTCGTGGGCGCCCTTCTACCAGGAGTCGACCCGGGAGGGGCAGCTGATGCTGCTGTGGTCGGTGCGGCCCCAGGAGACGCCGGGGACGGTGTACCGCTACTCCGACCTGAACCTCGTCGCGCTCCAGCTGCTCCTCGAACGGATCACGGGCCGCACTTTGGATGTCCTGCTCCACGACGAGATCACCGCTCCACTCGGGATGCACCGCACGCGGTTCAACCCACCGCTCTCCTGGCGCCGGGTCACCGCCGCCACCGAGGTACAGCGCCCGCCCTGGTCGGGCCTGGACCGGGGCCTGGTGTGGGGCACGGTCCACGACGAGAACGCGTACGCCCTCGGCGGGGTCGCGGGCCACGCGGGGGTCTTCGGCACCGCCTGGGACCTCGCCGTCCTCTCCCGCGCCCTGCTCGACGGCGGGGTCTACGCCGGCAAGCGGATCCTGCGCCCCGCCTCCGTCGAGCTGCTCTTCACCGACTACAACACCGCCTTCCCCGGCGACGACCACGGCCTCGGCTTCGAGCTCTACCAGCACTGGTACATGGGCGCCCTGGCCACCCCGCACTCCGCCGGGCACACCGGGTTCACCGGTACCTCGCTGGTGCTGGACCCCTCCACCGACTCCTTCCTGATCCTGCTCGGCAACTCCGTCCACCCCGTGCGGACCTGGCGGGCCGGCAGCGCGCCCCGGGTCGCGACCGGCAACCGCTTCGCCCGTGCGGTGCCCGTCCGTACGAGGCACGGCGGCCCGGCCTGGTTCTCCGGCATGGAGACCGGCGGCTCCGGCACCCTCACGCTGCCCCCGCTGACCCCCGCGACGGCGCAGGCCCGCCTGCGCTGCGCGGTGTGGTGGGACACGGTGCCGGGCGCCGGGGCCTTCCACCTGGAGGCCTCCGCCGACGGCGCGGCCTGGGAGCCGGTCCCGTTCAGCACGGTACGCACCACCGGCGGCGCCCCCGAGCCGTGGCCGGCGGGCTCGGCCGGCGGCTGGTCGGGCCGCATCTGGCACCGCCTCGAAGCACCGCTTCCCACCTGGGCGGGCCGCGAGGTCCGGCTCCGCTTCCGGCACGCGTCGACGGGCCGCTACGTGGGGCGCGGGGTGTACGTGGACGTCCTGCGGGTCGCCGAGCCGGCGCGCCTCCTCTTCTCCGAGGACCGCCCGGCGGACGCAGCCCGCATCGAAGCCGCGGGCTGGACCCGCTCGGCGGACTGACGGGGCGGCGGCGGGACGCCCCTCCGCCGCCTCACCCCTCTTACCCGGCCCCGCACAAGAGGGCCGACTGCTCGGCGTCGACGGTCCGTCCGGGCGCCGCGCGAAGGGTCACCGGCAGCCGGCCGGCCCCTCTTCCCGGATCAGGCAGAACGGGTGCCCCGCCGGGTCGGCGTAGACGCGCCAGCCCCGGGCGTCGGGGGTGGCGTCGAGGAGGGTGGCGCCGAGGGCGAGCACCTGCTCCTGGGCGCGGTCGAGGTCGGCGACGGCGAAGTCCAGGTGCGCCTGCTGGGGCTGGGCGGGGTCCGGCCACTGCGGCGGCTGGTGGTCGATGACCTGCTGGAACGCCAGGACGGCCCCGGACGGCGTGTGGAGCGTGGCCCAGTGCTCGTCCAGGGACCAGCGCCGGTCGGGCCGGTTGACCTCGCCGCCGATCAACTCCCCGTAGAACGCGGCGAGCTTGAGCGGTTCGGGACAGTCCAGCACCACGCACTGCAGTTCAGCGATCATGCGGCCGATTCTAGAGCGCGGCGTACCGGCCGCGGCAGGGCCCGCCGCCCCGCAGGCCCCGTGGCCGCCGGCTTCGGGCCCCTCACGCGTTCCGACGCCCCCTCAGGAAAGCCCCGCTTCCGGGGCGTCCAGTACCGCGTCGAGCATCCGTCGGACGGTGGAGGCCAGTTCGGCCGGGTCCGGGGCGGGCCGGGCCCGTGCGAGGGCGCCCGCGAGGCGGTCGTACAGGAGGCCGTCGGTCCAGGCGGCCAGCAGTTCGGCGGACGCGTGCGGGTCCCCCGCGCCGAGCGCCGCGAGGACGGCGGCCGCGCGGGCCCGTACGGCCAGGCCCGCCTCCCGCAGCTCCGGCTCCAGTTCCGGATTCCTCGCCGCCTCCAGGCTCAGTTCGAAGCGCGCCAGCTGGCGCTCCCGGTCCACCGTCAGCCACCGGTGCAGCAGGTCCCCGAAGAGCCGTGCCGCGGCGTCCCGGTCGGCCGGCGCCTGCGCCGGGGCATCGGTGAGGGACGCCTCGGCGAGCCGCCGGTAGCAGGCGCCGATCAGGGCGGCCCTGGTGCGGAAGTAGTACGAGGTGCTGCCCGCCGGGAGGCCGGCGGCACCGTCGACTGCCCGGTGCGTCAGGCTCCGCAGGCCTCCGGAGGCGACGAGGGCGATGGCCGTGTCCGCTATGAGCGTCCGGCGGTCGGCGGCGGATGACGGGGAACCGGGGGTGGACATGCCCGCACTCTACAGCTGTAGAGTGCGGAGCATCCAGACTCTACAGCTGTAGAGGATCCTCGAACCTCAGGAGCCACCCATGGCCGGACCACAGCGCCACGCCGTCATCGCGGGTGCGGGGATCGGCGGTCTCACCGCCGCCCTGGCCCTTCACCGCCAGGGGTGGCGGGTGACCGTCTGCGAGCGGGCGGCCGGTCCGGCCGCCGTCGGCGCGGGAATCGTCCTCGCCCCCAACGCCCTGCGCGCCTACGACGTCATCGGCTTCGACGCCACCCGCGCGGCGGGCCGCGCCGTACCGGCCTCGATGGGCCTGCGCCGCCCCGGCGGCGCCCGCCTCGCCCGCGCCGACACCGCCGCGCTGGCCGCCCGCTACGGCCGGCCCCCGCTCGCCGTCCACCGGTCGGACCTCACCGCCGCGCTGGCGGCGGCGCTGCCCGGGGACGCCCTGGTGTACGGGGCCGCCGTCGGCGCCGTCGACGAGGCCGCCGGCCGCGCGGTGGTCCGTACCGCCGCCGGTGACCTGACCGCGGACGCCGTGATCGCCGCGGACGGCATCCACAGTCCGCTGCGCCGCCTCCGGTTCCCGGCGCATCCCGGCCTGCACTACAGCGGCGAGACCGCCTGGCGGACCGTGCTGCCGTCCGGACCGGCGACCGAAGCCGCCGAGACCTGGGGCCGGGGCGAGCGCTTCGGGACGGTCCCGCTCGCCGACGGGCGGGTCTACCTGTACGCCACCGCCGTCGTCCCCGAGGGGTACCGGCCCGCGGACGTCCGCACGGAACTGCTGCGGCGCTACGGCACGTGGCACGACCCGATCCCCGCCCTGCTGGACGGGATCGACCCGAGGACGGTGCTCCAGCACGACCTGTACGACCTGGCCGCGCCGCTGCCCCGACTGCACGACGGCCGCACCGCGTGGATCGGCGACGCCGCGCACGCCATGACGCCCAACCTCGGCCAGGGCGGCTGCCAGGCCGTCGAGGACGCCGTCGTCCTGGCCCACCTGCTCGCCGGCCCGGACGTACCGGCCGCCCTCGCCGCCTACACCCGGGCCAGGCTCGCGCGCACCGACGCCATCCGCCTCCGGGCCCGCCGCATGGGACGGGTGGCCGCCCTCACCCACCCGCTGGCCGTCGCCGCCCGGGACCTCGCCGTGCGGGTCACCCCGGCGAGCCTGTCGCGGCGCGCCCTGGACGACCTGTTCGACGGTTTCGCCCTCGCGGGCACGCGGCCGGGGAACGCGTAGGACGGCGGCTCAGCGGCCGAGTACCGCCATCGCCGCGTTGTGGCCCGGGATGCCGCTGACCCCGCCGCCGCGGACCGCCCCCGCACCGCACAGCAGGACGTTGCGGTGGGGGGTCTCCACCCCCCAGCGGCCCGCCTCCCGGTCCCCGTACGGCCAGGACAGGTCCCGGTGGAAGATGTGCCCGCCGGGCAGGCGCAGTTCGCGCTCGAGGTCCTGCGGGGTCTTGGCCTCGATGCACGGGCGGCCGTCGCCGTCGAAGGCCAGGCAGTCGGTGAGCGGCTCGGCCAGGTGGGCGTCCAGCTGGGCCAGCGTCGCGGTCAGCAGCACCTCCCGGGCCTGCCGGTTGTCCTTCTCGAAGAGCCGGGCCGGGGTGTGCAGCCCGAAGAGGGTCAGCGTCTGGTAGCCCCGCGCCGCGAGGTCGGGTCCCAGGATCGAGGGGTCGGCCAGCGAGTGGCAGTAGATCTCCGAGGGCGGTACGGACGGCAGTTCCCCGCCGGCCGCCTCGGCGTGGGCGCGCCGCAGCTGCTCGTAGCCCTCGGCGATGTGGAAGGTGCCGCCGAAGGCCTCGCGGGGGTCGACGGAGGTGTCCCGCAGCCGGGGCAGCCGGCTCAGCAGCATGTTGACCTTCAGCTGGGAGCCCTCGGGCGCGGGGGATCCCGTGCCGGGGTCCTCGCCGAGGAGTTCGGCCAGGGCCCGGGGAGAGGCGTTGACCAGGACGGTGCGCCCGACGACGCTGCCCTCCCCCGCCGCCGTGCGGAAGGCGACCTCGGCCGGACCGGTGCCGTCCGTGTGGATGCGCAGCGCCTCGTGGCCGGTGGCGATCTCCGCGCCGCCCGCCCGGGCGGCCTCGGCCAGGGCGTCGGTGAGGGCGCCCATGCCGCCGACGGGCACGTCCCAGTCGCCGGTGCCTCCGCCGATGACGTGGTAGAGGAAGCAGCGGTTCTGTACCAGCGAGGGGTCGTCGGCGTCGGCGAAGGTGCCGATCAGGGCGTCGGTGAGGACGACGCCGCGGACCAGGTCGTCGGCGAAGCGCTCCTCCACCGCCCGGCCCAGCGGTTCCTCGAACAGCATCCGCCAGGCCGCCTCGTCGTCGATCCGGGCCCGCAGCTCGGCGCGGGTGGGCAGCGGTTCGGTGAGGGTGGGGAAGACCTTCCGGGCGAGCCGGCCGGTCGTCTCGTAGAAGGCCCGCCAGGCCTCGTACTCCCGGTCGGAGCCGGTGAGCCCGGCGAAGGACTCGCGGGTGCGGGCCTCGCCGCCGCCGACGAGGAGCCCGCCGGGGCGGCCGCCCCGCTCGTACGGGGTGTACGAGGAGACCGTGCGCCGGCGGACCCGGAAGCGCAGGCCCAGGTCACGGACGATCTTCTCCGGGAGCAGGGAGACGAGGTAGGAGTACCGCGAGAGGCGGGCGTCGACCCCGGTGAAGGGACGGGTGGAGACGGCGGCCCCACCGGTGCGCCCGAGCCGTTCGAGGACCAGTACCGAGCGGCCGGCGCGGGCCAGGTAGGCGGCGGCGACGAGGCCGTTGTGGCCGCCTCCCACGATCACCGCGTCGTACACGTCCTGTGCGAAACCCCGGGAGCCTGAGTTGGCGGTCATGGCTCTTGGTAGCACACCTGGCCGAGCCGCTCCAGGCAGTGCGCTTCGTCGGCGTGGGCGAGGACGGTGTCGGGGTGTTCGTCGCCGAGGGAGCGTTCGCGGATGCCGGACAGGTCCCGGTAGATCGGCAGCGCCTCGTCCCAGCGGCCGAGCCGGCCCAGTGCGACGGCGAGTTCCCGGCGGCTGACCAGGGTGTCCGGGTGTTCCGCGCCGAGCGCCAGGGCGCGGGCGGCGGCCACCTCGCCGGCCTCCGCGGCCGCCTCCTCCCAGCGGTCCAGGCGGCCCAGGTTGACCCCGAGGACGTGTCGGGCGCGCAGGGTCTCCGGGTCGGTCGCGCCGTAGGCCCGGGTGCGGTCGCGGACCAGGGCCCGGAACAGGTCGAGGGCCTCGGCGGGGCGCCCGGCGCGGCCGAGGGCGATGCCGGTCTCGTAGCGGGCGGCGAGGGCGTCGGGGTGGTCCCGGCCGAGTACGCGTTCGCGTACGGCGGCGACCTGGCGGAAGCCGGCCAGCGCCTCCCGCCAGCGGCCGAGCCGGCCGAGCGCGTACGCGGCCTCGTAACGGGTCTGCAGGGTGTCGGGGTGCTCGGCCCCGAGCACGGCGGCGCGGTCGGCCGCCACCTCGGCGGCGGCCGCGTGGGCTTCGGCGTGCCGCCCGAGGGCGCTCAGGGCGCAGGCCAGGTTGTGGCGGCAGCGCAGGGTGTCGGGGTGGCGCGGTCCCATGGTGCGCAGGCGGGCGGCGAGCACCGCCCGGTAGCTCTCGTACGCCTCTCCGTGGCGGCCGAGCCGCCCCAGTTCGTACGCCTCCTCCTGGCGGGCGGCGAGGGTCTCGGCGTGGTCGGGGCCGAGCACCCGGGCCCGCCCCTGGGCCACGGCCGCGTACACGGCCAGGGCCTCCTCGGGGCGGCCGGCGCGGCTGAGGGCGAACGCGCGGGTGTACCCGGCGGCGAGCGCGTCGGGCGCCCCTTCGGCGGGGGTGCGCGGCGCCAGCCCGTACGCGGCGGTCAGCCGGGGGTCCTCCGCCGGGGCGGGGCGGGTGATGCGGTGCTCGCCGGAGCCGGCGGCGGGGCGCGCCGCCGTCCAGGAGCCGGTGAGCACCGCCCACTCGCCGCTCGCGGGGCGCGCGTCCACGCCGGCCTTGCGCCCGGCCGTCATGCCCTCGGCCCACGCGGGCAGCGGGGGGTGCGCGGCGGGCCGCCCGCCGGGGCCCAAGCGGGCCTCGACCAGGCGCCGGTGCAGGTGGCGGGCGTCGCCGGGCCGGTCCTCGGGGCGCTTGGCCAGCAGGTCCAGCACGAGCTGTTCGAAGGAGGCGGGCAGCTCGGGGCGGTGCTCGCGCAGCGGCACGGGCGCGGTGTCGCGGTGGCCGACCAGCACGGACCAGGAGTCGCCGAGGTCGAAGGGCGGGGCTCCGGTGGCGATTTCGTAGAGGACGCAGCCGAGGGAGTAGAGGTCGCTGCGGTGGTCGACCTCACCGCCCGCGATCTGTTCGGGCGACATGTAGTGCGGGGTGCCCATGGCCATGCCGCCGCCGGTCAGCTTGGCGGTGAAGCCGATGTCGTGGGCCAGGCGGGCGATGCCGAAGTCGCAGATCTTCACCGTGCCGTCGGTGAGCCGCATGATGTTGGCGGGCTTGAGGTCGCGGTGGACCACGCCCTGGTCGTGGGTGTAGCCGAGGGCGGCGGCCATCTGCTCGGCGATGTCGAGGACCACGTCGACGGGGAGCGGGCGCGCCTCGTTCTCCTCCATGAGCTGGCTGAGGTTGCGGCCCTCGAGGAGTTCCATGACCAGGTAGAGGGGGCCGCCGGAGGCGCTGTCGTCGCCGAAGTCGTGCACGACGGTGACGCCCCGGTGCTGGAGCGAGGCGGCGACGCGGGCCTCGCGGCGGAAGCGCTCGCGCAGGACCTGGGTGAAGTGGGCGTCCTGTTCGGGGCCGAGCGGCTTGAGGCACTTGACCGCGACCTGCCGGCCCAGCGACTCGTCGCGGGCGCGCCACACCTCGCCCATGCCGCCCCGCCCGATCAGATCGAGTGACCGGTACCGGCCCTGGATCAGTCTGGACTCCGCCATGTCTTGAAGCCGCCCCCGTCGTCGTGCCGCGCCCTCCCCGGCCGGTCCAGTATGGCCGCTGATTTTCGCAGTGTGTACGCGGAAGGGCGGCTGCCGGGGCCCAGTCGGCGCATCGCTCTCAAGATGTGACCTGGAGGCAGCTGCCAACGGAGACCTGCGGGAATGCTGCGCAGCAGGCGGCCCGTGAGGCGCAGGCGGCGGGTGACCGCGCGCGGGGGTGGTGCGGGGCGGCCGTACAGCTGGTGCGCCCAGCCGGGGAGGGATCCGTAGGCGAGCCCGACGAGCGGTCCGAACAGCAGGTTTCGGCCAGGCACGAGCAGTGCGGGGACGGGCGGGGCGCGCAGGAAGTCGTCCACGGCCCGGGCGTCGGCCCCGACGGCGAGACGGGGGCGGACCTGGTCGAAGTACGCGGCGAGCGCGGCGGTTCCGGCGGGGACGGCGGCCGGGTCGAGTCCGACGAGGCGGGCGTTGACGCGGTTCTCGTCCACGTAGCGGTCGGCCTGGGCGGCGGTGAGGGGGACGCCCGACCGGCGCAGGACGTGCAGGAAGCTGTCGATCTGGGCGCAGTGCACCCACAGCAGGAGTTCGGGGTCGTCCACGGGGAAGCGCTCCCCGGTGTCCGGGTCGGTCGCGGACAGTCTCCGGTGGATCGCGCGGACCCGTGCCCCGGCCTGCTCGGCGGCGTCGGCGGTGCCGTAGGTGAGGGTGCCGACGAAGTCCGCGGTGCGCAGCAGCCGGCCCCAGGTGTCGACGCGGAAGTCGGAGTTCTCCATCACCCCGCGGACGGCGCGCGGGTGCAGGGCCTGGAGGTAGAGCGCGCGGATCCCGGCGATCCACATGACCGGATCGCCGTGGCACTGCCAGGTGACGGACCCGGGGCCGTAGAGCCCCGGGTCGGCGTCCTCGAAGCTCATCGGTGCCTCCCGGGTGCTGCCTACCCGGGCGGGCCCCGGATCAGCCGCCGCGGCGCGTGTCAGTGCACTGCGCCGAGGTCCCTACGGGGGCGGGCGGCTGGGGGGAACACCCCGGGCGCCTCCGTGCGGCCGGTTCCGCCCGGCAGCGTCAGGGCAGGGTCCGGCGGCGTCAGGCCAGGGTCCCGGACGGCTGCCCCGGCCGCTCGGCGTCTCCGTCCGGGCCGGTCCAGTCGAAGGTGATGTGCTTGCTGGACCGGCCCTGCCTGCTCCAGTGGAAGCCGAAGGCGTCGGCGCGGTCCGTGGTCGAGCGGCCCCAGGTGGCGACCTGTCCCGGCCCCGTCTCGGAGCCCGGCAGGTTGGTCGACTGGACGCGTGCGCCCTCCGGGGTCGTGGGGCCGGTGAGGGCCGCCGCGGCGGCCTCGACGCGGCCGGGCACGGTGGCCCGCCAGCCGCCGAGGTCGTCGTCCACCTCGATGCGGACGGAGGTGAAGTCCATGCCCCGCATCTCGGCGCCCATCATGGCCACCATCTCGGCGGGCCAGCTGCCGGCCTGGCCACCGAAGATCATCTGTAGTGCCTCGCGCTGCGCGGCGTCGGCGCGCTCGTCCAGGAAGACCGCCGCGTACGTGTCGCTGTGCTCCGCCCACACGTTGCCGACGAAGGAACCGAGCATCAGGACGTTCAGGCCGTCCAGCGGTACCTCCCCGTAACGGCCCTCGCGGATGTGCCAGGCGAGGACTCCCTCGCACTCACCGTTGGTGGGGCGCTGGGCGAAGGAGCAGGGGCACGGCACGTCGCAGCTGCACGTGTCGAACCAGTCGCCGGCCGCGTGCCACCTCGGTACGGTCGCTGTCGTTCCGGGCATCTCATCGCCTCCACGCGACCCGGCGCCGGAGGGGGGACGCACGGGCGCAGGCGCTCGGCGGGACGGGTCGTCGTCTCCATGTTCCTCCCTGCGCCGCACCGGCGGAAGCGAGGGAACCGTCGGGCCCGCCGCCCCCGTCGGCTCACCCCATCGGCTCCTCCATCGGGGGCGCGCCGCCCAGGCCCGGCAGCAGCCAGTCCTGGAAGAGGGTGAGGACCGCCAGGACGAGGAAGGCGGCACCGACGGCCCAGGCCAGCCGGGGGCCGTGCCGCCAGAGCTTCTCCAGGAAGATCACCACGGCGACGGCCGCCATCGCCGCCACGTTCATCACCCCGAGCGGCACCAGGGCGAGCATCAGCCCCCAGCAGCAGCCGACGCAGTACAGCCCGTGGTGCGCGCCGACCCGCAGGTCCTTCGCCCACCGCCGGAAGCGCGAGTAGCGCGCCAGCTGGAACATCGGGTTGCGGCAGTGCCGCAGGCAGACCCGCTTCAGGGGCCCGAACTGCTGCACCCCCGCGAGGAGGAACGCCGCCGCCCCCAGCCGGCGCCCCGCCGCGGGGCTCTCCTCGACCAGCTCCCCGGCCACCGTCAGGATCCCGTACACGAGCAGCCCGAAGCCGGCCCAGGCCAGCAGGTAGCCGGCGACGAACTCGGCGATGCGCAGGGCCCGGGCCGGCCCCGCCGCGCGGCGGCCGATCCCGCGCACCCAGGTGATGGCCACGGGCGCCACCGAGGGCAGCATCATCGCCGCCATCATGACCACCCACAGCAGCAGGAAGGGCGCCGGGGCCAGGCCCATGGTCCCGGGCCCCATCGCCATCTGCCGGGACCGGCCGACGGTGATCGCCCACGCGAGTACGGCGACCAGCGCCATCAGCGCCCAGGCGACCGCCAGCTCGCGCCGGGGCAGCAGGACCCCCGGCCGGGCCGGCGCCGGAGCGCCGGGACGGAGGTGCGGCATGGTGTGCCTCCCAAGGGCGCGGTTGCCCGAGGACCCCTCCAGCTCAGCACGGTTCCGGCGGATCGGCGACGCCGGCCGGCGCTCAGCGGCGGACCCGGGGCATGCCCAGGCCGATCCAGGAGATGATCTCCCGCTGGATCTCGTTGTTGCCGCCCCCGAAGGTGAAGATCACGGCGCTGCGGTAGCCGCGTTCCAGTTCGCCGTGCAGCACCGCGCCCGCGGAGCCGTCCTTGAGGGAGCCGGCCGCCGCCACCACCTCCATGAGCCAGGCGTACGCGTCCCTGCGCGCCTCCGAGCCGTACACCTTGACGGCGGAGGCGTCCTGCGGGGTGAGGGTGCGCGACTGGACGGCGTTCACCATCTGCCAGTTGAGCAGCTTCATCGCGTCGAGGCGGGCGTGGGTACGGGCGAGGCGGCCGCGGACCCAGGACAGGTCGATGACGCGGCGCCCGTCGGCGAGCTTCGTCGCGGCGGCCCAGCGCTGGACGTCGTGGAGGGCGCGGATGGCCATCGTGCCGTGCGCGGCGAGGGTGACACGTTCGTGGTTGAGCTGGTTGGTGATCAGGCGCCAGCCCTTGTTCTCCTGCCCGACACGGCGGCTCGCCGGGACGCGGACGTCCTCGTAGTAGCTCGCGGTCGTGTCGTGCGAGGCGAGGGTGTTGATGAGGGTGTAGGAGTAGCCGGGGTCGGAGGTCGGCACGAGCAGCATGGTGATGCCCTTGTGCGCGGGGGCGTCCGGATCGGTGCGGACGGCGAGCCAGACCCAGTCGGCGGTGTCGCCGTTGGTGGTCCAGATCTTCTGGCCGTTGACCACGTAGGTGCCGCTGTCCTCGTCGCCCTCGCGGACGGCCTTGCACCTGAGGGCGGCGAGGTCGGTGCCGGCGTCGGGCTCGCTGTAGCCGATGGCGAAGTCGATCTCCCCGGAGAGGATCCTGGGGAGGAAGTGGGCCTTCTGCTCGTCGGTGCCGAACTGCATGAGGGTGGGGCCGACGGTGTTCAGCGCCATCAGCGGCAGCGGGACGACGGCCTGCGCGGCCTCGTCGAAGAAGATGAACTGGTCCATGGCGGACATGCCGCGGCCGCCGTACTCCTTCGGCCAGCCGACGCCGAGCCAGCCGTCGGCGCCGAGGCGGCGGATGGTCTCCCGGTAGAAGCGCTTCTGCGCGGCGGGGTCCTCGTAGCGGGCGTAGACGTCCTGCGGCACGAGCTCGGCGAAGTAGGCGCGCAGCTCGGTGCGCAACTGCTGCTGCTCGGGCGTGTATTCGAGGTGCACGGCCCCTCCGGAGGTCTCACGGTCCAGCCGGCGCTGGGATGGCGGCGGTCAGAGTAGAACCCGTTACAGGAATTGGGAAGGGCGGGGGCGGGAAGGGCCGGGAGTCGGGTGCGGGACTCCCGGCCCTCGGGGGTGGGATCGAGTTGGCGCTCCGGAGGGGTTCGCGGGTGGGGCTGCGGCCGGGTTCACGGCGTGACCGGGCCGCGCGCTCGTCCTCCCGCTCGGCGGGAATGGCGCGTCAGGCCTTCTGTCCGGCCCTGTCGATGACGCCGATCACGGCCTCGGCCGTCTCCGCCATCGCAGCGCGGGCGGCGGTGAGGTAGGGGCGGGGGTCGGCCGGGGTGAGGTGGGTGCGGATGGCCTCGGTCATCGCCAGGTTGAGGGCGGTGCCGATGTTGACCTTGCGGATGCCGCCGGCCACTGCGGCGGCGAGTTCCCCGTCGGGCAGGCCGGAGGAGCCGTGCAGGACCAGCGGCACGTCCAGGGTCTTGGCGAGGCGGGCCAGCAGGGCGTGGTCGAGGGAGGCGGTTCGGCGGGTCATGGCGTGGCTGCTGCCGACGGCCACGGCCAGGGCGTCCACCCCGGAGTCGGCGACGAACCGCCGCGCCTCGTCCGGGTCGGTACGGGCGCCCGGCGCGTGCGGGTCGAGCGGCGCGGCCCCGTTCTTGCCGCCGACCTCGCCCAGCTCGGCTTCGATCCACAGGCCGTTGGCGTGGGCCCAGTCGGCGGCGGACCGGGTGGACTCCAGGTTCTCGGCGTAGGGCAGGTGCGCGGCGTCGTACATCACGGAGCCGAAGCCGGCGTCGGCGGCCCGGCGCAGCAGGTCGGGGCTCTTGACGTGGTCGAGGTGGAGGCCGACGGGCACCCGGGCGGCCTCGGCGCAGGCGGCGGCGGCCCGGGCGATGGGCAGCAGGGCTCCGCCGCGGAACTTCACCGCGTTCTCGCTGAGCTGGAGGATGACGGGCCGTCCCGCCCGTTCGGCGCCCTCGACCACGGCTTCGGCGTGTTCCAGGGTGATGATGTTGAAGGCGGCGACGGCGCCGGCGGCGGCTGCCGCCTCGGCCACGAGGGCCCCGGCGGGGGCGAGGCTCATCGGACCGCCTCCTCGCCGGTGGTCAGGATCACCGAGCGGGTGAGGTTGCGGGGCGCGTCCGGGTCCAGCTGCCGGTGCACGGCGACCGCCACGGCCAGCCGCTGCACCCGGACCAGCTCGGCCAGCGGGTCGAGTGCGCCGTCCACCCACTGCGCGCCGGTCCCGCGGACCTGCTCGGCGATCCCGTCGGGCGTGCCGCCCAGCGACCAGGTCACGGAGCCGGGGCCGGTGACGCTGACGGGGCCGTGCCGGTACTCCATCGCGGGGTAGGCCTCGGCCCACGACAGCGAGGCCTCGCGCATCTTGAGGGCCGCCTCGTGGGCCAGGCCGACGCTCCAGCCCCGGCCGAGGAAGGTGAATTGCCGGCGCGTCTCCAGCCCGCCCGGCAGCGGCATGTCGAGGGCGGTGCGCGCGTCGGCGACCGCGTCGGGGGTGTGGGCGCCGACGTGGGCCCGGAGCAGGGTGAGGGCGGTGGTGGCGAAGCGGGTCTGGACGACGGACCGCTCGTCGGCGAAGTCCAGGACGACGAGGTCGCCGGCGAGGGTCATCACCGGGGTGTCGGGATCGCCGACGACGGCGGTGGTCGGGATCCCGGCCTCCCGCAGCCCCACGAGAAGGTCGAGCACCTCGGTGGTGGTCCCGGACCGGGTCAGGGCGATCACCCGGTCGTAGCGGCGGTGGCGGGGGAACTCCGAGGCGGGGAAGGCGTCGGTCTCCCCCAGCCCGGCTTCCTCGCGCAGCGCCGCGGCGGACTGGGCCATGTAGAAGGAGGTCCCGCACCCGGTGATCGCGGTACGCTCCCCGGGCCCCGGCAGCACCGCCCGGTGGGCCGGGGCCAGTTCGGCGGCCCGTTCCCAGCAGTCGGGCTGGGTGGCCAACTCGTACGCGACGTGACTCATGCGGGCTCCTTGCGCGTGGGAATGCGTACTCGGATGCGTACCGACCGGACGTGCCTGCGTCTTCCAGCGTGTTCCTGCGTGTTCCTGCAAGGTAGCGGCCCGTTTCGCGCAACTTCAAGCATCGACGGGCCGATCCGCTGGGTTAATCTGCACGGCGGGGCCGGGCAGCAGCGCCGGGGACGACACGGGAGGGGCCGCCATGACCCGCAAGGAACGCTGGCAGAGACTGCTGGATCTGCTGGTGGAGCGGGGCGGGCTGGAGGTGGAGCCGGCCGCGGAGGCGCTCGGGGTGTCGGCGGCGACCATCCGCCGCGACCTCGACCAGCTCGCCGAGCAGCAGCTGCTGGTCCGCACGCGCGGCGGGGCGGTCCCGCACGGGGTCTCGTACGAACTCCCCCTGCGGTACCGGACCTCCCGGCGGGCCGCCGAGAAGCGGCGGATCAGCGAGGCGGTCGCGGCCCTGATCGCGCCGGGCGAGGTGATCGGGCTGACGGGCGGCACCACGACGACGGAGGTCGCCCGGGCCCTCGCGGCCCGCGCCGACCTCGCCGCGCCCGCCGGCGGCTCCCCCGCGCTGACCGTGGTCACCAACGCCCTCAACATCGCGGGCGAGTTGGTGATCCGGCCCCAGTTCAAGATCGTCCTGACGGGCGGGGTCGCCCGCCCCCAGTCGTACGAACTGACCGGCCCGCTGGCGCAGCAGACGCTCGGTCAGCTCACCGTCGACACCGCGGTGGTCGGTGTCGACGCTTTCGACGCGGCCGACGGCGCGGCCACCCGCCACGAGGACGAGGCCGCCGTCAACGCCCTGCTGTGCGCACGGGCCCGCCGCCTGGTCGTCGCGGCCGACTCCACGAAGCTGGGCGTCCGCGCCTTCGCCCGGATCTGCGCCACCTCCGCCGTGGACGTCCTGGTGACGGACACCGCCCTGACGGAGGCCGCCGCCCGGCCCTTCCGCGCGACGGGCGTGGAGGTCGTACGGGTCTGACGGCCCGGGGGTCCGCTCCGGCCGACGCCTGTGACCATGATCACGAACTCCGTGTGCTGTACAACCTTCTGACGGGGGGGCAGGTCAGCTGGACGACCACGGGCGGCCGCGCCGGGGGGCGAACCGTCGCGCCGGCCGTCCGAGCCACGACCAGAAGGACACCATGAAGCTGCACCGTCTCCTGGCCACGACCGCCGTCATGGCCGCCGTCGGGCCCGTGGCCCTGCTCGCGGCGCCGGCCGCCCACGCGGAGGACGTCGTCCCGGAGCCGCGCCCCTCGGTGGCGCCCTCCGTCCCGCCGGGCGCTCACGCCTCGCCGACGCCGGCGCCCGGCCGGCCGAGCGGGGGCACGGCCGGCGGCGCGGGCGGCTCCGCCAAGCCCGTCCCCTCGACGAAGCCTGACCCCTCCGCCAAGCCGGGCGCCTCCGCCCAGCCCGGCACGTCCTCGTCGGGCACCCCGGCGGCCACGCCGTCGCCGTCGTACTCCCGCCCCGCCTTCTGCTCCGGGATCACCGAGGAGGAGCGCGGCAAGACCTCGCTGCGCGGTCTGCCCGGCAAGATCGCGGCCGGTTCGGGCTGGCACGAGTTCACGTACCGCGTGTCCAACGTGTCGAAGACCACGGTGATGGAGACGGACGTCTCCCTCTGGCTCGGCACCGCCGACCCGCAGCTGCACGACGTCGCCCAACTGGCCGTCTCCGTCGAATGGTTCAACCCGGCCGTCGGCCAGTGGAAGCCGATCGAGGGCGAGGGCGCGGGCGTCTTCGACAACGACGGGTTCGCCACGGCCCGGAAGCTGAAGCCCGGCGAGTACGCCGACGCGCGCATGCGCATCAGGATCGGCGACAAGGCCGCGCCCGGCACCGGCTACTTCTTCACCCTCGGCCACTCCTACGGTGAGGACGGCCAGTGCGGATTCGACGACATCAGCCAGTTCGACTTCACCGTCCTCGGCCCGGGCACCAAGCCCGGCAGCGTCGAGGACGCGAAGGGCAGGCCCGCCAAGCCCGGCACTCCGGGCCTGCCGGACACCCACGGTGACGCCGGGCACAAGCCGGCGCCGCAGGGCGGCCGCGCCGAACTGCCGGTGACCGGACGCCTCGCCCAGACCGGCTCCTCCTCCGCGCTCCCGACCGTCGCCGCCCTCGGCGGCGCGGCCGTGGCCGCCGGCGCCGGGGCCGTCTTCCTGGCGCGCCGCCGCAAGGCCTCGGCCTAAGGGGGTGTCCACGCGGGGCGGGCGGGGGCTCAGTGTGCCGGGACCCGTTCCGCCTCGCGGGTCAGGGCCGCCAGGACGGGGGCGATCAGCGGGTGCGCCTCGGCGCCGCGGCGGGTGGCGGCGAAGACCCGGCGGGTGGCGGCCGGGCCGGCGACCGGGCACACCCGGAGCTCCTTGAGGTCCATGCCGCGCAGCGCCGAACGCGGCACCAGCGCCACCCCCGCGCCCGCGCCGACCAGCGCGGTCACCGCCCGGAAATCGTCGGAGGAGTGCACGAAGCGGGGCTGGAAGCCCGCCCGTTCGCACGCCGACAGGGTCACGTCGTAGCAGGGGTTGCCCGGGTACTGGCCGACCCAGTCCGCGTCCGAGAGGTCCGCCAGCGCCACGGCGGGCAGCCCGGCCAGCGGGTGCCCGGAGGGCAGGACCGCGTCGAAGGGCTCCGCGTACAGCGGGAGCACCGACAGGCGGCCGTCGTCGGCGCCCGGCGCGCCCCGGTACTCCACCGCCAGGGCCAGGTCCGCCTCCCCGTCGAGCAGCAGCGGCAGGCTCTGGTCGCCCTCCGCGTCCCGGACGCGGAGCCTGATGCCCGGCTGTTCCAGGGCGAGGCGGGCGAGGGCGGGCGCCAGCACCTCGGCGATGCCGGTCGCGAAGGCGGCCACCGTGACCTCGCCGGCGGAGCCGCCCGCGTAGGCCGCCAGCTCCGCCTCGGCGCGCTCCAGCTGGGCCAGCACCTCGTGGGCGTGACCGAGCAGGATCTCCCCGGCCGCCGTGAGCCGTACGCCCCGGCCGCTGCGGGTCAGCAGCGTGTGGCCGGTCTCCTGCTCCAGCGCGGCGAGCTGCTGGGAGACGGCGGAGGGGGTGAGGTACAGGGCTGCGGCCGCGGCGGTCACCGTACGGTGGTCCGCCACGGCCCGCAGGATGCGCAGCCGGCGGGGGTCGATCACACCCCCATGATGTCAGCCCTGAGCAGCGGAAAGCGCCGCCCGGGCGTCCACGAAGGCGGCCACGGCGCGCTCCACGTCGGCCGTCGAATGCGCCGCCGAGAGCTGCACGCGGATACGGGCCGCGCCCAGCGGCACGACCGGGTACGAGAAGCCGATCACGTACACGCCGCGCTCCAGCAGCAGCTCCGCCATCCGGCCCGCCTCGGCGGCGTCGCCGATCATGACGGGGGCGATGGCGTGGTCGCCGGGCAGGATCTCGAAGCCGGCCTCGGTCATCTTCGTGCGGAACAGCTTGGTGTTGTCCGCGAGCCGCTCGCGCAGGTCGCCGGCGGACTCCAGCAGGTCGAGGACCTTCAGGGAGGCGGCGGCGATCACGGGGGCGAGGGAGTTGGAGAAGAGGTACGGGCGCGAGCGCTGGCGCAGCAGCTCGACGATCTCGGCGCGGGCCGCGACGTAGCCGCCGGAGGCGCCGCCGAGGGCCTTGCCGAGGGTGCCGGTGATGATGTCGACCCGGTCCATGACCCCGTGCAGTTCCGGGGTGCCGCGGCCGCCGGGGCCGGTGAAGCCGACGGCGTGCGAGTCGTCGACCATGACCATGGCGTCGTAGCGGTCGGCGAGGTCGCAGATCTCGTCGAGCGGGGCGACGTAGCCGTCCATGGAGAAGACGCCGTCGGTGACGATGAGCTTGCGGCGGGCGCCGCCCTCGGCGGCCTCCTTCAGGCGGGCCTCCAGCTCGGCCATGTCGCGGTTGGCGTAGCGGAAGCGGCGGGCCTTGCACAGGCGGATGCCGTCGATGATCGAGGCGTGGTTGAGGGCGTCGGAGATCACCGCGTCCTCGGCGCCGAGCAGGGTCTCGAAGACGCCGCCGTTGGCGTCGAAGCAGGAGGAGTAGAGGATCGTGTCCTCCTGGCCGAGGAAGGCCGACAGCCGGGCCTCCAGCTCCTTGTGCACCTCCTGGGTGCCGCAGATGAAGCGGACCGATGCCATGCCGTAGCCCCAGCGGTCCAGCGCGTCCTTCGCGGCGGCGACCACCTCGGGGTGGTCGGCCAGCCCGAGGTAGTTGTTGGCGCAGAAGTTCAGCACCTCGCCGGGGGCGCCGCCCGCGGTGACGGCGACGGCCGCGCTCTGCGGGGTGCCGATGACGCGCTCGGGCTTGTGCAGGCCCGCCGCGCGGATCTCGTCGAGGGTGGTGCGGAGGTCTTCGCGTACGGACTCGAACATGGGCTTCGGTTTCTCCTTGTGCGGTTGCCGTCCGGGGGACGGGGAGGAGGGGCCGGGTGCCGGCCGGCGTGAGGGTGGGGCCGGGCCCCGCGGAGGGGGGTCGGCGGGGCCCGGCCCGGGGGGAGGTGGTCGTGCGCGGTCGGCGCGGCGGCCCGGGCCGGGGGCCCGGGCCGTCAGCGGCGGGGGCTCAGGCCGTCCAGTCCAGGATGATCTTGCCGCTGCGGGCGGTGGAGGCCTCGTCGAAGGCGGCCTGGAAGTCGCGGTGCGAGTAGCGGTTGGTGATGACCGGGGACAGGTCGAGGCCGCCCTCCAGCAGCACGGTCATCGCGTACCAGGTCTCGAACATCTCGCGGCCGTAGATCCCCTTGATGGTGATCATCGAGGTGACGACCTTCGCCCAGTCCACGGGGAACTCCTGGGCCGGCAGGCCGAGCATGGCGATCTTGCCGCCGTGCGTCATGTTGTCGATCATGTCGCGCATCGCCTCGGGGCGGCCGGACATCTCCAGGCCGACGTCGAAGCCCTCGCGCAGCCCCAGCCGCGTCTGCGCGTCGGCGACGGAGGACTCGGCGACGTTCACCGCGAGCGTGGCGCCGGCCTTGCGGGCGATCTCCAGCCGCTCGGGGCTGACGTCGGTGATGACGACGTTGCGCGCGCCGGCGTGCTTGGCGACGGCGGCCGCCATGATGCCGATCGGGCCGGCGCCGGTGATCAGCACGTCCTCGCCGACCAGCGGGAAGGACAGCGCGGTGTGCACGGCGTTGCCGAAGGGGTCGAAGATCGCCGCGACGTCCAGGTCCACGGCGGTGCGGTGCACCCACACGTTCTGCGCGGGCAGCACCACGTACTCGGCGAACGCCCCGTCGCGTCCGACGCCGAGCCCGACCGTGGAGCGGCACAGGTGGCGGCGGCCGGCCAGGCAGTTGCGGCACTTGCCGCACACGAGGTGGCCCTCACCGCTGACCAGGGCGCCGGTCTCGATGTCGCGGACGTCCGCACCGACCGCGGCGACCTCGCCGACGAACTCGTGGCCCAGCACGAGCGGGGTCCTGACCGCGCCCTGCGCCCAGCCGTCCCAGGCCCGGATGTGCAGGTCGGTGCCGCAGATGCCGGTGCGCAGCACCTTGATCAGCACGTCGCCGGGACCGTACTCGGGCTCGGGGACGTCCATGAGCCACAGCCCGGGCTCGGCCTTGTGCTTGACGAGTGCCTTCATGGCGGTGGCTCCAGGCATGCGGAGGGGGCGCCGCGCCCGCTGGGACGCGGGGGGCGTGGGTGACGGGGACCAATCTGCCGATCGGCGCGGTGATCAGTCCATCGAGACTTTCTTAAGCGGGTCGACAGCGCAGCTTCACGCCTATGCTCCTCCCTTGACGGGGAAGGGGCTCGGGGGCGGAAGCCGCGGCAGGGGTCCCCCACCGGGGAAAAGGGGAGGTGAGGGGCGTGCCGAGTCTGCGCAGCAGGGCGCTTTCGGCCGCACTGGTCGCGACGGGGCGGCGAAGACGGTTCGCGACCGCCGAGGCGGTCCGGGCGCGGGTGGCCGCGGCGGCCCGCCGGCCCGCGTCGCACCTGCCACCGCGCTCGCTGGGGCGCGTAGCGGAACTCTCGCGGACCTTCGTCGGGGCCTGGCCGGTGTACGACGCCTCGCCGCGCGGGCAGGAGCCCGTCGCGCGGGTGCTGTACGTCCACGGCGGCGCGTACATCAACGAGCTGGTCCGCCCGCACTGGTCGCTGATCCGCACCCTGGTCACGCGGGCGCGCGCCCGGGTCGTCGTGCCGGCGTACGTGCTCGCCCCGCGCGGGACCGCCGACCGGACCGTCCCCGCGGCCGCCGACCTGCTGAGCGGTCTGATCGAGAGCGGCGGCGCGGGCGGGACGGTGCTGATCGGGGACTCCGCGGGGGCCGGGCTGGCGCTGGCCGCGGCGCAGCGGCTGCGGGAGCGCACCGGCGCGCAGCCGTCGCGGATCGTGCTGATCTCCCCCTGGCTGGACCTGAGCATGAGCCACCCGGACCAGGCGGCGCTGGAGGTGGTCGACCCGGTGCTGGCGCGGGCGGGGCTGGCCGAGGCGGGACGGCTGTACGCGGGGACGCTCGCCGCGGACGACCCGCGGGTGAGCCCGCTGCACGGGTCCTTCGAGGGCCTGGCGCCGCTGACGGTGTTCACCGGGACCCGGGACGTGCTGGCCACCGACAGCCGGGAGCTGCTGCGGCGGGCCGGGGCGGCCGGGGCGCAGGTGGAGTGGCACGAGGAGCAGGGCCTGCCGCACGCGTACCCGCTGCTGCCGGTTCCGGAGGGGCGGGCCGCCCGGGACCGGATCGTCGAGCTGGTCCGGGAGACCGCCGATCACGGTTAGGGAGCCGACGCTCAGGCGGTGCACGTCATCAGCGAGCTGACCGGCCAGGCCCGGTACGCGGTCCAGTACGCCTCGTCGCGCGCCGCGTCGGCGGGCGGAGTGCGGGACGGCTGCCAGCCGACGGTGCTGAAGCCGGCGTCGACGGCGGCTTCGGCGAAGTCCGCGTGCGCCCATTCCCGGTACTCGAAGTGCAGCGGGGGCTCGGTCAGGAACTGGGCCTTCAGCAGCGGCGCGTCGCCGTCCGGCACCCGGTCGAGGATGCGCATCCCGTACGGCGACCAGTCCACCCGCGGGTACGCGCCGGGGTTGCGGACGAGCGACAGCAGCCGCCCGCCGGGGCGCAGGTTGGCGCGGATGCCGCGGAACATGGCGTGCAGGGCCGCGCGGTCGGGGGCGTGGCTGAACAGGTAGACGGCGGTGGCCAGGTCGAAGGGGCCGAGCTGCGGCATGTCGGCCGCGTCCGCGACGACGTACTCGACGGGTGCGGAGGCCGGCGCGGACTCCCGTGCCCTGCGGACCCGGTCCGGGCAGCTGTCGACGCCGACGGCCCGCCGGGCGCCGCCGCTCGCCAGCATGACGGCGGTGCCGCCGTGTCCGCAGCCCACGTCGAGGGCGTCCAGGTCGCGGACCCCGCCGAGGGCGTCGAGGGCGGTGCGGAGGGTGAAGGCGTCGGCCGCCGTGAAGGCCGCGCGGGGGGCCGGGTGCGTGTCGTCGTACGGGGGTTGCATGCCGGATGCCTGCCCGGCGCGGGCGTGCCCGACGGCGTGCGCGGCGCCGTGTCCCCCCTTCGGGGGAGGCGTTCGGCGCATCGCGGCCGGGATGGGGGCCGCGCGTCCCGCGTCAGCCGGGCAGCAGCTCGCGGGCGCAGCCGCGCAGCCAGACGTGCGCGGGGTCGGCGTCGTGGCGGGGGTGCCAGGCCAGCCCCACGGGCAGGGGCGGGAGGTCCAAGGGGACCTCGAAGGTGACGAGGCCGAGCGCTTCCGCCTGCGGGACGGTCCGGGAGGCCAGCAGGCCGATCAGGTCGGTCTCCCGCAGCACGAAGAGGGAGGCGGCGAGGGACCCGATGCCGGCCACCACCCGCCGCGACAGGCCCCGTTCGGCGAGGGCGGCGTCCACCGGCCCCTCCAGCCGCCCGCGCCGCGACACGGTCAGGTGCTCACCCGCGGCGAACCGGCGCGCGCTGATCCGGCCGCGCAGCAGCGGGTGCCCCCGCCGTACGACGCCCAGCATCCGGTCGTCGAAGAGGTGCTCGGTGCGTATCTCGGGGGAACGGCTGTCGATGACGCCGAGTTCCAGGTCCGCGACCCCTTCGCGCAGCACGGGCAGGTCGACGTGGCTCTCGGTGAGGAACCGCAGCCGCACCCCGGGCGCCTCGCGGGCCGTGCGCCGCAGGAGCGCGGCGCCGACGGCGGCGGCGAAGGAGTCGTGGGCGAGGACGGTGAAGGTACGGGTCAGGGTCTCCAGGTCCACCCGGCCGCCCGCGAGGAACAGTGCGCGGGCGCGCTCCACGACGGCCCGGACCTCGCCCTGCACGGCCAGCGCGTGCGGGGTCGGGACCATCGTCCGCCCGGCCCGCACCAGCACGGGGTCGCCGAGGGCCTTGCGGATCCGGCCCAGGGTCCGGCTCATGGCGGGCTCGGAGAGGTGCAGGCGGGCGGCGGCCCTGGAGACGCTCGACTCCTCCAGGAGGACGTCGAGGGCGAGGAGCAGGTTGAGGTCCAGCCCCGATCCGGATTGCGTCACGCGCATTCGTCCCTTGCACAACTTGCACTGGAAAGCAGGTCACCCCAACCCTACGGTGGTTGCGGGGAGATGGCCGCGACGGCCCTCACCCGACTCCCCCGTCCATCACCGCCCACCGACTCCCAGGAGGAGCCGTGCTCCGCCATGCCCGCACACCGGTACCGGTCCGCCCTGCCGGCGGCCCCCCGCCCGGCCTGTCCCGTCCGGCCCTGCTCGTCCTGTGCGCCTGCGTGCTCGTCGCCCAGGGCATGGTCGCCGCCGTCAACCTGCTGCTGCCGCAGCTCGCCGCCTCCACCCTGCATCCGGGGCCGGCCGAGCTGCTGTGGGCGGTCGACGCGTACGTGATCGTCTTCGCCGCGCTGCTGATCCCGGCCGGCGCCCTCGGCGACCGGTACGGCCGCAAGGGGGCCCTGCTGGCCGGCCTCGGCCTGTTCGCCGCGGGCGCGGCGCTCAGCGCGCTCGCCCGGGACCCGGCCGTGCTGATCGCCGGGCGCGGGCTGTGCGGGGCCGGGGCGGCGCTGATCATGCCGGCCACCATGTCCGTCCTGATCCACCTGAGCCCGCCCGAGCGGCGCGGGCAGGCGCTCGCCACCTGGACGCTGGCCGCCGGCCTCGGGGGCCTGGCGGGCAACGTCGGCGGCGGTCTGGCCGGGCAGTTCCTGACCTGGCGCGCCCTGTTCTGGGCGGTCGTGCCGCTGGCCGCGCTGCTCGCCCTCGCCGTGGCCCGCACGGTGCCCCGTACGCCTTCACGGGCGGATGCCGCCGTCGACCCGGCCGGGGCCCTGGTCCTGGCCGGGGCGCTGTTCGCCGGGGTCCACGGGATCATCGAGGGGCCCTCCTACGGCTGGTCCTCCGTCCGCGTCCTGGGCTCCTTCGGGGTGGGGGCGGTGCTGCTGGCCGCCTTCACCGCCCACGCCCTGCGCACCGCGCGCCCCCTGCTGGACCCCCGGATCTTCACCTCCCGCGGGCTGCGCGCGGGGACGCTGGGCATCGGCGCCGCCTTCTTCGGCCTGTTCGCCCTGTTCTTCGTCAACTCCCAGTACCTCCAGTACGCCAAGGGCTTCTCGCCGGCCCAGGCGGGCCTCGCCATCGTCCCGCTCACCGTGGGCATGGCCGTCGTGCCCAGGCTGGGCGCGCGGCTCGCGGAGCGGACCGGGCCCCGGCTGCCGGTCGGGGCCGGGCTGCTGCTGATCGGGGGCGGGCTGCTGCTGGTGTCCACCGCCGGCGCGGGCACCCCGTACGCCGTGTACGCCGCGTACCTGCTGGTGCTGTCGGTCGGGACCGGGCTGTGCGCGCCCCCGCTGACCCTGACGGTGGTCTCGGAGCTGCCGCCGCACCAGGCGGGACTGGGCTCGGGGCTCAACACCGCCGCCCGGGAGGTCGGCGCGGCCCTGGGGGTGGCGGTGGCCGGCACCGTACTGGCCTCCCGCTTCCACGGGAACCCGGCGGATCCCGCGCAGGCGGCGGCCTTCACCGACGCCATGGGGGTGGCGCTGCGTACGGTGGCGGCCGTGCTGGTCGTCGCCTCGGCGGTGGTCGTCCGGGGCTACCGGGGCGGCGGCTCGAAGCGGGCCGGGCGAGCGTGAGCCCGGGTGCAGCCGCCGGGGGCGAGGGCGCATGCTGACTGTGTGACGGCGACACCGGACAGCGGCGGCCCGGCCCCCGTCGCCACGGGCCAGGCGCTCGCGCGGGCGACGGTGCGGGCCGTGGAGGCCCTCGGCGCGCACGCGGGCGGGATCTACCTGCGCTCCGGCACCGAGGGGCTGCTGCGGATGGCGGTGGTCACGGGCCTGCCGGGGAGGCTGTTCCGGCCCTGGTGGCGGATGCAGGTGAACCGGCCGTACCCGGTGGCCGAGGCCTACCGCACCGGGCAGTCCGTGCACCTGCCGGACGGGGAGTCCGCGATGCGGCGCTTCCCGCAGCTGATGGCGGGGCTGCCGTTCCCCTTCGGGTCGTTCTACGAGCCGGTCGCCGCCGGGGCGGAGCGGTTCGGGGTGCTGCTGGTGCTGCGCCCGGCGGCGCCCGGCGCCACGGTGGAGGCCGGTGAGCGGGAGCGGCTGCGGGAGGCCGCCGCCGGGCTGGGGCGCGAGCTGGCCGCGCTGAGCGCCGCCGGGGATCCGGTGCGCTGGGACGGCGATCCGCTGTGCGTGCCGTGGCCGCCGGGCCCCTCCGCGGACACCGGCGACGCCGAGGGAGCCGTGGAGGCCCGGGAGGCCGTGGAGGCCCGGGAGGCCGTGGACCGGCTCGGGCTCGCGGTGCTGTCCGTGGACCGGCAGGGCGTCATCGCCTTCGTCAACGCCGCCGCCGGGGAGCTCCTCGGGCCGGCCGCGCCCCCGCTGCGCGGACGCCTGCTGTGGGAGGCGCTGCCCTGGCTCGGACACTCCGCCTACGAGGACCACTTCCGCGGGGTGTTCATCTCCGGCGAGCCCGTCGGTTTCGCCGCCCGGCGCGGCGCGCCCCCGGACACCGGCCCCGGCGCGGACACCGGCCCGGACACCGGGCCGGGCCCGGAGGAGTGGCTGTCGGTGGGCCTGCATCCGGGCCCCTCGGGGGTGACGGTCACCCTGGAGGCCGTCGAGGCGCCCGTCTACGCCCCCGGGTCGGTGACCCGCCCCGGCGCCGGCCTCGGGTCGCCGGCGGACCGGGCCTCCTCCCTGTACCGGCCCGTGGCCCTGGCGATCGCGCTGACCGAGGCGGTGACCGCCCGGCAGGTGTCGGCGGTGGTCACCGAGGAGCTGCTGCCGGCGTTCGGCGGCCGCCAGCTGGCCATCTACCTCCTCGACGAACGGCACCTGTACCTGGCCTGGGAGACCGGTTTCCCCCACGGGTTCCTCGACCGCTTCGACGGGGTGCCGCTGGACGAGCGGCTGCCCGGGGTGGAGACCCTCACCTCGGGCCGGCCGCTGTTCTTCGAGTCGATGGAGCGTCTGGCGGCGGCCTATCCGGGGATCCCGCTGGACGCCGACGTCGGGGCCCGCGCCTTCCTGCCGCTGATCGCCTCCGGCCGCCC
This sequence comes from Streptomyces sp. NPDC034085, assembly GCF_055575555.1. Taxonomy (NCBI): domain Bacteria; kingdom Bacillati; phylum Actinomycetota; class Actinomycetes; order Kitasatosporales; family Streptomycetaceae; genus Streptomyces; species Streptomyces sp. NPDC034085. The sequence goes on along the minus strand of NZ_JBVISL010000004.1, from coordinate 309,658 downwards.
GGTGGGCTCGTGCATCCTCGGCTTCGATCAGCGGCGCGGCTTCAGCCCGGAGGAGCGTACGGTCCTCACGGCGCTCGCCGGCCTGATCGCGCAGGCCCTGGAACGGGCGCGGCGCTACGACAGCGAGGCGGCCCTGGCCCGGGGGCTCCAGGCGGCACTGCTGCCGCGCCGGCTGCCGGTGCGGGGCGAGGTGAGCACGGTGGGCCGGTACCTGGCCGGAACGGACGGCATGGAGGTCGGGGGCGACTGGTACGACGTCATCGAGACGGCCGCGGGCCCGCTGGCGCTGGTCATCGGGGACGTCCAGGGCCACGGGGTGGCGGCCGCCGCCACCATGGGGCAACTGCGCAGTGCCGTACGGGCCTTCGCGCTCAGCGGCAACGCCCCCGACCAGGTGGTGCGCGGTACCAACCAGCTGCTGATCGACCTCGACCCGGGCCAGTTCGCCAGCTGCTGCTACGTCCTGCTGGACCCGGCGTCCGGCCGGGCCCTGGCGGCCCGCGCCGGCCACCCGCAGCCGCTGCTGCGCCACCCCGACGGGCGGGTGGAGGTCCTGGACCTGGCGGGCGGGGTGGTGCTCGGCATCGACCCCGGAGCGCGGTACCCGGTGACGGAGCTGACGCTGGATCCGGGCGCGGTGCTGGCCCTGTACACCGACGGGCTGGTGGAGACGCCGGGCAGGGACATCGACGAGGGCGTGGAGCGGCTGCGCGCGGCCCTGGCCGCGGCCCGGCCGTCGCCGCTGACGGAGACGGCCGACCGGCTGGTCGCCGAGGCGGGCCGGACCGCCGACCGCCCGGACGACATCGCCCTCCTGCTGGCCTCCCGCACGCCCGGCCCGGCGGCCCCCGCGGACGGCGACGGGTAGGGCGTTCCCCCTGCGCCGGGGCCGGCCGGACGATCCCGGCGGATCGCGGCATAGACCCCCAGTCCCCTCCACACCTCCCGCCCGCCCGGCCCGGGGGCGTCTCGGCAGCTGGCAAAGCGGAGGGAAATTCATTGGATCTCGCTGCGGTTCCCGTACCCCCCGGCCGCTCAACATTTACGCGGCCTTAACACCCGGACCCGCGGTCCAGGGGCATGATCCACGATGGAATCCGCAGGCGAACAGCTATTGACCTGCGGATCTCGTGGAGCTTGCATAGCGGCCCGGGAGCCAGCGAACGAAGTGCCCACCACCGCCCCGGAGGCGATACCGCTCCCGCACCCTTCCCCGCATCTGCCGATCGGAACACCGCACCGATGACTGACACGATCAGCGCACCCCAGGCCCTCGCCCCGGCCACCGGGCCCACCCCGCAGAAGCTCAAGCGCTCCATCGGCGTCGTCGGCGGGACCCTGCTCACGCTGTCGTGCGTGACGCCCGCCTCGACCCTCTTCGTCGTCGTCCCCGACCTCTTCTCGGGGCTCGGCACGTGGACCGCGCTCACCATCGCCATCGGCTCACTGCTGTGCGTCGGCGTGGCGTTCTGCTACTCGGAACTGGGCACGCTCATCCCCAGCGCCGGCGGCGAGTACGCCATGGTCTCCACCCTGGCGGGCCGGCTCGCCGGCTGGCTCGTCTTCGTCCTGTCCCTGCTCGTGGTGATGATCGTGCCGCCCGTGATCGCCATGGGCACGGCCGACTACCTCGCCCCGGTGGTCGACATACCGGCCCCGGCGGCCGGCGCCGGCGTGATGCTGCTCGCCACCCTCGCCGGTCTGCTGGACCTGCGGGCCAACGCGTGGATCACGGGCGTCTTCCTCGTCCTGGAAGTGGTCGCCGCCGCGCTGGTCGCCGTGCTCGGCTTCGCCCACAGCGAGCGGGGCGCCGACGCCCTGGTGCACGGCTCGGTGGCCGCCGAGGGCGGCGGCGTCTCCACGGTGACGGCCATGATGGTGGTCTCCGGCCTGGCGATCGCGCTCTTCGTCACCCAGGGCTTCTCGACCGCCGTCTACCTCTCCGAGGAGCTGGAGCGGCCGCGCCGCAACGTCCCGCGGACCGTGCTCGCGACCCTCGCCATCTCCACGGCCGTCATCCTCGTCCCGGTCATCGCGATCACCGTCGGCGCCCCGGACCTGGAGGCGCTGACCGCCGGCGACCTCGGCTCGATGGTGACCGCCTGGTCCAACTCGGCCGTCGGCACCTTCGTCAGCCTCTGCGTGGCCCTGGCCATCGTCAACGCCGGCATCGTCATGGTCATCCAGAACTCCCGCGTGCTCTTCGCCTCCGCCCGCGACAAGGCCTGGCCCGAGCCGGTCAACCGCGGTCTGTCGCGCCTGGGCCGCTTCGGCTCCCCGTGGGTGGCGACGCTGCTCGTCGGCCTTCCGGGTGCGGCCATGTGCTTCGTCAACCTCGACACCCTGTACGGCGTGACGGGCGTGTCGGTGACCGGCATGTACCTGCTGGTCGCGGTGGCCGCGCTGTTCAGCCGGCGCGGGGCGCACGGCGAGAGCGCCGCCTGGCGGATGCCGCTGTGGCCGGCCGTGCCGATCGTGCTGCTCCTCGTGTTCGCGTACATCCTGACCCAGCAGGAGACCGAGTACCTGCTGTGGACCGGCGGGATCACCGCCGTCGCCACCCTCTACTGGGCGCTGTACCTGCGGCCGCACAAGGACTCGCGCTGGCTGGTCAGCATCCCCGACACGGAGGAGGCGCAGGAGCCGGCGGAGGCCGCCGCCGTCTAGCCTTCCGTCCGGCAGTACGCCGTGGGGCCGTCGCGTTGCGCGACGGCCCCACGGGCGTGCCCGGGCGGGCTCGGCCGCGGCGTGCGGATCAGGCCCGGCCCGATCCGCACGCCGCGGTCTACGCGTCGAGGGCGGACAGGGCGATCGCGGTGTTCACCAGGCCGACGTGGCTGAACGCCTGCGGGAAGTTGCCGAGGTGGCGCCCCGTGCGGGGGTCGTACTCCTCGGCCAGCAGGCCCACGTCGTTGCGTACCGCCAGCAGCCGTTCGAAGAGTTCGCGCGCCTCCTTGCTGCGGCCGGTCAGGTGCAGGGCGTCGGCCATCCAGAACGAGCAGGCGAGGAAGGTCCCCTCGTCGCCGGGGAGCCCGTCGACGGAGGGGCCTTCGGTGCTGTAGCGGCGCACCAGGCCACTGCTGCCCAGCTCCGCCCGGACGGCGTCGACGGTGCCGACCACGCGTGGGTCGTCGGGCGGCAGGAAGCCGACGCGGGGGATGAGCAGGGTCGCCGCGTCCAGCTCGCGGGAGCCGTAGTACTGGGTGAAGGTGCCGCGCTCGGGGTCGTAGCCCTTGTCGCAGACGTCGCGGTGCACCTCGTCCCGCATGGCCCGCCAGCGGTTCACGTCGCCCGGCAGGTGGGGGGCGCTCTCCAGGGTGCGTACGGCCCGGTCGGCGGCGACCCAGGCCATCACCTTCGAGTGCGTGAAGTGGCGGCGCGGGCCGCGCACCTCCCACAGGCCCTCGTCCGGGCGGCGCCAGTTGCTCTCCAGGAAGTCGAGCATGGCGAGCTGGATGTTCCAGGCGTGCCGTTCCGAGGCCAGCCCGGAGGCGCGCGCCAGGTGCAGGGCGTCCAGGACCTCTCCGTACACGTCCAGTTGGAGCTGGTCCACGGCGGCGTTGCCGACGCGGACCGGCGCGGAGGAGGCGTAGCCGCGCAGCCAGGGCAGCTCCATCTCGGGGATGCGGCGTTCGCCGGCGATGCCGTACATGATCTGGAGGTCGGCGGGGTCGCCCGCGACGGCGCGCAGCAGCCAGCCCCGCCAGGCCCGGGCCTCGTCGAGGAAGCCGGTGGACAGGAGGGCGCCCAGGGTCAGGGTGGCGTCGCGCAGCCAGCAGTAGCGGTAGTCCCAGTTGCGGACCCCGCCGATCTCCTCGGGCAGGGAGGTGGTGGCGGCGGCCGCGATGCCGCCCGTCGGGGCGTAGGTGAGGGCCTTGAGGGTGATCAGGGAGCGGGTCACGGCTTCCCGGTACGGGCCCTGGTAGCGGCACTTGTCGCTCCACTCGCGCCAGTCGGCGAGGCTGTGCTCCAGTGCCTCGTACGGATCGACGGGCTCGGGGCGCGGTTCGTGCGAGGGGTGCCAGGTCAGCACGAAGGCGACCTTCTCGCCGGCGGCGACGGTGAACTCCGAGCGGGTGCTGTGGTCTTCGCCCCAGGTCCGTACGGGCGGCTCGCTGCGGAACCACACGGAGTCGGGTCCGGCGACGGCGACCCGGTCGCCCTCGCTGCGCCGCACCCAGGGGACGACCCGGCCGTAGTCGAAGCGCAGCCGCAGGGTGCTGCGGACGGTGACGCGGCCGGAGACGCCTTCGACGATCCGCATCACGTCGGGGGCGCTGTCGCGCTGCGGCATGAAGTCGACGACCTTGACGGTGCCCTCGTCGGTCTCCCAGTAGGACTCGAGGACCAGCGAGCCGTCCAGGTAGGCCCGCCGCGTGCACCGTTCGCGCTCCTCGGCGGCGGCCGGGGCGATGCGCCAGTGGCCGTTGTCCTTGTTGCCGAGGAGCGCGGCGAAGCAGGCGCCGGAGTCGAAGCGGGGCAGGCACAGCCAGTCGATGGACCCGTCGCGGCCGACCAGGGCGCTCGTCATCAGGTCGCCGATGAGTGCGTAGTCTTCGATGGGTTGTGTCATTCATGCGCTGTTCCCCCAAATGCCCGGGGTCAATCAGCCCGTGTGAGCGCCCGGGTGGCCCGGGGCGGGCGCCCGCCCGCGACCCGGTCGCCGCGCGCGTCAGGTGCGGATGAGCAGGGTGATGACCGCGAGGACCACGCCGAGGGCGAGGGCCTGGACGCCGAGGGCCGGCCGGCGGATGTGCGCGGCGGCGACGGGCAGGAGGCGGTCGACGGAGTGGCGGCCGGGGCCGGTCAGGGTGAGCGCGGCGGCGGCGACGGCGAGCAGGAGCTCGTACTCCATGCCCTTCGGGGCGAAGAAGGCCCCGGCGCCGTGGACGGCCAGGGCGTTGATCATCGTACCGGTGACGGCCGCGCCGGCGAGCGGGGTGAGCAGGCCCAGGGCGAGGCCGAGGCCGCCGAGGGTCTCGGTCAGGCCCGCGACCGCAGCCATGGCGTCGCCGGCCGGGTAGCCGACGGCGGTGAAGAACCGGCCGGTGCCGCTGATGCCGCCGCCGCCGAACCAGCCGAAGAGCTTCTGGGAGCCGTGGGCGGCCACGGTGAGGCCGAGGACGACGCGCAGCAGGAGCAGTCCGGCGTCGTGGGGGGAGGTGCCGGCGGCGGGGGCGGCCGGGGCGTTGGCCGGGGCCTTCGTCGTGGGGGCGGAGGCGCTGGTCATGGGGGGATCCTTCCGGTCGGGCGGCCCGAGGGGCAGTTGTTCACATTCGAACTACTGACGCGACCCTAACTATTGATTCAAATTCGAACAACTCGTGTACCCTGGCGGCATGGCGGAGACGAGATGGCTGGACGACCGTGAGATGCGGGCCTGGAGGGCCTTCCTGGCCGCCTCCGCACTGGTGAACCGGCGGCTCGACCAGCAGCTCAAGGACGATTCCGGACTCTCCCACCCCCAGTACGAGATCCTCGTGAGGCTCGCTGCGGCGCCCGACCAGGAGCTGCGCATGACGGAGCTCGCCAACGGGCTGATCAACTCCAAGAGCGGGCTGACCTACCAGGTGGGGCAGATGGAGAAGGCCGGCCTGGTCCGCCGCCGCAGCTGCCCCTCCGACGTGCGGGGCGTCTTCGCCGCCCTGACCGACGCGGGCCGGGCCCGGCTGGAGGAGGCCGCTCCCGGCCATGTCGCCGCGGTGCGCGAGGCCCTGGTGGACGTCCTGACCCCCGACCAGCTGGACGCCCTGGCCGACGGCCTCGGAGAGGTCGGCCGCCGCCTGCGCGAACAGGGCGCCTGACGGGCCGCATCCCGCCCCGGCACCGTGTGCGCGTTCCGCCGCCGGGGCGCGGTCCCCTGCCCTACCGTCGGCTACGGGTCACAGGACGGGACCCCACCGCATCGGGAGGTTCGCGTGAAGATGCTCATCAACACCGCCGAGACCGTGGTCGCCGACGCCCTGCGCGGGATGGTCGCCGCGCACCCCGGACTCGACGTCGACGTCGAGCGGCGGGTGATCGTACGGCGGGACGCGCGGGCCGGCGGACGGGTCGGCCTGGTGTCGGGGGGCGGGTCCGGGCACGAGCCCCTGCACGCCGGTTTCGTGGGGCACGGCATGCTCTCGGCCGCCTGCGCCGGAGAGGTGTTCACGTCGCCGGTGCCCCAGCAGATGCTGTACGCGGCGGGCGCCGTGGAGGCCGGCCAGGGGGTGCTGTTCGTCGTCAAGAACTACACCGGGGACGTGCTGAACTTCCGGATGGCCGCCGAGCTGGCCGAAGAGGACGGCCTGCGGGTGGAGAGCGTCCTCGTCGACGACGACGTCGCCGTGACCGACAGCCTGTACACGGCCGGGCGGCGCGGCACGGGCGCCACCCTGTTCGTCGAGAAGATCGCCGGGGCGGCCGCCGAGGAGGGCGCGCCGCTGGAGCGGGTCGCCGCCCTCGCGCGGCGGGTCAACGACCGCTCCCGCAGCTTCGGGGTGGCGCTCGGCGCGTGCACCACCCCCGCCAAGGGCAGCCCCACCTTCGACCTGCCGGACGGGGAGCTGGAGCTGGGGGTGGGCATCCACGGCGAACCCGGCCGGGAGCGGCGGGCGATGATGACCTCGCGGGAGATCGCGGAGGTGGCGGTGGGCGCCGTACTGGAGGACCTCGCGGAGTCGGGACCGGTGGACGGGCCGGTGCTGCTGCTGGTCAACGGAATGGGCGCGACCCCGCTGCTCCAGCTGTACGGGTTCCACGCGGAGGTGGCCGCGGTGCTCGCCGCGCGGGGCGTGCCGGTGGCACGGGCCCTCGTCGGAAATTACGTCACCTCCCTGGACATGGCGGGCTGTTCGGTCACCGTGTGCCGGGCGGACGACGAGCTGCTGCGCCTGTGGGACGCGCCGGTACAGACCGCCGCCCTGCGCTGGGGCCGGTGAGCGCGCGGTGCGGGCACCGGACGGCGGAGGAGACGGAATGCGTGACGCGGGGTTCGTCCGGCGCTGGCTGGAGGCCGCAGCGGTGGTGGTGGAACGGGAGGCCGACCGGCTGACCGAGCTCGACTCGCCCATCGGCGACGCCGATCACGGGGCCAACCTGCTGCGGGGGTTCGCGGCCGTACGCGCGGCGCTGGCCGGGGCCGAACCGGCGGCCGCACCCGGGGCCCTGCTCCAGCTCGCCGGACGCACCCTGATCTCCACGGTCGGCGGCGCGTCCGGACCGCTGTACGGGACGCTGCTGCGGCGCACGGGCAAGGAACTCGGAGAAGCCGCCGAGGTCTCCGACGAGGAGCTGCGCAAGGCCCTGTACGCCGGGGTGGCGGCCGTGGCCCAGCTGGGCGGGGCGGCGCCGGGCGACAAGACGATGCTGGACGCCCTGGTCCCGGGCGTCACCGCCCTGAGCGCGTCCTACCGTGCCGCCGGGGACGCGGCCGCGGCCGGGGCCCGGGCGACGACGCCGATGACGGCCCGCAAGGGCCGGGCCAGCTACCTCGGGGAGCGCAGCATCGGACACCAGGACCCGGGAGCCACCTCGGCCGCCCTGCTGCTGGGCGCGCTGGCCGACACGGCGGAGGGGGTCGCGTGAGCGGCGGGGCGCTGGTCGGGATCGTGCTGGTGTCGCACAGCGCGCGGGTCGCGGAGTCGGTGGCGGAGCTGGCGCGGGGCCTCGCGGCGGGCGGGGCGGTGGCGCCGGTGGCCCCGGCGGGCGGCACCGCCGACGGCCGGCTGGGCACGAGCGCCGAGTCGATCGCCGCCGCCGCGTCGGAGGTGGACGGGGGCGCCGGGGTGGCGCTCCTCGCCGACCTGGGCAGCTCGGTGCTGACGGTGAAGGCACTGCTGGAGGACGGCGAACTGCCCCCCGGGTGCCGCCTGGTGGACGCGCCGTTCCTGGAGGGCGCGGTGGCAGCGGTGGTGGCCGCCTCGGCGGGAGCCCCGCTGGAGGCGGTGGCGGCAGCGGCCGAAGAGGCGTACGCCTACCGCAAGGCCTGACACCCGGGCGCCGACCCGGGCCGTGCGGGGCTCACGGGGATCCGCGGGCCCCGCGGGGGGTGCCGTCATGACCCGGGGCGCCGGAGGCTACGGGCGGCCGCGGAGGTTCTCGATCTCCCGGCGGTCGCGCTTCGTCGGGCGGCCCGTGCCGCGGTCGCGGATGCCGACCACCGCGGCCTCCACCGGGGTGGGCGGCGGCGGGCTGTTGTCCACGTAGCACTCGGCGGCCACCGGCGGTCCGACCCGCTTCGTCACCGGCCTGCGCACCACGACGACCCGCTCGCGTCCCGCGTGGAAGAGCCGTACCTCGTCCCCCGCCCGCACCTGCTGCGCCGGCTTCGCACGCTCCCCGTTGACCTTCACGTGGCCCGCCCGGCAGGCCGTCGCCGCGACGGACCGGGTCTTCGTGAGCCGGACCGACCAGATCCAGGCGTCCACCCGCGCGGTCCCCGCCTCCGGCGGGGCCGCCCCCGCCTCCGTGGTCCTCGTACCGGTCAACGGACCCTCCGTCCCTGCGTCAGCCATGCCATGCACCGACTCTAGCGATCCGGCGGCACCGGAGCGGAACGGATTTTGGCAGATACCACAGGGGCCATGGCATCTGCGGTGGAGATCCCGCCAAAAGAATTGCATGTGCGGCAATCGTGGCCCTACCTTGTCGCACATGCAGTCCTAGACCCCCGCTCCGCCCGTCCCCGGCGCGGGTCACCACCGTGCGGTTCCGGCACCCGGCCGGCCGCCGACCCCACCGAGGAGCACCCCCTCATGTCCGCCACCACGACCGCCCGCCGCCGCGCCGCCGCCGCGCTCACCGCCGCGCTGCTCGTCCCGCTGTCCGCCTGCGGCGACAGCGTCGGCGACGAGAAGAAGGCGGACACCGGCTCCCCCTCCGCCCGGGCCGAGGCCTCGAACCTCACCGTGCTCGCCGCCTCCTCCCTCACCGACGTGTTCAACACGGCGAAGGCCGCCTACGAGAGGTCCCACCCCGGCACCAGGGTGACCTTCTCCTTCGCCGGTTCCCAGGAACTCGCCGCCCAGGTCAAGCAGGGCGCCCCGGCCGACGCACTGGTCACCGCCGACACGAAGACCATGGACGGCGTGCGGGCCGAGACCCGCGACGTCTCGATCATCGCGAAGAACCGCCTGGTCATCGCCGCCGGCAAGGGCAACCCCTTCAAGATCGACGAGCTGAAGGACCTCGCCGACCCGAAGATCAAGGTCGTCCTGGCCGCCCCCGAGGTCCCCGTGGGCCGCTACGGCAAGCAGATCCTCGACGCCCAGAAGATCGAGGTGAAGCCGGTCTCCCAGGAGCCCAACGTCCGCGCCGTGCTGAGCAAGGTCGAGCTGGGCGAGGCCGACGCCGGCCTGGTCTACAAGACCGACTCCGCCAAGTCCGGCGACAAGGTCGTCACCGTGGACATCCCCGACGAGCAGAACGCCGTGGCCTCCTACCCCGCCGCGGCCCTGAAGCAGTCCGAGAACGCCGGGGCCGCCGCCGCGTTCGTGGCCTGGCTGAGCGGCCCTGAGGCGCAGAAGATCCTCCGGGACGCCGGTTTCCAGAAGGCGTAGCCGTACGGCCCCGCGGGGCTGCCCGGTCCGGGGGGACGGGCAGCCCTTTCGGCGCATCGGACGCGCGCACGCCCGGCGGGCGTCCGCCCGTACGCTCCGTAGGATCCCGCCCCGCCACGATCAGGAACCGCCCTCACCCCATGCGCAGACTCCGCCCCCGCACCCGGCCCCCCGTGACGCTGGCGCTTCCCGCGCTGCTCGCCGTCGCGTTCCTGCTGCTGCCCCTCGTCGGCATCCTCACCCGCACGCAGTGGGGGGAACTCGGCACGCACCTGACGAGCCCCGGTGTGGTCACGGCCCTGAAGCTCTCACTGCTGGTGTCCCTGTGGGCGCTCGGGCTCTCGCTGCTCCTCGGGGTACCGCTCGCCTGGCTGCTGGCGCGGGTCGAGTTCAGGGGCAAGGCCTTCGTCCGCTCGCTGGTGCTGCTGCCGATGGTGCTCCCGCCGACCGTCGGCGGCGTCGCGCTGCTGCTCGGCTTCGGGCGGCGCGGGCTGGTGGGGCCCTGGCTGGAGGACGCCTTCGGCGTCACCCTCCCCTTCCACACCTCCGGTGCGGTCGTCGCCGCGACCTTCGTCGCCATGCCCTTCCTGGTGATCAGCCTGGAAGGGGCGCTCGGCGGACTGAAGCAGAGCTACGAGGAGACCGCGGCCTCCCTCGGCGCCTCCCCGGTCCGGGTGTTCTTCACGGTGACCCTGCCCATGGTGGCGCCCGGCCTGATCGCCGGCGCGGCCCTCACCTGGGCCCGCGCGCTCGGCGAGTTCGGCGCGACCATCACCTTCGCCGGCAACCTGCCGGGTACCACCCAGACCCTGCCGCTCCAGGTCTACCTGCTGCTCCAGGACCAGCCGGAGGCCGCCACCTCGGTCTCGCTGCTGCTGCTCGCCATCGCCATGGGCGTCCTGATCGCCCTGCGCGGCCGCTGGACGGGCATCCCCGCGGCCGCCAAGGCCGCATCCGCGGGCCCCGACTCCGCCCCCGCCCCCGGGGCGGCCGCCCCCGCCGGGGAACCGGCCTCCGCCGGGGCCGCGGCCGCCCCCGACGACGGCGGCCGCTGGCCCCTGCACGCCGAGGTCACCGGCTTCAACGAACTCACCCTCGACGCCGGACCCGGCACCACCATCGCCGTCGTCGGCGAGAACGGCGCCGGCAAGACCACCCTGCTGCGCGCCCTGCTGGGCCTGACGCCGCGCGCCCGCGCCGAGCTCCGGCTCGGCGACACCGACGTCACCGCCCTGCCCCCGCACCAGCGGCAGGTGGCCTGGGTCCCGCAGGACGGCGCGCTCTTCCCGCACCTGAGCGCCCTCGCCAACACCGCCTACGGGCTGCGGGCCCGGCGGACGGGGCGCGCCGAGGCCCGCCGCGAGGCGCAGCTGTGGCTGGACCGGCTCGGCGTGGGCCACCTCGCCCAGCGCCGGCCCGCCCAGCTGTCCGGCGGCCAGGCCCAGCGGGTGGCCCTCGCCCGGGCGCTGGCCGCCCGCCCCCGGCTGCTGCTCCTCGACGAGCCCCTCGCCGCCCTCGACCAGACCACCCGGGCGCACGTGCGGCACACGCTGCGCAGGCACCTGGCGGGCTTCGGCGGGGTCTGCCTGATCGTCACGCACGATCCCGTCGAGGCGGTGTCGCTGGCCGACCGGGTCCTCGTACTGGCCGACGGCCGCACCCTCCAGGACGCACCGCCGGCCGAGGTCACCCGGCACCCGCGCTCCCCGTGGGTGGCCCGCATGCTCGGCCGCAACGCCTGGCCCGGCACCGCCTCCGCCGACGGGCTCGCGCTCGCCGGGGGCGGCCGGCTGGTGGTGGCCGAGACCCTGCCCGAGGGGACGCAGGCCCTGGCGATCATCGCCCCCGAAGCGGTGTCGCTGCACCGGGACCGCCCAGCCGGCAGCCCGCGCAACGTCTGGCCCGGCACCGTACGGGAGATCACCTCGGCCGGCAGCCGGCTGCGCGTGCTCGTCGCCCCGGCCGATGCCCCCGACCTGGTCGCCGAGATCACCCCGGAGGCGGCCGCCGAACTGGGCGTGGCCGACGGCGTGCACGTATGGGCGAGCGTGAAGGCCACCGAGGTCACCCTGGTGTCCCTCTGACGTGACGGGGGCCCGGTACGCGCCCCCGACGCTCAGCCGTCCCCGGACACGGGCACGGCGAACTCGCACCACACGCACTTGCCGGCGCCGCGGGGCTCGACGCCCCACGCGTCCGCGAGCCGTTCCACCAGCAGCAGGCCGCGGCCCGACACCGCCCAGTCGTCGGCCTCGCGCCGGCGGGGCAGGGCGCTGCTCCGGTCCTCGACCTCGACGCGGATCCGGCCCTCCGCGGTCAGCCGCACGGCGACCTGGCCGCCGCCCTCGGTGTGCACGAGGGCGTTGGTCATCAGCTCGTCCGCGGCCAGCTCGATTTCGTCGGCGCGGTGCCGGGCTCCCCAGGCGGCCACCGCGGCCCGGATCAGGTGCCGGGCCATCGCCGGACCGTCCGCGTCGCCGGGCACCAGGCGCTGGCGCAGCGGGCCGCCGCCGCGCGGTGCGGGGCTGCCGCGCCGGCGCAGCAGGAGCAGGGCCATGTCGTCCCCGCCGCCCGCGTCCCCGACCAGGTCGCACAGCACGTCGGCGAGTTCCTCGACGTCGGCCGGGCCCCTCTCGGCGGCCTCCGTGAACTCCCGCATCCCGGTCTCGTAGTCGCCGCCGGGGCGTTCGACCAGGCCGTCGGTGCACAGCAGCAGGGTGTCCCCGGGGTGCAGCTCCAGGGTGGTGACGGGATAGCCGGAGCCGCTGCCCGGCTGCTCCCGCGGGGGCAGCCCGAGGGGGAGCCCGCCCACCACCTGGATCCGGTGGCAGCTGCCGTCCCCGCGCCGTACGACGGGGTCGAGGTGGCCGGCCCGCACGATGTGCAGCATGCCGGTGTTCAGGTCGAGCTCCGCGTAGGTGCAGGTGGCGAAGCGTTCGGTCGCCAGGTCCCGCAGGAAGGCGGAGGCGCGCGCCATCGCCGTGCCGGGGGTGTGGCCCTCCAGGACGTACGCGCGGAGCACGATGCGCAGCTGGCCCATGACCGCCGCCGCGTCCGTGTCGTGCCCCTCGACGTCGCCGATCGTCACCCCGACCCGGCCTTCGCCGAGGGGGACGACGTCGTACCAGTCGCCGCCGATGTCCCGCCCGATCCGGGCGGCCCGGTACCGTACGGCGATCAGCGCGCCCGGCACCTCCGGGATCGCGCGGGGCAGCATGGCCCGCTGGAGGCCTTCGGCGAGGTCGTGCTCCTGCTCGTAGAGCATGGCCCGCTGGAGGCCCTGCGCGATGCCGCTGCCGAGCGCCACGAGCAGGTTCCGCTCCTCCGCGTTGAAGTCCCCGTCGCGGGTGTAGAGCAGGCCGAGCGCGCCGACCGGCCGGCCCTGGGCGATCAGCGGCAGGTAGGCGCCGCTGCGCACGGCCAGCGGCTCGATGTACGGCCACAGCTGCGGGTAGCGCCGCTGGAACTCCTCGCGCGAGGCGATGAAGACCGGCTGCAGGGTCCGTACGGCCTCGCTCATCGGCAGCACCGCGTCGATCCGGGTGTACTCGATCTCGGGCACGTACGAGCCCAGCTGCCCCTCCGCGACGAGGTGGATCCGGCCGCCGTCGACGATGCCGAGCATGACGCTGACCGCGCCGAGGTGGCCGAGGGCCTCGGGGTCCTTGAGGACGTCGGTCACGTCGTTGACGGTGCGGGCGTGCGCGAGGATCGCCGTGGTCCGCTCCACGACACCGGTCATCCGGCGCCGCCCCTCGTCCCGCTCCCCCGCGGCGCCGGGCTCGCCGGGGTCCTCGGCGGCGTCGCGGAGGATCCCGATGACCCGGTACGGGCGGCCCTGCGGGTCCCGCAGGATGTGGCCCTGCAGATGGGTCCAGGCCGGCGGGCCGTCCACGCGCAGGATGCGGAAGTAGGCGCCGTAGTGGCTGCGGCCGTCGTTGAGCGCCTGCTCCACGCGGCCGTCCAGCCGTGCCCCGTCGCCGGGCACGACACACCGGCGCAGCCCCGCCGGCGTCCCGTCGTACTGCTCCGGGCGCAGGCCGAGGACCTCGAGGGCGGTGGCGTCCAGGTACATGCGCCCGCTGTCGAGGTCCCAGTCGAAGGTCCCCATGCGGTTGAGCGCGAGGCTCAGGTCGGGCCGCGCGGGCCAGTCGACCTCGGGGGGCCGTCCCCGCTCGTCCATGCAGCCAGGGTCTCACTCTTCCCCGCGCCCGGCAGCCCTTCCGCGACGTCAGGAGCCCTGCCCCGGCGGCGTCCTGGCCGGCGCCGCCGGGCGGGCGGGGTCCGGTGCCGGCGACGCCGCGCCCTCCGCCGGAGCGGACGCGGCGGAGGAGGAGGGCGGGGGCGGGGGCGGCGGGCCGGACGCGGGGCTGGACGCGGGGCTGGACTCGGGGGCGTCCGGGCCTCCGGTCGTCCGGTCGTCCCGGAGGGCCGGCGGCTTCGAGGACCCCGTGCCGGTGTCGTCGTCGGTCGGGGTACCGGTCTCCGGGGTCGAGGGCGGCGGGGGCGGCGGCGGGGTCAGCGACGGGGACGCCTGCGAAGGCGGGACGGCCGCCGGGGGCGAGCCGACCGGCGGTTCGACCGGGACCGGCACGGCCGGAGGAACGGCCGGCGGTGCGACGGGCTTGTCGGGCCGCGGGTCCGCGCCGCGTTCGCGCTCGAGCCAGCGGCGGTCGCGGTGGTCGTAGATGACGAACGTGTGCACGACGGTCGCCGACGGCGCGATGACCACCACCCGGTCCGGCCGGTACGAGGACCAGGGCCGGCCGAAGCGCTTCGGATCCGCCTTCAGGGCCACCGGAGGGCCCAGCGGGTTCCCGCAGGCGCAGCGCACCCGCGGCACGCCGCGGTCGTCCACGAGGACGGCCGTCCCGGCCTGGAGCACCGCCTGGTAGGCGGTGGCCCGGCCGTCGCGGTAGCCGTGGTTGGTGACGCGGGTGTCGGTCCGCAGCTGCACGGGCGTGAGCGAGCGCAGGTAGCGCGGGACGGCCGTCGCCGCGATGCCCAGTGCGGAGGCGAAGGCGCCGTTCTTCGCGGGCTGCGCGGTCAGCGCGGTGATCTGCTTCTCCACGTCGCAGCTGGCGGCGTCCTTGGTGCCGCCGTAGAGCCCGGGCGAGGCACCGCTGACGGCGCGGGTGCCCGCGGGGCCCGTGGGGGTGGCGCTGCCGGGCGGCGGGTTCTCGGGCGGCGGGGACGCCTGCTCGGCCGCGGTGGACTCGGTGAACGGGTCGCGCCCGGAGGACGCGGCCGGCTGGAGGAACACCTCGGCGTCGGCCTGCTGCCGGGTGCCGCCGCCCCCGCCGGGCCGGGCCAGTACCACCACCAGGGTGACGACGGCCGCGAGCGCCACGGCCACCGTCGCCAGTCCGGGCACGGACCGCCACCACGGTCCCCGCGGCGGCTCGCCGCCCACGCCGGGCCCGCCCGGCGGCGCGGGCGGGGGCGGTGGCGGTGGGCCGCCGGGCCCGCCGGAGAGCGGCCCGGAAGGGGGCCCGGTGGGCCGCCCGGACGACGGCGGCAGAGACGGCGGTGACGGCGGTGACGGCGGCTGCGACTTCGGCGGCGTACCCGAACGGTCGGGCCGGTCCGGCTGGGGCGGCCGCTCGCCGGAGGGTTGCGTGGTCACGGGCTCTTCTTCCCAGGCGGTGGTGTGCCGGCGATGTCCCCGGAGACGGCGGGAACATCTGAGACATCAGGGCAGATCGGTACATTCCGGCACGGTTGGCGACCCATTGTGTGCGCCGCCCCGGTGGTGCCCGCAAGCCGGGGATGCCACCGTTGCAGGATGAGCCGTACCTCCGCGCGGGCCTGGTGGGACGCCCTCGCCGCCGCCGTGGCGGGCTTCGCCGTGATGACCGCGGTGGCAGCGGCCGGCCTGGCCTGCGCCGGAGCGGGCGATCTGCCCGACGCGGCCTTCCCCCGGGTGGTCGCCGCCGTCGTCGTGATGGCGTCCGGCGGTACGGTCGAGGTCTCCGGCGACGCGGGGCTGCTGGCCGGCGCCGACGCGGGCCTGTCCGTGCTCCCGCTCTCGGTGGGCCTGGCCGGCGCGCTCACCACCGGGTACCTCTTCCTGCGCCCGCTGCGGCACCGCGCGGTCGCCGGACCCGGCGAACTGGCCGCCCGGGCAGGGCGGTCGGTGGTGCTGTGGCTGGCCCTGCTCGCCCTGTTCACGCTGCCCGCCCGGCAGGACTTCGGCCTGGCCACGGGCGACTCGCCGCTCGAGGAGCTCGGTGAACTCCTCGACTCGGCCCCGACGGTGGGCTTCCGGGCGGCGCTCGCGCCCACCCTCCTCTTCGGCCTGCTGTGGATCCTGGGGCTGTTGCTGATCGCCCTGCTGGCCTCCCGCCGGACGCCGCTCCCGTCCGGGCTGCTGCGCTTCCACACGGCGGTCCGTCCGGCCGCCCACGCGGTGGCCGTGCTGCTCCTGGCGTACGTGGCCCTCGGCTTCGTCGCCGGCCTGGTGGTGGCCGCCACCCAGGGGCACGCGGCCCGTACCTTCGCCGTGCTCCTGCTCGGCCTGCCGAACCTGGCCTGGCTCGCCCTGACCGTCGGCTTCGGCGGCGCTTGGCAGGGCGCGGTGGAGGGGCCGTTCGGCCTGCCCGTGCCGCACCTGCTGGACCAGGTCCTGCGCGGCCCCGGCGGCCCGTCCACCGTCGACGCCGCCTCGCTCGCGCAGCGGGACCCGCGGGCGTGGTGGCTGGTCGTGGCAACCGCCGCCGCGCTCCTCGGCACCGGCGTCCTGGCCGCCGTACGCTCCCCCGCGGACGTGCGCCCCCGGCAGCACGCGCTGCACCTGGCGGTGGCCCTGGCCCTGGCCACCCTGGCGGTGTGCCTGCTGGCCGGTGTCCAGGCCAGGTTCGGTCTGTCCCTGCTGGGGATCGGCGACGTCCCCGGGCGGGGCGGCAGGGCCGAACTGACCCCCCGCCTCTGGCGCACGACCGGTCTCGCGCTGCTGTGGGGCGCGGTGGCCGGCTTCCTCGGCGCCCTCCTGGCCCGCCCCCTGCGCCACCCCGGCCGGGCTCCCTGACCGTCACCGCCCCCGGAACACCGGCAGCGCCCACCGCGGCGGCGGGGGCGGCCCCTGGTCCGCGGGCCGCGCCCCCGCCCGCGGCTGCTGCGCCCGTCCGCGCGGCCCGTGTTCACCCGCACGGCGCAGCGCCCCGGTGAACTCCAGGCACGTCCCCCACCGGTCCTCGGGCGTCTTCGCCAGGGCCTTCGCGAGCACCTCGTCCACGGCCGCCGGCAGCTCCGGACGCCGTTCACCGGGCGGTGGCGGCGGGTCGTACTGGTGGGCCCAGAGCAGGGCCATGTCGTCCTCCCGCCGGAACGGCGGCCCGCCGGTCAGCATCTCCTGGACCACGCACCCGAGGCTGTACACGTCGCAGCGGCCGTCGACGGGCTTCCCGGCGATCTGCTCGGGCGCCACGTAGTCCAGGGTCCCCACGAACTGTCCGACGCTGGTGAACCCGGTCAGCGACAGGGACTTCTTCGTCAGGCCGAAGTCCGTCAGGTACACGTGCTCGGGGTGCTCGCTGTCGGTGCCCTCGGCGACGAGGATGTTGCCGGGCTTCACGTCCCGGTGCACGAGGTCGTGGTCGTGGGCGGCGTCGAGCGCCGAGGCGATCTGGCCGGCGATGCGGGCGGTCGCCTCCACGGACAGCGGGCCCGTGCGGTCCAGCAGGGCGCGCAGGTCCCGTCCGGCGACGTAGCGCATGGCGATGTAGAGCAGGCCGTCGGTCTCCCCGGCCTCGAAGACGGGCACGATGTGCGGGTGGTCGATGGCGGCCGCCACCCGCGACTCGTGGGTGAACCGCTGCCGGAAGGTGTCGTTGCGGGCCAGTTCCGGGGCGAGCAGCTTCAGCGCCACCGTCCGGTCGAGGTGCAGGTCCCGCGCGCGGTAGACGACAGCCATCCCGCCCCGCCCGATCTCGCTCTCGACGAGGTAGCCGGCGAACTGCCTGCCGGTCAGTTCCGAGGCCCTGCCGGCGGGCGGGCCGGCGGCCGCCATCAGCGCCCTCCCCCGTCGGGCAGCTCGGCGACGCGCGTGGGCTCGTGCGGTGCGTCCCGTACGTCGGCCCCTGTCCCGGGGGCCGTCCGCGGCGGCGGCTCCGGCGCGGGCGGGGCCGGCGGTCCCGAGGCGACCGCGTAGGTGGTCAGCCGGCTCCCGTCGGCGTACAGCCACCGTCCCGCCGTCTCCTCGTACAGCCACACGGACTCGCCGTCGATCACGATTCCGGCGCGCACGCCCCGTACGGCCCGCCGGAAGCCGTCCGTGGCGGCCTCTCCCGGGTCGAGGTCCCGCAGGGCCCGCCGGTAGCGCTCCAGCGCGTCGGCCGTGCGGGTGAGCAGGGGCTCGGGGTCCTCGGTCCGTGCGAGGGGCCGGCCGGCGGTCGGCGGCGGCCGGGGCACCGCGACGAGCAGCCGTCCGTCGACCCAGGCGGACCAGCCGTTGGCGCACAGGACCTCCCCCCATTCGCCGCGCCGGGACAGCAGCTGGACGGGGAGGAAGGGGTCCAGGGCGGCGGTGGGCCGGGAGACGTCCGGGGCCTCCCAGGCGGGCAGCCCGTCCTGCGGCACCACGTGGGTGGGGCGGAAGCCGGCGCCGGGATCCGGGAAGTCGGTCATCGTCCGGGCCTACTTCCGCATCACGGCGGGCTCGTGCCGCCGCAGCAGCACGGCCACCAGCAGCCCGAAGAGCAGGGACAGGACGGCCAGCATGCCGAGGTCCAGGAGCCAGACGCCGGCGGAGTGGGCGAAGAGCGGGTCGTCGGTGAGGGTGCCGGGCACGATCCGGCCGAGGTCGACGGTGCCGGCCATCGCGCCGAGCGCCCAGCGGGAGGGCACCAGCCAGGCGAGCTGCCCGATCACCGGTACGCCGTCGAGCTGGAGCAGTGCCCCGCAGAAGACCACCTGGACGATGGCGAGGAGGACCAGCAGGGGCATGGTGACCTCCTCCTTCCTGACCAGGGCGGAGACCAGCAGGCCGAGCACCATGGCGGTGAAGGACAGCAGGGCGACGGCCAGGGTGATCTCGGCGAGCCGGGGCAGGAAGACGCCGGTGGCACCCGGCGGTCCGAGCCTCACCCCGAAGAGGCCGACGAGGGTCAGCACGACGGCCTGGGCCACGGTGATCGCACCCAGGACCGCCACCTTCGACATCAGGTAGGCGGACCTCGACAGTCCGACGGCACGTTCGCGCTGGTAGATGACCCGTTCCTTGACGAGTTCGCGGACCGCGTTGGCGGCTCCGGTCAGGACCCCGCCGACGCACAGGATGAGCAGGGCGTTGATCGCGGTCTCCGCGGTGAGGGCGCTGCCCGCCAGGGCGCGGGCCATGGCGCCCATGACGAACGGCAGCGCGATCATGATGGCGAGGAAGGTGCGGTCGGCGCTGAGCGCGGTGGCGTACCGGCGGATGAGGGTGGACAGCTGGGAGCCCCAGCTCTGCGCCTTGGGCGGCGGGTCGGCGAAGCCGGCCGGGCCGGGGGGCGCGCCGTCTTGGGGCCGCGGCCGGCGGGTGGCGCCCGCCACGTACGCGCGGTGCTGGGGGGAGGCCTCGTACTGGCCCGCCCAGTCGCGTTCGCGCTGGCTCTCGAAGGCTTCGAAGGCCTCCGGCCACTCGGCGAAGCCGAAGAAGCCGAGGGTCTCCTCGGGTGGTCCGAACCAGGCGACGCGGCCGCCCGGGGCGAGGACCAGCAGCCGGTCGCAGACGTCGAGGCTGAGGACGCTGTGGGTGACCACGATGACGGTGCGGCCGTCGTCGGCGAGGCCGCGCAGCATGCGCATCACCGAGCGGTCCATGCCGGGGTCGAGGCCGGAGGTGGGTTCGTCGAGGAAGAGCAGGGAGGGCTTGGTGAGCAGTTCCAGGGCGACGGAGACGCGTTTGCGCTGGCCGCCGGAGAGGCTGTGGATGGGCTGGTCGGCGCGCTGGCCGAGGCCGAGTTCGCCGATGACCTCGTCGACCCGGGCGAGCCGTTCGGCTTTTGCCGTGTCCTGGGGGAAGCGCAGTTCGGCGGCGTAGGCGAGGGCGCGGCGGACGGTGAGCTGGGCGTGCAGGATGTCGTCCTGGGGGACGAGGCCGATGCGGGAGCGCAGCTCGGCGTAGTCGCGGTAGAGGTCGCGGCCGTCGTAGAGGACGGTGCCGTGGTCGGCGGGGCGCAGTCCGGTGAGGGCGCCGAGGAGGGTGGACTTGCCGGCGCCGCTGGGGCCGACGACGGCGAGCAGGCACCTGCCGCCGACGGGGAAGGAGACGTGGTCGAGGAGGGTCTTGCGGCCGTGGTCGACGGCGACGGCGAGGTCCTGGACGTCGAGGGAGACCTCGCCGGTGTCGGTGTACTCCTGGAGCTGGTCGCCGACGAGGCAGAAGGCCGAGTGGCCGATGCCGACGATGTCGCCCTCGGTGACGGGGGCACGGTCGACGCGGGCGCCGTTGAGGTAGGTGCCGTTGTGGCTGCCGAGGTCGGCGATCTCGTACGTGCCGTCGGCGAAGGCCCGGAGCTCGGCGTGCCGGCGGGAGACGACGAGGTCGTCGATCACGAGGTCGTTGCCGGGGTCGCGGCCGATGCGGACGGCGGTCCTGGCCGGCAGCGGCCGGATGCTGGTGGGGCTGCGGAAGGTGCCCGTCATCGCCGGGTGGGAGACCCGGGAGGGGCGCGCGGCGGCCGCGGCGGGCGGCGTACGGCTCACGAGAAGGGCGCGCGGGCCGTCCTGGGCGCTGCCGAAGCGCAGTTCGCTCCCCGGGCCCACGGCCCACTCGTGGACGCGGTGGCCGTCGGCCCAGGTGCCGTTGGTGCTGCCCTCGTCCTCCAGGGTCCAGTGGTCGCCGTCGGGCCGCAGGACCGCGTGGTGCCAGGAGACGCGGGCGTCCTCGAGGCAGATCTCGCAGAGGGGGTCCCGGCCGACGTGGTAGCTCCGCCCGGGGGTCATCTCGGTGGAGCCCCGGGCGGTTTCCAGGACGAGTTCGGGCGCGGTGGCCGCACCGGGCCGCTGGACCATGAACAGATTTTCCCACGATCCGGCGCAACCGGCAGGAGCAGCATCGCCGCAGGTCAGCGGCTTCTTAAGGGGAATGACAACGGTCCCCGTTGCAGCCTTTGCCGATCTCGTCGCGGTGCGCTTCACTTCACGCGTCGGAAGGAACCGAACAAACGGGGGAAACCATGAGCCGGCACGTTCACGACCACGACGGGGCGCACGGTCACGCCCACGGGGACTCCGGGCACGGCCACGGGCACGGCGGGCACGGCCACGGCGTCGACCCGGACGCCGACCGCCGCTGGCTGGCCATCGCGCTCGCCCTGATCGGCGGCTTCATGGCGGTCGAGGTGGTCGTCGGTGTGATGGCGCACTCGCTGGCCCTGATCTCCGATGCCGCGCACATGCTGACGGACGCCGTGTCGATCGTCCTCGCGCTGATCGCGATGCGGCTGGCCGCGCGCCCGGCGCGGGGCGGGTTCACGTACGGCCTCAAGCGCGCGGAGATACTCTCCGCACAGGCCAACGGGCTGACCTTGCTGCTGCTGGCGCTCTGGCTGGCGTACGAGGCGGTGCGGCGCCTGCTGGATCCGCCGCCGGTGGAGGGCGGGCTGGTGCTGGTGACGGCGCTGGCCGGGATCGTGGTGAACGTGGGCGCGGCCTGGTGCATCTCGCGGGCGAACCGGTCCTCGCTCGCCGTGGAGGGCGCCTACCAGCACATCCTGAACGACCTGTTCGCCTTCATCGGGACGGCCGTCTCCGGTCTGATCGTCCTGACGACCGGTTTCGTGCAGGCCGACGCGATCGCCACGCTCGTGGTGGTGGTGCTGATGGTCAAGGCGGGCTACGGGCTGGTCCGCGAGTCCGGGCGGATCTTCCTGGAGGCGGCGCCGGCGCACGTGGACCCGGACGCGGTCGGCGACCGCCTGGTGGGGCACGTGCCGGTGACCGAGGTGCACGACCTGCACATCTGGACGATCACCTCGGGGCAGGCGGCCCTGTCGGCGCACGTGCTGGTGGAGCCGGCGGGCGACTGCCACGCCGTGCGCCGCGAGCTGGAGCTGCTGCTGGCGAAGGAGTACGGGATCACCCACACCACCCTCCAGGTGGACCACGTGCAGGACGCCCTGCTGTCGGTCGGCCGGGCGGGCGGGGAGCCGGGCGGCGACCCGCACTGCGCGGACGCCCACGGCCCCGTGCACCGCGAGGGCCCGCACGCGCACTGAGGGCCGGGAAGGCCCATCACTGAACGGCACCGCGCCGGGGCATGCATGACCCCGTGACGGAAGCGAAGAGGTACAGGCAGAGCGCGGGCCTGCTGCTGTTCCGCCGGGCCGGGGAGCACGGGGTGGAGGTGCTCCTGGGCCACATGGGCGGTCCGCTGTGGGCCGGACGGGACGCCGGGGGCTGGGCGATCCCCAAGGGCGAGTACGGGCCGGACGAGACACCGCGGGACGCGGCCCGCCGGGAGTTCACCGAGGAGCTGGGCGTACCTCCGCCGGAGGGGGAGTACCTGCCGCTGGGCGAGGTACGGCTGAGCAGCGGGAAACGCGTGACCATCTGGGCGGTGGAGGCGGACCTCGATCCGGCGCTGACGGCGCCGGGCACCTTCACGATGGAGTGGCCCCCGCACTCGGGACGGGAGCAGGAGTTCCCGGAGCTGGACCGGGTGGCCTGGTTCGCTCCCCCGACGGCACGCGACAAGATGATTGCCAGTCAAATTGCTTTTCTGGATCGCCTGTTGGCTCTCCTGGCTGATTGACCCGACCTTTACTTGCCAGCAAACCCCACCTGCGTGGACATTGCACATATGACGAACGTCGTGCTGGTGGGAACCCTGGACACCAAGGGTGTCGAGTACGGCTGGCTGCGCGAGAGGCTGCTGCGCACCGGCGTCGAAGTGGTACTGGTGGACACGGGGATCATGGGAGAACCCCGGGTGCCCGCGGACGTGCCGCGCGAAGCGGTGGCCCGGGCCGCGGGAACGGAACTGACGCAGCTGCGCGCGGCCGCCGACCGGGGGGCGGCCGTGACCACGATGGCCCGGGGCACCGAGGCGACCCTCTTACGGCTGCACGCGGAGGGCCGCCTGCACGGCGTGCTCGCGATCGGGGGCAGCGGGGGCACCTCCATCGCGACGCGGGCGATGCGGGCGCTGCCGCTCGGCGTGCCGAAGGTGATGGTCTCCTCGATGGCGTCCGGGGACGTGTCCCCGTACGTCGCCTCCTCGGACATCACCATGATGTACAGCGTGGTGGACATCGCCGGGATCAACAGCGTCTCCGCCCCGGTGCTCGCCAACGCCGCGGAGGCCGTCGCCGGAATGGCGAAGGGTTTCGAGCGGGCCGCGCTGGACCGCAGCCGGCCCGCCCGCCTCGGCACCGGCTCGCGGCCGCTGGTCGCCGCGAGCATGGCTGGAGTGACCACGGTCGGCGTGGACGCCGCCCGGGAGCGGCTGGAGGAGCTGGGGTACGAGGTCCTGATCTTCCACGTCAGCGGCGCGGGCGGGCGCACCCTGGAGACGCTGGCCGGGCAGGGGGTCTTCGCGGGGGTGCTGGACCTGACGCTGAGCGAGCTCGCGGACGACCTGTGCGGCGGCATCCTGACCGCCGGCCCCGACCGGCTGAGCGCGGCCGGGCGGGCCGGGGTACCGCAGGTGGTGAGCCTGGGGGCGCTGGACATGGTGAAGTTCGGGCCGCCGGACACCCTGCCCGAGCGGGCCCGCTACCGCCGGGTCCGCGTCCACAACCCCTCGATCACGGTGATCCGCACGACCGAGGCGGAGTGCGCGGAGCTCGGGCGCCGGGTCGCCGCCAAACTGGGTGCGGCGACCGGGCCGACGGAAGTCTGCGTACCGCTGCGGGGCCTGTCCACGCTGGGCGCGCCGGGCGGCCCATACCACGACCCCGCGGCGGACCGGGCGCTGTTCTCGGCCCTGCGCGAGGGGCTGCGGGGCACTGCGGCACGGCTCCACGAGTACGACACCCACATCAACGACCCGGCCTTCGGGCGGGCGGCGGCCGACCGGCTGCACACGATGATCGGCGCGGTGTCGGCAGCGGCCTGACCACGTTCCGAGACGCGCCGCGGGGTTGGGAACCGGCCGTGGCGGAAAAGGTGTCCCCTCAGGTGGCCGGTCGGGGGACGACCGGCCGGCCGCCCCTCGGGCGGCCGGTGACGCCACGGACGGGGGCGCAGGATGGGCAACGGCTGGACGGTACCCGGCTACACCGAGGTCCGCGAGCTCGGCGCGGGCGGCAGCGGCCGGGTCGTGCTCGCGGTCCACGAGCGGACGGGCACGGCCGTCGCGGTGAAGTACCTCAGCGACCGGCTGCGGGAGGACCCCGCCTTCGTGCGGGAGTTCCGCTCCGAGGCCCGGCTGCTCGGCGGGCTCGTGTCGCCGTACGTGGTGGGCCTGTACGAGTACGTGGAGGCCCCGGGCGGCGCGGCGATCGTGATGGAACTGGTCGACGGGATCTCCCTGCGCGCCCTGTTGCGCGAGTCGGGGCGGGCGGACGCCGAGGCCGCGCTGGTGGTGCTCAAGGGCTCCCTGCTCGGGCTGGCCGCGGCCCACCGGGCCGGTGTCGTCCACCGGGACTACAAGCCGGAGAACGTCCTGGTCGCACCCGACGGCTCCTCCAAGCTGGTGGACTTCGGGATCGCGGCGGGCCGCGGGTCGACCCCCGGGGTGGCGGGCACTCCCGCCTACATGGCCCCCGAGCAGTGGCAGGGGCAGCCGGCCTCGCCGACGGCCGACGTGTACGCGGCCACCGCGACCTTCTTCGAGTTCCTGACCGGCCGCAAGCCCTACGACGGGGCGAACTTCGCGGAGCTGGCCGTCCAGCACATCGAGGCGCCGGTTCCGGAGACCGAGGCCCCCGAGCCGGTGCGCCCGCTGATCCGGCGGGGGCTCGCCAAGCGGCCGGAGCAGCGCCCGGAGAACGCCGAGGCCTTCGTGGCGGAGCTGGAGGCGGTGGCGGTGGCCGCCTACGGGCCGCAATGGGAGGAGCGCGGGCAGCGCAAACTCGCCGCGCTGGCGGCCCTGCTGCCGCTGCTGTTCCCCTCCGCGGGCGGGGCGGCGGCGGGTACCACCGCGGTCGCCTCGACCTCGATCGGCCACGCGGGCTGGGCGCCGGGGCGCGGCGGCTGGCTGGCGACCGGCCTGGCGCTGGTGCTGGGGGCGGTGCTGGTGCTCACGACCGACGCGGTCGGCGGAACGCCGCCGCCCTCGGCGCTGAGCGATGTCGCCACGACGAGCCCGGCCCCGGGACCCGCCTCGCCCGCGCCCGGGCCGTCGGCCTCCGCCTCCGCATCGCCGTCCGCGAGCCCGTCGGCGTCCCCGTCGCCCAGTGCCACGGCGTCCCCCGCGCCCACGCCCTCCCACTCGGTGAGCTGGAGCCCCTCGGTGAGCCCGACCCCGAAGCCGACGGTGAGCCACTCGCCCACCCCGACGCCGTCGCCGACGTTGCGGGTGACGAAGCTGGGCGTCGAGCTCAGCCCCGGCGTCTACCGCGGCCAGGCGACCGTCTCGCTGGCGGCCCAGGGCAGCGGACCCGTCACCGTCACCCTGGAGTGGTTCCTCGGCGAGACGCAGGGGGCCTACTCCGTCCCCGACGGCACCGACACCGTCGTCGTCCCGGCCGGCTCCGCGGCCTCGGTGGTGCGGGCGCACGACTTCAGCCGCGGCAAGGGCTGCTACGGCGGTGTCCGGGTCACCACCAAGCCGGCCGCGGCGAACGGTCCGGCCTCCGCCTCCGTACTGCTGTACCGCTGCCAGACCCAGGAGGTCCCGCGATGAGCGAGCCGCGCGCCCCTCAGGGCCCCTCGGAGGACGAGTACAGCGCCACCGTCCTCGGCAGCCACTGGTTCAGCGGCCCGCCGCCCCCGGCCGACGCCGCGCCCGACCGGGTCGAGGGCTCCGTGCTGCGCTTCGGGCCGGGGGTGACGGCGGCCATGGACCCGCCGTTCCCCCTGCGGCCCGCGCCCGCCGCCCGGCCGCCCGCCGGGCGCGGCGGCGGCTGGCGGCGGTACACGCTGGCCGTGGTGGTGCTGGCGGCGGTCCTCGGGTACCTGGGCTGGCAGCGGTTCGGGCCGGCCGTCGAGGTACGGGAGCTGTCGGTGGCCACCGACCCGCAGGGGCCGGGATGCGAGGGGGCGGCCGACGTGGTGGCCGTCGTACGCACCAACGGGCGCCCGGGGACCCTCCGCTACCGCTGGGTCCGCAGCGACGGCACGCAGTCGCAGGAGCTGACGGAGCGGGTGCCCGGCGGGCGGGAGGAGGCCACCCTGCACCTGATGTGGACCTTCCACGGCACCGGTGCCTACCCGGCCCGGGCGGAGCTCCAGCTGCTGTCGCCCGTACGGCGCACGGCGGCCGCCGAGTTCACCTACCGGTGCCCCCGGTAGGTCCCGCGCGGGGCCCCGTTACCCGGGCACCCGACCCGGACGCAGTCCTCTCGGCCGGGGTGGGTGCGGCCGTGGCCGTCCGGCCGAAGCCGGGCCACCGGCCGCGCTGGTCGGCTCGAAGGCGTCGCAGAGGGGGTGCAGGACGCGCGGAAGGCCCGCGGCCGCTTCGAGGAGCGGCCGCGGGCCGTTTCGCGTACCCGTCCCCCGCCGCAACCGGGGGACGGTGTCCGTGGTCCGGCCTCGGCCGGGTCCTGCCTAGAAGCGGGCGTGCGCGGTGATGTCCGCCTGGAACTCCCCCGTCATCGCCGGCGTCACCGTCGGCCTGCACTGCGCCACGGCCGCCAGGTAGTCCCGCGTGGTGGCGCCGAGCTGCGCGGCCGCCGCGCCGCGCGCACCCACCGCCTCCAGGTCCCGCTCGAAGGACACCTGCGCCGCGATCCGCGCGGCGTGCTCGATGTCGGCCGGGGTGAACAGCTCCGTCGCCGCCACCAGCGCCGCCACGTCCACGTCCGCCCGTCCGGCCGTGTAGCGCGACCAGATCGCGGCGCGCGCCCCGGCGTCCGGGGTGCCGATCGGGATCAGGTAGTCGAAGCGGCCGGGCCGCAGGAAGGCCGGGTCCAGGGAGCGGATGGAGTTGGTCGCGCAGACCAGCAGACGCTCGTCGCCCTCCCGGAAGCCGGGGATCAGCTTGAGCAGCTCGTTCGTCACCCCGTGGATGCCGCCCGGCTGCGCCGGCTCGGTGCGTACGGGCGCGATCTCCTCGACCTCGTCGATGAAGACGAGGACCCGCTCCAGCTCGGCGATCCGGGCGAAGGCGTCGCGCAGCGCCGTGGCGAGGTTGCCCTCGTCGGCGAGACGGGAGGGCAGCAGCTCCACGAAGGGCCAGCCCAACCGGGAGGCGATGGCCCGGGCGAAGGTGGTCTTGCCGGTGCCGGGCGGCCCGAAGAGGGTGATGGCGCGCGGCGGCCGCACCCCGTGCGCGGCGGCCCGCTCCGGCTCGGCGAGCGGCAGCACCACCCGCCGCTCGATGAGGTCCTTCTCCTTCTCCATGCCGGCGACCTTGGCCCAGAGGTCCTTGGTCAGGAAGCGGCCGCCGAGGTCGTCGAGGAGCCCGGCCGCCGGTCCGTGCAGCGGTTCGGTCTTCTCGAAGTAGGCGACGGCCGGCTGGCGGGTGTAGCCGGCGTTGAGGAGGCCCTCGCCGAGCAGGTCCTCCTCGGGCAGGACGTAGGCGATCCGGCCGACGCGGGCGGCGATCAGCCGCCGTTCCAGCTCCACGAGCAGGGCGCTGGCCAGTCCCCGCCCGCGCCATCCGGCGGCGATCGCGATGCGCATCACCCAGGCCCGCTCGCCCGTCACGCCGGCGAGGGCCGCGCCGATCGGGACGCCCTGGTGGACGGCGACGACGCAGGGCTGCCGGTCGGTCAGCGCGCTGATGCACTCGGCGAGCGAGAAGACGGACTCCTGGCCCAGTTCGGCCGTGGTGTCGATGAGATGGACCACCGCCGCGAGATCGCTCTCGCGGTAGTCGTGGATGAGCCAGTTCACTCCGTACCGCCCCTCGTTCGTGCTCCTGCGGCGAGGCTAGGCGGGGGCGGGCCCGGCGATCACGTACCGCGGTGCACAACAGCCGGCCGGGAAGTCCGCCGCGGCGTCCATAGACCGGGATCTCCGCCCGGGGCCCAGGGGCGGCACTTCGGCGGTCCAGCGGTCCACAGGGGATGCGGGGATTCACAGCGGATTCATACGGAACACCGGGCTGCGGGCACAGTTTCACCGGGGAGGCTCGCAGGCATGATCCCTCGCATCCTTCCCCGGCCGGCCGGCCGCCCCCGCGCCCGGCGGGCGGCGCGGGCCCTGCTCGCGCTGACCTCGATGGCCGCCCTGCTGAGCCTGGACCTCCCCGAGGCCCGGGCGCTGCCCCCGCTGGGCGTCACCGGGCCGGCCGACACCGACGCCACGGCGGCCCGGGTGGGCGCGCTGTTCGCGGGCGGGCCGGACGGCGGGCACTTCTGCACCGCCTCCGTGGTGCGCAGCGCCGGCCGGAACCTGATCGCCACCGCCGCGCACTGCCTCGCCCGTCCGGAGGCCACCGTCTTCGCGCCGGGCTACCGGGACGGAGCGGCCCCGTACGGGCTGTGGCGGGTGACGGGCGTGTACGTCGACCCGGGCTGGACGCGGGACGGGGACGCCGACGCGGACATCGCCTTCGCGACGGTGGCCCCGGCGGACGGCGCGCGGAGCGGGGCGGTGGAGGACGTGGTGGGCGGCTTCCCGGTGGCGGCGGCCGGACAGCCGCAGGACGTGACGGTGACCGTCGTCGGGTACCCCGCCACCGAGGACGCACCGCTGCGCTGCGCGAACGCCACCAGCCTGTTCTCCCCGACCCAGCGGCGGATCGACTGCCCCGCCCTCAGCGGCGGCACCAGCGGCAGCCCCTGGCTGGCGGGCGGCGCGCTGGCCGGGGTGCTCGGCGGCCACGAGGGCGGCGGCACGGTCCCGGACGTCTCCTACAGCGCGGTCTTGGGCGACCGCGCCCTGGCCCTCTACCGCCGGGCGGCGGCCCGGGCCGTGCCGTGACGGCGCGGCGGGGTGGTGTGGTGTGGTGTGCGGGGCGAGACGGCCTACGTCTGCTGTCCCGGGACCGATCCGCACGACGCGGGCTGGACGGGGCTTGCGGCCGGGGCTTCGAACCAGGTCGGCCCGTCGCCCAGGGAGCGTCGGACGCGGTCCAGGGCGAACGGCTCCAGCGGCGGCAGCGCGTCCGGCTCGAACCAGGCCACCTCCAGCAGCTCCCCGTCGGCGGCCCGGGCCTCGCCGCCGGTGGCCCGGCAGCGGAAGGTGATGTCCTGGAACTGGCAGACGTCGCCGTTCGGGTAGGTGATCGGGGCCAGCATCTGGACGAGGACCACCCGTTCGGGGACGCACCGCACGGCCGTCTCCTCGTACACCTCGCGCACCGCCGTCTCGGCGGGCTGCTCCCCCGGCTCGGCGATCCCGCCGATCACCGACCACCGGCCGGTGTCGGCCCGGCGCCCGAGCAGCACCCGGCCCCGCTCGTCGATCACGACGGCGGTGACGCCGGGCAGCAGGAGCAGCCGGTGGCCGGCGCCGCTCGCCCTGATCTCGCGGATGAACTCGGGTGTGGTCATGCCCCGACCCTACGGGGCGGCCCTGCGGCGCCGTGCGGCGGTCACCGCCGTCACGCGGACCGGCGGGCGCGGATCCGGCGCGCCGCCACCGCCCCGAGCCCGCCGGCCGCCAGCAGGAGCAGCGCGTACTCGGGCAGCGGGCCCAGGCGGGTGGCGGGGGTCTTCGAGGAGCGCAGCGGGATCTCGGCGACGAGGGCGTCGGCGGTGAACATCTTCGTCTGCCGGGTGACCTTCCCGTCGGGCTGGATGACGGCGCTGACCCCGCTGGTGACGGGGACGAGGACGGTCCGGCTGTGCTCGACGGCGCGGATCCGGTCCATGGCCAGCTGCTGGTAGGTCATCTCGGTCCGGCCGAAGGTGGCGTTGTTGCTGGGGACCGCGATGACCTGGGCGCCGGCCCGGACGGTGGAGCGCACGGCGTCGTCGAAGGCCGCCTCGTAGCAGGTGACCATGCCGATGCCGCTGCCCGCCATGTCGAAGACGCCGGGCTCCCTGCCGGGGCCGAAGTCGCGGCGTACGCGGTCCACGTCGGAGCTGAACAGCCGGACGAACGAGCGCATCGGGATGCGCTCGCCGAAGGGCTGGATCTTGCGCTTGTCGTAGGTGTCGGTGGGGCCCTTCACCGGGTCCCAGAGGATCATCGTGTTGCGCAGCGGCCCGGTCTCGGGGGCCAGTACGGAGCCGATGGCGACGGGCACGCCGACGGCCTTGACCGCGTTGTCGATGACGGCGTGGGCGTCGGGCTGGGTGAAGGGGTCGATGTCGGAGGAGTTCTCCGGCCACACGACGAAGTCCGGCTTCGGCGCGCGGCCCGCCTTGACGTCCTCGGCCAGCTGGATCGTGCGGTTCGCGTGGTTGTCGAGGACCTGGCGGCGCTGGGCGTTGAAGTCGAATCCGGCGCGCGGCACGTTGCCCTGGATCACGGCGGCCACGGCCGTGCCGTCCTCGGCGGCGCCGGAGACCAGCGGGCGGGCCGCGAGGGCCCCTGCCACGGGTGCGGCGACGGCGAGCGCGGCGAGGGCGGCGGCACCGGAGCGGGGGCGGCGGCGGGCGACGCGCAGGGCCTCGTACAGGCCGAAGCCGCACAGGGCGACGCCGAAGGAGAGCAGCGGGGTGCCGCCGACGGCGGCGAGCGGGGTGAGGACGCCGTCGGCCTGCCCGAAGGCGAGCTTGCCCCAGGAGAAGCCGCCGAAGGGGGCACGGGCGCGCAGGGCCTCGCCCGCGGTCCAGACGGCGGCGGCCCACAGGGGCCATCCGGGCAGCCGGCTGACGAGGGCGACGCCGAGGCAGGTGAGCCCGATGAGCAGGGCTTCGAGGGTGACGAGGGCGATCCACGGGACCGGGCCGACGCCCTCGCCGGTCCACACGAGGAGCGGCAGCAGGAAGCCGAGCCCGAAGAGGAAGCCGAGGCCGAAGCCGGCCCGGGCGCGGCGTCCGCGCAGGCAGCCGGCGAGCAGGGCGAGGGCGAAGGGGGCCAGCCACCACAGGGGGCGGGGCGGGAAGCCGAGGTAGAGCAGGGCCCCGGCGAGCCCGGCGAGGGCGGCCCGCGCCGGCCCGGCGGCCTTGTGCTTCCCCGGTCGCGGGGCGGCTGCGGCTTCGGGCGGGGACGCCGCTGCTGCTCGGCCGGCGGGCTGTGCGGGCTCGCTCTCGGCGGCGCGGGTGACACTGCTGCTCATCTGGCGGAGTGTACGTCCCCGCGCCCCAAGGGCCGGTAAGGAGGCGCTCCCCCGCCACCCGGCGCCCGGACAGCACCCGGACGGCGTCCCGCGCCGGGGCGGGGCTTCCTCGGCGGGTGCGGCGCTCCGGGTTCGGCGCTCCGGCGTGCTCCGGGTTCCTCCGTTCAGCGGGCGAGGGCGCGCAGGTGGGTGCGGATCACGCGGACGGCGTTCTCCGCGTCATCGACGGTGACCGTGAACAGCCTGCCGTCGCCGAGCCGCAGGGTCACGCCCTCGCCGCGCCGGACGATGACGGCGGTGCCCTTCTCGGGCCGCCAGCGGTAGCCCCACCCGCCCCACTGCTGCGGGGTGATGCGGGGGCAGAACTCGGCTGAGGCGACCTCCGCGAGCCGGATCTTGCGGCGGGGCAGTCCTATGTGGCCGCAGCGCACTTCCAGTGCCTCCGCGTCGACGGTGACCGCCACGTGCACGAAGGCGAGGGTGCCGTAGAGGATGAGCAGTCCCGCCGCGAGGCAGCCGATCACGGACATCAGCAGCGGAACGAATCCGGTGGTCCAGGAGTTGTCGACGGCCAGCTCGACGCCCAGCGCGAGACAGGCCGCGCCGGCCGCCGCGAGCAGCCACTGCGCACGGTTGGAAGCCCGGCCCGCCCAGAGGGGGCCCGGTGGGTGACCCGTCATGAGCAGCAGCGTACCCACCTTCCGCATGTGCGCCACCACCTCTGCGCCACTCGGCGCATCACGCTCCGAGGGCTTGTCGCCTGCCCGTCCTTGACCTCGACCAAACTTGAGGTTCTACGGTCGTGGGCATGACGAATCAGACGCATCACGAGGCACCCCCGGTCGTTCCCGAGCGCTACCGCACGGCGGTGGTCCCGCACATCATGGTCACCGACGCGGCAGAGGCGCTCTCCTTCTACGTACGCGCCTTCGGGGCGGTCGAGGACTTCCGCCTCGACGCCCCGGGCGGCGGCGTCCTGCACGCCGAGATCCGGATCGGCGAGGCGGTGCTGATGCTCGGCGACGCCGCTGAGGCCCCCTTCGTCTCCCCGGCCGAGCTCGGCGGGACGTCGGCGGCGCTGCACGTGTACGTCCCGGACGTGGACGCCCTCGTACGGACGGCCGTGGCGGCCGGAGCGGAACTGCTGCAGGAGCCGGCGGACCAGTTCCACGGCGACCGCACCGCCCACCTCCGGGACCCGTCGGGGCACCTGTGGGTGTTCCTGACCCACCTGGAGGACGTGTCCGGTGCGGAGCTGGCGGCGCGTGCCGCCGGGCTAGCGCAGTAGCAGGCCGGCCAGGGCGTCGCGCAGGGCCGGGCGACGGGTGGTCACGAAGCGGTGCAGGGCCCTCGAACCGAGGGCCACGCGCTGCGCGCTGCGGCGGCGCTGCGCGTCGTAGGCGCGCAGGGCGGCGGGCAGGGCCGACCGGCCGTGGTCGGCGACGGCACGGGCCAGGGCCTCCGCGTCGAGGAGGGCCGTGCAGGCGCCCTGGCCGAGGTTGGGGGTCATGGCGTGCGCGGCGTCGCCGACGAGGGCGATCCGGCCGGCGGTGACGAAGGCCGGGAGCGCCGGGTGGAGGTGGCGCATTTCGTACCGGATCCAGGTCGCGGGGTCGGTCTCGGCGAGCACGCGCGGGACCGGGTCGTGCCAGCCCTCGAAGGCGTCCCGCAGCCCGGCGGCGGTGGTGGCCGCGGGAACCGCGGCGTACCAGTTGGTGCGGCCCGGTTCGACGGGGGTCATCCCGAAGAAGCGGCCCTCGCCCCAGGTCTCCCCGTGGACGTCGGTCTCGAAGTCCGCGATGCCGATCCAGGCGGCGGTCCCGAGGGCGCGCACCGCGCTGCGGGTGCCGAAGTGGGCGGTGCGCACGGCGCTGTTGATGCCGTCGGCGCCGACGACGAGGTCGGCGCCGAGGTCGCGGGGGTCGGTGAGCCGCCGGCCGTACTCGACGTCCGCGCCGCCGAGCCGCCCGAGTTCGTCCAGCAGGGCGTCGATCAGGTGGGGCCGGGAGACGAGGAGTTCGGGGCGGCCGGCCCTGCGCTCGACGCGTTCGAGGGGAAGGGTGGCCAGGACCCTGCCCCGTCCGGGCGCCGGATGCGGGCCCTGCGGTACGGGAGCGCCCGCGCGCGGAGGGCGTCGCCGAGACCGAGCCGGTCCAGGGCGGTCTGGGCGCCGGGGTGGATCCCGAAGGCGGTGCCGTAGCGCTCCGGGGCGGTCCGGCCCTCCAGCACGCGGACGGACCAGCCCGCGCGGCGCAGGCCGATCGCGGTGGCGAGGCCGCCGACGCCCGCACCGACGACCACGGCCGTGCCGGGGGTGCCGCCGCCCCTGCTCCTGCCGTTCTCCATGGAAGACCCCGTCTCTCGGACCAGCAGAACCGAACCGACCACCACATCCGTGGTACCTCATCTGTGGTACCACAGATGTAGTTATCCTGACAAGGTGAATCAGAACCGTAGGGACCGGCTGCGCGACGCTGCCGTGACCGTGCTGGGCGGAGCGGGCGGGCGGGGTCTTACCCACCGGGCCGTCGACGCCGCCGCCGAGGTGCCGCCGGGCACCGCCAAGAACTACTTCCCGAGCCGCGACGCCCTGCTCCGGGCCGTCGCGGAGCGCTGCCTTGAGCAGTACCAGGCCCTCGCCGCCTCCCTGGCGGCAGCCGGTCCGGGGCCGTCGGACCGCGAGGGGCTCGCGGCCCTGCTGGCCGGGCTGCTGCGGGACGTGGCGGGGCCCGGGCGTCCGCGCCTGCTGGCCTACCTGGAACTCCAGGCGGAGGCGGCCCGCCGGCCCTGGCTGGCCGCCCTGCTGGACCCGATCGCCGCCGGCGATTTCGCCGCGTACCGGTCCCTGCTGGCGGGAGCGGGGCTTGCGGCCGGGCCGGAGCAGGCGCGCGCCCTGACCCTGGCGCTGCACGGGGCGGTCCCCCACCTGCTGGCGGGCGCCCCCGCGACGCTGGCGGCGGCCGGGCTCGACGACCTCGACGGGTTCGCGAGCGGCCTGCTGGCCCGGGTGTGCACCGAGGAGGCCCGGTGACCACACGACTGGACCGCGCCGTGGGAGCCGTACTGGGTTCGGCGGCGGGCGACGCGCTCGGGGCCCCGTACGAATTCGGCCCCGCCGGGCAACTGAGCGCGCGGGGCGAGGAGATGCGCGGGGGAGGCGGCTGGGCTCCGGGCGAGGCGACGGACGACACGCAGATGGCGGTCCTGGTCGCCGAATCCCTGCTGGAGCACGGCGGCCTGGAACTCCCGGACGTCTTCGGGCGCTTCCAGCGGTGGGCCGCCGGGTACCCCAAGGACATCGGCCTCCAGACGGAGGACGTCCTGACCAACGGCCGGCCCTGGGACGCGGCGGCCGCCCACCACTTCCAGGTCAACGCGCGGGCGGCGGGCAACGGTTCCCTGATGCGGGCCGCCGGCTCGGCGGTGTACTTCGCGCCCGCCGGGCGGGAGGCCTCCATGGACGCGGCCCGACGGATCGCGGCCCTCACCCATGGCGACCGGGCCGCCTGGGAGGGCACCGCCCTCCTGCACGAACTGGTACGGGTGGCCCTGGACGGCGGCGATCCGCTGGCCGCGCTCCCGCAGGCGCTGGAGGCGGTGGACCCGGCACACCGCGACCGGTACGCCCGCGTGCTCGACCCCGGCTGGCACCCCGGCCTGGCCACCGAGTTCAACGGCGCCGTGTGGCCCTGCCTCGGCTCGGCGGTGTGGGCCGTGCGTACGACCACCGGGTTCGCCCCGGCCGTACGCGCCGCGGTGGACCTGGGCGGGGACACCGACACGGTCGCCGCCGTGACGGGGGCCCTGGCCGGTGCGGTCTACGGGCAGGCGGCCGTCCCGGAGGAGTGGACGGACCCGCTGCACGTGCCGCTGCCCGGCTTCGGCGACCGGGTCCTGGACGCGGGGGCACTGCGCGACCTGGCCCGCCGGCTCGCGGCCGCCGGCTGAGGCCGCCCGGGCCCGGCGGCCGGGCGGGCCCGGGCGCCGGGCCGGGGGTGCCGGCTGCGGGGGTGTCAGCCGCAGCCGCCGCCGCAGCCCCCACCGCACCCGTCGCCGCCGCACCCTCCGCCACCGCCGCCGCATCCGCCGCCGGACGCGGTCGTGCCGGCGGTCCCGGTGGCCGTGGCCCGCTTGGCCTTCGACGGACGCGTGCTCTTCAGCAGCCGCTCGTGCTCCCGGCGCCGCGCCTCCTCGCGCGCCCGCCGTCCCTCGGCGGTCTCCCGGTACGACACCCCGGACGGGCTCCAGGCGCCGAGCCGGTGCCGCCTGCGGGGCAGCAGCGGAACGCCCGTGACCTGGGAGTAGATGCTGCGGTACCCCTCGTGTACGGCGCACTCCAGGACGACCTCGGCACCCTCGCGCGGCACCCCGTGGAGCACCGCCTCGAAGGGCTCGGCGCGGGCGTCGATGTCGTGCAGCCCGTCCCGGGCCGCCTCCGCCGCCCCGGAGGCCAGCAGCTGTGCGCCGCCGTGGGTGTCCTCGCGGCGGGGGCGGTAGCAGACCAGGGGCCGGCCCGTCGTGTCGTCGGCGTCCGGCAGCAGCCAGAAGTGCCCGGTGGGGGCGATCCGTACGCCGACCACCAGCGCGGGCTGGTCCTGCGCGTACAGCCGGCGCACGGCCAGGTCGGCGGCCCAGCCCCGGCCCAGCAGGGTGGTCCCGGAGACCAGCAGGACCAGGGCGATGCGCTGCTGGCCGACGGCGTCGTACGGCGCGGACCCCGGCGGCGACCCGAGGTCGTCGACGAGGCCGTCCACGAGGACTCCGGCGGCGACCAGGCACAGGAAGGCCCCGACGAGGAGCCGCGTGTTGCCGCGCCCCTCCTGCCCGGAGGGCAGCCGGTCCGGCAGCGGGAAGCGGGCCGTTCCGGCGGCGGCGAGGACCAGCCGCTCCTGGCGGCGCCGGGCCCTCAGCCGCAGCAGTGCGCCGGCCAGCGACCACACCGCCATGAGGAACACCAGGACGACACCGGGGCCGCGGGTGAGCGCGGCGGCCGACTCCAGCGCGAGCACGGCCGCGGCCACGGCGGCCGCGGCGGGCAGGAAGCGGTACCACAGGGGCAGGGCCGCCAGCAGCACCGCCGCCGGGTAGAACCGCCACGCCGTGCCCACCGGATCCGCCGGTCCCCCGTCGCGGAGGATCAGCGCGAGTGAGACGGTCACCAGGACAGCGAGGATCCAGCTCCCCGCAGCAGGGGCGAAGACGATCGGGGCCCGGGCCTTGCGCCAGCGCTCGGACTCCGCAACACCCCATGTCCGCACGTCACTTGCCGGTATCGCCCCGGCGGGAAGGTGCTTGGCATAGGCAATCACAGGGCCCAGTATGCGAGCCCCGCCCGCACGGGGGAACCGTCTTTCGCGGCCCGCCGCCGTCAGTGCTGGTGGACCTGCTCCCGCTCCGCGAGCAGCCGTCCCTCGGCATAGGCGAGGGCGGCGTCGGAGAGGGCGGAGGTCCGCCCGCTGTGCAGGACGGTCAGCCCGCCGGTGCGGGGCAGCTCCGGCGCGGGCTCCAGGCCGATGCGGCGCAGCGCCTGTACGGCGACGGCCTCGGCGGAACCGTGGAACCGGATCTCCGCTCCCCCGTTGCGGGCGGCCAGGGCGGCCCGGATGGAGCCCGCGACCAGCTCGTAGTGCGTGCAGCCGAGGACGAGGTCGGTGACGTCGGCCGGGGTGAGGTCGGCGGCGGCCTCGACGGCACGGGCGACCGCCGCCTCGTCACCGGCCTCGACGGCGTCGGCGAGCCCGGGGCAGGGCACCTCGGTGACGGGGACCCCGGCGGCGAAGTCGCGGATCAGGCCGCGCTGGTACGGGCTGCCGGTGGTGGCGGGGGTGGCCCAGATGGCCACCGGGCCGCCGGCGGCCGCGGCGGGCTTGATCGCGGGCACGGTGCCGATGACGGGGATACCGGGCTCCAGTTCGGCCCGCAGGGTGGGCAGGGAGTGCACGGACGCGGTGTTGCAGGCCACGATCAGGGCATCCGGGCCGAGCGCGGCGGCGGCCCGGGCGACGGCACGGGCGCGCTCGGTGAGGTCGGCGGGCGTCCGGGGGCCCCAGGGCATGCCGTCGGGGTCGGAGGACAGCAGCAGATCGGCGTCGGGCCGCAGCCGACGCGTCGCGGCGGCCGCAGCGAGGAGGCCGATTCCCGAGTCCATGAGCGCGATCTTCACCTGGTCACCTTAGTCGACACCCCCACCGAAAGCCCGCCCCCCGCCCCCACGCGGCCCGGCCTCGGGCGGTGGGGCACAGCCCCGGGAGCGGGCCCCGCGCCGCACCGACGCCCCTCTCGGCGGAACCGGCTCGCCCGGAACCCGGCCCGGAATCCGGCGGTGACGCGCGACACGTCCCGCCGTTTCGGGAACACTGCCGCAATGGGCCTCCTCCTCATCGCCGCCTGCGCCTCCCTCGCCGCCTGGCTCTGGCTGACCTTCGCCCAGGGCATGTTCTGGCGCACCGACGTCCGCCTCCCCCCGCGCACCGCCCCCGCCCGCTGGCCGTCCGTCGCCATCGTCGTCCCGGCCAGGGACGAGGCCGGGGTGCTGCCCCGCAGCCTGCCCTCCCTGCTCGCCCAGGACTATCCCGGCGAGGCGCGGATCGTCCTGGTCGACGACGGCAGCCGCGACGGCACCGCCGAACTCGCGCACCGGCTGGCGGCCCGGCAGCCGGGGCTGCCCCTCACCGTCGTCACGCCGGGCGACCCCCCGTCCGGCTGGACCGGCAAGCTCTGGGCCCTGCGCCACGGCATCGCCCACGCCCGGGCCACCGCCACCGCCCCCGTCACCGCCGGAGGCCAGGGGCCCGAGTACCTGCTCCTCACGGACGCCGACATCGCGCACGAGCCCGACAGCCTGCGCGAGCTGGTCGCCGCCGCGACCAGCGCCGGCCTCGACCTGGTCTCCCAGATGGCCCGGCTGCGGGTGGACGGCTTCTGGGAGCGGGTCGTCGTACCCGCCTTCGTGTACTTCTTCGCCCAGCTGTACCCCTTCCGCCGGATCAACAGCCCCACCGCCCGGACCGCCGCGGCCGCCGGCGGCTGCGTACTGCTGCGCACCGAGGCGGCCGTCCGGGCCGGGATCCCGGACTCCATCCGGCAGGCGGTCATCGACGACGTCTCCCTCGCCCGCGCCGTCAAGCGTTCCGGCGGGCGGATCTGGCTCGGGCTGGCGGAGCGGGTGGACAGCGTCCGCCCGTACCCCGCGCTCGGGGACCTGTGGCGGATGGTGTCGCGCAGCGCGTACGCCCAACTGCGCCACCAGCCCCTGCTGCTGGCCGGGACGGTGGCCGGCCTGGTCCTGGTGTACCTCGTCCCCCCGGCGGCCCTGCTGGCGGGGCTGGCGGCCGCGCCGTCGCCCGGGCGCACGGCCACGGTCTGGGCCGGGGGTCTCGCCTGGCTGCTGATGACGGGGACGTACCTGCCCATGCTGCGCTACTACCGACGGTCGCCCGCGCTGGCTCCGCTGCTGCCGCTCACCGCGCTGCTCTACCTCCTGATGACCGTCGACTCGGCGGTCCAGCACTACCGGGGGCGCGGCGCTGCCTGGAAGGGCCGTACCTATGCCCGGCCGAGCGATGCGTGAAACCACTTGCGTCGCCAGAACCGGGAGGGCCCCGACCTGAGGGGACGTCATCCGAGGTCACCGCGTTGTGACGCTGCGTCAAGCCGATGTAGGTGCAAGGGCCAACCGGCCGGTACGACTACGTCCAAGACGGGGCGCAAGTGACGAATCGTGCAGGTGAACGCCGAGTGAAAGCTGGGGCGCTGACCTGGGAATATGCAGGTCAGCGCGGTGTTGACGGCACCTGGCTATGGACCCCGTGAAGTCGTGGGCTTAACTTGTCCCCATGACCTCCCCCCGCTCCACTTATGGCGGCGGTTACTACTCCGCGCCCTCCTTCCCGGACACCCCCATCTACGACTCCCTCGTCGCCGAACGCGGCACTCCGCAGATCGCCCCGATCCGCGTTCCGGCCGCCTACGAGTCGCCCAGTGCCGGTTACTCGAGCGGTGGATACCTGCCGGCCCTCGCCTCGTCCATGCCCGCCCTGCCGCCCGCCGCCCCCCAGCTGCCGGCGCCCTCGTACGGGTACGGCTACCCGCAGCAGGCTGCCCCCCAGCCGCAGCAGATGCCGGTTCCGCTTCAGCACGCGCCCGCCCCCTACATCCCGCAGCAACAGCAGTACGCGGCCCGGGCGGGCTACGTGCCGCAGCCCCAGCCGCAGCAGCCCCGGCCCGCCGCCATGGGCACCGGGTACGAGGCCATGCGGCCGGCGGCCCCGCGCCCCATGGCGACTCCGGCGGCCGTCCCCTCGTACGAGGACCCGTACGGCCGCCCGTACCAGCAGCGGGCTTACTGACCGGGGCGCCGGCGCCCCGCACACCGTGCGCCGTACACACAGTGCCCGGGGGGCCGGTGGGGGCAGCTGTCACAATGCCCCCATGGCTAATTTGTACGTCCAGTCGCTCCACGTCCATCCCGTCAAGTCGGTAGCGGGGACTGCTCCCGACGAGATGGCCGTGGAGCCGTGGGGGCCGGCCGGGGACCGGCGCTGGGCCGTGGTCGACACGACCGGCGCCGTCATCACCCAGCGCCAGCAGGCGCGGCTCGCCCTGGCCTCGGCGCGGCCGCTGGCGGACGGGCGGGTCGAACTGTCCGGGCCGGGCATGCCCGCCCTCGTCGTGGAGGTCCCGGAGCCCGGCCCGCTGGAGCCGGTCGTGCTGTTCGGCAAGAAGACCGAGACGGTGGTGGCCGCGTCCGCCGCCGCCGAGTGGTTCACCGCCTACCTCGGGCAGCCCGCCCGGCTCGTGTACCTCGACGACCCGGCCGTCCGCCGGCCCGTGGACCCGGACCACGCGCTGCCCGGCGAGACGGTCAGCCTCGCGGACGCCTACCCGGTCCTCCTGACCACCAGCGCTTCGCTGGACGCCCTCAACGCGCTGATCGCCCGGGGCGACCATCCGGAGGAGGGCCCGCTGCCCATGAACCGCTTCCGGCCCAATCTGGTGGTCGGCGGACCGGCCGAGGCCTGGGCCGAGGACGGCTGGCGACGCATAGCCATCGGCGAAGCCGTCTTCCGCGGGGTGCGCGAATGCGGGCGCTGCATCGTGACCACCACCGACCAGCGGACGTCGCAGCGCGGGCGCGAACCGCTGAAGACCCTGGCCCGGCACCGGCGGATCGGGAAGTCGCTGGCCTTCGGGCGCCAGCTGGTACCGGTCGTCACGGGTACGGTGCGGGTGGGCGACGAGGTACGCGTCCTGGAGTGAGTGCGCCCGCCGCACCCGGAGGTCCCCGAGCCCGCCACTGACCACGGCGGAGCAGACGGAATGACACCTTCGAGGGGCTCGCGGCACTCACCGGAACCAACCGGCGGCGCACGGCCGTTGGAGCATGCAGGACGTGTGAACACCCCCGGCGCCAGGGGCACCGGATGGGGTGACACGGGTCCCGCGCGTCCCGGAATGCGCGTCCGCCGGGCGCGCGCGAGGCTGGGACGGGGCGCGCGGCCAGAGCAAGACCGGGCATGGGGCAGGGGGAGCCGGACCGTGCGGACAGCAATGGGTGTGTGGCGTTGGCGGCGCAATCCGCTGCGACGGCCGACCGATCTCTTCGAGGCGTGGGTGGCGTTCGCCGCGCTGGTGTGCGTCCTGCTGGTGGCCCCGCTCTTCGGCTGGGTCGCGGGCCTCCAGGTGGACGGGACCTTGCAGCGGGCCGCGCGCGAGCAGCGGCACGAGCGGTACCTGGTCCCGGCGGTGGTGGTCCGGCCCGCGCCCGGACCTGCCGCCGGGGCGGCCGCGGATCCGCCGCCGCAGCGGCAGGCGCCCGAGCGGACCGAGGTCGTGGCGTCCTGGACCGCGCCCGACGGCAGCAGCCACGAGGGCACGGTCCCGGCGGCCGAGGAACCACCCCGTCCGGGCGACCGGTTCCGGATGTGGACCGACGTCCGGGGGCGGCTGGTGGGGCGGCCGCTGGACCCGTCCGCCGCCTCCTTCCACGCGGCTGCCGCCGGTCTGGCCGCCGCGCTCGCGGCGGCCGCGCTGGCGGAGACGGTCCGCCGGCTGGTCGTACGCAGGCTCATGCATCGGCGGTACGTCCACCTGGACCGGGCATGGGCGCAGGCGGGACCGGACTGGGGCCGGGCGGGCGCGGGCAGTTGACCTGGCCGCTCACCGGCTCCGCGCGCGCTACCGTGGAGCCGCAGGCCGGTCCGGCAGCGCGGGTACGGGATCGAGTACGAGGGTGGGGGCACGACAGCACGATGGCTCAGGGCACGGTCCAGGTGACGCACGGCGGGGCCTCGCGGTGGCGGCGGCGTTCCGGTGAGTATCCGACGCTGACCGCGGCACTCGCCGCGGCGGGCGACGGCGACGTGCTGTCCATTGCCCCCGGCACCTACCGGGAGAACCTGGTCCTGCGTCACGCCGTCACCCTGCGCGGGCCCGAGGGCGCGGTGGCCGGGTCGGTGCGGATCGCCCCGCTGGACGGGGTCGCGCTGACCGTGCGCGCCTCGGCCGTGGTCCAGGACCTGTACCTGGAGGGGGCGGACCGGGCGGCGCCCGCGCT
Organism: Streptomyces sp. NPDC034085; assembly: GCF_055575555.1. Lineage (NCBI taxonomy): Bacteria > Bacillati > Actinomycetota > Actinomycetes > Kitasatosporales > Streptomycetaceae > Streptomyces > Streptomyces sp. NPDC034085. The sequence goes on along the minus strand of NZ_JBVISL010000004.1, from coordinate 268,356 downwards.
GCTCGTCGAGGAGGGCTCGCCCGAGCTCAGCGACCTGCGCGTGCACACCCGCTCGGCGTCCGGCATCGAGGTGCGCGGCGGGGCCCGCCCCCTGGTGCGCCGGTGCACGGTGGAGAATCCGGCCGGGGTCGGGATCTCCGTGCTGGACGGCGGCGGCGGGGTGTTCGAGGAGTGCGAGGTGGTGGCCGCCGGCCAGGCCGGCGTCTCGGTGCGCGGAGGGCATCCGCGCCTGGAGCGCTGCCGGATCCACCACGCGGTGGGCGCGGGCATCGCGGTCACCGGGGAAGGCTCGGGCCTTGAAGCGCTGGGCTGCGAGGTGTACGAGGTCAAGGGCGCCGGCGTGCAGATCGCCGGGCGCGCCGCCGCCCGCCTGACCGACTGCGCGGTGCACCGCACGTCCGCCGACGGGGTCACCCTCGACACGGACGCGGTGCTGACGCTCGACGGCTGCGACATCCACGACATCCCGGAGAACGCGGTGGACCTGCGCTCCCGTTCGGTGCTCACCCTCAGCCGCACCACGGTCCGCCGGTTCGGGCGCAACGGCCTGTCGGTGTGGGATCCGGGGACCCGGGTCGATGCCGACTCCTGCGAGATCCACGACAGTACGGGCGACTATCCCGCGGTGTGGGTCAGCGACGGGGCCACCGTCTCGCTGGATTCCTGCCGGCTGCACGACGTACCGGACGCACTCTTCGTGCTGGACCGGGGCTCGCGCGTGGACGTCGTCGACAGCGACCTCTCGCAGGTGCGCAACACGGCCGTCTCGGTGAGCGACGGAGCCACCGCGCAGCTCGACGACTGCCGGATCCGGGACGCGGGCACCGGGGCGTGGTTCCGTGACCACGGCAGCGGCGGCACCCTCGCCAACTGCACCATCGACGCCGTGCAGACGGGCGTGATCGTCACCAAGGGGGCCGATCCCACGCTGGAGCGGTGCACGGTCACTTCCCCCGCCGAAGCCGGGTTCTACGTGTCGGCGGGCGGCCGGGGCAGCTTCACGGCCTGCCGGGTGACGGGCAGTTCCGGTTTCGGGTTCCACGTCATCGACGGCTGCCGCACCTCCCTCGCCCGGTGTCACACCGAGCGCTGCGCGCGCGGGGGTTACGAGTTCGCGGAGGACGGCCCGCTCGCCGAGGGCTGCACCGGTGACGACGCCGGGACCGCCCGGCCGGCGGACGGCGCTCTCGCGGGGGCGCGGTCGGCTGCCGGGGGGTCCCGTACGGCCACGGCCGCGCAGGGACCGGCGGAGCGGGCCGCGGCCCCGGTGCCGGCCTCGCGCCCCGCGGAACACCCGGATCCGGCGGCGGCCCCGGCACCGGATCCGGCGTCGGCCGCCCGCGGCTCGGTGGAGGTGCTGGGGCAGCTGGACGCTCTGGTGGGGCTGGACAGCGTCAAACGCGAGGTGCGCGCCCTCACCGACATGATCGAGGTCGGGCGCAGGCGGCAGCAGGCGGGCCTCAAGGCGGCGTCGGTGCGCCGGCACCTGGTCTTCACCGGCTCCCCGGGCACCGGCAAGACCACCGTGGCCCGGCTGTACGGGGAGATCCTCGCTTCCCTCGGGGTGCTGGAGCGCGGCCACCTGGTCGAGGTGTCCAGGGTGGACCTGGTCGGCGAGCACATCGGTTCCACGGCGATCCGTACCCAGGAGGCCTTCGACCGGGCGCGGGGCGGGGTGCTGTTCATCGACGAGGCGTACGCGCTGGCCCCGGAGGACTCCGGCCGGGACTTCGGGCGCGAGGCGATCGACACGCTGGTGAAGCTGATGGAGGACCACCGGGAGGCGGTGGTGGTGATCGTCGCCGGGTACACGGCGGAGATGGAGCGGTTCCTGACGGTCAACCCGGGGGTGGCGTCGCGGTTCTCCCGCACCATCACGTTCGGGGACTACGGACCGCAGGAGCTGCTGCGGATCGTGGAGCAGCAGGCGGACGAGCACGAGTACCGGCTCGGCGAGGGCACCGGCGAGGCGCTGCTGCGGTATTTCGCGGAGCTGCCCAAGGGGCCGGCGTTCGGCAACGGCCGGACCGCGCGCCAGACGTTCGAGGCGATGGTGGAACGGCACGCGGGCCGGGTCGCGCAGCTGGCCGATGCGGGTACGGACGAGCTCACCCTGCTGTTCCCGGAGGACCTGCCGGCCCTGCCGGCGCCCTGCTGACCGGCCGGCCGGCCGAAGGGGCTGACCGGCGGGCTGCGGGCGTGGTGCAGACATCCGAGGAGGCGCCGGTTAGGGTGCGCGGCACACACGCGCGCGCCACCCGCGCACGCGCGGCACCCGCGCGCGGTACGCAGCGCGCCACACTTCAGGGGGTAACGCCATGGCCCGCCGACTCCGTCCCGTGGGGCTGGACTTCGTCCGCGAAGCCCCGGTCCGGCCGGCCTTCACGGCCCGGGCCGCGGCCCCGCCGGAAGCCGTGTACCGGGCCCTCGCACAGGAGGTCACAGGCTGGCCGGCCTGGTTCGGGGCGGTCACCCTGGCCCGGCCGACCGGGGGCGGCGCGGGCCGCGAGGTACGGCTGGTGGGCGGGGTCCGCTTCCAGGAGACGGTCATGGCCGCCGATCCCGGGCTGCGCTACGCGTACCGGGTCGACGAGACCAACGTCCCGGGCGTCAGCGCCCTGTTGGAGGAGTGGCTGCTGGCCCCCGACGCGGGCACCGGCGGGACCCTCGTCCGCTGGACCTTCGCGGCCGACGGCCCGGCCCCCTTCCGGCTGGCGCTGGCCGCGGCCCGCCCGGGCCTCGGCCGGTCCTTCCGTACGGCGGTGCGCGCCCTGGACGCCCGGCTGGCGACGCGCACCGCGAGCTAGGCCGGCCGCGGGGCTCAGGCCTCGGGCTCGCGCCATTCGCCGGTTTCCAGCAGGGCCTGGAGCGTCTTGGCGTACGGGGCGACGTCGAGGCCCTGGGCCGTCAGCCACGCGTCGGAGTAGTACTTGTCGAGGTAGCGGTCACCCGGGTCGCAGAGCAGGGTCACGACGCTGCCCTTGCGGCCCTCCGCGACCATCTCCGAGACGATCTTCAGGGCGCTCCACAGTCCGGTGCCGGTGGAGCCGCCCGCCTTGCGGCCTATGGCCTGTTCGAGGGCGCGGCAGGCGGCGACCGACGCCGCGTCCGGCACCCTCATCATGCGGTCGATGGCTCCGGGCACGAAGCTCGGCTCCATCCGGGGCCGGCCGATGCCCTCGATGCGCGAGCCGCAGTCGCTGCTCGCGTGCGGGTCGTGGTTGGTCCAGCCGTCGAAGAAACAGGAGTTCTCCGGGTCCGGGACGCAGATGCGGGTGTCGTGCTGCATGTAGTGGACGTAGCGCGCGATGGTCGCGGAGGTGCCGCCCGTGCCGGCCGTCGCGACGATCCACGCGGGCTCCGGGTACCGCTCCAGGCGCAGTTGCTGGTACATCGACTCGGCGATGTTGTTGTTGCCGCGCCAGTCGGTGGCGCGCTCGGCGTAGGTGAACTGGTCCATGTAGTGGCCGCCGGTGCGGGCGGCCAGGTCGGCCGACTCCTCGTACATCTTCATCGGGTCGTCGACGAAGTGGCAGTCGCCGCCGTGGAATTCGATGAGCCGGCACTTCTCCGGGCTGGTGGTCCTCGGCATCACGGCGATGAACGGGACGCCGATCAGCTTGGCGAAGTAGGCCTCGGAGACGGCCGTCGAGCCGCTGGACGCCTCGATGACCGGGCGGCCGGGGCGGATCCAGCCGTTGCAGAGCGCGTACAGGAACAGCGAGCGGGCGAGGCGGTGCTTCAGGGAGCCCGTCGGGTGCGTCGACTCGTCCTTGAGGTAGAGGTCGATGCCCCACGCCTCGGGCAGCGGGAAGCGCAGCAGGTGGGTGTCGGCGCTGCGGTTGGCGTCCGCCTGGACCTTGCGCACGGCTTCCTTGAGCCAGGCGCGGTAGTCGGCGTCGCTGCGGTCGATGTCGACGGTCGTCGCCACCGTGCCCGCGGCCGGGCGCGCGGCCGCCGCGCTCGCGGCCGTGTTCGAAGCCGTCGTACCGGTGGTACCGGTGGTGCTCATGCGCCTTGCTCCTTTGTCGGTTCCGGGCCCCCTCCTTTCGAAATGTACCCCCCTCACCTGCGCAAACGATGACTTTGGGTTTCCATGCGGATCGCTTTTGGTCGCATTGTGTGGCGTTCGGTTGCAAGCGGCGCCACCGTGGGTGACCCTGGTGAGTGCGTCACCGTGGGTGCAGCACCCGTAACAATGATGTCGGGGAGTCGCAGCCGTGATCAGTCATTCCCGCAGGCACTGCGTCGTGGAACTGCAGGCCTTGCCCGCACGGATCGGCCAGGTCCGCAGAATCATCTCCGCGCAACTGCGCCACTGGCAGCTCGACCCGCTCATAGACCGGGCTGCGCTCGGCGTGACGGAACTGCTCAGCAACGTCCACCGCCATGCGCAGCCCGACAAGGTCTGCACGGTCGAGATCGAACTCCGCCTCGGGCGGCTGACGGTCTCCGTCCACGACAGCGATCCGCGGCTGCCGGTCCGGCGCGACGCCGATGACCTGGAGACCTGCGGACGCGGACTCGCGCTCGTCGAGGCGGTCAGCGAGGCCTGGGGCGCCCGGCACCGGCCGGACGGTCCCGGCAAGGTGGTGTGGTTCTCCATGCGGGCCGCCCCCGCACCGGCGGCGCCGACGCGCACAGTCCGTATCGGCGTGAAGAAGACCGTACGGGAGCCCTCCTGCCCGGTACTCGCCGCCGACGACGCACCGGCCGTCGCGTCCGGCGTGCCGGCGTCGGTCACGGTCGGCGCCGGGCCCGGCTGACTCCCCCGCGGGCGACCGCCCCCGGCGCCCCGGCGCCCTCAGGCCGCGGCGCCCAGCGCCCCCAGGGGGTCGTCCAGCACGGGCTGCCACGCCAGCTCCGCCGCCCCGACCAGGCTGTTGTGGTCGAGGGTGCACGGCAGGATCGGCACGCCCCCGCTGCGCCCCCACAGGCTGCGGTCGGCGACCACCGCCCGCAGCCGTTCCGGGTCGGCGTACAGCAGCTCCCGGTGCAGTCCGCCGAGGATGATCCGGTCCGGGTTCAGGATGTTCACCAGGCCCGCCAGCCCCAGCCCGAGCCGGTCGATGAGCTCCTCGGCGGCCGCCCGGACCGACGGCTGCGCGTACTCGGAGCGCAGGAGGTCGCGGGCCTGCGCCAGCAGCGACACCTCGGGGCCGGGCGTACGGCCGGCGGCGGTGAGGAAGGCCAGCGGGTCGGCCTCCACGTCCAGGCAGCCCCGGCTGCCGCAGTGGCAGGCGCGGCCCTCGGGGTTGACGGTGAGGTGGCCGACCTCCAGGGCCAGGCCGGCGCTGCCGCTGTGCAGCCGGCCGTCGAGCACCAGCGCCCCGCCCACCCCGCGGTGCCCGGTGGCCACGCAGAGCAGGTGCTGGGCGCTGCGGCCCGCGCCGTGCCGGTGCTCGGCGAGCGCGGCGAGGTTCACGTCGTTGCCGGTCAGGGCCGGCCCGTCGATGCCGGCCGCCTTCACGCACTCGGCGAAGACGGCCCGGACGGGAGAGCCGGCCGGCCACGCCAGGTGCAGCGGGTTGAGGGCCGTCCCCTCGGGCTCCGCGACCGCCGAGGGCACCGCGAGGCCCGCGCCGACGCAGCGCCGCCCGGACTCCGCGAGCAGCCGGGCGCCCGCTTCGACGACCGCGCCGAGGACCTGCGCCGGGTCGGCGGAGACGGTGACCTTGCCGGGTGCGGTGGCCACGATGCGCCCGCCGAGGCCCACCAGCGCGGCCCGGAACCCGTCCGAGTGCACCTGCGCGGCCAGCGCCACGGGGCCGTTCTCGTCGACGGCGAGCCGGTGCGAGGGCCGCCCCTGCGTGCCGGCGGCGCCTCCGGGGCGGGAGTCGACGCGGATCAGGCCGAGCGCCTCGAGCTCGGCCGCCACGGCTCCGGCGGTGGCCCGGGTGACGCCGAGCTCGGCCGTCAGGACCGCCCGGGTCGGGGCCCGGCCGGTGTGGACGAGCTCCAGCGCCGGGCCGAGTGCCCCGCGGCCGCGCTCCAGCCTGGTCCTCGCGGACGCTGCGGACGCCGTGCTCGCGTCCCCCGCCCCCGGCGGGGCCCCGTTGCCGTTCATGAAGGGATCCTCGCATGATCGGGAGGCCGCGCAGGCCCCGGCTAGGGGCCGAGGCCGCCGACCCGCAGCGTGATGTTGAGGCGCCCCGTGAGGCCCAGCTCCGGCGGGGCGGTGCCGGGCAGCACCTTCGGCACCCCGTGGTAGGCCAGCCTGCTCGGGCCGCCGAAGACGAACAGGTCCCCGCTGCGCAGCTCGACGTCCCGGTACGGGCGGCCGCGGGAGGCGGTGTTGCCGAAGCGGAAGAGACAGGAATCACCCAGGCTGAGCGAGACCACCGGCGCCCCGGACCGCTCCTCGGCGTCGCGGTGCATGCCCATCCGGGAGTCGCCGTCGTAGAAGTTCACCAGGGCGATGTCGTACGCCTCCGCCGGCGGCGGGGGCGTCCCGTACGCGGCGGTGACGGCCCGCCGTCCCAGCTCCGCGAGCCACCCGGGCATCGGCTTGACCGGCGCCCCGTCCCCGTCGACGGCGGTGCGCGCGTACGCGTACGGGTACCAGTGGAGGCCCAGGCAGACCTGCCGGGCGGTCATCGTGCCGCCTCCGGGGGTGCGTACGGTGCGCAGTCCGGCCGGCGGTCGCGCCCACTCCCGGCAGGCGGCGAGCAGCTCGCGCTGGCGCCGGGGCCCGAGCCAGTCGGGCAGGTGCACGGCGCCGGGTGCGATCTCGGTCCGCTCGCGCGGGAAGAGTTCCCCGTCCACCCTCCCATTGTCAGGGGCGGCTGGCAGACTCGCGGTATGAAGATCACCGAATACGTGGAGACCCTGGCCCGTGAGGGCGAGCTGCTCGCCGACCAGGCCGAACAGGCGGGTGTGGACGCGCCGGTGCCCACCTGCCCCGAGTGGCGGGTCGCCGACCTGCTGCGGCACACCGGGTCGGTGCACCGCTGGGCGGCCGGGTACGTGCGGGACGGCCTCGTGGAGCCGGCGCCGTTCCCGCAGCCGCCGGAGCCGGCCGGGGCGGAGCTGCTGGCCTGGTTCCGCGAGGGGCACGCCGAGCTGGTCCGGACGCTGGCCGAGGCTCCGGCCGAGCTGGTGTGCTGGACCTTCCTGCCGACCGCGCCGCCGTCGCCGGTGGCGTTCTGGGCGCGGCGGCAGGCGCACGAGACGACCGTGCACCGCTTCGACGCCGAGTCCGCCCGGGGCGTCGCCTTCTCGGCGGTGACCCCGGAGTTCGCGGAGGACGGGGTGGACGAGCTGCTGACCGGCTTCCACGCCCGGCCGCGCAGCCGCGTGCGGACCGAGGAGCCCCGGGTGCTGCGGATCCGGGCGGCGGACACGGGGGCGGCGTGGACGCTCCACCTGTCGAAGGAGCCGGTCCGTACGGTGCGGGGCGACACCGGGGAGGAGGCGGACTGCGAGATCGTCGAGGAGGCGTCCTGGCTGTACGCGGCCCTGTGGAACCGGGTGCCGCTGGCCGGACCGTGCGTACGGGGCGACGCGTCGCTGGCGCGGCTGTGGCAGGAGACGGCGGGCATCTGACCCCGGGGCGGGGCCGGGAGAAATGCCGTGCGGGCCGGGAACCGGGCGGGCAGGCTGGCCCCATGACCTCCCCCGACTGGATCACCACCCCCGTGGAAGAGCGCTTCCTGCGCGGCGCCCTGGAGCTCGAACGCACCGCGCACGGGCTGCTCCCGCACCGGCTGCCCGCCCGGGCCCGCGCCCAGTGCGCCGACGGGCACCTGGCCATGGCGGAGGCCCAGCCCTCCGGCGTCCGGCTGGTCTTCCGTACCCGCGCGACGGCCGTCGAGCTGGACGCGCTGCGCACCAAGACGTCCTACCGGGGCGCCCCGCCACGCCCCGACGGCGTGTACGACCTGCTCGTCGACGGCCGGCTGACCGGCCGGGCCGCGGTGAGCGGCGGCAACGTGGTCATGGTCGACATGGCCACCGGGTCGGCCGAGACGCTTCCCGGCCCGGTCGGCACGGTCCGCTTCTCCGGCCTCCCCGGCCGGCTCAAGGACGTCGAGATCTGGCTGCCGCACAACGAGGTCACCGAGGTGGTGGCCCTGCGCACCGACGCCCCGGTCGAACCCTGCCCGGACCCGGGCCGCAGGGTGTGGCTCCACCACGGCAGTTCGATCAGCCACGGCTCCGACGCCGCGAGCCCGAGCACGACCTGGCCGGCCCTGGCCGCCGCCCGGGGCGGGGTGGAGCTGGTCAACCTGGGTCTGGGCGGCAACGCCCTGCTGGACCCCTTCACCGCGCGCGTCCTGCGCGACACCCCGGCCGACCTGATCAGCGTCAAGATCGGCATCAACCTCGTCAACCACGACCTGATGCGCCTGCGCGCCTTCGGCCCCGCCGTCCACGGCTTCCTCGACACCATCCGCGAGGGCCACCCCCGCACACCGCTGCTGGTCGTCTCACCGATCCTGTGCCCCGCCCACGAGGACACGCCGGGCCCCACCGCCACGGACTTCACCGAACTCGCCGCCGGACGGCTGCGGTTCCGGGCCGCGGGCGACCCCGCCGACGTCGCCGCGGGGAAGCTGACGCTGAGGGTCGTACGGGAGGAACTGGCCCGTCTCGTGAAGGCGCGCGCGGCCGACGACCCCGACCTGCACCACCTCGACGGCCTCGCCCTCTACGGCGAAGCCGACCACGCCGCGCTCCCCCTCCCCGACGGCCTCCACCCGGACGCGGAGACCCACCGCCTGATCGCCGGCCGCTTCGCCGCCCACGCCTTCGGACCCGCCGGCCCCTTCGGCGGCCCCTTCGGCGGCCCCGAGGAACCGTAGGCCGGCCACCGGGCGGGTCAGCCGGCCGCGTCGTCGCCGCCCAGGGTGGCCGCGTAGGAGGTCTGGGGACGGTACTTCCAGGACGGGGCGGTGTTCCACGGGTTGGGCATGGCCGCGCTGGTCGCGAAGGCGTAGCCGGCGCCGCGGCCGAAGGCGGTGCGCAGGGTGGTGCGCATCGCGGTGGTGTCCGGGACCTCGTGGACGAGGTGCCAGAACGCGGTGCCGGTGGGATCGAGTTCGGTGCCGGGGCGGTAGCCGCCGCGGGCGTCGAACACGTTCCCCTGCCAGCCGCCGGAGGTGTACGCCGCGTAGGTGTCCTCGTACGTGACGAACACGTCGGCCGTGCGGTGGCCCGGCTCCAGGTAGCAGTCGGCGATGGCGGTGCCGGGGTTGTTCACGACGAGGTCGTCCGCGTCCGGGTCGGCGGCGTGGATGGTGTCCTGCACGTAGCGGCGCAGCGCGGCGTAGTGGTCGCGGGTGGCGTTGGCGGGACCGCAGTCGCGGCTGACCACGTCGAAGAAGATCCCGTCGACGTGGACCCGGCCGTCCCCTTCGCCCGAGGGCTTGAGGTAGTTGTCGACGGAGGCCCTGACGGCCGCCGCGTCCCGGTTGCCGTGGTCGGTGTGGACGTAGCCGAGGACCTTGGTCCTCTCGCCGGTGGCCGTGGTGCCGGCGCGCAGGGCGTCGGCGCGGGCGCGCCAGGGGCCGTCGAAGGGGGCGTCGCCGTTGCCGGGGTTGAGGACGACCACGGAGGCCGCGGGGCGGGTGGCGGTGAGGGCGGCCAGCATCGGGTCGTCCGCCCAGACGTAGGCGGGCACGCCGATCTCCAGGCCGGGCACGCCGGGGAGCCGGGGAGCGGACGCCGCCGGGAGGGGCGGGGCCTGTCTCGCGGAGGCGGGTACGGCGGGCGCCGGGGCGGCGAGCAGCCCGATCAGGACGACGGCGTACAGGGCCTTCAGTACGCGGGCGGGGGCCACGGCTGTTCCTCCGGGGCGGCGGGGCGGGGGCGGGACCCGAGGAACACTAGACGCGCGGAAACCCGGTGAAAGCCGAACCACCCGGATTGGTATGAGGAACTGACAAGCGAACCGTCACCGGTTCCGCCCCGCCACCGGGCCGCCCCGCCCCGCCCGTACGGCTACCCGGCCGGCTGTGCGGCGGGCAGTCCCACCGAGTGCGCCAGTTGTCCGGCGGCGTGCGCGAAGAAGGCCCCGCGCTCCTCGACGACCCGGTTGAACTGGCCGAACAGTTCGAAGGAGACGAGCCCCATGAGCTGCGCCCAGGACGCGACCAGGGCGGCGGTGACTTCGGGGGGCAGGCCCTCGGCGAAGTCGGCGGTCATCCGCAGGGCTTCGGAGCGCAGGGCCGCGGGCAGGGGCGGCAGCGCCAGGCCGCGGCCTTCGTAGGCGGCCCGGAGAATGCCGATGAACACGTTGGCCACGCGGGAGGCGGGGCCGACCGTGTCGAGGGGGGCGGTGTAGCCGGGGACCGGTGAGCCGTAGATGAGGGCGTACTCGTGCGGGTGCGCCAGCGCCCAGCCGCGGACCGCTTCGCAGACGGCGATCCAGCGGGCGCGGGGCGGGCGTCAACCGGTTCTTCCAGGGGGTCACCGCCCAGTCCACGGACGCCGAACTCCGGGCGGCCGCCGAGGACCACCCCGTCTTCCGCATCGCGGTGGCCCACTGAGCGGCAGCCCCCGCGGAGACCCCCGGCGGCCCGTCCCGCCCGGCCCCCACGGGGATCCCGCTCCCCCGCACGCACGGCGGGGCGCCGGCCCCCCGGCGCCCGCCCCGGACGGGCCCCTCCCGGCGGCCCACCGTGCGCGGCCGTCCACGGGAACCGGCGCCCGGCGCCGCCGCGCGGTCCTGCCGCGCCTATCCCCGGCCGCGCCGCGCCTGGCGGTCGTCCATGAGGTGCAGCGCCCTGCGGGCCAGCGGGTGCGTACGGACCAGGTCGGGCAGCGTCGTCGAGCCGCGCGTGATGCGGGCGAAGGCGGTCCAGGCGGGGCGCAGGCCCGTGAGCGCCGCGTGCACCAGCCCCGGACGGGACTCGAAGACGGTCAGCAGCCGCTTGCCGACGGCCATTTCCACGCCCAGGCCGGCCTTGACCGCGAAGGCGTAGTTCAACGCCTGGCGGCGCGCGTCCACCGCGTCCTGCGCCTCGGAGATCTTGACCGCCCACTCCCCCGCCAGCCGCCCCGAGCGCAGCGCGAAGGAGATGCCCTCCCGGGTCCACGGCTCCAGGAGTCCGGCCGCGTCGCCCGCCACCAGCACCCGGCCGCGCGAGAGCGGTGAGCCGGGCTTGCGGCAGCGGGTCAGGTGCCCGGAGGAGACGGAGGGTTCGAAGCCGGCCAGACCCAGCCGGGCGATGAAGTCGTCCAGGTACCGCTTGGTGGCTGCGCCCTCGCCCTTCGCCGAGATGACCCCGACGGTGAGCGTGTCGCCCTTGGGGAAGACCCAGCCGTAACTGCCGGGCAGCGGCCCCCAGTCGATCAGGACGCGGCCCTTCCAGTCCTCGGCCACCGTCGCCGGAACGGGGATCTCCGCCTCCAGGCCGAGGTCGACCTGGTCCATCTCCACCCCGACGTGGGCGCCGATCCGGCTGGCGCTGCCGTCGGCGCCGACCACGGCCCGGGCCAGGACGGTCTCGCCGTCCGCCAGCACCACGGCGACCGTGCGCCGGTCGGGCACGGACGCGCCGTGCTGCTCGACCCGGGACACGGCCGTGCCCGTACGCAGGGCCGCGCCGGCCTTCTCGGCCTCCGCGACGAGCGCCGCGTCGAACTCGGGCCGGTTGATGAGCCCGAACAGCATGTTCTTCGAACGCCGCGTCCGGGTCAGCCTGCCGTTCAGGGAGAAGGTGACCGCGTGGATGCGGTCCTGGAGGGGCAGGGCGAAGCCCGGGGGGAGGGCGTCGCGCGAGGGGCCGATGATGCCGCCCCCGCAGGTCTTGTAGCGGGGCAGTTCGGCCTTCTCCAGCAGCAGGACGCTCCGCCCCGCGACGGCCGCCGCCCGCGCCGCCGACGCCCCGGCCGGTCCCGCGCCGACCACGACGACGTCCCACACCTCCGCGGTGCCCTCGCCGGCCCCGTCCGCCGCCCCTCCGGGGGCCGCCCCTTCGACGGCTCCTTCGGCCGCCGCCCCGGCCGGGGTCCCCTCGTCCGCCCGCCGAGCGGCCTGCTCCGCCCCCTCAGCGGCCTGCTCTGCGTTCGCGCCGTTCACGTCGTCGTCGCTGCTCACGATGTGCTGCTGCTCCTGATCACCCGGTTGCTCCGATGCCGTGGAAATCCTACGGCGAGCCGCCGCCTCGTCCCTCTGTGCGAGGATCGTGACGGCCTTTCGCCTTGCATTCGCCGTACCCCGGCACTTACCACAACGTCGCACCCACGAGGAGCGTGCCCATGCCGCAGAATCCGATCGCCGAGACCGTCGCCTCGCTCATGCCCCGCGCCAAGGCGGAGCTGACCGAGCTGGTGGCCTTCCAGTCGGTCGCGGACTGGGCCCAGTTCCCGCAGAGCGAGAGCCAGGCCGCCGCGGACTGGGTGGCCGACGCCCTGCGCGCCGAAGGCTTCCAGGACGTGGCGCTGCTCGACACCCCGGACGGCACCCAGTCCGTGTACGGGTTCCTGCCCGGCCCCGAGGGCGCCCCGACCGTCCTGCTGTACGCGCACTACGACGTGCAGCCGCCGCTGGACGAGGCCGCCTGGATCTCCCCCGCCTTCGAGCTGACCGAGCGCGACGGCCGCTGGTACGGGCGCGGCGCCGCCGACTGCAAGGGCGGCTTCATCATGCACCTGCTGGCGCTGCGCGCCCTGAAGGCCAACGGCGGGGTGCCCGTGAGCGTGAAGGTGATCGTCGAGGGCTCGGAGGAGCAGGGCACCGGCGGCCTCCAGCAGTACGCCGAGGCGCACCCCGAGCTGCTGGCCGCCGACACCATCGTCATCGGCGACGCGGGCAACTTCCGCCTCGGCCTGCCGACGGTGACGGCCACGCTGCGCGGGATGACCCTCGTCAAGGTCAAGATCGACACCCTGGGCGGAAACCTGCACTCCGGCATGTTCGGCGGCGTCGCCCCGGACGCGCTCGCCGCACTGATCCGCCTGCTGGACTCGCTGCGCTCCGAGGACGGTTCGACGACCGTGGACGGCCTCGCCTCGGACGCGGTGTGGGAGGGCCTCCAGTACCCGGAGGCGGACTTCCGCGCCGACGCGAAGGTGCTCGACGGCGTCGAGCTGATCGGTGAGGGCACGATCGCGGACCGGCTGTGGGCCCGTCCCGCCGTCACCGTGCTCGGCATCGACTGCCCGCCGGTCATCGGCGCGACCCCCTCGGTGCACGCCAGTGCGGGCGCGCTGATCAGCCTGCGCGTGCCGCCGGGCGTGGACACCGCCGAGGCCATCAAGCTGCTGGAGGCGCACCTGGTGGCGCACACCCCGTGGAAGGCGAAGCTCGAACTCGAAGTGGTGGGCCAGGGCCAGCCCTTCCAGGCGGACACGAGCAGCCCGGCGTACGCGTCGATGGCGGCGGCGCTGCGCGAGGCGTACGACGGCCAGGAGATGCAGATCAGCGGCATGGGCGGGTCGATCCCGCTGTGCAACACGCTGACGTCGCTGTACCCGCAGGCGGAGATGCTGCTGATCGGGCTGAGCGAGCCGCAGGCGCAGATCCACGCGGTGAACGAGAGCGTGTCCCCCGAGGAGCTGGAGCGGCTGTCGGTCGCCGAGGCCCTGTTCCTGGTGAACTACGCGGCGTCCAGGAGCGTCTGACGCCGGCGGGACGGTGCCGCGTACGCCCGGGCGCAGTGCGCCCTGGGCGTACTCTGCTCCCGGCTAAGTCGCGTCCGCGGGGTGGGTGCGAGGGTCTACGGTCGCGGTCATGGATCTTGTAGAAGTCATCCCCGAACGTCTCCACATGCTGCGCTTCCCCATCGGCCAGGCCTATCTCTGGCGGGACGGCGAAGCCCTCACCCTGATCGACGCCGGCCATGCCGGCTCGGCCGACTCCATCGAGGAGGCGATACGTTCCCTCGGCCTGGCGCCCGAGGGACTGGAGCGGATCGTCCTGACGCACTGCCACCGCGACCACGTCGGCGCCGCCGGCGAACTCGCCGCCCGCTGGGGCGCGCAGGTGCTCGCCCACCGGCTGGACGCCCCGGTGGTGCGCGGCGAACATCCCGTCCCCGAGCCGGTGCTGCTGGACTGGGAAGTCCCGCTCTACGCGCACGGGCTGACGGTCCCCGAGGCCCCGCCGACCTGGGTCGACCGGGAGCTGGAGGACGGCGAGGCGCTGGGCTTCGGCGACGGGGCGGTGGTGGTCCACGCCCCGGGTCACACTCCGGGCAGCATCGGCGTGCACCTGCCCGCGCACGGGGTCCTGTTCACGGGCGACTGCGTGGCGGGGGTGGGCCAGGTGATGCTGGGCGTCTTCAACGTCGACCGCGCCCAGGCGGTCGCCTCCTTCCGCCGGCTGGCCGCGCTGGCCCCGTCCGTGGCCTGCTTCGGCCACGGCGACCCGTGGACGCGGGACACCGCGACGGCACTCCGCGAGGCGTCACAGGCCGCCCTGTCCTCCCCCTGACGTCCGCCCGCCGTCGCCCCCGAGGCCGGAGCGACGCGGGCCCGACGCCCCGCCCGAAGCCGGCCCGACGCCCCGCCTGCGGTCCCGCCCGAACCGGAGGAACGCCGGCCCGACGCCCTGCCCGCGCCCCGCCCGAAGCCGGCCCGCGGCGCCTGCCCGCCGCCGCGGCCCGGGGCGCCGGGCCCCGCAGCGCCCGGCCCCCGGTCAGGGGGTGGGCCGGCCCGACTCCAGGTACAGCGGGTGGCCGCGCTCCCGTGCGCGCAGGGCCCAGCGCAGCCGTTCCCTGCGCTGCGGCGGCAACAGCGCGGCGGCCTCCGCCTCCGTGACGAAGCGCCAGGCCCGCAGTTCCGGACCGGGCAGCCGCAGCCGCGCGATCTCCGGCTCCGCCAGCCGCCCGCCGTCGAACAGCAGGCGCAGCCCTCCGTACGCCGGGGAGCGGGGCGGCTCCCAGTCGACCACCAGCAGCCCCGGGGCCCGCTCCAGCGTCAGGCCCAGCTCCTCCGCGACCTCCCGTACGCCCGCGCGGGCCGGCGCCTCGCCCGCCTCGACCACCCCGCCCGGGAACTCCCAGCCCGGCTTGTACGTCGGATCCACCAGGAGCACCCGGTCCTGGTCGTCGAAGAGCAGCACCCCCGCCGCCACCGTCTCCCGCGTCGGCTCCGGGGTCTGCACGATGTCGCAGACCGGCGCCGTGCCGGTGCGCACGGCGTCGGCGATGCGCTGCGCCGTCTCGCGCACCGTCAGCCGGCCGTTGTCGACGAGGTGGGCGTCGGCGGTGAGCCACCCCAGTGCCTGCCGGTACGCCGGGATGTGGTCGTACGCCCACTGGCGGACCCGTACGTCCACCTCCTCCGGCGCCCCCGGCTCCTGCCGGGTCGCGATGCGCTCACGCAGGATCGTTTCCTCAGGGGCGAGCAGCACGTGCCGCACCGGGATCCGGCGCGCCGCGAGAGCGCCGAAGATCTCGTCGCGGTACTCCTGCCGCAGCAGGGTCATCGGCACGACCAGCACCCCGCCCAGCTCCGCCAGCATCGCCGCCGCCGTGTCCACGACGAGCCGCCGCCAGCTCGGCAGGTCCTGGTAGTCGTCGACCTCCGCGAGGCGTTTGGCCGGCAGGAGCCGGCGCAGCGCGTCGCCGATGAGCTCCGGGTCGTACAGGCTGCTGTCCGGAAGGAGTCCGGCCAGTTCGCGGGCCGTGCTGGTCTTCCCGGCACCGAAAGTGCCGTTGATCCAGACAATCACGTCTATCCCTCTCCCTATGGCTCGCCTCCGAAGCCCCCCGGTGGCTTGCCCGCCCCACCCTGCCACGGAAACCCGCCCGCCGGCCGAGTGCTTATGCTCAAGGCCGGGGCCGAGATCACAGCCGAGCTCGGAGCCCTTCCGCCCCGCCCGCCACCTCCGGAGGTTTCCCCGCCGTGCCGCAGACCCGCCGCCCGTCCGAGCCCCCCTACGGCAACCGGCCGACCATGAAGGACGTGGCGGCCCGGGCGGGGGTCGGCCTGAAGACGGTCTCGCGGGTCGTCAACGGCGAGCCGGGGGTGACCCCCGACACCGAACGGCGCGTGCAGGAGGCCATCGAGGCGCTCGGTTTCCGCCGCAACGACAGCGCGCGGGTGCTCCGCAAGGGCCGGACCGCCACCGTGGGCCTGGTCCTGGAGGACCTGGCCGACCCCTTCTACGGTCCGCTCAACCGGGCCGTGGAGGAGGTCGCCCGCGACCACGGCGCCCTGCTCATCAACGGCTCCAGTGCCGAGGACCCCGACCGGGAGCGGGAGTTGGCGCTCGCGCTGTGCGCCCGCCGGGTGGACGGGCTGATCGTCATCCCGGCCGGCGACGACCACCGCTACCTGGAGCCGGAGATCCGGGCGGGAGTGGCCACCGTGTTCGTGGACCGCCCGGCGGGCGGGATCGAGGCGGACGTCGTCCTGTCGGACAGCTTCGGCGGGGCGCGGGACGGGGTGGCGCACCTGATCGCCGGCGGGCACCGGCGGATCGGTTTCATCGGCGACCACCCCCGCATCCACACCGCCACGGAGCGCCTGCGCGGGTACCGCGAGGCGATGGGGCGGGCGGGCCTGCCGGTGGCGGACGCCTGGGTCTCCCTCGGCTCCACCGCTCCGGAACGGGTGGCGGCGGCGGCCCGGGCGATGCTGGCGGGCCCGGAGCCGGTCACCGCGGTCTTCGCGGCCAACAACCGGGTCACCGTCACCGTCGTACGGGTGCTCGCGGCGCTGCCCCGGCCGGTGGCGCTGGTCGGCTTCGACGACTTCGAGCTGGCCGACCTGCTGCGCCCGGGCGTCACGGTGGTCGCGCAGGACGCGGCGGCCCTGGGACGGGTGGCCACGGACCGCCTCTTCCAGCGCCTGGCCGGCGCCGCCCTCCCCCCGTCCCGCATCGAGCTCCCCACCCGCCTCGTCCCCCGCGGCTCCGGCGAACTCCCGCCGGTCAGCGGATGAGCGACCGCAGCACGGGCACGGCCCCGCCGGCCGCCGTCAACCCGGCCAGCACCGCCAGCGCGGGCGGCACCCCGCCGAGGTAGCCCAGCCCGGCGGCGACGAAGCCGGCGAACAGAGCGCCGAGCAGCACGACGGCGGCGTGCAGGGTCAGCAGGGGCGGATCGGCGTCCGGGGGTGTGGTCATGCCCCGATTCCAGCGCGCCGCGCATCGGGGGCCGGTCTCCGCCGGACGAACCCGGAACCGGCACCGGACACGGCTGTGTTCGGCACTGTCCGGGATTGTCCGGCGGACCCGTCCGTACCCTCATAGCCTGGCCCGTAATGAAAAGCGTGCCTACGTTCAAGGAAGAACTCGCCTCGCTCGCGGCCGACTTGCGGCAGCTGCGGATCGAGCGCGGCAAGCCTTCGTACCGTGACCTCGCTGCGCGCGCGGCGAGGTCCGCGACCGGGATCCGTCTGCCGGTGGCCACCCAGAGCGAGGCGTTCCGGGGCGAACGGCTGCTGGGTCTGGACCGGCTGATGGGCCTGGTCCGCATCCTTTACGCATACGACGCGTTCGGAGCGGAGCGGCCCGTGCCGCCCCACAACTCCCCTGAGCTGGAGCCCTGGCGGCGCCGCTGGCGGGAACTGGCCGCCCTGGAGCCGGCCCGGCGCTCCCCGGCAGCCGCACCCCCCGTTCCCGGCGGCGGGACCGGCTTCGCCGTGGCCCACGTACTCAGCAGGTGGGTGGACAACAACTACTGCGCGGCTTTCTCCCCCGACGGCCGGATCCTCGCCGTATCCGGTGTGAGAGAGGACAACGAAGGAGTGGTGCACCTGTGGGACCCGGTCCGCGGAGCCTCGCTCGGCACGCTCAAGGGAGAGGTCGCCGCCCTTTCGCTGGCGTTCTCCCCGAGCAGCGGGGTGCTGGCCGTCGGAGACATGCACGGCACGGTGCACCTGTGGGACACCGCCACCCTCGAGCCGGCGGGGCCGCCCCTGCTCGGCCACGACGGCTCCGTCGACGCCGTCGCCTTCACTCCGGACGGCCGGATACTGGCCGCGGCCGACGATGTCAATGTCATCATCCGCTGGGACGTGGCCACCGGAGAACCGGTCGGCCGGCCACTGACCGGGCACAGCGGTGAGATCAAGGCCTTGTCCTGCCTCACCGACGGCCGGGTCCGGGCCGCGTTCCGCGACGGGCAGGCGCTGTCGCTCTGGGAATTCAGGGCCGGTTCGAGTGTCGGTACGCACCTCACCGAGAACCCTCGTCTCCCTCTCGGAGCCGCGTTCTCCGCCAACGGAGCCCTGCTGGCCACGATCGGCCACGAGGAGACGTCGCTGTGGGACACCGCCACCCACGCCCTCGTGCGCAGTCTTCCCGCGACCGGCGAAGGGGGTAGCGAGGTGGTCTTCTCCGCGGACGGCCGACGGCTGGCCACCGTGGACAGCGGTGGCACCGTACGCCTGTGGGACCCTTCGACCGGTGATCTCCTGGGCAGGCCGCTGACCACGCACAAGGGCCCGTTCAGCTCGGCGGCGCTGTCCCCCGACGGCCGTATGCTCGCCGTCTGCGGCGAGAGCAACAGCCTGGTCGTCTACCACGACACGCCGCACACGGAACACACGCCGCCGCCCGGACCGCTGTCCACACGGGCCCTCGGCGCGGCTTTGCGCCAGCGTCAGGCCGTGGCCCTGCCTCCCCTCGCGGCGGACAGTGGAGTCGCCCTGCGCCGGCTCGCCTTCTCGCCGGACGGCGGCCGTCTTCTCGTCCGTACGGAGGACCGACGGGTACTCACCTGGGATCCGGCGGCACGCGTCCAGCTACCCGGCTCCCTGCCCACGCCCGGCAGTAGGGCTCCCTGGGGGCTGGACTTCCCGGCCGACGGTGGACCGGCCGTGATGTGGACGCCGGGGCTGCCTCTCGTCCGCCCCGTGTCCCTGGTGCGGCACGTGGCGTTCTGCGGCACTGCAGGGCCAGTGGCCGTGATCGGTATGGAGGGACCGGTGTCGGTCCTGAACGCAGCCGCCGCGCACGTTCCAGACGGGCTCTCCGACGTGTACGCCCTCGCCGCCACCCCTGAGTGGCAGCTGCTGGCAGGCGCGACGGGCGAGCGGGTGGTTCTGTGGGATCCGGCTGCCCTTGGAGGAAGCGGCCTGGAGCTGGACGGCCACCTGAGTAGCGTCAGCACCCTGGCCTTCTCACCCGACGGGCACCGGCTGGCCACCGGGGACTCCGACGGGGACGTCGTGCTGTGGGACGTCCGCGCCCCCGCCGCCCCCGCCCACCGCCTCTCCGGGCACGCCGGTCCTGTCCACGACCTGGCCTTCTCCCCGCGGGGAGACCGGCTGGCCAGCGCGAGCGGAGACGGGACCGTGCGGCTCTGGGACACCGCCACGGGCGAGGCCGCCGGCAGCCTGCCGCTGACCGGCCACACCGGCGCCGTCCGGGGTGTCGCCTTCTCCCCCGACGCGAGCCTGCTGGCTTCCGCCGGGGACGACGGCACGCTCCGCTGCTGGCTGCTGCCGGGCATGCCGACGGCCCGGCTGTGGTGATTCCGGGCCGGGCCGTGCGGGGACGTGCGGGTCAGGCGGTCGCCGTCAGGGTCGCGGAGCGGCGCGGGATGGCGAAGGCGTCCAGTTCGGCGCGGGTCAGGCCGGTGAGGGCGGTGACCTCGTCGGCGCCGACGGCGCCGCAGTCGAGGCCGCGGACCAGGTAGCCGGCCAGGGCCTTGGCGGTGGCCGGCTCGTCCATGACGTCGCCCTCGATCTTCGCGACGTACGCCTTCAGGCGCGCGGCCGCGGCTTCGAGGCCCTCGCGGTAGAAGGTGAAGACGGCCGCGTAGCGGGTCGGCAGGTGCGCCGGGTGCATGTCCCAGCCCTGGTAGTAGGCGCGGGCCAGCGCGCGGCGGGTGAGGCCGTAGTGCAGCCTCCAGCCCTCGTGGACCTTCTCGGTGGTGCCGATGGGCAGCACGTTCGTCGAGCCGTCGGAGACGCGTACGCCGGTGCCGGCGGCCGCGACCTGCATGATCGCCTTCGCGTGGTCGGCGGCGGGGTGGTCGCTGGCCTGGTAGGCGGCGGAGACGCCGACGCAGGCGCTGTAGTCGAAGGTGCCGTAGTGCAGGCCGGTGGCGCGGCCCTTGGAGGCCTCGATCATGCGGGCCACGGTGGCGGTGCCGTCGGAGGCGAGGATGGACTGGCTGGTCTCGATCTGGATCTCGAAGCCGATCCGGCCCGCGCGCAGGCCGCGGGTGGTCTCGAAGGCCTCCAGCAGCTTGACGAAAGCGCTGACCTGCTCGGCGTAGGTGACCTTGGGCAGGGTGAGGACGAGGCCCTCCGGCAGGCCGCCGTGCTCCAGCAGGCCGGAAAGGAAGATGTCGGTGGTGCGGATGCCGCGGTCGCGGACGTTGGACTCCATGCACTTCATGCGGATGCCCATGTACGGGGCGTTGGTGCCGTTGGAGAAGGCCTCCGAGACGAGGCGGGCGGCGCGGGCCGCGGCCTGGTCCTCCTCCTCGTCGGAGCGGACGCCGAAGCCGTCCTCGAAGTCGACGCGCAGGTCCTCGACGGGCTCGGTGGCGAGCTTGGCGCGGACGCGGTCGTAGACGGGTACCGCGAGCTCGTCGGAGATGCCGAGCACCTTGGCGAAGGTGGCGGCGTCCGGGGCGTGCTCGTCGAGGGCCGCGAGGGCCTGGTCGCCCCAGGAGCGGATGGTGTCGGCGGCGAACACGTCACCGGGGACGTAGACGGTGTGGATGGGCTGGCGGGTGCCGGGGTCGCCCGGGTAGTGGCGCGCGAGTTCCGCGTCCACCGGCGCCAGGGAGGCGCTGATGCCCTCGCTGACCGCGCCTGCGAGGCTCGTCGCCACCTTCTCCTGCTGACCCATCGTGCACTCTCCTCTTTTCCGCTTCACGGAAGCTTAGATCCGCATAGCAGAACTTAGCCACGGGGTTCCGCTCAGTCAATGGTCCCTCCGGCGCCTGGGACAAACGACTCGGGGCCGTGCGGTGACAATCACCACACGGCCCCGTAGGCCACAGATGCGCAGGTCAGTGACCAGCGTCGGGCTTTCAGCCCTTGCGCGCCTTGATCTCGCCCGTCAGCTGGGGGACGACCTCGAAGAGGTCGCCGACCACGCCGTAGTCGACCAGGTCGAAGATCGGGGCCTCGGCGTCCTTGTTGATGGCCACGATGGTCTTCGACGTCTGCATGCCGGCGCGGTGCTGGATCGCGCCCGAGATGCCGGAGGCGATGTACAGCTGCGGGGAGACCGACTTGCCGGTCTGGCCGACCTGGTTCGAGTGCGGGTACCAGCCGGCGTCGACGGCGGCGCGCGAGGCGCCGACCGCCGCACCGAGGGAGTCCGCGAGGTCCTCGATGAGGTGGAAGTTCTCCGCGCCGTTGACGCCGCGGCCGCCGGAGACGACGATCGCGGCCTCGGTCAGCTCCGGGCGGCCGGTGGACTCGCGCGGGGTGCGGGAGACGACCTTGGTACCGGTGGCCAGGGCGCCGAAGGTGACGGCGAGCGCCTCGACGGCGCCGGCGGCCGGGGCGGCCTCGACCGGGGCCGAGTTCGGCTTCACGGTGATGACCGGGGTGCCCTTGGAGACGCGGGACTTGGTGGTGAACGACGCGGCGAAGGCGGACTGCGTCGCGACCGGGCCCTCGTCACCGGCCTCCAGGTCGATGGCGTCGGTGATGATGCCGGAGCCGATGCGCACGGCGAGGCGCGCGGCGATCTCCTTGCCCTCGGCGGAGGAGGGGACGAGCACGGCGGCCGGGGACACGGCCTTGTACGCGGCCTCCAGCGCGTCCACCTTCGGGACGACGAGGTAGTCGGCGAACTCGGGGGCGTCGGCGGTGAGGACCTTGACGGCACCGTGCTCGGCGAGCACGGCGGCGGTGGCCTCGGCACCGGCGCCCAGGGCGACGGCGACGGGCTCGCCGACGCGGCGGGCCAGCGTCAGCAGCTCGAGGGTGGGCTTGCGGACGGCACCGTCCACGTGGTCGACGTAGACGAGAACTTCAGCCATGGGACTGCTCTCCTGCTATTGCGAAGTGTCTGGGGGCTTGAGAGGGGTGACCGAAGTTCTTAGATGAACTTCTGGCCGGCCAGGAACTCGGCCAGCTGCTTGCCGCCCTCGCCCTCGTCCTTGACGATCGTGCCGGCGGTGCGGGCCGGACGCTGCGCCGCGGAGTCGACCACGGTGTAGGCGCCCTCGAGGCCGACCTCTTCGGCCTCCAGGTCCAGGTCGGACAGGTCCCAGGACTCCACCGGCTTCTTCTTGGCGGCCATGATGCCCTTGAAGGACGGGTAGCGGGCCTCGCCCGACTGGTCCGTCACCGAGACGAGCGCGGGGAGGGAGGCCTCCAGCTGCTCGCTCGCGGAGTCGCCGTCGCGGCGGCCCGTGACGGTGCCGTCCTCGACCTTGACCTCGGAGAGCAGGGTGACCTGCGGGACGCCCAGGCGCTCGGCCAGGATCGCCGGGAGGACACCCATGGTGCCGTCGGTCGAGGCCATGCCGGTGATGACCAGGTCGTAGCCGGCCTTCTCGATGGCCTTGGCCAGGACCAGCGAGGTACCGATGACGTCGGTGCCGTGCAGGTCGTCGTCCTCGACGTGGATGGCCTTGTCGGCACCCATGGACAGCGCCTTGCGCAGCGCGTCCTTGGCGTCCTCGGGGCCCACCGTCAGGACGGTGATCTCCGCCTCGTCCGCCTCGTCGGCGATCTGCAGCGCCTGCTCGACGGCGTACTCGTCGAGCTCCGACAGCAGACCGTCCACGTCGTCGCGGTCGACGGTCAGGTCATCGGCGAAGTGCCGGTCACCGGTGGCGTCGGGCACGTACTTCACACAGACAACGATCCTCAGGCTCACGCCGGCTCTCCTACCGCATCGTCTTTTTCTGATACCGCCTTGTGCAGGCAGCATAGGCGCCTTGTGGGGCGGATCCCGGTCGGGGCGGCCCGCGCTCCGAAGGGAATGTTACTCGTCAGTACACATTGGGTCTTCCCCGGTTGCAAGGCCGCCGAACTGTGATCTGTCCAACGCCACCCGAACCCGCCCCAGCAGGGACGATTCAGTCCCGCAACGCGTTGAAGCGCCCCTGGTGGTACAGCAGGGGCCGACCCTCACCCGCCGGGTCCCCCGCCACCACCTCCGCGATGACCACCCGGTGCGCTCCGGCCGGCACCCGCGCCACCACCCGGCACACCGTCCACGCCAGCACCCCGTCCAGCAGCGGCACGCCGTGCGGGCCCGGCGCCCAGCGGGTGTCCGGCCCGAAGCGGTCGGCGCCGCTGCGCGCGAAGAGGCCGGCCAGCTCCCGCTGGTGCTCGCCGAGTATGTGGACCCCGAGGTACTCGCTGTCGCGTACGGCGGGCCAGCTGGAGGCACCGGTGCCGATGGTGAACGAGAGCAGCGGCGGCTCCGCGGAGACGGAGTTGAGGGAGGTCGCGGTGAACCCGGCGGGCCGGCCCCCGCTCTCCGCGGTGATCACCGCGACGCCCGCGGCGTGCCGCCGGAAGACCGAGCGGAGCAGCTCCGGCGAGCCGGGCTGGGCGGCGGGGCGGTCGCCGTCGAAGGGGTCGAAGGAGCCGAGGGACGCGGGCGGGGCCGTCGGGGCCGTCATGGGAGTGCTTCCTTCTGCCGCGGGGGTCGCGGGCGCGGTCGGGGGTCTGGGGCCGGGAGCGTTCAGTGGTCCCGACAGCGCGCGCTCGCGTGGCGGACGAGGTCCACGTGGACCCGCCCGTAAAGCAGGAGTTCATACCGCATGCGGTCAGCCTGGCGATCTCACGCGTACACAGTCAAGCCGCAGCAGGCAAGTGTCAGGCGCGTCACGCTCCGTGCGGGCGCACGTACCGGCGCATCCGTCACAGCGCGGCCCCCAGTGCGGCGATCACGTCGGCCTTGCGGGGCATCCCGGCGGCGCGCCGGACGATGCGCCCGCGGGCGTCCAGGACGAGCACGGTCGGGGTCTTCTCGATGCCGAGGGCGCGCACGAGTGCGAGGTTGCGCTCGGCGTCGATCTCGATGTGCGCCACCCCGTCCACCAGGCCGGCGACTTCGGCGAGGATCCTGCGGGTGGCCCGGCAGGGCTGGCAGAAGGCGCTGGAGAACTGGACCAGGCTGGCCCGCTCCCCCGGCGCCCGGCCCAGCTCGGCGGCGCCGAGGGGCCCTTGACCGCCCGCCTGCCCGCCCGACCGGCCGCCCGGCAGCCCGCCCGCCCCCGGCGCCCCTTCTCCGTGCCCGCCCACGCCCGCTCCCGTCCGCCCGCCCGCCTGTACGTACTGCGAGCGCCCGTCCGGCGCGCGGCATTCCCCGCGTGACGAGAATCTCCCCCGGCGCGGGCGTCTGGGCTGGCCAGCGGGCCGCGTTTGGGGCACGATCCCCAATGGCCGCGTACCTACGCTGCCGTAACTTCCGGCCGGGATTACCTCCCCAGGCAGAAAGCGGGGTCTTCCCACGATGGGTGAGCTCGTCTACCCCCCGGTGATCGGCGCCGCGCACACCCTCTTCCGTGCGCTGGACATCCGGATCGACATGAAGGGCACCGAGAACATCCCGCGCAAGGGCGGGGCGGTCCTGGTGTCGAACCACATCGGTTACCTCGACTTCATCTTCGCCGGCCTGACCGCGCGGCCGCAGAAGCGCCTGGTCCGCTTCATGGCCAAGGAGTCGGTGTTCCGGCACAAGGTCTCGGGCCCGCTGATGCGCGCGATGAAGCACATCCCGGTGGACCGCACGCAGGGCGAGACCGCCTACCAGCACGCCCTGGACTCGCTGCGCTCCGGCGAGATCATCGGGGTGTTCCCGGAGGCGACGATCTCCCAGTCCTTCACCCTCAAGAGCTTCAAGTCGGGTGCGGCGCGCATGGCCCAGGAGGCCGGGGTCCCGCTGATCCCGGTGGCCCTGTGGGGCACGCAGCGGCTGTGGACCAAGGGCCGCCCGAAGAACCTCAAGCGCAGCCACATCCCGGTGACCATGCGGGTCGGCGAGCCCCTGGAGGCTCCGGCCGACCAGTACGCGGGCGCGATCACCCGCCGCCTGCGCGAGCGCGTGCAGGAGCTGCTGGACGCGGCGCAGAGCGCCTACCCGGCCACGCCGCAGGGCCCCGGGGACTCCTGGTGGCTCCCGGCCCACCTGGGCGGCACCGCGCCGACGGCAGCCCAGGTCAAGGAGCGCGAAGCGGGCTGATCCCGCCCGAGGACGGCGCGTTCCCGCCGCCCGCCCCGCACCCCTGCGGCGTAACGTCGTGTCCGTTCGGCAGGTCACTCAGGGGGAGGGTTCGCCGATGGGCGGGTTCGGGCGGTACCTGGCCGCGGCGCTCGCCGCGCGCTTCGCGTCCGAGGGCATGGGCATGGCGGTGGTGCTGCTGGCGCTCGAGCGCACCGGCAGCGCCGCGCACGGGGCGTTCGTCCTGACCGCCTGGCTGGCGCCGCACGTGCTGGCCGCGCCGCTGGCGGGTGCCGCAGCGGCCCGGGCCCGGCGGCCCCGGCTGTTCTACGCGGGCGCCCTGGCGGGGTTCACGGCCGCGGTGGCGGCGCTGTCCCTGCTGCTGGGCCGGGCTCCGGTGCCGGTGGTGCTCGCGGTGGCGGTGCTCGGCGGGAGCTGCGGGCCGGTGGTGACGGGCGGGCTCTCCAGCCTGGTCGCGGGGCTGTTGCCGGCGGGCCCCGCACGGGACCGGGCCTACGGCTGGGACGCCTCCACCTACAACGCGGCGTCGGTTACGGCTCCGGCGGCTGTCGGCCTGGTGGGGGCGGCGGCCTCGGCGGGCCCGGCGATGGCCGTGCTGGCGGTTTCGGCGGCGCTGGCGGCGCTGCTGGCCGCGTCCCTCCCGTACGAGGACCAGGGCGCGGGCCGCTCCCCGGACGGGCCCCGCGCCGGGCTGGGCGCGGGGCTGGCCGCCCTGTGGCGGGTCCGGGAGCTGCGGGCCATCACCTCGGCGACGACCCTGGCGTTCGTCGGAATCGGGTCGCTGACCACCACCTCGGTGCTGCTCGCGGCCGGCCTGGACCGTCCGGGCGCGGGCGGCGTGCTGATGACGGCCTTC
This sequence comes from Streptomyces sp. NPDC034085, assembly GCF_055575555.1. Classification (NCBI taxonomy): domain Bacteria; kingdom Bacillati; phylum Actinomycetota; class Actinomycetes; order Kitasatosporales; family Streptomycetaceae; genus Streptomyces; species Streptomyces sp. NPDC034085. The sequence continues at coordinate 242,485 of NZ_JBVISL010000004.1, read as the reverse complement.
GCGGTGGGTGCGCTGGCCGGGTCCCTGACGCTGGGCCGGATGACCGGCGTGGCGCCGGGCCGGCTGGCCCGCTGGGGCATGGCGGGGACCGGGGCCGCTCTCGGGGTGGCGGCGTTCACGCCGTCCGTGGCGCTGACGGCGGTGGCGTTCGCGGTGGCGGGGGTGTGCGACGGGCCGCTGCTGACGGCGACGCTGCGGATCCGCTCGGAGCACGCCCCGGCGGGGGTCCGGGCCCAGGTCTTCACGCTGGGGGCGGGGCTGAAGGTGACGGCGGCCTCGGCCGGCGCGGCCCTGGTGGGGCTGGCCGCCGCCGCGCCGCCGTGGACGCTGCTGCTCGGGATCGCCGTGCTGCAGCTGGCGGCGGGCGCGCTGCACGCGCTGGTGTCGGCAGGTGCGGGCGTACCGCCGGAGGGGGCTACAGAGCGGTCGGCAGGTTCCGCCACAGCTCCGGCCGGTCCGCGGAGTCCCGCAGGGCCTTGAGCACGGCGGGGTGCGGGGCGGCGTACAGCTCGGGGTAGTCGATCTCGCCGAGTTCGGGGCGGACGGGGAAGGCGAGCCGCTCCCGGTCGAGGCTGAACTGCGCGTCCACGCCCGGCTTGTTGCCGCGCGGGTCGATCCGGGCCCAGGTCTCGGAGCCGGGCAGCCGGACGGCGACGAGCCCGTGGACGAGGAGGCCGGTCCCGTCGTCGTCGCCGAGGAGCTGGTAGCACAGGGCCGCCGGGATGCCCTGGGCGCGCAGCAGGGCGACGAGCGCGTGGGACTTGGCGTGGCAGATGCCGTTGCGGGTGCCGAGTACGTCGGAGGCGCGCCAGGAGACCCGCGTGTCGCCGGAGTCCGCCGAGTGCGGGATGGCGTCCCGGACGAATTCGAAGGCGGCTTTGGCGTATGAGTATGCATCGCCGGTGGCGGACCAGAGGGCGTCGGCGGTTTCCTGCACCAGCGGATGCCAGTGGTCTACCGCCTCATCCGAGGCCAAGTATGCGTGTATGTCAGGGTTCTGTTGGAGGAGCTGCATGGGCGGGAGCATAGGCATGCCTCCGACCGTAGATCAATAGATTTACGGTCACAGGCATATCTATTCACTTCTGTGCGGGGCCGCGCTAGCGCGCCAGCTCCTCCTTGAGGGCCTGGAGGAAGCCGTCCACGTCCTCCTCCTGGGTGTCGTAGCCGCACATCCAGCGGACGTGGCCGGCGGCCTCGTCCCAGAAGTAGAAGCGGTAGCGCTGCTGGAGCCGGCGCGACACCTCGTGCGGCAGCTTCGCGAAGACGGCGTTGGCCTGCACCGGGTAGAGGATCTCCACCCCGTCCGTCTCGCGCACGCCCGCCGCGAGCCGCTGCGCCATCGCGTTGGCCTGGCGGGCGTTGCGCAGCCACAGGTCCTTGGCCAGCAGGGCCTCCAGCTGCACCGACACGAAGCGCATCTTGGAGGCGAGCTGCATCGACATCTTGCGGACGTGCTTCATCTGCCGGACCGCGTCCGGGTTCACCACGACCACGGCCTCGCCGAACATCATGCCGTTCTTGGTGCCGCCGTAGGACAGCACGTCGACGCCCGCCGCGTTGGTGAAGGTCCGCATCGGCACGTCGAGCGAGGCCGCGGCGTTGGCTATCCGGGCACCGTCGAGGTGCACCTTCATGCCGAGGCCGTGGGCATGCTCGCAGATGGCCCTGATCTCGTCCGGCGTGTAGACCGTGCCCAGCTCGGTGTTCTGGGTGATCGAGACGACCTGGGGCATCGCCCGGTGCTCGTCGTCGAAGCCCCAGGCCTCCTGGTCGATCAGCTCGGGGGTGAGCTTGCCGTCCGGGGTGGGGACGGCGAGCAGCTTGATGCCCGCCATCCGCTCCGGGGCGCCGCCCTCGTCCACGTTGATGTGGGCGGACTTGGCGCAGATCACGGCGCCCCAGCGGTCGGTCATCGCCTGGAGGGCGGTGACGTTCGCGCCGGTGCCGTTGAAGACCGGGAAGGCCTGCGCGTACGGGCCGAAGTGGCTGCGGATGACCTTCTGCAGGTGTTCGGTGTACTCGTCCTCGCCGTAGGCGACCTGGTGGCCGCCGTTGGCCAGCGCGACGGCCTCCAGGATCTCCGGATGCACCCCCGCGTAGTTGTCGCTCGCGAAGCCGCGGACCGCCGGATCGTGGTGGCGGCGGGCATCGGTCTTCACGGTTGCGGAGTGAGCCACAGACGCTGTCCGTTCACTTCGGAGGCGGGCCGCTCCCAGACGCCGGCGATGGCCTCGGCCAGCTCCTTGACGTCGGTGAAGCCCGCGAACTTTGCTTGGGGGCGCTCGGCGCGCATCGCGTCGTGCACCAGTGCCTTGATCACCACGATCGCGGCGGCGGTGGTCGGCTCGCCCTCGCCCCCCGCCTTGCGGAAGGAGTCCGCCATGGCCAGGGTCCAGGCCTCGGCGGCCGCCTTGCCCGCGTTGTACGCGGCGTTGTTGGCGACCGGCTTGTGCGCGCCGGACTGGCTGATCAGCACGTAGCGTCCGCGGTCGCTGCGCAGCAGCGCGTCGTGGAAGGCGAGCGAGGTGTGCTGGACGGTGCGGATCAGGAGCTTCTCCAGGAAGCCCCAGTCCGCGAGGTCCACGTCGGTGAAGGTCTTGCTGCCGCGCCAGCCGCCGACCAGGTGGACGAGCCCGTCGACCCGGCCGAACTCCTTCTCGGTGCGCTCGGCCCAGGCCTTGGTGGCCTCCAGGTCGAGCAGGTCGACCGTGTCGCCGGTGACGGTGGCGCCGCCGTGGGCGTACCGGGCCGCGTCGACGGCCTCGGCCAGGCGCGCCGCGTCGGCGTCGGAGGCCACGACGGTGGCGCCCGCCTCGGCGAGGCGCATCAGCGCGGCGCGGCCGGCGGGGCCGCCGGCCCCGGCCACCGCGACCACCGCTCCGTGGAGCTTTCCGTTGCCGTTCATCTGTGCAGCCTCCTGTGCGCGGTCGCTCACGCGGCGGCCCGCTCGGCGTCGTCCGCGTTCGCCGGGGTGATGCCCTTCGTGGAGGCGATCACACCCTTGAGCTTCTTGGCGAGGGCCTCGTAGAACATGCTGAGGGGAAACTCGTCCGGAAGCACGTCGTCCACCAGCTTGCGCGGCGGCTGCGTCAGGTCGAGGGCGTCGGGGCCCTTGGCCCACTTGGAGCCCGGGTGCGGGGCGAGGTAGGTGGAGACCAGCTCGTAGGCCTTGAACCAGTGGACCAGCTTCGGACGGTCGATGCCCGCGCGGTAGAGGTCCTCGATCTCGGCGCACAGCTGGTTGGTGACCTGCGGGGCACGCATCCAGTCGATCTTCAGCTTGTTGTCCGTCCAGCGCACGACGTCGTGCTTGTGGAGGTAGGCGAAGAGCAGCTGGCCGCCGAGGCCGTCGTAGTTGCGGTTGCGGTCGCCGGAGACGGGGAAGCGGAACATCCGGTCGAAGAGGACGGCGTACTGCACGTCACGGCCGTGCTCGTTGCCCTCGGACTCCAGCTTCACGGCCTCCTTGAAGGCGGTGAGGTCGCAGCGCAGCTCCTCCAGGCCGTACATCCAGAACGGCTGGCGCTGCTTGATCATGAAGGGGTCGAAGGGCAGGTCGCCGTGGCTGTGGGTGCGGTCGTGGACCATGTCCCACAGGACGAAGGCCTTCTCGCAGCGCTCCTGGTCCTCGACCATGCGGGCGATGTCCTCGGGCAGCTCGATGCCGAGGATGTCCACGGCCGCCGCGGTGACCTTGCGGTAGCGGGCCGCCTCGCGGTCGCAGAAGATGCCGCCCCAGGTGAAGCGCTCGGGGGCCTCGCGCACGGCGATGGTCTCCGGGAAGAGCACGGCGGAGTTGGTGTCGTAGCCCGGCGTGAAGTCCTCGAAGGTGATGCCGAGGAAGAGCGGGTTGTCGTACCGGGTGCGCTCCAGCTCGGAGAGCCACTCGGGCCAGACCATCTTCAGGACGACGGCCTCGAAGTTGCGGTCCGGGTTGCCGTTCTGCGTGTACATCGGGAAGACGACGAGGTGCTGGAGGCCGTCGGCGCGCTGGGCGGCCGGGTGGAAAGCCAGCAGCGAGTCGAGGAAGTCCGGGACGCCGAAGCCCTCGGCGACCCACTTGCGCAGGTCGGCGACGAGCGCGGCGTGGTACGCGGTGGCGTGCGGCAGCAGCGGCGACAGGGTCTCGACGGCCCCGGCGACCCGCTCCACGGCGGCCTCGACCTCGGCGCGGGCGGGGGCGCCCTCGGCCTCGAAGTCGATCGAACCGTCCTTGGCCTGCCAGGGGCGGATCTCCTCCACGGCGGCCTTGAGCTCGGGCCACGCCGGGTGGTCGACCACCCGCGCGCCAGCGGTTATCACGGCACCGCGGGAGCCCGGCACAAGAGTTTCCGTCATGTCACTTCCTCCACAGGAGAACCTCACGTCGGCACAGGGTAAGCATGCGAGGCTCTCCCACTCAAGAGGAAACTCAGGAAATTATCCCGTGACACCCCCCACTCCACCGCAAGTCTTCCCGTACCGTGCGCTGGAATCCACCACTCCGCCTACCAGTTGACGCGTTCGGCCCGCTTGCGGCCGCCGCGGCGGCACTCAGGGGAGGAGCCCGGCATTCCGGCGGAAGTGCGGGATGACCTTCTCCCCCCACTGCCGCAGGGTCTCCAGGCAGGCCTCCTGCGGCACCGTGCCCATCTGGACCAGGCACATCACCTCGTCCGCGCCGGCGGCCCGCAGCCGCTCCACGTACGCGACGGCCCCCTCTGCGCTGCCGTAGGCGTGGTCGGCATGGAAGGTGGCCGTGGAGGTCGGCCGCACCGGGACGTCCAGCTCGTGCAGCCGGGCCACCACCTGCTCGGCGGCCCGGCGCATCTCGGCCCCCTCGTCCGCGCCGGCCACCACCGCCTCGTCCGGGACGCCGGCGCCGCCGTACCAGTGCCCGATGGACTGAGCGAAGAACCGCTGGCCCCTGACGCCGATCCGGCGGGCCTCCTCCGGGTCGTCGAGCACGATGGTCGGGCAGAGGACCGAGAAGTGGTCGTTGACGGCCGTGGAGACGAAGCGGCTGCCGTCGCGGCGCTCGCGCGCCGCGTCGTACACGGCCCGCATCCCCGCGACGGCCTCCGGCCCGGCGAAGCCCATCACCAGGGCTCCGACGCCCAGCTCGGCGGCCTGCACCAGCGTCTCGCCCCGGCTGCACGCCAGGAACAGCGGCGGGTGCGGCCGCTGCGCCGGACGCGGCAGGATCGGGTGCGGCCCGATGTCGAGCAGCTCGCCGTGGTACTCCAGCTCCTCCTCCCGCCACGCCTTCCCGATCACCCGCAGCGCCTCCTCCACCTCGGCGGTGGTGCGGTCCCGGTCCACCCCGAACAGCGAGGTCTCCTGCTCGGTGCCCCCGCGCCCGGCCCCGAGGTCGAGGCGCCCGCCCGAGAGGAGGTCGAGCATCGCGGCCCGTTCGGCCACCCGGACCGGATGGTTGAAGCGGAAGGGCATGCACACGACTCCGTGCCCGATGCGTATGGTGTCGGTCCGGGCCGCGACGAAGCTCAGGAAGACCTCCGGAGCGCTCAGGTGCGCGTACCACTTCAACGAGTGGTGTTCGACGGCCCAGATCCGGTCGAATCCCATGCGTTCGGCGAGGACCGCCTGCTCGACGCAGTCGCGGATGACCTGGTGCTCCCGCTCCACGGTCGGGTCGGCCAGCTGAGCCTCGAAGATCACGGAGAATTTCACGATGCCTCCAGAGTTGAGTCCCGTGCCCGGTCTTACTTCGATTAGAAATATGACTAGTAGTCAGACGTCGAAGAAGCAAGAGCTCCCGCCGACCGCGTGGGCGGTGCTCGGCCTGCTGTCGTTCCCCGGCGAGCGCACCGGATACGAGCTGAAGAAGTGGGCGGACTCCTCCCTGCGCTTCTTCTACTGGTCGCCCGCGATCAGCCAGATCTACGCGGAACTGCGCCGGCTGGAGGAGCTGGGGTACGCGGTCTCCGTGCGCTCGGGGCCCGAGGAGGCCCGCGCCAAGCGCCGCTACGCCATCACCGACGCCGGGCGCGAGGCCCTCACCGGCTGGGCCTCGGACACCGCGGACGCCGGGCCGCCGGTGCTCAAGCACGGGCTGCTGCTGCGGATCTGGCTCGGGCACCTGGCCGATCCCGAGCGGCTGCGGGCGATGGTCGAGGACCACGTGGAGCGGACCCGGGGCGAGCTGGACGCCGTACGGGAGGCGAGGGAGCGGGCGGCGGACGTACCGGAGTGGGCCTTCCCGGTGCTGGCCCTGCGCTGGAGCGAGCGCCGGCACCTGGCCGAGCTGGAGCTGGCCGGGGCCCTGCTGGCCGACCTCCGGGAGGCCGGGGCGCGGGCGGCCGACGCCGAGGCGGGAGCCGGGTCCGGGGCCGCCGGGGCGGCCAGGCGTCAAGCCGGCGGGGACGCGCCCACGCCCGGGTGACGCGGCACGGCGCCCCCGGCCCGCCGGGCGGCGCACGGCCCTGGCGGGAAGCGGCCGGAGGGCTTCCGCAGGCCCCTGCACGACCGGTCCCATCGCGCCCGGGGCGCACTAGCATGCGTCCTCACCGCGCGCGGCCGGTCGGGACACCGCGAGCGCGCGGGGAGCCGCCGTCGACGGAAGCGAGAGAACCTTGACTTTCCTCACCATCGGTCACCGCGGGGTCATGGGTGTCGAGCCGGAGAACACCCTGCGGTCGTTCGTCCGCGCCGAACGCTGCGGGATGGACGTCATCGCGCTGGACGTCCGCCTGAGCAAGGACGGCGCCCTCGTCGTGCTGCACGACGCCGAGGTGGACCGCACCACGAACGGCGCGGGCGCCGTCGCCGACCTGACCCTCGCCGAGCTGCGCGAACTGGACGCCGGCCAGGGCGAACGCGTGCCGGTCCTGGAGGAGGTGCTGGACGCCGTCCGGATCCCGCTCCAGGTGTCGGTCCAGGACCGGGCCGCCGCCACGGTGCTCGCGGACCTGATCGTGCGCCGCGACCTGACCTCCCGCGTGGAGGTCGCCTCCGGTGACGGCGAGGTGCTCGCGGCGGTCGCCCGGCACGCCCCGGGCGTGCGGACGGCCCTCCATCCCCGGCGGCCCGGCGCGGCCGCCGAGGACCTCGTGGACCTGGCCCTGGCGGCCGGGGCGCGGACGGTGGCCCTGGACATCCGGCGGCTCACCCTGGAGACGGTGGAGGCGGCCCACGCGGCGGGGCTGCGGGTGACGGGCTGGACGGTCAACACCCTGGATCAGCTGCGGCTGGCACGGGCCCTGCAACTGGACGGCGCCGCCACCGACTTCCCCGAGATCCGCAGCACCGGCCGGTTCACCGCCTGACGGGGTCTCACAGCGGCTTGACCAGAAGTTCGAGGGTCAGGTCGTCGCGGAGCGGGATGCCGTGGCGCGGGTCGCCGTAGAAGAAGGGGCTCAGCTCGCCGGTGCGCCGGTAACCGCGGCGCAGGTAGAAGGCGATGAGCTCCTCGCGGACGGTCAGCACCGTCATCCACATCTCCTTCGCACCCCACACCTCACGGGCACGGCGCTCGGCCTCGGCGAGGATCTCCTTGCCGAGGCCGGCGCCCTGGAGCTCCGGACGCACGGCGAACATCCCGAAGTAGACGTGATCCTCCCGGTGTTCGAGCTGGCAGCAGGCGACGAGGGCGCCGGCGCGCTCGACCACGACGAGAGCGCCGTCGGGAGCGTCCACGACCTGCTGGACCATGTCGGCGTCGGTGCGCTGGCCCGCCAGGAAGTCCGCCTCGGTGGTCCAGCCACCCCGGCTGGCGTCGCCGCGGTAGGCCTCGTCGAGGAGTGCCACCAGCGCGGGCACGTCGGCTGCCACCGCGGTGCGGAAACTCAGGGCGGCGGAGGGGGCGGTCGACATCGGGGCTCCGATCTGCTCATCGGCATATGACATGCCTGGTCGTGCACCCAGAGCCTAGCGCGGGTCGGCGTGAGGGCGGTGTGAGCAGGGAATCCCTTCTGCTGACGCCGACGAACCGGGAGGTTCCGCCGTGCACGGATCCGCGATGCCCCTCACCCTGGCCTGGATGCTCGTGGCGCTGTGCGCCGCGAGCGGTGCGTACTGCCTGCTGCGGGCGCGCAGAGCGGACCGGCGCGGGCGGGGGGCGGCGGCCGGCGAGGCGGTGATGGGCTTCGGGATGGCGGCGATGGCCGTCCCGGCGGGTACGGGGCCGTGGGGGCCGCAGGTGCTGCTGGCCGTCTTCTGCGGGGCGGCGGTGCACGCGCTGTGGCTGCTGCGCGGCGGGGTGCACCACGCGCACCACCTGGTGGGCTCGCTGGCGATGGCGTACATGGCGCTGGCGATGGCCGCGGGGCACGGGCACGGCCGGGCGGGGCTGCCGGCGGTGACGGCGGCGCTGCTCGTCTACTACGCGGGGTACGTCCTGCTCGGCGGGGCCCGGCTGGTGGCGGCGGGGCCGGCCGGGGCGGCCGGCGGGGCGGAGGGGCGGGCGGCGGCGGCTTCCGGCGGCACCGGGGACCTGACGCCGGCCTGCCGACTGGCCATGGGGACGGGGATGTTGGCGATGCTGCTGGCCATGTGAGCGCGGCCGGGGCGGGGCGGACGTGTCCTGCGTCACCAATGCCCCGGGCCCGTACCCGTGGGAGCGCCGCGCTCATAGGCTGGCGGACATGATGGTCTCCGCCGTTCTCCTGATGCTCGGCGCACTGACCGCGGTGCTCGCGCCCCGCCTGCTGGCCCGGGCGCAGTGGCCCGAGCGCGAACCGGTGGTCGCGCTGTGGGTGTGGCAGTGCGTGGTGGCCGCGACCCTGCTGTGCCTGGCCCTGTCGATGCTGCTGAGCGCGGCCGCCGCCTGGCAGGCGGTACGGGGCCGGCTGTTCGCCGTGGCCCCGCACGGGGTGGTCGACGCGTACGCGCTGGGGGCGGAGGGCGGCCCCTGGGCGACCGGTACGGCCCTGGTGCTGGCCTGCGGGGGGCTGTGGACCGGGGCGATGCTGGCCCGGGAGGTGCTGCGGGCGCGGGCGCGGCGGCGGGCCCGGGGTGCCGAACTCCTGGTCCGGGCCCCGCTGCTGCCCGGTGAGGACCCGGCCGCCGCGCGGCTGGTGGTGCTGGAAGGTCCGCGTCCGGACGCCTGGTGGCAGCCCGGGGCGGCCCCGCGGCTGGTGGTGACCACGGCCGCGCTGGGCCGGCTCAAGGGCAGCCAGCTCGACGCGGTGCTGGCGCACGAGCAGGGGCACGTGGCGGCCCGGCACGACTGGCTGCTGCACTGTTCGCGGGCGCTGGCGCGGGGGTTCCCGCAGGTGCCGGTCTTCGCGGCGTTCGAGGCGGAGATGCACCGGCTGGTGGAACTGGCCGCCGACGACGTGGCGTCGCGGCGCTACGGGCGCCTCACGATCGCCCTGGCCCTGGTCGGGCTGAACGAGGACCGGGGCGTCTTCGGCCCGTGCGGGCCCGAACAGGCGCACGTACCGCAGCGGGTGCGGCGGCTGCTGTCGGCCGCGCCCCGGCTGTCGGCGGGCCGCCGGGTGCGGCTGGCTGCGCTGGCCGCGCTGGTCCCGGCGGTTCCGCTGGTCGTGGCCTTCGTACCGGGTCTCAGCGCGCTGACCTGAGGGGCGCGCTCCGTTTGCTGCGAGGATCGGCGGCATGCGGAGCACGTGGCTGACGAGGACCGGGCTGGGCTGCGCGTCGGCCGCTGCCGTCCTGACCGCCCTCGTGGTGGGCCGGTGGGGGCCCCTGGCCCGCTGCGACGACTGGGTCGCGCGGGGCCTGCACCCGTACGCCGTCGGCCACCGGGGCGTCACGCACGTCGTGCGGGTGCTCTCCGACTGGCTCTGGGACCCGTGGACGATGCGCGCGCTGGCCGCCCTGGCCGGCCTGTTGCTCTGGCGGCGCGGGGACCGCTCCCGCGCGGTGCGGGTCGTGGGGGTGACGGTGCTGTCCGTGGTGGTGCAGCAGGGGATGAAGGCGCTGACCGGGCGGGCCCGTCCCCAGTGGCCGGATCCGGTCGCGACGGCGCACTTCTCCGCGTACCCCTCGGGGCACGCGATGACGGCGGCGGTGGTCTGCGGGGTGCTGCTGTGGCTGCTGCCCCGGGACGCGCCGCGGGCGGTGGCGGCCGCGGCCTGGACGGTGGCCGCCGTCTCGGTGCTCGGGGTCGGCTTCACCCGGCTCTACCTGGGCGTCCACTGGTTCTCGGACGTGCTCGCGGGCTGGCTCCTGGGGGCGGCACTGGTGTCGCTCGCGGCGTTCCGGCATGCCTGCCCGGGGCGATCCCCCGCGTCGCCCCGAGCAGACGGTCCCGTGCGCTGAGTATATTGGCTCCGAGCCAGTCAACGCAGGAGTAAGCATGTCCCCGCGCAGCGCATCGGTCAATGAAGAATTGCGCAGACGTTCCCGGGAGCGGCTGCTCCGGGCGACGGTCGAACTGGTCGCCGAACGCGGGTACGAGGCCACGAAGCTCGCCGACATCGCCGACCGGGCGGGCGCGGCCCGCGGCCTGATCTCGTACTACTTCCCCGGCAAGCGCGAGCTGCTCCAGTCGGCGGTGCACCGGCTGATGCACCTGACGCTGGAAGCGGCCCTGGAGCGCGAGCCGCGCAGCGACGACGGCCGGGAGCGGCTGGCCCGGGCGATCGACGCGATCCTGGGGCTGGCCCGGGACCAGCCCCGGCTGATGCGCACGCACATGGCGGGCATCCTCCAGGCGGAGGGGTTCATCCGGTGCCCGGAGCAGCAGCGCCTGGCGGAGCTGCTGCGGGACACCGTCACCCGGTACGGTTCGGCGGACGTGGACACGGACTACCCGCTGCTGCGCGCCCTGCTGATGGGCGCGGTGGTCGCGGTCCTGCTGCCAGGGGCGCCGATGCCGGCCGCCCGGCTGCGGGCGGAGCTGTTCCAGCGGTACGGGCTGGACTGGGAGCTGGGGGTCCCGCCGGACGGAGGACCGCCCGGCGGAACGTTTCCCCGCTGACCGGGGCGATCAGGTGCCGCTTCAGTGGTACGCGGGCTGGCTCTGGACGTTGAGCCGGTCCATCCACACCCACTTGGCGCTCTCGGTGCGCCAGTCGTCGAGCCGCAGCACGTCGAGGCCCTTGACGATGTCGTTCGAGTAGATGTGCCCGTTGTAGTAGTACGCCGACCACGAACCGCCGAGGCCCAGCTTGTCGGTGGTCAGCGGGCCGCGCTCGAAGTAGCCGATCTCCTTGGGGGCCGCGGAGTCGGTGAAGTCCCACACGGAGACGCCGCCCTGGTACCAGGCCTGGACCATGATGTCGCGGCCGCCGCCGACCGGGATCAGCGAGCCGTTGTGGGCGACGCAGTTCTCGGTGTCGGCCTGGTGGCGCGGGATCTTGAAGTAGCCCCTGAAGACAAGCTTGCGCTGGTCGCCGCGGCCGGTGATGTCGTAGATCCCGTCGGCGCCCCGGTCGGGGCCGGTGGCCTCGTTGCAGGTGGCGCCGCCACCGCCGCCGAGCTCGTCGGTGAACACCACCTTGTTCGCCCGCTCGTTGAAGGTCGCCGAGTGCCAGAACGCGAAGTTGACGTTGTCCTGCACGCGGTCGATGACCCTCGGCTGCTCCGGCTCGCTGATGTCGAAGAGGATGCCGTCGCCCATGCAGGCGCCGGCGGCCAGGTTCTTGGACGGCAGCACGGTGATGTCGTGGCAGCCGGTGGTCTTGGAGACCCCGGGGTTGGCCGGCGCGCCCGGGTTGCCGCCGTCCGGGAAGAGCACCGGGAAGGCGACGACGGCGGCCTGGGTCGGGGCCTTCTTGGGGACCTTGACCACGGAGATGCCGTCGTGCGGCGGCTTGCAGTCCGGGAAGGCCTCGTTGGGCGAGTACGAGGAGACGTAGAGGTAGATGTCGCGGCCGCCGGGGACCAGGGTGTGGGTGTGGGACCCGCAGGCGGTCTCGACGGACTTGATGTACTTGGGGTTCCGCTTGTCCTTGATGTCGAAGATCTTGATCCCCTCCCACGAGGACTTCTCCGTCGCGGGCTGCGAGACGCTGTTGCAGGAGTCGTCGCTGCGGGAGGAGTCGGTGGAGAGGAAGAGCAGGTCGCCGGAGACCGAGACGTCGTTCTGGCCGCCCGGGCACAGGACCTGGGTGACGACCTTCGGCGACCGGGGGTTGGCGATGTCGTAGATCGTGAAGCCGTCGTAGTTGCCGGCGTAGGCGTAGTCGCCCTGGAACGCCAGGTCGGAGTTGATCCCGGCCGGGTTGGTGCTGGGGACGTTGGCCAGGGGCTTGATGTTGGCGCTGTGCACGACCTCGTCCTGGCCGGGGATCTCCCCCGGGGCGAGTACGCGGTCCTGCGCGGGGCCGGCGCTCTGCCGGGAGCCCGCGCCCGGTGTCAGGTCGCCCGGGTCTGGGGTGGCGGCCGCCGGTGTGGCGGCGGCCAGGAGGGTGGTGAGGAGTCCGGCGGCGGCCAGGGCCGCCCCCGTACTCCGGCGGCGCACTCCGACGCTGTGGGGCAAGGTCACTGTGCCTCCCGTGGGGGCCCGTACGTTCCGCTCCTCGTGGGAACGGAACCTGGACCCCGGCAGTATCGTGCTTTTCATGGACATGGCAAACGCGTTACTCGGCCGATTCCTGGGGGCGGCGCTGGCCGCCGGCCTCCTCCTCGCACTCACCGGCTGCCAGGACGACGACGGCGGCGCACGGGCCGCGGGCGACGGCGCTCCGGTGGTGGTGGCGCCGGGCAAACCGGGCGGCCCGGCCCGCACCCTCTCCCCCGAACAGGCCGCGCGGGAACGCCCCGACGACACCCCCAACGCGGCCGACCGCGCCTACGTGCGGCGGATGGTCGAACACCACCGGCAGGCCCTCACGATGAGCGCCCTCGCCCCCGACCGGGCCTCCGCGGAGGGGGTCCGGCGGCTCGCCGAGCGGATCGCGGCCGCGCAGGGGCCCGAGATCGGGGCGATGGAGAAGTGGCTCTCCCGGTACCCGGCGCCGGGCGCGGGCGGAGGGGCCCACGAGCACGGCGCGATGCCCGGCATGGCGACGGAGCAGCAGCTGGCGGAGCTGACCGCCGCCAAGGGGGCGGACTTCGACCGGCTCTTCCTCAGGCTGATGACCGCCCACCACGAAGGGGCCCTCACGATGGCCGGGGAGGCGCTGGCCCAGGGCAACAACGTCGCCGTGGAGGAGATGGCGAACGAGGTGGTGGCCACCCAGAGCGCCGAGGTACAGCGGATGCGCGCCCTGGGCTGACGGGTCCGGGGCCCGGTGGCATGCTGGGAGACACCTGCGGGAGGAGTACCGCCGTGCTTCGTGTCGCCGTCGTCGGTTCGGGCCCCAGCGGGGTCTACGCCGCCCAGTCCCTGGTGCAGCAGCGGGAGGTCCCGGGCGTGCGGGTCGACGTTCTGGACCGGCTGCCGGCGCCGTACGGCCTCGTGCGGTACGGGGTGGCCCCCGACCACGAGAAGATCAAGTCGCTGACCGGAAACCTCCGCTCGGTGCTGGAGGACGACCGGATCCGCTTCCTGGGGAACCTGGAGGTCGGCGGTGAGGGGCTGCCGACCGCGCGGCTGCTCGAGCTGTACCACGCGGTGGTGTACTGCGTCGGCGCCGCCCGCGACCGGATGCTCGGCATCCCCGGCGAGGAACTCGCCGGGGTGCACTCCGCGACGGCCTTCGTGTCCTGGTACAGCGGCCACCCGGACGCAGGCGCCTTCGACCTGGGCGGTGTGCGCTCGGCGGTGGTGGTCGGCGCGGGCAACGTCGCGGTCGACGTGACGCGGATGCTGGCGCGGGGCGTTCCCGAGCTGGAACCGACCGACATGCCCCAGCCGGCCCTCGGCGCGCTGGCGGACAGCGGGGTGCGGGCGGTGCGGATGGTGGCCCGCCGCGGGCCGTCGCAGGCGAAGTTCACCACCAAGGAACTGCGCGAACTGGGCACGCTGCCCGGGGTCGCCACCCGGGTGGAGCCCGCCGAGCTGGCCCTCGACCCGGCGTACGCGGATCAGGGCGCGGCGGCGGCGCTGCCGGCCGCGGCCCGGCGCAACCTCGAGGTGCTGCGCGGCTGGGCCGGCTCCGGCCCGGACGCGGCCGGCGGGACCCGGGAGATCCTGCTGCGCTTCTACCTGAGGCCGGTGGAGGTGCTGGGCGGCTCCGACGGCCGGGTGCGGGGGGTGCGCTTCGAGCGGACCGCCCCGGACGGCCGGGGCGGGGTGACCGGAACCGGTGCGTACGAGGACGTCGAGGCGCAGCTCGTGCTGCGCTCGGTGGGGTACCTGGGCGTGCCGCTGCCGGGGCTGCCCTTCGACGCGGCCACCGGGACCGTGCCGCACGCGGCGGGCCGGGTGGTGCGCGAGGGCCGGGCGTCGGTGGGCGAGTACGTGGCGGGCTGGATCAAGCGCGGGCCGACCGGGGTGATCGGCACCAACCGGCCGTGCGCCAAGGAGACGGTGTCCTCGCTGCTCCAGGACGCGGGCGCACTGGCACGGCGCGAGCTGCCCGCCGACCCACTGGACGCGCTGCGCGCGGCCGGCCTGCGCCCGGTGGGATGGCCGGGCTGGCTGTCCATCGAGGCCGCCGAGGCGGACCTGGGCCGCTCCCTGGGCCGTCGCTCGGTGAAGATCCCCGACTGGGCGGGCCTCCGCGCGGCGGCGGGCCTCGCGTAGGCCGGTCGGGGAGCCGGCCTCAGGCCGTCGCCCCGGGCCGGCCCTCCTCGGCGGTGGCGGCCGTCAGGATGCTGTCCAGGAGGCCGGGGAAGCGGGACTGGAGGTCCTCGCGGCGCAGGCCGTTCATCTTGGCCGTGCCGCGGTAGGTCTGGCGTACGACGCCGCTCTCGCGCAGGACGCGGAAGTGGTGGGTGGTCGTGGACTTGGTGACGGGCAGGTCGAAGTCGGAGCAGGCCAGTTCGGCTTCCGTGGCGGCGAGGTCGCGGACGATGGACAGCCGCACCGGGTCGGAGAGCGCGTGCAGCACGCCCTCCAGCCGGATCTCGTCCGGCCCCGGGTGGGCGAGGACACGGGCCGTGTCGCGTTCCGTCATGTCCTGCTCCGCTCGGTCGTCGGCTCGCCCCGGCTGGGCTGCGGCTCCCATCGTACGAGGAGCGTCGTAGGAAGGGCCGGGGGTGCGGCGCGGAGCCGGGGGCCGGGCCGCACCGCCCCCGGGATCACCAGGCGCGGTGGTACGGGTCGGGCATCCGGACCTCCGCGCCCAGCTCGGTGGCCGCGCGGCGGGCCCAGTACGGGTCGCGCAGCAGCTCGCGGCCGAGGACGACGGCGTCCGCCTCGCCATTGGCCAGGATCTTCTCGGCCTGCTCCGGCTCGGTGATCAGGCCCACCACGGAGACCGGCAGGGTGGTCTCCGCCTTGACGCGGGCGGCGAAGGGCACCTGGTAGCCGGGGCCGGCCGGGATCTTCACGTGCGGGGCGAGGCCGCCGGTGGAGACGTCCAGGACGTCCACTCCGTGCTCCTGGAGCAGTCCGGCCAGCCGGACGGTGTCGTCGGCGGTCCAGCCGCCCTCCTCCAGCCAGTCGGTGGCGGAGATCCGGAAGAGCAGCGGGAGTTCCTCGGGCCACGCGGCCCGTACGGCGTCGACGACCTCGAGGGCGAAGCGGGTGCGGTTCTCGAAGGATCCGCCGTAGGAGTCGGTGCGCTTGTTGCTGTGCGGGGAGAGGAACTCCCCGATGAGGTAGCCGTGGGCGCCGTGGATCTCGAGGACCTCGTAGCCGGCCGCGGCGGCGCGCTCGGCGGCGGCCGCGAACTGGCCGGTGATCTCGCGGATCCGCTCGGCCGTCAGCTCGTGCGGCACCGGGTGCCCCTCGTCGAACGGCACGGCGCTCGGGGCGACGGTCTGCCAGCCGTGCGCCTCGGGGCCGACGGGCCCCCCGCCCTTCCAGGGGCGGTCGGTGGAGGCCTTGCGCCCGGCATGACCGATCTGGATGCCGGGGACGGCGCCCTGGGACTTGACGAAGGCGGTGATCCTGCGGAGGGCCTCGACCTGCGTGTCGTTCCAGATGCCGAGGTCGTAGGGGGTGATCCGGCCCTCCGGCGAGACGGCGGTGACCTCCTGGATGATCAGCCCGGTGCCGCCGGTGGCGCGGGCCGCGTAGTGCGCGAAGTGCCAGTCCAGGGCCACGCCGGCGTGGGGGCCGGAGGCCTCGGCGCTGTACTGGCACATCGGCGCCATCCAGACGCGGTTCGGGATGGTGACCGAACGCAGGGTGTAGGGCTGGAAAAGGGCGGCGAAGGCGGCGGGGGCAGCACTCATGGGTCTCTCCAGATGTCACCGGGGCACGCACCGGGGGCGGCGCTAAGTACGAGAAACACCGTACTACGAAAATCCCCGTACTACGAGATCTCTCGTACTACCGATCGGCGTCGAACGGGTGTCCGGCGGCCCGGCCTGCGGGACCGCCGTCGGCGGACGGGTGCAGACTGGCTGGAACGCTGCCGTGAAGGACAACGACGTCCGGAGGTGTCGGCCATGACCGACGTGGTACTGCTCGCGGGGACCCGCAAGGGCCTCTTCATCGGCCGCCGCCGGGCCGGCGGCCCCTGGGAGTTCGACGGACCGCACTTCAACGCCCAGGCCGTCTCGGCGGTGGCCGTCGACGTCCGGGGGCCGGCGCCCCGGCTGCTGGTCGGCGGGGACAGCTCGCACTGGGGGCCGTCCGTCTTCAGCTCCGACGACCTCGGCGCGACCTGGCGCGAGCCCGCCGCGCCCGCCGTGAAGTTCCCCCAGGACACCGGCGCCTCGCTGGAGCGGGTCTGGCAGCTGCACCCGGCCGGCCCGGAGGCCCCGGACGTGGTCTACGCGGGGACGGAGCCGGCCGCGCTGTTCCGCTCGGCCGACCGGGGCGAGTCCTTCGAGCTGGTCCGGCCGCTGTGGGAGCACCCGACCCGCTCGCAGTGGGTCCCGGGCGGCGGCGGGGAGGGCCTGCACACCGTGATCACCGACCCGGCCGACCCGGCCGCCGTGACGGTGGCGGTCTCCACCGCCGGGGTGTTCCGCACCCGGGACGGCGGGGCGAGCTGGGAGCCGTCCAACCGCGGGGTCTCGGCGGTGTTCCTGCCGGATCCGGACCCGGAGTTCGGCCAGTGCGTCCACAAGATCGCCCAGGACGCCGGAGACCCCGCCCGGCTCTACCTCCAGAACCACTGGGGGGTCTACCGCAGCGACGACGCGGGCGCCGAGTGGACCGACATCGGCACCGGACTGCCCTCCGACTTCGGCTTCGCGGTGGCCGCCCACCCGCACCGACCGGACACCGCCTACGTCTTCCCGCTCAACGCCGACTCCGACCGCGTCCCGGCGCAGCACCGCTGCCGGGTCTTCCGCACCCGGGACGCGGGCGCCACCTGGGAGCCCCTCGCGAAGGGACTGCCGGCCGGCGACCACTACGGCACGGTCCTGCGCGACGCCCTGTGTACGGACGACGCCGACCCGGCGGGCATCTACTTCGGCAACCGCAACGGCGAGCTGTACGCCAGCCACGACGACGGCGACAGCTGGCAGCTGCTGGCGGAGCACCTGCCGGACGTCCTGTGCGTCCGGGCGGCCGTTCTGCGCTGAGCGTGGACCCGCTGTCGGTGTGGGCCAGTAGAGTGATCACCCATGGCAGCACGACCGTTGAACGAGATCGTCGAGCCGGGCTGGGCCCGGGCTCTGGAGCCGGTGGCGGGGCAGATCGCCGCGATGGGGGACTTCCTGCGCGCCGAGATCGCGGCCGGGAGGACGTACGTCCCCGCGGGGGCGAACGTCCTGCGCGCGTTCCAGCAGCCCTTCGACGAGGTGAAGGTACTGATCGTCGGACAGGACCCCTATCCGACCCCGGGGCACGCGATGGGCCTGTCCTTCTCGGTGGCTCCCGAGGTGAGCCCCTGGCCGCCCAGCCTGGACAACATCTTCCGCGAGATGCACGCGGACATGGGGACGGGCCGGCCGCTGAACGGCGACCTGACCCCGTGGACCCGGCAGGGCGTGCTGCTGCTGAACCGCTCGCTCACCACGGCCCCGCGCAAGCCCAACGCCCACCGGGGCAAGGGCTGGGAGGCGGTCACCGAGCAGGCGATCCGCGCCCTCGCCGCGCGCGGCAAGCCGCTGGTGTCCGTCCTGTGGGGCAGCGACGCCCGCCGCCTGCGACCGCTGCTGGGCGACCTGCCCGCCGTGGAGTCCGTCCACCCCTCCCCCATGTCCGCCGACCGCGGCTTCTTCGGCTCCAGGCCGTTCAGCCGGACGAACGAGCTGCTGGTCAGCCAGGGAGCGCAGCCCGTCGACTGGCGCCTGCCCACAGTCAGTTGAAACATATATGACATTCAGCTACGACATTCACTGGATAAATACGGACAGATGCCACCCGAGCGGGCCCTGCCCGAACACGTGGTTCCGATAAGCCAGTAGCATGCGGCGCCATGAGCTCCCCCACTGGGCCCGCGAATGGCCTGCCCGTACGAATGCCGCGACCCCGCCAGACCGGGCGGCACCGCCGACCCGAGCCCGCGGTGGCGCCCGAGGGCGCTCCCGCGCTGGTGCTCGCCGTGCCCGGTGCCCCCTCGGCCGCCTCGCGGGGGCTCGCCGAAGAGGTCATCAGCATCGGCCGCTCCGAGCTGCCGGGCCTGGACGCCCGCATCGGCTACCTCGAGGGTGCGGACGGCGGGGACAGCGAGTTCCCCTCGCTGTCCGGTGTGCTGACCGCCGTCGCGCAGGAGCGCACCGCGCGTGCGGAGTTCGCCCGCGCCGCCGGACTCGACGTGCCCGCGCCGATCGGCCCCGACGCCGTGGTCGTGCCCCTGCTGGCCGGTCCCGACGGCGACCTGCTGCGCCGGGCGCGCCAGGCCCTGATGGACTCCTCGGCCGCCGCCGAGCTGGCCGACGTGCTGGGCCCGCACCCGCTGCTCGCCGAGGGCCTGCACGTGCGGCTCTCGGAGGCCGGCCTGGCCCGCGCCGACCGGGCGCGGCTGTTCACCGTGGCCACCGCCGCCGACGGCATCATCCTGGCCACCACCGGCGGCGAGGAGGCCGTCCAGGCGGCCGGGATCACCGGCATGCTGCTGGCCGCCCGGCTCGCGGTGCCGGTCATCGCCGCCGCGCTGGACCAGGAGGGCTCCGTGGCGGCGGTCGCCGCCGAGCTGCGCGGTTCCGGGTCGGTCCAGCTCGCGCTGGCCCCGTACCTGATCGGGCCGGAAGCGGCCGACGGCCTGCTGGACACCGCCTGCAAGGAGGCCGACTGCACCGCGGCCGAGGTGCTCGGGGCCTACCCGGCGCTCGGCAAGCTGGCCGTCGCGCAGTACAGCGCCGCCCTGGGGATCCAGCTGGGCGCCGCCGCCCAGTAGGCGCGCGGACATGATGGCGGGGGCCCGTCCGGAATCCGTTCCGGGCGGGCCCCCGCCGCGTCACCGGGTGGTTTCCCGGGCGAACACCACGCAGGCGGCGGCGGGGACGGCCACCGAGCCGGCCCGGCGCGGGTGCCCGGTCCGCCGGTCCACCTCGAACCAGGTGACGTCCCCGGACCACTCGTTGGCCACGTACAGCCGGCGTCCCGAGGGCTCGGCGACGAGATCGCGCGGCCAACTGCCCCCGCACTCCGTCACGTCAGTGGCCTGCGGCTTCTCGGCTCCGTCGGCGAGCGAGAAGGTGGCCAGGGTGTCGGTGCCGCGGACCGCGGCCCAGACGAAGCGCCCGTCGGGCGACACGGCGACCACCGAGGGATAGGCCCGCGGAGCGCCCGGAGCGCCCTCCGGGGCGACCGGAACCTCGGACACCGGCTCCAGCTCCCCGGCAGCCGCGTTCCAGCGGCAGACGGTCATCTGCGGCTCCAGCTCGTGCAGGACGTACGCCACGTCGCCGTCGGGGTGGAAGGCGAGGTGGCGGGGCCCGGAGCCGGCCCGGAGCACGGTCTCGGCGTGCACGCGCAGTTCCCCGGTGTCCGGGTCGGCGGCGCAGACCCGGACGGAGTCGGTTCCCAGGTCGACGCTCAGCACCCAGCGGCCGCTCGGGTCGGGCCGGACCTGGTGGGCGTGCGGGCCCTCCTGCCGCTCCGGGTCCGGGCCGCCGCCCCGGTGGACGAGGACGGCAGCGGGCCCGAGGAGGCCCCCGCCGTCGGCGAGCGGCAGGCTGCTGACGCTGCCGGAGGTGTAGTTGGCGGTCAGCAGCCTGCCGCCGGCCGTGCTGAGGTGGGTGGGACCGCAGGCCCCGACCGGAACGGGGCTCCCGAGCGGTTCCAGCTCCCCGGATCCGGTGCGGAAGGCGAGCGCGGCGCCCCGTTCGGTCTCGCTGACCGCGTAGAGCACGCGGCCGTCCGGGCCGAGCGCGAGGCACGAGGGGTTCTCGGGGGTGGCGGTCACCGCGAGCGGGGTCAGCGCCCCGGTGGCGGGGTCCACGGCGGCGGTGGTGATGCCGCGGCCGCCCCCCGAGGTGAAGGAGCCGATGTAGGCCAGGTACCGGTCGTCGCGCGCCGCATCCTCCGTACCGGTCCCGCCGCGTGCGCCGTTCACGTCGTCCACAGGTCGCCCTTCCGCCGTTGCGCTCCGTCGGGGCGACCGTAACAGAAGGTCTAGACCAAGTCCCGTCCCTCGGCGCGTTCCCGCGCGCCGTCGTGGTGGACGTAGGCCGTGGAGCTCGGACGGTCGTCGTAGGTGCGGTGGAAGACCGGGGTGGCGGACCCCGAGATCGGGGGGACGATCCAGGACCAGTCCGCGCCCACCTCACGGCCCTTGCGCTCTTCGCGCTCCAGGTGCGAGAGGAACCGGCGGGACTCGGTGTGGTGGTCGGCGATGGTGACCCCGGCGCGGTCGAAGGAGTCCAGCACCGCCCGGTTGAGCTCCACCAGTGCCCGGTCCTTCCACAGCGAGCGGTCGCTGGAGGTGTCCAGGCCGAGTCTGCGGGCGACGGCCGGCAGGAGGTTGTAGCGGTCGGTGTCGGCGAGGTTGCGGGCGCCGATCTCGGTGCCCATGTACCAGCCGTTGAAGGGCGCGGCCGGGTAGTGGAGGCCGCCGATCTCCAGGCACATGTTGGAGATGGCGGGCACCGCGTGCCAGCGCAGGCCCCAGTCGCTCCAGTCGTCGCGCCCGTCGGGGTGCCGGATGGGGACCTCCAGCACGGCGTCGGCGGGGGTCTCGAACCAGCGGGGCTTGTCGTCGACGCCCTGCACGACCAGCGGCAGCAGGTCGAAGGGGGTACCCGCCCCGCCCGGCCAGCCCAGGCCGAGCAGGGCCTCGGTGAGCGGCGCGTTGCGGGCGTCGCCCACCGTTATGGAGTGGTGGTCCCCGTAGCCGGCGTAGCGCACCAGCTGTTCGCTCCAGATCAGCGGGCCCGGCCGGCCGGGCACGTCGGGGGCGAAGACCGTGATGGTGGGCCGGATCCGTCCGCCGTTGGTCGCCTCGCGCAGGTGCTCGAAGCACTCGGCCGCGATGTCCTCGCCCGCGGTCAGCCCGCGCCGGTCGCGGACCCGCAGCGAGTTCCAGTAGAGCCGGCCTATGCAGCGGTTGCTGTTGCGCCAGGCCACGCGGGCCCCGTGGGCCAGCTCCTGCGGGGTGTGGCGGTAGGTGCCGGTCTCCGCCAGCTCGGCCCGCACGGCGGCGAGCCGCGGCCGCGGATCACCGGCCTGCGGGTTCTCGCGGTGGAAGAGCCGGACGAACTCCTCGGCTTCCTCCCCCACCTGAGCGGTGCTCGCGTGCTTCTGCTGGATTTCCATCCCGGGCCGTTACCCCCTGTCCGACCAGATCCACCCTGTACGTGCCGGATGAATGTGCAATGAGCGCTCACCCGTTGTACACGGGGCAGGTCAGCCCGGAGCCGCTTGAGCGCCCGGAACACTCCTCCGAGTGATCTTGACGCATCGGCCTGCGGTGAGAGCCCGCACGGACGTATCATCCGCGGCATTCCCGGGGTTGAGGCCGGGCCGGCGGCGGGACCGCCCGCGCGGGATCAGGCGGTGATCACCAGCGGGGACCTCGGGTCCGTGCGCAGCGGGGTGGCCAGGGCGACGAGGGCCTGCTCCAGGCCGTGCAAGTGGGCCAGGGCGGGTTCGGCACCCGGGAGCTGGGGCGCGGTGTGCGGCGCGGCGGGCTCCGGGGCCTCCCCGGGGGCGGTCAGCGCCTCGACGGCCGCCTCCACCCTCCAGCAGGCGGCGGCGAGCCGGGCGTCGTGGGAGGCCTGCGGGTCGGCGGCGACGGCCGCGAGCCCGCGCACCTGGCGGGCGCAGTCGTCGAGCAGCGCCATGACCTGCCGGGCCCGGGCCTTGCGGGCGCGCAGCGGGCTCAGCGGGTGGACGAGCGGCGCGAGGGCGATCCGCGCGCGGCCCAGCAGGAGTTCCAGTTCGGCGGCGTGCGGGGCGGGGTCGGCCCCGGGGTCTCCGGCGAGGCGGTCGAGGGAGGCGGCGGTCGCGGCCCGTACGCAGTGCAGGACACGCTGGATCCAGGCGTCGTTGGCGCCGTGGGTGGTCACGGGGAGGATCAGCACCACGGCGAGGGCGGCGCCGAGCGCGCCGACCGCCGTCTCCTCGAAGCGCAGGAGCAGCAGCCCGGGGTGCAGCACGCCCAGGAGCCCGTAGAGCAGCCCGGCCATGACGGTGACGAAGAACATCATCCAGGAGTAGGAGGGGGCCGCCGTGTAGAAGATGCCGAAGACGCAGACGGCGACGAGGGCCGCGGTGGGCGCGGGCGCTCCGTGCAGCGGTACGGCGATCAGCAGCCCGGCGGCGATGCCGAGGACGGTGCCCAGGACCCGGCGGAAGCCGCGGACCAGGGTCTCCCCGCGCGAGGCGGTGTTGACGAAGATCCACCAGGCGGTGCCGACGGCCCAGTACCAGCGGTCCTCGGACAGCACCTGGCCGATGGCGAGGGCGAAGGCGCAGGCGGCGGTCGCCTGGAAGGCCTGGCGGGTGGTGGGCCGGGCCAGGCCGGTGCCGGGCAGCTGCGGCGGCGCGGGGGTGGGCGGGGTGCGGCGCTCGATGGGCCACAGCAGGAACCGCACCGTCCCGGCCGACAGCAGCGCGAGGCCGACGGCGGCGAACAGCTCGGGCAGCTGGGCGGGCACGGCGTGCAGGAACTGGGTGACGAAGAACATCATGAAGCCGAAGATGCCGAGGGCGTGCCCGCGCGGCCCCCAGCGGCGTGCGTACACCCCGGCGAAGACGACGGCGAGGAAGGCCGCGTCGCGGGCGGCCGGGATCCCGTGCAGTCCGGTGGCCAGCGCCAGGACGGGGAAGCCGGCGGCGGGCAGCAGGGCCGTGGTCGCCCGCTGGGCGCGGACGTCCGCGTCCAGGACGGTGAAGAGCGCGAGCAGCGCCGCGAGTCCGCCGGTGATGGAGGCGGTGAGCGAGAGTCCCGCCAGTTCGGCGACGGCGACGGCGAGTCCGGTGCCGATCACCGCGCGGAGCGAGTTCCGCAGTCTGGTGCGCCCCGGGTCCGGAGCCACGAACATCCTCTTCACGGCGGTGTGCCGCCCCCCTCGCGATGCTGCACGCCGGCCCGGCGTCCGCCCGGGGGTGGTGGGCGGCGGTCGCGCACGGCGAAGGCACCGCGCTCCGGACCGGCCTCGTCGCCGTCCGGCGCTGCGCGGCGCCGAAAGTACATGGATATGACACAGATAAGCATCTGCGGGGGCAATGGCTCAAGCGAGGTACGTCACGCTGGGCCGTTGGCCCAGCCGGAAAGCATCATTTCCGGCCACTGGAAGGCCAACGGACCGGGCCGGGCGGCGACCGCCGCTCCGGGCGGGAGCGGTACGGACGCGCCCGCCCGCCGCCGTGCGGGCGGGCGCCGCGGCGCCGACGATGGAAGGGTGCGGGACGAGACGGGTTCGCCCCGCCTCACGGCGTACGCGGTCCTCACCGAGGGCGGGACCGCGTCCGCCGGGGGCTGCGCGGCCGGTGTACCGCGACGCGCGGGGCGCGCTCGCCCGGCTGTGGGGGCCGGGGGCGGCGGGAGTCAGGGGGTGTTTTCGGTCGGCACGCACAGGACGGGGACCGGCGAGAGGTGCAGGAGCTTGTGCGGGGTGGAGCCGAGCAGGGCGCCCCGGATCGGGCTGTCACCCCAGCTGCCCACGATGATGACCCGGGCGTGGTGGCGTTCGGCGGCGGCGAGCAGGGCCTGGGCGGGCTTGTCGTCCACCACCTCGACCGCCGAGGGGACCCCCGCCTCGTCGGCGGCGTCGACGGCCCGGGCGAGGGCGGTGCGGCCGGCCTGGAGGACGGCCTCCCGGTGGGCGCGGTACTCCTCCCCCGTGGGTCCGGGAGCGGCGGCCCCGTAGACGAGGATCAGCGGTTCTCCGAAGGCGGTGGCCACCTCCAGCGCCACCCGCAGCGCCCGCTCGGCGCCGGGGGACTCGTCGTACCCGAGGACCACGGACATCCGGACCTCCTAGCTCTTGCGGCCGCGTACGAGGGCCGGGTCGACCACGCCCCGGCGTTCCTGCCAGAACCTTCCGTCGCGGACCCGCCAGAAGCACATGAGGAGCACGCCGAGGGCCGCGATGCCGATGCCGATGACCAGCGGGGGGCCGAGTCCGAACCAGGAGACCCCGCCGGCGGAGTTGCCCGGGTCGGACATGTCGATGACGGACTCCACCAGCAGCCAGCTCAGCAGGCCGGCGCCGAGCAGCGGGCCCACGCCGATGAGCAGCAGGTTGTGCAGGTTCTCCAGGAGATGGCGGCGGTAGTAGACGGCGCAGGCCACGCCGGTGAGCGCGTAGTAGAAGGCGATGAGCAGGGAGAGCGCGGTGAGGGAGTCGAGGAGGGCGTTCTCGCTGATCTGGTTGACGACGAGGTACCAGGCGATGGCGATGCCGGCCACCCACCAGGTGCTCACCTCCGGGGTGCGGAAGCGGGGGTGGATGTGCGCGAGGCGCGGCGGCAGCGCGTGCCGGCGGGCCATGGACAGGGCGGTGCGGGAAGCCGGGATGATCGTCGTCTGGGTGGAGGCGAGGGCGGAGGTGCAGACGGCGAGGAGCACCACCCAGTCCCAGCCGCCCATCACCTCGTGCGCGAGGACCGCGAAGACGGCTTCCTCCTCGCCGGCGTTCTCGGCGAGGAACTTCGTCCCGGCGTAGCCGACGACGGCGAAGCCGACGGACAGGTAGGTCACGAGCAGCACGACGGTGGACCAGATGCCCGCCTTGCCGGGCGCGCTGGCGGAGTCCTCGACCTCCTCCGTGAGGTTCACGGCCGACTCCCAGCCCCAGTAGATGAACACGCCGAGCAGCAGTCCGCCGGTGAGGGCGGAGCCGCCCGCGCCGAAGGGGTTGAGCCAGCCGACGGAGGGTTCGATCCCGTCGAGGGTGCTGGTGCCGGCGTACACGCGGTAGATGGCCACGACGGCGAAGACGAGGAGGAAGAAGACCTGGGCGAGGATCAGGACGTCCTGGAGGTGGGCGGACAGTTCCGTGCCGATGACGCAGACGGCGGTCATGGCGAGGATGACCACGACCGTGAGCGTCTGGCGGACCACCTGGTTCGCGGCCCAGCCGTCGAGGCCCGCGGCGAGCAGGCCGAAGTGGACGGCGACGTCGGCGAGGGAGCCGATGACGAGCACGCCGGTCATGGTGATGGCCCAGCCGCCGAGCCACCCCGCCCAGGGGCCCATGGCCCGCGTCACCCAGGAGAAGGTGGTGCCGCAGTCCTGGTCGACCTTGTTGAGGTAGTAGAACGCGGCGGCGATGAGCAGCATGGGCACGAACGAGGCCAGCATCACGCCGGGCGCGTAGAGACCGGCCAGGGCCACGATCGGGCCGATGACGGCGGCCAGGGAGTAGGCGGGCGAGGTGGAGTTCAGGCCGATGACGAGCGCGTCGAGGAAGCCGATCGCGTTGGCCTTGAGGCCCTCCTCGGGACCGGCGTCCGGAGTGGTGCTGCCCGCCTCGGCGAGGTCGCCGTCGTTCATGTACGCATCGTCACGCAGCCGGCGGCGGCGCGCGAGGCGGGCGCGGCGGGCCGGGTTACTCGGTGCCGGGGGTCTTGCGGGTGGTGACGTTCATCCGGTTCCACGTGTTCACGGTGAAGACGAGGGCGATCAGCTGGGCCAGCTCCCCCTCGCCGAAGTGCCGGGCGGCCTCGTCGTAGACGGCGTCGGAGACGCCGCCCGGCAGGAGGGTGACCTCCTCGGTCAGGGCGAGCGCGGCGCGCTCCTTCTCTGTGAACAGGCTCGAATCGTGCCAGGCGGAGAGCTGGTGCATCCGCTCCTCCGACTCGCCGCCCTTGCGGGCGTCGCCGGTGTGGTAGTCGATGCAGTAGGCGCACCGGTTGATCTGCGAGGCGCGGATCTGGACCAGTTCCAGCAGGACCGGGTCCAGGCCCTTGCGGGCGGCGGCGTCGAGGGCGAGGACGGCCTTGAAGACGTGCGGGGCGACGGCGGAGAAGTTCATGCGTTCGGGAACCTGGAACGTTGTCATGTGAGGAACCTAGGGGGTGATCGACCGGGCGTAGGGTTCATTTCCATGCAGGGATCATGGGTCAATTCCTCGGCGGCGCCCGCTTCCGACGCGGGCAGCGATCTGCATCTGGACCTGAGCGGCCCGGGCAGTCTGCGCGGCCGGCTGATGCGCGCCCTGCGGGAGGCGGTCCATTCGGGCCGGCTGGCACCGGGGACCCGGCTGCCGCCCTACCGGACGCTCGCCGCCGACCTCGGGATCGCCCGCAACACCGTCGCCGACGCCTATGCCGAGCTGGTGGAGGAGGGCTGGCTGTCGGCGCGTCAGGGGTCGGGCACCCGGGTCGCGGAGCGGGCCGTCCCGCTGGAGGGCGAGGGCCCGCGCGGACCGGCGCGGCCCACGCGGCGGCGTACCGTGCACGATCTGCTGCCCAGCTCACCGGACGCCTCCGCCTTCCCCCGTACGGCCTGGCTGAGCGCGGCCCGCCGGGCCCTGGCCGCCGCCCCGCACGATGCCTTCGGGGTGGGCGACCCGCGCGGCCGGATCGAGCTCCGCGGCGCCCTGACGCAGTACCTGGCGCGGGCGCGGGGCGTACGGACCGCGCCGGACCGGATCGTCGTGTGCTCCGGCTTCGCCCACGCGCTGGAACTGCTGGGCGGCATCCTGCCGGGCCCGTTCGCCGTCGAGTCGTACGGGCTGCCCTTCCACCGGGAGGTCCTGGAGCGGGCCGGGACGGCGACGGTGCCGCTCACCGTCGACGGCCGGGGCGCCCGGGTCGGGGAGCTCGCGGGCACCGGGGCGCGGGCCGTGCTGCTCACGCCCGCGCACCAGTTCCCGACCGGCGGGCCGCTGCACCCGGAGCGGCGGGCGGCGGTGGTGGACTGGGCGCGGGCCACGGGCGGGGTGGTGGTCGAGGACGACTACGACGGGGAGTTCCGCTACGACCGCCAGCCGGTCGGCGCCGTCCAGGGCCTCGACCCGGAGCGGATCGTCTACGTCGGCTCCGTCAGCAAGAGCCTGTCGCCGGCGCTGCGCCTGGGCTGGATGGTGCTGCCGGGCCGGCTCGTGGACGAGGTCCTGGCGGCGAAGGGGCCCCGCGAGATGTGGTCGGGGGTCACGGACCAGCTCACCCTGGCCGAGTTCGTTTCCTCGGGCGGGTACGACCGCCACCTGCGCCGCGTGCGGCAGGTGTACCGGCGCCGGCGGGACCTGCTGGCGGCGCGGCTCGCGGCGGGGGCGCCGCACGTGCGGGTCAGCGGTGTGGCGGCGGGGCTGCACGCGGTGCTGGAGCTGCCGCCGGGCACCGAGGAGGCCGCCCTGCGCGCGGCACGGCGGGCGGGCCTGGCCCTGGACGGGCTGCGGCCGTACCTGCACCCGGACAGCGCCATGGCCCCGCGGGACGGGCTGGTTCTCGGCTACGGCACCCCGCCCGACCACGCGTTCGCGGCGGCGCTGGACGCGCTGTGCCTGGCCCTGCCCGACCCGCCGCCGGGGCCCGCCGCGGGGTGAGGTGGCGCCGGGCACGGGGTCAGGGGCGGGTGTTCCAGCCCGCCACGACCGGGAGCCCGTGCTCGGTGGACAGCACGCTGACGGTGCCGGTGAGCAGGAGGAAGAGCCGGCCCTCCTGCGGGGGCAGACCGAGGTAGCGGGCCGTCAGGACCCGCAGGAAGTGGCCGTGGGCGACGAGCACGACGTCGCCCCGGCCGGCGCGCAGCGTCTCGTGGACGCGGGCGAGGACCCGGTCCGCGCGGGCGCCGACCTGGGCGGCGTCCTCGCCGGGGTGGTCCGCGTCGCCCGCCGGCACCCCGTCGGTCCACAGCGACCAGTCGGGCCGGGTCCGCTGGATCTCGGCGGTGGTGACGCCCTCGTAGCCGCCGTAGTCCCATTCGTGGAGACCCGGTTCGGGTACCCCGTCGGTCAGTCCCGCGAGTTGGGCCGTGGCGACGGCCCGGCTCAGCGGGCTGGTCAGCACCAGGGCGGGCTTGCGGTCGCGGAAGTAGGGGGCCAGTGAGAGGGCCTCCTCGACGCCCCGGGCGGTCAGCGGCACGTCGGTCAGCCCCGTGTGGCGCCCGCCCGCGCTCCACGCCGTCTCGCCGTGCCTCACCAGCAGCAGATCACTCATGGTCCGGACCCTACGGCGGTGGGCTGGTGCCCGGCATGTCGGGCCGCTGGAGCCCGGCGGGCGTGTCACTGTCGGGCCTCATGGATGTGGGTGGGCGCGGGCGGCTGACCGTCCTGCTGCTGGTGCTGACCTGGGTGACCGGGCTGATCGAGGCCGTGAGCCTGCTGGCGCTGGGGCCGGTGTTCACCGCCATGCAGACGGGCAACGTGCTGTTCCTGGCCTTCGGCACGGCCCACCAGGGGGGTCTGCCCGCGTTGGCGCCGGGGGTGTCGCTGGTGTCCTTCGCGGCCGGAGCGGTGTGCGCGGCCCGGCTGGAGGGGGCGGCGGAGGCCCGGGGGCGGCACTGGTTCGTGATCGGCCTGGCGGTGGAGGCGACGCTGATCCTGGCGGCCGCCTGCGCCGGGTGGGGCTTGGCGCCCCGGTACGGGAACCCCGCCGCGCGGCATCTGCTGACGGCGGCCGTCCTGGCGGTGGCGATGGGGTTCCGCAACGTCTCCAGCATGCGGGTCAACCTGCCGGGGGTGCCGACCACGCTGGTCACCCGGTCGATGACGGCCTTCCTCGGCGGCTCGGCGCTGGGCCACGACAGTGCGTTCGGGTACGGCACGGGGGTCTGGGGGCGGCGCGCGTGGGCGATCGGGGCGATGTTCACCGGCGGGGTGACGGGGGGCCTGCTGGTGCGGGCGGGGTGCGCGGTGAACTGGCTGCTGCTGCCGGCGGCCGTGGTCGTGCTGGGGGTCTCGCTGGCGGGCCGACGGCAGCAGCCGCTGCACGCCGGGACCGGCTGAGCCGCGGGTCCGGGCCCGGCCGGAATCGATGCGGAAACGGTGCAAGTGGCCCTCGGGCCCCCGGCTCGGGAGGCTCGTGCCATGGACACCGCTCCCCCGCAGGAAGCCGCTCCCGACCGCGCCCTGGAGTCCGGGTTCGCCGCCGGTGACGAGGGGTGCGCGGAGGCCGTCTACCGGCGGTGGCGGCCGCTGGTGCAGGGCCTCGCCCGGCGCGCCCTGGGCGACGCGCGGGAGGCCGAGGACGTCACCCAGCAGGTGTTCCTCGCCGCCTGGCGGGGCCGGGCCGGGTACCGTCCGGGGCACGGCGGGATGGGGGCCTGGCTGACCGGCATCACCCGCCACAAGGTCGCCGACGCGCTGGAGGCCCGCGGCAGGCAGGCCCGCGTGGCACGGGCCACCGCGCTGGGCGCCGGCGGACGGCCGGCCGGGGTGCAGGCACCTGCGGAGCACGCCCTGGACCGGGTGCTGGTCCTCGGGGAGCTGGCCCGGCTGCCCGTGGCGCAGCGGCGGGTCCTGTGCCTGGCCTTCTACGCGGATCTGAGCCAGAGCCAGATCGCGGAGCGCACCGGGCTGCCGTTGGGCACCGTCAAGAGCCATATGCGGCGGGCCCTGTGCGCGCTGCGGCGGTCGCTGGATCCGCTGCGGCCACCAGTTCCGCGATGACGGCGAGGCCGGACCGCAGTCCGAACAGTCGTCCGGTCCGCGGCCCCTGGGCCTCCGGGCCCCAGCCGGGGCCGGCCAGCAGCAGCGCCGAGTGGCCGCGGGCGCCGCGCAGCCCCCATTCGATGCCGGCGACCGAGCGGGCCAGGGCCCGGTCCGCGGTGGTGCGGGACTGCGACCAGAGCACGGCGGCACGGGGACCCGTACGCCGTACCGCGTCACACAGCGCCCCGGCGGGCAGGGCGGCACCGAACATCCGCACCGGCACGCCGCGTTCCCCCAGCGCGGCGGCCAGGGCCTCGACGGGCAGACTGTGCAGTTCCCCGGGCGCGCACGCGAGGAGCACCGGGGGCACCCGCGCCCGTTCCGGCGCGGGGCGGATCCGGTGGAGGGCCGCGGAGACCTGCCACGACAGCAGGTGTTCCACCTCGATGTAGCGCTCCCCGGCCGAGGCCCATTTGCGGCCGACGGCGTGCAGGGTCGGCGCGATGACCTCCTCCCAGGCCGCGGCCAGGCCGTGTTCCGCGAGGGCCGCCTCCAGCAGTTCGGCCACGGCCGGCGCGTCCAGTCGTACGGCGGCCCGCGCGAGCCCCCGGCCCTCCGGCCGCGCCTCCCCGAGGGGGAGGGCACCGGGCCCGCCCGGTGCCCCGGCCGCCGCCCTCCCCGCCGCGCGGGCGGCGGGTGCTGCGCCGAGCGCGGCCCGCGCCGCCTCGGACGGGGGCACGCCCCGCGCGGTGAGCCGGCACATCTCCTCCAGGCGGGCGATGTCCCGGGGCGTCCAGCGGCGGTGCCGGCCGTCCTCGCGGTGGGCGGGGCCGATGGCGTAGCGGC
Organism: Streptomyces sp. NPDC034085; assembly: GCF_055575555.1. Classification (NCBI taxonomy): domain Bacteria; kingdom Bacillati; phylum Actinomycetota; class Actinomycetes; order Kitasatosporales; family Streptomycetaceae; genus Streptomyces; species Streptomyces sp. NPDC034085. The sequence goes on along the minus strand of NZ_JBVISL010000004.1, from coordinate 211,849 downwards.
GCTCCCAGGAGCGCAGCGTGGTCGGGGAGACCCCGAGGCGGCGGGCGACGGCGCCGGTGCTCAGGGCGGGTTCGGGGTCCACCGGCCTACGGTACGCCGCCCGGTGCCGCCCCGGGCCGCGCCTGACGGAGGCGGCCGAGGGCGTCGGCGAGGTCCACCACCGGCGGCGGGTAGTCGTAGCGCGCCCGTTCGGTCTCGGGCAGCCGCCAGGGCTCGTGGACCCGGGGCGCGGGCAGGCCGGCCAGCTCGGGCACCCAGCGGTGGACGTAGCGGCCCTCGGGGTCGTAGCGCAGGCCCTGGCGGACGGGGTTGAGGACCCGGTTGGGGCGGGTGTCGGTGCCGGTGCCCGCCGCCCACTGCCAGTTGAGCTGGTTGTTGGCCAGATCGCCGTCCACGAGGAGCTCGAGGAAGTGCCGGGCGCCGACGCGCCAGTCCACGTAGAGGCTCTTGGTGAGGAAGCTCGCGGCCAGCAGGCGGGCGCGGCCCGGCATCCAGCCCTCCTGGCGCAGCTGGCGCATGGCGGCGTCGACCACGGGATAGCCGGTGCGGCCTTCCTTCCAGGCGCGGATCTCCTCCTGCGCGGCGGGGCCGGTGCGCCAGTGGTCGAGGCGCGGCCGGTAGTCCTCACGCGCGGCACCGGGCCGGGCGGCGAGGACCTGGTGGTGGAAGTCGCGCCAGCACAGCTGGCGGACGAAGGCCTCGGCTCCGGGGCCTCTCGCGGTGCGGCAGCGGTGGACGGCCTCGGTGGCCGACAGGGTGCCGAAGTGCAGGTGCGGGGAGAGCCGGGAGGTGGCGTCGGCGGCGAGGTCGTCGTGGGTGTCCTCGTAGCGGGTGACTCCGGAGCGCAGCCAGGAGGCCAGCAGCCGCCGGGCCTCGCGTTCGCCGCCGCGCGCGAGACCCGGGGAAGTCGCGCCGACGGCGTCGCGGCGGGGCAGCTCCTCGGAGCCGAGGCCCTCGGGTACGCGGACGGCGCGCGGGGCGGCGGTCACCGGCCGCTGGTGCAGCTCCGTCCAGCGCCGCAGGTACGGGGTGAACACGGAGAAGTGGTCGGCACCCGAACCGGTGGGCACTACCGCCCCCGGGGCCACCGCCGTGACGACCGTGTCGTGCGTGTACAGCCGGCGCCCCTGCGCTTCCAGGGCCTCCCGCAGCCGTTCCTCGCGGGCATGGGCGTAACCGCTGACCCCGGCGGCCATGTGCACCTCGTCGGCGTCGGCCTCCAGCACCAGGGCGCAGACCTCGGCGACGGCGTCCCCGGAGCGCAGCACGAGGCGGCCGCCGCGTTCGCGCAGCCCGGCGTCGAGGTCGGCGAGGCAGTCGGCGAGGAAGGCCAGCCGGTTGGGCGCCGCGAAGCCGGATGCCTCGATGGCCCGGTCCCGGACGAACAGCGGGACGACCCGGTCGCAGGAGGAGAGGGCCGCGCGCAGCGGCGGATGGTCGTGCAGGCGCAGGTCGGAGGTGTACAGGACCACGGCGGTGTTCATGGCTCTCGGCTCCGTGTCGGGGCTGTGGGGGGCGGCTGTCCCCCTGTTCTTCGGCACCGGGGCGTGATCGGATGCGGCTTCGCCGGAGCGGGACGATCCGGGCCATTGGTACAGTCCTGGCATGGCGGTGGACGAGCTCGACACCCGGATCCTGCGCCTGCTGCTCGAGCAGCCGCGTACGAGCGTCCGCGAGTACGCCCGGATCCTCGGTGTGGCCCGCGGCACCCTCCAGGCCCGGCTGGACCGGCTGGAGCGCACCGGGGTGATCACCGGCAGCGGTCCGGTGCTCTCCCCCGCCGCTCTGGGGCATCCGGTGCTCGCCTTCGTGCACATCGAGGTCACGCAGGGGCGTCTGGACGAGGTCGGGGAGGCGCTGGCGACGGTTCCCGAGATCGTCGAGGCATTCTCGATCACGGGCGGCGGGGACCTGCTGACCCGGGTGGTGGCCCGGGACGCAGGCCACCTGGAGGACGTGATCCAGCAGCTGATCCGGCTTCCGGGCGTGGTCCGCACCCGGACGGAGGTCGCCCTGCGCGAGCGGGTCGCGCACCGGCTGCTGCCGCTGGTGGAGTCCGTGGGGCGGGCGGCCCGCAAACCCTGACACGATGGCCGATACAGGCATACCACCGGCAGGACGGGCAGAGCGGATGATCTCCGTCATATTCGATCTCGACGGCACCCTCGTGGACAGCGAGCCGAACTACTACGAGTCGGGGCGCCGCACCCTGGAGCGCCACGGCGTCCCCGACTTCACGTGGGAGCAGCACTCCCGCTTCATCGGAATCGGCACCCTGGAGACGCTGGAGGTCCTCAAGGACCGCTACGGCCTGCGGGCCCCGGTGGAGCAGCTACTGGCGGAGCAGAACGCCGCCTACCTGGAGCTGGCCCGGACCCGCACGCGGACCTTCCCGCAGATGCGGGCGTTCGTGGAGCGGCTGCACGGGCGGGGGGTTCCGATGGCGGTGGCCTCCGGCTCCTCGCGGGAGGCGATCGACGCCGTACTGGAGGGCACCGGGCTGGCCGCGCTGCTGCCCACCGCGGTCTCCGCCGAGGAGGTCGGGCGGGGCAAGCCCGCCCCCGACGTGTTCCTGGAGGCGGCCCGCCGGCTCGGCGCCCCGCCCGGCGACTGCGTGGTCGTCGAGGACGCGGCGCCGGGGGCGCTGGCCGCGCACGCCGCCGGGATGCGGTGCGTGGCGGTCCCGTACGTGGCCGGCACCGCGGGCGACCCCGCCTTCGCCGCGGCCGGCCTGCTGTTCGCGGGCGGCCAGCGGGAGTTCAGCGCGGACGCCGCCGAGGACTGGCTGTTCGCCCTCGCAGCCACCACCGCCTGACGGCACCCGTCCGGACGCGTCGGCGGGGGGCCCGCCTTCAGCGCATCACGCGCGGCAGGCGCAGGCTGAGGGCCACCGTCAGGGCGATCAGGGCGAGCTGGACGAGCAGGGTCACCGCGAGGGCGGCGCGCATCCCGAGCGAGTCGGCCAGCGCGAGGAAGAGGGTGCCCACGGTCGCCACGCCCAGGGCCAGCGAGGACTGCTGGGTGGTGACCATGACCCCGCTGCCCACCCCGGCCCGGTCCGCCGGGACGTCGGAGAGCATCATCCGCATCAGCACGGGCAGCTGGAGGCCCTGGCCGAGGCCCGCGACCGCGACCCCCGGAGCCAGTCCGGCGAGACCGAGGTCCGGCCAGCCGTACCAGACGGCCGCCAGCACCAGGGCGATGCCGAGGCCCTGGATCAGCCCGCCGGCGGTGACGACCCGGCTGCCGAACCTGCCGACCAGCCGGGGTCCCGCGAGCGAGGCGCCGAAGAAGGCCAGGGCCATCGGCACCAGCGCGAGCCCCGCGGCCACCGGGCCCATGCGCAGGCCCTGCTGGAGGGCGACGGCGACCACGAACATGAAACCGCTGAAGCCCATCGAGAACGGCAGCATCATCACCAGCCCGCGGCGCAGGGACACCAGCCGCAGCAGGCTCGGCGGCACCAGCGGGGTGCGCCCCAGCCGGTCGGCGCGGCGCTCCGTCAGGTAGAAGGCCAGGGCAGCGAAGGGCGACACGGCCAGCACCACCCAGGTCCACAGCGGCCAGCCGGCCGCCCGCCCCTCGGTCAGCGGCAGCAGCAGGGACACCAGGGTGAGGCCGAGCAGCAGCGTCCCGGGGACGTCCACCGACGCCGGACGGTCCGAGCGGGTCTCCGGGACGGCCCGGACGGCGAGCACCAGCCCGGCCACCACCACGGGCACGTTGACGAGGAACACCGAGCGCCAGCCGGACCCGGCCACGTCGGCGGCGACCAGCACCCCGCCCAGGATCTGCCCGGCGACCATGGACAGGCCGGCGGTGGCCCCGTACAGGCTCATCGCGCGGGCGCGGCGCGGGCCCTGGGTGGTGGCCTGGATGGTGGCCAGCACCTGCGGCAGCATCAGCGCCGCCGCGGCGCCCTGCGCCACCCGTGCCCCGACCAGGGTCCAGGCGGTGGGCGCCAGCCCGCAGGCCAGGGAGGTCAGCCCGAAGGCGGCCATCCCGATGACGAAGAGGCGCCGCCGGCCGACCGTGTCACCGATCCGCCCGCCCAGCACCAGCAGCACCGAGTACGCGACCCCGTAGCCGCCGACGACCAGTTCCAGCATGGCCGGACCGGCGGCGAGGTCGGCGTCGATGGCGGGCAGCGCCACGTTGACGATGAAGAAGTCGATCAGGGGGAGAGCGGCGCCCAGCAGGACGGTGAACAGCCCGAGGGGCGTGAGGACGGCGGGCCCCGCGACCGCGGACGCGGCGGTGGCCGGGGCGGTCGGGGCCGTGGGAACGGACGGGGACGGGTGGGTCGTGCGTACGGTTGTTTCGCTCACGCAGGAGACGATCCACCGCCGCTCAGCCTGGTACCAGAGTCTCCTCATCCTGGTACCAGGAGTACCTGGCAACGGGATGAGCGGTGCGGCACCCTGGTGCCATGACCACCGTTGCCCCGGAGAGCGACCTGCGCCGCCACGAGCTCGCCGACTTCCTGCGCAGCCGCCGCGAGCGGATCACACCCGAGCAGGTCGGGCTGGTCCGGGGCCGGCGCCGGCGCACCCCCGGGCTGCGCCGCGAGGAGGTCGCGCAGCTCTCCGCCGTCGGTGTCACCTGGTACACCTGGCTGGAGCAGGCCCGCGAGATCCAGGTGTCCCCGCAGGTGCTGGACGCGCTGGCGCGGGCCCTGCTGCTGGACTCCAGCGAGCGCGCGCACCTGTTCGCGCTGGCGGGCATCTCCGATCCGGCGCCGAACACCCCCTGCCCGAGCGTGACCCCGGCCCTGCGGGCCATGCTCGACCAGCTCGACCCGATCCCGGCGTGCGTACAGAACAGCCGGTACGACATCCGCGCCTACAACAGCACGTACGGGCGGCTGCTGTGCGACCTGGACGCGCTGCCCCCCGAGGACCGCAACTGCGTGTGGCTGGCGTTCACCAACGCGGAATGGCGGGCCTCCCTGGTGGACGTGCCGGGTGTGAACAGGCTGCTGGCGGCCAAGTTCCGGGCCTCCATGGCCGGGCACCTGGCGGAGCCCGCCTGGAAGACCCTGCTGGCCCGGCTGGAGGCGGCCTCGCCGGAGTTCCGGGAGATCTGGGCCCGGCACGAGGTGGTGGGGGCGGGCGGCAACACCAAGTACATCCGCAACGCCCACGTGGGGCTGCTGCGCCTGGAGCACACCAGCCTGTGGCTGGGTCCGGCGTCGGGCGCACGGCTGACGACGTTCGTCCCGCTGGACGAGGAGAGCCGCCTCGGCCTGGAGCGCCTCCACGACCTGTGCCGGACCACGGCCTGAGGGCCGGCGTCGGAGACGCCACCCGGGAAGATCCCGCGGAGCCCGCAAGTTAGTAGAACCGTGAACGAATTGCTGAGGGACGCCGCGGACGTGGACGTCGTGGTCGTCGGCGCCGGGCAGGCGGGCCTGTCCAGCGCCTACCACCTGGCCCGGGCCGGGATCGACCACGTGGTGCTGGACCACTCGCCCCGGCCGGGCGGCGCCTGGCAGTTCCGGTGGCCCTCGCTGACCTACGGCAGGGTGCACGGGATGCACGCGCTGCCCGGCATGGAGCTGACCGGCGCCGATCCGCTGCGGCCGTCGTCCGAGGTGATCGGGGAGTACTTCGCGGCGTACGAGGAGCGCTTCGGCCTGCGCGTACGCCGCCCCGTGGACGTCACCGCCGTGCGCGACGGCGGCGGGGGCGCCGGCGGGCGGCTGCTGGTGGAGTCCGCGTTCGGCAGCTGGTCGGCGCGGGCGCTGGTCAACGCCACCGGTACCTGGGACCGCCCGTTCTGGCCGCGCTACCCGGGCCAGGAGCTGTTCCGGGGCCGCCAGCTGCACACCGCGAACTATCCCGGGCCGGGGGAGTTCGCCGGGGCCCGGGTGGTCGTGGTGGGCGGCGGCACCTCGGCGGTGCAGCACCTGCTGGAGATCTCCGAGGTGGCGGCCCGGACCACCTGGGTCACCCGCAGGCCGCCCGTGTTCCGCGAAGGGGGCTTCGGCGAGGCGGAGGGCCGGGCGGCGGTGGCGCTGGTGGAGGAGCGGGTCCGGCGGGGCCTGCCGCCGCAGAGCGTGGTCAGCGTGACCGGGCTGGCCCTGACCGACGCCGTGCGGGCGGGGCTGGACGCGGGGGTACTGGCGCGGCGGCCCGTCTTCGAACGGATCACCCCGTCAGGGGTGGCGTGGGCGGACGGGCGGAGCGAGGACGCGGACGTGATCCTGTGGGCCACCGGCTTCCGGCCGGCCGTCGACCACCTGGCGCCGCTGCGGTTGCGCGAGCCGGGCGGCGGGATCCGGGTCGAGGGCACCAGAGCGGTGCGCGACGAGCGGGTCCACCTGGTCGGCTACGGCCCCTCGGCCTCCACCATCGGCGCGAACCGGGCGGGCGCCGCCGCGGTCCGCGAGATCCGCCGCCTGCTGGCCCGGGACCGGGCGGTACCGGCGGTCTGATCACACCTGCCGGCCGGCTTCGGGGACCACCTTCCCGGTGTCGCAGTCCGGCGCGGCCGTACGATCACACGTTCACCGGTGTGGGCACGGGCTCCCCCGCGCCTCCCCTGCCGGGCTCACCCGGCCCTGCGGCGGAGTCTCCCCGCTCCCCGGCCGGCACTGCCTGCGCGGCATCACGGTCCCGGCGGACGAGTGCGGCGTAGCGGCCGCCGGCTCCCAGCAGTTCCTCGTGCGTCCCCCGCTCGGCGATGCGGCCGGCGTCCAGGACCACGATCTGGTCGGCGTCGCGGATGGTGGAGAGGCGATGGGCGATGGTGATGGTGGTGCGGCCCTTCGAGAGGTTGTCGATGGCCCGCTGCACGGCGTGCTCGGTACGGGTGTCGAGGGCGCTGGTCGCCTCGTCGAGGATGAGCACCGGCGGATCCCGCAGGACCGTGCGCGCGATGGCGAGCCGCTGCTTCTCGCCGCCCGAGAAGCGGTAGCCGCGCTCCCCGACCAGGGTGTCGTAGCCGTCGGGCAGGGACGCGATGTGGTCGTGGATCTGTGCCGCGCGGGCCGCCGCGACGAGTTCCTCGTCGGTGGCGTCCGGCTTGGCGAAGCGCAGGTTGTCGGCGACCGAGGCGTGGAAGAGGTAGGTCTCCTGCGAGACCACGCCTATGGACCGGGCCAACGAGTCGAAGTCCAGATCACGTACGTCCACCCCGTCCAGGGTGACCCGTCCGCCGGTCACGTCGTAGAGCCTCGGCACCAGATAGCTGAGCGTGCTCTTGCCGGAGCCGGTCGGGCCGACCACGGCCAGGGAGCCGCCGGCCGGGACGGTGATGTCGATGCCGGTGAGGGTGGGGCCGGCCTCGGCCTCGTAGGCGAAGTGCACGTCCTCCAGGCGAACCTCGCCCTTCGCGCGGTCCAGCCGCACGGGCTCGTCCCGCTCGGTGATGTCGACCGGCAGGTCGAGGTACTCGAAGATGCGGGCGAACAGCGCGAGGGAGGTCTGAATCTGCACGCCGGTCGACAGCAGGCTCACGGCGGGCCGGAACAGGCCCTGCTGGAGGGTGACGAAGGCGACGAGGGTGCCGACGGAGAGCGAAGGGGCACCGGTCTGCAGGGCTATGCCCGCGGCCCAGTAGATCAGCGCGGGCATGGCGGCCATGACGATGCCGATGGTGGACATCCGCCAGCGCCCGGCCATGCTGGAGCGCACTTCCAGGCCGACGAGCTTCTCGGACTCCTCGGAGAACGCGGCGGTGAGGGACTGCGAGCGGCCCATGGTGCGGCCGAGCAGGATCCCGCTGACCGAGAGGGACTCGGTGACGGTCGCCGCCATGGCGGCCATCTGCTTCTGCCGCTGCGTGGTGATCTTCTTGCGCTCGCGGCCGACCCGCCGGCTGATCCACACGAACACGGGCAGCAGCAGGAGGGAGACGACGGTCAGCCGCCAGTCGAGCGCGAGCATCGCGACGACGGAGGCGATCACGGCGGTCAGGTTCGACACGAGCGAGGTCGCGGTCGAGGTGACCGTGGCCTGCATGCCGCCGATGTCGTTGGCTATGCGGGACTGCACCTCGCCGGTGCGGGTGCGGGTGAAGAAGGCCAGGGGCATCCGCTGGAGCTGGGCGTAGACGGCGGTGCGCAGGTCGTGCATGACGCGCTGGCCGACCGTGGTGGAGATCAGCGTCTGGAGGACGCCGAAGACGCTGGTCACGACCGCCGTGAGGATCATGCCGAGCGCGAGCAGGCTGAGCAGCCCGGTGCGGCCCTGAGGGATCGCGACGTCCAGGATCTCCTTGAGCAGGAACGGCGAGGCCACGCCGACCAGCGAGGACGCCCCGACCAGCGCTCCGACGACGGCGAGCCGGCCGCGGTAGGGGCGGAACAGGCCGAGGATGCGGCGCAGTTCGCGCGGGCGGTCCGCCGGGGCCGGGAGGGTGGGGTCGAGTGCTTCGTTCGATGGGGTCCACTTCGGTTCGTCGTGGCGCATGGGCCTCCTTCTGACGGGACTCCGATGAGCATAGCTCATTGTTACCTATGCTCACAATGAATCCGGTCCTGGTACTGTTTCCCAGTATGAGCACCGGTTCCGAGACCGACACCCGCGATTCCACCGACGGCGTCCTCGCCGAGCAGCTGCTGCGCCTCACGCGCCGACTCCACCGCATCCAGAAGCGCCACATGGAGCCGCTCGGAATCACCCCCGCCCAGGGGCGGCTGCTGCGCCTCGTCTCGCACTACGGCGGTGACCAGCCGCCCCGAATGGCCGATCTGGCCACGCGGCTCGAGGTCGTGCCGCGCGCCGTGACCACCCTCGTGGACGGGCTCGAGGCCGCCGACTGCGTACGCCGCGTGCCCGACCCGGCGAACCGGCGCGTCATCCGGATCGAACTCACCGAAACCGGCCGCGCCACGCTGCGCCGTCTGCGCAACGCGCGAACCGACGCGGCGGAGGAGATCCTTGCTCCGTTGACCGCCGGGCAGCGCGAGGTGCTCGGCGGGCTGCTGAACGCGCTGGCGGACTTTCCCGCGGAGCGCCGCTGCTGAGACGGGCGGGCGGACGCCGGCGCCGCCGCGCCGGACCGCGAGACACAAGGGGCTGCTCATGCCGCTGCACGGACCGAAGCCCGGGGCCCTGCGCCCGCACGGCCTGCGCGCCCCCGCCCCCGACCGGGTGCCCGACCGGCTGGCCGCCGGGACCCCGCCGGCCCTGCGCGCCGAGCTGACCGAACTGCTCGGCGCCGAGAAGGTGCTGTGGAAGGTCTCCGACCTGGTCCGCTACGCCTCCGACGCCTCGCCCTACCGGTTCGTGCCGCAGGTCGTGGTGGTCGCCGAGGACATCGACGACATCTCCGCGGTCCTCTCCTACGCCCACGGCCGGCAGCGCGAGGTGGTCTTCCGCGCCGCCGGGACCTCGCTGAACGGGCAGGCGCAGGGCGAGGACATCCTGGTCGACGTACGCCGCCACTGGGCCGGGATCGAGGTCCTGGACGGCGGCCGCCGGGCCCGGATCCGGCCCGGCACCACCGTGTTCCGGGCCAATGCCGCCCTGGCCCGGCACGGCCGGATCCTGGGGCCCGATCCGGCCAGCGCCGTCGCCTGCACCCTGGGCGGGGTCGTCGCGAACAACTCCTCCGGCATGACCGCGGGGACCACGAGGAACTCCTACCGCACCCTGTCCTCGCTGACCCTGGTCCTGCCGACCGGCACCGTCGTGGACACCGCCGACCCGCTCGCCGACGAGGAGCTGGCGCGCGCCGAACCGGCCCTCTGCCGCGGCCTGATGGAGGTCAAGGGGGAGATCGAGGCGGACCCGGCCCTCGTCGCCCGGATCCGCGCCAAGTACGAGATCAAGAACACCACCGGGTACCGCCTCGACGCGTACCTGGACGGCACCACCCCCGTCGAGATCCTGCGCGGCCTGATGGTCGGCTCGGAGGGCACGCTCGGCTTCATCGCCGAGGTCGTCTTCGACACCCTCCCCCTGGACCGCGAGCTCACCAGCGCGCTGCTCTTCTTCCCCTCCCTGCCTGCCGCGGCCGCCGCCGTACCGCTGTTCAACGAGGCCGGCGCCGTCGCCGTCGAGCTGATGGACGGCAACACCCTGCGCGCCTCGGTCAGGGTCGCGGGCGTGCCCGGCGACTGGGCGGAGCTGCCGAAGGAGACGGCGGCGCTGCTGGTGGAGTTCCGGGCGCCGGACGCGGCGGGGCGCGCCGCGTGCGAGCGGCGTGCGGCCGCGGTGCTGCCCGCGCTGGAACTGGTCGCGCCGGTTCCCTCCGTCACCAACGCCTTCACCGGTGATCCGGCCGCCATCGCCGGTTACTGGAAGGCGCGCAAGGCCTTCGTCACCGCCGTCGGCGGGGCCCGTCCCCCGGGCACCACGCTGATCACCGAGGACTTCGCCGTGCCGCCCTCCCGGCTGGCCGAAGCGTGCGAGGCCCTGCTCGCGCTCCAGGCGGAGCACGGTTTCGACGCGGCCGTCGCCGGGCACGCCGCCCACGGCAACCTGCACTTCCTGCTCGCCTTCGACGCGTCCGAGCCGGCCGACGTGGCGCGGTACGCGGCCTTCATGGACGCCTTCTGCCACCTCACGGTGGAACGGTTCGACGGCTCCCTGAAGGCCGAGCACTCGACCGGCCGCAACATGGCCCCCTTCCTGGAACTGGAGTGGGGGTCGAAGGCGGCCGAACTCATGTGGCGGACCAAGCGGATCGTCGACCCGGACGCGGTCCTCGCCCCGCGCGTCCTCCTCGACCGCGACCCGCGGGCCCATCTGCGGGGCCTGAAGACGATCCCGCGGGTGGAGGCAGTGGCCGACCCGTGCATCGAGTGCGGGTTCTGCGAACCGACCTGCCCGAGCGGTGACCTGACGACCACTCCGCGCCAGCGGATCGTGCTGCGCCGCGAGATGACGCGGCAGCCGCCGGGCTCCCCCGTGCTCGCCGGGCTGCTCGACGCCTACGGCTACGACGCCGTCGACACCTGCGCGGGCGACTCCACCTGCAAGCTCGCCTGTCCCGTCGGGATCGACACCGGTGCGCTGATGAGGGATTTCCGCCACCGCCGGCACGGCCCGCGCGAGGAGCGGGCCGCCGAACTGGCCGCCCGGCGGTTCCGTACCGTCGAGGCCGCCGCCCGGCTGGCCGTGGCCGCGTCCGAGAAGATCACCGGCCTGCTCGGGGACCGGGTGCCGGGCGCCGCGACGGCAGCCGCGCGCAGGGCCCTGCGCCCCGGCCTGGTGCCCCAGTGGCTGCCGCAGCTTCCCGGGGCCGCGGCGCGCCGGCTGCCGGTGACCGGGCGGGCGGGCGCGGCCGCCGTGTACTACCCGGCCTGCGTGAACCGCATCTTCGGCGGCCCCGGGGGCCTGCTGCCGTCGCTGCCGGAGGCGGTGGTGGCCGTGTCGGAACGGGCCGGGAAGCCGGTGTGGATCCCGCATGACGTGGCCGGCACCTGCTGTGCGACGATCTGGCACTCCAAGGGCTACGAGGCCGGCAACCGGCTGATGGCCAACCGGGTCGTCGAGGCCGCCTGGGGGTGGACGGCCGGGGGCCGGCTCCCGCTGGTGGTCGACGCCTCGTCCTGCGCCCTGGGGCTCGCGCGGGAGGTCGTCCCGTACCTGACGCGGGACAACCGCGCCCTGCACGCCGGGCTGCGGATCCTCGACTCCGTCGTCTGGGCGGCGGAGGAACTGCTGCCGCACCTGGAGGTCCGGCGGACGGCCGGCTCGGCGGTGCTGCACCCGACCTGCGCGACGCGCCACCTGGGCGACGAGGCGCAGCTGCGCGCGGTGGCCGAGGCCTGCGCCGGGGAGGTGGTGGTCCCGGACGAGGCGGGCTGCTGCGCTTTCGCGGGCGACCGGGGGATGCTGCACCCGGAGCTGACGGCGTCGGCGACGGCGCGGGAGGCCGCGGAGGTGACGGCACGCCGGTTCGACGCACACCTGTCCTCGAACCGGATGTGCGAGGTGGGCATGGACCGGGCCACCGGGCGCCGTTACCACTCGGTGCTGATCGAACTGGAGCGGGCGACGCGGCCCTGAGCGCGCGCCGGGGCAGGAACAGGCAGCCAGGGGCGCGTGCGCCGGAACACGCGCCGCGCGCCCGCCCCCGGGCCGGAAATTCGATTGCCGGGACCGGGTCGGGAAGACGAACCTTGCGCGGGTCGCAGTCCTCGACCAGTCATGGGGCGTCATGCAGATCAGCGATCTTCCCTATCCGGACCCCGGGGTACCCGACGCCCGCTCCGGCCCCCGTTTCCTCTGGTGGCTGGGCAGGGGACAGCTCGGCGGTCAGGCCCGCAGCCTGGCCTGGGGGCTCCTGCACTTCTGCGGGGTCGCCGGACTTCCGTACGTGGTGGGCCAGGGCGTCGAGGCCGTCGTGGACCGCGACGGCGCGGGGCTGCTGTCGGCGGGCGGGCTGCTCCTGCTCGTCGGCGCGGCCATGGCGGTGGGTGACGCCATGCTCCACCGCACCGCCGTCACCAACTGGATCACCGCCGCCGCGCGGGTGCAGCAGCTGCTCGCCCGCAAGACCGCCGAACTGGGCTCCGCGCTGACCCGCCGGGTCGCGGCGGGAGAAGTGACGGCGGTTTCGACGGGCGACGTGGAGAAGATCGGATGGTTCGTGGAGGCGGTCTCCCGCTTCCTCGCCGCCGCCTTCGCGGTCGGCGCCATCTGCGTGGGCCTGCTGTTCTACGCGCCTTCCATCGGGGTGGTCGTCGCGGCGGGCGTGCCGGTGCTGGCCCTGTCGGTGCTGCCGCTGCTGCCGCGCGCCACCCGGCGCGCGGACCTCCAGCGCGAGAAGGCCGGCAAGGCCACCGAGCTGGCCTCCGACACGGTCGCGGGGCTGCGGGTACTGCGCGGCATCGGAGGTGAGGAGCTGTTCCTGGGCCGCTACCGCGAGGCCTCGCAGGAGGTCCGCGAGGCCGCCGTGCGCAGCGCCCGGATGTGGGCCCTGATCGCGGCGGTCCAGGTGCTGCTGCCGGGCGCCCTGATGGTGGCCGTCGTCTGGTACGGCGCGCTGCTCGTCCGGGACGGCCGGCTGGCGGTCGGCGAACTCGTGGCGGCCTTCAGCGCGGTGGCCACCATGCTCTATCCCCTGGGCCTCTTCCAGGAGATCGCGATGGCGTACTCCTTCTCGCGGCCCTCCGCCGCGCGGGCCGCCCGAGTGCTGTCGCTGACGCGTACGCAGGACGGGGCCGCTGTTCCCGCCGCCGGGCACGCGGCCGTTCCGGCGCCGGGTGGGGACCTGTACGACCCGGCGACGGGGCTGCTGGCTCCGGCCGGGCGGTTCACGGCGGTCGTGTGCGGGGACCCGGATCTCGCGGGGCGGCTCGCGGAGCGCCTGGGCGGGCACCCGGTGCACACCGGAGCCGGGGCGCCCTCGGCGCTGCTCGGCGGGGTCGCGCTGGACGAACTCGCGCTGGACGCGGCGCGTGCGCTGGTCCTCGTACAGGACAAGGATCCGGTGCTGCTGTCCGGGACGCTGCGCGAGCTGCTCGACGTACCGGCTTCGGGGGCGGTCACGGCCGGGGACGCGCTGGCCGCGGCGCAGTGCGGGGACGTCCTCGCGGCACTGCTGGAGTCGGCTCCCGAGGGGGTGGACGACGCGATGGACGCGCGGATCACCGAGCGCGGCCGGTCCCTGTCGGGCGGGCAGCGCCAGCGGCTCGCGCTGGCCAGGTCGCTGGTCACCGATCCCGAGGTGCTGGTGCTGGACGAGCCGACGTCCGCGGTGGACTCGCACACCGAGGCGCGGATCGCGGACGGCATCGCCGCCCTGCGCGCCGGGCGCACCACGGTGGTGCTGGCTTCCTCGCCGTTGCTGCTGGACCGCGCGGACCGGGTCGTCCTGGTCCACGAGGGCCGGGCGCTGGCGTCGGGCACCCACCGGGAACTGCTGCAGGGCGACCCGCGCTACCGGGCGGTCGTCACCCGGGAGACGGAAGAGGAACAGGGTGCGGCCGACCCCGGCACGGCCGGGCCGGCAGAGGAACTCACAGGAATCGAGGAATCCGCATGATCGGCGTCGCTCCGCCGCACTACGATCCGGCGGCCCCCGAGACGGCCGCGACCCTGCCCGTGGGCACGTCGGCGACCGTACGGGGCTACGTGCGCGGGCTGCTGCGGCGGCAGCGGCGCGCCTTCGTGGTGCTCGTGGCGGTCAACGCCGTCGCGGTGGTCGCCTCCATGGTCGGCCCCTACCTGCTGGGGCGGGTCGTGGACGACCTCGCGTCGGGGGTGCCCGAGGTGCACCTGGGGCGGGTGACGCTGCTGTTCGCGCTGGCGGTGGCCGCGCAGACCTGCTTCGTGCGGCTGGTGCGGCTGCGGGGGGCGATGCTCGGCGAGGAGATGCTGGCCGATCTGCGCGAGGACTTCCTGGTGCGCTCGGTCGGCCTGCCGCCGGGGGTTCTGGAGCGGGCCGGCACCGGTGACCTGCTGTCGCGGATCACCACCGACATCGACCGGCTGGGCAACGCCATGCGCGAGGCCGTGCCACAGCTGACGATCGGCGTGGTGTGGGCGGGGCTGCTCTACGGCGCGCTCGCGGTCACCGCGCCGCCGCTGGCGCTGGCCGCGCTGGTGGCGCTGCCCGTGCTGGTCGCCGGGTGCCGCTGGTACTTCCGGCGGGCGCCCTCGGCCTACCGTTCGGAGGCGGCCGGGTACGCGGCGGTGGCGGCGGCGCTGACCGAGACGGTCGACGCGGGCCGCACGGTCGAGGCGCACCGCCTGGGCGTGCGCCGGACCGAGCTGTCGGAGCGGCGGATCGTGGAGTGGACGGCCTGGGAGCGGTACACGCTGTTCCTGCGGACGGTCCTGTTCTCCGTCGTGAACGTCACCTTCGTCACCATCCTCGGCGCGGTGCTGATGATCGGCGGCTACTGCGTGCTGCGGGGCTGGATGTCGGTGGGCCGGCTGATCACGGGGGCGCTGCTGGCGCAGATGATGATCGACCCGATCGGGCTGATCCTGCGCTGGTACGACGAGTTGCAGATCGCCCAGGTGTCGCTGGCGCGGCTGGTGGGGGTGCGGGAGATCGAGCCGGACGCGGGTGACCGGGCGCTCGCCCCGCAGGGGCGGGACGTGCGGGCGCGGGAGGTGCGCTTCGGCTACCGGGAGGGCGTGGACGTCCTGCACCGGGTGTCGCTGTCCGTGCCGCCCGGTACCCGGATGGCGCTGGTGGGCCCTTCGGGAGCGGGCAAGTCCACGCTGGGCCGGCTGCTGGCGGGCATCTACGCGCCCCGGACCGGTGAGGTCACCCTCGGCGGGGCCCGGCTGTCGCGGATGCCCGCCGAGCGGGTCCGCGAGCACGTGGCGCTGGTCAACCAGGAGCACCACGTGTTCGTCGGCACCCTGCGGGACAACCTGCGCCTGGCCCGGACGGATGCTGCGGACGCCGAGCTGTGGGCGGCGCTGGGCGCGGTGGACGCAGACGGCTGGGCGCGGGCCCTGGAGTCGGGCCTGGACACCGAGGTCGGTTCGGGCGGGAGCGCGCTGACCCCGGCGCAGGCGCAGCAGGTCGCGCTGGCCCGGCTGGTGCTGGCGGATCCGCACACGCTGGTGCTGGACGAGGCGACCTCGCTGCTGGATCCGCGGGCGGCCCGGCATCTGGAGCGTTCGCTGGCGCGGGTGCTGGAGGGCCGGACGGTTATCGCGATCGCGCACCGGCTGCACACGGCGCACGACGCGGACGTGATCGCGGTGGTCGAGGCCGGGCGGATCAGCGAGCTGGGTTCGCACGAGGAGCTGGTGGCGGCGGACGGGGCCTACGCGGCCCTGTGGCGGTCCTGGCACGGATGACGGCCACCGCCCCGAGCGGCGCCCCGCCCGGGGCGGACCGGCCCTGCCGGGCGGCGGACGCTCGCGCGGACGGCCCGGGACGCGGCGGCCTGGCACGACTCGGCACGGGCGCCCCGACACGGGCGCCCCGGCGGGCACCCCGGGCGGCGGTCCCGGGCCCGAGTGGGCCCGGAGCCCCGAGGGGCGGGTTGTCAGATGAAGCCGAGGGCCGCGGCTCCGCCCATGCCCCCGAGCAGCATGAACACCGGCATGAGCACCTTCAGCTCGACCCAGCTGCCGGCGCGGAAGCGCAGCATCTTCGGCGGCCCCACCGGGTACCAGCGCTTGCCCGCGATGGGCAGCGGCCACAGGACCGGGCAGCCGGAGACGGTCAGCGCGTCTCCGATGTCGTGGACCAGCGCACCGAGCATGATCGGCAGGCCGAGCCAGAGGTACTCCTGGCCCGGCTCGGTGAAGAGCCAGCCCGCGCCGTTGCCCGGTTCGGCGAGCACCCCGGCGAGGATCCAGGCGCTGGTCGCGCCGAGCAGCCAGACCAGGATGTCGCTGGACATCCGGGCCGCCCGCCACAGGAGGCCTTCGACGGCCAGCACCAGGTGCACGAAGAGCAGCGCCAGCACGCCCCAGCGGTCGGCGGACGCCGCGAGCGCGGAGGATCCCGCGCCGACCAGGACCGCCCAGAGCCAGGTATGGGTCAGCGTGCGGTGGCCCCCGGTACGGCGGGCGTCGCGCGGTGAGCGGGTCGCCTTGTAGACGGCGTAGGAGATCTTGTCGACCACCTCGCACAGGCCCCGGGACAGGGGCCCGAAGGCGCGGGAGATCGTCGCCGACTTGTGGTCGAGGTCGGGGGCCAGGGCCGCTCCGGCGCAGATCAGGGCGCCGACGACCAGGACGGGCCAGGGCATCGGATGTCCGGCGGCCGCTGCCGCGGCGCCCACCCCCAGCCAGGCCGCAGCCCCCGACAGTGAGTGCGCCGGACCCATCATGCTCGTTCCCCGCCCCGGTTCTGTTGTGGTTGGGGCCCGGTGAAGGGATTCGCTCGGGCCGCCTCGACGGCCCAGCGTACCGGCGATGATCTTCCTCCCGTCCGCCGGTTCCCTCTTCCGGGGGGAAGCCAGGCAAGATGGGGGCGTGACCCTCATTGATCAGCTCCCGCCGACCGCCGACCCCGACGCCCTCTTCGAGGCTTTCTCCTCGTGGGCGGAGGACCAGGGCATCACCCTGTACCCGGCGCAGGAGGAGGCGCTGATCGAGGTCGTCTCCGGCGCGAACGTGGTCCTGTCGACCCCGACCGGCTCCGGCAAGAGCCTGGTGGCGGCCGGGGCGCACTTCACCGCGCTGGCCCAGGACAAGGTCACCTTCTACACCGCGCCGATCAAGGCGCTGGTGTCGGAGAAGTTCTTCGACCTGTGCAAGCTCTTCGGCACCGAGAACGTCGGCATGCTGACCGGTGACGCCTCGGTCAACGCCGACGCCCCGGTGATCTGCTGCACCGCCGAGGTGCTGGCCTCCATCGCGCTGCGCGACGGCAAGTACGCCGACATCGGCCAGGTCGTGATGGACGAGTTCCACTTCTACGCGGAGCCGGACCGCGGCTGGGCCTGGCAGATCCCGCTGCTGGAGCTGCCGCAGGCGCAGTTCGTCCTGATGTCGGCGACCCTCGGCGACGTGAAGCGGTTCGAGGACGACCTGACCCGCAGGACCGGCCGCCCGACCACCGTGGTGCGCTCCGCGACCCGGCCGGTCCCGCTCTCGTACGAGTACGTGACCACGCCGATCACCGACACCATCACCGAGCTGCTGGAGACCCGGCAGGCGCCCGTGTACATCGTGCACTTCACCCAGGCTCAGGCGGTCGAGCGGGCGCAGTCGCTGATGAGCATCAACATGTGCACCCGCGAGGAGAAGGACAAGATCGCGGAGCTGATCGGCAACTTCCGCTTCACCACGAAGTTCGGCCAGAACCTCTCCCGCTACGTCCGCCACGGCATCGGCGTGCACCACGCGGGCATGCTGCCCAAGTACCGGCGGCTCGTGGAGAAGCTGGCGCAGGCCGGCCTGCTGAAGGTCATCTGCGGCACCGACACCCTCGGCGTCGGCGTCAACGTCCCGATCCGCACGGTGCTGTTCACCGCGCTCACCAAGTACGACGGCAACCGCGTCCGCACGCTGCGCGCGCGGGAGTTCCACCAGATCGCCGGCCGGGCGGGCCGGGCCGGGTTCGACACGGCCGGGTTCGTGGTCGCGCAGGCGCCCGAGCACGTCATCGAGAACGAGAAGGCCCTCGCGAAGGCCGGTGACGACCCGAAGAAGCGCCGCAAGGTCGTCCGCAAGAAGGCCCCCGAAGGCTTCGTGGCCTGGTCGGACACCACCTTCGAGAAGCTGATCGCCGCCGACCCGGAGCCGCTGACCTCCCGCTTCAAGGTCACCAACATCATGCTGCTCTCGGTGATCGCCCGCCCGGGCGACGCCTTCAAGGCGATGCGCCACCTCCTGGAGGACAACCACGAGCCGCGCAAGGCCCAGCTGCGCCACATCCGCCGGGCCATCGCGATCTACCGGTCGCTGCTGGACGGCGGGGTCGTCGAGAAGCTCGACACCCCGGACGCCGAGGGACGCACCATCCGGCTCACCGTCGACCTCCAGCAGGACTTCGCGCTGAACCAGCCGCTGTCCACCTTCGCGCTGGCCGCCTTCGACCTGCTGGACCCGGAGTCCCCGTCCTACGCGCTGGACATGGTCTCCGTCGTGGAGTCCACGCTGGACGATCCGCGCCAGATCCTGGCGGCCCAGCAGAACAAGGAGCGGGGCATCGCGGTCGGTGCGATGAAGGCCGACGGGATCGAGTACGAGGAGCGGATGGAGCGCCTCCAGGAGGTCACGTATCCCAAGCCCCTCGAGGAACTGCTGGTCCACGCCTACGAGGTCTACAGCAAGAGCCACCCGTGGGTCCGCGACCACCCGGTCTCCCCGAAGTCGATCATCCGCGACATGTACGAGCGCGCGATGACCTTCACCGAGTTCACCTCCTTCTACGAGCTGGCCCGTACCGAGGGCATCGTGCTGCGCTACCTGGCGAGCGCGTACAAGGCGCTGGACCACACCATCCCCGACGACCTGAAGTCCGAGGACCTCGAAGACCTCATCGCCTGGCTGGGCGAACTGGTCCGCCAGGTCGACTCCAGCCTGCTGGACGAGTGGGAGCAGCTGGCGAACCCGGAGGTGGAGACGGCGGAGCAGGCCCAGGAGAAGGCCGACCAGGTCAAGCCGGTCACGGCCAACGCCCGCGCCTTCCGCGTGTTGGTCCGCAACGCCATGTTCCGCCGGGTCGAGCTGGCGGCCCTGGACCACGTCGGCCAGCTGGGTGAGCTGGACGCCGAGTCCGGCTGGGACGCCGACGCCTGGGGCGAGGCCATGGACGCGTACTGGGACGAGTACGACGACCTCGGCACGGGACCCGACGCGCGCGGCCCCAAGCTCCTGCAGATCGAGGAGGACCCGGCGCACGGCCTGTGGCGCGTCCGCCAGGCCTTCGCCGACCCCGACGGCGACCACGGCTGGGGCATCAGCGCCGAGGTCGACCTCGCCGCGTCCGACGAGGAGGGCCGGGCCGTCATCCGGGTCACCTCCGTCGGCGAGCTCGGCACCCCCTGACCGCACCTCACGAGCCACCGCCCCGGGCGGCCCCGCCCGGCCCGCCGGACCCGACAGTGGAGAACCTGTGATGACGAACCCCGCCGAGAGACTGGTCGATCTGCTCGACCTGGAGCAGATCGAGGTCAACATCTTCCGGGGGGCCAGCCCCCAGGAGTCCCTCCAGCGCGTGTTCGGCGGCCAGGTCGCCGGCCAGGCGCTGGTGGCCGCCGGCCGGACCACCGAGAGCGACCGGCCGGTCCACTCGCTGCACGCGTACTTCCTGCGCCCGGGCATCCCCGGGGTCCCGATCGTGTACCAGGTGGAGCGGGTGCGCGACGGGCGCTCCTTCACCACGCGCCGGGTCACCGCCGTCCAGCAGGGCAAGACCATCTTCAACCTGACCGCCTCCTTCCATCACCCGGAGGAGGGCGGCATCGAGCACCAGCTGCCTCCCCGCCTCGACTTCCCCCACCCGGACACGCTCCCGAAGGTCGTGGACGAGATCCGCGAGCACCTGGGCGCGCTGCCCGAGGCGCTGGAGCGGATGGCCCGTCGCCAGCCCTTCGACATCCGGTACGTGGACCGGCTCCGCTGGACCCCCGAGGACCTCAAGGACGCCGATCCGCGCAGCGCGGTGTGGATGCGGGCGGTCGGCCCGCTCGGCGACGACCCCCTCGTGCACACCTGCGCCCTCACCTACGCCAGTGACATGACCCTCCTGGACGCCGTGCGCATCCCCGTGGAACCGCTGTGGGGCATGCGCGGTTTCGACATGGCCTCCCTGGACCACGCCATGTGGTTCCACCGGCCGTTCCGTGCGGACGAGTGGTTCCTGTACGACCAGGAGTCGCCCATCGCGCACGGCGGCCGTGGTCTGGCCCGCGGCCGCATCTACGACGTGGAGGGCAGGCTGCTGGTCTCCGTGGTCCAGGAGGGCCTCTTCCGCCCGTACCCGGCCGAGAAGTCCACGCCCGCCGTCTCGCCCCAGTAGCGGCCGGAGCGCCGCACCTCCTCCCCGCCCTCCTCACCGAAGAGCTGATCGCACCGATGCCCACCCCGGCCCTCCCCTGCCCCTGCGGGCTGCCCGCCGCCTACCCGGACTGCTGCGGCCGCTTCCACTCGGGCGCCGGGCAGGCGCCCACCGCCGAGCTGCTGATGCGTTCCCGCTTCAGCGCCTTCGCGGTCGGCGACACCGCCTACCTCCTGCGCTCCTGGCACTCCTCGACGCGTCCGGGCCGGCTCGACCTGGATCCGGAGCAGCGCTGGGAGCGCCTGGAGATCCTGGACACCGAACGCGGCGGGATGTTCGAGACGCAGGGGTCGGTGGAGTTCCGCGCCCACTACCGCGAGGGCGGCCACACCGGCTCGCTGCACGAGCACAGCTCCTTCTCCCGCGAAGGGGGAGCCTGGGTCTACGTCGGCCCCCTCTCCCCCGTCGAGTTCGACTGATCCCGCGCGCCGGTCAGGGCGAAGTCCAGGCTGGCGCGGTACCAGTGGACCTCCTCCGGCGGCTCCGCCCGCAGCAGCCGTCCCGCGACCTCCGCGGCCGCCGGCACCTGCGGGTGGCCGTAGGGCGGGGGCGGCGCGAGGGCGGCGAGCACGATGCGCTCCGCCGGGTCGGGCACGGCCGCCCGTACTTCCTCCTCGGGGAGGACGGAGGCCAGTACGGCCGCCCGCTCCCAGGGGTCGGCGGTGCCTCTGAGCAGGAGCCCCACATGCCGCCCCCGCCACCTGCGCGGCCTCAGGTCCGCCCCGGCCGCCATCAGCTCCCGGTCGGGCGGCGGCGCGGCCCCCGCCAGCATCCCCGGCTCCCGGGCCGCGAACTCCCGCAGCTCCGCGGCCAGATAGAGCCAGACGACGGCCCGGTAGCGGTTGATCCGGTAGCCGACGGGCGTGAGGTGCCCGCAGCGCGCGAGCCGGGTGAACCGGCTCGGCCCGACCTCCAGCACCCGCGCCCCCGCGTCGGTGCCGGCCACGGTTTCGATCCGCGTGCGCAGCGCCTGCGGGAAGCCCTCCTCCGCCTTGACCCGGTCCAGCTCGTCCCGGGTGAAGCGGGCGGTTCCGCTCGCGGCCCGGGGGGCCGGGCGTACCAGTCCCAGCTGGACGGCCCGGGCGAACTCGCTGCGGCTCAGCCCCAGTTCCTCTGCCGCGCGGATTCCGCTCAGCGGCGTCTGCTGCGGCGGCGCCTCCGCCCGTGGGTCCAGTCGTACGCCCCGGTCCGCGACGCCCGCGCTCGCGTCCCCGCCCACGGACGCCCGCTCCAGCATGTCCACCTTCATCACAGTCCTCCCCCACGAGTGGCGATCACTCTGTGTGAAGACCGTAACCGGGCGTGACGACAGTGCGCGAGGCCTGTGGATAACTTCCCGTCCCGGCCGGAGGTCAGCCCGACCGGAGCGGCCGTCAGCCCCCGGTGATCCGCCGCTCCGCGACGCCCAGGTGCTCCCCGACCCGGTTGACCAGCAGCGTCATCTCGTACGCCACCTGCACGATGTCCGCCTCCGCGGCGCTGAGCGCGCACAGGCAGCTGCCCGAGCCGGCCGCCACGACGAAGAGGAACCCCTCGTCGTACTCGACCATCGTCTGGCGGACCTCACCCGCCCGGAAGTGCCGCCCGGAGCCCTTCGCCAGGCTCTGCAGGCCGGCCGCGACCGCCGCCAGGTGCTCCGCGTCCTCGCGCGCCAGCCCGGCGCTCGCCGCCGTGACGAGCCCGTCGTTCGACAGGACCACCGCGTGCCGGACCTGCGGGACCCTGCGGGTCAGATCGTCCAGCAACCAGTCGAGCTGCTTGTCCAGTGCCATTTCCAGCCCCTCCCCGTTGACCCGGCCGACGTGGCCGCGCCCCACCCCGTTCGGTCGTGCCGCAAGCCTTGCCCACCAGGGGCTTTCCGGCAAGGAGGACGGACGCTTGGCCCGGAAGATGACTCAAGAGGACTGGCGTGCGTTCCTCCCCCGCTCCGCCGGCGCCGGAAAGCCGTCCGCGCCCCGCGAGGACGGAAGCGCGCACATCGCTCCCATCCGGTCCGTTCCCGGCGGGGATTCCCCCCTCTCCGGCACCGGCGGGAACACCGTCAAGGGGCGGAATCCGGCCCCCTACGGCCGGGTCGCACCCCACGGCTGCGCGGTGCGCGGGCCGCCCTCGCCGGCGGGCGTCCCTCGCCGCCGCCGGGGCGGACTACGGTCCCACCGAGTCGAGCAGCCGCGCGGTGTGCACCCGCCCGGCGTACTCCACCAGCCGGATCAGCACTTCCTTCCCCGAGTCCTTGTCCCGCGCGTCGCACAGCACCACCGGCGTCCCCTGCTCCAGGTCCAGCGCCCGGGACACCTCGTCCGAACCGTAACCGCGGGCTCCGGCGAAGCAGTTGACGGCGACCACGAAGGGGATGCGCCGGTGCTCGAAGTAGTCCACCGCCGGAAAGCAGTCCTCCAGCCTCCGGGTGTCGGCGAGCACGACCGCCCCCAGCGCGCCCTGCGCGAGCTCGTCCCACAGGAACCAGAACCGGTCCTGGCCCGGCGTCCCGAACAGGTAGAGCGACAGGCCCTCCCGGATGGTGATCCGCCCGAAGTCCATCGCCACCGTGGTCGTGGTCTTCTGGTCCACCCCTCCCGTGTCGTCGACCAGTTCGCCCGCCTCGCTCAGCGACTCCTCCGTCCGCAGCGGTTTGATCTCACTGACCGCGCCCACCAGCGTGGTCTTGCCGACCCCGAAGCCGCCGGCCACCAGGATCTTCAGGGCGAGCGCGGCGAGTTCCTCCTCGGCGCCGGGCCCGGCCGCGGAACCTCCGGTCTCCGCCGTGCCGTTGTCGTGCAGTCCCATCACAGCGCTCGCAATCCCTCGATGACTTCCCGCAGAATCCGCTCGTCCGGGAGCCGGGCGGGCGGCACCGGCCGGCTGACCTTGACGTGTCCCGCCTCCAGCAGGTCGCCCAGCAGCACCCGCACCACCCCCACCGGAAGGTCGGCCTCCGCCGCGAGCTCCGCGACCGACTGGGTCTCGGCGCGGCAGAGCCCGAGCAGGGCCCGGTGCTCCGGGCCGAGCAGCGCCTCGTCCCCCGCGCCGGCCGCCTCCGGATCCACCACCACCAGGGCGATCAGGTCGAACCGGACCCCGTGGGGGCCCGGCTTCGTACGCCCTCCGGTCATGGCGTACGGGCGCACGAGCGGGCCCGCCTCGGCGTCGTACCACTGGCCGCCCACGTCCCGGACCGCCGCTCTCACCCGGCGGCCGGCGGGTGGGCCGCGAACCGGGGCGGCGTGTACAGGTGCTCGCCGACCCGCTTGACCAGCCGGGCCATCTCGTACGCGATCAGCCCGACGTCGGCGCCGGCGGAACTGAGGACGGCCAGGCAGGAGCCTTCCCCGGCGGCGGCGACGAAGAGGAACCCCTCGTCCATCTCGACCATCGTCTGGCGTACGCCCCCGGCGTGGAAGTGCCGGCCCGCGCCCTTGGCGAGGCTGTGGAAGCCGGAGGCGACCGCCGCGAGGTGCTCGGCGTCCTCCCGGCTCAGCGCACTGGAGGAACCCACCGGCAGACCGTCGTTGGACAGGACCACCGCGTGCCGGACCTCGCGGACGCGCAGGACGAGGTCGTCGAGCAGCCAGTCCAGTTCGCCGGATCTGCGGCCGCCCCCGGGGGCGGCCCTGTGGTGTTCGGTCATCACGCTTCTCCTTCGCTGCCTGCGTGGGGGGACTCGTCCCGGGCGCCGCGCGCCCACCCGGCCCGGTAGGCGGCCATCCGCTCCCGCGCCTGCTCCGGGCTGCGGGCCGCGGTCGCGGGGTCCCCCGGGGGCCGGGGACCCGGCGGGGCCTCGGCGGCGGGTGCCTCGCGCAGCTGCGGGACCAGGCTGGCCTGGCGTACGCGTCGCGGCAGTTCGGTGACGGAGGCGCCGGGAACGGCCGGTGCCGGTGCCGGGACGGTACGGATGACCGCGCCCCCGGCGCCGCGCGGCCGCAGCGGCGCCACCGCGGCGGCGGGCGCCTGCGGCCCGGGACCGGCCTGCGGCTCGGGGTCGGCGTGCGGCCCGGGGGCGGCGGGCGGCCCGGGGGCGGGGGTCGGCGGGGCCTCGATCGCCCCCTGGAGGAGGGAGTTGGGCAGCAGCACCACGGCGGTGGTCCCCCCGTACGGCGAGGGCCGCAGATGCACCTGGATCCCGTGGCGGGCGGAGAGCCGGCTGACCACGAACAGGCCGAGGCGGTCGCTGTCGAAGAGGTCGAGGTCCTCGCAGTGCTCGATGCGGCGGTTGGCCTCCGCGAGCGCCTCACGGCCCATGCCGAGCCCGCGGTCCTCGACCTCCAGGACGTAGCCGGCACCGACGGGTTCGCCGCTGACCCGGACCTTGGTGTGCGGCGGGGAGAACTGGGCGGCGTTCTCTATCAGTTCGGCGAGCAGGTGCGTGAGGTCCGCGACCGATCCGCCGGCCACGGCGGCCTCGGCGAGCCGGCTGACCTCCACGCGCGGGTAGTCCTCGATCTCGGAGACGGCGGCGCGCACGACGTTCGTCAGCGGGACCGGCGTCCGCCAGGCCCGGCCCGGGGCGGCACCCGAGAGGATGATCAGGCTCTCCGCGTGGCGGCGCATCCGCGTCGTGAGGTGGTCGAGCCGGAAGAGGTCGCCGAGTTCGCCCGGGTCGTCGGCGCGGCGCTCCATCGAGTCGAGGAGGCTGAGCTGCTTGTGCACCAGGACCTGGCTGCGGCGGGCGAGGTTGACGAAGACCCCGCTCACCCCGCCGGCGAGTTCGGCGCGCTCGACGGCGGCGCCGAGGGCGGCCCGGTGGACGGTGGACAGGGCCTCGCCGACCTGGGCGATCTCGTCCTGCGCGGGCGGCCCGGGCGGCGCCTCGGCGTCGATGTCGATGTCCTCGGGGCGCCCGGCCCGCAGCCGTTCCATGGCCTGCGGCAGCTTGTGCCGGGCGATCTCCAGGGCGGTGTCGCGCAGCGACACCAGCTCCACCACCAGGGCGCGGCCGATGCGTACGGAGATCACCAGCGAGGTGGCCACCGCCGCCAGCCCGAGCAGGACGGCGGCGCCGGCCGGGCTGAGCGCGCCTTCGGCGAGCGGACCGGACCGCCCGGCGGCACGGGCGTGCGCGGCCTGCCGGATCTCGCGCATCGAGCCGCTCACGCCGGCATAGGCGGCGTCCCACCCGGCGGGCGGGCCATGGGCCTCGCGCGGGGACGACGCAGCCGCCGAGGCGGCCGCGGAAGCCGCGGCGGAGGTCGCGGCGGCGGGGACCGGCGCGGCCGGGGCTGCGGCCAGCGCCTTGTCCTCGGCGGCGGTGAGGTCGGCGTAGGAGGCGCTCTTCGACACGGACTCCCACGCGGCCCGCTGGTCCGCCGGCAGGTCCCGGGCGGTGGCGGCGGTAAGGGTCCGGCGGCTCTCCACGGCGCCGGTCAGGCGGCGCAGCGCCTCGGCGGTGCGCGGGCCGGGCAGGGCGAGCAGCGCGTCCTCGCGGGACAGCAGCTCAGCGGCCCGGGTGAACTCCAGCAGGACCCGGGCTTCCGGGCCGAGTTCGGCGTCGGAGCCGCCGGAGAGGGCGCCCTCGGCGGCGAGGGCGGCGTCGGCCGCGCGGGTGTACGCCTCGTAGGCCCCGTCCGGGGTGGCGCGGCGGGCGGCGATGTCCTTGCGGGCGGAGCCGAGCGCCTGCACGTCGGCGACGAAGGCGCCGAGCCGCACGGCCGTGTCGGAGCGGTACTCGCCGGAGTCGGCGACGGTGTGCCGGTCGCCGAGGCGCAGCCGGCGTACGGCCTCGTCGGTGCGCCGGGACTGCTGCTCGAGGGCGGCCGCCTCTCCGGACGCGGCGTCGGCCAGGAAGCGGACGGCGGCCCGGCGCTCGGCCTGGATCTCCGTGAGGGCGGCGGCGAGGGGGGTGCGTATCTCCGCGTCGGCCTGGCGGATGCGGCCGAGCCGGGCCATCTCCTGGGCGGTGCTGACGGTGGCGAAGCCCCAGAGGGCGAGCAGGGAGACGACCGGGACCATCAGCAGCGAGACGATCTTCGCGCGGACGGTGGCGGGCCGCAGCCGGGCCCACGGTCCGGTCGGGCCGCCGGCGCCCCCGGCGGGGACGGGCCGGGGGGACGCGGGTTCCCGGGGTTCCGCCGCGGGGGGACCGGCGTGCGCGCGGCGGCCGCGCGACGGCGGCGGCGGCGCGGGGAGCCGCGGCGCCGCTGCTGCCGGTCTGGTGCGGGGTGTGCGCATGGGCTCCTCGTTCCGGGGCGGTGCGGGTCCTCAGGTGCGGGTCTTCAGGGGGGGGAGGGCAGGTCAGCGGGAGGGGAGGGCGCCGCCGCCCGGACGCCGGGTGGCGGCGGGCGCGTACCCGGCGGCCGCGGCGGACGGAGCCGGGGCCGACGCGGAGCCCGGAGCCGGAGCCGCCCCCTCGTCCGCCCCCGGGGAGAGCGCCACGAAGGCCGCGGTGATGAAGAGGTAGGAGCCGAGCCCGACCGCGAGCGGGAAGATGAACTGCATCGCGGTGGCTCCGGGCAGCGCGGCGCCCGAGGGGGCGACGCGGACGGCGACGGCCGCCATCCCGGTGTAGTGCATGCTGCTGACGGCCGCGCACATGACGAGGGAGGCCCCGGCGACGGCCACCGGCGACTTGATGTTCAGGGCGGCCCAGAGCGCGGCGGTGGCGGCGACGACGGCGATGGCGACCGAGAGCGCGACGGTGAGCGGGTCGTAGTCGATCCGTCCGTGCAGGCGCAGGGCGGCCATGCCGAGGTAGTGCATGCTCGCGACCCCGAGTCCGGTGGTCAGGCCGCCGAGGACGAGGGAGCGGCCACGGTCCCTGCCGTAGCCGACGGCGAAGACCCCGGCGCCGACGACGGCCACGGCGACGAGCAGGCTGAGGAGGGTCATCGGCACGTCGTAGTGGATCTCGGTGCCGGTGACGTGGAAGCCGAGCATGGCGACGAAGTGCATCGTCCAGATGCCGGTGCCGATGGCCGAGGCCGCGGTGAGGAGCCAGTTGCGGCGGGAGGCGCCGGTCGCGGCGAGCGCGCGGACGGTGCAGCGCAGGCCGAGGGCGGCGCCGATCGATGCCATCACATATGACAGTGCGGGTGTCAGCCAGCCATAGGCGGCGTGGTCCAGGTGTCCCATGGCCACGGGACGCTAGTCCGGGTGAGGGCGCGAACAAGGGGCGCATTTCGAAAGACGCTGTAACTGCTGGAATATGACAGAGCTACGTTCGTCTCCGATCACGCCGCGTGCCACCTTGCGCACGGCCCGCGGGAACCGCGGGGTGCGGGATCATGTGCGCATGAGCCGTATGAGCCGTATGAACGAAGACCACACGCGCGTGCAGGAGTTCTTCGGGTCGCGCGCGGCCGCCTGGGACGGCAAGTTCCCCGAGGACGCGCCCGCCTTCGCGACCGCCGTGGCGGAGTTCGGTGTCGGCCCCGGGGACCGGGTGCTCGACGCGGGCTGCGGGACCGGCCGGGCGCTGGTCCCCCTCCGCGCGGCCGTCGGGCCGTCCGGAACCGTGCTCGGCGTCGACCTCACCGAGGAGATGCTGGCCGCGGCGCGCGGGGCCGGGCGCGACCGCGAGGGGACGCTGCTGCGCGCCGACGTGGCCCGCCTGCCGCTGCGCGACGGGGTCCTGGACGCGGTGTTCGCCGCCGGGCTGATCGCCCACCTGCCCGATCCGGCCGCCAACCTGCGCGAGCTCGCCCGCGTCGTCCGCCCCGGCGGCCGGCTCGCGCTCTTTCACCCGATCGGGCGTGCCGCGCTGGCCGCGCGCCACGGCCGCGAGCTGACCCCGGACGACCTGCGGGCGGAGCACAACCTCGGCCCGCTCCTGTCCGGGTCCGGCTGGCGGATGACCTCGTACGCGGACGAGGACACCCGCTTCCTGGTCCTGGCCCTGCGCGACGCCTGAGACACCCGGCGCGGGGGCCTTTTCGTACGTCGCCCCGCGCGCCCGCGCCCGCCCGTACCGGGGGCTACGCGGGAGGCTGGGCCTCGGCTCCGGCCGGGCGGCGCGGGTGCGGCACGGGGCAGCCGCCCGCGCCGGGCACGGGGAAGGTGCCGAGCTCGCCGACGTCGTAGCCGTGGGGGTAGCCCTTGATCTCCGGGTTCTGGC
The DNA here is from genome assembly GCF_055575555.1 of Streptomyces sp. NPDC034085. Lineage (NCBI taxonomy): Bacteria > Bacillati > Actinomycetota > Actinomycetes > Kitasatosporales > Streptomycetaceae > Streptomyces > Streptomyces sp. NPDC034085. Next base: position 183,417 of record NZ_JBVISL010000004.1, on the reverse strand, counting down.
GGGCGTAGTGCGGTGCGCGGCGCGGGGGCAGCAGCCGTACCGCGCGTCCGCGCAGCCGCAGGGCGCCGCGCACCAGGCGCCGGACGCCGGGGCGGGGGGACTCGTACCGGAACGCGCTGAGCAGCGGCTCGTCCAGCAGGGCGAGGCCGGCGCGGCGCACGGCGGGGGCGAGCGGCGCGGGGTACCAGGAGGCCATCAGGTCCAGGGTGGAGTCGGCGACCGCGCGGCCCCCCTCGTCCCATCCGAAGTGGGCCTGCTCGTAGGCGTCGAGGGTGGCCTCGAACTCCTCGTAGGAGTCCGGAATGTCGGTGATGCCCAGGTGCCGGCCGAGGGTGGCGTAGTACTGGGCGCAGGCGCGGCGTTCGTGGTGGGTCAGCCGGCGCCAGCCGTAGGCGTCGACCCAGCGCGCGGGAATCACCACGAACGTGCACAGCACGTAGCGCATGTCGTCGTTGGAGATGTCGTAGCTGCGGTGCATCTGGTTGACGCGGCGGATCGCGGTGCGGGCCGTGTCGCTCCCGAAGCCGTGTTCCACGACGGCGTCGAGGAGGAGGGCGGTGTCGTCGTAGCGCTTCTGGGCGCGGTCGGTGAACTCGGCGGTCTCGGCCAGCAGGGCGCCGATGGAGGGCACGGCGTATGTCCTGAAGAGGGCGAGTTCCAGGGCGCGGGTGAAGTCCCAGGGGAACTCGTAGGTGGCGGTGAGCCGGTAGATGGCGAGGAAGTCCTTCTCGGGGTCGAGCCGGAGGATCTCCCTCAGCCGGTCGTAACGCTGCACCGGTCTCCCTTTCTGTGGCGGGTCCCCAACTCTACGTGCAGGTAGCGGGCTTGGAAATCGGTCCCCGTCGGGTCTCGACGTGCGAGTTACCCGCTGGTTAAGGTGCGCCGACGAGAACGCGATCGGGAGGCCACGTGTCCGACGAGGAGGACGGGGGCTCGCTGTACGTGCTGACGGCCGTGCTGCTGACCCCCACGCAGTTCCCGGCGGTGTTCGGCGACGACTTCCCGCAGGCCTGCGCGCTGCTGGGGGTACCGCCGGCCGCCGACGGGTACGGGCTGGTGCTGGGCCAGGACGAGGAGGGCGCGCGCTGGACGGTCGTCGTGGACGACGTCTCGCTCGTGGCCGGCGCCATCGCGGCCTGGGACTGCGGCATGGAGTACGACCTGTCGCCCGACGAGCGCACGGTCGTGGCGTCGCTGGCGGGCTGGCCGCTGGAGCTGACGGTGTCGGCGTCGGGCATCGCGGAGCCGCACGATCCGGAGCAGGGGGCGGACGGCACCGGGCGGGTGCCGCTGGCGCCGCCCTCGGCCGAGGGGTGGGGCCCGGTGCAGCGCCGCCTGGGCGCGGACCAGATCGCCCGGGAGTGGGCGGACTGGAGCGGGCGCGTCGCCGAGGACGGCGGGGCGGCGGCCGCCGCGCACCCGGGGCTGGCGCGGGCGCTGCGGGAGGCCGCCGACTACGCGCGGCAGGCGCCGCCGCCGGGCCGGGTCCGATCGGCCTTCGCGGGTGAGGGCGTACGGACCCTGCGGGCCGACGGGCCCGGGTGGTCGCTGGTCGCCCGTACCGGCGGCCCGGCCTTCGTCCTGCTGGACGAGGAACCGGGCGAGGTCCTGGCGGTCCCCCGCGAGGGGGGCGCCGGCCTGCCCGGGCTGGCCGGCCTGCTGACCGCACTGGACGGCGTGGCCGCGCGGCCGGCCTGAGCCTGCGGAGCCGGGCGGCGCCGCAGACGGGCCCCGGGCGGGCGGTACGCGGGCGGGCCGCCCGGTGACGCGAGCGACCGGGCGGGCAACATCCGGGACACGGACGTCGGGGACACGCGAGAGGGAGACGGGGGAACGGATGAGGGTGGAATCGGAGCCGGTCGGTGTGGTCGTCGGGGGCCGGGCGGAGGTCGTGGACGACGACTGGGGACGGGAGCGGGCGGTGATCCGGCTGGACGCCGACCGGTTCGGCCCCGAGGCCCTGTACGGGCTCGAGGACTTCTCCCACGTCGAGGTCGTCTACCACTTCGACCGGGTGCCGGTGGAGAAGATCGAGACGGGCGCGCGGCACCCGCGGGGGAACCAGGACTGGCCCCTGGTCGGGATCTTCGCCCAGCGCGGCAAGAACCGGCCCAACCGGATCGGCCTCTCCCGGTGCAGGATCCTGAAGGTGGACGGCCTGGAGGTGCACGTCGAGGGGCTGGACGCGGTGGACGGCACGCCCGTGCTCGACCTCAAGCCGTACATGGCGGAGTTCGGCCCCCGCGGCGAGACCCGCCAGCCGCCCTGGGCGACAGCCCTCATGCGGGACTACTACTAGGCCGTCCCTTCCCGCCCTGCCCCGCCCGTCAGACGCGCTCCAGCGGGACGTGCGGCAGCGGCGGGAGGGTGGCCTCGACGGGGTCGCCGGGGCGGACCGTGCCGCCCTGGCGCACCACGCCCATGATCCCTGCCTTGCGGACCAGACGGCCCTCCTCGTCGCGGCCGACGACCTGCTTGAGGAGTCCGTCCTGGAAGGCGTTGATCTGCGGACACGGATTGCGCAGGCCCGTCACCTCCACCACCGCCTCCTGGCCCATGCGCAGCAGCGTGCCCGTCGGCAGGGCGTGCAGGTCTATGCCCTCGGTGGTCACGTTCTCCCCGAGCTGGCCCGGGGAGACGCTGAAGCCGGCTCCGGCCACCTCCTCGAACAGCTCCCGGTGGATCAGGTGCACCTGGCGCAGGTTCGGCCGGGTCGGGTCCTGCGCCACCCGCGAGCGGTGCTTGACGGTGACCCCCGCGTGCACGTCGCCCTCGACGCCGAGGCCGGCGAGGAGCGTGATGCTCTCCCGGTTGGGCTTGGTGAACGAGTACTCGGGATTGCTGCTGACCGCCGCGACGCGTGCGACCCGCGTGCCGTCCCCCTCGCGGCGGCCGGCGGCGGTCTCGGCGGTGTCCCCGGCGGTGGTCCCGGCCGTGGCCGCGACGGTGGTCTCGATGGTCTTCTCGGCGGTGCTCATCGGAACGTCCTCATCCCCCCTGCCGCCCCGGGCGGCCGTATTGCTGCTGCCACCTCGGTCAACGCGCGGACGCGGCGGCGCGTTCCCGGCCGGTTTCGGCACCGACTGGCCGACGTGGCGCTTGCCGGGGTCCGGGAGCCGCATGACGATGGGGGCCGCTCCGCGTACCGCGGCTCCACGGTCCCTCGGGAGGGTGACATGGGCGATCCGTCGTTGGCGCTGCCGGGCGGGGCCGATCCCGTCGAGCGCACGCGCGTCCTGCGACGGGCGCACGAGGCCTTCACCCGGGACGGGCGGGTCGAGCCGCCGGTCCGGGCGGTGATCGCGAAGTCCTGGCGGCGGTGCGTGCGGGCGCGGGTCAGCCCGGAGTGCGCGCCGCGCCTGGACCGGGCGGAGGCGGAGCTGCTGGGCTACCGCGAACAGCATCCGCTGGCCCGGGTGATGCCGCTGTTCCGGGATCTGGTGGGGGCTTTCGCGGCGCACGGCGCCCATCTGCTCGCGGTGTGCGACGCGCGGGGCGAGCTGCTCTGGGTCGAGGGGGAGGCGGCCACCCTGCGCCGGGCGGAGCGGCTCGGCTTCGTACCGGGCGCGCGCTGGGCGGAGACGGCGATGGGGACCAACGCTCCCGGCACGGCGGTCGCCGTCGGGGAGGCCGTACAGGTCTTCGGCGCCGAGCACTTCAGCCGCCGGGTGCACCCCTGGACGTGCGCGGCCGCCCCGGTGCGGGACCCCGGCACCGGCCGGGTGCTCGGCGCGGTCGACATCACCGGCGGTGACGGGCTGGCCCACCCCCATTCGCTGGCGTTCGTCCAGGCGGTGGCGCGGGCCGCGGAGGCCCAGCTGGCGCTGCTGGCACCGGAGCCGCCCGCCTCCCGCGACACCCTCGACGCGCTCGGGCGTGACGAGGCGCTGCTGGTGCTCGGCGGCCGCCGGATCCCGCTGGGGCGGCGGCACAGCGAGATCATGGCGCTGCTCGCGCACCACCCCGGGGGTCTGTCGGGGGAGGAGCTGGCCTTCGCCCTGTACGAGGAGGAATCGGTCGCGGCGGTGACGCTGCGGGCGGAGATGTCCCGGCTGCGCGCCCTGCTCGGCACCGGGAACCTGCTCTCCCGCCCCTACCGCACCGCCGCCCCCCTGGAGGCCGACTTCACCGCTGTGACGCGGCACTTGGCGGCGGGAGCGGTCTCGGCCGCCCTCACCCGCTACCGCGGCCCGCTGCTGCCGGCCTCCTCGGCCCCCGGCGTCGTCCGGCTGCGCCGGCGGATCGAGGAGCAGGCGCGGGCGGCGGTGATCGCCCGGGCGGACGCGGGGCTGCTGACCGACTGGGTGTGCAGCCCGTGGGGCGCCGAGGACCCGGCGGTGTGGCGGGCGCTGGCCGCGGCCCTGCCGCCGCAGAGCCGGCCGGCCGCCCTGGCCCGCGTACGCGCCCTCGACGAGGAGTTCGGCGTCCGGAGCGCAACGTCCCCGCAACCTGCCCGCTCCTAGCCTCCGCACCGAGCGCTGTCCGACGGCGGCCGGCGCCCGGCAGGGGAGGACACCCATGGTCCGTTACACCGCACCCGGTACCGAGGGCTCGCTGATGTCGTACGCGTCCCGCTACGGCCACTTCATCGGCGGGGAGTACGTGGAGCCCGCCCGCGGCCGGTACTTCGAGAACCCCTCCCCCGTCACCGGCCGGCCCTTCACCGAGGTAGCGCGCGGGACGGCGGAGGACGTGGAGCGGGCGCTGGACGCCGCACACGCGGCGGCGCCGGCGTGGGGCCGCACGTCCGTCGCGGAGCGCTCCGCCGTCCTGCTGCGGGTGGCGGACCGGATGGAGCAGAACCTGGAGGCCCTGGCGGTCGCGGAGACCTGGGAGAACGGCAAGCCGGTCCGCGAGACCCTCGCCGCCGACCTGCCCCTGGCCGTCGACCAGTTCCGCTACTTCGCGGGCGCCCTGCGCGCCCAGGAGGGCTCCCTCAGCCAGCTGGACGACGACACGGTCGCCTACCACTTCCACGAGCCGCTGGGCGTGGTGGGCCAGATCATCCCGTGGAACTTCCCGATCCTGATGGCCGTGTGGAAGCTGGCGCCGGCGCTGGCCGCGGGGAACACGGTGGTCCTCAAGCCGGCCGAGCAGACGCCGGCCTCGGTGCACTACTGGCTGAGCCTGGTGGCGGACCTGCTGCCGCCGGGGGTGGTGAACATCGTCAACGGCTTCGGCGAGGAGGCCGGGAAGCCGCTGGCGTCGAGCCCGCGCGTGGCGAAGATCGCCTTCACCGGGGAGACCTCCACGGGGCGCCTGATCATGCAGTACGCGGCGGAGCACCTGAAGCCGGTCACGCTCGAACTCGGCGGCAAGAGCCCGAACCTGTTCTTCGACGACATCTGGGCGCTGGACGACGACCTGCGCGACAAGGCCCTGGAGGGGTTCACGATGTTCGCGCTGAACCAGGGCGAGGTGTGTACGAGCCCGTCACGCGCGCTGATCGAGCGGGGCCGGTACGGCGACTTCCTGGACGCGGCGGTCGCCCGCACCGAACTCATCGTCCCGGGCCACCCGTTGGACACGGAGACGATGATCGGGGCCCAGGCCTCGGAGGAGCAGCTGCGCAAGATCCTCTCGTACGTGGAGATAGGTCGGCGGGAGGGCGCGAAGATCCTCACCGGCGGCGACCGCATCGACCACGGCGGCGACCTGGCGGGCGGTTTCTACGTGGAGCCGACCGTCTTCGAGGGCGACAACCGGATGCGGATCTTCCAGGAGGAGATCTTCGGACCGGTGGTGTCGGTGACCTCCTTCCAGGACTTCGACGACGCCGTCCGCATCGCGAACGACACGTCGTACGGCCTGGGCGCGGGCGTCTGGACCCGCGACATCAACACCGCGTACCGCGCGGGCCGCGCGATCCAGGCGGGCCGCGTCTGGACGAACTGCTACCACGCCTACCCGGCCCACGCCGCCTTCGGCGGCTACAAGCAGTCGGGCATCGGCCGCGAGACCCACAAGATGATGCTGGAGCACTACCAGCAGACGAAGAACATCCTCACCAGCTACTCCCCCAAGAAGCTCGGCCTGTTCTGAGCCGACGGCGCCCCGTGCCCCCTTCGTCGCCGGGGGCACGGGGCGGGTCGTCCAGGCGTCAGGTGGGCGTCTGCGCGGTCTTGCTCGTCGTGGTGCCTTCTTCGTCCTGGGTTTCCGACGCTGCGGGCTGTTGCGGAGCGGGCGGGGTGCGGATCAGCAAGGCGACCAGCACGGCCAGGGCGCCGAGCACGGCGCCGATGCCGAATCCCCACCGGATGCCCGTGGCGAGCGCGCCGGTGGTGTCGGCGCCCCCGGCTGCCGCCGTGGCGGCCCGTCCCGACATGACGCTGATCACCAGGGCGGTGCCGGCGGCGGCCGCGACCTGCTGGAGCGAGCCCAGGATGGCGGAGCCGTGGGGGTAGAGGTGCGGCGGCAGTACGGACAGGCCGGAGGTGAAGACGGGGGTGAAGACGAACGCCATGCCCGCGCTCAGGGCCACGTGGAGGGCGAGCACCAGCCAGGGCGAGGTCTGTTCGCCCGTGAGGGCGAACAGCGCGAGGCACAGCGCTGTGAGTACGGCCCCTGGCACGACCAGGCGCGGTGCGCCGAGCCGGTCATAGAGCTTGCCGACCTGTGGTCCGAGCAGCCCCATGGTCAAGCCGCCGGGAATGAGGAGCAGCCCGGTCTGCAGCGAGGTCAGGCCGCACACCTCCTGCAGGTAGATCGGCAGCAGGATGAAGGCACCCATGAGGGCCATGAAGGACAGGCACATCAGGCCGAGCGCCACGGAGAAGTGGCGGAACGTCAGGGCGCGCAGGTCCAGCAGCGGTGCGGACGAGCGCTGCAGTGCCAGCTGTCGCCATACGAACAGCCCCACCAGCACGGCGCCGGCCAGGGTCGTGGCCTCCGGGGGCACGGGGGCCTGGTCCGCGTTCCCGGCACCGAGGCCGCTCAGGCCGTAGACCAGGGCGCCGAAGCCCGCTGCCGCCAGGGGGACGGACAGCCAGTCGATCGGGCCGGCCTGCGGCTCGCCGATGTTGACCAGTTTGCGCCGGCCGAACACGGCCATGGCCCCGGCGATGGGGAGCACCGCCAGGAACAGCAGGCGCCATGACCCCAGCTGCAGCAGCACACCGGAGACGGCGGGGCCGAGGGCGGGTGCGACGGAGATGACGAGGGTGATGTTGCCCATGACACGGCCGCGGTCGTGCGGGGGCACGAGGGTCATCAGCGTCGTCATGAGCAGCGGCATCATGACGGCGGTGCCGGAGGCCTGGATGACGCGGGCGGCCAGCAGTACGGGGAAGGCTGGCGCGGCCGCGGCCAGGGCCGTGCCGGCGAGGAACAGTGCCATGGCGAGGCCGAAGGCGGTCCGGGTCGTCACGCGCTGGAGGAACCACCCCGTCACCGGGATGACGACGGCCATGGTGAGCATGAAGGCCGTGGACAGCCACCCTGCGGCGGCCGCGGTGACCTCGAAGTCGCGCATGAGCCGCGGGATGGCGTTGACCATGATCGTCTCGTTGAGGAGGACGACGAACGTGGACAGCACGAGGATCCGCAGCACGGCGGTGACGCGGGCGGGCGAGGGGGTGGGCGTTTCGTGTGGTGCGGGCATGGCGCCTTCCGTCATGTGAGTGTCCTCCGCACGGGGGCAGGTCACACTGACAGACTGCGGCGCCGGGAAGAACTCATCGGTGTCCTCCGATCGTGACGGTGCCGCCGCCCGAGCTCAAACCATTTTGCCGAACCGGAACGGCCACGGCATGACCTCCTCGAGCAGGCGGCTGCCGAAGCCCGGGGCGGGCGGGCTCATCCGTCGTTCAGTCGCACCAGTCGCAGCAGCACTTGCACGGATTGCAGCAGCCACCGCCGCCGCAGCCGTCACCCGAGCCACCGCCGGAACCACCAGAGCCACCGGACCGGGACCAGCGACCGCCGCCCGAACCGCCGGAGGGGCCGCCTGGGTTGCCGCCGCCCTGCCCGCCCAACCAGCCGTCGCTGCCGGAACCATCGCGGCTCGAGCCGCCGTTGCGGTTGCCGTCGCCGAACTGCCAGGGCTCTGCGTCATCCTGGCCGGCGTCTTCGCCACAGCGGCGGCAGGTGGAGCACAACCCGCAATCGCCGTACAGCCGGCGCCACTCGCGACACCGCTGGCACTACCCCTCCGTCGGCCGGCCCGACGCCGTCATCCCGCCCTCCGGTCGCCCGCCCGCGAGCTCCCCCACGCCGCAGGCCGCGCCCGTACCGGTCCCCGAGGGCGTTCTCGCCTCCCCACGGCGCCCCAGCCAGGGCAGCACGCGCAGGTCCCGCGCCTGGCGGCGGTGCTGATGGTGACGGTGCCGAGGCTCAGGCCCGGCCTCTGGGACAGCGCGCCGGCCCGTCGCCGTTCCCGTGCCCCGGGAAGGACGGGACGGTCATGCAGAGCCGGGCATCCTGTCCCCTCCGGGGTCGTGTCCTGGGATCGGGGACCGCCCCGGCACTCCCGCCGACCCGCGGCGCCGCCGTCCTGCGCGTCGGGTCGAGCTCACCGTGTGACGCGCCCCCTGGTCAGGCCGAGCCGGCGCCGGCGGGTCCGGCGCCGGTCAGCGGCCCTCCTGTTCGAAGGTGCGCAGGAGGTCCGCCGCGACGCCCACCGCGATGGTGGCGGGTTCCTTGCCGGTGAGCTCGGGCATTCCGATCGGGGACTTGATCCGGTCGATCGCGGCGGTGTCGTGGCCGCCCTCGGTGGCCAGGCGCCGGCGGAAGCGGGCCCATTTGGCGGCCGAGCCGATCAGCCCGATCGAGCCGAGGCCCGCAGTGCGCAGGGCGGCGTCGCACAGTGCGGCGTCCTCGGCGTGGTCGTGGGTCATGATCAGGACGTGGGTACCGGGTGCCAGCTCCGCGAGGACGTCCTCCGGGAGCAGCGGCGTGTGGTGCACGTGGACCTGCGCGACCGCGTCCGCCAGCACGGAGAGCCGTTCCTCGGTGAGCTGCCCGGGGCGGGTGTCGATCAGGTGCAGGTCCAGGTCGTGGCGGGCCAGGATGCGCGCCAGCTCCAGCCCGACGTGTCCGACGCCGAAGACCGCCACCGCCGGTACCACCGGCAGCGGTTCGAGCAGGACGCTGACGGCTCCGCCGCAGCACTGCACGCCGTGCCGGCCGGTGACTTTCTCGTTGAGGGCGAACTCCATCAGCTCCGGCTCCTGGTCGGGCGTGCCGATGACCTCGCGGGCCCGGTCGATGGCGACGGCCTCGATGTTGCCGCCCCCGATCGAGCCCCAGGTCTCGGTCCGCCCCACGACGAGTTTGGCGCCGGCCCGGCGGGGTGCGTGGCCGCGTACGGTCGCGACGGTCACGAGCGCGCCGGGTTCCCGGCGGGCCCGCAACCGCGCGACCGCGGCCACCCAGGTCATGTCAGGCATTGCTCAGGGCGCTCGTGTCGGTGCTCGTGCCGGCGGGGACCCCGCCGCCGTCGCGGGCACGGCCGCCGCGGGCCGTTTCGACCGCCCAGTACACCGCCTCCGGTGTCGCCGGGGAGGCGAGCTCCACGCTGACCCCGGCCGGCCCGAAGGCCGCTGCGGCCTGCCGCAGCGCTTCGCGCACGGAGAACGCCAGCATCAGCGGGGGTTCGCCCACCGCCTTGGAGCCGTAGACCGCGCCCTCTTCGGCGGCGTTCTGCAGCAGCGTGACGTTGAACTCCTCGGGCATCTCCGAGAAGCTCGGCAGCTTGTAGGTGCTCGCGGCCTGGGTCAGCAGCCGGCCGCGGTTCGGTCCGTCACCGGAGTCCCAGCGCATGTCCTCCAGGGTCAGCCAGCCCGCGCCCTGCACGAAGCCGCCCTCGACCTGGCCGATGTCGATCATCGGGGAGAGGCTGTCGCCGACGTCGTGGACGATGTCGACCCGCCGGATGCGGTACGCGCCGGTGAAGCCGTCCACCTCCACCTCGGTCGCCGCGGCGCCGTGGGCGAAGTACTTGAACGGCGAGCCCCGGAACGTCTTCGCGTCCCAGTGCAGGCCCTCGGTCCGGTAGAAGCCGGCCGCCGACAGCTGGACCCGCTGGAAGTACGCGGTGCGCACCAGGTCGTCCCAGGCCAGTTCCTCGTCCCTGCCGAGGACGCGCGCGACGCCCTCGACGATCCGCACGTCCGAGGCGTTCGCCCCGAGCTGGGAGGCGGCCACGTGCAGCAGGCGGTCGCGCAGCTGCTCGCAGGCGTTCTTCACCGCCGCACCGTTGAGGTCCGTCCCGGCGCTGGCGGCGGTGGCGGAGGTGTTGGGGACCTTGTCGGTGCGCGTCGGCGCCAGTCGCACCTTGCGCAGCGGGATGCCGAGCGTGGTCGCGGCCACCTGGAGCATCTTGGTGTGCAGGCCCTGGCCCATCTCGGTGCCGCCGTGGTTGATCAGGACCGAGCCGTCCTTGTAGATCAGCACCAACGCGCCGCCCTGGTTGAAGGCGGTGAGGTTGAACGAGATGCCGAACTTGATGCCGGTGATCGCGAGGGCCCGCTTGGTGTGCGGGTGCGCGGCGTTGAAGGCCGCGATCTCCCTCTTGCGGTCGGCGACGGCGCCGTTCTCCTTGACCTGCTCCCAGACCGCGGAGATCCGTTCGGGCTGGAGGACCGGCTGCCCGTACGGGGTGTGCTGGCCCCGGCGGTAGAAGTTGCGCTCCCGCAGCTCCGCCGGGTCCAGGCCGAGCAGGGGTGCGCACCGGCCCATGATGTCCTCGATCACCAGCATGCCCTGGGGTCCGCCGAAGCCGCGGAAGGCGGTGTTGGAGACCTTGTTGGTGCGGGCGACGCGGCCGGCGATGCGCGCGTTGGGGATCCAGTAGGTGTTGTCGATGTGGCACAGCGCGCGGGCCACCACCGGCTCGGACAGGTCCAGGCTCCAGCCGCCGTCGGCGGTCAGGGTGGCGTCCAGGGCCTGGATGCGGCCCTCGGCGTCGAAGCCGATCTTCCAGGCGGCGTGGAACCCGTGCCGCTTGCCGGACATGGTCAGGTCCTGGGTCCGGTTGAGCCGTACCCGCACCGGCCGGCCGGTCAGCTTGGCGCCGAGCGCGGCGACGGCCGCGAACCCGTGCGGCTGCATCTCCTTGCCGCCGAAGCCGCCGCCCATGCGCAGGCACTGCACGGTCACCTCGTGGCTGTGCAGGCCGAGCACGTGCGCGACGATCTCCTGCGTCTCCGAGGGGTGCTGGGTGCTGCTCTGGACGAACACCTGCCCGGCCTCGTCGATGTGGGCCAGCGCCGCGTGCGTCTCGAGGTAGAAGTGCTCCTGGTCGGAGAACTGGAACTCGCCGGTGAACACGTGCGCGGAGTCGGCGAAACCCGCGTCGACGTCGCCGGCCAGCATCACGGGCCGGGCGCCGTGGAAGCTCTCGGCCGCGATCGCCTCCCGCAGGGTGATCAGGGAGGGCTGCTCGTCGAGTTCCACCTCGACGGCCGCCGCACCGAGCCGAGCAGCCTCCAGGGTCTCGCCGAGCACCCAGGCGACCGCGTGGCCGTGGAACATGACCTCGTCGGGGAACAGCGGTTCGTCGTGCTTCATGCCGGCGTCGTTGACGCCGGGCACGTCGGCACCGGTGAGGACGCGCACCACGCCGGGTACGGCCAGCGCGGGCCCGGTGCGCAGCGCGGTGATCCTGCCGCGGGCCTTCATGACCTGCACCGGGTGGGCGTGCAGTACGTCCTTGGTGCGGTGGACCAGGTCGTCGGTGTAGAGCGCGGCGCCGGTGACGTGCAGGCCGGCGCTCTCGTGCGGTACGGAGACCCCGACGACGGCCTTCTCGGGGCGCTCGGACAGTTGGCTCATGACGACACCGCCTCGGTGGTCTGTGCGTACAGCTTCAGCAGGCTCTGGCCGAGCATCGCGGAGCGGTACTCGGCGCTGGCGCGGTGGTCGTCCATGGGGGTGCCCTGGGCCCGCAGCACCTGCGCCGCGGCCTCGACGGTCCGCGCCGACCACGGCTCGCCCTCCAGGGCGGCCTCGGTGGCGAGGGCGCGGATCGGGGTGGCTGCCACGCCGCCCAGGCCGATGCGCGCCTTGCGGACGGTCCCGTCCTCGATGTCGAGCGCGAAGGCGACCGCCACGCTGGAGATGTCGTCGAAGCGGCGCTTGGCGATCTTGTGGAAGGCCGTGACGGGCGACAGCGGCAGCGGGACGCGCACCGCTCGGATCAGCTCTCCGGGGCGGCGCACGCTCTGCCGGTAGCCCGTGAAGTAGTCCGCGAGCGGGACCTCGCGCTCGCCGTCGGCGCCGGCGAGCACCACCGACGCCTCCAGCGCGAGGAGCACGGGCGGGCTGTCACCGATGGGCGATCCGGTCCCCAGGTTGCCGCCGAGGGTCGCGCTGTTGCGGATGAGCTGGGACGCGAACTGCGGGAACAGTTCCGCCAGCAGCGGGACGCTGCCGTCGAGGCGGCGTTCGATCTCGGTGAGCGTCAGCGCCGCTCCGATCTCGATGTGGTCCGACTCGACGCACAGTTCCCGCAGTTCGGGCAGCCGGTCGACGGCGATCACGCAACGGGCCCGGCGGGAGCGGATGTTGACCTCCACCCCCCAGTCGGTGCTGCCGGCCACGACCACCGCGTCGGGCCGCTCGCGCAGCAGCCGCAGGGTGTCGGCCAGGGTGCCGGGGCGCAGGAACGTGCTGTCGTCCCGGGTGTACGCGGTGGCGGCCGGTTCGGGCGGGGACTGCTCGCGGCGCTGGGCCAGGGGGTCGTCGCCGGTGGGCGCGCCGACGGCGTACGCGGCGTCGCGGATGGGGCGGTAGCCGGTGCACCGGCAGAGGTTTCCGCTGAGCGCGTGCAGGTCGAAGCCGTTCGGGCCGTGCTCGGGGTCGGCGCTGCGGAAGCCGGTGCTGCCGGAGTCGGCGCTGCCGGGGGACGTACCGTCACAGTCCGTGCCGCCGGCCGGGGCGGCGTGCGCGCAGCGGCCGGGCCGGTAGTACTCGGCGGCCATGCTGCAGATGAAGCCCGGTGTGCAGTAACCGCATTGGGAACCGCCGCGGACCGCCATCTCCTCCTGCACGGGGTGCAGGCCGGCCGGTGTGCCGGGCCCGCCGGCGGTGGCGAGACCTTCGGACGTGATGACCTCCTGGCCGTCGAGCGCCGCGGCCGGGACCAGGCAGGCGTTGACCGCCACCCAGTCGGTGGGCTTGTCCACCCCGGGACGCGCCACCAGGACCGAACAGGCGCCGCATTCGCCCTCGGCGCAGCCCTCCTTGGTACCGGTGAGGCCGCGCTCGCGCAGGAAGTCCAGCACGGTGGTGTGGGGCGCGGCGGGTGAGATCGGGGTTTCTTTCCCGTTGACGGTGATCCGCGCCGCTACCATGGCAGATCCTCATTTCGGTGCGCGGTGGATCTGGTTGTCCTAGTCGCCATTTTTCAGGACTTTCTGTTTCGGTGGCGCAGCTCGAGAACCCGGAGAGCGCACATCGGCACGCGACGGCGTGCCGCAGGCGGTGACAGAAAAACGAAAAGGTGCCGGGGCCGCAATCGGGCACGCCGGAGAGGGGGGCTGTTCAGCAGCCGTGTGCTACGCGGCCCGGAGCCCAGGCGATCTCGTGAGCGAGGCGACGCGGTGCGGAGAGGGTCGACATCCGACAGCGCCTCCTTCCATCAGCTCACGAGTCGGTCCGCCAGAAGCTACGTTGTCGCAGGTCCTTCGGTCAAGCGGCCGTTCGGGGCCGGTGAACCGGTTCTTCCGGTGTCGCTACGGATGTTCCGGATGCCCTCCGGGACACCTGCGCCGACCGGCAGCCGCCGCGGCGTCAGGCCGCCAGACGGGCCAGCAGCCGGGACCGGTGGAGGTCCGCCACTGGGGCCACCAGGTCCGGGTGGCGCAGCAGCGCCGCGGCCCGGTGGTCGTACGGGTCCGGCTCGGTCAGCCGGCGGAAGGAGACGGGCACCGTGCCCACGTGCTCCGTGGCCGTGACGGCCCGCGCCGCCGCCTCCGCGAGGGACGGCGTGGTCAGCAGGCACGCGGCCCAGCTCGCGACCACCTCGTCCACCCAGGTCCGCCAGGCGCCGTCCTGCGGGTCCGCGGGCTCCGCCGCCCGGGCGAGGTCGGACCCGGCGATCCAGTCCAGCCGGACGGAGCCGCCGGGCCCGGTCAGGGCCACCAGGTGCGCGTCGATCCGCGTCGGGTAGCGGAGCCAGGCGGCGAGCGTGACGGCCTGGCGGGACTGGGCCTGGGCGAGTCCGCGCTGGAGGGCTCCGCGTCCTGACGGGTAGGCGCGGTCGAGCCACTGCGCCGTGGCCGCTATGAGCGGCGCCAGGGAGAGGTCCGTGGTCACGGCTGTCCTCCAGGGCCGAGCGGGTGTCCTTCTCTCACCCTAATGACCGGATACGCGGCATGAGAGGCGATAAGCGTGGATCATGCGGAGGGGCCGGGCGGATTCCGGGCGACGGACCGCCCGGCGGAGCCAGGAACGGATCGAGGAGGACACGATGGGACACGGCGGCGACGTCATCGCAGAGCTGACCACCGACCACCGGGAGGTGGAGGAGATCTTCGGCAGGATCGAGGCACTGCCCCCGGGCGACTCGCGCAGGAAGGACCTCGCGGACCAGGCGATCATGGAACTGGTGCGCCATTCGGTGGCGGAGGAGTCCTACCTGTACCCGGCCGTACGGGACATGCTGCCGGACGGCGACGCCATGGCCGACAAGGAGCTCGCCGACCACGCGACGGCCGAGCGCATCATGAAGGACCTGGAGGGCTGCGAGGCCGACGACCCCCGCTTCGACGCCCTGATGACGCAGCTGATGGCGGAGATCCGGGAACACATCGCCGACGAGGAGGGGAACCTGTTCCCCCGGCTGCGCACGGCGTGCAGCCCCGAGATGCTCGGCAAGCTCGGCGACAAGGTGCGCACCGCGAAGAAGACCGCTCCGACCCGTCCGCACCCGTCGGCGCCCGACACCCCGCCCGCCAACAAGCTCCTGGCGCCCGGCATGGGCCTCGTGGACCGCCTGCGCGACGCGCTGAGCGGACGCGGCAAGGAGTCCTGAGGCGCTTGCTGCATGGCCCGTACGCGAGCGCCGGCGCACCCGTCCCGGGTTGTCCGCCCGAGCGGGCATGGGCGTCCGGATTGCGGGGAGGCGCCGGACATGAGTACCCACAACCCGGACCCCGACCCCCGCAACACCCCCGGTCTGGACCCAGGCGGCTCGGTGCCGCCGGGCGAGACCCCTCCCGGCGAGTCGAGCACCTCCTCCGGCGCCGGTCCCTACCGCCCGCTCACGCGGGGCTGGGCCAAGGGTCCGCTCGCGCTCATCGTCATCCTGGCGATCCTGGTGGCGCTGTTCTTCCTCGCGTACGGGATCATCGTGGCCCTGTGACGCGGGCCGTGCCCGGCCCGTCGCGGACCCGCCCGCCCGGCCGCGCGCATGGACGCGGGCGCGCCGGGCAGGCGCCCCGCGACGGCCGCCCGCTCCGCCCCCGGGCGGGGCGGGCGTACGGAGCACATGAGGCGGTGCCTGCCATGCAGAGACGGCTGACCGCCCGCGCGGGCGGGAACCGCGGCCCCCGGGGCCCGCGGCGGCACGGGAAGCGGCGCCGGTGACCTCCGCGACCGGCACCGTCCTGGCGTGGTTGCTGGAACGCTCCCACGACGCCTCCGCCCGCCAGATCCCGGCGCTCACCGACCAGGCCGCCCGACG
This sequence comes from Streptomyces sp. NPDC034085, assembly GCF_055575555.1. Classification (NCBI taxonomy): domain Bacteria; kingdom Bacillati; phylum Actinomycetota; class Actinomycetes; order Kitasatosporales; family Streptomycetaceae; genus Streptomyces; species Streptomyces sp. NPDC034085. The sequence continues at coordinate 167,792 of NZ_JBVISL010000004.1, read as the reverse complement.
GCTGGGGCTCGGCGGCACCCGGCTGTACCTGGCCGACGTCCAGCAGGTCCGCCTGCTGGCACTGCCCCAGCTGGCCGCCCCCCGGCCGGGCCCGGCCGAGGCGAGCGAGGCGGACCGCGAGGCGGAGGTCCTGGAGATCGACGGGTCGCTGGCCGGCATGGCCTACCGCACGCAGCGCACCCAGCTGTCGCGCGACCGCACCACCGCCTGGGTGCCGATGATCGACGGAGTGGAGCGCGTCGGGGTCATGAAGGCCACCGGCGCGGAGCTGGGCCGGGCGGAGCTCGACGTGTGCGGGGCCCTGGCGAGCCTGGCGACGCTGGTCGTCGTCTCCAAGTCCTCCCACAACGACATCCTGGTCGTCAGGGGCCGCAGCCGGCCGATGACCCTGCAGGCCGAACTCGTGTGGGGGTTCCTGCCGCCGCGCACCATCGGCACCAGCCAGGCGACTTCGACCGCCGTGCTGGAGCCGGCGTACGACATCGGCGGGGACGCCTTCGACCACAACTTCAGTGACGGCGTGCTGCACCTGACGCTGCTGGACGCCATGGGGCACGACCTGGCGTCGGGAGGTGCCAGTTCGGCCGGTCTGGCCGCGTGCCGGTCCACCCGCCGGTCCGGCGGCACGCTGACCGACATCGCCGGCACCATCGAACGGACCCTGCAGGAGTGGATTCCCGACCGGCTGATGACCGGGATCCTCGCCAATCTCGACACCGCGGACGGGGAGTTCACCTGGGTCAACTGCGGCCACCCGCCGCCCCTGCTGATCCGCAACGGCCACGTCCTGCCCGAGGCGCTGGAACGGGCGGCCCAGCTGCCCTTCGGCGTCGGCTTCCACGGCCAGGACGCTCCCCGGCAGTACCGGGTGCGCCTCCAGCCCGGCGACCGGGTCCTGATCTACAGCGACGGGGTCATCGAGGCCCGCTCGGCGGCGGGCGAACTGTTCGGCGAGGAGCGGCTGGCCGACACCGTCATCCGCTCCATGGCCTCGGGCGCCACCGCCCCCGAGGCCCTGCGCCGGCTGATCCTGGACCTCCTCAACCACCAGGACCAGAGGCTGCTGGACGACGCCACCATCCTCCTGTCGGAGTGGCATCCCACCGGGTGAGCGGGGTCAGGGGCCGATCTCGAACGCGGGCGCCTCCAGCCCGCCCAGGCATCCGGTCTTCGGCGCCTTCGGGGTGTCGAAGAACGAGACGGTGATCTCCTGCGCGCACTTCGAGGTGGCGAACACCACGTGGGGTTCGTAGGGGATCGTGAGGACGGTGGCCCTGCTCAGCGTCCGGGCCACGTAAGGGCCGTTGGCCGCCGCGGTCTGGGCGTCGAACCCGCCCGAGAGGGCGAGGGTGGGGATGTCGCTCTTCGTGACGTCGCGGATGGAGCGGGGTGCCGCGGGGACCTTCCAGACGTCGCAGTCGGGGCGGAGGAAGGTGAGCAGCGGGGCCTGCGCCTGGACCGAGCGGGGGAACGACGGGAAGGCCGCCCGGCCTCCGCGGAGCGCTTCGGCCTGGGTCTCGTAGGGGGTCCACTCGCTGCAGAAGACGCCGTAGACGAGTCCGTGGGAGAGCCGGCCGACGGCCTGGGGGCTGTACTTGCCGCTCGCCCACTGCTCGGCGATGCGCTGGGGTCTGCCGCGGGCCAGTTCGTCGAGGGCGCGGGGCACCTGGGGTGCGACGTGGGTGGCGGCCGTCATCCAGTTCACCAGGGCGCCGCCGTCGAGGACGACCTTCACCTGCTTCCTGCTGTCGGGGAGCGTGACGGTGGTGGTGACCGGCTTGGCTTCGAGGTCGCGGACGAGGCGTTCGAAGGTGGCCGACAGGTTCGGGTAGCGGCGGTTGCAGGCCGGCTGCTCCGCGCAGGCCTTGAAGAGGCCGCCGAAGCCCTGCTTGGCGGCGTTCCAGGTCACGGCCGACCCGCCCGTGGACGGGGGCAGGATGCCGTCGAGGCCGACCGACCGGATGCCCTCGGGGTGCAGGCGCATGTAGACCAGCGCCAGCTGGGTGCCGTAGGAGATGCCGAACACGTTCCACTGTGCGAGGCCCAGGGCGGCGCGCAGGTCCGCGAGGTCGGCGGCGCTCTCGATGTCGTTGTAGGCGCTGAGGTCGGCGCCGGTCGCCGCGAGTTGGTCGCGGCAGGCCTTCGTGGCCTCGACGTGCAGGCGCTCGGTGGAGGGCGCGTCGTAGACGAGCCCGGTCGCGCGGGCGTTGAACTCGTCGACGTTGCGGCAGGTGAGGGCCGGATCGGCCGAGTACGTTCCGCGCTGGGACATGAGGATCAGGTCGCGGTCGCGGTTCAGGCCGCCGCCGACCGCCATCTTCGCCTCGCCGACCGCGTCGTCGCCGGGTCCGCCGGCGAGCCACACGACGGGGTCGGATGTGGGCTTCCCGGCCGTCGCCGCGACGATGGCGACCCCGAGGGTGATCTTCCGGCTGCCCGGCTTGGTGCGGTTCTCGGGCACGGTGAGGGTTCCGCAGCGGGCGCCTTCGAGTTCGGCGACCGGGTCCGCGGTCTTCGGGCAGGGGCCGGGCTCGTAACGGGCGTCGCCCACCGTGCGGGCCACCGTTCCGAGCGGTGCTCCGTCGTCGGCACCCGGGCCGGGCCGCGCGTGGGCGGGTGCGGCGAGCAGGCCCGTGACGAGGACGCCCGCCGCCACCGCGGCCGGTCCGGCGGGCAGCCGTCGCACGGTGCGGCGGCGGTGGGTCGGGGTGTGGCGAGCCATCTGCCCTCCCGGTCACTTCGGGGTGATGGTGAACGGTTTCGGGGTGAGACCGGCGACGCAACCGGTGTCGGGAGCGGTCGGATCGGCGAGGAACGAGGCCAGCACCCGCTGGGCGCAGGGCGATTGGGGAACCACCCAGTGTCCGATCCCGGGGACCAGGACGGAGGTGGAGCGGGACAGGGTGCGGGAGGCGTCCTTCGCGTAGCCCGCTCCCGTCTTCATGTCGAAGGACCCGGAGATGACGAGCGCGGGGACCGCGCTCACGGTGGCCACCCGGTGCTCGGCCGCCTGGCTCTCGACGTTCCACGTCCGGCAGACGTCGTACTGGAAGGGCAGCTGCGGCACCTGTGCCAGGACCGTTTCCGGCCACCCGGGGAAGGCCCGGCGGCCCGCGTCCAGCACGTCGGGCTCCGAGGTGCCGGGCACCCATTCGCTGCACGCCACCGACTGCGTCAGCCCGTGCGCGGTCTGGCCCACGGGCTGGACCGAGTCCTTGGCGCGGCCCTGCGCGAAGCGCTGCGGGTTCCCCCTGGCGAGCTCGTCGAGCGCCGCGGGGAGGTCGGCGGGCTTGACGTTGGAGCCGACCATCAGGTTCAGCAGGGCGCCTCCGTCGAGGACGACCTTCACCGGGTCTCCGCCGCCGGGCGGACGGGTGTTCAGCGTCAGGGGCCGCGCCTCCAGGATGCGCACCTGCTCGTCCAGGGTCCGGCGCAGGTCCGGGTAGCGGCTCTTGCAGCGGGGTTCGGCCGCGCACGCGTCGAAGATGCTGCCGGCCCCCTCGCGGGCGCTGCTCCAGCCCCACGGCAGGGCCGTGACCTGCGGAGGGCTGGGCGAGTCGAGGGCCACCGCGCGGATCCCGCGGGGGTGCGTACGCAGGTAGGTGAGGGCCAGGTTGGTGCCGTAGGAGTACCCGTAGACGTTCCACTGCGCGATGCCGAGGGCGGTGCGCAGGTCGGCGAAGTCCGCGGCGTTCTCCGCGCTGTTGTAGGCGTTCAGGTCGGTGCCGTCGGCCGTCAGGCGGTCCCGGCAGTCCTTCACCGCCTTCAGCACGAGCTGTTTCGCCGGGGCTGCGTCCCAGCCGTGGCCGACGGCCTTCTCGTTGGACCGGTCGATCTCCGGGCAGGCGAGGTTCGGCTGGTCGTAGAGGTTCCCGCGCTGCGCCATGACGATCAGTTCGCGGTCCTTGTTCAGACCGGAGTCGATGACGAAGGGGAGGTCGTCGAACGTGTCCCCGCCGGGACCGCCCGCCATGAACACCACGGGGTCCGGCGCGGGTTTCGCCGAGGCCGCCTCGATGCGCGCCACGGCCAGCTTGATGGTCCGGCCGCCGGGACGGGCCCGGTTCTCGGGGACTTCCAGGGTGCCGCACCGGGCCTTGGCCAGGGCGGCGACCGGCTCGGGCGTCTTCGGGCACGGGCCGGGCACGAACCGCGTCCCGGCCGCCGCGCCGGGCCGCACCGGTGCCGGGACAGCGCTGCCGCCCGCTGCCGGGCCGAGCGCCGACAGGCAGGCGAGGGCGGCCGCGGCGGCCGCCGCGTGGAGGGTGTGCTGCGCCATACGATCCCGCTCCTCGGCCGACATCCCCGAGCTGCCCGGCTGGGCGGCGCCCAGCGGTGCGGATCACACGCACACCACCGACGCTACCGTGCGGCCCGACCCCCCGCACGTCGGCCGGGGCGCTGCCGGCCGGGCCCCGGGCGGGGCGGCAGCGGCCGTGTCACAGGTCCTGGATGCGCGGGAACGGGTGCTCGGCCTCCAGCTGGAACGCGATCTCCAGCAGGGTCAGTTCAGCGCCGGGGCGGGCCGAGAACATGACGCCGACGGGCAGGCCCTCGCGCGTCGCGGTAGCGGAGGGCAGCGAGAGGGACGGTGTGCCGACGACGTTGTCGACCGGGGTGAACGCCACGTAGGCGAGGATCCGTTCGATCAGCGTCGGGTAGGGAACGGCCGGGCTGAGGTGGCCGACCGGCGGCGTGGTGTGGGCGAGCACCGGTGACAGCACGAGGTCGAGCCCTCGGAACGCGGCCGCGTACGCCTCCCTCGTGCGCTTCAGCCTGCGCAGCACGCCGGGGGTGCGCTGCCAGTTCTCCAGGTAGGTCTCGCGCAGCCCCCGGCTGAGGGAGTCCATGCGGCGCCGGTCGAAGTCCGCGCCGAGGGTGCGGCCGGTGGCGCCGAGGAGGAAGGACAGCATCCCCCAGTAGGTGAGGAAGTCGTCGGTGAAACCGGGGTCGATGGCCATCTCCACCGGCTCCACGGTGTGGCCGAGCCGCTGGAGCGCCGTCACGGTCCGCGTGACCGCCGCCCGGGTGGCGGTGTCGGAGCGGACGCCGTTCGGCGAGTCGAGCAGGAACCCGATGCGCAGCCGCTGCCCCGAGGGGCCTTCGGCCAGGCCCAGGGGCGGCAGCTTCGGGTTGCGCCAGTACGTCTCGGCGGCGGCGAGGAAGGCCGCGGCGTCTCGCACGGAGCGGCTCACGATGCCGTCGCAGACGAGGTCGAGCGGCAGTTGGCGGCTCTGGGCGTTCGCGACGAGGCGGCCGCGGGTCGGCTTGAGGCCGACGAGTCCGCAGCAGGCGGCGGGGATCCGGATGGAGCCGCCGCCGTCGTTGGCGTGGGCGACGGGCACCGCTCCGGCGGCGACGAGCGCCGCGCTGCCGCCCGACGAGCCGCCGGCGGAGTGGCCGGTGTGCCAGGGGTTGCGGACCGGCTCGGCGCCCTCGTACTCGGTGCTGGGGCTGAAGCCGAACTCGGGCAGCCTGGTCTTGCCCAGGACGGTGACCCCGCTGCTCAGGAACTGCCGGGCGAACGGCGCGTGCCGCCGCGCCGCCCTGGGACGGAAGGCCGCGCTGCCGTGGCCCGTGGGCAGCCCGCGGTAGTCGGTGTTGTCCTTGACGAAGGTCGGTACGCCGGCGAAGGCGCCCGCCGCCGCGGGGGCGGGGGCCGGGGCGTCGACGTGCCACTGGACCGCGTTGAGCCGTGCCTCGACGGCCCGTACCCGCTCCTGCGCGGCCCGGGCGGCCTCGGCGGCGGACACCTCTCGGCGCCGGATCGCCGCGGCGAGGCCGACGGCGTCGTGCTCCCCCAGGGCGTCGTCCCGGAACGCGTGCACCCTGGTCCGGCCGTCGAAAGTGGTTGCGTCGAAAGTGGTCACCGCTGTCCCGTCCCCCGCCGTGTGAGTGGTCGCCGCCATCATTGCCTACTGCGGAGTAACACGGGAGGGGGTGCGGGCACACGGACCCGCGGGCGCGGCGCGTCAGTCGGGGCCCTCACGGGCGGGCATGGCCGCGATGCACTCCGCGTCGATCCGGTCGGCGTAGGACATCAGGATCCCGGCCAGGCCGAGGGTCGTGCGCGGATCCAGAGCGGTCTCCCCCTCGTACACGGAGTGCAGCCACGCCCCCGCGAGGTGCCGCAGCAGGGCGGTGACCTCGTCGGCGGGGATCAGCACCTGGCCGCCCGGCAGGGAGATCAGGGGGACGGACGTGTTCACGGCGGCACCTCCTCGTCTCCTGGGCGGTCGGCGGGCCCGCGCACGGGCCCGGCGGACCTCAGCTGTCGGGTTCGGCGGCCGCGATGGCCGCGAGGGCGGATCCGGGGTCGCTCTCCACCGCGAGGTCACCCAGGGTGACGACGCCCACCAGCTCGCCCTCGTCGGTCTGCACGGGCAGGCGCCGCAGGACGTTGCGCCGCATGAGGGTGACGGCCTGGGTGACGTCGTCGCCGGGCTGGACGGTGAGCGGTTCGGTGCTGCAGATCGCGTGCACGGTCGTCTCGGCGGGGTCCCGGCCCTCGGCCATGCCCCGGATGACGAGGTCGCGGTCGGTCAGGATGCCGAGGAGCCGGCCCTCGTCGACGACGAGGACGTCCCCGATGTCGGCGTCCCGCATCACGCGCGCGGCTTCTGCCAGTGAGGTCAGCTTCTCGACGGTCACCGGATTCGCGGTCATCACCTCGTGGACGCGTCGGGTCATGACTCCTCCCGCTGCTGGAAGCGGTTGCTGCGGGGCGCCTACCCGCCCCGGCGTGCGGTACGCGCCCGCCCCGGCGGGGATCGGCACAGCGGTAGCTGGGGGAGCAAGATCCGGAAGAGGCGGCCTAGCCCAGGGCGGCCCGGGTGTCATCCCGGAATGTTCCGGATCCCCCGGCCGCAGCTCCGTTGCTACGTTCCCGAGCGCCAGTTCCGACGGCCGCGCCGGGCCCCTCAGCCGACCCGGTGACGCCCGTACCTTTCCGACCGGGAGGCCCCGTTGAGCGCGCAGCACCCCACCCGCAGGAGCATCCTCAAGTCCGCCGGCGGCCTTTCGGCGGCGATGGCCCTGGGAGCCGGGGGCGCCCTGGCCGCAGCGGCCCCGGCCTCGGCGGCCGGTGACGGCTTCGGCCTGCGCATCGTGGACCGCAACGAGAGCGACCCCCGGATGTGGTACTACCGGTTCGACACCGAGGCCATCGGCTGGGACCCGGCCGTGAACGTCCTGCTCCCGGACGACTACCACTGGAGCGGGCGCACCTATCCCGTGCTCTACCTCTTCCACGGCGGCGGGACGGACCAGGACTTCATCACCTTCGACCGCGAGCGCATCCGCGACTGGACGGCCGGCAAGCCGATCATCGTGGTGATGCCGGACGGCGGCCACGCGGGCTGGTACTCGAACCCCGTGAGTTCCAACGTCGGCCCGCGGAACTGGGAGACCTTCCACATCGCCCAGCTGCTGCCGTGGGTCGAGGCGAACTTCCGTACCTACGCCGAGTACGACGGGCGGGCGGTGGCCGGGTTCTCGATGGGCGGCTTCGGCGCGCTGAAGTACGCCGCCAAGTACTACGGCCACTTCGCGTCGGTCAGCGCCCACTCCGGCCCGGCCAGCCTGCGCCGCGACGGCGGCCTCGTGGGCCACTGGGCCAACGCCTCGGCGGCGGCCCTGGACCTGGGCGGCGGGACGATCTACGGCGCCCCCTTCTGGGACCAGGCCCGGGTGAGCGCCGACAACCCGGTGGAGCGCATCGAGAGCTACCGCAACAAGCGGGTCTTCCTGGTCGCGGGCACCAGCCCCGACCCGGTCAACTGGTTCGACACGGTCAACGAGACGCAGGTACTGGCCGGTCAGCGGGAGTTCCGGGCGCTCCTCGACCGCGCCGGGATCCCTCACGAGTCGTACGAGGTCCCCGGCGGCCACTTCGTCCGCCACGACCTGCTCCAGCGCGACATCGACGGCGTCATCGGCCGCCTGCGCAAAGCGTGACGGGGGAACCTCTCATGCTGCCCGTCTTCTCCGGACGCGCCCTGCGCGTCCTGCTCACGGCGGCCGCGGCCCTGCTGCCCGCGCTGGGAGCGGCCCCGGCGGCCACCGCCCGGACCGCCGCTCCCGCCGCGGCGTGCCCGGCCGCCGGCCCCGTCTCGCAGCACTACCACAGCGGCCACAACGGCGTGGACATCGCCAACGCGATCGGAACGCCGATCTACGCGGTGGGTGACGGCGAGGTGACCATCTCCGGGTACTCCGGGGACTACGGCCAGTGGATCCGCATCCAGCATCCCGACGGGAGGATCTCCGAGTACGGGCACATGTACCAGCGGGACGTGTCCGTCGGCGACCGCGTCGTGGCCGGCCAGCGGATCGCCCTGATGGGCCAGGAGGGCAACTCGACGGGGCCCCACCTCCACCTGCGGATCTGGGGTGACCCGTCCGCCTCGTACGGCATCGACCCGGAGCCCTACCTCGCCGAACGCGGCGTGGAGCTTCCGTGCACCCCCGGGACCGGCCCGCGCCCCGCCCCGCTGACGTATCCGGCGGAGTCGGGCCGGGTTGTCTCGGCGCGCTCCGCGGACGGCCGGCTGGAGGTCTTCGCGGCCGGGGCCGATGGTGTGCACCACGCCTGGCAGACGGGCGTCAACGGCGCCTGGTCGGAATGGGAGCCCCTCGGCGGCCCCGGCGGCGCCGAACTTGCGATCGGCCCCAACGCCGACGGCCGGCTGGAGATGTTCGCCCTCAACGGCACCACCTTCCAGCACCGCTACCAACTCTCACCCTCCGGCGGCTGGTCCGGCTGGGAAACCTTCGGAGGCGGCGGCAAGGACATCGCCGTCGGCGCCAACGCCGACGGCCGCCTCGAAGCCTTCGCCTCCGGACCCGCCGGCGTCTTCCACAAGTACCAGACGGCCCCCAACAGCGGCTGGTCCGAATGGGAACCCGCCCCGGGCGGCCCCGCCAACAGCCGCATCGAAATGGAAAAGGCGCCCGACGGACGCCTGGAAGTCTTCGCCCTCAACGGCGACACCTTCCAACACCTCTACCAGACCGCCCCCAACGGCACCTGGTCCACCTGGGACACCTTCGGCGGCGGAGGCCACGACCTCACCGTCGACCACAACCAGGACGGCCGCCTCGAAGTCTTCGCCTCCGGGCCCGTCGGCGTCTTCCACAAATACCAGACCGGCCCCTCCAGCTGGTCCGACTGGGAACCCACCGGAGGCCCCGCCGATTCCCAACTCACCAGTGGACGGTCGCCGGACGGCCGGGTCGAGGTCTTCGCCATCAACGGGACCACCGCACAACACCTCTGGCAGACCGGCGTCAACGCCCCCTACGGCCCGTGGGACACCTTCGGCGGCGGCGGCACCGAGATCACCGCGGCCGCGAACGCCGACGGACGCATCGAGGTGTTCGGCACGAGCAGCGCCGGCGTCCACCACAAATGGCAGACCGGCTTCTCCAGCTGGTCCGAGTGGGCCTGGCTGAGCAGCACCTCCGGCCCGCCCGTCACCTGACCCGGGGAGATCCGTGCATCCGATCAGCAGACGCCATCTGTTGCGGGGCGCCGCAGCGGGAGCGGGCGCGCTCGCTCTGCCGGGGTCCGGCAGAGCGGGAGCGGCCGGGTCCGCCGCCCACCAGTGGGTCGGTACGGCCACGCCGTTCGGCCACGCCTACGACCCCTCCACCGCCGGCCGGCATCGCTACCTCAACGACCACACCCTGATCAGGGCCGCCGGCCGGTGGCACCTGTTCGGCATCGTCGGCGACCGCGCGCGGCCGGGCGAGTCCCCGGACAGCGCGGCCGAGGTCTCCTTCGGCCACGCCTCCGCGCCCGACCTGTACGGGCCCTGGACCACGCACGCCGACGCGCTGACCGTGGACCCCGGCTACTTCGGCGAGGAGCACCTGTGGGCGCCGCACGTCATCGAGGCCGGCGGGAACCACTGGATGTTCTACGCCGCGGGCGGCAGGAGCGGGGCCGCGGTCAACCTGGCCGTCTCCACCGACCTGTTCACCTGGACCCGCGTGCCGTCCGGCCCGCTGTTCCGGGGGCTCGTGGCGCGTGATCCGATGGTGCTGCGCGTCGGCGGCGAGTGGGTCATGTACTACACCGAGCTCTCCGGCCCGCACGGCCGGCACGTCGTGTCCTTCCGGCGCTCCGCCGACCTGGTGCACTGGAGTGATCCGGGCACCGCGTTCGCCGACGCGAGCACCGACACGACGGTGTCGGTCACCGAGTCGCCGTTCGTCGTGGAGCGGGACGGCTGGTTCTACCTCTTCATCGGACCGCGGGGCGGCTACGACGGCACCGACGTGTTCGCGTCCCGCGACCCCTTCCGCTTCGACCTCGGCGGGTACGCGGGCCACGTGCCCGGTCATGCCGTCGAGGTGCTGTACGACGGCCGGGACTGGCTCGCCAGCGCGGCGGGCTGGTTCCGCCGGGGCCTGTACCTGGCGCCGCTGCACTGGCGGGACACACCGCCGCCCTGGCAGAGCCCGGACAACCCGGTCGCCGGTCAGGACGCGGACGGCCGCATGACGGTGTTCGCGCTCGACGCCGGGGACCGCGCGATGCTGCGGCGCGTCCAGCTCGACGCGGAGTCCGACACCTGGACGGAGTGGGAGTCCTTCGGCGGGCCGGCCGGGGCGGTTCCCGCGCTCGGCCGCACCCCCCGGGGCGGGCTGGAGGTGTTCTCCCTCGCCCCGGGCGGGGCCAACCTGCACCACCGGGTGCAGCGGACCGACGGCGGCTGGTACGACTGGGAGGAGTTCGGCGGCCCGGCGGGCGCCGCCCCGGCCGTGTCCGCGGGGGCCGACGGCCGGCTGGAGGCCCACGCGCCGGCTCCCGCGGGTGCCTCCCTCGCCCGGCGCCGGCAGAGCTCGCCCGGCGCGACGGCCTGGGAGGCGTGGGACGGTACCTTCGGCGGGCCGGTGGGCGCCCCGCCGGTCGTCGCCGCCAACGCCGACGGCCGGCTCGAGGTGTTCGCCCTCGCGCCCGGCGGCTCCGCGATCCACCACCGCTGGCAGGAGACTCCCGGCGGCGCCTGGTCGCCCTGGCAGGTCTTCGGTACGGCGGCCGGCTCGGCGCCGCGCGTGGCCCGCGACGGCAGCGGCAGGCTCACCGTCGCCGCGACCGCCCCGTCGGGCGTGGCCGTGTTCCACCGGCGGCAGACCGCACCGAGCGGCGGCTGGGGCGACTGGCAGCCGCTGTTCGGCTGGGCGGCCGCGGCCCCGACGCTCGTACCCGGTGCCGACGGCCGGCTCGAGGCCTTCGCCCTGTCCCCCGGCGGGGACCGGCTCGGCCACCGCCGGCACCTCGACCCGGGCGGAGCCTGGAGCACGGAGGAGGAGTTCGGCGAACCCGGCGTCGTGCTCGCCGGGACGCCCTCGGCCGCCGCCGACGCCGGCGGGCGGATCCACCTCTTCGCCGTGACCGCCGACGGCCGGATGCGCACCCGCGTACAGGAGCGGCCCGGTGGAGGCTGGCGTCCCTGGACCGCCTTCGGCGAGCGCCCGGTCGCACCGCAGCGCCCCGGGAGCCCCGCCTACTGAGTCGCGCCACCCGGCTGATTGGCTGATGTCACACGGTGCAGCCCCGCACGCAGCCGGTAACGTTCCCTGCGGTGACGTCCGTCAACACGTCGTACAGGGGGAACGGTGAGCGGCATAGTCGTCCATCTGCCGCAGGGCAGCGGCGGCGCGGCCGGCGGGGAACCGGGCGGTGCGGCCGTGACGTTACGCCTCGGCCCCGGGGAGGTCGCGCGGTTCGGACGCGGCTCCTCCCGCACGCCGGTGGAGCTGCGCCTCGCCGACGAGGCGATCTCCCGTCTGGCGGGGGAGATCCGGGTCACCGAGGACCACTGGCAGCTGACCAACCACAGCGCGGCCCAGAGCTACCTGGTGGAGAACCCGGAGGGGGCCGGCGAATACCTGCGGGTGCCGCCCCGACGGGCCGGGGCGCCCATCCCGTTCGAGTTCGCCCGGGTGGTGCTGCCCACGCGCCGCGGAACCACCGTCTCCTTCCAGGTGTTCGCCCCCGACCACGTCTACCTGGACCCGCGGGGCGCGGCCGGTCCGGGGGCGAGCCGTACGGTCACGGCGTACTCGCTGGACGAGACGGCCACCTACTTCCTGGTCCTCGTCGCGCTGTGCGAGCCCTGGCTGAGGGATCAGTCGCCGGTGTCGGTGCCGACCACTCCGCAGGTGGTGGAGCGGCTGCGGGCGCACCCGGCCTGCGGCAGGCTGACGGCGCGCGCGGTCAGCTCCCACATCGACTACCTGGCCGAGGAGAAGCTGCGGATCGAGGCTCCCGGCGTGCCCGAAGCCGGCCGCGGCGACCGCCGCAACGGCAAGCGGGACGCCGTCGTCGGGCTCGCCCTGAAGTTCGGCATCGTACGGGAGGAGCACCTGGCGCTGCTGCCGCCACGGGCCGAACCGGGCACGCGGGGGCGGTAGAGGTGACGCGGGTGCGCAGCCTGGACGCCTCCTGGGGCAGCGACCACACGGAACTGCTGCCCCCGGGCCACCGGGTGGGCGACTGGGTCGTGGCCGAGCCGATCGGGGCCGGCGGCTGGGCGACCGTCTACGCGGGACGGCCGGCCCGGGCGGGGGCGGGACCGGGCGAGGTGGCCCTGAAGGTGATGCCGACGGCGGGGCTCGCGCCGCGCCAGGCCCGGAGCGTGGCCGAATCCGCCCGCCGGGAGGTCGAACTCGGGCGCCGGGCGGGCCATCCCCGGCTCATCCGGCTGCTGGACACCGTCGTGCTCCGCGCCCCCGAGCACCCCCTGCTGGACGGTGCGATCGTGCTCGTCATGGAGCGGGCGGCGCGCAGTCTGCGGGACCTCCTCGACGCGGGAGTGGACGAGGCCGAGGGCGGCCGGCTGGTCACCGGGATCTGCGAGGGGCTCGCCCATCTGCACCGCAGCGGCTGGGTGCACGCCGACCTCAAGCCCGAGAACGTACTGATCGGCGACGACGGCTCGGTGAAGCTCTCGGACTTCGGGCTCGCCACGGAACTGACCGGTACGCACGGATACGCGCCGCCGATGGGCACCCTGGACTACCTGCCGCCCGAGCGCTGGAAGGCGCCGTTGGGCGAGCTCGGGGTGCAGGTCCGCCCCAGCGCCGACGTCTGGGCCCTCGGCATCGTGATCCACGAGGTGTTCACCTCCGGGGCCCCGCTGTTCCCGGGTGCCACGCCCATGGCGCGCGGGGCGGCGGTACAGGAGTACGCGGCCGGACGCGCGCCCCTGCGCATGGACGGCGGGGTTCCGCCGTTCTGGCGTGATCTGGCGGCGGACTGCCTGGCGCCGACCCACGCCGCTCGCGCCGAGCACACCGCCGAGAGCCTGCTCGCGCGCATCGCCGCCGGGCGGCAGGGGCAGCGGGAGGCCGCCCCTGCACGGCGTCCCGCGGGGCTGCGGCGGTGGACCCGGGCCGCCGTCCTCGCGGTCGCGGCGTGCGGTGCGGTGGGCGCCGCCGTGTGGTCCTACGCGGGGCGGCCGGGGACCCCGGGCACGGCCGACGGCTCCGGCGCGGGCCCTGCGCGGATCCGGGTGTTCAACGCCGAACGGGCCTGCCGGGAGCGCGCGGACCGGGACCCGCAGTGCAGTCTGGGCCTGGCGGTGGACCCGACGCGCCCCTACACGGCGGGGAACGTGGCGCCGGCCCGGGTGTGGCACGGCGACGTCCTCGAGGCGGACTGCCGGTTGACGCGCGGGGAGGTGGTCATCGACGAGTCGGACATGCGCTCCACCCACTGGTTCCGTGTCCGCCTGCCCGGTGCGGACGCCCGGGAGCGGGCCTGGCTGCCGGAGGTGCGGACGAAGGACCGTCCGGCGCTCCCCCGCTGCCCGGCCCCTGCGGCGGCGCGCTGACCGGACGGTGCGGCAGCTCGGGCGGGGCGCGGTGGCCGGAACCCGGCGCCCGACCGGGGTGGCCGCGAGGCCGCGCTCACGGCGGCCGCCGGGCGGCGGGTACGGTTCCGGCATGGACGTTTCCGCAACGAGTTCGAATGCCGGTCAGTCGGGCCCGGAGACCGGGGTCTTGGCCGCCGCGCGTCAGCTGCTGGCGAAGCTGGGCGCCGCCGGACTGTCCCCGGAAGCCGTGGCGCGCGAGAGCGGTCTCGCCGTCACCGACGTGCAGGCCGTCTTCCCGCACCGGGACGACCTGCTGACGGCCCTGGTCGTCGACGCCTACGACGCGTCGGGCGCCGCCATGGAGCGGGCCGACGCGGCCGCCGCGGCCGAGGGCGCCTCGGCGGGGGCGCGGCTGCTCGCGGCGACGCGGGCTCTGCGGCGGTGGTCGTTCGAGAACCCGGCCGAGTTCACGCTGATCTACGGCTCGCCCGTACCGGGGTACCACGCCCCGCAGGACACCGTCCCGCCCGCCTCGCGGACGCCCGCCGTGCTGGCCGGCATCATCCGGTCGGCGCTGGAGGCCGGTGAACTCACCCCGCCCCGGCGGACGCCGCCCGCGCGGCAGCTGCTCCTGCCCGCGGCCGTCGAAGCGTTCGGCGGGGTGCCGCAGGCTCCGTTCTCGGACATCATCGAGCGCGGCATCGTGCTGTGGAGCAACCTGATCGGCCTGCTGGTCTTCCAGGTCTTCAGCCGCACCCACGACAGCGTCGGCGACGAGGCCGCCTTCTTCGACTACGCCATCGCCGTGGCGGCCGAGGGCATCGGCCTCGAAGTCCCCCTGGCCGACCCCACCGACTGAACCGTCCGCCTCCGCGGCACGCGCAGAAAATCCAGGACGTGAACACCACCAGAACCCTCTGCTTCGTCATAGCGGCGCTGTCCTCGTACGCGGCGCTCGTCTACCGGCTGTGCCAGGCCCGGCGCAGCTGGAAGGACAGCGCCTACCGGGCGCTGATCACCACCCTCCTGCTCCAGTCCCTGACCTTCACGATGGGTGCCGTCGCCATGGGCGGCGGCAGCTTCCTCGGGGTCGGCAACCTCGCCATCCTCTGCATGCACCTGACGGCGGTGGCCTTCTGCGTGAGCTCGCAGATCATCCTGCTGAAGTGGGCGGACGCCGGCGAGGAGGCGGTCCGCAGGGCGCGCTGGTGGATGGTCACCGGTGTCGCGCTGGACGTGCTCCTGACGGCCCTGTTCCTGCTCGCGGACGGCCCGGGCCGGCCGGCCTCCGACTTCGACACCGGCAGCGGCCGGCCGCTGGTGCTGACGTACCTGCTGGCCTTCATCGTGTCGCAGGCCATCCCGTGCGTCACGATCTTCCGCCAGTGCGGCCCCTACGCCCGGATGACCGACAACGCCTCGCTGCGGCAGGCGCTGCGGATGCTCCGCGTCGCCGCGGTGGTCCTCTTCCTGTACTGCTCGGCGCGGACGGTCAACATCCTGACGGCGGCGGCCGGCGTCGACCTCGGGGTGTGGAAGCTCGCCTCGAACGTCTTCAGCGCGACGGGCATCGTGATCCTGTCGCTGAGCCTGACCAACTCCTCCTGGGGCCCCTCGGCCACCAGGCTGCTGGAGTGGGCGCGCCACTACCGGGCCTACCGGTCCCTCTACCCGCTCTGGCGCGACCTGTACGAGTCCTCCCCCGACATCGCGCTGGAGCCGCCGGGCGCCTCGGTCTCCGACCTGACCTACCGCCTGCACCGGCGGGTGGTGGAGATACGCGACGGATGGCGGGAACTGCGTCCGTACATCGACCGCAGCGCCCCCGGCACCGGGGTCCCGGGCAAGGAGGCCGGCGAGGAGTCGCGGCAGGCGTTCACGGAGGCGGCGCAGATCAAGCAGGCCCTGCTCGCCAAACGGGCCGGCACCGTCCCCCACGACAACAAGGACGCGGGCGATTTCGACGACCGCGACACCGACAACTTCACGGCGGAGGTGGCATGGCTCACCAAAGTCGCGGCCGCCTACAGTAAGCTCGGCACCGCGAGTTGAAGCTCCCGCCCGGTTTGCATCCCCCGTCAAACCGGGCGGGTGGCTCCCCCGTTGCCCCCCGTCTCCGCACGGGGCGGGACGGGCGGTCACCGCCCGGACTGGCCCGGCCCATCCCCCGAGGGCCGGGCCAGTCCGCTTTTCACCGGCTGCCAACCCACGAGCCCCCCGTGAGTCGAGTTAGCTGCCAGCTATCGGCGAGACCCAACGTTGGCGGAGTCCCGGCCAATTGTCAACTAACCGCTAATCTGTGAAACTGACGTATAGCCAAGGGCTATACCGAGGAGGTGACGGGAGGAAGGATCACCATGAACGAGACCGAGACCGGGGCCTGCGAACGGCCCCTGCTCGCAGTGCGCCTCGACGACCTCTTCAAGACCGTCCGCCCCAAGGGCAGACACTGGACCAACGCCGAGGTGGCGGAGGAGCTGAAGCGGGCCAATCCGGAACTCAAAGTCGGGGGCGTGTACCTGTCGCAGTTGCGGACGGGCAAGCGCTCCAACCCCTCGCCCGACCTCCTGGCGGCCCTCGCCCGTTTCTTCGGCGTCTCGGTCGCCTACTTCTTCGACGACAAGGTCGCCGAGTCCGTGCTCAGCCAGGTCGCCGCCATCGAGGCGCTGCGGCAGTCCGGGGTCCGCGCCGTGGCGATGCGGGCGGCGGGGATGAAGAAGGAGAACCTGGCGGCCATCACGGCCATCATGGACCAGTACCGGCAGTTGCAGGGCCTTCCCCCGGTCACCGACGCCGGCGAGCCCGGATGAAGGGCGTCTGGAAGGAGCGGGCCGCCGACCACGACCGCCGCAGCCGGCTCAGGAAGCTCCGGAAGGCCGGAGCCCGGCGGATCGCCGAACTCGGCCTCCCCGACACCACCGACGTGGCCGAGCTCTGCCGCCACCTCGGCGAGGTGCGCGGCCGCCCGATCATCCTGGTCCCGATGCAGATGCCCTCGTCGCACCCGTGCGGCATGTGGGTCGCCGCCCGCGACGAGGACCTGATCTTCTACGACGCCAACACGACCAGCGCGCATCAGGAGCACATCATCTTGCACGAGCTGGGTCACATCATCTGCTGCCACCGCGGGGCCGGCGGGCTGGACGAGGCGGCCGCCCGCCTCCTGTTCCCCGACCTCGACCCCGACATCGTGCGCGACATGCTCCTGCGCGCGACCTACGACGACGTCCAGGAGCAGGAGGCGGAGATCATCGCCTACCTGCTCTCCCAGCGGATGGGCGGCGCCGAGCAGCGCCACGGCCCGGCCCCGGACGCGGACGAGGACGGCCGCCCCGCCAAGAGCGACGCCACCCTCAGCCGGGTCGCACGCACCCTCATCTGAGGTGGCTTCACGTCCCGGCGGCCGCCACCTCCTCGGCCAGCAGGGCGACGGCCCGCCGGATGTCCTCCTCCCGGTGCGCGCTGGTGATGAAGAACCTCAGCCGCGACAGCCCCTCCTCCACGGCGGGGTGGAAGATGGGGTCGGCGACGACGCCCCGGTCGAAGAGGCCGCGCGCCACGCGCAGGGTCCGCGCCGAGTCCCCGAGGAGGCACGGCACGATCGGCGTGCCGGCGCTGGAGCCCGTCGCCAGGCCGGCCGAGGCGGCGAGCCCCAGGAAGAGCTCGGAGTTGCGTCTCAGCGCACGGACCCGGTCCGGTTCCGCGACGATCAGCTCGGTCGCGGCCAGCGCCGCGGCCGCGTTCGGCGGGGTCATGCCGACGCTGTAGACGAAGCCGGGGAGGGTGTGCCGCAGCCAGCGCACCATCCGGGCCGAGCCGCCGAGGTATCCGCCGCAGCCGGCGAAGGCCTTCGAGAGGGTGCCCATCCACAGGTCCACGTCGGAGCGGTCGACGCCGTAGAACTCCCCGACTCCACGGCCGCGTTCGCCCACGGTGCCGATGCTGTGCGCCTCGTCCACCATCAGCAGGGCGCCGTAGCGCTTCTTCAGCTCGATCACGGCGGGCAGGTCGACGAGGTCGCCGTCCATGCTGTACGCGCCCTCGACGGCGATCAGGACCCGCCGGAACCGGGACCGGTTGAGCCTCAGCATCTGCTCGAGCCGGCCCGTGTCGTTGTGGGCGAAGGGGCGCCGGGCCGCCCCGGACAGGGCACAGCCCTGGAGGATGCTGTCGTGGGCGAGGGCGTCGTGCACCACGAGGTCCCCCGGGCCGACGAGGTGGCCTATCGCGGTGACGTTGGTGGCGTGGCCGCTCACCAGCGTCAGGCAGTCCTCGACGCCGAGGAAGCCGGCCAGCGCCCGCTCCAGCCGGACGGTGAGGTCCCGTTCGCCGGAGAGGACCCGGCTCGCCGAGACGGAGGTCCCGTACCGGTCGACGGCCTCGTGCACGGCCTCGTTGACCGCCGGGTGCCCGGAGATGCCGAGGTAGTTGTAGCTGCCGAAGGACAGGTACGGGCGACCCCCGATCACCGTGGTGTCGGAGACCGTGCCCTCGTGGACGCGGAAGTACGGGGAGCCCGCACCGCGGGTGACCTCCTCCAGCCGCTCCTCGAAGCGGGTCACCTCGGGGAACGCGTCGACGCTCGCGGTGTCGGCGCCCCACTGCGGCGGCCCGGCCAGGGGAAACGATTCTTCGAGGGGTGCCGGCGCGGACTGCACCGGCGCGAGGCCCGGCGTCACGGCGTCGTCGCCGCCGGCCAGCACGATCAGGCGGCCGATGGTGAGGCCGGGCGTGAACAGCTCCTCGGCCCGGAAGCCGGGGACGCGCCTGCCGATGTTCACCTCCAGCTCCTGGAGCATCAGGGAGTCGAAGCCCAGGTCCTCCACGAGCGTCATCCGCGGGCTCAGGTCGGTGAGCGGGAAGACGCCGGCCCGCGACACCTCTTCGAGCACGACGGCCGCGACCGGACCGCCGTCGGACGGGACCGCGGCGGCCGCATCCGGCTGCCCCCACCCGTACGCGTCCCCGCGCGCGTCCGGGCCGGCGGCCTCCCGGGCCGACTCGTCCACGGCCCAGTGGCGGCGCGGCGCGAGCGGGCTCGGCGGCAGCGTGCACGGGGGGACGCGCTCCCCCCGCACCGCGCGCGGCTGCGCTCCGGGGTCGCCCGTACGGCCGGCTTCCACCTCCGCCGCCGCCCCGGCCAGCTTCGCGACGGCGTCGTCGGCGTCCTCCACCACCACCGCGAGGCGTTCCCCGAGCGGCGCCCGGCGGGCCAGGGTGTCCGCCACCGCGGCCGGCTCCGGCCGGTCCTCGGCGATGGTCCGGGCCAGCTCCCGTGCGTACCGGGCCAGCCCGGACCGGTCGCGGGCGCTGAGCACCAGTACGTGCGGTCCCTCCCCCGCCGAGACGGGGGCCGCTGCCGCGGCGTGCTCCTCCACCACCAGGTGCACCCCGGTCCCGCCGAACCCGAACGCGCTCACTCCGGCCCGCCGCGGCGCACCGGTCCGCGGCCACGGGACGGGCGCGGCGGGGACGGTCAGCCGTGCGGCGTCGAGGAGGGAGCCGTCGGCCGGCTCGAACTCCGGCTGGGGCGGCACCACTCCCCGGTGCACGGCCAGGACCGCCTTGATCAGTCCCGCCAGGCCGGCGGAGTTCAGCGAGTGCCCGACCACCGCCTTCACCGCGCCGAGGTAGGCGGGCCGGGCCCCTTCGCCGCGCAGTTCGCGCAGGACGTCGAGCTCGACGGGGTCGCCGACCGTGGTGCCGGTGCCGTGCGCCTCCAGGTAGTCCACCGCGTCCGGTGCCAGGCCCGCGTCCCGGTACGCCCGGCGCAGCGCACGCAGCTGACCGGCCGCCTGGGGGTGCATGCCGCCCTGCACGGTGCCGTCGTTGGCCGTTCCCACGCCCCGGATCACCGCGTAGACGCGGTCGCCGGCCGCGAGGGCGTCGGACAGGGGCCGCAGTACCAGCACCCCGGCGCCCTCTCCCAGCACGAAGCCGTCGGCCTTGGCGCCGAAGGGCAGGCACCTGCCGCTGCGCGAGATGGCGCCGATCCGGCAGAGCCCCACCAGCAGGTCGGGGGTGAGCACCATCTGGGCGCCGCCCGCGAGCGCGATGCGGGAGCGGCCCGCGCGCAGGGCGTGCACGGCGTTGGCGACGGCCATGAGGCCGCCGGAGCAGGCCGAGTCCAGGGCGTAGCTCTCGCCGTGCAGGTCGAAGACCGAGCTGATCGTGTTGGGCCCCATGTTGAGCAGGAGCCCCGCGGCGGAGGTGCCGTGCAGCCCCTCGACCGCGCGGACCGTCTCCCGCCACCGCGGGTCGGCCGCCCGGGCCCCGAACTCGCCGCCGGCCAGCTGGCGCATCCGGAGCTGCATGGTGCTGAGCTGGCGGTAGCCGCTCTCGGTGAGCGCCGTGATCACCGAGGTCTCCTCGCGGTCGAAGCCGTCGGCCTCCCACCCCGCGTCCTGAACGGCCTCGCGGGCGAGGTCGATCAGCAGCCGGTGCTGGGGGTCCATCGCCTTCGCGCGCCGGGGCGGGATGCCGTAGTGGGCGGCGTCGAAGCGGTCCACGTCCGGCAGCAGCGCCATGGTGTCGGTGTACGCCGCCGAGGTGTCGCGGAAGTCGTCGCTCAGGAACGCCGCCCTGCGCCAGCGCTCGTCGGGTACGGCGGTGAACTGCGGCTGCGGGTCCGTCAGCAGCCGCCAGTACTGGTTCACGTCGCGCGCCCCGGGGAAGCGGCACGCCATCCCGACGACAGCGATGTCATCGCGCGTCACAGGGGTCATCCGGTGGCTGCCAGCCGCTCGCGCCACCAGGCCACGGTCGCCTTCACCTGCTCGTCGACGGGGGTGGCCCGCACCGTGAACGCGGCTTCGTAGGCGCTCGCGTCGACAACGAACGGCCGGTCGAACTGGTAGCGGATCTCCTTCAGTTCGCGCAGCAGCGGGGAGAAGAGCGAACCCACGCCGAGGACGGCCCGGGGCAGTCCGCGCACCGGGACCGGGGCGGTTCCCGCCTCGGCGGCGAGCCGGCGGGTCATCTCCCGCACGGACAGCGCGGGTCCGGTCGGCGCGTGCCAGGGCCGGCCCCAGGCCCGCTCCTCCCCCGCGACCTCCACCAGGGCCCGGGCCACGTCGGGCAGGTAGGTCCAGCTGTGGGGGGCGTCCGGGTCGCCGAGGGTGGAGACCGGCTTGCCGCGCAGCAGCGGGGGCACCACGCGGGCGGCCAGGTGGCCGCCGTCGGTGACACCGGGTCCGAAGAAGTCCGAGGCCCGCACCTCGACGGCCTTGATGCGGCCCTGTGCGTGGAGGGCGTGCGCCCGCTCCCAGCCGGCCGCGCGCACCCGCCCCTTGGGGCCCGTCGCGGCGAGCGGCAGCTCCTCCGTCATGGGGGCGTCCACCGGGCCGTAGCCGTAGAGGTTGCCGAGCATGACCAGAACCGCCCCGGTGGCCTCGGCCGCGGCGCACACCGACGCGGTCAGCGGCGGCCATTGGGCCGCCCAGCGGTGGTAGGGCGGCGCCGCGCAGTGGTAGAGGGCGGCCGCGCCGCGCGCCACCTCGGTCAGCCGTTCGCCGTCCCTCGCGTCCAGTGCGACGTGTTCGATACCGGGCTCCGGGGCCCGGCCTGAGGCGGTGACGACCCTTACTGAATGGCCCCGTTCGACCAGCAGCCGCGCGGTGGCGGCCCCGGCGGGCCCAAAACCTATGACGACATGAGAGTTCACGGACGCACACTAGCGCGAGCGGTGTCCCCACCCGGCACGGTGCCCTTGGGTCGCACCGGTTCGTTTGGCCGGAACACGCCCTGGGAGCCGCGGCGTTCAGTCCGGCTTTGCGCTGCGGAACGCACGCCGGTAGGTGTCGGGCGGCACCCCGACGATCCGTTTGAACTGGCGCCGCAGCGTCGTGGCCGTACCCATGCCGGTGGCGGCGGCGACCGCCTCGACGGTCTGGTCGCCGGACTCCAGCAGCTCCTGGGCGCGGCGGACGCGCTGGGTCAGCAGCCACTGCAGGGGGGTCTGCCCGACCGTCGCCCGGAACTGCCGTCCGAGGTGGCGCGGGCTGGTGTTGGCCCGGCGCGCCATGTCGGCCACGGTCAGGGGCCGGTCCAGCCGCTGCCGGGCCCAGGCGAGGACGTGGGAGAGGGTGTGGTCGCCCGTGACCGGCACGGGCGTGGCGGCGAACTGCGCCTGGCCGCCCGGCCGGTGCGGCTGCACGACGAGGCGGCGGGCGACGGCGTTGGCGACGCCGGCGCCGTGGTCGAGGTGGACCACGTGCAGGCAGAGGTCCAGGGCGGCGGCCTTGCCGGCGGCCGTGAGCACGCTGCCGTTGTCCGTGTACAGCACGTCCGGGTCGACCTCGGCCCGCGGATGGCGTGCGCTCAGCTCGGCGGCATGGGCCCAGTGGGTGGTGGCCCGCCGGCCGTCCAGCAGGCCCGCCGCGCCGAGCACGAACGCCCCGGTGCACAGGGAGGCGACGCGGGCGCCCGAGGCGTGGGCGGCGCGTACGGCGTCGACCAGCTCCGCCGGCGGGGGTACGTCGATGTCCGCCAGCGCGGGCACGATCACCAGGTCGGCGCCGACCGCGCGCTCCAGGCCGTGGTCGGGCTCGACCGTGAAGGGCCCGGCCCGTACCGGCTCCGGCCCGCACAGCAGTACGTCGTACCAGCCCCGCACCGCCTCCCGCGGGGGGTTCCCGAAGATCTCGTGGGCCACGGCCAGCTCGAAGTGCAGCAGGTGACCGGCGGTCAGCAACGCGACGGTGGTCATGTCCGAAAGTGTACGGGTGGTGTCGTTCCGGACGCTCACGAACGGCCCCCGCCCGCGGCCACACTGGGCTCACCAGCACATCGAGAGCGGGGAAGACATGAGCAAGGACACTGCGGTCCTGGTGTACGGGGCGACCGGGCACACCGGCCGTTTCGTCGTCGCCGAACTGCGCCGGCGCGGCTTCGCACCGGTCGTCTCGGGCCGGGACGCGGCGCGGCTGGAGGCGCTCGCGGCGCGCTGGGGGGACGTGGTGGTGCGACCGGCGGCGGTGGACGACCCGGCCGCGCTGGACCGGGCCCTCGCGGGGACGGCCGCCGTCGTCAACTGCGCCGGTCCGTTCGCGGTGACGGCGGGACCGGTCGTGGAGGCCGCCCTGCGCGCGGGGATCCCGTACCTGGACGTCGCGGCGGAGATCGAGGCGAACGCGGCGATGTTCACGCAGTACGCCCGGGCGGCGCGGGAGGCCGGTACGCCGGTGGTGCCGGCGATGGCGTTCTTCGGCGGGCTGGGCGACCTGCTGGTCACCGCCGCGCTGGGCGGGCGGACCTCGGCGGACGTGGCGCACGTCGCGTACGGGCTGAGCAGCTGGCACCCCACGGCGGGCACGCGGGCCGCCGGGGCGGTGTCCCACGAGCGGCGCGGCGGCCGCCGGGTGCGCTTCGCGGACGGCGCGCTGCGCTACCACGACGAGGAGCCGGCGCTGCAGGAGTGGCACTTCCCGGAGCCGCTGGGGCGGCGCGAGGTGATCGCGGAGTTCACGATGGCCGACGTCGTGACCGTGCCGAGCCACCTGGCCGTGCCCGAGGTCCGGACCTACATGGCCGTGGAGGCCGCGCGGGACCTGGCCGGGGCGGACACCCCGGCGCCGGAGGCGGCCGACGCGCTGGGGCGCTCGGACCAGACGTTCGTGGTGGACGTCGTGGTCGGCGCGCAGGGGGGCGAGCGGCGCGCCACCGCCCGCGGCCGGGACATCTACGCGGTGACGGCGCCGCTGGTGGCCGAGGCCCTCGAACGGGTCCTGACGGGGCGGACGCGCACGACGGGTGTGGCCTCCGCGGGCGCGATGTTCGACGCGGCCGACTTCCTCGGGGCACTGGCCCCGCACGTGTCGGTGGAGATCCCGCACTGATCCCCGACGGGTGCCCGGCGGCCCCCGCGGGAACCGGCCGTGATACGGATCAGGAATCGAGAAGCGCCGGGGGCCCACCCCGCATAGCGTGGCGGCCTGACGGTGCCGGATCGAACGACGGAGACACGAAGAGCATGCCCAAAGGGACGGACACGCGGCCGCCCGCGCCGCACATCGCCGACAGCCACGGGCTCATCCGCGTCCACGGCGCGCGGGTGAACAACCTCAAGGACGTCAGCATCGAGATCCCCAAGCGCCGGCTGACGGTCTTCACCGGCGTCTCGGGGTCGGGCAAGAGCTCGCTGGTGTTCGACACGATCGCCGCGGAGTCCCAGCGGATGATCAACGAGACCTACAGCGCCTTCGTACAGGGCTTCATGCCCACGCAGGCGCGGCCCGACGCCGACGTACTGGAGGGCCTGACGACGGCGATCATCGTCGACCAGCAGCGGATGGGCGCCGACCCGCGCTCCACCGTCGGCACCGCCACCGACGCCAACGCGATGCTGCGCATCCTCTTCAGCCGCCTCGGCGAGCCCCACATCGGTCCGCCCGGCGCCTACGCCTTCAACGTCCCCTCGGTCCGGGCGAGCGGGGCGATCACCGTCGAGAAGGGCTCCAAGAAGACGGTGAAGGCGACCTTCAACCGCACGGGCGGCATGTGTCCGCGCTGCGAGGGCCGCGGCTCCGTATCCGACATCGACCTCACCCAGCTCTACGACGACTCCAAGTCCCTCAACGAGGGTGCGCTCACCATCCCCGGCTACAGCATGGACGGCTGGTACGGCCGGATCTTCGGCGGCTGCGGCTTCTTCGACCCGGACAAGCCGATCCGCGAGTTCACCGAGAGGGAGCTGGCCGACCTCCTGCACAAGGAGCCGACCAAGATCAAGGTCGACGGCGTCAACCTCACCTACGAGGGCCTGATCCCGAAGATCCAGAAGTCCATGCTGTCCAAGGACGTCGACGCGCTCCAGCCGCACATCCGGGCCTTCGTGGAACGGGCGACGACCTCCGCCACCTGTCCGGAGTGCGCGGGGACCCGGCTCACCGCCGAAGCCCGGTCGTCGAAGATCGGGCGGATCAGCATCGCCGACGCCTGCGCCCTGCAGATCAGCGACCTGGCCGCATGGGTCCGCGGCCTGGACGAGCCCTCGGTGGCGCCGCTGCTCGACAAGCTCCGGCACACCCTGGACTCCTTCGTGGAGATCGGGCTGGGCTACCTCGCGCTCGACCGCCCGGCGGGCACGCTGTCCGGCGGCGAGGCGCAGCGCGTCAAGATGATCCGCCACCTCGGCTCGTCGCTCACCGACGTCACCTACGTCTTCGACGAGCCCACCACGGGCCTGCACCCCCACGACATCCAGCGGATGAACGGCCTGCTGCTGCGGTTGCGGGACAAGGGCAACACCGTGCTCGTCGTGGAGCACAAGCCGCAGACGATCGCGATCGCCGACCACGTCGTGGACCTCGGCCCCGGGGCGGGCACGGCCGGCGGCACCGTCTGCTTCGAGGGCACCGTGGAGGAGCTGCGCGCCGCGGGCACCGTCACCGGCCGCCACCTCGGCGACCGCACCGGCCTGAAGAAGACCGTACGGACGCCCTCCGGCGCCCTGGAGATCCGCGGGGCGGACACGCACAACCTGCGCGGGGTCGACGTGGACGTCCCGCTCGGGGTGCTGGTGGTGGTCACCGGTGTCGCCGGCTCCGGCAAGAGCTCGCTCGTGTACGGGTCGATCCCCGCGGAGGAAGGCGTGGTCCGCGTCGACCAGGGCGCCATCCGCGGGTCCCGGCGGAGCAACCCGGCGACGTACACGGGACTGCTCGACCCGATCCGTTCGGCGTTCGCCAAGGCCAACGGCGTGAAGCCGGCCCTGTTCAGCGCCAATTCGGAGGGGGCCTGCCCGGGCTGCAACGGCGCCGGGGTCGTCTTCACGGACCTGGGCATGATGGCGGGCGTCTCCAGCACGTGCGAGGACTGCGAGGGCAAGCGCTACCAGGCGGCCGTGCTCGACTACCGCCTCGCGGGCCGCGACATCAGCGAGGTGCTGGCGATGCCGGTGCGCGAGGCCGAGGAGTTCTTCGGGTCCGGCGAGGCGCGCCTGCCGGCCGCGCACCGCATCCTCGGCCGGCTCTCCGACGTCGGACTGGGCTACCTGACCCTCGGCCAGCCGCTCACCACCCTGTCCGGCGGCGAGCGGCAGCGGCTGAAGCTGGCCACCCACATGGCCGACAAGGGCGGGACCTACGTCCTGGACGAGCCGACCACCGGCCTGCACCTGGCCGACGTCGAGCAGCTGCTCGGCCTGCTGGACCGGCTGGTCGACTCCGGCAAGTCGGTCATCGTCGTCGAACACCACCCGGCGGTCATGGCCCACGCCGACTGGATCATCGACCTCGGGCCGGGCGCCGGCCACGACGGCGGCCGGATCGTCTTCGAGGGCACGCCCGCCGCCCTCGTCGCCGCCGGGTCCACGCTCACCGCCGAGCACCTCGTGGCCTACACCGGCGCGTGACCGGGGCTCCCCCGAGACGGCACAGGGGCCGTCCGGTCCCCGGTATCCCCACACCGGGCGGCCGGACGGCCCCTGCTGTGCGACGGGAACGGCGCGCACTCCCGGCGCCCCGGTCCGTACCCCCACGGTGGGACCGTGCTCCGGTCGGCGTGCCGCCGGCCGTCGTCCGGCTCCGTCGCATCACCAGTCTGTGCCCGGCCGACTCCCCAGGGGGTACTTCCTGACGTGCCCCTTGCACATGCAGACCGATCTTTGACGTTCCCTTGACGTACGCCGTTCAGCGCCAGTCGTCCCAGGGCGGGTCCTCGTCCAGGTCGTACGGCGGCTCCTCGTCGTACGGCGGTGCCTGCTCGGGCAGGGGCGGGGGCCCGGCCACACCGGTGGCGGTCGTGGTCGCGGTGGCGGTCGTGGTCGCGGTCGCGGTCGCGGTGGCGGTGGCCGTCGCGGTGGCAGAGCAGTCGGCCAGGGCCTCCAGGAGGCCCTCGCCGTACTTGGTGAGCTTGGCCTCGCCGACCCCTCCGATGCCGGCCAGCTCCTCGACCGTGCCGGGCAGGCGCGTCGCGATCTCCCGCAGCGTGGCGTCGTGGAAGACCACGTACGCCGGGACGCCCTGCTCGCGCGCCGTCGCGGCCCGCCAGGCGCGCAGGGCCTCGAAGACCGGTACCGCGGCCGCCGGCAGGTCGACCGGCACTCGGGCGCCCTTGCCGGAACGCGAACCGGACTCCTTGCGGGCCGGGGCGGCCGGCGCCTTCTCCTTGCGCATCTGGACGGTGCGGCGCCCGCCCAGCACCTCGCCGCTGGCGTCCGTGAGGACGAGGGTGCCGTAGTCGCCCTCCACCGCCAGCAGTCCGAGCGCCAGCAGCTGGCGTACGACGCCGCGCCACTCCGCGGTGCTCAGGTCCGCGCCGACCCCGAACACCGACAACCCGTCGTGGTCGAACTGGATGACCTTGGCCGTCTTCTTGCCCTGGAGGATGTCGATGATCTGGCCGGCACCGAACTTCTGGCGCCGTTCCCGCGCCAGCCGCCACACCGTGGACAGCAGCTTCTGCGCCGCGACCGTCCCGTCCCAGGACTCGGCCGGCGTCAGGCAGGTGTCGCAGTTGCCGCAGGGCTCACCGGACTGCCCGAAGTAGGCGAGCAGTCGCACCCGCCGGCAGTCGACGGTCTCGCACAGCGCCAGCATCGCGTCCAGGTGGGCGGCCAGGGAGCGGCGGTGCGCCTCGTCGCCCTCGGAGCCGTCGATGAGCTTGCGCTGCTGGACCACGTCCTGGAGGCCGTACGCCAGCCAGGCGGTGGCCGGCTCGCCGTCGCGGCCGGCCCGGCCGGTCTCCTGGTAGTAGCCCTCGACGGACTTCGGCAGGTCCAGGTGGGCCACGAAGCGCACGTCCGGCTTGTCGATGCCCATGCCGAAGGCGATCGTGGCCACCACCACGACCCCGTCCTCCCGCAGGAAGCGCGCCTGGTTCGCCGCGCGCGTGCGCGCGTCCATGCCGGCGTGGTAGGCGACGGCGTCGATGCCCTGCTCCACCAGGAAGGCGGCGGTCTTCTCCACCGAGGCCCGCGAGAGGCAGTAGACGACGCCGGCGTCCCCGTCGTGCTCGGTCCTGATCAGCTCCAGCAGCTGCTTGAGCGGGTTGTTCTTGGGGACGATGCGGTACTGGATGTTCGGCCGGTCGAAGCTGGCGACGAAGTGCCGGGCGTCCTGCAGGCCCAGGCGGGAGGCGATCTCGGCGTGGGTGGTCTCGGTGGCGGTCGCCGTCAGGGCGATCCTCGGCACCTTCGGCCAGCGCTCGTGCAGCATCGACAGGGCGAGGTAGTCGGGCCGGAAGTCGTGGCCCCACTGGGCGACGCAGTGCGCCTCGTCGATCGCGAACAGGGACACCTTGCCCCGGTCGAGCAGCCGCTGGGTGCCCTCGGAGCGCAGCCGCTCGGGGGCCAGGTAGAGCAGGTCCAGCCCGTCGTCGAGGAAGGCCTGCTCGACGGCCTGGCGCTCGTACGGGTCCTGCGTGGAGTTCAGGAACCCGGCCCTCACCCCGAGGGCGGTGAGGGCGTCCACCTGGTCCTGCATCAGCGCGATCAGCGGCGAGATGACGATGCCGGTGCCTTCTCTGACGAGCGCCGGGATCTGGTAGCAGAGCGACTTTCCGCCGCCGGTCGGCATCAGCACGAGGGCGTCGCCGCCCCCGGCGACCTGCTCGATGATCTCCTGCTGCTCGCCGCGGAAGGAGTTGTATCCGAATACGCGGTGGAGCACCTGCAGGGAGTCGGAGATCTCGGGGGAAGCGTCCGGAAGGGCCATTCGAGAAGCCTAGCGGCCCGCACCGACACCTCCGCCCGGGACGGCGGCCGCCGGGCGGCTACCCGGCGGCGGGCCCCAGCCGCCACAGCGGCGCCGCCGCGCGGTCGCCCAGGGCCGCGAACAGGGCGCGGGCCTCCCCGGCGCTCAGGGCGAGCTCCTCGACGATCCTGCGCGTGGTGACGTACGCGAGCCCCTCCGCCCGCGCCGCCCGCTCCCAGGCGGCGAAACCGGCCCGGACCTCGTCGGGGCGGCGGTCCGGTCGGGGGGCGGTCGGGGCGGCGGGCAGTGCCCCCGCGCGGTGGCGTTCGCGCTCGATCTCCGAGAAGCCGCACACGGCGCGGGAGGCCTCCTCGGCTTCCTCCAGGCCGGTGGTGCCGGCCAGCGCCCTGGCCAGGGGGCTGAGCGCGAGGACGCGGTCGAGGGTGAGCCGGTGGACGCCGGCGGCCGGGGCGTCCAGGTGGACGGGCTGCGGCGCGTCGCGGGTGCCGCAGACCCCGCGCACCCCGCGGGCGGCGGCGACCAGCAGAGCTCCGGCCTCGGACGGGTGCCAGCCGAAGACCCCGGACACGACGCCGGTGTGCGCGGCGTCCAGGGTGAACAGGGGGTCGCCGAGCCTCGGCAGCAGGGCGGTCAGGGGCACCTCGTTGTCCAGCCCGGGCCCGGCCACGTACACGGTGGCGGGCAGTCCCGTGGCCGCGACGGCGGCGACGGCGAGGGCGTCGCCCAGCGGGCTGCGCAGGGTGGGCTCGTCCCCGCGGGCCACGATGTCGCCGCCCACGTCGACGAGGTCGATCCGGTCGGCCCGGCACCAGCGGGCGGCCGCGGCGATCTGGCGGGCCAGGCCGAGGGTGCCGCCGTAGGGGTCCAGCAGCCCGAGCCGCGGCCGCAGTTCGCCGGACAGGCGCGGCAGCAGCGAGCCGGCCGGGGCGACGGGCCGGGTCGCGGGGGTGACCAGGGCGAGGTCCGGCGCGGCCGGCTCCGTGCCGTGGAAGTCGGTGGCCCGCCGGGGTCCCGGGACCGGGTCGACGACCAGCCGCTCCCACGCGTAGGTCAGGACGAGCGCCGGGGTCTCCGCGCCGTACAGGGCGGCGTGGACCATGGCCGCCGTGATCGCGTCGCCTCCGCCGCCTGCGGCGATGAGGAGTCTCCTCGTGTTCTTCGTGTTCTCCATGCCGGACACGGATACCCCAGTGCGCCCCGCCGCCACGAACCGGCCATCCGCAGATAAGGGAGCGAACCGGTACGGAATCAACTCTTCCGCAAAAAGTACATATGAACCTCTACACGCCGGAACCCATCTCATGGGAATTGCACTACGGAAATCGGACCGGGCACGACCCTAAGGTGACGCCTTGTCACGAAGGGTGACGCGTCGCCCGTTTCCTGAGAGAGGGTCAATTCCCCTGATGAACGCGCCTGTTCTGCTTCCGACGCCGACCGTTCCCGGCACCGCTCCCGGCACGGACCCGGAAACGCCGTACGAGCAGTACGTGTACGCCTACCCGCACCAGAAGGCCTACCGCCTCCTGGAGGACGGCCCGCTGCTGAGCGAGCTGTGGTCCGGGGAACGCCTCGACGCGCTCTCCCTCTACGTGCACATCCCCTTCTGCGAGATGCGCTGCGGCTTCTGCAACCTCTTCACCCGCACCGGCGCCCCCGAGGAGGTCACCCGCGACTTCCTCGGGACCCTGGAGCGGCAGGCCCGCGTGACCCGCGAGGCGCTGGAGGCCAAGGGCGAGCCGATCCGCTTCACCCTCGCCGCGTTCGGCGGCGGCACCCCGACCTACCTGACCGCGGACGAGCTCACCCGCCTCTGCGACATCAGCGAGAACATCATGGGGGCCGACCTCAAGGCCGCCTCCTGGTCGGTGGAGACCTCACCCGCGACGGCCACCGCCGACCGGATCGCCGTACTCGCCGAGCGCGGCGCTACCCGGCTGAGCATCGGCGTGCAGAGCTTCATCGACGAGGAGGCCCGCGCGGCGGTACGGCCCCAGAAGCGCGCGGAGGTGGAGGCCTCGCTCGCCCGCCTCAAGGAGGCGGACTTCCCCATCCTCAACATCGACCTCATCTACGGCATCGACGGCCAGACCGAGCGCACCTTCAAGGTCTCGCTGGACGCGGCCCTCGCCTGGGAGCCGGAGGAGGTCTACCTCTACCCGCTGTACGTGCGCCCGCTGACCGGCCTGATCACCCGCCATGCGAAGACGCTCGAGGAGTGGAACGACCAGCGGCTGAGGCTGTACCGCTACGGCCGAGACCACCTGCTCTCCGCCGGGTACGAGCAGACCTCCATGCGGGTCTTCCGCCGGACCGGCACGGCTGCCGTCGAGGACACCGACGGCAGCAGCATCAGCGAGTACAACCAGCAGGCCGGCATGGTCGGCCTGGGCGTCGGCGCCCGCTCCTTCACCACCGACCTGCACTACACCACCGACTACGCGGTCGCGGTGCCCGAGGTGCGGCGCATCATCGACGACTACATCGCCACCCCCACCGACCGGTTCCGGCGCGCGCAGTGGGCCTTCCGGATGGACGGGGGCGAGCGGCGCCGGATGTACGTGCTCCAGCACCTGCTGGAGTCCACGGGCCTGCGCACCGCCGCCTACGAGCAGCAGTTCGCGACGCGCTTCGAGGACGACTTCGGACCGCAGCTCGACTCCCTGCTGAAGCGGAACTGGCTGCGGGAGAAGGGCGGCACCCTGGCGCTGACCCCGGACGGCATGGCGTGGGCGGACGCGATAGGCCCGATGTTCTTCTCGGACCGCGTCCGCACCCGGATGAGCACCTACCAGGACCGCTAGGCCGTCTCCGATCCGGAAGAGACGGCCTGGACCGCGCGCGGTTCCGGCTCCGGTCCGGCCGGGCGCGGCCGGCCGGCGCGGCGCCGCTCCGGCAGGGACACGAGGACCAGCCCGAGCAGCAGGAGCGCCGCGCCGGCCGCCGCGGGCGGCGCGGGCCGCTCGCCCAGCACCGCGACGCCCAGCACCGTCGCGACCAGCGGTTCGGTCAGGCTCAGCGTCCCCGTCGTGGCGGCGCTGAGCCGGCCGACGCCCCGGGTGAACAGCAGGTAGCCCAAAGCGGTCGTGCCGAGGCCCAGCCAGCCGATCAGCGCGAGCGAGCGGCCCGCGGCCAGGCCCTCGGGGGCCACCAGCAGGTACGGGGAGACCAGCAGCCCCGCGCACAGCACGCTGACCGGGGCCGCGGCGCCCAGGTCCGCGCCGCGCGCCCCCAGCACCTTCGTCGCGGCGATGTACACGCCGAAGGACGCCCCCGCCACCACCGCGAAGACCACGCCGAGCAGATCGGCGCGCGCCCCGCTGCCGGGCAGCAGCAGCAGCCCGATGCCGGGCACCGCGCAGCCCGTCCCCCACAGCCAGCGGCGGGTCGGCCGCTCGCCGGAGAGCCACCGGCCGCACAGCCCGCCGGCCAGGGGCACCGTCCCGAAGGCCACGGCCGTCGCCAGCGCCGACCCGCCGCGCTCCACCGCCTGGAGGAAGCAGACCTGGAAGGCCGCCGTCACCAGCACGGCCAGCCCCAGCCACCGTCCCGCCCCGGGCCGGCGCAGCGTGCGCAGTCCGGCCGGACGCACCGTCAGCAGGCTGAGCACCAGCCCGCCCAGCAGCATCCGGCAGGCTCCGAGCGACACCGGGTGCACGCCGGTGTCGGCCCACAGCTGGGCCGGACCCACCGTCCCCCACAGCACCGCCGCCGCCAGTACGGCCGCCACAGCTCCCACGACTTCCCCCTCCACCACCGCTTCCGGAACCCGGCGAACGTATCGGGGCGGGACCGACCAGACCTACTGGGGAAAACCATGGGATCTCCCCCGCGCGGGAGGTCTCGTCCGTGCCTTCGCACAAAGCGGGTCAGCGGGGGCGGCGCCCGAGCGGCAGCAGGTACTGGAGCGGCTGTTCCGTATCGTCCAGGCCGAGGAGTTCGTGCGCCAGGTCGTCGTGGAAGCCCCCCAGCGGGGTGCCGGCCAGGTCCAGCGCGGCGCCGGCGAGGAGCAGGTTCTGGGTGAGGTGGCCGGTTTCCAGCAGGGCCAGGCGCAGGGCGCGCAGGCCGTAGCGGCGGCGCAGCAGGCCGAGGTCCGCGTAGACGGCCAGGACCACCGGTGCCGCGTCGACGCCGATCCAGTCCGGGTCGGTGTCCGGGCGGGACAGGTACGTGGAGAGCGCCTTGAGCTCGGCCACCTCCGGCGGCGGGCCGATGCGGCGCAGGGCGCGCCGCTCGGGGAGGCAGTCGTACGTACCCGCCGGGACCCCCGCCACGTCCAGCACCAGCGCCCGCACCCGGGCCGTGTACAGGGCGCCCGCGCTCGGGTAGGGGCGGTGGCCCGGGGACGGGGACGGCTGCCCCGGTCCGGCGGGGGCGTCGCCGGACAGGGAGTGCCACAGGAGGGAGCCCAGGGTTCCGGCGTCCAGCGGTCCGCGCAGTGGGCCCCGCAGCGAGGTGCGGGCCGCCAGGGCGGCGCCCAGCGACACCTCGGGCAGCGGGTCGGCGGGCAGGGCCAGCTCCGGGCCGGCCGGTGCGGGCCGGGCCGGGCCGTCCGGGAGCGGGCGCAGCGCGGTGTCCTCGCCGCGGCCGATCTGGAACTTGCTCCGCTCCAGGTACTGGAGGTCGGCGGCGGTGTGCCCGGGCGGGAAGAACCCGGGCGGCTCGTCGGTCTCCAGCAGGGTGCGGGCGGCCAGCCGGCACACCGCCCGCTCCTCGTCGGGGGTGGCCCCGAGCCGGTTGAGCAGCATGTGCAGCTGGGAGCCCCACACCCAGGCCCTCAGCTCCTCCCCCAGGTCCGCCAGCTGCTCGTCGGCCTCCCGGACCCGGGCCGCCCACCGGCCGAGCCAGGGCGCCGCGGTGCCCGTCCCGAGGCGCTCCCGCAGGTCCGCGGCCCGCCGCCGCAGGCCCGTACGCTGCGCCGCGTGCACGGAGTTGACCCGCGCGTGCACGGACGCCGCGGGCAGCAGCTCCAGCCCGGTGACCCACCGCCAGCCGGCGGCGTGCCGGCGCAGCCAGCGGGCCCCGGTGAGCGGGTCCATGCCGAGGGCGCACACCGTCGTGTGGACCAGGTCGGCGGCGAGGGTCAGCCGCGCTCCCGGCCCGCCCCTTCGTGACAGCGCCCGCAGGGCGTCCAGGGCGACGTGCGTGGAGGCGGCGAAGACCTCCTCGGCGACGGGCAGCGCCCGCGGCCCGCCGTAGCGCCCGGTCTCGGGTGCGTAGGCCACGGCGCGCACCTCGCC
This sequence comes from Streptomyces sp. NPDC034085, assembly GCF_055575555.1. Taxonomy (NCBI): domain Bacteria; kingdom Bacillati; phylum Actinomycetota; class Actinomycetes; order Kitasatosporales; family Streptomycetaceae; genus Streptomyces; species Streptomyces sp. NPDC034085. The sequence goes on along the minus strand of NZ_JBVISL010000004.1, from coordinate 134,072 downwards.
GTGGCGCGACGGCCACGGGCCGGGTACGCCGGGCACCTCCTCGGCGGCCCGGGCCAGCTCCCCGGGCAGTTCGGCGGCGGCCGCCGCGCTCAGGCCGCGGACCCGGATGCGCACGTGGGGTCCGCCCTCGCCGTAGCGGATGAAGAACCACGCGCCGGCCTCCCCCGCCGCCACGAGGCCGTCGAGGAGCGGGGCCGCGGCGCCGACCAGGAACGCGTCGGTGTCCTCGGTGGCGGAGTGCAGGAAGAGGTGGTGGCTGTGCCAGGTGTCGGTGGTCGTCACGTCCGGTCCTCGTTCGGCTGGGCGGGAAGTGCGGCTGGGGGAGGTGCGGTTCGGGGGTACTGCGGTGCGGGAGTCGCTTCGGGAGTCGCTCAGGGGAAGGGGTGCGGGTGCAGCGCCAGGTCCTCGTGGCGCAGCACGCGGTCCGTGCGGCCCAGCCGGTGGGGCACCTCCAGCAGCCGGGGCAGCCCCCGGGTGCGGCGGTTGACGTGGCCGAAGGTCATCGGCAGCGAGCCGGGTACGACGGCCTTCACGCAGTGCAGGCCGAGCCGGTCGCGCAGCCCCGGTTCGCTCTGGTCGACGGTGACCACCTCCAGCCCGGCCGCCGCGAGCCGTTCCACCATCGCCGTGAGCAGGGCGGAGAGGTCGTCCACCGGCTCGGGCGCCCCCGGCCAGGTCCGCGCGGCGCTCAGGCACGGGGTGTCGGCGAAGAGGAACTCCAGCCGCGGGGCCGCCTCGGGGAGGGCGTTCAGCCCGACGTGGTCGTCGAGGGAGACCACCAGCTCGGGCCGGTCCAGCATCGGCCGCAGCCGCGCCGGGTCGCGCGGCCGGTCCGCGGCGAGCGCGCGCTGCGCGGACTCCAGCACGTTGGTGACGACCTCGGCCACGGCGGAGCGGATCGCCGCGCGCGGGTCGTGGTGGGCGCCCGCGGCGAGGAACATCCGCGGGGCGTTCGGGTGGGAGCCCTCGTAGCGGCAGACGGCCACGACCGCCGGGATGCCGAAGTCGTTCGTCGCGTCGAGGAGACGGAGCCGGTAGCCGGCCAGGGCCGCCCGGTCCGCGAGCAGGGCCGTCCCGAGGTCCTCCGGCGGCACCTCCACGCGGCGCAGCGGGGTGGCCGCGTACCAGGCCATCAGGAAGGCGTCCCGCTCGGCCACCTCGAACAGGCCGTAGAGGGCCGCCTCTTCGGGGCTGTTGCCCAGGCCGCAGCCGTTGGAGGACTCGTACACCACGCGCGGCCGGCCCTCGCCGGGCACGTCCCAGTACGCCACGTGCTCGGGGACGGCCACCGGGCGCTGCCGGGTGAGGGACCAGCCCCGTACCCAGTCCAGTTCCAGGCCGGGCGTGTACGGGACGGTCGGCGAGGCCGGATGCCCGTGGTGGGCGGGGTCGGGCAGTCCGAGCCGCTCCGGGTCGAGGGCGCGTCCGGGGCCCAGTGCGGCGAAGGAGGCCCGCAGGTCGGTGCGCCGGCCGGCCGGCCGCATCCCGGCGTACCGCTCGACGGCCTCGAAGAGGGCGATCCGCTCGCTGCCGGCGAAGTCGCCGGCCCGGCCGTAGCCGCCGTCGTCGACGGGACGGCCGTCGGTCACGAAGGCGGTGGTCAGGCAGAAGGCCGAGTCCTCGGTGCGGAACAGCGCGCGGACCGGCCCGAACCGCTCGTCGTGCAGGGCCGCGCGCAACCTGCCGCCGCCGGTCCGGGGGTTGGGGGCGCGCAGCACGTACGGGTCGGGCAGCGGCCGGGGGGCCGCGGGCAGGGGGACCGCCGCGCTGGCGGAGTCCGCGGGCAGCGGGTGGCAGACGGCGCAGCCGCCGACCGGGCGCACCTGGTGGGTGGACCAGGTCCCGCGCCCCTGGTGGAGCAGGTACACGGTGGCCGCGGGCGGGTCCGCGCCGGGCCGCGGCCGGGCGTGGCCGTCCAGCAGGTCGCGTACGAGGGCGCAGAGGGCCCCGGCCAGCGCGGGGGACGGTACGCCGCCCAGCGCCAGCTCCGGGCTCTGCCGGGGCACGCGTCCGCCGGCCGTCGCCAGCCGCTGGTGCTCGGCGCACGCCAGGCAGGCCGCGGCGCCGGGGGCGAGCAGCGGCCCGACCACCGCCAGCGGCCCGTCGAAGCGTACGGGGACCAGGGCGACCGGGTGGGCCAGCGCGTGCCGGCTCAACTCCTCGGCGAGCCCCGGGGTCCACTCGGTCAGCAGGACGGCGGCCGGGCCGGCGGTGGCGGCCTTCGCGGTTTCGGCGTCGAGGACCGGGACGGGCAGGGAGGCGAAGAGGGCGGCCGCGGGCGGGGCGGGGCGGGCTGTCGCGGTCATCACGGCTCCTCGGGGGTGTGCAGGACGGTGAAGCCGAAGGCCCGGAGCCGGGCGAGGAGTCCGCGGTCCCGGACGGGGGCCGGGGTCCCGTCGCCCCGGGGTGGACGGGACGGTCGGGGCTGCCGGGTCAGCCGGGTCAGGGCGGCCTGGAAGGCCTCCTCCCGTCCGGCCGTCTGCTCCATCCAGCGGCCGGTCCAGCCGGTGTCCTCCCAGCCGGCCGTGCGGGCGCCGGCGGCGGCCAGCGCGGCGACCGCGCCACCGGAGGGCGGCGTACGGCCGCCGCCGCCCGGGCCCCCGGTGCGGACGGCGGTCACGGCGGCGAGCACCGCGAAGGCCGCCGCGTCGCCGGGGTCGGCCTCCACGGCCTCGCCCAGCACCGGGGAGGCTCCGGTCCGGCGGACCGCTGCGTGGTACACCTCGCCGGGGCCGAGCCGGACCACCTCCAGGCGGGCCTCCACCTCCAGACGGGCCGTCAGGGTGGTCCACCAGTGCCGGAACTGCGGATGCCCGGACCACGCGGCCGCGGCGGGGGGTTCCGCCACCCCCTCATCGGCGTCCGGCGTCCCGGCCCGGCCGGCGGCGGCCGCGCGGCGGGCGGCCGCCGCGCGCAGGGCCCGGCCCCGGGCGTGGCCCGGGTTCGCGCCGACGGTGGACCCTCCGCCGCCCAGCAGCAGTTCCGCCGCCCGGCAGAACACCTCCAGCCGGGCCAGGTCCAGCCTCGGCGCTCCGGCGATCAGGCGTCCGCCCGCCGGCCCGTCCCCGGGGAGTTCACAGACGGCGAGCGGGACGGGCAGCTGCGGAAGGTCCACCGGGACCGGCGCGGGCAGGGCCCCGCACCGCTCGTCGCCCAGGGCCGCCAGCCGCCGCAGCGCTTCCCCGAGGGTGGCCGCCGGGGCGAGGTCCGTCCGCCGGCCGGCGTCCAGCCGGCCGGGCCCGAGCCAGGTCCGGTAGTCGGCCCGCAGCGGCCCGGTGCCGGCGAGGAGGACCGCCGGGAGCCCGGGCAGCAGCCGCTCGTCCCCGGCTTCGCCCGCCGGGTCGGGGAGCCCGGCGGCCGCGCACAGCAGCCGGTGCGCCGCCGCTCCCCCGAGCAGGGGTGCCAGCGCCGGGTCCCCGCCGCCGGGGCCGTCGCTGTCGCCGAAGCCGTCACCGTCGCCGAAGCCGTCGCCCGCCGGGCCGAGGCGCGCCTCCAGGGCCGCCGCGTCGGAGCGGGCCTGGGCCGGGCTGCCGGGGGCGGTCGCGTAGCCGCCCCCGGCGCACAGCCCCGCCGCGAGGGCGCGCACCGGTCCGGTGCCGTGGACGCGGAGCAGGATGCGGCCCGCGGGCAGTGCCGGGTCGGTGGTGCGGGCGACGGGCAGTCCACCCGCCTCCAGCGCGCTCCCGGCGGCCTCGGCCAGGTCCCCGCCCCCGGGGCCGGCCGCCACCTCGGCCCGCGCCGCGGCGAGCGCGGCCCGTGCGGCGGCGGGATCCCGGGCGCTCTCCCGGAGCCACAGCGCGACGGGGTCGCGTCGGTGGTCCCCGTACGCCGGGTCCGCAGCCGCCTGCCCGGCGGGCTCGGCGACGAGCAGGCCGTGGGCCTCCAGCTGCCCGAGGAGGGTCTCCACGGCGGCGCGCAGGGCCGGGCCGGCTTCCGCGGTGTCCAGGAGGTCTTCGAGGCGGCCCTCCCTCAGCGGCCGCTCCAGCCACTGCCACAGGGCGGGCAGCGCGGCACTGCCCTCCAGGGTGACGCTGCCGGCCCGGCCCCGCAGGTGGAGCCCGCCCCGCAGCGGGGTCACGGCGACGCCCGGGCGGAGCCTGGGCGCCGTACGGGGCGCGGCGGCACCGCCCGTGGCGCCGTCCCCGGTGGCCGTCATGCGCGGCGCTCCGCGGCGTCGGCGGCCGCGCCGAGTTCCGCACGCCAGTCGCAGCCGGTCAGGGCGGGGACCGCACGCACGACCAGGTGCGCCGCCAGGTACCGCTCCAGCGGGCGGACGTCGCAGATGGCGAGGAGCCGGTAGAGGGCGTTGGTGCAGGTCCGGTACACGAGGTAGTCGGGGTCGGCGAACATCGCCCCCTGCGGGTCGGCGCGGCGCAGCAGCCGGTGGAAGGCGCTGTAGCGGGTGCGGGTGTCCGGGTTCCAGCGCTCGGCCGCCGCCCGGTCCCCCGTGGCGGCGGCCCGGTCACGGTAGGCGGGCGGGCTGCCGTGCAGGTCGGCGCCGGACTCGTAGCGGCTCCGCGTCAGTTCCCGGGCGGCGGCGGAGAAGGCGGCCCAGTCCGCCGCTCCGTCCTGGGCGCCGCCGCCGGCGACCTGCCCGACGAGCGCGGTCACGGCGTCTCCGGCACGCTCCCAGTGGCCGTCGAAGGAGGCCCGCAGCCGTCCGTCCGGGTCGTCGTGGAGGAGGAAGTCCTCCAGGTGGGACACGTACGACCAGTGCCCGCCGGCCAGGCCCGCGGGGTGGGAGCCCGCGTGTGCGGCGAGGGCGGTCACCGCGAGCCGGAGCCGCGCCGGCGCGGTGTCCGCGCGGGCGGCGAGGAAGGCGGCTCCGGCCCGCAGCGCACCGAGGCCGCCCCGCAGCAGGTCGTCCCGCAGCCGGGCGCCGTCGTCGCCGAGCAGGGCGCGTACGGAGGACCGGTCGGCGGGCTCGGTCCGGACCGTGTTGTCCGGGGTGAGCGGCCCGTAGGGCGGGGGTATCAGTTCGGCGCGCCCGGCTTCGGCCGCCGCCTCCAGCAGCTGCGCCTCGGTGCGGTCGCTCCGCGAGGGGTGCAGCCGCAGCCAGTCGCGGATCCGGGACGCGGCCGTCGCGGCGGCGGCCTCCACCCGCGCGTCCGGGCCCCGCAGGCACAGCCGCAGGTGGGGGCCGTGCAGCCAGTGCCGTTCGACGTGCGCGGCCAGTCCCTGCCGGGCGCAGGACGCGGCGAGCGGCAGCACCACCTCGCGCAGCAGCGGGGCCTTGACGGGGTGGTGGTGGTAGGCGACCACGTCGAGGCCGCCGCTGGGGTGTGCCGGCATGGCTGCTTCCTCTGCTGTCGGGGGGCGGGTCACCGGGCCCGCCCGGCCCGGTAGACCTCCAGGACGAGTTCCACCGCGCGGGCGGGCCCGGTCTGTCCTCCGGGTGCGGGCAGTGCCTCTTCGAGGACCGCGCCGGCACCGTGGCGGGAGAGCCATTTGGCCAGGCAGCGCAGGTGCAGGGCGTTGCCGAGGTCCACGAACTGCGGTTTGGGGCGGCTGAGCCCGCTCAGGAAGTCCTCGGCGGCGCGCCCGGTGGGCGCGGGGGCGGCCGGGTGCAGGAAGAGCTGTTCGGGGAGGTCGAGCAGCGCGCGCCAGCGGGCGGCGGCCCGGGCGGGGACGGTTTCGGTGCCGAGGTCGGCGCGCAGCTCGCGCACCACGCCGGGCGGCAGCAGCCAGCGGCGGCGGCGGAGCACGACGTGGCGGTGGCGCAGCAGGGGGGTGCGGGTGACCGGGCCGCCGGGGGCGGGGAGGGGGTGGCGCGGGACGAGGGGGCCGAAGTCGACCATGCCGTGGGGCTGGTCGCTCAGGTGGGCGCCGATGCGCCGGGGCAGCAGGACGGGGGCGAGGAAGCCGGGGTAGAGGACGTCGAGGAGTTCGCCGGTGTTCCGCAGCCGGAAGCGGACCTGGTCGGCGCGCTCGTCGTGGACGAGGTCCAGGTCGGCTTCGCCGAGGGCGGCCCAGCGGCGGTCGGGGCCCACCTCCTCGGGGACGAGCAGGGGGTGGAGGTTGGCGTTGAACCCGCCGACGGGCCGGATCTGCGCGGCCCGGGCGCCGGGCCCGAGCCCGCGCCGGATCTGACGGGAGACCGCGGCGGTGGCGTCCGGGCCGAGGGCGTCGAGGAAGCGGCTGGTGAAGCGGCCCCAGCCGCCGTACACGTGGTTGACGCAGAGCAGGCCCCGGCGCGGGTCGCGCTGGAGGAAGTATGCGTAGCTGAGAGGCCGCTCGACGGCCCAGCCCGGCAGCCGTTCGCCCAGCTTCCCTACGAGTTCGGCGGGCAGCACCAGTTCGTCCTGTGCGGCCGCCTCCCCGGCGGCCGCACGCGCGCGCAGGCCCTCGGCGATCTCCGTCCGCAGGTCCGCCAGGGCGTCGGTCCCGGTGGGCAGGGGGGCCGGGCCGGCCGGGTCGAGGGCCGTGAGCCGCCCGGCGCTCTCCCAGGCCTCGGCGACGTCGGCCCCGAACTCCCAGGGGTGGGGGCAGCTCCCGCCGGGGCCGTAGCGCGCGACGAAGCGGTCGCGGACGAGGCGGCGTACGAGGTGCCCGAGGTCGAAGAGCTCCGCGAGGGCGGTGACCTCCGCGAGTGCCCGGTGGTCGGCGCCGTCGAGGAAGCCGTCGACGGCGAGCGGGCGCGGGGCGACGACGTCCTCGGAGAGCACCGTGAGCGGGGCGGCACCGGGCGGGACGGGCCGTCCGGCGGCGGCCAGCTCCTCAGTCCAGGCCCGGGAGAGGGCGGAGAGCAGGGCGGGGCGCCGCGCGGCGGGCGCGGTGGCGAACTCGGCGGTGCCGTGGGCGAGTGCGGCGACGCGCTCGGCGCGGGCGGCGTCATCGGGGCCGGCGGAGGTGCGCAGCCAGGCGGCGGTACGGGCCAGCGGATCCGGGTCGTCGGGCGGGAAGGGGTCGCCCGGCACCAGCAGGCCCGCCTCCGTGAGCCGGCCGAGGAAGGCGGCGGCGGGGCGGGCGTCGGCGGCGCCGCTCAGGGCCGCGGTGAGCAGCCCGGTCAGCTCTTCGAGCGGCACGGGGGCCGCGGCGTGCTCGGTGATCAGGCGCAGCGGGCCCGTGAGGGGCAGGTGCGCCTCGTCCTCGGCGGCGACGAGGTAGCGGCCGCCGGCGAAGGAGGTCCGGTCGCGGGAGTACGCCGCCCGGCCGCCGCTGACGCGGGCGGTGCTGGTGATGCGGTGGGGCAGGGCGGCCCGGCGGTCCGGGGCGTCGAGGAGGGCGAGGGTGAGGGCGGTGGTCAGGGTGCGGTTGGCCTTGACGACCGAGCGCAGGGGGCCGTCGAACAGGGCCGGGGCGCCCCAGGCGGGGACGGGGCGGGCGCCCGGGGTGGCGGGCAGCGGAGCCCAGCCGACGGCGGTGAACCAGGACAGCGGGCTGGTCTTGGTGCTGGCCCGCAGGGCGTAGCGGAGCACGGCGGGCTCCTCCTTGCGGGCCCGGCGGTCCTGCGCGCCGGCTGCGGCCCGTTCCACGGCCCGCAGCAGGTCCGCGCTGGTGAGGGCGACGGCCTTGGCCAGGGCCGGTTCGCGGCACAGGGCGGCCAGCGAGGCGCGTTCGGCGGCCAGGGCCCGCTCGGCGGCGGGACCGAGCTCGGCGTGGAGTGCGGCGCGCCGGGCCCGCAGTGCGGTCCACGCGGCGAGCCGGGGGACGCGGGCCGGCAGGTATCCGAGGCGGTCCAGCAGGGCCGGCCGGGGTTCGCGTCCGTTGTGCAGGGCGCGGCGCAGCGGGAGGACGACATCGCGGTGGAGCTGGGCCGGATGGCCGTCCCGGCTGTCGTACAGGTCGTCGCAGAGCGGCCCGGCGGTCTCCAGCAGCTGCCGCTCGGTGTCCCGGAGGCGGCCGAGCCGGGCGCGGAACTCCGCCGCGTCCGGGTGCTGGGCGGGGTGGGTGAGGACGGTGGCGCGGACCAGCGCGTACGGCGCGGACCGCACGCGGTAGCCGTCGCCGCCGCGGCCGGCCGCGGCGGGCGTGGGGTCCGGCTGCGGCATGGTCGTCCCCGTCCTGTCGGTGGTGGGTGTGCGGGCGCGCGCGGGGGCTTCCCGCCGCACTCGGGGTGCGGCGGGAAGCGCGTGGGGGGTGGAGGCGGGGGTCGCGCGGTCAGGAGGGGATGGGCTCCGTGGTCGGCTGCGCGCAGGAGGACGAGCCCTGGCAGGAACAGGAACCCCATGACGCCCCGCCCTCGGGCAGCGCGACGGTGTCCCGCATGGAGGTCACGGTCAGGTCGTCCAGGTCGAGTTCCAGGTCCTGGATGTCGAATTCGGGGGTGCGCGCGATGTCGGACATGCATGTCTCCCATGAGTGGAGGCGAAAGCCGAAGGTGCACTGGGCAGAATCCGCGCCGGGCGGATCCGATGGCCGAAGGGTCGAATGACCGCACTGCCGCATGACTGGAATTCCGCAGGGCGGACAGCCGTATGACCCGGTGAACTGAAGCCGCATGGCCGCACTCCGCACGCGGCACGACCGATTGACGCCGAGACGGTGGGAGCACATTGCGGAATTACCCTGCACGGAATTGCGGAATTGCCTTGCACGGCCTCTTTCCGGATGGCGTCCGGCGGTCCGTCCGGCCTTTTCCAGGATCCCCCACCGCGCATATGAACCGCTAGAGCGGAGATCCAGCCCCCGTGCCGCAGCTCGCACGGACCGGTGGCCCGATCCCACCGGAAGGGCCGGCGGCCCGGCCGCCCGTGCGACCCTTCCGGCCAAGGCGGCCGGAAAGGTGTCCCCACCGGTGGCCGGACGCAGCGGTGCCCCGCCGGCAGAAGCCGACGGGGCACCGGATCACGCGCTGGGCGGGATCAGACCTGCGGGACCGGGTAGGTCGGGTACTCCACCCCGGAGACGTGCTGGACGACGCGGATCACCTGGCACGAGTAGCCGAACTCGTTGTCGTACCAGAGGTAGAGGATCGCGTTGTCGCCGTCCACCTTGGTGGCGCCGGCGTCGACGATCGACGCGTGGCGCGAGCCGACGAAGTCCATCGAGACCGCGTCCGGAGCGGTGGTGAAGTCGATCTGGCGCTTGAGCGGCGAGTGCAGCGAGACGCCGCGCAGGTAGTCGAGGACCTCCTCGCGGGTGGTCTCGCGGCCCAGGCGCAGGCTCAGGATGGCGATCGAGACGTCCGGGACGGGGACGCGGATCGAGCTGCCGGTGATCGGCGCCTTGAGGTCGGGCAGCGCCTTGGCGACGGCGGAGGCGGCGCCCGTCTCCGTGATGACCATGTTGAGCGGCGCGGAGCGGCCGCGGCGGTCGGCCTTGTGGTAGTTGTCCAGCAGGTTCTGGTCGTTCGTGAACGAGTGGACGGTCTCCACGTGGCCGCGGAGCACACCGTACTCGTCGTCCATCGCCTTCAGCGGCGGGACGATCGCGTTGGTGGTGCAGGAGGCGCAGGACAGGATCTGCTCGTCCGGCTTGATGGTGTCGTGGTTGACGCCGTGGACGATGTTCGGGACGTCGCCCTTGCCCGGGGCGGTCAGGACGACCTTGTCGATGCCGGGGCGCAGGTGCTTGGAGAGGCCCTCGCGGTCGCGCCACTTGCCCGTGTTGTCGATGAGGATGGCGTCCTTGATGCCGTACGCGGTGTAGTCGACCTCGGAGGGGTCGTTCGCGTAGATCACCTTGATGGTGTTGCCGTTGGCGATGATCGTGCTCGTCGCCTCGTCCACGGTGATGGTGCCCTGGAACTGGCCGTGGATCGAGTCGCGGCGCAGCAGCGAGGCGCGCTTGACCAGGTCCGCCTCGCCGCCGCCGCGCACGACGATGGCGCGCAGGCGCAGGCCGTTGCCGGAGCCGGCCTTCTCGATGAGCAGACGGGCGACGAGGCGGCCGATGCGGCCGAAGCCGTAGAGGACGACGTCGCGGCCTTCGCGGCGCTCGATCTTGTTCTCACCGGTGGCGCCGACGACGGCCTCGGCGGTGAAGGCCTCGACCGACAGACCGCGGTCGTCGGTCTTGTACGTGGCGGCGAGCATGCCGATGTCGATCTGGGACGGGCCCAGGTCGAGGGCGGCGAGGGCCTGGAGGAACGGCATCGTCTCGGTGACCGACAGCTCCTCGCCGTCGATCTGGCGGGCGAACCGGTGGGCCTTGAGAATGCTCACGACCGACTTGTTCACCAGGGAGCGGCTGTGGAGCAGGATCGTGACGTCCCGCTCCCGGTGCAGCTTCCCGATGATGGGGATCATCGACTCCGCGATCTCCTCGCGGGTCTTCCAGTTGGCGAACGAGTCCTCGTTGACAGTCACAGACGTTATCTTTCGAGCTAGGCGGCGCTCATATGCTAACCCCCCGCCGGAACGTTCCTTCAAGGGGGACCGCCTGAGCGTCGGCGAGGCCCCGCGCCCCCGGGCGCGGGCGGCTCCCGGCGCGGGTCAGCCGAGCACCGGCCGCGCCTCCGGGTGCGCGTCCCACCACGCCCGGTGGAAGTCGTTGTTGTCCACGTTCGCCAGGTACGCCTCGACCGCCGCGCGGTAGAGCAGCTCGGCCTGCTGCGCCGGGACCGCCGAGCGGTTCCAGGCGAGCCGGATCCGGCCCGTGACGGGGGTGCCGGCCAGCGGCCGCATCACCGTCCCCGCCACCGCCGGGGCCGTGGGCTGGCACAGGGCGATGGCGCGGCCCGCGGCGATCAGGTCGTGCCGCATCTGGCGGTCGGTGATCCGGTGGCGCAGCGAGGGGGTGAAGCCCGCCTTGGCGCAGGCCTCGACGAGGGCCTCGGGGCCTCCGTCGTCGTCCTCCACCAGGGTCATCCACTGCTCGCCGGCCAGGTCGGCCAGGTCCAGCAGCTCGCGCCCCGCCAGGCGGTGCCCGGAGGACATCCGGATGCAGAACGGCTCCTGCGGGACGACGGTCCTGGCCAGGACGCCCGCGGGCAGCGGGACCTCGTAGTCGTTCACCTCGCCGTACACGATCACGTCGTACTGGCCGGCGCCGAGCATCCGCACCAGGGCCGTGACCGAATCCTCCAGGTCCACGGTGACCTCGCGCCCCGAGAGGGCCAGGTCGGTCCGGGCGAGCAGGCCGTCCAGGAGGACGAGCAGGATGCAGCCGAGCCTGAGCGGGGCGTCGGCCGCCAGGGCGCGGGCCTCGGCGCCGAGGGCGTCCATCTCGCCCAGCACGCGGCGCGCCTTGCCCAGGACGAAGTGCCCGAGGGCGGTGGGCTCCACCCCGCTGCGGCCCCGGACGAAGAGCTCGCCGCCCGTGACGGCCTCGATCCGGCGCAGCTGGGCGGAGAGCGCCGGCTGTGAGATCCCGAGCCGCCTGGCCGCCTCGCCCAGACTGCCCGCTTCCGCGATCCGGCAGACGGCTTGCAGGTGCCTCAACTCCAGCTGCATCCGGGCAGCTTACGAAGCGCCACTGCGGCGCACCATAACCCGCGCCTTATGCCCGCAGAGATGTCCCAATCTTGCCATGTCCACGCCCATACTCGGCGACGGCGTACAGCAGCCACCCCCCACACACGATCGGAGTGGACTCGTGCAGCCCACCAGATGGACGGCGTCCGTGGCAGCCCTCGCGCTGACCGCGAGCCTCGCCGGCGCGCTGGCCGGCACCGCGTCGGCCGCGCAGCAGCCGGATCCCGTGCCGCCCCGCCCCTCCAAGGCCGACCGGGCCGTGGCCGCCGCGGACGCGGCCGTCCGCAGCGGCCTCGACACCCTGGTCAACTCCGCCCGGCAGCAGTACGAGCGCCGCCTGGTCACCCCCTGGGTGCAGGACCTGTACTCGGTCGCCTACGAGCGCAGCTACCGGGGCCTGCCGGTCGTCGGCGGCGACGCGGTCGTCCTCGCGGACGGCGAGGGCCGGGTCCGGGCGCTCCAGTCGGCCTCCACCACCGTCATCGACGTGGCGACCACCCCGGACATCGGCGCCAAGGCGGCCGAGGCCGCCTCGCGGGCCGAGCTGGAGAAGACCGACCGGGTCGAGAGCAGCCGGCTCGTGGTCCGGCTCAAGGACGACAAGCCCGTGCTGGCCTGGGAGACGGTGCTGTCGGGCCGCACCCGTACGGCGCCCAGCAGGCTGCACGTCTTCGTGGACGCCCGCACCGGCAAGGTCGTCGACCGCTACGACGACGTCGTGGCCGGCACCGGCAACAGCAAGTGGAACGGCCCGGGGCCGATCGCGATCGACACCACCGCGTCCGGCGGCTCGTACTCCCTGCGCGACCCGAACCGCCCGGGCCTGAGCTGCGCGGACTACAGCACGGGGAGCGTCTTCACGAAGTCCTCCGACTCATGGGGCACCGGCAACCCGACCTCCAAGGAGACCGGCTGCACGGACCTGATGTTCGCCGCGCAGAAGCAGTGGGACATGCTGGGCCAGTGGCTCGGCCGCAACGGCGTCAGCGGCAACGGGCGCAGCTTCCCGGGCAAGGTCGGCCTGAGCGACCTCAACGCCTACTGGGACGGCAGCTCGGTCACCATCGGCCACAACAGTGCCAACGAGTGGATCGCCGGCGTGGACGTCGTCGCCCACGAGTACGGACACGCCATCGACTCCAACACCCCCGGCGGCACCAGCGGCCAGGAGGCCGGTCTGGGCGAGGCCACCGGTGACATCTTCGGAGCGCTGACCGAGGCCTTCATCAACGAGCCGGCCCCGTACGACACCCCCGACTACACCGTCGGCGAGGTCATCAACCTCCAGGGCCGCGGGCCGATCCGCAACATGTACAACCCGCCGGCCGTCAACAACGACCCGGCGTGCTACAGCTCGGCGATACCCGGGACGGAGGTGCACGCGGCCGCGGGGCCGCTGAACCACTGGTTCTACCTGCTGGCCGAGGGCACCAGCCCGGGCGGCGGCAAGCCCGACAGCAGCACCTGCAACCAGTCCGCGCTGACCGGTGTCGGCGTGCAGAACGCCGGCAAGATCTTCTACGGCGGCATGCTGCTCAAGACGAGCAGCATGTCCTACAAGAAGTACCGGACGGCGACGCTCTCCTCGGCCAAGTCCCTCGACGCCACCTGCAACCTGTTCAACCGGACCAAGGCCGCCTGGGACGCCATCAGCGTGCCCGCCCAGAGCGCCGACCCCACCTGCAGCCCGAGCGGGCAGAACGACTTCTCGCTGGCGCTGAACCCGGCCTCCGGCACCGTCCAGCAGGGCGGCTCCGTCACCACCACCGTCACCACCAGCACCACCAGCGGCTCCGCCCAGCAGCTCACCCTCTCCGCGACGGGCCTGCCGGCCGGGATCACCGCCTCCTTCGCCCCGGCCACGGTCCAGTCCGGGCAGTCCTCGACGCTGACCCTCTCCGCCTCCTCGAACGCGGCGCCCGGGGCCTCCACCCTCACGGTCAAGGCCCAGGGCGGCACGCTCGCGCACACCGTCGACTACGCGCTCACCGTCGGCGGCACCCAGCCCGACCCCACCGCGCCGGACATCAGCGTCGCCAACGTCCAGGCGCACCTGGCCCAGCTCGGCACGATCGCCTCGCAGAACGGCGGCAACCGCCGGGCCGGCAGCGGCGGCCACACCCAGTCCCTCGCGTACGTCAAGGGCAAGCTCCAGGCCGCCGGCTACACCGTCACCGAGCAGAACTGCACCTCCTGCACCTACCCGTCGAACAACCTCATCGCCGACTGGCCGGGCGGCCCCGCCGACCAGACCGTGATGTTCGGCGCCCACCTCGACGGCGTCTCGGCCGGTCCGGGCATCAACGACAACGGCTCCGGCTCCGCGACCCTGCTGGAGAACGCCCTCGTCCTGGCGCAGAAGAACCCGACGATGACCCGGCACGTGCGCTTCGCCTGGTGGACCGACGAGGAGCAGGGCCTCAACGGCTCCGAGTACTACGTCGGCCGGCTCAGCAGCGCCGAGCGCAGCGCCATCAAGGGCTACTACAACTTCGACATGGTCGGCTCGCCCAACGGCGGCTACTTCATCAACAACGTCAACTCCACGACGGCCGCGCCCCTGAAGGCCTACTGGACCTCGCTGAACCTCGCCCCGGAGGAGAACACCGAGGGCCAGGGCCGCAGTGACGACTACTCCTTCCAGCAGGCGGGCATCCCCACCTCCGGCTACGCCGCCGGGGCGAGCGCCCGCAAGACCTCCGCACAGGCGGCGAAGTGGGGCGGCACCGCGAACGCGGCGTACGACTCCTGCTACCACAGCTCCTGCGACACGCCGTCCAACATCAACGCCACGGTCCTCGACCGCAGCGCCGACGGCGTCGCCTACACCATCTGGAAGCAGGCCGTCGGCGGCACCAGCCCGGCGCCCGACTTCTCGATCAGCACCAGCCCGGCCGCCGGCTCCGCCAACCCGGGCGGCAGCGTCACCTCCACGGTGAACACCGCCACCGTCAGCGGCAGCCCCCAGACGCTCGCCCTGTCCGTCTCGGGCGCGCCCGCCGGCGTGACCGCGTCCCTCAGCCCGGCCTCGGTGCAGTCCGGCCAGTCCGCCACCCTCTCCGTCCAGGTCGCCGCGGGCACCGCCCCCGGCACGCACACGCTGACCGTCACCGGCACCGGAACCGCCACCCACACCACCACGTACACGCTGACCGTCGGCGGGGGCGGCGGTACCTGCTCGCCGAGCCAGGTCGTCGCCAACGGCGGCTTCGAGAGCGGTTCCAGCCCCTGGTCGGCGACCTCAGGAGTCATCACCAACCAGTCCGGACAGCTGCCGCACGGCGGTTCGTACATGGCCTGGCTGAACGGCTGGGGCTCCTCCCGCACGGACAGCGCCTCGCAGTCCCTGACCATCCCCGCCGGCTGCCCCTCGGCCCGGCTTTCCTTCTACCTGCACATCGACACGGACGAGACCGAGGACGTCGCCTACGACACCTTCACGGTGTCGGTGGGCGGCCAGACCCTGGAGACCCTCTCCAACCAGGACGCCGGCTCCGGCTACGTCCTGAAGAGCTACGACGTCTCCCCCTTCGCCGGGAAGACCGTGGTCCTCCAGTTCAAGGGGGTGGAGGACCAGTCCCTCCAGACCTCCTTCGTGGTGGACGACGTCACCCTCCGCACGAGCTGACGGCCCCCTGCCCCAGGAGCCCGGTCCGGCCCCCGCCGGACCGGGCTCCGCCGCGTTCCCCTTCCGCCTCCCCGTCGAAAACCCGGGCGGCGCCCGCACCACCGTGGACAGATCGGCGCGGTTCCCGGTTGTTACGTTGCCCCGGTCCGCCGATCAAGGAGTGCCGCACATGTCCGACATCAAGGTCCGTCCCGTCCAGCCCGGGGACTTCGCCCAGTGGCGCGCCCTGTACCGGGGGTACGCCGACTTCTACGGGGTGGAGCAGACCGAGGAGGCCGCCTCGACGGTGTGGGCGTGGGTCAACGACGCCGGGCACGAGGTGAACGCCCTGGTCGCCGAGGACGCCGAAGGGCGGCTGCTGGGGCTGGCGCACTACCGTCCCTTCGCCCGCCCGCTGTCCGCGACGGTCGGCTGCTTCCTGGACGACCTGTTCGTCGCCCCCGGGCACCGCGGCTCGGGCGCCGCCGACCTGCTGCTGGGGGCCCTGCGGGAGGTCGCCGCCGAGCGCGGCTGGAGCGTGGTGCGGTGGATCACCGCCGACGACAACCACCGGGCGCGCTCCAAGTACGACCAGGTGGCCCAGCGGACCATGTGGGTCACCTACGACATGGCCCCCGGCCGCTGATCACCCCTCGCCGACCGCGTCGTCGCAGGCGGGGCAGATCCGGTCCGCGTGTTCCGGGGGGTACCAGGCGGAGCCGGGCTGCCCGGAGGGCTGCCACGGGGCCGTCCCCATGGCGAAGGTGTCCTTGCCGCACAGCGTCCTCGGGCCCCGCACGGCGCTCTGCCCGGGGGCGGCGGGGGCCGCGTGCACGCGCAGGACCGCCGCCCCGCCACCGGGCGCCGCTCCCGCCGTGCCCTCGTACTCGTACACCACGACCGTAGTGCTCATACCCCGACGATAAGCGGCCCGGCCGCGGACCGCCGGGCACGGCCGCCGTCCGGGCCGGCACGCCTCGGCCGTACCCGGGTCCGACGGTCCATCAGGTCATCCGTCCCGGACTCTTGACTCCTTCGGGGCCAGTCGGGATTCTCGACCCACCCTTGTGCGGGGCATGACAATTGATTCCTGGATTCGACCGCGCCGCATCCGCCGACCGAAGACATGAGTGATGACCTTGACCGCTGACCCGCCCCCGCGGCCGTACCCCGGCGCGGCGCGCCGCCGGCGCCGCCGCGCCGCCCTCCTGACCCCGCTCGTCGCCGCGCTGGCCATGCTCCTGGGGCCCGCGCCCACTTCCTCCGCCGACGCCGGCTCCACGGCCGACGCCGGCTGGTGGAACCCCACCGCACGGCCCCAGCCCGATTCGGACGTCAACGTCACCGGCGAGCCCTTCAAGGGCACCGACGCGCAGGGCCGGGTGCGCGGCTTCGTCGACGCGCACGACCACCTGATGTCCAACGAGGGCTTCGGCGGCCGCCTCATCTGCGGCAAGCCCTTCTCCGAACTGGGCGTCGCGGACGCCCTCAAGGACTGCCCCGAGCACTATCCCGACGGCACCCTCGCGGTCTTCGACTTCATCACCAAGGGCGGCGACGGCAAGCACGACCCCAACGGCTGGCCCACCTTCAAGGACTGGCCCGCCCACGACTCGCTCACCCACCAGCAGAACTACTACGCCTGGGTCGAGCGGGCCTGGCGCGGCGGCCAGCGGGTCCTGGTCAACGACCTCGTCACCAACGGGGTGATCTGCTCGGTCTACTTCTTCAAGGACCGCGGCTGCGACGAGATGACCGCCATCCGCCTCGAGGCGCAGAAGACGTACGACATGCAGGCCTACGTCGACCGGATGTACGGCGGCGCGGGCAAGGGCTGGTTCCGCATCGTCACCGACTCCGACCAGGCCCGCGAGGTGATCAAGCAGGGGAAGCTGGCCGTCGTCCTCGGCGTCGAGACCTCCGAGCCCTTCGGCTGCAAGCAGGTCCTGGACGTCGCGCAGTGCGGCAAGGACGACATCGACCGGGGCCTGGACGAGCTGCACAAGCTGGGCGTGCGCAGCATGTTCCTGTGCCACAAGTTCGACAACGCCCTGTGCGGGGTCCGTTTCGACCAGGGCGCGCTCGGCACCGCGATCAACGTCGGCCAGTTCCTGTCGACCGGCACCTTCTGGCAGACGGAGCAGTGCTCCGGCCCGCAGCAGGACAACCCGATCGGTCTCGCAGCGGCTCCGTCGGCGCAGAAGGAGCTCCCGGCGGGGGTGTCGGTCCCCTCGTACTCCGCTGACGCGCGCTGCAACAAGCGCGGCCTGACGGAGCTCGGCGAGTACGCCGTCCGCGGCATGATGAAGCGCGGGATGATGCTGGAAGTCGACCACATGAGCGTCAAGGCCGCGGGCCGCTCCTTCGACATCCTGGAGTCCGAGTCGTACCCGGGCGTCATCTCCTCGCACAGCTGGATGGACCTGGGCTGGACCGAGCGGCTCTACAAGCTGGGCGGTTTCGCCGCCCAGTACATGAGCGGCTCCGAGGCCTTCAGCGCGGAGGCCAAGCGCACCGACGCCCTGCGCGACAAGTACAAGGTGGGCTACGGCTACGGCACCGACATGAACGGCGTCGGCGGCTGGCCCGGCCCGCGGGGCGCGAACACGCCGAATCCGGTGAAGTACCCCTTCCGCAGCACCGACGGCGGCTCCGTCGTCGACAAGCAGACCACCGGGCAGCGCACCTGGGACCTCAACACCGACGGCGCCTCGCACTACGGCCTGGTCCCCGACTGGATCGAGGACATCCGGCTCGTCGGCGGCCAGGACGTGGTGGACGACCTGTTCCGGGGCGCCGAGTCCTACCTCGGCACCTGGGGGGCGTCCGAGCGGCACAGGTCCGGGGTGAACCTCGCCGCCGGCTCCTCCGCCTCGGCGTCGTCCTCGCAGTGGTGGAACCCGTTCGTCGACTACTCGCCCGGCCGGGCCGTGGACGGCGACCCGGGCTCCCGCTGGGCCAGTGAGTGGAACGACGGCCAGTGGCTGCGCATCGACCTGGGCTCCGCGAGCCGGATCGGGCGCGTCACCCTCGACTGGGAGCAGGCGTACGCGAAGGCGTACCGGCTCGAGACCTCCACGGACGGGACGAACTGGCAGACGGTCTGGTCCACCACCGACGGCGACGGCGGCCTGGACACGGCCCGGTTCGCCGGGGTGACGGCCCGCTACCTGCGCGTCCAGGGGGTCCAACGGGCCACCCAGTGGGGGTACTCCCTCCGCGAGGTGGGCGTCTACGGCAGCTGACCCGCGTCGGGGGCCGGCCCGCCCGGCCGGCCCCCGGCGCCCGCACCCCGCAGCGCCCGCCCCACCGGGAGGAGTTCCATGGCACGGATGCCGTCTGCCGAGCGGCGCACCCAGCTGACCGAGGCGGCGATCCGCGCGATGACCCGCGACGGCGTCGCCCGCACGACGACCCGGTCGATCGCCGCCGAGGCGGGCGTGTCCCTGAGCGTCTTCCACTACTGCTTCGACTCCAAGCAGGAGCTGCTGGAGTCCGTCATCGAGGCGATCACCGCGCACTACATCACGGTGGTGAAGGAGGCGATCCGGCCGAAGCCCACCCTCCGCGAGACGGTCCGGGCCGGCTTCCAGGCGTACTGGGACCACGTCGGCGCCCAGCCCGGCGAGCACATGCTCACCTACGAACTCACCCAGTACGCCCTGCGCCAGCCCGGGTTCGAGCACCTGGCGCGGCGCCAGTACGAGCTGTACTGCCACACCTACGAGGAGCTGATCGGCCAGCTGTGCCGGGAGATGGGGCTCGTCCCGAAGGTCCCTGCCCCCGCGCTGGCACGGTACCTGGCGGCCATGACCGACGGGCTGACCCTCAGCGTGCTGGTCCTGGGCGACGAGAAGGCCGCCGCCGAGATCCTGGACATGGTCACCGACCACGTCCTGGGACTGATGGAGGGCTGACCCGTCAGCCCTGGTCCGCGGCCTGCCAGACCGTCGTGATGTTGCAGAACTCCCGGATGCCGTGCCCGGACAGCTCGCGCCCGTACCCGGACCGCTTGACGCCGCCGAAGGGCAGGGCCGGGTGGGAGGCGGTCATGCCGTTGACGAAGATCCCGCCGGCTTCGAGGTCGCGCACGAAGCGCTCCAGCTCGGCGTCCTCCCGGGTCCAGACGTTCGAACTGAGACCGAAGGGCGTGTGGTTGGCCCGCTCCACGGCCTCCTCCGGGCTGCCCACCCGGTACAGGGTGGCGACGGGGCCGAAGGTCTCCTCCAGGTCGATGCGCATGGCCGGGGTGACGTCGGCCAGGACCGTCGGCTCGTAGAACCAGCCGTCCGGGCGGCCGGGCGGGCGGCGGCCGCCGCACAGGACGGCGGCGCCCTGCCGTACGGCGTCGTCGACCAGCTCCTCCACGTCGGCGCGGCCGCTCTCGGTGGCCAGCGGGCCGACGTCGGTGGACTCCTCCATCGGGTCGCCCACGGTCAGGGCCCGCATGCCGTCCGTGAAGAGCCGCGCGAACTCCTCGTAGACGTCGTCGTGGACGATGAACCGCTTGGCGGCGATGCAGGACTGGCCGTTGTTCTGCACCCGCGCCGTGACCGCCGTACGGGCCGCGCGGGCCACGTCGGCCGACGGCATCACGATGTACGGGTCGCTGCCGCCGAGCTCCAGGACGGTCTTCTTGACCTCGTCCCCGGCGACGGAGGCCACCGCGCGCCCGGCCGGCTCACTGCCCGTGAGGGTGGCCGCGGCCACCCTGGGGTCGCGCAGGATGCCCTCGACGGGGCCCGAGCCGATGAGCAGGGTCTGGAAGCAGCCCTGGGGGAAGCCCGCCCGGTGGAAGAGGTCGCCGAGGTACAGGGCGGTCTGCGGGACGTTGGACGAGTGCTTGAGCAGGCCCACGTTGCCGGCCATGAGCGCGGGCGCGGCGAAGCGCACGACCTGCCAGAGGGGAAAGTTCCACGGCATGACGGCGAGCACCACGCCTAGGGGCCGGTAGCGGACCCGTACGGCCGAGGCGCCCGCGTCGCGCACGTCGGCGTCGGCGGGCTGCTCGTCGGCGAGGAGGGACTCGGCGTGGGCGGCGTACCAGCGCATCGCCTTGACGCACTTGGCCGCCTCCGCGCGGGCCGCAGCGAGCGGTTTGCCCATCTCGACCGTCATGGTGCGGGCGACGTCCTCGGCCTCCGCCTCCAGCAGGTCCGCCGCGCGGCAGAGCAGCGCGGAACGCTCGGCGAAGGCGGTGTGCCGGTAGGAAGCGGCCGTGCTCGCCGCCAGGGCCAGGCAGCGCTCGATGCCGGCGGCGTCGAGGGCGTCGAAGGAGAGCAGCGTCTTGCCGGTCGTGGGGTTGACGGTGGCGATGGGCATGGTCCGACCTTCCTGCGAGGGAGCCGCCCCACCGACCCTGCCCCCCGGAGCCCCGCGACGCAACGCGGGGACCGGCCACCGGTCGTACCCCCTAGCGGCGACCGCGCGGCTTGCCCCGCTTGGCGGCGGGCTTTCCGCCCGAGCGGGCCGCGGGGCCGCCCGCGGTCCTGCCGCCGGCCTTGCCGGCACCCGTCTTGCCGCCCGCCTTGCCGGCGGCGTTCCCGGCCGCCTTGCGCTGCTTGGGCTGCGGCGGGGTGGGCGGGCGGCCGCGCGTGCTGTTCACGGTCCGTCCGCGGACGATCCCGATGAACTCCTCCACCAGGTCGGTGGTCTTCTCCTGCGGCCAGGACAGCGCGACCCGCGACGCGGGGGCGTCGGTGACCGTCCGGTAGGTGAGGTCCTTGCGGTGGTGCAGGCGGGCGAGGGACTGGGGGACGACGAGGACGCCGATGCCCGCGGCCACCAGCTCGACGGCGTCCGCCGTGGTGGCGGGCCGTTCGAACGCGGGCTGTCCGGGGAGGTCCTCCCACTCCAGGACGTCGTCGAGGGGGTGGAGCACGATCTCGTCGGCCAGGTCCCCGGTGGTGACCTCTTCCACGGCGGCCACCACGTGGTCCTTCGGGACCACCACGACGGTCGTCTCGGTGTAGAGCGGGATCGCGCTGAGGTCCGCCCCGTCCACGGGCATCCGTACGAACCCGGCGTCGGCGTCACCCGTGCGCAGCGCGGCGAACACCTCGGCGGCGGCCACGCCGACGAGGGCCAGCGGGACGTCGGGCAGCCGCTCGTTCCAGATCCGCACCCACTTCGTGGGTGTCACTCCCGGGACGTAGGCGAGCCGGAACGAAGGGGGTACATCCGAGCCTGTCACCCCGCAAGGCTACCGGTCGTGGTCGGAGGTAGCGCACACGCTCGATACCCTTGACACCATGACGTCCCACCAGAGCACCCAGACGATGAAGCCCGCGACCGCGGCGAAGAAGCTGGGTGTGTACCTCGAGGCCACCCCCGCAGAGTTCCAGGAGGGTGTCGTCTCGCGCACCGAGCTGAACGCACTCCAGGCCGAGCCGCCGGCCTGGCTGGTGGAGCTGCGGCGCAACGGCCCGCACCCCCGCCCGGTGGTCGCCTCGAAGCTCGGCGTGTCCATCGCCGGTCTCGCGCGCGGCGGAGTCACCGAGGCGCTCACCACCGAGCAGATCGAGGCGATCAAGCAGGAGAACCCGGAGTGGCTGCAGAAGGAGCGCGCCACCCAGGCCGAGGTCCGCAAGGAGAGCGTGCGGATCAAGGAGAAGCAGGCGGAGGAGGCCGCGCGGCGCTCCGAGCAGCAGGAGCGCGGTCCGCGTTCCTGACCTCCCCCCGCGTACACGGACGGCCGGGCCGGGTCCCCGAGGGACCCGGCCCGGCCGTTTTGCGCCGCTCGCCCGCGGGCACGCGGGTCATCGGCCCGACGGGGTGACCAGCCCCGTCTCGTAGGCCGTGATCACCAGCTGGACCCGGTCGCGCGCGCCCAGCTTGCTGAACAGGCGCGCCACGTGCGCCTTGGCGGTGGCCACGGAGATGAACAGCTCCTCGGCGATCTCCGTGTTCGACCTGCCCCGCCCGACCAGGGTGAGGACCTCCCGCTCCCGGTCGGTGATCCCCTCGACCACCCGGGGCGGCCGCTCCCGGGCGACCGGCGCCCGTACGAAGTCGGCGATCAGACGGCGCGTGACGGCCGGGGCGAGCAGCGCGTCCCCGGCGGCCACCAGGCGGACGGCCGCCAGGATCTCGTCCAGGGCCATGTCCTTGACGGCGAAGCCGCTCGCGCCGGCGCGCAGCGCCCCGTAGACGTGCTCGTCCTCGTCGAAGGTCGTCAGGACGAGCACCCGGGGCGCGCCCGGGCCGCTCGTGATCCGGCGGGTCGCCTCGATGCCGTCCATGCCCGGCATCCTGATGTCCATCACCACCACGTCGGGGCCCTGCTCGGCGGCCAGCCGGACCGCGTCCCCGCCGGTGCCGGCCTCGCCGACCACCTCCAGCCCTTCGCTGTCGGCCATGAGCATCCGCAGCCCGGAGCGGATGAGCGGCTGGTCGTCCACGAGCAGGACGCGCACCGGAGCCGCGTTCATCGGGCCGCCTCCGCCACCGCGGGCAGGGGCAGCTCCGCCGCGACCCGGAATCCGCCCTCGGGGCGGGGGCCGGCGCTGAAGCGGCCGCCGAGCAGGCTGACCCGCTCGTACATGCCGGTGATGCCGAAACCGGTCTCCGCCGCGCGTCCGGCCGCTCCCCTGCCGTCGTCGACGACCTCCACCGTCAGCTCCTCGTCCCGGAAGCCGACGGTCACCCGGGCCTGCGCGGCGCCGGCGTGCCGGACCACGTTCGTGAGCGCCTCCTGCACGATGCGGTACGCCGACAGCTCGATCTCCGGCGGGAGCCGGCGCGGCTCGCCGGTCCTGCGGACGTCCACCCGTACGCCCGCCGCGGCCGGGGAGGCCGCCAGCGCGTCGAGGTCGGCCAGCCCCGGCGCGGGTCCGGTCGCGGTGTCGCCGCCGTCCGGGTCCGGCTCGGCCCGGCGCAGGGCGACCAGGGTCCGGCGCAGCCCCGCCAAGGTCTCGCGGCTGGTGGTCTCGATGGCGGTCAGCGCGTCGCGGGCCTCGTCGGGCCGGGTGGTGATGACCCGGCTTCCGGCGCCCGCTTGGATGGCGATCACGCCGATGCTGTGCGCGACCATGTCGTGCAGCTCGCGGGCGATGCGCAGGCGTTCGGCGGTGACGGCCTCGGAGACCTCCCTGCCGCGCAGTTCCACCGCGTGCTCGCGGCGCTGGCGCAGCGACAGCCCGGCCAGCCAGGCGAGGCATCCAGACAGGACCGCGACCAGGGCCGCGCCGCCCACGGCCGGCCCCGGCACCAGCAGGGCGACGGCCGGCAGCACGACCGCTCCGCAGACGGCGCCGGCGACGAGGGCGGTGCGGCGCGAACGCGTGGCGGCGACGACGCCGAGGACCAGCTCCGCCGGGAGGTAGACCGGCAGGTGCTCCGGTCCGTGGTGCGGCACGGAGAAGGCCACGAGCGTCCCGCTGAGCAGGGTGACGGCCAGCGCCGCGAGGGGCCTGCGCCGCACCAGCCCGGCCAGCAGGCCGGCGGCGAGCAGGAGGGTGCAGGCGAGCACCGGCCAGGGGGTGCTGGAGGCGAGGCCGATGACCAGGCCCGCGACGAGGAGGTGGGCGGCGGCCCCGGCCCATGCGCGGACGGCCGGACCCGCCCCCGCGTCCGGTGCCGCGGGCGGGCGGGCTGTGCGTGTTGTTCTGTCCATGTCGCGACAGTAACCAGCCCGCGCAGAACGGACATCGGCCCGGGGACGTAAGCCCCGGGCAGGGTCCGGCCCGTGGCGGCGCCCTTGCGCGAGCGTTCTGAAACCCGTTCGTCCGCACGGCGTTAGAAGGAGGTACGGACCGGCGCGTACGCCCCCGCCACGCGCCGGTCCGCGCGACGCCGACCACGAGTGACACGAGTACGAGGAGCGAGATGACGGACCCCACTCCGGCCGGAACCGGCCGAAGGCGACTGGCCGCCCGCTGCCGCAGCATCACCGAGGCCCCGTCGTTCGGGATGGGCGTCTTCGCGGTGATCCTGCTCAATGCGGCACTGATGGGCGTGGAGACGTACAGCGGGCTGGCCGCCTCGCACCGCCAGGTGCTCCGGATCGCGGAGGAGTCCTGCCTGACCCTCTTCACGCTGGAGATGCTGTTGCGCGTGGGTGCGCACGCCGACCGGCCGAAAGCATTCTTCCGGGATCCCTGGAACATCTTCGACCTGCTGATCGTGGCCTCCGCCTTCCTGCCGTTCCTGCGCGAGAACACCACCGTGCTGCGGCTGCTGCGCCTCGCCCGCGTGCTGCGCACCGCCCGCTTCCTCCCCCACCTGCGGATCCTGCTGCTCGCGGTCGGGCGGAGCCTGCCGGGCACGGCCAGCTTCCTGTTCATCGGCGCGCTGGTGGTGTACGTGTACGCCATGGTCGGCTGGGTCTGCTTCGCCGCCTCCGACCCGCAGCACTACGGTTCGATCGGGCGGGCCGCGCTCACGCTGTTCCTGCTCACCACCCTGGACGGGCTGACGGACGCGGTCCGGGCCGGGCTGGAGATCTCCCGGTTCAGCATCCTCTACTACGCCTCGTACGCGCTCCTCGCCTCCTTCGTCCTGGTGAACGTCCTGATCGGCGTGGTGCTCAACTCCCTCGACGAGGCGCGGGAGATGGAGGAGGCGGACGCGCGGGCCCGCGAGCGCGCGGCGAACGCCACGGGTCCGGCCGACGAGGTCCGGGAGCGGATCGCCGCCGCGCGTCTCGCGCTGGACGACCTGGAGGCGAGCCTCGACCTGGTGAAGGCCGGGCCGCCCGCCCCGCCGGGCCGGGACCGCCTGGCTGACCGGCGGCTCGAATCCGCCGTGTAGCGGGCGGCGCGGGCACCGCCCCCGCCGCCGGGATGTGACGGAATCCTGACGTGCGGCCGTCCGCTCTGGCGCCCGGGCGGGGCCGGTGGTCGAATCGGCGGGTGAACACAGAGGGAAGCACCGGACAGACGGCGGGGCCCGGCCCGCAGGGCGGGCCCGACGGCCACGGCGCCCCCGTCGGGCGGCGCCTGGTGCTCGGCATGGTCGGGCTCGGCGCCGCCGGGCTGGCGGCCGCGCCCTGGCTGCGGCGGGGGGTCGAGGCGGGGCTCGGTGCCGCCGCCGGCAAGGACCCGACCGGCATCACCGGGCTGCTGCCCGACGGGGGCGGGTTCCGGTACTACTCGGTGGCCGCCTCCGTGCCCGAGCGCGGCCCGGCCGACTACCGGCTCACCGTCGACGGCCTGGTGGAGCGCCCTGCGGCGTACGGCCTCGACGCCCTGCGCGCGCTGCCCCAGACCCGGGTCGTGCGCGACGTGCAGTGCGTCACCGGCTGGCGCGTTCCCGAGACCTCCTTCGAGGGGGTGCCGGTGTCACGGCTGCTCGACGCCGTGGGGGTGCGGCCCGAGGCGCGAGCCATCCGCTTCAGTTGCTTCGACGGGACCTACACGGAGAGCCTCACCCTCCCCCAGGCCCGGCGCGACGACGTCATGGTGGCCCTGCGGATGCAGGACCGGCCGCTGAGCCACAGCCACGGCGGACCCGCGCGGCTGTACGTCGCGCCGATGTACTTCTACAAGTCGGCGAAGTGGCTCTCCGGGATCACCGTGACCCGCGACGTCGAACCCGGCTACTGGGAGGGGCTCGGATATGACGTCGACGCCTGGGTCGGCAGGTCGAACGGACGCGACGATGCCCCGACCGTCTGAAGGGGCCCACCGCG
Source organism: Streptomyces sp. NPDC034085 (assembly GCF_055575555.1). NCBI lineage: Bacteria > Bacillati > Actinomycetota > Actinomycetes > Kitasatosporales > Streptomycetaceae > Streptomyces > Streptomyces sp. NPDC034085. Next base: position 108,478 of record NZ_JBVISL010000004.1, on the reverse strand, counting down.
TACACCGGTTCGGCCGCGCCGGGCGCTGGGTCCACCGGGCCACGGCCGCCCTCATGGGCGTCTGCGTGATCTCCGCCGGCTGCCTGTACCTGGCACCGCTCGCCGAGCTGGTGGGGCGCCGGCACCTCGTCGTCACGGTCCACACGTGGTCGGGGGCGGCACTGGCCGCGCCGCTGCTGGTGGGACTGGGTTCCCGCGCCTTCCGCGCCGACCTGCGCGTGCTGAACCGCTTCGGCCCGCACGACCGCGTCTGGCTGCGCTCGGCGCTGCGGCGCCGGGGGCCGAGGCCCGCCGGGAAGTTCAACGCCGGGCAGAAGCTGTACGCGGCGTGGCTGGCGGGGGCGGTGCTGGTGATGCTGGGCACCGGGCTGCCGATGTGGTTCACGGGCCTCGCCCCGCTCGTGCTGCGCACCGGTGCCACCTTCGTGCACGACTGGCTGGCGCTGGCCCTGGCCGTCGTACTGGCGGGGCACATCGGCAAGGCCCTGGGGGATCCGGAGGCCCGGCGCGGCCTGCGCACCGGCTCGGTCGCGCGGTGGTGGGCCGAGCGCGAGCACCCGCTGTGGCAGCCCGGCGGCTGACCCGGCCCCCGCGCCGAGGAGGAGCCGGGGCCGGGGCCGGTTCAGCCGCGGTCGCGGACCGCGACGATGCCGTTGAACACGCCGACGTAGGCCGTGCCGTCGGGGCCGAGGGTGATCGGCGCCCAGTTGTTGTCGTACAGGGGGCCGGTGCCGGTCAGCCGCCGCCAGCGCCGCTCCCCGGTGCGGAAGTCCACCGCGGTGAGGTACCAGGAGTCGATGCCCCAGACGCTGGGTTCCTTCTCGTAGAAGTAGAGCAGCCCGTTGCCGGTGGAGAGCTTCGGCACCACGGAGGGAGCACGGACCGGGCTCTCCCACACGGTGTCGCAGCCGCTGCCGTCGGCTCGGACGTCGATGCGGGTGACGCCGCCGACGACCGACTTGCCCAGCAGCAGCGAGGCCGGGTTCTCGTAGCCGTAGTTGTTCTCGACGACGATGCTGTTGCCCCAGGTGATCAGGGAGTTGTCGGTGGTCGAGGCCCCGGATCCGAAGACGGGCACCCGGCAGACCAGCCGCCGGTCGGCGGGGACGTCCGCGCCGCGCCGGTAGACCAGGACGTTCATCCGGTCGTCGGCGTTGTCGGTGATGGCGACGTAGCCGTCGCCGAACAGGTCCGGGGTGGTGCCCGAACCCTGGTTGACGGAGCCGGGCTTGGTTCCCGTCCCGCGGTCGTACGTCTGGCGCCACTGGGCCTCGGGGGTGCCGTCGGGGCGGGTGCGGAACCCGTACAGGGCGTGGTCGGTGACGATGGAGACGCCGTCCTCGGCGACGGAGAAGGAGTTCTGGATCTCCTCGCCCTCCAGCCGGATGGAGCGGATCCGCCCGCTCGCCGGGTCCACGGTGCCCACCCCGCCCTGGCGGGTGACCCACCAGATGCGGCCGTCCCAGTCGGGCATGACCGAGGTGACCGGGTCGCAGGTGCCGCTGGGCCGCAGGTTGGTCCAGCCGACGCAGTCGTGCGGCACCCGGCCGGTGAGGTCCCAGTCGTCGGTGACGGTGAACTTCCAGCTCCCGCCCGATGCGTCGGGGTGCCACGCGTGGGCGAGGCGCAGCACGTGCTGGCGGGAGTCGGCGAGCACGGCCCGGTCCTGGTCGTCCAGGTAGAAGTAGGCGCCGCCCGAGGTGTCCTTGAAGATCTTCGCGAAGTCGAGCGAGGTGATCGCCTCGACCGTGGAGGGACGCTGCGGGAGCTGGTACTCGGCGAGCGTGGCGAGCGTGCGGGGTTCCAGGAGCTTGACCTTGAAGCCGGAGAAGGTGCCGCAGACCGTGACGAGGCGGCCGCCGGAGTCGAAGGTGGCGGTGGCGCACTCGCCGCCGAGCGCCGCGATCTTCTCGCTGGTGACCTGCGGGTCCTTCCCCAGCGGGCCGGACCACGGCGAGGTGGCGCTGCCGGCGGCGTCCGAGTGCATGCCGCTGCGGCCGTTGGGCGCGAGGAAGGGGTGCTGGGGCGGGGCCGCGCCCGGCAGCGGCGCGGCGGCCGCGGGGGCGCCCTCGTAGTGGCTGACCAGGCGGTGGCCGGGCGCCTGGGGGATCTCGTCGGCCTGGGCCGGGGTGATCGGGCCGATCACCGTCAGGGCGGCCAGGGCGGGGACCACGGCGCAGTTCAGCGCTCTTCGGAACATCGGGGCGTCCTCCTTGCCGGACGGGGCTGTTGACGTTGCGTCTGATGTCGCGCCGCCGCCAGACGCTAGGTCGCGCTGTCCGAGGAGTCCATGGATGCGCCGGACGGTTCACGAAGGCGCAACAGTCGCCCGGCCGTCCGCGATGTCGCTCCGGCGCGGCCGCGGCACCAGCGCCGGGGCCACGCAGGCGCGTTGCAGCCGGCCGTCGCTGACCTCCTGAGGGCGCCGGGCGAGGAGGCCGGCGCCGAGGCCGACCCGGTCGGCCGGCTCGGCGGTTCCGCGACGAGGTCGTACAGGCTGAGGCGGGGGTCGGCCGAGAGACGGGGCTGCTGGAAGGCGACGCCGGCTTCGATGCGCAGGGAGCGCGGGGCGCCCGTCCCAGGGCCGCAATGACGCCGGACGGGAGCGGATGCGCACGAACCCGCCCAGACCGGCGCCCGGCGACCGCCCCGGCCCGCCAGGGCCTTGTGGAGCCGCCTCCCCCGTGCCATATATGTCTAGACCATTAGAGGAAGGCATCCCGTGCGAGGCACCCCTCCCCCGCGCCGGGCTTGGGCGGCGCTCGCCCTCGGCCTGGCGGCGACCCTGACGGCGTGCGGCGCGGACGGCGACACCGAGCCCCCGCACACCCCCGCCGGCCTCACCGCACAGGCCGGCAGCGCCACTTCGGTCCACGTGATGTGGCGGGCACCCGACACCGCGGACGGGGTCAGCGGCTACCAGGTGTTCCAGGACGGCCGGCTGGTACGGGAGCTGCCCGCCGACAAGACGATGACGGACATCGCCGGCCTCACCCCGCGGACGGCCTACTCCTTCACCGTCCGGGCCGAGGACGGAGCCGGGAACCGCTCCCCGCTCAGCGCCCCCGCCGAGGTGACCACCCCCGCAGCGAAGGCCGAGGACCACCAGGCCCCCACCGCCCCGCCCGCCACCACCGGGCGCCCCGAGGGCCCCCGCGCCGTCCGGCTGAGCTGGGGCGCGGCGACGGACGACACCGGCGTGACGGCGTACGACGTCTACCAGGCCGGAGTGCGCGTCCACACCGCCTCCGGCACCGACACCGGCACCATCGTCACCGGCCTCCAGCCTGGCACCGCCTACGAGTTCACCGTCCGCGCCCGCGACGGCTCCGACAACTCCTCCCCCGACGGGCCACCGGCGGCGGTGACCACCCCGGCCGATCCCGGACAGGCCCCGCAGACCGCGCCCGGCTCGTTCACCGCGACCGCCTCCCCCGGCACGGTCGAGCTGGCCTGGACCGCCCCGGACACCGGCCGAGCGACGAGCGAGTACCAGCTGTACGTCAACGACCGGCCCGTCACCGTCATCCAGTTCGGGGCCGGGGCCGTACCGCAGGACCGGGCCACCTACCGGCTGACCACCACCGAGCCCGGCGGCACGGTCTGGACCCTGAAACTGCGCGCCCGGCTACCCGACGGCAACTGGGGGGCCTTCTCCGAGGAACGGCGGATCCTGTTGGCCGGCTGACACCCCGCGGGCACCGCGCCGCCGCGGATCCCGGCCGAACGGCCGTGGCGCGAAAGAAGATCGCGCACAATACATCCGTGTTCGGTGAGTACTCGGTCAACCACAATCAGGCAGACTCCGCACGCGGGGGCCCTGCGCCAGACCCGGGCGGCATGCCGGGGAACCTGCCGCCGGAAACAGCCGGCTTCATCGGCCGCGAGGCCGAACTGGCGGGCCTGGAGGGCCTGTTGGAGGAGCGGAGACTCGTCACCCTGACCGGGGTCGGCGGCGTCGGCAAGACCCGGCTCGCCCTGCGGGCCGCCACCCGCCTCAGCCGCTCCCGTCCCCGCGGGATGCGGCCCCACGGGATCCGGCCCCACGGGCTCTGGTCCCACGGCATCTGGTGGGTGGAGCTCTCGCCGCTGCGCGACCCCGCCCTGCTCACCACCACCGTCGCCCACGCCCTCGGCCTCGCCGACCACGCCGCCCACCGCCCCGACGAGGAGCTGTGCGCGTGGATGGCCGACAAGGCCCTGTTGCTCGTCCTCGACACCTGCGAGCACATGGTGGCCGAAGTCCGCCACCTGACGGGCGAACTCCTGCAGTCCGCACCGGGACTGACGGTGCTGACCACCTCCCGGGAGCGGCTCGACTCCCCGGGCGAGACGGTGCTCGAAGTCCGCCCGCTGCCCTGCGAGGGCCCCGACAGCGAGGCGCTGGCCCTCTTCCGGGCCAGCGCCCTGGCCGCGAGCCCGCAGTCCTCCCCCCTCTTCGCCGACCCCGCGGGGGCCCGGACCGCCGCCGAGGTGTGCCGCCGGCTGGACGGCATCCCGCTCGCCCTGGAGCTGGCCGGGGCGAGGATGCGGCTGTGGAGCCTGGAGCAGATGGCGCAGCGCCTCGGCGCGCGCTTCGAGGTGCTCTGCGGCCCCCGCGCCGCCCTCCCGCCCCGGCACCAGACCATGCGGACCGCGATCGGCTGGAGCCACGAGCTGTGCGAGCCGGTGGAGCGGCTGCTGTGGGCCCGGCTCTCGGTGTTCAGCGGGGACTTCGACGTCGCCGCCGCCCGGGCCGTGTGCTCCGGCGGGCCGCTGCCCGCCGCCCGGGTGGAGCGGGTGCTGGAGGGGCTCGTCGCGAAGTCCGTCGTACGGCGCTCCGAGGAGCGGGGCGCCGGGGCGCGCTACCGGATGCTCGACACCATCCGGGAGTTCGGGCACGACTGGCTGGCGGAACTGGACGAGGTACGGACCGTCGCCGACCGGCACGCCCACTGGTACGCCGCGCTGTCCGGCGCCGCCGAGCGGGGCTGGCTGGGGCCCGGCCAGGTGGACTGGTACCGCAGGATGAGCGCCGAGCACGCGCAGCTGCGCACGGCCCTCGAGCACCTGCTCGGCACGGATCCCCCGGCGGCCCTGGAGATGGCCGGGGGCCTGTGGTTCTTCTGGTTCTCGTGCGGGCACGTCCACGAGGGCCGGGCCTTCCTGGAACGCGCCCTAGGCGGGGCCCCGCCCGCGGGTGCCGCCCGCGCCCAGGCCCTGTGGGCGCTCGGCCTGACGATGCTGGCCCAGGGCGACATGGAGGCGGCCCGGCGGGTGGGCGCCGACTGCGCCCGGGAGGCGGCGCTGCTCGGCGAGCCCGAGCGGCAGTTGCGCGCCGCGTACCTGTGCGCGGTGTCGGTCCTGATGCCGGGCGACCCGGTGGAGGCGCTCGCGCTGGCGGGGCCCGGGGCGCGGGCGGCGCACGGCGGACGGACGAGCGGGGCGGGGTGGCTGCTGTGCCGGCTGGCGACCGCGTTCGCCCTGTACGACCTCGGGCGCTTCGAGGAGGCCGCGCAGGAGGCGCGTGGGCTGCGGGAGGCGTGCGCGGAGCTGGGCGAGCGCTGGCTGCGGGCGTACGCGGACTACGTCCTGGCCCTCGCGGCGCTGGGGCTGAGCCAGCACGGCGAGGCCGCGCGGCACGTACGGGCCATGCTGTCCGGCAAGCGGCTGCTGGGCGACCGCTTCGGCATCGCGCTGGGCCTGGACCTGCTCGCGGCGGCGGTGGCGGCCCTCGGGGACGGTGAGCTGGCCGCACGGCTGCTCGGCACCGGGCACGCCTGGTGGCGCACGGTGGGGCGGCCGCAGATGGGCTCGCCGGCGCTGACGGCCCTGCGGGACCTCGGCGAGCGGCAGGCCAGGGCGGCCATCGGCGACGCGGCGTACGAGACCGCGTTCCGCGGTGGTGCGGCGGCACCCACCGGCTGAGCCCCAGCCGGCGGGCCGCCTGTTACCCGGACTCCCGTCAGTACGGGAGGGGTCTGCCCGACGGTGTGCGCAGGTCCAGGTCTCGGGGGGCGGGCTTGGGGACGGGCTTGCGGATCAGCTGCTGGCGCATGCTGCCTCCTCGCTCAGACCAGGGCCGGGCGACGGGGTTCCACCGTCCGGCCTTCGGGGAGCAGTTCCCCGGTGTCGTCGAAGATGACCACCCCGTTGCAGAGCAGGCTCCAGCCCTGTTCGGGATGGGAGGCCACGACGCGGGCGGCCTCGTGGTCGGCGCTGTCGGCGGGCGGGCAGGGGGGCTGGTGGGAGCACATGGCGCACCTCCTCGCAGTGTGGGGCGGGAGGGCCGGTGGTCACCCGGTCGAATCCGCGATCCACGGTGGCGGCGAGTATTGCCGATCGCCACCCCCGGCGGAACCCGTATTCGGGGTCCGGTTCAGGGTGTGTATGCCCGCTTACCATGCGCTCATGCCCGTGATCCGGATCATTCGCCGTACGTCCCTCCCGCCGGCCGAGGCCTGGAGGCGGCTGACGGACTGGGAACGCCAGGGCGAGGAGGTGCCGCTGACCCGAACGGTGATCGACGCGCAGCCGCCGTCGGGCGTCGGGACGCGCTTCACCGCGCGCACCGGAGTGGGCAGGATCACGTTCGACGACCCGATGGAGGTCGTCCGCTGGGAGCCGCCGCGGCTGGTCCGGCTGGAGAAGCGCGGCCGGACCGTCACGGGCTGGGCGGAGATCGAGCTCCGCCCGGTCCCCGGCGGGGGGACGGAGGTCCACTGGCGCGAGGCCCTCCGCGTGCGCTTCCTCCCCCGCGCCCTGGACCCCCTGGTGGCCCGGGCGGGCCGCCTCCTGTTCACCCGGGTCCTCGCCCGCCTGCTGCACCCCTGAGGGCCCGCGCCAGGATGCCGTGATCACAGCCCCGGTGATCACCACGCGTCCGAGGAGGCCCCACGGGCACACCGCCCCCGCAGTACGGCGCCGGCCCCCGGCAGTGCCGGAACTGCGGCGCACCGCAGGCGCAGTACCGGGTCGGCAAGCGGCCGGCCGCCGGGGAGCCCTGCGCCCCGGGCGACTTCCTCTCCGCCCCGGGGTACGGCGGCGACGGCTGGACCCTGAACTGCCTGACCCCGCTGCGCTGACCGCCCGCGACAGGGCCGGGGGACGGCCGCACCCGCGGGCCCTCCGCACGGCGCTAGCGGATCGGCATGCCGGAGAGGGTGCGCGCGATCACCAGGCGCTGGATCTCGCTCGTCCCCTCGAAGATCGTGTAGATCGCGCTGTCGCGGTGCATGCGCTCCACCGGGTACTCCCGGGTGAAGCCGTTGCCGCCGAGGATCTGGACCGCCTGGGCGGTGACCTTCTTCGCCACCTCGCTCGCGAACAGCTTCGACATGGAGCCCTCCGCCGAGGTGAACGGCTTGCCCGCGACCGCCATCCAGGACGCCCGCCACACCAGCAGCCGGGCCGCGTCGATCTGGGTGCGCATGTCCGCGAGCTGGAAGGCCACGCCCTGGTTGTCGATGATCGGGCGCCCGAACTGGGTCCGGGTCTTCGCGTAGTCCAGGGCGACCTCGTACGCCGCGCGCGCCGTGCCGACGGCCATCGCCCCGACGGCCGGCCGGGAGGCCTCGAAGGTGGCCATGGCGGCGTTCTTCACCCGCTCGCCGCCGCCCGCCGCCGCCCGCTCACGGGCCCGCGCGAGGCGCTCGTCCAGCTTGTCCTTGCCGCCGAGCAGGCAGGACCCGGGCACGCGTACGTCCTCCAGGACCACCTCGGCCGTGTGCGAGGCGCGGATGCCGTGCTTCTTGAACTTCTGTCCCTGGGTGAGCCCGGGGGTGCCCGGGGGCACGATGAAGGAGGCGTGCCCCTTGGTGCCGAGCTCCGGGTCGACGACGGCGACGACGATGTGGACGTTGGCGATGCCGCCGTTGGTGGCCCAGGTCTTGGTGCCGTTGAGCACCCACTCGTCCTTGGCCTGGTCGTAGACGGCCCGGGTGCGCATCGCGCCGACGTCCGACCCGGCGTCCGGCTCGGAGGAGCAGAAGGCGGCGACCTTGACGTCGTCGGGGGTCCCGTACATCTGCGGGATCCAGGTGCCGATCTGCTCCTCGGTGCCGTTGGCGACGACGCCGATGGCCGCGAGGCCGGTGCCGACGATGGACAGCGCGATGCCCGCGTCGCCCCAGAACAGCTCCTCCATCGCCATGGGGATGCCGAGGCCGGTCGGGTCGAAGAACTGCTGAGCGTAGAAGTCCAGGGAGTAGATGCCGACCTTGGCCGCCTCCTGGATGACGGGCCACGGAGTCTCTTCCCGCTCGTCCCATTCGGCGGCCGCGGGCCGGATCACGTCGGCGGCGAAGCCGTGGATCCAGTCGCGGACCTGCTTCTGGTCGTCGTTGAGCTCCATGGTGAACTCCGCCATGTCCCCTCCAGCTGTTCTCACACGGTTACCGTTACTGCCGGTAACCCTCACCGTGGCCACAGTCTGTTACCGGCTGGTAAGCACTGTCAAGCGCAGCCGGATTCGGTGACGGGGCCGTGCGGGGTGTTACGTTGCGTGGGCGTCACGCACCATCGCAAGGGCGGGGAGAGAAACACGTCATGGAGACCAGTCAGCAGGCCGGCGAGCCGGGAGCGGGAGAACGCCGCCGGCGCGAACTGCTCGAGGCGGCGGACCGCGTCGTACTCAGGGACGGCCCCAAGGCCTCCATGAACGCCATCGCGGCCGAAGCGGGCATCACCAAGCCGATCCTCTACCGGCACTTCGGCGACAAGGCGGGCCTCTACCAGGCGCTCGCCGTCCGGCACACCGACGCCCTGCTCGACTCGCTGCGGGCCGCGCTCGACGCCCCGGCCGAACGCCGACGGCGGGTCGAGTCCACCCTGGACACCTACCTCGCCGCCATCGAGGCCCGCCCGCAGGTCTACCGGTTCCTGATGCACCCCGCCGAGGACTCGCAGAGCAGCGAGCGCGGCTTCGACGTCGGCCTGCACTCCGCGCCCCTGCTGCGCCGGCTCGGGGAGGAGCTGGCCGAGGTGGTCGGAGAGCGCGTGGACCTCGGCCCCGACGGGGCACAGCTCGCCCGTATCTGGGGCCACGGCATCGTCGGCATGATGCACGCCGCCGGCGACTGGTGGCTCGGCGAACGCCCCTGCGGCCGGGCGGCGCTGGTGGCCGGCCTCACCGACCTGCTCTGGGGCCGCCTGGCCACCGCCGGCAACCGGGCGGACGGCCCCGGCTTCTGAACGGTTACGCGGGCGCGCCGCCCCACGGGGCCTTGCGGATGGCCCGGCGCAGCCGGCGGGCGCGCAGCCCGGTCACCCGGTCCGCGTAGACCGTGCCGTCGAGGTGGTCGCACTCGTGCTGGAGGCACCGGGCGAAGAACCCGGTGCCCTCGATCCGCACCGGGGCCCCGTCGGAGGTGACCCCCTCCACGACCGCCCGGTCGAAGCGGACGGTGCCCGCCTCCAGGCCGGGCAGCGACAGACAGCCCTCGGGGCCGCGGAACGCGTCCCCGTCGGCTTCCACCAGCCGGGGGTTGACGACGTGTCCCACATGGCGGACGTCCTCGTCGTCGGGGCAGTCGTAGACGAAGACCCGCTGCCCGGTCCCGATCTGGTTCGCGGCGAGGCCGACGCCCTGGGCGGCGTACATCGTGGCGAACATGTCCTCGATGAGCCGGTCGAGTTCGGGGCCGAAGCCGGTGACCTCCGCACAGGGCGAGTGGAGCACCGGGTCACCCAGGAGACTCATGGGACGAACGGAACCGGTGGTACCGGGGAGGGGGCGCTGTCGCATGGCCGTAAGGGTACGACGGGCGAATATATGAGGAGATCCGCGGCTGACCGGGGGCGCCGCGGTCAAGGCCCCGGCCGGTACTGGATAGGCTGGGGCGACCGACGCTAGGAGGACAAGGGACGATGGCAGGCAACACGGAGCCGCTTTCGCCGCGGGCCAAGCTGGCCGTGACGGCGGGCAAGGCCGCGGCGGCGGTGTCGCGGGCCGCGGGACGCGGAAGCGGATCGGTGATCGGAGGCAAGGTCGCACTCAGGCTGGACCCCGATCTTCTCGGCGCGCTGGCGCAGCATCTCGATGTCGTCCTCGTCTCCGCGACGAACGGCAAGACCACGACGACCCGGCTGATCGCGGAGGCCCTGCGGGCCAGCGGTCCGGTCGTCTCGAACGCACTGGGCGCGAACATGCCCGCGGGCATCACCTCGGCCCTGGCCGGCGGCTCGGACGCCAGGTACGGCGTCATCGAGGTGGACGAGAAGTACCTGGCCGGGGTGGCCCGGGACGTCACCCCCAAGGTGATCGCCCTGCTGAACCTCTCCCGCGACCAGCTGGACCGCGCGGCCGAGACCCGCATGCTCGCCGAGAAGTGGCGCGAGGGTCTCCAGGGCTCCAAGGCGGTCGTCGTCGCCAACTGCGACGACCCCCTGATCGTCTGGTCGGCATCCTCGTCGCAGAACGTCGTGTGGGTCGCCGCCGGCCAGGAGTGGAAGGACGACGCCTGGTCGTGCCCCTCCTGCGGTGGCGTCATGCAGCGCCCCGGCGACGACTGGTTCTGCGGTGAGTGCGGCTTCCGCCGCCCGACCCCGAGCTGGGTGCTCTCCGGCGACCACGTTCTGGACCCGCACGGCAGCGCCTGGCCGATCCACCTCCAGCTGCCCGGCCGCGCGAACAAGGCCAACGCCGCCACCTCGGCCGCCGTGGCCGCCGTCTTCGGCGTGCCGCCGCAGGTCGCGCTGGAGCGCATGTACCAGGTGCAGGCCGTCGCCGGCCGTTACGACGTGGTCAGCTTCATGGGCCGCGAGCTGCGCCTGCTGCTCGCGAAGAACCCCGCGGGCTGGCTCGAGACGTTCTCGCTGATCGACGGGCCCCCGGCGCCGGTGATCCTCTCGGTGAACGCCCGCGGCGCCGACGGCACCGACACCTCCTGGCTGTGGGACGTGGACTATCCGCGCCTGGCCGGGCACCCGATCTTCGTGATCGGCGACCGCAAGCTGGACCTCGCGGTCCGCCTGGAGGTCGCGGGCCTGGACTTCCGGGTCTGCGAGAGCATCGACGAGGCCGTCCAGCTGGCGCCCCCCGGGCAGATCGAGCTGATCGCCAACTACACCGCCTTCCAGGACGTGCGCCGCCGCGTCGGCAACTAGTACCCAGACCTTCGAAGGACAAGAGCATGAGCGACAACAGCCTGCGTCTGGTGTGGGTCTACCCCGACCTGCTCAGCACGTACGGAGACCAGGGCAACGCCCTCGTCGTGGAGCGCCGGGCGCGCCAGCGCGGCCTGGACGTGCAGCGCGTGGACGTGCGCAGCGACCAGCCCATCCCCACCTCGGGCGACATCTACCTGATCGGCGGCGGCGAGGACCGGCCCCAGCGGCTGGCCGCCGATCGGCTGCTGCGCGACGGCGGCCTGGAGCGCGCCGTCTCGAACGGTGCGATCGTCTTCTCCGTCTGCGCCGGGTACCAGATCCTGGGCAAGGAGTTCGTCAACGACCAGGGCCAGCGCCAGGAGGGCCTCGGCCTGCTGGACGTGGTGACAGTGCGCGGCGAGGGCGAGCGGTGCGTCGGCGACGTGCTGGCCGACATCGACCCGCGCCTGAACCTGCCCCCGCTGACGGGCTTCGAGAACCACCAGGGAGTCACGCACCTCGGCCCGACGGCCAAGCCGTTCGCCCGCACCCGGCTCGGCCGCGGCAACGGCAGCGGCGACGGCACCGAGGGCGCGTACAACGACACCGTCTTCGGGACGTACATGCACGGCCCCGTGATGGCCCGCAACCCGCTCATCGCGGACCTGCTGCTGAAGCTGGCCCTCGACGTGAACGCGCTGCCGGCCATAGACGACCGCTGGTACGAGGCGCTGCGCGCGGAGCGCATCGCGGCGGCCACGCAGCCCGCGTAGGGGCTTCGCCGCCCCCGCCGCACGGCATCCGGCCCGGATTCCCCTCGGGGAGTCCGGGCCGACGTGCGTTCGTACGATCTTCCGCTTGTTGCGACCATCCTGTGGAGGATGGTTCAGTCCACCGGGAATCCGCTTGTAGGGTGACGGGTAGTTCCAACCGGACGACGTGGTCCGGTCGTCGGCCCACGTTGCAAAGGTTCTTCCTGCCATGCGCATTGGTGTGCTCACTTCCGGCGGCGACTGCCCCGGCCTCAATGCCGTCATCCGCTCCGTCGTGCACCGCGCCGTCGTCGACCACGGCGACGAGGTCATCGGCTTCCACGACGGCTGGCGCGGCCTCCTGGAGTGCGACTACCGCAAGCTCGACCTGGACTCCGTCGCCGGCATCCTGGCCCGGGGCGGCACCATCCTCGGCTCCTCCCGGGTCCAGCCCGCGCACCTGCGCGACGGCGTGGAGCGGGCGCGCGGGCACGTCGCGGACCTCGGCCTGGACGCCATCATCCCGATCGGCGGCGAAGGCACCCTGAAGGCCGCCAACCTGCTCGCGCAGGGCGGTCTGCCCATCGTCGGCGTGCCGAAGACCATCGACAACGACATCGCCTCCACCGACGTCACCTTCGGCTTCGACACGGCCGTGGGCGTCGCCACCGACGCCCTGGACCGCCTGAAGACCACCGCCGAGTCGCACCAGCGCGTGATGGTCGTGGAGGTCATGGGCCGCCACACCGGCTGGATCGCCCTGCACTCGGGCATGGCGGCCGGCGCCCACGCCATCGTCGTCCCGGAGCGCCCCTTCGACATCGCGGAGCTCACCGAGATCGTCGGCGAGCGGTTCTCGGCGGGCAAGCGCTTCGCGATCGTCGTCGTCGCCGAGGGCGCCAAGCCCCGGCCCGGCACGATGGAGTACGAGGCGGGCGGCACCGACCAGTACGGCCACGAGCGCTTCGCCGGCATCGGCAACATCCTGGCCGTCGAACTGGAGCGGCGCCTGGGCAAGGAGGCCCGTCCCGTCATCCTGGGCCACGTCCAGCGCGGCGGCACGCCCACCGCGTACGACCGGGTCCTGGCCACCCGCTTCGGCTGGCACGCGGTAGAGGCGGCGCACCGCGGTGAGTTCGGCATGCTGACGGCGCTGCGCGGCACGGACATCGTGATGGTCCCCCTCGCCGAGGCCACCTCGACCCTGAAGACGGTCCCCACGGCCCGCTACGACGAGGCCCAGACCGTTCTGTGATGTTTCCCCCCTTCTGAGACCGCCCCCGGACGCGATCGCGTCCGGGGGCGGCACTACTGTGGTGGGGCGCCACAGTCAAGGGAGTGAAGAGATGGATCACAGCGGTCACGGCATGGACATGAACATGGACCTGCCGCCGTTCACTCTCGGGCGCGGGCTGGAGTTCTCCTTCGACGCCTTCTTCCTGTTCGGCTCCCTGATCGGGCTCGCCCTCTACGGGTGGGGCGTGCTGCGGCTGCGGGGCCGCGGGGACTCCTGGCCGCTCGGCCGCACCGTCGCCTTCGTCGCCGGCGTGCTGACGGTGGTCCTGGTGATGTGCACCAAGCTGAACGACTACGGCATGGTCATGTTCAGCGTGCACATGGTCCAGCACATGGTGATCAGCATGGTCACCCCCATCCTGCTGCTGCTCGGCGCGCCGGTGACACTGGCCCTGCGGGCGCTGCCGCCCGCGGCCCGGGGCACCAAGGGGCCGCGCGAGCTGCTCCTGATGCTGCTGCACAGCCGGTACATGCGGATCGTCACGCACCCGGCCTTCACCATCCCGATGTTCATCGCGAGCCTCTACGCGCTGTACTTCACCCCGATCTTCGACTCCCTGATGGGGAGCAGGGCCGGGCACATCGGCATGATGGTCCACTTCCTCGCCGTCGGCCTGATCTTCTTCTGGCCGATCATGGGCGTGGACCCGGGCCCGCACCGCCCCGGCTACGTGATGCGCATGCTGGAGCTGTTCGCGGGCATGCCCTTCCACGCCTTCTTCGGCATCGCCCTGATGATGGCGAGCGAGCCGATGATCAAGACGTACGCGAACCCGCCGGCCTCCCTGGAGATCGACCCGCTGCTCGACCAGCAGTGGGGCGGCGGCATCGCCTGGGCGTTCAGCGAGATCCCCTCGGTGCTGGTGCTGATCGCCCTGATCTACCAGTGGTACCACTCGGAGCAGCGGATCGCGAAGCGCTCGGACCGGGCCGCCGACCGGGACGGCGACAAGGAGCTGGCGGCCTACAACGCGTATCTCGCCTCGCTGCAAGGGCGCGGCCAGTAGCGCGGGAGCCGCATCAGGCGCCACCATGGGGCATGACCGGATCCGTTAAGGCGATGGCCGTGACGACCTTCGCCGCCCTGGTGGCCGTCTCCACGTACTCGGTGGCGATCGGCAGCAACGGCTGGCTGTGGTTCGGCTGGGTGGTGCTGGGCCTGCTGACCGTCGGGCTGGCCGCTTCGCGCAGCTCCTGACCCTCCCTGCCCCCGCCTGACTGTCCGTAGGATGGCCGTGACATAGGGGCATCGACGGGAGCGGCCTGGTGTTCTACCACTTGCTCAAGCACGTACTGCTCGGTCCGCTGCTGCGGCTGCTGTTCCGGCCGCGGATCGAGGGGCTGGAGAACATCCCCGCGGACGGGGCCGCGATCGTAGCGGGCAACCACCTGTCCTTCTCGGACCACTTCCTGATGCCCGCGATCCTCACGCGCCGGATCACCTTCCTCGCCAAGGCCGAGTACTTCACCGGCCCCGGCCTCAAGGGCCGGCTGACCGCGGCCTTCTTCCGCAGCGCCGGGCAGATCCCGGTCGACCGCTCCGGCAAGGAGGCCGGGCAGGCGGCGCTGCGCGAGGGCCTCGGCGTCCTGGCCAGGGGCGAGCTGCTCGGCATCTACCCCGAGGGCACGCGCTCCCACGACGGGCGGCTCTACAAGGGCAAGGTCGGGGTCGCCGCGATGGCGCTGGGCGCGGGGGTGCCGGTGGTGCCCTGCGCGATGCTCGGAACCTTCGAGATCCAGCCGCCCGGGCAGAAGCTCCCCAAGATCCGAAGGGTGACGATCCGCTTCGGGGCTCCGCTGGACTTCTCGCGGTACGCGGGGATGGAGGGCGAGCGGGCGGTGCTGCGCGCCGTCACCGACGAGATCATGTACGCGATCCTGGGCCTGTCCGGCCAGGAGTACGTCGACCGGTACGCGGGCGAGGTCAAGGCCGAGGAGGAGGAGAAGCGGAAGAAGGCCCGGCGCCTGACGCGCTGAGCCTCCTTCCGCCCGTGTCACGGGGTCGTGTCGTTGCCTCCGGGTCCTAGCGGACGGCCGGGAGCTCCTCGTGCTGCGGCAGCGCGGCGGCCGGAGCATCGGCGGCGAGGGACTTCGCCGCGGCCGGGGCGGGCGGCACCGGCGTGGCGTGCGGGGCGCACTTCACGTCCTGGGCGTCGACCTTGCCGGTGAGCAGGTAGGCGTCCACCCGCGTGTTGATGCAGGGGTTCACCAGGCTGGTCACGCCGTGCGAGCCGGCGTTCTGCTCGGTGATCAGGCGCGAGCCCGCCAGGCGGCGGTGCAGCTCGACGGCGCCCGCGTACGGGGTGGCCGCGTCACGCTCGGACTGGACGATCAGGACCGGGGCGATCCCGCGCTTGGCGCCGACCTCGATCGGGGTGCTCTGCTTGGACTTCCAGGTAGCGCAGGGGAGGTTCATCCACGCGTTCGACCAGGTCAGGAACGGGTACTTCTTGTGCAGCTCGGTGTTGTCCCGGTCCCACTTGGCCCAGCTGGTGGGCCACTTGGCGTCGGCGCACTCGACCGCGGTGTAGACGGCGTTGCCGTTCTCGGACGCCGCGTTGCCCTTGGTGTCGGACATGTCCGGGGCGATGGCCTCGATCAGCGGCTTCTCGTCACCGGCGGCCCAGGCGCTGAACGCCTGCGCGACCGGGACCCACGAGGAGTCGTAGTACGGGGCGCCCTGGAAGAAGCCGATCAGCTCGGCCGGGCCGACGACCCCGCCGAGCGGGTTGGCCTTGGCCTTGGCGCGCAGCTCCTGGTACTTGGCCTCGACCTCGGCGCGGGTGTCGCCGAGGTGGAAGACCGCGTCGTTCTTGGCGACCCAGTCCTGCCAGTCGTTCCAGCGCATCTGGAAGGCGACGTCCTGCTCCAGGTTGGCCTGGTACCAGATGTTGTCCTGCGCCGGGTTGACGACGCTGTCGACGATCATGCGGCGCACGTGGGTCGGGAAGAGGGTCGCGTAGACCCCGCCCAGGTAGGTACCGTACGAGACGCCGAGGTAGTTCAGCTTCTGCTCGCCGAGGGCGGCCCGGATGACGTCCAGGTCGCGCGCGGTGTTCGGCGTGGTCATGTGCGGCAGCATCTCGCCGCTGCGCTCCTTGCAACCGTCCGCGTACTCGGCGGCGAGCTTGCGCTGGGCGCGCTTGTCGGCCTCGTTGGAGGGGACCGGGTCGGCCTTGGGGGCCTTGACGAACTCCTGCGGGTCGATGCAGGAGATGGGCGCGGAGTGGCCGACGCCGCGGGGGTCGAAGCCCACGAAGTCGTACGCCTTGGAGGTGTTGACCCACAGCGGGCTCTTGGTGGTGACCCGGCGCGGGAAGCGCATGCCGGAACCGCCCGGTCCGCCCGGGTTGTAGACGAGGGCGCCCTGGCGCTCCTCCTTGGTGCCCGTGCTGACGGCGCGGTCGACGGCGAGCTCGATGGTCTTGCCGAAGGGCTTGGAGTAGTCGAGCGGGACCTTCACCCAGCCGCACTGGATCGGCTTCTCGAAGCCCCAGTCGGCAGGACAGTCCTTCCAGTCGATGCCCGCGCGGGCGGCGCGGGCGGCGGCGATCTGGACGCCGACCGCCTCGGCGCCGCCGTTGTCCCGGCCGGCCGGAGCCGCCGAGGCCGACGGCGCGAGCAGCAGGCCTGCCGCCAGTGCGCCGGTGATGAGAGTGGCGGCGCTCCCCAGCGTCGCATTGCGTATCACGTGGTTGATCCCCCTGGTCATGTGCCGCCCGGAGCGGCGGGATTGGGCCAGGGGGATCCTTTCGTCTGACCGGTACCGGGCAACAGAGCACGGTCGACTTCTTTGCCAACCCGATAACCGGAAAGGTGTGTACCGCTGAGCGGTGTCCCATTGCCCCGTATCTGTCCCCCCGTCACCAGCCGTAGGTGCGCGACGCCTCGTCGAGCAGCTCGCGCAGCCGCAGCGCGTCCGGGGCGAGGGCGGTCACGAGGACGGCCGGGCCGGCCAGCGGGGTGGCCGCCGCGAACTCCCCCAGTACGGCTGCCCGGGGCGGGTCGGCCCCGAAGCGCGGGTCGACGACCAGGAGCTGGCCCAGGGCGCGGTGTCCGGCGGTTCCGGCCGGGCCGTCCCAGCCGCCGGGTGCGCCGGGGCCGCAGGTCAGCTCCTGGTCCAGCAGGGGCCGTCCGCCCCGCGTGACCGTGAGGCGGCTGCGCAGCAGGCCGGGGGCTTCCGCGGTGCGTCCCAGGACCTGTTCCTCGCGCAGCAGCAGGCGCGCGGTGGGGGCCAGTTCGGCGCGGGTGGTGGCGCGCAGGTCGCTGCCGCGCACCGAGACGAGCGGCTCGGGCAGCCAGCGCACCGCCGACTCGGCGGCCAGCGTCAGCCGTACGTCGTACCGCGCGGCCTCACCGGTGCGGCCCGGCAGGGCCAGGGTGGCGGCCGCCGCGCGCAGGGCGAGGCGGGCGCCCGGCCCCGCCTCGGCCTCCACCGTGAGGTGGTCGCCGCCGAGGGGGGCGCTCATGGCGCCGACCAGCATCACTCCCGCCTCGGCGCCCTCGCCCCGGGTGCGGCGCAGGGCGAGCGGCCCCTCCCCGGCCAGCAGGGGCAGGGCGGTGCCGCCGCGCCCGTCGGCGACGGCGCGGATGCGGGCGGTGGCGCGCAGGGCGGCCGGGTGCAGGGCGGCCGGGGGCGGGGCGGCGGGGGGCCGGGCCGCGGGGGGCGCGCTGGTCACCGTACGGCCCAGGCGGCGATCCGCTCGCGCACCCAGTCGGCCACCGGGGCCACGCCCTCGCCGCCCCGCAGCGACTGGAACGCCACGGGCAGTCCGCCGCGCTGCGCGGCGGCGTCACGGGCCATCCGCTCCAGGTCGGAGCCCACGTACGGCGCGAGGTCGGTCTTGTTGACGACGAGGAGGTCGGAGGTGGTGACTCCCGGTCCGCCCTTGCGGGGGATGTCATCGCCGCCGGCCACGTCGATGACGAAGATCTGGGCGTCGACCAGGCCCCGGGAGAAGGTGGCGGTCAGGTTGTCGCCGCCGGATTCGACGAGGATCAGGTCGAGGGGGGCACTGCCCAGGAAGGCCTCCTCCAGCTCCTCGACGGCCTCCAGGTTGGCGGAGATGTCGTCGCGGATCGCGGTGTGCGGGCAGGCCCCGGTCTCCACCGCGCTGATCCGCTCGGGCGGCAGGACGGCCTCGCGCAGCAGGAACTCGGCGTCCTCGCGGGTGTAGATGTCGTTGGTGACGACCGCCATGGACAGTTCGGAGCGCAGGGTCCGGCACAGCGCGGCGACGGTGGCGGTCTTGCCGGAGCCGACGGGTCCGCCGAGGCCGACGCGCAGGGCGCGGCGGGTCCCGTCGGCGCGCAGCGGGGCGGCGCCGTGGGTGTGGCGGTGGGGATAGGTCACGTCGTGGTCGAGGTGCACGGCAGGTCTCCTAGAAGGGGGGTGGGGGCGCTCAGGACGCGAAGAGGCGTACCGCCCAGTCGGCATGCGCCTGCGCCGCGATGTCCAGCAGCGGTGAGGAGGCCGCCGGCAGGACGTCCGGGCCCTCGGTACGGGCGAGCAGGGCGGCCTCCGCCGCGCGCGCGGCGACGGCGTCGAGCTCGGGCGCGAGGCCGGCCAGGACGGCGCTCGCCTCGAACGGGTCCAGGCCCAGCAGCCGCACCGTCGCCGTGGCCGGCCCGCTCACGCTTTCGTACGCCGCCACGTGCGCGGCGTCCAGCGCGCCGAGCCCGGCGGCCCGGGCGGTGACGCCGAGCACCACGGGCTGGTGCGCCCCGCGCGGGAAGGCGGAGGCCAGCGCGTCCAGTTCGGCGGCGGGCCAGGTGGCCCGGGCGGCGCGCAGCAGCTGCCGGCCGAGCCGCCGCGCGGCGGTGCGCAGCGCGGGCGAGGGGGTGCGGGCGTCGGCGGCGGCGTCGAGCAGCGCCGGGTCGAGGCCGAGGGCGGCGGCCGCGGCGAGTCCGGCGGCGGTGAGGCCCGCGGTGTGCAGCCGGCCCCGGCAGAACTGCGCGAGGGTGGCGGCGTCGTGGATGCGGCCGGCCTTGCAGGCGGCTTCCGCCCCGCCGGAGTGGGCGTGCCCTCCGGCGGGGAAGCGGCCGTCCGCGAGCACGAGCAGCGCGGCGAGGCTCATCGTTCGGGGCCCTTCGGGCGGCGGGGCCCCATCAGAAGAGGAAGTATCTCTGTGCCATGGGCAGTTCGGCGGCGGGTGCCGGCTCCACCGCCTCGCCGTCGATGGTGACGGTGAAGGTGTCGGGATCGACCTCCACCCTCGGCATGGCGTCGTTGTTGCGCATGTCCGACTTGCCCAGCTTGCGGGTGGTCTCGA
The DNA here is from genome assembly GCF_055575555.1 of Streptomyces sp. NPDC034085. Classification (NCBI taxonomy): domain Bacteria; kingdom Bacillati; phylum Actinomycetota; class Actinomycetes; order Kitasatosporales; family Streptomycetaceae; genus Streptomyces; species Streptomyces sp. NPDC034085. The sequence continues at coordinate 89,091 of NZ_JBVISL010000004.1, read as the reverse complement.
TGGCCGTGAACTGCTTGCCGAGGCCGAGCCGTTCGGGAAGGTGGTCGTCGAGGGCGGCCTGGACGGTGAAGTTGACCGAGTTGAGCGCGGGCGCGCGGCCGATGGCCCCGTACATGGGCCGGGGCAGGACCGGCTGCGGGGTGGGGATGGAGGCGTTGGCGTCGCCCATCTGCGCGTACGCGATCTGGCCGCCCTTGATGACCAGCTCGGGCTTGACCCCGAAGAAGGCGGGGGTCCACAGCACCAGGTCGGCGAGCTTGCCCACCTCGACGGAGCCGATCTCCCTGGCGAGGCCCTGGGCCACGGCGGGGTTGATCGTGTACTTGGCGACGTAGCGGCGGGCGCGGTGGTTGTCGGCGGGGCCGTCCCCGGGCAGGAACCCGCGCCGCCCCTTCATCACGTGGGCGGTCTGCCAGGTGCGCAGCACGACCTCGCCGACGCGGCCCATGGCCTGGGAGTCGGAGGAGATGATGGAGATCGCTCCGAGGTCGTGCAGGACGTCCTCGGCCGCGATGGTGGAGGGCCGGATCCGGGACTCGGCGAAGGCGAGGTCCTCGGGGACGGCCGGGTTGAGGTGGTGGCAGACCATCAGCATGTCGAGGTGCTCCTCGACGGTGTTGACGGTGTGCGGCCGGGTGGGGTTGGTGGAGCTGGGCAGGACGTTGGGCTCGCTGACCACGGTGATGATGTCGGGAGCGTGGCCGCCGCCCGCGCCCTCGGTGTGGTACGAGTGGATGGTCCGCCCGGCGATGGCGGCGAGCGTGTCGGCGACGAAGCCGGCCTCGTTGAGGGTGTCGGTGTGGATGGCGACCTGGGCGCCGGTCTCGTCGGCGACGCCCAGGCAGGCGTCGATGACGGCGGGGGTCGCACCCCAGTCCTCGTGGATCTTCAGTCCGAGGGCTCCGCCGCGCAGCTGGGAGCGCATGCCCTCGCGGGACATGGTGTTGCCCTTGCCGAGCAGGCCGATGTTGACGGGGTAGGCCTCCAGCGCGGCGAACATGCGGGCCAGGTGCCAGGGTCCGGGGGTGACGGTGGTGGCCTTGGACCCCTCGGCGGGGCCGGTGCCGCCGCCGACGAGCGTCGTGATGCCGGAGGTGAGCGCCTCCTCGACGACGGTCGGGGAGATGAAGTGCACGTGGGCGTCGATGGCGCCGGCGGTGACGATCTTGCCGTTGCCCGCGATGATCTCGGTTTCGGGGCCGATGACGAGGCGGGGGTCGACCCCGTCCATGGTGTCGGGGTTGCCGGCCTTGCCGATGCCGCAGATGCGGCCGTCGGTGATGCCGACGTCGGCCTTGACGATGCCCCAGTGGTCGAGGATGACCACACCGGTGATCACGGTGTCAGGGGCGCCTTCGGCTCGGGTGGTGCGGGCCTGTCCCATGGACTCGCGGATGACCTTGCCGCCGCCGAAGACGGCCTCGTCTCCGGAGTTCCCCGGTCCTCCGCTGAGGTCCTGCTCGATCTCGACGAAGAGGGCGGTGTCGGCGAGCCGGATCCGGTCGCCGGTGGTCGGCCCGAAGAGGTCGGCGTAGGCCGGGCGCGGGAGTTCAGCCATCGAGCGGCCCTCCGGTCTCGCCGCGCAGTCCCGGTACGGTGCGCAGGCCGCCGAGCGGTACGAGCTCCACGGCGACCGGGATGCCCGGTTCGAAGCGGACGGCGGTGCCGGCGGCGATGTTCAGGCGCAGGCCGTGCGCGGCGGCCCGGTCGAAGTCGAGGCCGGGGTTGGCCTCGGCGAAGTGGTAGTGGGAGCCGACCTGGACGGGCCGGTCGGCGGCGTTGAGGACGGTGAGGCGGGTGACGGGGCGGCCCTCGTTGAGGCGCACCGGTCCGTCCCCGTAGGCGATCTCGCCGGGGATCATCGGCTGTTCTCCCTCAGACGATCGGGTCGTGGACGGTGACGAGCTTGGTGCCGTCGGGGAAGGTCGCCTCGACCTGGACGTCGTGGATCATCTCGGGGATCCCCTCCATGACCTCGGCGCGGGTGAGCACGGTGCGGCCGGACGCCATCAGCTCGGCCACCGTCCGCCCGTCCCGGGCCCCTTCGAGGAGGTGCGAGGTGATCAGGGCGACGGCCTCCGGGTGGTTGAGGAGGACCCCGCGCGCCCTGCGCTTCTCGGCCACGTCGGCGGCCACGTGGATCAGGAGTCTCTCTTGTTCGTGGGGTGTCAGTTGCACCTGCATCACCAAGCTTCCGGGACATGGTCTTCATCGCGCCGGGGGCGACCGTACCGGCCGTCAACACTTTGTTGACCTGCGCTTATCCGTGCCAAGCGTGTCTTGCCCAATCCAGGGCGAGGCTTTCCGTCCCGATCACCGCGGCTTTACCGGAACGTGGGTGATCATTGGCGGAAGACGGAGGACCATACCGTAGGGCCCGTAGTTTTCCGCCGCGTTAACCCGTGTTTCCGGAGGGCACCCGGTGCGAAGCCGCCCCGGTCCCGGCGGGGCGTGATGTATACGGCCGGGCCGGAAGGCCCCGCAGTGCGTCAGCAGCCCCTGAGGGTGCGCGCGGAGGCGTCGGCGGACCAGGGCAGGGTGATCCAGACGGTCTTCCCGCCGTCCTCGGTGGGGCTGACCGAGAGCCGGCCGCCCGCCTCGGCCGCGAGCCAGCGGATGATGACCATCCCGCGGCCGTTGTCCTGCTGGACGGCGGCGGGCAGCCGCTTGGGCCAGCGCGGGTGGCTGTCGGTCACCCCGACGCGCAGCCACTCCTCGCGTTCGAGGCGGACGTCGACGGTGAAGGTGGGTGACTGGCCGAAGGTGTGCTGCACCGAGTTGGTGGCGAGTTCCGAGACGATCAGCCGTACGGTGTCGGCGGTGCCCGCGTCCTGCGGCAGTCCCCAGTCGTCCAGGACCTGCGCCACGTAGCGGCGGGCGGCGGCGACCGATACCGGTTCGCTCGGCAGAGTGACGGATGCTTCCAGCTGATCTGCCATGGCGACGTCCCTTTCCCACCGGGGCGCAGCCGCCCCGGATCTACGCTGAGCGCCAGAGTGCCACTCATCGTGCCGCCGTTTCCGCCGTTCCCCCATGATCTGCATATATCTGTCGCTCGATGCGGTGAACTCTGCTACGGAAGAGCGTATGTGGACGGCAGACTGGTGCGAGGTGTGCCGGTGGAAGGAGAGCGGGTATGCAGCACGGCCCCGCGGTACGTCGGCGCAAACTCGGCGAGGAGCTGCGCGCGCTGCGCGACCGCTCCGGGCTCACCAGCGGTGAGGTGGCCCGCATCGTCGGCTGGCACCAGTCGAAGGTCAGCCGCATCGAGACGGGCCGAAGTGGCGTGAAGGCGGCAGACATCCGGCTGCTGCTGGACGCCTACGGGGAGGTGGTGAGCGCCCAGCAGCGCGCGCTGCTCGAAGCCCTCGGGGCGTCGGCGGCCGGCCCGGCGGCGAACGGGGACGCGGCGCGCGGGCGGCAGTGGTGGCACGACTACCGGGGCCTGCTCCCGCAGGAGTACCGGGACTTCATCAGCCTGGAGGCCGGAGCCCGGTCCGCGCGGACCGTCGAGCTCTCCGTGGTGCCGGGCCTGCTCCAGACCCCCGGCTACGCGCGGGCCGTGACCCGCGCCGCGCTGGGCGGGCTGCCGGAGCCGAAGGTGGACGCGCTGGTCGACGTACGGCTGGCCCGGCAGGCGGTGCTGCGGGCCGATCCGCCGCTGGAGCTCGCCGCCGTACTGGACGAGGCGGTGCTGCGCCGGCAGATCGGCGGACCGGGGGTGATGGCGGAGCAGCTCAGGCATCTGGTGGAGGTGGCGCGGCTGCCCCAAGTGCGGTTGCAGGTCCTGCCGTTCACCGTGGGGGGCCATCTCGGCCTGACCGGACCGTTCGTCATTTTCTCATTTCCGAACATCGCCGATCTGGATGTGGTGGTACTCGACCATTTGACGAGTAGCCTCTATCTGGAGCGGAAGGAAGACCTGGACGCGTACAGCGCCGCGTTCCGCACCATCCAGGCGCACGCCCTCCCGCCCCGTGACTCGTCGGATCTGATCAGCTCACTCGCTGACGACGCGTAAGGAGGCACCCCCGTGTCCGCAACCCCCTTATCCACCAGCGGACTTCTGAACAGCGCGCGGTGGCGGCGGAGCAGTCGCAGCACCGGAATGAACAACTGCGTGGAAGCGGCCGCCCTGGCCGGCGGTCTGCTGGCCGTCCGCGACTCCAAGCGGACGGACGGCCCGGCGGTGCTCTTCACCGGGCCGGCCTGGGACGGCTTCCTCGCCTCCGTACGGGCGGACGTGCACGGATGACGTGACGCCCCGGTCGCGGCTTCGGGATCGGGCCCCGGCACGATCCGAAGAGACGGCCTAGCGGTCCGCGGCTCCGGCCGGAGCGGTTGCGAGGACTGTGCTGACGGCCCGGCTGATCTCGTCCCCCGTGAGATCGGCCCGCGCGGTCAGCCGCAGCCGGGAGATGCCGTCCGGCACCGACGGCGGACGGAAGCACCCCACGGACAGACCTGCCTCGCGGCAGTCGGCGGCCCAGCGCAGTGCCGCCGAAGCCGACGGGGCCCGTACCGACACCACGGCCGCGTCCGGCCGGGCCGCGGTCAGGCCGGACGCGGTGAGCCGCCCGTACAGCTCGGCGGCCACCTCCCGGACCCGGTCCGCCCGCTCCGGCTCCCGGCGCAGCAGGCGCAGGCTCGCCAGCGCCGCCCCGGCGGCCGCCGGGGCCAGCCCGGTGTCGAAGATGAAGGCGCGGGCGGTGTTGACCAGGTGCCGGATCACCTTGGCCGGCCCGAGCACCGCGCCGCCCTGACTGCCCAGCGACTTCGAGAGGGTCATCGTGGCGACCACCCCGGGCGCGCCCGCGAGCCCGGCCGCGTACAGCGCACCGCGGCCCCCCTCGCCCAGCACCCCCAGCCCGTGCGCGTCGTCCACGACCAGGGCCGCGCCCTCGGCCCGGCAGGCGGCGTGGTAGGCGGCGAGCGGAGCGGCGTCCCCGTCGACGGAGAACACCGAGTCGCTCACCAGCAGGGCACGGCCCGCGTGCGCGGCCAGCGTCTTGCGGACCGGCTCCGGTTCCCCGTGCGGGGTCACCGCCACCTCGGCCCGTGAGAGCCGGCAGCCGTCCACGATCGAGGCGTGGTTCCCGGCGTCCGAGACGACGAGGGTGCCCCGGCCGCTGAGCGCGGTCACCGCGGCCAGGTTCGCCGCGTATCCGGACGAAAGCACCAGTGCCGCCTCGAAACCGGCAAAGTCGGCCAACTCCCGCTCCAGCTCGGCGTGCAGCTCGGTCGTTCCGGTGACCAGGCGCGACCCGGTCGCTCCGGCACCCCACCGCTCGGCCGCCTCACAGGCCCCGCGCACCGTCTCCGGGTGCCGGGACAGGCCCAGGTAGTCGTTGCTCGCCAGGTCCAGCAGGGGCGAGGAGGCCGACCTCGGCCGCAGGGTGCGGACCAGTCCCGCCCGCTCGCGGTCGCGCTCCGCGCCGTCGATCCAGGCGAAGACGTCCTCGGGCTGCGGGGTGTGCTGGGTCATCGGCGGTCCTCGCGTCGCGTCTCACGATGTGTCTCGCGTTTTGTCGGCAGTCGACAGATCTGCTCGACCCTATCCGCCGTGACCCGAGGGACTGGTGTGGCGATCCACACACTCCCTTCCGGCCATGTTGTCCGTTCTCTCCTTGGCCGGGAGTGGTCGCGTGGGACAGGATCGGGCGCATGGACCTGCTGAACACCCTGGTGGAAAAGGGACTGCGGCGCGAGCTGCCGACCCGCGAAGAGGCGCTCGCCGTGCTGGCGACCTCCGACGACGAACTGCTCGACGTGGTGGCCGCGGCCGGCAAGGTGCGCCGCCAGTGGTTCGGGCGCCGCGTCAAGCTGAACTACCTGGTCAACCTGAAGTCGGGGCTCTGCCCCGAGGACTGCTCGTACTGCTCCCAGCGCCTGGGATCGAAGGCCGAGATCCTCAAGTACACCTGGCTGAAGCCGGACGAGGCCTCCCAGGCCGCCGCGGCCGGCGTCGCCGGCGGCGCCAAGCGCGTCTGTCTCGTGGCGAGCGGGCGCGGTCCGACCGACCGCGACGTGGCCCGCGTCGGCGAGACGATCGCGGCCATCAAGGAGCAGAACGAGGGCGTCGAGGTCTGCGCCTGTCTGGGCCTGCTCTCCGACGGCCAGGCCGAGAAGCTCCGCGAGGCGGGTGCGGATGCCTACAACCACAACCTCAACACCTCCGAGGCCACCTACGGGGGCATCACCAAGACCCACACGTACGCCGACCGCGTCGACACCGTGCAGAAGGCGCACGCGGCGGGCCTGTCCGCCTGCTCCGGTCTGATCGCCGGCATGGGCGAGAGCGACGAGGACCTGGTCGACGTGGTCTACGCGCTGCGCGAGCTGGACTCGGACTCGGTGCCGGTCAACTTCCTGATCCCCTTCGAGGGCACCCCGCTGGCCAAGGAGTGGAACCTCACCCCGCAGCGCTGCCTGCGGATCCTCGCGATGGTCCGCTTCGTCTGCCCCGACGTCGAGGTGCGGATCGCCGGCGGCCGCGAGGTGCACCTGCGCTCGATGCAGCCGCTGGCCCTGCACGTGGCCAACTCCATCTTCCTCGGCGACTACCTCACCAGTGAGGGCCAGGCAGGCCAGGCCGACCTCGACATGATCGCGGACGCCGGCTTCGAGGTGGAGGGCGCCGGTACGACCACCCTTCCCGCGCACCGCGCCGACGTGGCGGCCGCCGCCCCCGCGGGCGGCCCGTGCGGCTCGGCGGCGGGCTCCGGCTGCGGACCGGCGGCGGACGCCGAGGCCGCCGGCTGCGGCTCGGCCTGCGGCGGCTGCTCCGGCCACGCCGAGGAGGTCCCGGCGGCCGCTCCCGCCCAGGCGGAGGCCGGCGAGGTGCGTCCGGAGCTGGTGGCGGTGCGCCGGCGCGGCGCGGGGACGGACATCGCCCCCAATGCCTGACCGGTTCCCCCTGCACGACCCGCTCGCCCCCTCGTCGGACACGGCCGAGCTGCTCGCACTGGACCGGCAGCACGTCTGGCACCCGTACGGCCCGATGCCCGGACGGCAGGAGGCCCTGGTGGTCTCCTCCGCCTCCGGGGTCCGGCTGCGGCTCGCCTCCCCCGCGCAGGGGCGGGACGAGCTGGTCGACGGCATGTCCTCCTGGTGGTCGGCGATCCACGGCTACAACCACCCGGTGCTGAACGAGGCCGCGACGGCGCAGCTGGGCCGGATGTCCCACGTGATGTTCGGCGGGCTCACCCACGAGCCCGCCGTCCGGCTGGCCGCCCGGCTGGTGGAGATCACCCCCGAGGGGCTGGAGCACGTCTTCCTCTGCGACTCGGGATCGGTCGCCGTCGAAGTCGCCGTCAAGATGTGCCTGCAGTACTGGCGTTCCCTGGGCCGCACCGGCAAGACCCGGCTGCTGACCTGGCGCGGCGGCTACCACGGCGACACCTGGCAGCCGATGGCCGTGTGCGACCCGGACGGCGGCATGCACGAGCTGTGGCAGGGCCACCTGCCCCGGCAGGTCTTCGCCGACGCCCCGCCCGGGGACTTCGACACCCCCGTGGACCCGGCGTACGCGGAGCACCTGCGCTCCCTGGTCGCCGCGCACGCCGACGAGCTGGCCGCGGTGATCGTGGAGCCGGTCGTGCAGGGCGCGGGCGGCATGCGCTTCCACCACCCGGGCTACCTGCGGGTGCTGCGGGAGCTGTGCGACGAGTACGGGGTGCTGCTGGTCCTGGACGAGATCGCGACGGGCTTCGGCCGTACGGGCGCGCTCTTCGCCGCCGGCCACGCGGGGATCACCCCGGACGTGATGTGCCTGGGCAAGTCCCTGACCGGCGGCTACCTCACCCTGGCGGCGACCCTGTGCACCGAGCGGGTCGCCGACGGGATCTCCCGGGGCGAGGTGCCGGTGCTCGCCCACGGGCCGACCTTCATGGGCAACCCTCTCGCCACGGCCGTCGCCCTGGCCTCCGTCGACCTGCTGCTCGGCCAGGACTGGGCCGGCGAGGTCAAGAGGATCGAGGCGGGCCTGCGCGAGGGGCTCGCCGAGGCCTCCGCCGTACCCGGGGTCAAGGACGTACGCGTGCTGGGCGCGATCGGCGTGATCCAGCTCGACCACCCGGTCGACGTGTGGGCGGCGACCCGGGCGGCGGTCAGGGAGGGCGTCTGGCTGCGTCCGTTCCGCGACCTGATCTACACCATGCCCCCGTTCGTCACCGGCGACGCCGACGTCGCCCGGATCTGCCGCGCGGCCGTCGCAGCGGCGCAGGAAGGCTGAGATGTCCGTCATCGTGGTGTCCGGTACCGGCACGGAGATCGGCAAGACGGTGGTCACCGCCGCGATCGCGTCGGCCGCCCTGGCCGCCGGCCGCTCGGTGGCCGTGCTCAAGCCGGCCCAGACCGGGGTCGGCCCGGACGAGCCCGGGGACGCCGCCGAGGTCGTACGCCTCGCCGGCCCGGCCGTCACCGCGCGGGAACTGGCCCGCTACCCCGAGCCCCTGGCCCCGGACACCGCGGCGCGGCGCGCGGGCCTGCGGACGCTGGCCCCGGCCGAGATCGCGGAGGCGGCCGCACGGCTGGCCGCCGAGCACGACCTGGTACTGGTGGAGGGCGCGGGCGGACTGCTCGTACGGTTCGACGAGGACGGCCACACCCTCGCGGACGCGGCGCGGCTGATGGCGGCTCCGGTGCTGGTGGTGGCGCCCTCGGGGCTCGGCACGCTCAACACCGCGGACCTCACGGCGGAGGCCCTCGAAGCCCGGGCGGTCCGCGCGCTCGGGGTGGTCGTCGGCAGCTGGCCCGCGGCACCCGATCTGGCCTCCCGGTGCAACCTCGCCGACCTGCCGAAGTCCGGGCTGCCGCTGCTGGGGGCCGTGCCGGAGGGGGCCGGCGGGCTGGAGCCGGCCGCCTTCCGGGCGGCGGCGCCGGGGTGGCTGGGGGCGCCGCTGGGCGGCACCTGGTCGGCGGAGTCCTTCCTCGCCGAGTGGCCGGCCTGACGCGAAGCCGACGGGGGCGGGCGAGGCGGAAACGGACGGGCTCGGGCTCGGGCTGAGCGGCGGGGCTGAGGAACCGGACCGCATGGCCTGGGCTGAGCGGCCGGACTCAGCGGCCGAACCGCAAGGCCTCAGCTGAGCGGCAGGCTCAGTGGCAGGACCGCAGGCCCTGGGCTGAGAAGCCGGCTCAGCGGCCGGACCACAGGGCCTCGGCTGGGGAGCCGGCTCAGCGGCCGAACCACAGGGCCTCGGCTGAGGGGCCGGCTCAGCGGCCGAACCGCAGGGCCTCGGGTGAGGGGCCGGGCTCAGTGGCCCCCCGTCGGCTCCTTGCAGCCGCCCTCCAGGTAGACGCCGTGCGTCTCGACGCGGGCGGGGGTGCCGGCCCGGCCCGAGACGCAGGGGCCGCCGCCCGGGACCGGCAGCGCGAAGCCCGGTCCGCCCGCGCCGCTCCCCTCGAACACGTCACCGCCGCCGACGGGGTAGCCCAGGCCGCGCAGCAGCGCCGTCAGTTCGGCGGCGCCCGTCACGGGCGTGGCGGCCAGCGCCGCCCGGATCCGGGCGGCGTGGGCCTCCCCCCGGCAGCGCGCCGCGGGGCTCAGCTCCGTCTGCTGCCGGTACGCGTGGTTCTCGGCGTACTTGCGCGACTCCGGGTCCTGCGGGGCCGCCCCGGTCCCGGCGGAGGCGGGGGCGGAGGCGGAGACGGCCGGGGCGGTGGCTCCGGCGCAGCGGGCGGCCACCTCCGCGAAGAAGGCGGCATGGGGACCGGCGGTGGAGGCCTCCGCCCGGGGGGTCGCACCCGGGGGCGCGGCCGGGGCGGTTCCGGGGGGCGGTTCCGTGGCCGGATCCGGGGCCGATCCGCAGCCGGCCAGCAGGAACGCGGCGGTGGCGAGCAGCACGGCGGCCGGGCGCCGGACGGTGGCCGTACGGGATGTCAAGGTCGCACTCTCCTCGGTCGCCCCGCGCCAAGTGCGGTGGCAGAAGTGCCGATTATCGCCTCCGCCGCTAGAGCACGGCCGGTTTCGGGACGGGCCCGGCTGGGGAACAGCCCCGAAGGGCACGCGCAGCCGTGTCGTCCGTCCGCCGCCGATCCGCGCCCGGAGGCCCGCCATGCCCACCCCTGCTCCCGACCCCGTGCACCACCCGTACTTCGCCCGCTTCTACGCCCGCGCCAGCACGGCCGCCGAGTCCCGCGCCGGGATCGGCGCCCTGCGCCGCGAGCTCCTGCACGGTGCGTCGGGCCGCGTCATCGAGATCGGCGCGGGCAACGGCCTGAACTTCGCGCACTACCCGCCCGCCGTCTCCGAGGTCGTCGCCATCGAGCCGGAGCGCACCCTGCGCCGGCTCGCCGCCGCGGCCGCGCTGCGCGCCGACGTTCCGGTGGACCTCGTCCCGGGGGTCGCCGAGGCGCTCCCCGTCAAGAGCGAGGCCTTCGACGTCGCCGTCGCCTCGCTGGTGCTGTGCACCGTACGCAACCTGCCGCGCACCCTCGCCGAACTCCACCGGGTGCTCCGCCCGGGTGCCGAGCTGCGCTTCCTGGAACACGGGCTCGCCCCGGGCCCGGGGATGGCCGCCGTCCAGCGGGCGCTCGACCGGACGGTGTGGCCGCGCCTGTTCGGCGGCTGCCACACCGCGCGCGATCCGCTCGCCGCGGTGGAGGCGGCCGGTTTCCGGATCGTCTCGCACCGTTCCTTCCGCCTGCCCGAACGCGGACCGGCCCTGCCCACCTCGTACTGCGTCATCGGCTCGGCCCGCCGGCTGGACGACTGATACCGCAGCCGCTCCGTCCGGGCTGTGCGGCAGGTGACCGCCCGCGCCCGCTCGCCCAAAAGGACGCGCCACCTCCTTTGCCTTTCCTTTACCATGTGATCGACGGTTCCTTCCCCGATCGCATACGAAAGGTGTGAGCCTGCGCCCATGGGCGAGCCTCCCCGTTCCCGACCTCCCGCCACGCGACACCGCGCGGCCCCCCTCCTCCTGACCGACCATGGGACGGAGGTGAACGACCGATGACCGAGGTACTCCTGCTCGTCGTGGCGCTGCTGCTCTGTCTCGCCTGCGGAGTCTTCGTCGCGGCCGAGTTCTCGCTGACCACCGTGGAGCGCAGCGAACTCGAACGGGCCGTCGAGCGGGGCGAGCGGGGGGCCGACAGCGCCCTGGCCGCCGTCCGCACCCTCACCTTCCAGCTCTCGGGCGCCCAGCTCGGCATCACCGTGACCGGCCTGGTCATCGGCATGATCTCCAAGCCCTCCATCGCCGCCCTGCTGACCGGCCCGTTCGAGGACATGGGCCTGTCGGCCGGCGCCGCGTCCTCCACGGCCCTGGTCCTCGGCACCGTCGTGTCGACGGTCGTGCTGATGGTGGTCGGCGAACTGGTCCCCAAGAACTGGGCGATCTCCTCGCCGCTGGCGATCGCCAAGCGCGTGGCGACCATGCAGCGGGTCTTCGCCCGCGCGTTCAAACCGCTGATCAGCCACTTGAACACGACGGCCAACCACATGGTCCGGCGCTTCGGCATGGAGCCCGCCGAGGAGCTGGCCTCCGCCCGCAGCCCCCAGGAGCTGGTGGCCCTGGCGCGGCACTCCGCCAAGGCCGGCGCGCTGGAGCAGGACACCGCCGAGCTGTTCGTGCGGACCCTGAACCTCGCCGACCTGATCGCGGAGAACGTGATGACCCCGCGCGTCCAGGTCACCGCCCTGGACGTGCAGACCACCGCCGAGGACGTGGCCAACGCGACCATGGCCACCGGCCTGTCGCGCTTCCCCGTCTACCGGGGCAGCCTCGACACGGTCGTCGGCATCGTCCACATCAAGGACGTCCTGGCCCTGCCCGCCGAGGAGCGGCACCGCCATCCGGTGGCACAGCTGCTGCGCGAGCCGCTCCTCGTACCGGAGTCGCTGACCGTGGACCGGCTGCTGGATCGGCTGTCCGGCAAGCAGACGATGGCCGTGGTGATCGACGAGTACGGCGGCACGGCCGGAGTGGCCACCCTCGAGGACATCGTCGAGGAGGTCGTCGGCGAGGTGCGCGACGAGCACGACCCGCACGAGACCCCGGACCTGGCCCCGGCCGGCACGGACGAGGCGGGCCGCGCCCTGTACTCGGCCGACGGCGCCGCGCGCACCGACCAGCTCCGGCGGATCGGGCTGCGGGTGCCGGAGGGCCCGTACGAGACCCTCGCCGGGCTGATAGCGACCGAACTGGGCCGGATCCCGGCCGTCGGCGACCGTCTGGAGCTCGACGGCTGGTCCCTGGACGTGGTCGACGCCAGCGGGCGCCGGGCCGCCCGGGTGCTCCTGCACGAGCCGGCCGAAGCCGTCGGCGACGAAGCGGCGGAGGAGACCCGATGACCGCGATCCAGCTGCTGATCGGCCTGGCGACGCTGGTCGTCAACGCCTTCTTCGTCGGCGCGGAGTTCGCGCTGGTCTCGGTCCGGCGCAGCCAGATCGAGCCGTACGCCGAGCAGGACGACCGGCGCGCCCGCGCGGTGCTGTGGGGCCTGGAGCACGTATCGGCCCTGATGGCGGCGGCCCAGCTGGGCATCACCCTGTGCACCCTGGTGCTGGGCGTGGTGGCCGAGCCGGCCATCGCGCACCTGCTGAGCCCACTGCTCGACGCGGTCGGGGTGCCGTCCGGGGTGACGCACGCGATCTCCTTCGTGGTGGCGCTGGCCCTGGCCACCTACCTGCACATGCTGTTCGGCGAGATGGTGCCGAAGAACGTGGCCCTGGCCGAGCCGGTGCGCACCGCGCTGGCGCTGGGGCCGCCGCTGGTGGCCCTGACCCGGGCGCTGAAGCCGGTGATCTTCGCGATCAACGCCTTCGCCAACGCCCTGCTGCGGCTGCTGCGGGTGGACGTGAAGGACGAGGTCACGGCGACGTTCTCGGACGACGAGCTGGCCCGGATCGTGAAGGACTCCAGCGACGCGGGGCTCATCGACGACCGGGCGAGCGAGCGGCTGCACGACGCCCTCGAGCTGGGCCGCCGCCCCGTCGCCGATGTGGTGCTGCCCGTACACCGGGTCGTCACCGCCAGGCAGGGCGTCACCGCGGCGGAGCTGGAGGGGCTGTCGGCCCGGTCGGGGTACTCCCGCTTCCCGGTAGTCGACGGCCGGCAGCGGATCCTGGGGTACCTGCACGTGAAGGACGCGCTGGACGTGCTGGAGCGGGACGAGCCCTTCCCGCTGTCCACGCTGCGCCCGATCGCGCAGGTACGGGCGGAGACCCCGCTGGACGACGTGCTGACCGCGATGCGGCGCAGCCGAACGCACCTGGCCGCGGTCCTCGGTCCGGACGGGACGATGGCGGGCCTGGTGACGATGGAGGACGTGCTGCGCGAGCTGTTCGGCAAGCCCGCCTCGGCGTAGGACGCGCGCCTACCGCGCGGTAGCATCGCTCCGCCATGGAGATGAATGCGTCCTACACCAGTTTCGTCGCGGTCGGCGACTCCTTCACCGAGGGGATGTCCGACCTGCTTCCCGACGGCTCCTACCGGGGCTGGGCCGACCTGCTGGCCGCCCGGCTCGCCGCTCGCGAGCCGGGCTTCCGCTACGCGAACCTGGCGGTGCGCGGAAAGCTGATCGGACAGATCGCCGAGGAGCAGGCCCCGGCCGCCGCCGCGATGGGCGCGGACCTGGTGACCCTGGTGGGCGGGCTCAACGACGCACTGCGCCCCAAGGTGGACATGGGGCGGGTCAGGGCTCATCTGGAGAGCGCGGTGGAACTCCTGGCGCCTTCCTGCAAGCACCTGGTCCTGATGCGCTCGCCCGGCCGCAACGGGCCGGTGATGGAACGCTTCCGGCCGCGCATGGAGGAGCTCTTCGGCATCCTCGAAGAGCTCGCCGCGCGGCACGGGGCGCTGCTGGTGGACCTGTACGGGGCTCCCGCGCTCGCGGACCCGCGCCTGTGGGACGTCGACCGGCTGCACCTGACGGCGGAGGGGCACCGCAGGGTGGCGGAGGCCGTCTGGCAGACTCTCGGGCTGCCCGCCGAGGAGGACTGGCGGGTGCCCCTGGCGCCCGCGGCGCCCCCGGGGTGGCCCGTGCGGCGGGCCGAGGACCTGCGTTTCGCCCGGCAGCACCTGCTGCCGTGGATCGGGCGCCGGCTGACGGGCCGCTCGTCCGGGGACGGACGCCCCGCCAAGCGGCCGGAGCTGCTGCCGTACGGCACACCGCCGCACTCGTAGCAAGCCACAATCCCCGGGGCAGCCCCTACCTGCGTAAACGCACAGCCGCACCCCAAGTAGAATCCCTACACGTGACAGCCAAGCCCCGCATCCCCAATGTCCTGGCCGGCCGCTACGCCTCCGCGGAGCTCGCCGTCCTGTGGTCCCCCGAGTACAAGGTCACGCTGGAGCGGCGGCTGTGGCTCGCCGTGCTGCGCGCCCAGAAGGACCTCGGCATCGAGGTCCCCGACGCCGCCCTCGCCGACTACGAGCGCGTCCTGGAGACCGTCGACCTCGCCTCCATCGCCGAGCGCGAGAAGGTCACCCGGCACGACGTGAAGGCCCGGATCGAGGAGTTCAACGCCCTCGCCGGCCACGAGCACGTGCACAAGGGCATGACCTCCCGCGACCTCACCGAGAACGTCGAGCAGCTGCAGATCCGGCTCTCGCTGGAACTCGCCCGGGACCGCACGGTCGCCGTCCTGGCCCGCCTCGGCAAGCTCGCCGGCGAGCACGCCGAGCTGGTCATGGCCGGCCGCTCCCACAACGTGGCCGCGCAGGCGACCACCCTGGGCAAGCGCTTCGCGACCGCCGCCGACGAGCTGCTGGTGGCCTACGACCGCCTGCAGAACCTCCTCGAGCGCTACCCGCTGCGCGGGATCAAGGGCCCGGTCGGCACCGCCCAGGACATGCTCGACCTGCTGGGCGGCGACGCCGCCAAGCTGGCCGACCTGGAGCAGCGGATCGCCTCCCACCTCGGCTTCTCGCAGGCGTTCACCTCCGTCGGCCAGGTCTACCCGCGCTCGCTCGACTATGACGTGGTCACCGCCCTGGTGCAGCTGGCGGCCGCCCCCTCCTCCATCGCCAAGACGATCCGCCTGATGGCCGGCCACGAGTTGGTCACCGAGGGCTTCAAGCCCGGCCAGGTCGGCTCCTCCGCGATGCCGCACAAGATGAACACCCGCTCCTGCGAGCGCGTGAACGGCCTGATGGTCATCCTGCGCGGCTACGCCTCGATGACGGCCGAGCTGGCCGGCGACCAGTGGAACGAGGGCGACGTCTCCTGCTCGGTCGTGCGCCGGGTGGCGCTGCCCGACGCGTTCTTCGCCTTCGACGGCCTGCTGGAGACCTTCCTCACGGTCCTCGACGAGTTCGGCGCCTTCCCCGCCGTCGTGGCCCGCGAGCTGGACCGCTACCTGCCCTTCCTCGCCACCACCAAGGTGCTGATGGGCGCGGTGCGTGCGGGTGTGGGCCGCGAGGCCGCGCACGAGGTCATCAAGGAGCACGCCGTCGCCTCCGCCCTGGCCATGCGCGAGCAGGGCGCCGAGCGCAACGAGCTGCTGGACAAGCTGGCGGCCGACGAGCGGATGCCGCTGGACCGTGCGCAGCTGGACGCCCTCATGGCCGACAAGCTCTCCTTCACGGGTGCCGCGGGCGACCAGGTGGCCGCCGTGGTCTCGCGTATCGAGGCCATCGCCAAGGAGCACCCGGAGGCCGCCGGCTACGCTCCCGGGTCGATCCTCTGACCCCCGAAGAGCTCGAAGCCGCCCGCGGCCGCGTCGTCCCGGACGTGGTCGCGGGCGGTCTGCGCGTGCTGTTCTGCGGGATCAACCCGGGCCTCCTCTCCGCCGCGACGGGCCACCACTTCGCCCGCCCCGGCAACCGCTTCTGGCCGGTCCTGCACCTGTCGGGTTTCACCCCCCGCAGGCTCGCCCCCGCGGAGCAGGAGGAGCTGCTGACCTACCGCCTCGGCATCACCAACGTCGTCGCCCGGGCCACCGCCCGTGCCGACGAGCTGAGCGCCGAGGAGTTCCTCGAGGGCGGCCGGATCCTGACCGCGAAGGTGGAGCTCCTGCGCCCCCAGTGGCTGGCCGTGGTCGGCGTGACCGCGTACCGCACGGCCTTCGGCGAGCGCAAGGCCGTGATCGGCCCTCAGGAGCGCACCATCGGCAACACCCGTATCTGGGCCCTGCCCAACCCCAGCGGCCTGAACGCCCACTGGACGGCCGCGTCCATGGCGGAGGAGTTCGCCCGCCTGCGGGCGGCCGCGGAGTCCGGCGGCGTCTGAGGCGCGCCGCCTGCTACGGCGGGTCGACCACGGTGACCCCTGCCAGCAGCATGAAGGGGAACTCCTTGTCCCACTGCGCCACGCACATCAGCAGCCACTGCTCCTCGACCCGCCACAGGTGCACGTGGTCGGTGGTGTTGCACAGCTCGTTCCACGGCTCCGGTATCTCCTCCCCGTCGAACCCCCGGTCCAGCAGCGACGCCAGTCCGAAGACCTGCGGCGGTCCCCACCGGTCGGTCAGGGCCTGGGTGAGCGCCCCGTACTCGGCACTGATCTGATCGGCCGCCTCCTCCCGGCCGGAACCGTCGTCGTCCCAGAAGTCCCGGGTCCGGCTGAGCTGGACGAGGCGGTACCCCGGGCCGCTGCTCTGATCGCCGGACACAGCCGGCTCGGGCGGGAATCCCTGCGCCCGGAGCCGGTCGATCGTCTCGAGGTGCTCTGCCGTGGTCATGCCGTCAGTATCGGCCGGGGCACTGACAACTGGCCCGGCGTCACGCGTCGCGCCGCCGTACGGCCAGCCAGCCCGCCCCCAGGGCGACGAGGGCCCACAGCGCGGTCACCGCGAGCCCGCTCCACGGACCGAGCGAGCCCTCCGCGTGGGTCCGCATCACCAGCTGGCCCGCCCGGTCGGGCATGAACTGCATGGCCCCGCCCACGACCTGGCCCACCACGAAGGGCAGGATCAGCAGGAAGGGTATGAGCAGGCTCATCACCAGGGTGCCGCTGCGCACCAGCGCGGTCAGGCCGGCCGACAACAGGGCGATCAGGGTCAGGTAGATCCCGCTGCCGAAGACGGCGCGCAGTGCCCCGGGGTCGCCCAGGGAGAGGCCGTACTCCCCCATGAGCGCCTGCCCGGCCACGAAGGTGACGAGACCGGTGATCTGCCCGACCACGAAGGCGAGTCCGGCCACGGCGGCGGCCTTGGACAGGTAGAGCCGGGTCCGGTTGGGTACGGCGGTCAGCGACACCCGCAGGGCTCCGCCACGGAACTCCCCTGCGAAGGCGGTCGCGCCGAAGGCGATGGCCGCTATCTGACCGAAGTTGATTCCGAAGAAGGCCCCGAGCAGACGGTCCTCGCCGAGGGCGCCGGGCTCCGAGGTCCCGATCGCGGCGGCGGTGAGCACCGTGATGCCGACGGTGGCCGCGAAGACGGTTATCAGCGATCCGAGGACCGCGCGGGCGGACCGTATCTTGATCCATTCCGAGTGCAGGACGGGGACGGTGGGCAGGGCTGCGGCGGTCACGTCGGTGGCTCCCATCGGGTTCAGGCGGCGGTGGCGGAGAAGGGGGTGCGGTCGGCGGTCAGTTCGAGGTAGGCCTGCTCCAGTGAGGCCCGCTCGTCGGCGAGTTCCAGTACGGCGATGCCCTCTCGGGCTGCGAGGGTCCCGACCCGTTCGGCGCGTATGCCCTCGACGGTCCAGCGCCCGTCCCCCGCGTCGGCCAGGTCCAGGCCCTCGCGGGCCAGGGCGGACGCCAACCGGTCCGGGTCCGGGGTCCGCAGCCGCACCCGGGGCGTGCTGCGGGCGTCGATGAACTCCTCCAGCGAGCTGTCGGCGAGCAGCCGGCCCTGCCCGAGCACGACGAGGTGGTCGACGAAGGAGGCGGATTCGGCCATGAGGTGGCTGGAGACGAAGACCGTGCGCCCTTCGGCGGCAAGGCCGCGCATCAGCTCACGGATCCATATGATCCCCTCCGGGTCGAGGCCGTTGGTCGGCTCGTCCAGGAGCAGGACGCCCGGGTCCCCCAGCAGTGCGGCGGCTATGCCCAGGCGCTGGCGCATGCCGAGTGAGAAGGTGCCGATCCGGCGGCGGGCGACCGCCGCGAGGCCGGCCTGCTCGAGGACCGCGTCGACCCGGGCGGGCGGGATGCCGTTGCTGACGGCGAGGGCGAGGAGGTGGTCGCGGGCCTTCCGTCCGGCGTGGGCCGCCTGTGGGTCGAGGAGCGCGCCCACCTGGCGCAGCGGCCTGCGCAGGTCGGTGAACCGGCTTCCGGCGATGGTGGCCCTGCCGGAGGACGGCCGGTCCAGGCCGAGGATCAGGCGCATGGTGGTGGACTTGCCGGCGCCGTTGGGTCCCAGGAATCCGGTGACCCTGCCCGGCATGACGTCGAAGGTGAGGTGGTCCACGACCCGGTGGGGGCCGTGGGACTTGGTCAGTTCGCGGATCTCGATGCGGTTCATGACTCAAGATTCGCCGTCCGGCCCCGCCCCTTCCCTCCCCCGCGCGGGGGTGCCGTCTCCCCCACGTGGGGGAGACGGCCCCGGGTCCTCCCCTGCCACGATGGGAGGCATGATCCGACTTCTCCGTGCCCCGTTGCGGCCGGTGACGTACTCGCGCTGGCTGCACTTGTGCGTCCCGCTGCTGCTGCTCGCCCTGTGGATGTTCATCCACCCGTCCTCGCCGTGGATGCCGCTGCTGATCGTCATACCTTTCGGGTTCGTCCCGTGGGTGCGGCTGGCGGAGGGGCTCCAGGCCCAGTTCCTGCTCACTCCGCAGGACCGGGGCAGCGACGACAGCCTCATCGGCACGGCTCCGTCGGCGCGCTGGGCGGACCGGTGGCGGACCGTGTTGTGGCTGGAGATACGGCTGCTCGTGGCCGGCGCGGCCATGTTCGCCACTGTCTGGCTCCCGGTCACGGCCGCGGAGCTGACCGCGATCGCGCTCGGGCACCCCTTGAACTCCGACCCCATGGTCCCCTTCGTGCTGGAGCGCTGGGCCGCGGCCCTGCTCGCTCCCGTGCCGCTGGTCGTGCTGGTCGTCGTCGTGGTGCTGCTCGGCGAACTGATCACCGCCATAGCGCGGCGTCTGCTGGGGCCGTCCGCCGCCGAGCGGCTGACCGCGCTGGAGGCGCGTACGGAACAGCTGCTGGAGCGGACCCGGATCGCGCGGGAGCTGCACGACTCCATCGGGCACGCCCTGACGGTGGCGGTGGTGCAGGCGGGTGCGGCGAGGGCGGCCGGCGACCCGGAGTTCACCGACCGCGCGCTGAAGGCGATCGAGGAGACGGGCCGGGCGGCGCTGGAGGACCTGGACCGGGTCCTGATGGTGCTGCGGGAGTCGGGGCAGCCACCGTCGCAGCGGCCGACGCTCGTGGAGGCGGACCGGCTGCTGGAGTCGGCCCGCGCCTCGGGTGCGGCGGTGGACGCGCAACTGACGGGGCCGCTGGAGAAGTTGCCCGGCCCCGTCACCCGGGAGGGGTACCGGATCCTGCAGGAGGCGCTGACCAACGTGCTGCGCCACTGCGGTCCCGTCCCCATCCGTGTGCGGATCGACATGGGCGCCGGCCGACTGGATCTGGAGGTGACGAATCCACTGCCGGTGTCCCCGGCCGTCACGACGGGCCGCGGGAGCGGGCTTCGCGGTATGCGGGAGCGGGCCGCACTGCTCGGCGGCGAGGCCGAAACGGGCCCGCACAAGGGCGGTTGGCGGGTGCGCGCGCGGCTTCCGCTGGAGCGAATACCCTGACCGGATGCCGGTTACCGTACTGCTCGTCGACGACGAACCCCTGGTGCGCGCGGGTCTGCGCGCCGTCCTGGAGGCCCAGCCCGACATCGAGGTGGTGGGCGAGGCCGCGGACGGGGCGTCCGTCATCCCCCTCGTGCGCCAACTGCGGCCGCACGTCGTGGCGATGGACGTGCGCATGCCGCTGCTCGACGGGATCGAGGCGACCCGGGCGGTCCTGCGGTCGGTGGACTCCCCGCCGAAGATCCTGGTGGTCACGACCTTCGAGAACGACGAGTACGTCTACCAGGCCCTGCGCGCCGGAGCCGACGGCTTCCTGCTCAAGCGGGCCCGGCCCTCGGAGATCGTGCACGCGGTGCGGCTCGTGGCGGAGGGCGAGAGCCTGCTCTTTCCCGCCGCCGTGCGGGCCCTCGCCGCCGAGTACGGGAACCGGGAGGCCCGCGCGGTGCTGGAGCGGGCCGCGCTGACCGAGCGCGAGGAGGCAGTGCTGCGCCTCATGACGCGGGGGCTGACCAACGTGGAGATCGCCCGTGAGCTGATCGTCGGCACGGAGACCGTGAAGTCTCACGTCAGCGCGGTCCTGGGCAAGCTGGGGGCGCGCGACCGGACCCAGGCGGTGATCACGGCGTACGAGTCCGGATTCGTCTCGCCCGCCTGAGCCGGGGAGCCGTTCTCCGCTCACGGGGGGCCGCTTCTCGCCGCCGCGGCGGGGGCGCAGTACGATCCGGCTGACAGGGTCGTTAGCTGGGAGGACACACGTTGGGGCAGCTGACCGGCGGGGATCCCTCTCTGCTCCGGCGCATCAATTCGGCCGTGGTGCTGCGCGCACTGCGGGCGGCCGAATCGCCGAGCCTCACCGACCTCACGCGGGTGACCGGGCTCTCCCGGCCGACCGTCGAGGGGGTCGTGGAGGGGCTGATGGGCACCGGGCTGGTGGTCGAGGCGGTCGCCGAGGAAGGCGCCCGGCGGCAGGGCCGGCCCGCCCGAAGGTTCCGCTTCCGCGCCGAGGCGGGGCATCTGCTCGGCATCGAGATCGGCTCGCACCGGATCGCCGTACTGCTGTCGGGACTCGACGGCCGGGTCATCGGAGCCGGCACCAAGGACGTCGCCGAGACGGCCTCGGCCGATGAGCGCCTGGAGCGTGTGCGGGCGGCGGTCGCCGATCTGCTGCGCCGGGCCGGTATCCCGCGTGACTCCCTGCGGGCGGTCGGGGTCGGCAGCCCGGGCATCGTGGAGGCCGACGGAACGGTTCGCCTCGGTACGGCCCTGCCCGGCTGGACGGGACTGCCGCTGGGCGAGCGGCTGCGGCGCTCGTTCCGCTGTCCCGTCCAGGTGGAGAACGACGCCAACGCGGCGGCGGTCGCCGAACACTGGAAGGGCGCCGCGCGCGACACCGACGACATGGTGTTCGTGATGGCCGGGCTCAGCCCGGGCGCCGGTTCGCTGATCGGCGGCAGGCTGCACCGGGGCTTCGGCGGCGCGGCGGGCGAGATCGGCGCACTGCACCTGCTCGGACGGGAGGCAACCCCCGAGCGGCTGCTGTCGACGACCGGCGAACCCCTCCACCCGCTGGACGAACCGGCGGTCGCCGAGGTGTTCGCGATGGCCAAGCGGGGCGACGAGCGCGCGGTGGCCGCGGTGGAACGATTCCTCCAGCGGCTCGTGCACGACGTGGCGGCGCTGGTGCTGGCGATGGATCCGGAGCTCGTGGTCGTGGGCGGCTGGGCGGCCGGCCTGGACGGGGTCCTGGACCCCCTGCGCCGGGAACTGGAGCGCTACTGCCTGCGCCCGCCGCGGGTGGCGCTGTCCCTGCTCGGCGAAGCCGCCGTGGCCACGGGCGCCCTGCGTCTCGCGCTGGACCACGTCGAGGAGGAACTGTTCGCGGTGGAGAAGACGGTCACCGCCCGCCGCTGACCCCCGGGGCGGGCGCGGGCCGCCGGAGGTGGCCCGGGCGGCCGAGCCGAACCCCCGGGATCGCACCGGCCCCGCTCCCCGCCTGCCCGGCGACCTCCCGGCCGCGCTCCCGCCCGTACGCGTCGGCGCCCGACCGCCGAGCCGGCCCCGCTCCCGCCTGTACGGGTCGACGCCCGACCGCCGCCCTCCCGGCGGCGCCACTCCGACCGGGGACATCCCGGCCGGTCGCCTACCGGCCCGCCGCTTTCCGGCGCGGGCCCCCTGCGCTCCGGCGGCGTCCTGCCCGCCGCATTCCGCCGTCGCATACCGGCCCGCCGCTTTCCGGCCGGCCCGGCGCTTTCCGGCCGGTCGGATGCCGGCCCGCGGCTTTCCGGCCGGTCGCCGTTCGGCGGGCCGCATGCCGGCCCGCCGCATTCCCGCCGTCGCATTCCGGCCCGGCGCGTTCCGCCCGGCGGCGGCCCGTCGCCGGGAGACCGCCGGCCGGGTCGGGGCAGCGGAAACCCCGGGGCCCGTAGGGCGCCCGGGGTTGCGCCGGCGTGCCGGGTCAGGACGCGGCGCGGGTTTCCGTGATCTCCACGCCGGAGTCGCCGAAGGTCAGGCGGCAGGTGTCGGCGCGGTACGTGGCCACCGAGACGGCGGCGGTGCCCGCGGCGGTGAAGTAGCGGGTGGTCACCAGGAGCACGGGCGCGCCGGGCAGCCGGTCCAGCTCCTTGGCGTCGTCGGCCCGGGCGGAGCCCAGCTCGACCGACCGGTCCTGCCCCTCCAGCGAGAGCCGCTGGAGCTCCCGCAGCACGGCCCGCGCCCGGGCGGGCCCGGCCGGGGCGTCGATGGCGGAGAGCCCGGGCACGGAGGCGGCGGGCACGTACAGCAGCTCGGCGGCGACGGCCTGGCCCTGGGTGACGCGGGTCCGGCGCACGGTGTGCACGGGCCGACCGGCTTCGGTTCCCAGGAGCGCGAGCACGGCTGCGGCGGGCACGGCCTCGACCGCGTCGACCGCCTCCCAGCCGTCGACGCCCTCGCCGGGCCAGCCGTGCTGGGCGTTTCCGACGGCCACGCCCACGCGCGGCGGGGCGACGGTGGTGCCGACTCCGCGGCGGCGCTGGAGGCGGCCTTCGAGTTCCAGCTGCTCCAGGGCCTGCCGCAGGGTGGCGCGGGCGACTCCGAAGCGCGCGGCGAGCTCACGCTCGTTCGGGAGGATCTCACCGACCGCGAAGTCCTGGTCCAGCGCGTCGCTGAGCACGGTCTTCAGGTGCCAGTACTTCGGCTCCGGCACCGATTCGAGCTGCGTCGTCCCCACCCTGACTCCTCCTGCAATCGCCGCTGTCACCGTGTCCGGCATCGCCGTGTTCCAGCGGCGTTTCCGCGCCGCAGTTCCGCGCCCTTGTTTATTAAAGGTTCCTGCACTATCCGCGACGATAGGACGGTGCACCCCCTTGGTCAAGACCAATCCTGGCCGCTTTGCCGGGCAGATCGGGCATATGTAGCAAGCCGTTCACAGGATGTTCTCGCTCGGCACCCGCACGTCGTGCGCGCTTCGCGAGGACGTCGCCCGAGCTGTACGAGGGCTTGTAGCCGGGGGCTACCGGGCGGTAATCATGGAGCCAGTCGTTACTGACGGCCTGTCTCACACGCGTCCACCCGACGAGGAGCAGCATGACCGCCACGGTCTCCTTCACGATCGATTCGCCGCTGGGCCCCCGCACCGCCACCGTCGCCTACGAACGCAAGGGCGCCGGCGAACCGCTTCTCCTGCTCCACGGCATCGGCCACCACCTCCAGGCCTGGCACCCGGTGACCGGCATCCTGGCCGCCGGCCACGACGTCATCGCCGTCGACCTCCCGGGCTTCGGCGCCTCCGGGCCGCTGCCCGCGGGCGTCCCGTACGACCTCGCCACCGTCACCCCGGCCCTCGGAGCGCTCTGCGCGGCGCTCGGCGTCGAGCGCCCGCACGTCGCGGGCAACTCCCTCGGCGGGCTGCTCGCCCTGGAGATGGGGCGCAGCGGTCTCGCCCGCTCGGTCACCGCCCTCTCCCCCGCCGGGTTCTGGACGGAGTCCGAACGGCGCTACGCCTTCACCGCGTTGCGCGCGATGCGCGCCGGGGCCAGGACGCTGCCCGTGTCCACCCTGGAGCGGCTCTCGCGCAGCGGTCCCGGCCGGGCCGCCCTCACCGGCACGATCTACGCCCGCCCGGCCCTCCGCGCCCCGGCGGCAGTGGTAGCCGAGACGCTCGCCCTGCGGCAGGCCACCGGCTTCGAGCAGACGCTGGCCGCGGGCGGCTCCGTACGCTTCACCGGCGACCTGCCCGGACTGCCCGTCACCATCGCCTGGGGCGAGCACGACCGGCTGCTCCTGCGCCGCCAGGGCCTCCGGGCCAAGCGCACACTCCCCGGAGCCCGCCTGGTCCGGCTCCCGGGCTGCGGCCACGTGCCGATGAACGACGACCCGGCGCTGGTGGCACGCGTCATCCTGGACACGGCGGCTTCGGCAACCGGGTACCCCGCCTGACCGGCCGGCGGCTGTTCATCCGCGGTTCGCGTGGGCGACGCGGTCGGTCCCGTGTGCGACGGCACACTGGTCCGGCCCGCCCCCGCCGGCCCCTGGAGACGCACCCATGGCACCGATGCCGCACACCCGACGGACCCTGCTCGGCGGCTCCCTGGCCGTCCCGCTGGGCCTGGCCCTGTCCACGGCGCCGGCCGCGCCCGCCCGGGCCTCGTCCCGCCGCGCCCCCGGGTTCGTCCGAGCCGGCCGGCCGGCCGCGCTCTGGGGGATCCAGTCGGGGGAGATCACCCCGCACTCGGCCACCGTCTGGACCCGCTCCGACCGGCCCGCCCGGATGTACGTCGAGACCTCCCCGAGCGAGTCGTTCCGCTACGGCGTGCGCCGCCACGGCGGTCCCTTCCTCGGCCCCGCCACCGACCACACCGGCACCACAACCCTGCGCGACCTGCCGCCCGGCCGGCTCGTCCACTACCGGGTCGTGCTCACCGACCCCGACGACCCGCGCCGCTCCGGCGAGCCGGTGCGCGGCAGCTTCCGCACGACTCCCGTCTCCCGCGGCCAGGACGTGCGCTTCCTGTGGTCGGGGGACCTGGCGGGCCAGGGCTGGGGCATCAACCCGGAACTGGGCGGATACCGCGTCTTCGACGAGATGCGGCTGCGCGAGCCCGACTTCTTCCTCTTCAGCGGGGACACGGTCTACGCCGACGGACCCGTCAGGGCGGCCGTGCCGCTGCCCGACGGCCGCGTCTGGCACAACGTCACCACCGAGGAGAAGTCCAAGGTGGCCGAGACGCTGGCGGAGTTCCGCGGGAACTTCCGCTACAACCTGCTCGATCACAACCTGCGCGACTTCTACGCCCGGGTCCCCGTCCTCGCCCAGTGGGACGACCACGAGGTGCGCAACAACTGGTACCCGGGGCAGCTGCTCGACGACCCGCGCTACACCGTCAAGGACGTCGACACCCTGGCCGCCCGCGCCCGTCAGGCGTTCGGGGAGTACTTCCCGGTCACGGATCTGCGGGGCGGACGCGCCGAGGGGCGGATGTACCGGGTGCTGCGGCACGGCCCGCTGCTCGACGTGTTCGTCCTGGACATGCGCGCCCACCGCGACGCCAACTCGCCGGGCCGGCAGACCGAGGACCCGGTCGGCATCCTCGGTGCAGAGCAGCTGGCGTGGCTGAAGCGGGAGCTCTCGCGCTCCCGGGCCACCTGGAAGGTCATCGCCGCCGACATGCCGCTGGGGGTCGTCGTCCCGGACGGGTCGGTGGACTTCGAGGCGGTTGCCCAGGGTGATCCGGGGGCGCCGTTGGGACGCGAGCTCCAGATCGCCGACCTCCTGCGCCACATCAAGCACCGGCACGTCACGGGCACCCTCTGGCTCACGGCCGACGTCCACTACACCGCCGCCCACCACTACGCGCCGGAGCGCGCCGCCTTCCCGGACTTCGCGCCGTTCTGGGAGTTCGTCTCCGGGCCGATCGGCGCGGGCGGTTTCCCGGCCGGCCGGCTCGACGCCACCTTCGGGCCGCGCGCGGAGTTCGTCCGGTCGGCGCCGGTCGCCAACATGTCCCCGGCCGAGCACCCCCCGTACTACGGCGAGGTCGAGATCGACGGCGGCAGCGGGGAGCTGACCGTCCGGCTGCGCCGCCAGGGAGGCGGCGTCCTGTTCACGAAGGTCCTCCAGCCGGGGCGCGTCGGGCAGGCATGAGCGGGGCGGCCGCGCCGAACGTCCCCGCCTCGGCCCGCGGGCCGTGTCGTGGCGAAAATCCGCCGGTAAACCCGGCGAAACCGGCCAGACGGACACTTAACCAGTCGGTCACAGGCCGTTCGTGATCACGCAACACCCCCGGGCGACAGTGGGATGCATGACTGACCGTAACCCTGCCTCGCCCGCCCAGCGCCCCCACCGCCACCACTGGCGCCGGGACCTCGTCGAACTCGCCGCCCTCTTCTGCGCCGTCGCGGTCGCCGACGGCATCGCCAATCTCGTCGCGCACGGCCCGGACGGCCCGGTCCTGCTGGTCGCGTCGGCCGTCGCGCTCCTGGTCACGGCGGCCTTCCACACCTGGTGGGCGCGCCGGCACAGCCATGCGCCGCCTCCCGCGGGCAAGGCCCCCTCCGATCCGCACCCCGCCACGGCGACGGCGCCCGCCGATCCCGCGCTGTGGCGGATGCGGACCACCGTGCGCGACGAGCCCGGCAGCCTGGCCTCGCTCTGCACCGCGCTCGCCCGCGAAGGCGTCGACATCCTGACCCTCCAGACCCACCCCCTGCCCGAGGGCGGCACGGTCGACGAGTTCCTGCTGCGTTCCCCGCGCGAGCTCGCCTCCGCCCACCTGACCCGGGCCGTCGCCCACGCCGGCGGCCGCAGCACCTGGATCGAGCGGGCCGACGCCCACGACCTGGTGGACACCCCCACCCGGGTCCTGGGCCTGGCCACCCGCACCGCCCTGGACGCCGCCGAACTCCCCCTCGCGCTGCGCCAGCTGCTCGGCCGCTGCACCATCCAGTCGATCCCCGCCACCACCCTCTCGGGCCGCCCCAACGCGGGCGCCGACGCCCCCGTCGAGGGCGTCCTGGAGTCGACCGTGATGCGGTTGCGCGACCCGTCGGGCGGCGCGATCACAGTTGAGCGGCCTCACCTGCCCTTCACCCCGACCGAGTTCGCCCGCGCCCGTGCCCTCGTCGAGCTCGACGCGCGCCTCGGGCCGCGGGTCCCCCGGAGCCAGGACGTGCTGACCCTGCCCGAGGGCAACGAGATCACCGTGCGCCGCGCCGACGGCGGCGACCTCGAAGCCGCCCTCGCGATGCACGAGCGGTGCAGCCGGCGCACCCTCGGCCTGCGCTACCACGGCCCGGTCGCCGACGCCGACCGCTACCTCGGCCACCTGCTCAGCCCGCGCTTCGGCCGCACCCTCGCCGCGACCACCGCCTCCGGCAGGCTCGTCGCCCTCGGCCACCTGCTGTGGGACGGCGACGAGACCGAGATCGCGCTGCTCATCGAGGACGACTGGCAGCGCCGCGGCATCGGTTCGCAGCTGCTGCGCCGCCTCATCGCGATGGCCGTGGAGGCCGGGTGCGACAGCGTGTACGCCGTCACCCAGGCCTCCAACACCGGCATGGTCGCGGCGATGCGCGGTCTCGGCCTCCCCCTCGACTACCAGATCGAGGAGGGCACCCTGGTGATCACCGCCCGACTGGACGCGACCCCGGCCGTCTCACGCCCGCCGTACGAGGTCCCGAGCGCGCAGGCCCCGTACGGAAGCCGGCGCGACCCCCGTCACTGACCAACGGGCCGCGCCCCGACGCCCTATGGCCGCTCAGCCCCTCCGACAGGAGGCTGAGCGGTTATGGTGATGACGGGAGGGCCTTCCGCGTACGAAGATGTCCGCATGTCCGACACCCTCCACACCGACAGCGCAGCGCGTCTGCCCCGCCAGGTCGCCGACGCCTACGTCGACGACCTCATCGCTCTCGACCCGATCCAGGGCACCTACCTCGGCATCGCCGCCAGCTCGAGCAGGCTGCCCGACTACTCCCCCGCGGGCCGCGCCGCCCTCGGCGACCTGCTGCGCACCACGCTCGCCCGGCTGGACGCCGCCGAGCGGCTGCCCGGCGCCGACAGCGACGCCGAGCGCCGCTGCGCCCGGCTGCTGCGCGAGCGGCTGAACGCCGAACTCGCCGTCCACGAGGCCGACGAGGACCTGCGGGCCGTCAGCAACATCCACTCCCCCGCGCACGCCGTCCGCGAGGTCTTCACCCTCACCCCGGCCGACACCGAGGAGGACTGGGCGGCGATCGCCGAGCGGCTGCGCGCCGTGCCGGCCTGCTTCGCCGGCTACCGGGAGAGCCTCGCGCTCGGCCTGGAGCGCGGGCTGTACGGCAGTCCCCGCCCCACGGCCACCTTCGTGGAGCAGCTCACCACCTGGGCCGGGCAGGACGGCGGGGACTCCCGGGACTTCTTCGGCGAGTTCGCCGCCGTCGGCCCCGAGTCCCTGCGCGCGGAGCTGGACGCGGCGGCGGCCGCCGCGACGGCCGCCGTGGCCGAACTGCGTGACTGGATGCGGGACGTGTACGCACCGGCCGTCGCCGACGCGCCGGACCCGGTGGGCCGCGAGCGCTACGCCCGCTGGTCGCGGTACTTCAACGGAACGGACCTCGACCTGGACGAGGCGTACGCCTACGGCTGGTCCGAGTACCACCGGCTGCTCGCCGAGATGAAGACCGAGGCCGCCAAGATCCTGCCGGACGGCGGCGACCCGTGGGACGCCCTGCGGCACCTGGACGAGCACGGCACCCACATCGAGGGGGTCGAGGAGGTCCGCGCCTGGCTCCAGGGCCTGATGGACGAGGCCATCGAGAACCTCGACGGCACCCACTTCGACCTCGCCGAGCGGGTCAAGCGGGTCGAGTCGATGATCGCCCCGTCCGGCGGCGCGGCGGCCCCGTACTACACCAACCCCTCCGAGGACTTCTCCCGCCCGGGCCGCACCTGGCTGCCGACGATGGGCCAGACCCGCTTCCCCGTGTACGACCTGGTCTCCACCTGGTACCACGAGGGCGTTCCGGGCCACCACCTCCAGCTCGCACAGTGGACGCACGTCGCGGACCAGCTCTCCCGCTACCAGGCGAGCGTCGGGCTGGTCAGCGCCAACGCCGAGGGCTGGGCCCTGTACGCGGAGCGGCTCATGGACGAGCTGGGCTACCTCAAGGACGCCGAGCAGCGCCTGGGGTACCTGGACTGCCAGATGATGCGCGCCGCGCGGGTGATCGTGGACATCGGCATGCACCTGGGGCTGGAGATCCCGGCGGACTCGCCGTTCCACCCGGGCGAGCGCTGGACGGTCGACCTGGCGCAGGAGTTCTTCGGTCTGCACAGCGGCCGGCCGGCGGACTTCGTCGAGAGCGAGCTGACCCGCTACCTGTCGATGCCCGGGCAGGCCATCGGCTACAAGCTGGGTGAGCGGGCCTGGCTGCTGGGGCGCGACAACGCGCGGGCCGCGCACGGCGATTCCTTCGACCTGAAGGCGTGGCACATGGCGGCGCTGTCGCAGGGGTCGCTGGGCCTGGACGACCTGGTGGACGAGCTCTCGCGGCTCTGACCGCGCCCCGCACGCGACGACGGGCCGCCCGCTCCCCCACGGGGGCGGGCGGCCCGTCGGCTTCCGGCCTCGGCCGGTTCAGCAGCCGCAGTCGTCCGAGTCGGTGGGGGCGGTCAGCGGGTCGGCCTCGGCGCGCTGCTGCGAGCCCTGCCAGGTCTCGACCTCGAAGCCCTCGCGGATCCAGTACTCGATGCCGCCGAGCATCTCCTTGACCTGGAAGCCGAGTTCGGCGAGGGCCAGGGCGGAGCGGGCGCCGCCGTTGCAGCCGGGCCCCCAGCAGTAGGTGACGACGGGGACGTTCCGGTCGAGGAGCTTCTCGGCCTGCTCAGGGATCAGCGCGGTGGGCAGGTGGATCGCGCCGGGCACGTGGGCCTGGTCCCAGGAGGGGGTGGAGCGGGAGTCGACCAGCTGGAAGCCGAGGTCGGCGCCCTGCTCCCGGTGGGCCCTGAAGGCGGCGGCGACGTCCGACACGTCCGCGTGGAAGGCCAGGCTCGCGGCGAAGTACGCGGCCGCGGCGGCCGGTCGGGCCGGGGGAACCCGCAACACGGGGTTGGCGGTGGCGGGGGCGCCGGTCAGGTTCTGCGTCGTCGTCATGGCTCAAAATCTACGAACTGTTGATCCAACCGGGAAGTGGGAATCCCCGGCCTTCACCTTGTTCCTCCGGGGATTCCCCTGTTAGACCTGCTCCATGACCGCGCATTCCCCCGACGCCACCGACTGGCGCATCCTTGCGGCCCTCCAGCAGGACGGCCGCGCCAGCTTCACCGAGCTGGCCCGTACCGTGTCGATGTCGGCGAGCGCCGTCACCGAGCGGGTCCGCCGGCTGGAGGAGGCCGGGATCATCAGCGGCTACACGGCGGTGGTCGACCACGAGAAGCTGGGCAGGTCCATCCTGGCGCTGGTACGGCTGCGCTATCCGCACGGCAACTACAAGCCGTTCCACGACTTCCTGGACGCCACCCCGGACATCCTGGAGGCCCACCACGTGACGGGGGACGACTGCTTCGTCCTCAAGGTGGCCGCCCGTTCGATGGCCCATCTGGAGGAGGTCACGGGCCGTATCGCAGGGCTGGGTCCGGTGACCACCAGCATCGTGTACTCGTCCCCGCTCACCCGGCGCCCGCTCAGTCCGTGACGCCCGCCGTGCGGTGGCGCACGACCGAGCCGCCGCGCTGTTTGACGATCTCCAGCTGGGCCTGGACCCGGGTGCGCAGGTCGCCGACGTGGCTGACGATGCCGACGCTGCGGTCCCGCTCGCGCAGGGAGTCCAGTACGTCGAGCACCTCGTCCAGGGCCTGCTCGTCGAGGCTGCCGAAGCCCTCGTCGATGAAGAGGGTGTCCAGGCGCATGCCGCCGGCTTCGTCGGTGACCACGTCGGCCAGTCCCAGGGCCAGGGCCAGGGAGCAGAAGAAGGTCTCGCCGCCGGAGAGGGTGGCGGTGTCCCGCTCGCTGCCGGTCCAGGCGTCCACCACGTGCAGCCCGAGGCCGGAGCGCCCGCGTCCGCTCGCCCGGGCGTCGGAGTGCACCAGGGTGTAGCGGCCGCCGGACATGCGCAGGAGCCGTACGGTCGCGGCGGCCGCGACCTGCTCCAGCCGGGCGGCCAGGACGTACGCCTCCAGCCGCATCTTGCGCTCGTTGTCGGCGGAGGTGCCCGCGGTCAGCCCGGCGAGGCGGGCCACGCGCTCGTACTCCTCGCGCAGCGGGCCGAGGGCGCGCAGCTCCTGCTCCGCCTGACGGGAGAGCCGGTCCAGCTCGGTGCAGCGCACCCGGGCGGCGTCGACGGCCGAGGCGGCGGCCCGCAGCCGCGCGGCGGCCCGCTCCTCGGCGGCCGAGGCCGCGGCCGGATCGGCGGGGGGCAGGGCGGCCGCGTCGGCGGTGTCCCGCTCGGCGCGGCGGTCGGCCAGCATGGCCTCCTCGGCCTGCCAGGCGTCCAGGCGGTGCTGGAGCGCGGTGCGTTCGTACTCGGGGAGCACGGCCTCGGCCGCGGCCTCGGTGGTCTCGAAGCCGGCCCGGAAGGCGGCGTCGGCGAGCTGGTCGTCGGCCTCCTTCAGCCTGGCCGCGGTGGTCTCCGCCCGGCGCAGCGCGGCGGCGGCGGTGGTGACCATCCGGATGCGGTCCTCGAGGGTGCGGGCGCGGGCGGCGACGCTGGGCGAGTCGGCCCGTACGAGGACCAGTTCGGCTTCGAGGGAGGCCTGCTCCTGGTCGAGGGCCTCGCGCCGGGAGGCCCGGGCGGCGGCGCGGCGTTCGGCTTCGAGCCGGTCGGAACTGCGCGCCTCGTACTCCCGCTCGGCGCGGGCGAGGCGCTCGCGGGCGGTGTGCAGTGCGGCCGCGTCCGCGTGGGCGGCGGCGTGGCGGGCGCTCAGGTCGGCGGTGAGGGCGAGGAGTTCGGCGGTGGTGGCGTCCCCGGCGGCGGAGGCGGCCTCGGTCTCGGCCTCCCGGACGGCGGCGAGCCTGCGCTCGACGGCGGCCCTGCGCTCCTCGGCCTGTTCGAAGCGGGCGTGGGCGGCGTCCTCGGCGGCGCGGTCCACGTGCCCGGGGGCGGGGCGGGCCGGAGCGGGGTGCTCTTCGGAGCCGCACACCGTGCAGGGCTGCCCGGCGGTCAGGGCCTCGGCGAGTTCGGCGGCGATGCCGCGCAGCCGGGCCTCCTTCAGCTCCAGCCAGCTCTCCCGGGCGGCGGACGACTCCTCGCGCGCCCGCAGCAGTTCGCCCGCGGCGGCTTCGGCGTCGGCGGCGAGGGCGTCGCGGCGCCGGGCGGCGGTCAGCTGCATCCGGACCGGCTCGAGGCGCCCCGCGAGCTGCTCGGCGAGGGTCAGGGCCTGCTGCGCGGAGTCGAGGCGCTCCTGGAGGCCGGCCCGGGTGGCCTCCCAGCGGGCGAGCCACTCGGCGGACTCCTGGTACCGCTCGTCGGCGTCCCGGGACTCCCGCTCCAGCATGGCGCGCTCGCGGCCGATCTCGGCGCTGCGCTGTTCCGCGCGCTGGGCGGCGCCGGCCGCGCCGAGGTCCTCGCGCAGGCGCTGCTCGACGGCGGCGAGCTGCTCGGTGCCGGCTCCGGCGAGGGCCGGGGGGAGTTCGGCGCGGGCCAGGGTCTCGGCGTGCGCGGCGGTGAGGTGGGCGGCGGCGGCTGCGCCGCGCAGTTCCAGGGCGGGGGCCACGAGGGCGCCCCGGCGGGCCCGGTCCAGCAGGGCCCGTACGCGCTCGCGCTCCGGCCCGGCCTCCTCCAGCAGGGCCGCCCGGCGGGCGGTTTCGGCGTGGCGGCGCTGGAGCCGGTCGAGTTCCCGCGCCTCCTCGGCGTCGCGCCGGGCGGCGGCGTGCCGTCCCTCGACGGCGGCCAGCGCGTACTCGGCGACGGTGAGCCGCTCCCGGGCGGAGCACCGGGCGACGGCCGCCCAGGCCCGGACGGCCTCCGCGAGCCCCGGGTCGCCGGGCTGGTGGCCCGGCAGCGGCCAGGCCCGCAGGTCGGCGCAGTCCCCGGCGGCCTGCGCGAGCCGCTGGGCGGCGGCGAGCACCTTCTCGTCGCCGGCCCGCACCCGGGCCTCGGCGGCGCGCCGGCGCTCGGCGAGCAGGGTCTCGACGGCGGCGAAGCGGCGGGTGTCGAAGAGCCGCCCGAGGAGCCGGCCGCGGGCTTCGGCCCCGGCCCGCAGGAACTGGGCGAACTCCCCCTGCGGCAGCAGGACCACCTGGCAGAACTGTTCGCGGCTCATCCCGAGGAGCTGTTCGATCTCCTCACCGATCTCCTGGTGGGAGCGGCTGAGGGCGGTCCAGCCGTCCCCGGTGTGCTCGCGGAGCCAGGACTGCGCCTTGTCCTTGGTGGTGCCGGTGCCGCGCTTCTTGGGACGGTCCTGTTCCGGGCGCCGGGTGATCTCCAGGCGGCGGCCGCCCGCGGTGAGTTCGAGGGTGACCTCGGTCGGGGTGGCCGGGGCGGCGTGGTCGCTGCGCAGGGTGGTGCCTGGGGCCTGGCGGGAGCCGGGGACGGATCCGTAGAGGGCGTAGCAGACGGCGTCGAGGACGGAGGTCTTGCCGGCGCCGGTGGGGCCGTGCAGCAGGAAGATCCCGGCGCCGGAGAGGGCGTCGAAGTCGATGGTCTGGGGTTCGGCGAAGGGTCCGAAGGCGGTGACCTGGAGCCGGTGCAGCCTCATCGGCCGGCCTCCAGGCGGCCGTCCTCGGCGCGTACGTCCTCGAAGGCGCCCCGCAGTACGGCCCGCTCGGCCTCGTCGGCGCTGCCGCCGCCGCGCACGTGGGCGACGAAGTCCTCGGCGATCTCCTGGTCGCTGCGGCCCTTGAGGCGCTGTGCGTAGGAGGCCGTGCCGTCCTCCTCGCGGCCTTCGGGGTCGAAGGCGAGGCTGAGGGTGTGCGGGAAGCGGGCGGCGAGCCGGGCCATGGGCTCGTCGGGCCGGACGGGGTCGGTGAGGGTGGCCTCGATCCAGGAGGCCTCGTACGCGGTGTGCGCGGGGTCCTCCAGCAGGTCCTCGAGCCGTCCGCGCAGCCGGGCGAGGGGGCGGGGCACGGGGCAGTCGATCCGCTCGGCGGTGATCTCCCCGGCCGGGCCGAGGTCGACCAGCCACATGGTCTTGCGGTGGGCGGCCTCGGAGAAGGAGTAGGCGAGCGGGGAACCGGAGTAGCGGACCCGTTCGTTGATCGTCTGGCAGCCGTGGAGGTGGCCGAGGGCGGCGTAGTCCACCCCGTCGAAGACGCAGGCGGGTACGGCCTCGACCCCGCCGACGGCGATGTCGCGTTCACTGTCGCTGGCCTGCCCGCCGGTGACGAAGGCGTGGGCGAGGACCACGGAGCGGGTGCCGGGGGCCCGGCCTGCCAGGTCGGCCCGTATCCGGTCCATGGCCGCGCCGAGCACCGCCTCGTGGCTGACCTTCGCGGCGGCGAAGGTGTCCTTGACGAGCGCCGGTTCCAGGTACGGCAGCCCGTACAGGGCCACGTCACCGTGTACGTCGGCCAGCACCACGGGGTCGGCGCAGCCGGCGGGGTCCGTCCTGAGGTGGATCCCGGCCCGGCCGATCAGCCCGGCGCCGACACCGAGACGGCGGGCCGAGTCGTGGTTCCCGGAGATCATCACCGTGGGCACGCCGAGGTCGGCGAGCCGGTGCAGCGCGCGGTCGTAGAGCTCGACGGCGGGCAGCGGGGGCACGGCCCGGTCGTAGACGTCCCCGGCGACGAGGACGGCGTCGACCTCGTGCTCCCGGACGGTTTCGACGAGGTGGTCGACGAAGGCGGCCTGGGCCCCGAGCATGCTGACGCGGTGGAAGGACCGGCCCAGGTGCCAGTCGGAGGTGTGCAGGAACTTCACTCGACCGCTCCGACCCGCACGCTTGCTCTCCTCCGTGGCTCCGCACCGACCCTCCAGGCTAACCGGTCCGCGACCGCGCCCGGGCCGGACCGGGGGTTTCCGCCCGCGCCGGGGGCGGAACGGGCCGACGCCTCGCGGGACCGCGCGGTGGTGCGGGCCCGGGTGGCCGAAGTCCCTTGACGGCATGGGGTACTTGCGGACTCCCGGGCACCCCGGCGACTTCCCGGCATGCGTTGCCCGGACCGCACCCGCCACGTCCTGCGCAACACCGACCGGCTCCTCGACCGCCCCGGTCATGAGCCCCGGCGCTCAGGCCCGGCGCTCAGCCCCGGCGCTCAGCCCTCGCCGTAGGCCTCGCCGCCGAGCTCGAAGCCGGCGGTCCCGGCGGTGGCGTCGGCGAGCCAGGCCCGGAAGGCCTCGATGTCCGCCTCGGGGAGGCCGACCTCGATCGAGACGGCCTCCCCGTAGCGCACGTCCAGCACCGCGCGGCCGGTGGAGCGGAGGTCGTTCTCGGTCTTGCCGGCCCGCTGGTGGTCGACGGTGACGGTGGCCAGCCGGTAGCGGTGGCGGGTGACGGTCCCGAGGGCGTCCAGCGCCTCGCCGACGACACCGCCGTAGGCCCGGATGAGCCCGCCGGCCCCGAGCTTCACACCGCCGTAGTACCGGGTGACGACGGCGACGGCGTACCGGACGTCGCGCCGCGTCAGCATCTGGAGCATGGGCACCCCGGCGGTCCCGCCGGGCTCCCCGTCGTCGCCGGCCTTCTGCACGGAGGCGTCGGCGCCGATCACGTAGGCGTAGCAGTTGTGCGAGGCGGTGGGGTGCTCCTTGCGGATGCGCGCGATGAACTCCTGCGCCTCCTGCTCGGTCGCGGCGGGCGCGAGGGAGCACAGGAACCGCGACCGGTTGATCTCGGCCTCGTGCATCCCCTCACGGGCCACCGTCACGTACTGGTCTGCGCTCACCGCTCCACCCTAAGCGGTGACGGCCGGCCGGCCGCCGGCCCGGGGGGCCGCACCCAGGGCGCGTAGCGCTGATCGGGCCCCGCGTCGGCGCGCCAGTACCGCAGGACGGTTTCCCGGACGATGTCGAGCCGCTCGGCGGCGATGAGGCAGGAGACGGGCTCCTGGCCGCCCGCGTCGGCCTCGAAGGCGACCACGACGGCCGGTTCGCATCCGAGCCGACGCGTGAGCCGCGTGAACTCGTCCGGCGACGGGGCACGGAAGGCCGGATCGTGGAAGGCGGAGGGGCAGCCGACGAAGAGCGGGTCGTGGAAGACGAGCTCCAGGCCGTGGTGGTAGGCCAGGTCGTGGCCGGCGGCGAGCGTCAGCCGTCCGCGGTCCCAGGCGACGACGCCCCAGTCCCACCACGACCCTTCGGGGAGCCGGATCGCAGCATGGTTCCCGGCGAGGTCCATCCCCTGCCCCCCTGTTCGTCCGGACGGATCACGAGGCTACACAGCGGCCGATGCCCCGCTGTCCGGGAATCGGAGAGGTGTCCTCGCCGTTGATCCAGCCGAACGATTCGGCGGGACGACCCCAGCAGGAGGCGGCGCACGTGTACGGCGACCAGGCGACCATCCGCAAGATCCTCACCGAGCTCGGTGACACCTGGGCCGTGGTGGGCCTGTCCTCCAACCGGGACCGGGCCGCCTACGGGGTGGCGCAGGTGCTCCAGAGGTTCGGGAAGCGCGTGGTGCCGGTGCACCCGAAGGCGGAGACGGTGCACGGCGAGCCGGGGTACCCGTCGCTGGAGGCGATCCCGTTCAAGGTCGACGTGGTGGACGTCTTCGTGAACAGCGCCCTGGCCGGCCGGGTCGCCGACGACGCGGTGGCCGTGGGCGCCGAGGCCGTTTGGTTCCAGCTCGGCGTGGTCGACGAGGCCGCCTTCGCGCGGACGCGCGGGGCCGGGGTGGAGATGGTGATGGACCGCTGCCCCGCCATCGAGATCCCGGCGCTCTAGGGAGTGTCGTCGAGGCCACCGCCGGGAGGGACTTCGACGACACGGCCTCCTAGGAAGGGCGGGCGGCTGTGCCCTGGACCGGCGGGATCGAGACCGCCATGGTCATCTCCAGGAGGGCGGCGCCCTCGTTGCGGTAGGCGTGCGGGAGGTCCGCCTCGAAGGAGACGGCCCCGCCCGCCGGGACCACGTACCGGTCGTCGCCGATGTGGAGCGTCAGCTCCCCGGCCGTGACGTGCAGCATCTCGAAGGTTCCGGCCGGGTGCGGGTCGGAGGCCGTGCCGTCTCCGGCCTCCAGGCGGTAGGTCCACATCTCGACGGGCCCGCGCCGGTCGTCCCCGAGCAGCATCCGGGCCTCGCTGCCCGCCCCGCTCGACCACATCCGCACCCCCTGCCCCGGCAGCACCACGTGGGCCTGCGGCCCCCGCTCGTAGTCGAGGAGGGTGGTGATGCTCACCCCGAGGGCGTCGGCGAGTTTGACCGTGGTGCCCACGCTGGGGTTCGTACGGGCCTGCTCGATCTGGATGATCATGCCGCGGCTGACGCCCGCCCGGGCGGCGAGCGCTTCCAGGGTGAAACCGCGTTCGCCGCGCCACCTCTTGAGGTTGCGGGCGAGGGCCTGGGTGAGCTGTTCGAGGTCCGACACCGTTCCGTCCCTTGTGGGTCCAATATTTTGGATGACACAGTCCAGCACACTGAACTACGCTGCGGTGTATTCGATGCTGCACTCCGCCGTTCACCGAACTGTACTGTGAGGTCCTGCCATGACCGCCCTCCTCGCCTTGGCCACCGCCCTGCTGTGGGGCCTGTCCGACTTCGGCGGAGGGCTGCTGACGCGCCGCGTACCGGCGCTGACGGTACTGGTGGTCTCGCAGCTCGTCGCCGTCGTCGTGCTCGGGGCGGTCGTGATCGCCACCGGCGCCTGGAGCGAGGCCGGGCCGCAGCTGTGGTTCGCGGCGGCGGCGGGCCTGGTCGGGCCGGCGGCGATGCTCAGCTTCTACAAGGCGCTGGCGCTCGGCCCGATGGGCGTGGTCTCCCCGCTCGGCTCCCTCGGCGTGGTCGTGCCGGTCGGGGTGGGGCTGGCACTGGGCGAGCGGCCGGGCTTCGGCCAGTTCGCGGGCATCGCGGTGGCCGTCGTCGGCGTTGTCCTGGCCGGCGGTCCTGAACTGCGCGGCGCCCCCGTGCAGCGGCGGGCGGTGGTGCTGACCCTCGTCGCGGCCTTCGGCTTCGGCGCGGTCATGGCCCTGATCGCCGAGGCCTCCACCACCGTGACCGGGCTGTTCCTCGCCCTGTTCGTACAGCGGGTCACGAACGTCACCGTGGGCGGCGCCGCCCTGCTGGCCCAGACCCGGCGCGGCGTGCCCGCGCTGCCGGAGGGCACCGGTCCGCGGGTGCTGTGGAGCATGCTGCCGGCGCTGGCCTTCGTGGGCCTGGCCGATGTCGCGGCCAACGGCACCTACTCCCTCGCCGCCCAGAACGGCCCCGTCACCGTGGCGGCCGTGATCTCCTCGCTCTACCCGGTGGCCACCGCGCTCGCCGCCTTCGTCGTGCTCAAGGAGCGGCTGCGCAGCGTCCAGGCGGCCGGCGCGGGCCTGGCCCTGGCGGGCACGGTGCTGCTCGCCGCGGGCTGACTTCCCCGCCCGGCAGGGTACGGAGCCACGGCCTCAGCCCGTCAGGACTGTTCGGCCTCCGCCAGCAGCGCCAGCCCGCGCAGCTGCTCGGGCGTCATCCCGTCGGGGATCGGCACCGGCGCGGGGGTGCGCAGCGGGGGCTGCCAGCCCGTCTCCGGCTCCCACCGGCGCACGACCTTGGCCGGGGCGCCCGCCACCACGGCGTGGTCCGGCACCTCGCCCCGTACGACGGCCCCCGCGGCCACCACGACGTTGCGGCCCAGCTTCGCGCCGGGCAGGATCACCGCCCCCGTGCCCAGCCAGCAGCCCGGTCCTATCTCCACCGGGGCGCTGCGGGGCCACTGCCGGCCGACGGGCTCGTGCGGGTCGTCGTAGCTGTGATTGGTGGAGGTGATGTACACCCCGGGGCCGCAGAAGGTGTCGTCGCCGATGGCGATCCGGGCATCGGCGATGACGTGGCTGCCGCGACCGAGGACCACTCCGTTGCCCAGCACGAGCACCGGGTCCGCCCCGAGGTCGAGGTCCGGCATCATCCCGGCCGTCAGGGTGACCTGCTCGGCGATGATGCAGTGCGCGCCCAGCCGGATCCAGCGCTCCCCGAAGACGGTCCCCTGGGGGAAGGCGAGCCGGGTGCCCTCGCCGATCGCGCCGAAGCGCAGCCGGCCCGGGTGCCGCGCGGTGACCGCCCCGGCCTGCTGCATCCAGCGCCAGCCGGCGTGCACCGCGCGGCTGGCGATCCGGCGCCGCAGCGCCGTCAGGGATGAGAACGTGTTCTGGTTCTTCGGCACCCGGCCACGGTAGTGGGCGCCGCGCCGGAGGTCCGGACCGGGTTCCTGTGATCTTCACCCCATCGCGGGGCCGCGGGGCGCCGTGCCCTACGGTGCCGGTAGCGCGGCATCCGGAAGCAGAGGGAAGTGACCATGACGAATCAGCCGAACCAGGCGCACCAGGGGGCTCTCATCGCGGGAGTCGGCGACCGGAAGCCGTCGGTCGACCCGACGGCCTTCACCGCGCCCACCTCCGTGGTCGTCGGCGACGTCACCCTGGCCGCCGGCGCGAGCCTTTGGTACTCGGCGGTGCTGCGCGGCGACTGCGGTCCGATCACCCTGGGCGCGGACAGCAACGTGCAGGACAACTGCACGGTGCATGTGGACCCCGGCTTCCCGGTGTCCATCGGCGAGCGCGTGTCGATCGGGCACAACGCGGTCGTGCACGGCTGCACCGTGGAGGACGACTGCCTCATCGGGATGGGGGCGACGGTGCTGAACGGCGCCATGATCGGCGCGGGGTCGCTGGTGGCCGCGCAGGCCCTGGTGCCGCAGGGCATGGTGGTCCCGCCCGGCTCCCTGGTCGCGGGCGTCCCCGCCAAGGTGCGGCGGGAGCTCACCGAGGAGGAGCGCGAGGGCATCAAGGTGAACGCCGCGATGTACACGGAGCTGGCCAAGCAGCACCGCGCCTCGGTGACGCCCGGGGACTGATGCCCCGACCGGCCGGGGGCCCCGGGTCTCCCTCGCCCACCGGGGCCCCGGGTCAGTACGAGGGCCAAGGCCCCAGGTCAGGCTGAGGAACGAGACCCCCGAGCCGGGACCCCCGAACCGGACCCCCGGGTCAGTCCGAGGCTCCCGCCGGGGCGGTGGCCGGCTCCGGCGCCGGGGCCGCCTCGCGGGCCTCGGCCGCCGCCTTCTTCATCCGGCCGCGCAGCACCAGGGTCACGGTGAGCCCGATCAGCAGGGCCACCAGCAGCGCCAGCCAGGAGAACCGCTTCAGCCAGGGCTCCGCGACGATGCCGACCGAGTAGATGACGGCGGTGGTGCCGCCGGCCCAGAGGATGCCGCCGAGGACGTTGGCGACGAGGAAGCGCCAGTAGGGCATCCGCAGGACCCCGGCCAGCGGCCCGGCGAAGATCCGCAGCAGGGCGACGAAGCGCCCGAAGAAGACGGCCCACATGCCCCACTTGTCGAAGGACCGCTCGGCCATGGCCACGTGTTCGGGCCCGAAGTGCTTGGGGAAGCGCCGGCCGAGCTTCTCCAGCAGCGGCTTGCCGCCGCGGCGGCCGATCGCGTACCCGATGGAGTCGCCGATGATCGCGCCCGTGATGGCGCACAGGCCGAGGACCACCGGGTCGATCTGCCCGTGCTGCGAGGCGAGCAGGGCCGAGCTGACGAGGATGATCTCGCCCGGGAGCGGGATGCCCAGGCTTTCGAGCCCGATGACCAGCCCCACCAGGAGATAGACACTGATCGCCGGAATCGTCTCCAGCCATTCCTGGATGTGCACCGGTACGTCCTCCCTCGTCGTCACCGGCGCGCCCCCGAGACACGCCGAACGGGCAGCCTATCCGTTCCTCAGGACAGCCTTCGTCCAAAGCGGGCGTTCTCGGGACGAACGACCGGCGAACACCTCCCGCCGGGCCGTTTTCCGGCCACTTCGAGGCGACCGCCCCCTGACGCCCCCGTCCCGGCCCCGGACAGCACGAAGGGAGCGGCCCGCGCCGGACCGCTCCCTCCTTCACTGTGCCCTGCCCGCGCCCCGTCCGCGGCGTGACGCGCCGGGGCGGCTGCCGCTCTCAGCCCGCGGGCGGCGACGGCTACGCGTTGGGGCGCAGCGTCCAGACGACCGTCATCTCGCCGGTGACGGCCTCGTCCTCGCGCTGGATGGCGATGGTGACGGGGAACTCGGGGCGGCCGCCCGCGTCGAGTTCCGCCACGACGTCGGCGGCCGGGCGGCCGAGGGTGGCGGTGGCGGTGACGACGCCCTTGGCGAGCTTCTTGTAGCCGATCTCCGCCTTGACGGCCAGCGGCACGGCGCGGGAGAGCTGGTCGCCGAAGGCGGCCAGGACGATGGCGCCGCTCGCGGACTCGGCGAGGGTGAACATGGCGCCGGCGTGCGGGCCGCCCACGTGGTTGTGGAAGTCGGGCTGGTCCGGCAGCCGGACGACGGCGCGCTCCGGAGTGGTCTCCAGGAACTCGAGGTTCAGGGTGCGGGCCATCGGCACGGTCTGGGCGAGCAGTTCGCCCACGTTCATCTGTTCTGCGCTCATGGCACGCGATGTTACCCACGAGTAGATGGGCTTGGCCAGAGCCGGGGCGGGGGGCGGACGTGGCTCCCGCCGACGGCTCCCACTATGGTTACCGGCCATGTGGCCAGGACAGCAGCAGCCCGGGGGAGAGCAGAACCCCCAGGGCGCCAACCAGAACCCGTACCAGCAGCAGCCGGGACAGCCGAACCCGTACCAGCAGCAGCCTCAGCCGGGATTCGGTGAGCAGCAGCCCGGCTACGGATACCCGCAGCCGGGCTACCAGACCCCGCCGCCGGTCCAGCCCTGGGGCCAGGCCCCCCAGCCGGCGCAGCCGCCCCGGCAGTCCGGCGGGAGCCCCTTCTCCACGCGCACCGTGGCCATCGTCGCCGCCTCCGCGGTCGTCGTGACGGCGGCCGCCACCGCCGGCTTCGTGCTGACCCGGGACGACGAGGGCGGCAACCAGGCCGGCAACAAGCCGGCCGCCTCCTCCCCCGCGCCCGTCGCCCCGGTCGCGCCTCCGGCCCCCAGCGGTGCCAACCCGCGCGCCGGCGGTGACATCAAGCCGGTGATCCCGGGCTGGAAGGTGGTCATCAACCCGAAGCACGGCACCGCCTTCGACGTCCCGCCGGAGTGGAACGTGCTGGGCTCCGGGATGGCCTCCGGCTTCGAGGACGAGGCCAAGAAGGACGGCTCCCCGTTCGTCATGTTCTCCGCGCCCGCCTTCCTCAAGGAGGACTGGTGCAAGGTGGACTCCAACAAGGACGGCCGCGAGGAGACCACCTCCCTGGCCGGCACCGGCACCAAGGGCGGCCAGGGCGCGAAGGACACCGCCGACGCCGCCCGCAACGAGGCCGGCACCTGGGTGTACGCCGCGTACGCGCAGAAGCTGCCGAAGGAGAACGTCAAGATCTCCGAGCCCAAGGAGTACACCTCCTCCTCCGGCCTCAAGGGGCACGTGGCCACGGCGACCGTGAGCAACGTCCCCAAGGAGAACAAGTGCTCCTCGGACGGCAAGAGCATCGCCTTCAGCTTCAGGAACGCCAAGGGTGACTTCGCCAGCTGGGTCCTCTACGGCGCCGCCGGCGTCTCCGGCGAGGTGGACCAGGCGACGTACGAGAAGATCCTCAGCTCGGTGCGCCTGAGCGGCGGCTGACCGGGCGGCCCGCCGTGGCCGCAGGATCCCCGGGCCGGCGATCCGTTCTGCGTTATTTCGTTTGGATTCCCGGCCCGGGGCAGGGGATAGTCCCGGGGTGAGCCCCCGTACCGTCCTCCGGACCCCCCGCCGCCGGCCCGACTGGGCCGGACGCAACTACACCCTCCTGACGGGCTCCGCGGTCGTCACCAACCTCGGCAGCCACGGCGCGCTGATCGCCGCCTCCTTCGCGGTCCTCGAAGCGGGCGGCTCCGGTGCGGACGTCGGGCTCGTCGCCGCCGCCCGTACGCTGCCCCTCGTCCTGTTCCTGCTCGTGGGCGGGGCCCTCGCCGACCGGCTGCCGCGGCACCACGTGATGGTCGCGGCCAACGCCCTCAACTGCCTCTCGCAGGCCGCCTTCGCCGTGCTCGTGCTCGCCGGCGAGCCCCGGCTGTGGCAGATGATGCTGCTCTCCGCGCTGTGCGGTACCGGCACCGCCTTCTTCAACCCGGCCGCCGAGGGCATGCTGTTCGCCAGCGTCTCCGGCGAGCACTCCAACCGGGCCTTCGCGCTCTTCCGCATGGCCGTGAACGGCGCCGGCATCGGCGGAGCGGCCCTGGGCGGTGCCATGATCGCCGCGATCGGCCCCGGCTGGGTGCTGGCCGTGGACGCGGCGTCCTTCGCGGCCGCCGGCGCGCTGCGCGTCTTCCTCGACGTCGGCCCCGTCGCCGAACGGGCCCCCGGCGGGGGCCTGCTGGCCGACCTGCGCGAGGGCTGGGTGGAGTTCCGCACCCGCCCCTGGCTGTGGAGCATCGTGCTCCAGTTCTCCGTGGTCGTGGCCGTCGTCGGGGCGGCGGAGGCGGTGTACGGGCCCCTCGTCGCCCGCGACCGGCTGGGCGGGCCGGCGCCCTGGGGCGTGGCCCTGGCCTTCTTCGGTGCCGGCACCATCGCCGGAGCGCTCCTGATGATGGTGTGGAAACCGCGCCGCCTGCTGCTGGTCGGCACCCTGTGCGTGTTCCCGCTGGCGCTGCCCTCGGCGGGGCTGGCGGTGCCGCTGCCCGCGTGGGGGCTGTGTGCGGTGATGCTCGTCAGCGGCGCCGCGATCGAGGTGTTCGGCGTGAACTGGATGACCACCATGCATCAGGAGATACCGGAGGAGAAGTTCTCCCGGGTCTCCGCCTACGACTGGTTCGGCTCGCTGTCCATGCTCCCGCTCGCCACCGCGCTGGCCGGCCCGGCCGAATCCGCCTTCGGCCGCACGACGGCGCTGTGGGGCTGCGCGGGGCTGGTGGTCGCCGCCACCGCCCTGGTCCTGCTCGTCCCCGAAGTGCGCCGCATCACCCGCAAGCCGCCGCCCGGCAAGAGCGTCCCCGCCCCCGCGGAGCAGGCCCCCGCGCAGGCCGCCTCCGTCGTCATCCCAGGCTGAAGGCGCCCTCCGGCGGGGCCGGGGAGGGCACCGCCTCCGCGTCGGGCACCGGACGCGCC
This sequence comes from Streptomyces sp. NPDC034085, assembly GCF_055575555.1. Lineage (NCBI taxonomy): Bacteria > Bacillati > Actinomycetota > Actinomycetes > Kitasatosporales > Streptomycetaceae > Streptomyces > Streptomyces sp. NPDC034085. Next base: position 45,411 of record NZ_JBVISL010000004.1, on the reverse strand, counting down.
CCGCGCATGAACCGGGCGAGCCCCTCCCCCGACTCCACCCGGGCGGGGAAGGCGTCGGCGGCGCAGCGCCGGGCCAGGGCGGCCACCGGCAGCGGCGCGTCGGAGGCCAGCAGCACCGCGTTGCCGAAGCGCCGCCCCCGCAGCACCCCCGGCTCGGCGATCAGCGCCAGCTGCGCGAACGCGGCCGCGAAGGTGGCCAGCTGGGCCTTGAGGAAGCCGAACGGCGCGCCGTCGGCCAGGTTCGCCGCGTACAGGCCGCCGGGCCTCAGCACCCGCGCCGCCTGCCGCGCGTACTCCACCGAGGTCAGCCGGGCCGGCACCCGCGACCCCCCGAACACGTCGGCGACCAGGACGTCCGCGCTCGCTCCCGCGGCGGCCTCCAGCCAGTCCCGCGCATCGGCGGCGTGCACCCTCACCCCCGCCCCGGGCGCCAGCGGCAGGTGCCGCTCCACCAGGTCCACCAGGGCGGCGTCGAACTCCACCACGTCCTGCCGGGACCCCGGGCGGGTGGCCGCGGCGTAGCGCGGGAGGGTGAGCGCGCCACCGCCCAGGTGCAGCAGGTCCAGCGCGGCCCCCGGCTCCGCCGCGCAGTCCAGCACGTGCGCGAGGCGGCGTACGTACTCGAACTCCAGGTGCTCGGGCTCGTCGAGGTCGACGTACGACTGGGGCGCCCCGTCGACGGTGAGCAGCCAGGCCCGCTCCCGGTCCACGTCCGGCATCAGTTTGGCCGTGCCCTGGTCCACTTCCCGGATCACGGGGATCTGTTCGTCGCTCACCCCACCATTGTCAGGCCGCCCAGACGGCCGCCGCGTCGGCGGTGTGCCCCGCGGCCTGCGCGAGGCCGGCGCGGGCGGCCGGTTCCCGCCGCGCGGGGTCGAGGACGTTGCGCCCGAAGGCCTTGCGGGCCTGCGGGGACGGGGTGATGAGCAGCACCCGGGCTCCGGCGGCCCGCAGCCGGGCCGCCTGGGCGGCGGGTGAGGGGACCAGGGCCGAACCGAGGGCCATCGGCGCGAGGATCACCACCCGGGCGTACCCGGAGGCGAGGTCGGCGTTGGTCGCCGAGCGGACCCCGCCGTCGATGAAGCGGCGTCCGCCGACCGTCACCGGCGGCCACACGCCCGGTACGGCGCAGCTCGCGGAGACGGCGTCGACGAGTCCGGCCCCGCTCTCCCGGTCGAAGTCGGCGGGCTCACCGGTGAGCGCGTCGACGGCGGTGACGACGAACCGGCGCTCGGGCCACTCGTGGGAGACGAGCCGGGCCGCCAGCACCTTGCGCCGCTCGGCCTCCGCGCCCGTGTCGGCGGCCAGCGCGAAGGCACCGACCCGCCGGCGGTAGGCGCCGGCGTCCCGCGAGCGCAGCATGGCCAGGGCGTACTGGGCGAAGACCGCCGCCCCGAGCCGGGCCGGGATCTCCCCGGCCGGGCCGCCGAGCTGGCGCTCGTACAGTTCCCGCGGAGTGAGGCCCGCGGTGAGCTGGGCGCCGACCACGGACCCGGCCGAGGTGCCGACGACCAGGTCGGCGGTGCTGAGGTCCACGCCGGCGCGGGCCAGCCCGTACAGGATCCCGGACTCCCAGCCGACGCCGGTCAGCCCCCCGCCGCCGAGCACCAGTGCCGTACCGCCGTCCATGTCGGCCCCTTCGTTCCGTTCCCTCGCGTCCGTCACGCCGCAGGTGTGGGCAGTCTGACGCAACCCGGCTGACCTCACCACGGCGCGGGGCAGCGAGGACCGCTGCGGTGCGCCGGGGTGAGGCCTGGATTACGGCGAGGCGCCTCACGGGTCGGCTAGTCTCCCCGGATGTCCCTCCTCCTCGCGCCGATGGCCCGGCTGTCGCTGCTCGTCGTGCTGCTGGCCGCGGCCGGTGTGTGCGTGCTGCTGTACGAGCCCCAGCGGCTGCTGTCGCGGGGCTGGCCGCCGGGGCTGCCGGTGGGCGCGGGGGTGCTGCTGTTCGCGGGCGCGTACGGCCTGTGCACGGCCGCGTTCGTGCCCCGGCCGCTGCTGAACCTCGCCGCCGGGGCGGTCTTCGGCGCCCCGTTCGGGCTGGTGGCGGCCGTCGGCGGCACGGTGGCCGGCGCCGGTGTCGCGTTCGGGCTGGGCCGGGTCATGGGGCAGGAGGCGTTGCGTCCGTATCTGCGCGGGCGCTGGCTGGAGGCGGCCGACGCGCAGCTGAGCCGGCACGGTTTCCGCTCGATGCTCGCGGTGCGGATCTTTCCCGGGGTGCCGTTCGCCGCGGCCAACTACCTCGCCGCCGTCTCGCGGTGCGGCTGGCTCCCCTTCCTGCTCGCGACGGCCCTGGGGACGGTTCCCAACACCGCCGCGTACGTGATCGCCGGAGCCAGCGCCTCCTCTCCCGGATCGCCCGCGTTCCTCGTCTCGTCCGGGTTCATCGCCCTCTCGGGAGCGGTCGCGGCCGCGGTCGCCTGGCGCAAGCGGCACCGCCTCGCTCCCGCCCCCGTACGCGAGTCCGCGCCCGCACACCCCCCAGTGGTCACCGCGGCTCCCCACGGGCCCTAGCATCGGACCGAACTGCCCGACGATCACAAGGACGAGCGCACCCCGACATGAGCTGGTTCGAATCCCTAATCCTCGGTCTCGTCCAGGGGCTTACGGAGTTCCTCCCGATCTCCTCCAGCGCGCACCTGCGGCTGACCGCGGCTTTCGCCGGCTGGCACGATCCGGGCGCGGCCTTCACGGCCATCACCCAGATCGGCACCGAGGCGGCCGTGCTGATCTACTTCCGCAAGGACATCGCGAGGATCATCTCCATCTGGTTCCGCTCCCTGTTCACCAAGGCGCTGCGCTCCGAGCAGGACGCCAAGATGGGCTGGCTGGTCATCGTCGGCTCGATCCCGATCGGTGTCCTGGGCGTCGCGTTCAAGGACCAGATCACCGGTCCGGCCCGTGACCTGCGGCTGACCGCGACCACCCTGATCGTGATGGGCCTCGTCCTCGGTTTCGCGGACTGGCTCGCCTCGCGCGACGAAGAGGGCGGGCGGCACCGGGTGGTCAAGCAGCGCAAGACGCTCCGGGAGTTGGGCGTCAAGGACGGCCTGATCTTCGGTGTGTGCCAGGCGATGGCCCTGATCCCGGGCGTCTCGCGCTCCGGTGCGACGATCTCCGGCGGCCTGCTGCTCGGCTTCACCCGCGAGGCGGCGGCCCGCTACTCCTTCCTCCTGGCCATCCCGGCGGTGCTGGCCTCGGGCGCCTTCGAGATCAAGGACGTGGTGGAGAACCCCGGGCACATCTTCTGGGGGCCGACGGTCTTCGCCACGGTCCTCGCCTTCTTCGTCGGCTACGCGGTGATCGCGTGGTTCATGAAGTTCATCTCCACCAAGAGCTTCATGCCGTTCGTGATCTACCGGATCCTGCTCGGCATCGTGCTGTTCGTGCTGATCGGCATGGGCGTGCTCAGCCCGCACGCGGGTGAGTCGGGCTCGTAGCGGCCCTGGCCCGAAGTCGACGCGGGGGCCGCCCGGGAACCTTCCCGGGCGGCCCCCGCGTCGTTGTGCCGGGAGGGACCTGACGGCGAGGAGCAGGGGGTGGCCCATGGGCCGCGTGGTACTGGAGCGTTTTCCGGCGGGAAGTCCGAGGGGGAGCTGGCCGGCCGAGGAGTACGCGGCGCAGCGGACGCGCGAGGGCGTTCCGGCGGAAGTGGTGATGGACCTGGCCAGTGACGCGTTCCTGGTCGTGCTCCGGCAGCGGGAGGCGCATTCCGGCCACTGATCCGCCGCCTTGCGGATCAATGGGCGCACGCCCCTTGGCCTCGTCGCCGCGCAGCCCCACACTGACCCGATGACGCAGCGTGTGGACCTTGCGGCCGTGATGGACCGGCTCGCCATCGACGAGGTGGTCTCGGGGTACGCGGTGGCCGTCGACGACGGGGACTGGGCCGCCTACCGCGCCCTGTTCACCCCCGCCGGGCGGGCCGACTACAGCTCCGCGGGCGGGGTCGAGGGCCCGGCCGGGGAGGTCGCCGACTGGCTCGCGGAGACCATGAAGCTGTTCCCCGTCCGCCAGCACCTGATCGTCAACCGGCTGATCCGGCTGGAGGACCGGGGCGGCTACCCCGGGGACTCGGCGCGGGTCCGGGCGGACTTCCTCAACCCGATGCGGCTGGCGGGCGCCGACGACCGCGGTACGGCCCCCAACTTCGTCGCCGCCGGGCGCTACGCCTTCGCCCTCGCCCGCACCGCGGACGGCTGGCGGCTCACGGAGGTCACGGTCCACGAGAAGTGGCGCCACCTGTCGGCCTGAGCCGCGCCCGGCCGAGGGCGGTCCCACACTGGAAGCGGAGGCGCGCGATGCTGCTCACGAGGTGGACCCGGTGGTGGCGTGCGGCGGCCGCGGCGGCCGCCGGGGCGCTGCCCTGCCTCGCCTTTCCGGCGCCGGGGGCGTGGTGGTCCGCGTACGCCGTCCTCGTGCCCTGGATGCTGCTGCTGCGCTGCGCCCCCACCGGGCGGCGGGCCGCGCTGGAGGGCTGGCTCGGCGGGGCGGGCTTCATCGTGGCGGTGCACCACTGGCTGCTGCCGAGCCTGGGCGTCTTCCTGGTCCCGCTGGCCGCGCTGCTCGGGCTGCTCTGGATCCCCTGGGCGCTGCTGGTACGGCGGTTGCTGGGCGGGGCGCCGGGCGCGGGGCGGGCGGCGGCCGGGCTGGTCCTCGTACCGGCGGGGTGGCTGCTGTCGGAGCTGGCCCGGTCCTGGCAGGGGCTGGGCGGACCGTGGGGACTGCTCGGGGCCAGCCAGTGGCAGGTCCCGCCGGCGCTGCGGCTGGCCTCGGTGGGCGGGGTGTGGCTGGTGAGCCTGCTGGTGGTGGCGGTGAACTGCGCGCTGGTGCTGCTGGTCGCGGTGCCGGGCGCGCGGGTCCCCGCGGTGGCGGCGGTGGCGGGGTGTGCGGCGCTGACCGGGATGGTGTGGCTGTGGCTGCCCGGGCCGCAGGTGTCGGGCGGGCTGCGCGTGGCCGTCGTACAGCCGGGGCCGGTGGGCGGGGCGGACGGCCCGGAGCGGCGGTTCGAGGTGGGTGAGGCGCTGACGCGGGGCCTGGCGGGAGCCCGCCCGGACCTGGTGGTGTGGGGGGAGAGCAGCGTCGGCGCGGACCTGGCGGCGCGGCCGGACCTGTCCCGGCGGCTGGCGGCGCTGTCCGCGGAGCTGGGCGCCCCGCTGCTGGTCAACGTGGACGCCCGGCGCTCGGACCGGCCCGGGATATACAAGAGTTCGGTGCTGGTCGGCCCCGGGGGCCCGACGGGCGACCGCTACGACAAGATGCGGCTGGTCCCCTTCGGCGAGTACGTGCCCCTGCGCCCGGTGCTGGGCTGGGCCACCTCGGTCGGGAAGGCGGCGGGCGAGGACCGGATGCGCGGCACGGCGCCGGTGGTCATGGACCTGCCCGGCGGGGTGCGGCTGGGGCCGCTGGTGTGCTTCGAGTCGGCCTTCCCCGACATGAGCCGGCACCTGGTCCGCGAGGGGGCGGGCGTACTCGTCACGCAGTCGGCGACCTCGACGTTCCAGGACAGCTGGGCACCGGCCCAGCACGCCTCCCTGGCCGCCCTGCGCGCCGCCGAGACCGGCCGGCCGGTGGTGCACGCGACCCTGACGGGCGTCAGCACGGTCTACGGGCCGTCGGGCGCCCGGATCGGGGCCGCCCTGCCCACCTCCGCGAGCACCGCGGCCGTGTACGAGGTGCCGCTCGCCCGGGGCACCACCCCCTTCGTCCGCTTGGGGAACTGGCCGCAGGGTGCCTGCCTGGCCGCGCTGGGGCTGTACTGCGCGGCCGGCGGCGTACGGGCGCTCAGGCCGGCGAAGCCTGCTCCAGAGCCGTCAGCACCACCCGCTCGCACAGCTCGTGGGTGAGCAGGGCGTCGCGGGCGCTGGGCACCCTGCCGCTCTCCACGGCCTCCAGGAAGGCGTCCACCGCCTGCTCGATGCCGCGCTGGCGGGCCACGGAGACCCAGTCCCCGCGCCGGCGCACGGTGGGCTGGCCGCGGTGGTCGACCACCTCGGCGAGGTTGACCACCTGGCGCTTGGAGTCCTGCCCGGAGACCTCCAGGACCTCCTCCGCGGATCCGGACCGCCGGTTCATGATCCCCAGGGCGGTGAAGCCGTCGCCGGACATCTGGAGCACCACCTGGGACATCAGCCCCTCGCGCACCACGGCCCGCACGTCGATGTGGTCGGCCTCGCCGGGCAGCAGGAAGCGCAGGGTGTCGACGACGTGGATGAAGTCGTCCATGACCAGCGTGCGGGGGTCCTCCGGGAGCCCCACCCGGTTCTTCTGCATGACGATCAGGTCCCGCGGGTGGTCGGCGCAGAGCGTGTAGCCGGGCGCGTGGCGGCGGTTGAAGCCGACGAAGAGACCGACCCCGCGCTCCTCGGCGCGTTCCACCAGGCGCCGCGAGTCGGCGAGCTCGTAGGCCAGCGGCTTGTCCACGTACGTCGCCACGCCCGCGTCCAGCAGCCGCTCCACGATCTCCGGGTGGGCCTCGGTCGGGGCGTGCACGAACGCGGCGTCGAGGTCCTCGGCGAGGAGGGCCTCCAGCGCGAGGTGGCGGCGCGCGGGCGGGATGCGGTGGACGTCGCCGATCCGCTCGAGCGTGGCCGGAGTGCGGGTCTGCAGGTGCAGCTCGACCCCGGGACGGGTGGTGAGGACGGGCAGGTACGCCTTCTGCGCGATGTCGCCGAGTCCGATGACGCCGACCTTCACCGGGAGCCTCCTGGTATGTGCCGAATGGGACTCCGCAGCTTAATCCCTGGTGGGGGCAGGCGCGTTCGACCAGGATGGGGAGATGACCTCCGACGGATCGCACCGCACCGAACCCTCCACCACCGCCGGCGAGCGGGAGATGCTGGAAGGCTGGCTCGACTACCACCGCTCCACCCTGGCCTGGAAGTGCGAGGGGCTCACCGAGGAGCAGCTGCGCCTCACCCCGCTCCAGCCCTCCGCGCTGAGCCTGATGGGCCTCGTACGGCACATGGCGGAGGTGGAGCGCTACTGGTTCCGGGAGATCGCCCTCGGCGAGGACCTGCCCGAGCTGTACAGCACCCGCGACAACGTGGACGGGGACTTCCGGTTCACCGACGGGGACACCTGGGCCGCGGCCGAGCGGGTCTGGCAGACCGAGGTCGAACTGGCGCGGCAGGCGGCCGCGAACCGCTCCCTGGACGCGGTGTCGGACGCCGCGAACCACCACCGGGGCGAGGTCTTCAGCCTGCGCTGGATCTACACCCACATGATCGAGGAGTACGCCCGCCACAACGGGCACGCCGACCTCGTGCGCGAGCACGTCGACGGCGCCACCGGAGACTGACCGGGCCCCGTCCGGTGTCCCCCGGACATCCCCTCCGCGTCACCCGTGCGGGGTGAATATCGGCTCAGGGTTTTCACAACGGGGTCCTCGCACAGCAGAGTTGCCGCGTGCACCCCACCCGAACCTCGACGAAGCTGCTCCTCGGAGCCGCCTGTGCCGTCTCGGCCGTCTCCGGCTGCGTGAACGTGAGCCCCACCCCGATGCGGCCGGCGGCGGCCCCCTCCGACGGGCCGCCGCCCCGGCACGAGCCGCGCGGCGGGCCGGGGGCGCTGCCCGTGGTCGTGCAGGCGCCCGCCCTGGAGGCGCTGAAGGCGGTGCCGCGGGACGGCGTGCGTCCGTCGGCCCCGACGGCCGCGGGCCGGGGCACCGCGCGCACCTCACCCGGGGTGCACACCGAGCCCGGCGAGGCGGCTCAGGCCCCGCCCGAGGCACCGGCGGCCCCCGAGCCCGCGAAGCCGGGCGGGCGCGGCAAGGGGGGCTCCCCGGGCCGTCCGCACGCCCCGGGGCACGACGCGCGGCTGCCGCCCGGGCTGGTGCGGGAGCTGCCGGTCCGGGCGGCCGACGTGTGCGCGCTGGGCCGCCGGCACGGGAACTGGGACCCGGACGGCCCGGAGGCCCGCATCTGCGCGGGCGTCGAGGACGGCTGAGGACGGCCGGCGCCGGCCTCCCCGGGCGTGCGGGGCGGGGCAGCGGTCCCGGGGCACCGCCTACGGAGACTGCTCGGGGAACGGCCGGGGCGCCGGGCGCGCCGGGCCGGGTTCCGCCGCGAGCCTGCGCTCCAGCCGGGCGATGGCGGCCCGCACCCCGTTCCCGTAGCCGTCGTCGGACAGGGCCCCGGCGGCCGCCCGGGCCCGGGCGAGGTGGAGCCGGGCCTCCTCGGGCCGGCGCAGCTTGACGTAGTCGGCCGCGAGGCTCAGGTGCAGCGACGGGTAGAACACCCGCACCGCCGTGTGCGGCCGCCGCTCCGCCCGCCCGGGGAGCGCCTCGGCGGCGGCGAGGGCGCGCAGGTCCCAGGACAGTTCGTCGGCGGGGTCGTCCTGGGCGTCGGCCAGGTAGTGCGCGAGCGTGCAGCGGTGGAGGGCGTCGCCCGCCTCGCCGATCTCGGACCAGATCTCGCCGAGCCGGTTGCGGGCCTCCTCGCGGTCACCGGCGTGCAGCAGGATGACGGCCTGGCCGATCCTGGTCATGACGGCGTCCTCCGACGCCTCCTGCTGCTGCTCCGTCAACGGGGCCTCCGGCTCGCTCCGCCGGACCTGGTCCGGTCCGATCAGCAAGAAGCTAACCGCAGGCACCGGCTCTGACGCCGAGGCGCGGGGTGGTGTCAGCCAAGGTCCGGGATCCGCCAGTCGATCGGCTCATGGCCCTGGGCGGCGACGGCCTCGTTGATCTGCGTGAAGGGCCGGGAGCCGAAGAACTTCTTCGCCGACAGCGGCGAGGGGTGGGCGCCCTTGACGATGACGTGCCGCTCCGCGTCGATGAGCGGGATCTTCTTCTGGGCATAGGCGCCCCAGAGTACGAAGACGACCGGGTCCGGGCGCTCGGAGACGGCGCGGATCACCGCGTCGGTGAACTTCTCCCAGCCCTTGCCCTTGTGCGAGTTGGGCTCGCCCTCGCGGACGGTGAGGACGGCGTTGAGCAGCAGGACGCCCTGCTCGGCCCACGGCATCAGGTACCCGTTGTCCGGGACCGGCAGGCCGAGCTCCTCCTTCATCTCCTTGTAGATGTTGCGCAGCGAGGGCGGGGTCTTGATCCCGGGCCGCACGGAGAAGCACAGGCCGTGTCCCTGGCCGGGGCCGTGGTAGGGGTCCTGGCCGAGGACCATCACCTTGACCTTGTCGAACGGCGTGGCCTCCAGGGCCGCGAAGACCTGCTCGCGGGGCGGGTAGACCGGCCCGTTCGCCCGCTCCTTCTCTACGAACTCGGTGAGCTCCTTGAAGTAGGGCTGGTCCAGCTCCCCGCCAAGGACGGGGAGCCAGGACTCGGGCAGCATCTGGGTCACGTCGACAACCTCCGGTACGAGTTCGTTTACCTGCCTTGAACCTACCGGTGACCACTGACAACGCCGCGACCCGGTCGTCCCGCCGGGATCACCAGCTGGTCTTGCGGTACAACTCCCACATCTGCATGGCGGTCTGCGGGTCCAGCGCCCGTTCGGCGCCGGCGATGTCCTCGCGCGCGCCGACGTAGAGCTTGCCCTGCCACAGGGGCAGCAGCCGGACGTCCTGGGCGAAGATCTGCTGGGCGGCCTCGAACTCCCTCACGCCCGCCGACCGGTCGCCCTCGCGGCGGGACTTGGGCAGCAGTTCGTTCATGATCTGCGCCGGCTCGTACGGCGTGCCGACCGCGTTCTCCTTGCCGACGAACGGCGCGATGAAGTTGTCGGGGTCCGGGAAGTCGGGGAACCAGCCTCGGCCGAAGACCGGGTACTGGCCGCTCTTGTAGCCGTCCTGGAACGTCTTCCACGGCTGGCCGCGCAGGTTGATCTTGAACAGGTCGCTCTCTTCGAGCTGCCGCTTGATCTCGGTGAACTCGTCGGCGGTGGAGGCACCGTAGCGGTCGGTGGTGTACCAGAAGGTCAGCTCGACCTTCTGGGTGATCCCCGCGGTCGTGAGGATCTTCCGGGCCTTGGCGACGTCGGGGTTGCCGTAGATGTCGTAGAAGGGGGTCTTGTGGCCCACGACGCCCTTGGGGACCATCGAGTAGAGCGGCTCGGCGGTGCCCTGGTAGACCTTGGAGACGATCGCGCCCCGGTCGATGACCTGGGCGATCGCCTGGCGCACGGCCTGCTTGTTGACCTGCGGGTCGTTCGGGTTGAAGACCAGGTAGCGGATCTCGGCCCCGACGTTCTCCACGACCTGCACGCCGAGGGCGTGCGAGGCGGGGGCCTGGAGGTCCTTGATCTCCGCGGCGGAGAGCCCTCGGTAGGTGGCGTCGATCTCCTTGTCCTTGAGGGCGGCGACCATCTTCTTGGAGTCGGAGAAGTAGCGGATCGTCACGCCGTCGTTACGGCGGTTGGCGAAGCCGGTGTAGCTCTCGTTGCGGCCGAGGACCGCCTCGCCGCCCTCCGTGTACGAGGTGAGGACGTACGGGCCGGAGCCGGTGATCCTGCCGTCGTTGCGGATCTTGTTGGCGGGGTAGTCCTTCGGGGCGACCAGGGAGGCGGCCGGCGAGCCCAGTACGTACGGGAAGGTCGCGTCGGGGGTCTTCAGGTGGAAGACGACCGTGAGCGCGTCCGGGGCCTCGATCTTGTCCAGGGTGTTGAAGAGGCCCGCGGGACCGACCTTGTGGTTGATCGTCTTGATGCGGTCGAGGGAGTGCTTGACCGCCTTGGCGTCCAGCGCCTCGCCGTCGGAGAACTTCAGCCCCTTCTTCAGGGTGCAGCGGTAGGCCGTGTTCGCCGAGTCGGTGAACTCGCAGTTCTGGGCCGCGTCCGGCTGCGGCTTGGTGCTTCCCGTGGGGAAGGCCAGCAGGGTCTGGTAGACGTTGCGGTACAGCTCCCAGGAGCCGTCCCAGGCCGCGGCCGGGTCGAGGGTGCTCGGCGCGCTCGTGGTGCCTACGGTGATCCGCTTCGCGGTGTCGCCGCCGTCGTCCGAGAACAGGCCGCATCCGGCGAGCAGGGATATGGACGCAACGGCCGCAGCGATCTGCAGGCATCTGGTCCGGTTGAACACGTGCACGCTCCTCGATCAGCCAGGGGTGCGGCAGACCCTACCGCAGTGCCTCACAAATCCAATGGGCAGGTTTCGTGAGGCACTTGACCGATTTCGTGCGCATTCGGTACGCATTTGCCTCCCATCGGAAGGCAAATGCGTCCGGTTATCGGTCAGTGCACACCGGCATTGAGGAACATTCCCCCGTCGATGACGAGAGTTTGTCCGGTGATCCATTCCGCTTGTGCAGATGTCAGGAATGCGGTGGCCCCGCCGATGTCCTCCGGGACCCCCAGCCGGCCGAGCGGGTAGGCCGCCGCGGCCTCCTGCTCCCGGCCCTCGTAGAGGGCCTGCGCGAACCTGGTCTTGACCACCGCCGGGGCGATCGCGTTGACCCGCACCCGCGGCGCCATCTCGTGCGCGAGCTGGAGGGTCAGGTTGATCATCGCCGCCTTGCTCATCCCGTACGCCCCGATGAAGGGCGAGGCGGAGACGCCGGCGATGGAGGCGATGTTCACGATCGCACCGCCGTGGTCCTTCTGCCAGGCGTGCCAGGTCCGCTGCGCGAAGCCCAGGGCCGAGATCACGTTCGTCTCGAAGACCTTGCGCGCCACCCCGAGGTCCAGGTCCGCCATCGGCCCGAAGACCGGATTGGTGCCCGCGTTGTTCACCAGGAAGTCGACGCGGCCGAAGGCCTCCATCGCGCGTTCCACGGCGAAGGCCTGGTGGGCCTCGTCGTGCGCCTTCCCGGCCACCCCGACCACCCGGTCCGCGCCGAGCCGCTCCACGGCCTCCTTGAGCGCGTCCTCGTTGCGCCCGGTGATCACGACCCGGTCGCCCCGGGCGACGAGCGCCTCGGCGATCCCGTAGCCGATGCCCCGGCTCGCCCCGGTGACCAGCGCGACCTTGCCGCTGTCAGCGCTGCTGCCGTCGTTGCTGCTGTCGTTGCTGCTGTCCGTCATGACTACGCCCGCCTCTCGTGGAACCGTCAGTTGAGCGGGCCGCCGGCCACGTACAGGACCTGGCCGGAGACGAAGCCGGCGTCCTCGCCCGTGAAGAAGGCGATGGCGTTCGCGATGTCCTCCGGACGGCCGACGCGCTGCACCGGGATCTGGGAGGCGGCGGCCACCTGGAACTCCTCGAAGCCCATGCCGACGCGGGCCGCGGTCTGCGCGGTCATCTCGGTCACGATGAAGCCGGGGGCGACGGCGTTGGCGGTGACGCCGAACTTGCCGAGCTCGATCGCCAGGGTCTTGGTGAAGCCCTGGAGGCCGGCCTTGGCGGCCGCGTAGTTGGCCTGGCCCCGGTTGCCGAGCGCCGAGCTGCTGGAGAGGTTCACGATGCGGCCGAACTTGGCGTCGACCATGTGCTTCTGACAGGCCCTCGCCATCAGGAACGCACCGCGCAGGTGCACGTTCATGACGGTGTCCCAGTCGGTGTCGCTCATCTTGAAGAGCAGGTTGTCGCGGAGCACGCCCGCGTTGTTGACCAGGACGGTCGGAGCCCCGAGCGTGCTCGCGACCCGCTCGACGGCCGCCTCCACCTGGGCGGCGTCGGAGACGTCGCAGCCGACCGCCAGGGCCCTGCCGCCGGCCGCGGTGATCGCCTCGACGGTGTCCTTGCACGCCGCCTCGTCCAGGTCGAGTACGGCGACCGCGCGGCCCTCGGCCGCCAGACGGACGGCGGTGGCCGCGCCGATGCCCCGGGCCGCCCCGGTCACGATCGCGACGCGCTGCTCGGTGGTGGACATGCTGGTTCTCCTCGCCCTCGAGAAACGGCCGCCCGGAGGTGAGCAACCGCTTAGTAGCTTCAGCTGAGGAGACGCTAGGAGCCCTGGCACCCCGTGTCAACGGCCCCCGGCGGCGGCGCCGCGGGCCCACCCGGAAATCAGCGGACCAGCAGGTCCAGCAGGCGCTCCAGCTCGGCGGCGGGATCGGCCGTGAGGCCGGTGTGCACCGGCCCCGGCTGCACCACCGTGCTGCGCGGGGCGATCAGCCAGCGGAACCTGCGCCCCGCGTCGTCGCCCGCCGCCTGTCCGGCCTCCTCGCCGCCGGCGCAGAGCCCCTCGACCCCGCGCAGCGCTGCCCGGACCCCGGCCACGTCGGCACCGGGGTCCAGCGCGAGGAGCTTCGCCTCGTCCAGGTGGGTGCGGGCGGCGACGTAGGAGTGCGCCCGGCAGTAGACGATGACACCGGCGTTGAAGCACTCACCGCGCTCCATCCGGGGCACCACGCGCACCAGCGCGTATTCGAACACGTCCCGCTTGGTCACTCGTCGCCGCTCTTCTGCTTGTTCTTGTCCGACTGGGGAGGGAGGCGCTCGGCGAGCCAGCCCGGCGGACCGGACCGCTGCCTGACCTCCGCCTCCATGGTGATCCTCTCGTGGATCGTGGCCGCGCGCGGCAGCAGCGCCTCCACGTAGGCGCGGCGCACGGCGCCGGCGGAGTCGAAGCCGGGCTCGTCGACCAGCCACTCGTCGGGCACGTCGGCGGTGACCTCGGTGAGCAGCTCCTCGGTCACCCGCGGCGCCAGCTCGGCGGCGGCCGCCGCGATGTCGGGGCCGACGGGGGCCAGGACGTGGTCGGAGGCGTTGTACGGCTTGGCTGCCGCGGCCTGGGCGGTGGGCCAGTTGTGGTGCCAGATCATCGTGGCGCCGTGGTCGATGAGCCACAGGTCCCCGTGCCAGACCAGCATGTTCGGATTGCGCCAGGACCGGTCGACGTTGTTGATCAGTGCGTCGAACCAGACCACGCGCCCCGCCTCCACCGGGTCGGCCCGGTACGCGAGGGGGTCGAAGCCGATCGAGCCGGGCAGGTAGTCCATGCCGAGGTTGAGCCCGCCGCTGGCCTTGAGGAGCTCCTGGACCTCCTGGTCGGGCTCGGCGAGCCCGATGACGGGGTCGAGCTGCATCTGCACCAGCCGCGGGACCCGCAGGCCAAGCCGCTGGGCGAGGCGCCCGCAGACGACTTCGGCGACCAGGGTCTTGCGGCCCTGGCCGGCTCCGGTGAATTTCATGACGTAGGTTCCGAGGTCGTCGGCTTCGACGATCCCCGGAAGCGAGCCGCCCTCACGCAGGGGCGTGACGTAGCGAGTCGCGATCACTTCTGTGAGCATTTTCCCAGGCTAGCGGGCGAACGCGCTTCACGATCCAAGGATTTCCCCGAACGACTGCTCGGCTCGGCAGACCACCGATCAGCCCTGGGGAGAATCCGGGGAGTTCGGGACAGAGGCCCCTGCCCCCCGGCTCCCCAGCGGACCGTCGATGGCTCGGCGCCCCTCGCCGCCGGCCTCCCCGCCATGCCCGCGGACGCTCATGCCCGTCGACAGGGCTGACGCCCGCAATCCCCCGCCAGGGTGACAGGACCCTGTTCGAGCGAGTTTCAGCACCGCCATCGCAGACACGCCAAGCCCAACACGGCGGACCGGGAGCCGTTCTTAGAGCACGACCCCGTGAGTCCGCTGCCGAACCAGGCCGCAGCCCCCGCGATATTCGAACATTCCACGTCCGGCCACCACCTCCTCCAGGCCGCCGAGCGCCGCATTGACAGCCGCCCCTGCTGTGGGCGCGATGCACGGCCGGACACCTGGAGGGCCGCGTGAGCAAGGACTCGACGGCGGGATCCGGCGCCGCGGGGGTGTCGGACTCCGAGCGACTGCTCTTCGGCGAAGAGCTCGCCCACGACATCGGCTGGGACCGGCACGAGGGCGCGTGGCTCACGCCCGGGTCGGGGTGTTCCGGATGCGGGTCCGGGAGCAGGTGCGGGGGTCGCCGGTGGGGTGATCCCGACTCAAGGAAGCTCTCGCCGACGGCGTACCACGCCCCAGCCCGAGCCGTTCGCCGAAGCCCTCGTGGAGGTCGTACCGGCCAGCGGCGCGGGGCGTGAGGGCCTGGGCGCACCGGCTACCCGTGCGTCGTCCACCGCGCGCTCGTCGGCCCGATCTCAGGGGTGGGCGGCCTGGTTGCGGCGCTGGGATGTCATGGGCGTAGCGCGTGTATGCCCTCGTCGCTGGCGAAGTACAGCATCCCGTCGACGGAGAGTGGCGGCGGTCCCGTGGTGGCCTCTCCCGCACTCACTCGCCACAGGGCCTTGCCGGTGCGGGTGTCATGGCAGTACCAGTCCGACAAGTAGCAGATGAACAGACGGTTCCCGGGGGCCGCGTCCGCCGCGTAGGAGGAGACATGGCGGGTGCTCCGCCAGCGTTCTCGCCCGGTGGCCGCGTCATGGGCTCGCAGCGTGGTGCGATCCTCGTCGAGGCCGTCCTCGCTCCAGCACAGATAGGCACAGTCCTCGTCAGCGGCGATGACGGGGCTTTCGTAGAGCCTGGTCGAGAAGGCGGGCGCGGTCCAGCGGAGCCTGCCCGATGTGACGTCGAGGGCCTGTAGCCGCTGTTCGTCGCGCTTGCTGCGGCCGGGAGCGCTGATGTAGACGGCGTCTCCATGCGCCACCGGCACCGAGGTGTGCGCCGCAGGTGCCGTCCAGCGGACGTTGCCGGTGCGCGGGTCGTACGCCACCAGCTCCGAGCCGATGCCGACGTTGCCGTTGCGCCCGAAGAGCAACCCCGCGGCGAAGGCGTCCAGGGTGCGCCGGCCACCCGACTTCTCCGGCGGCGCCGCCCAGCGGACGGTGCCGGTGCGTGGGTCGAGCGCGGTCAGGCTCGCGTCAGGCGTGTTGACGTACGCGAGGCCGTCGCGCACCTCCAGGAGCGACGCTTCGGTCTGCCACAACAGCTCCCCCTTCCTCGTGTCGAGTGCGTACAGGACACTGGGCGGCGGGTGGGGATCTTCGTCGTAGGTGTACGGATGGAAACTGACCAGGGCGACGGCACCGCTGGTCCACACGTCCCCCGGGGTGGGTGTACGCAGGCGGCTTCCCGGGGCCTGGCGCCACACCGGCTCGCCGTCCGCGGAGCGCAGCGCGTGCACGGCGCCGCCGTCCGCCGCGATGAACACGGCGCCCGGCGTCACGGCCGGTGCGCCGGTACGGGCGCCGGTCAAAGGCGCGTGCCAGCGCTCGCGTCCGGTGGCCGCGTCGACCGCGTACAGCCCGTCCTTCTTCGACCTGACGTAGAGCACGCCGTCCTGATGCACCACCGGCGCATGCGCGACGCCCTTGCCGCCGCCGTCCTCGTCCAGCAGGGCGAAGGTCCACAGTGGCTTGCGAACCGGCGGTTTGGCCTCCTTCGGCGCACCGCCGGGGATGTCACAGGCGGCGGCGTTGGCGAGGCCGATCCCGATCCCGGCACGGGCCACCCACTTCACCACCTGGCGGCGGCGCACGTCCCGCTGTTCCCCCGTGGTACGCATCGGGGCAGGCTAAGCGACGCTGGCGGACCGGCGCTACACCACAGGGCCTCACTTCCATGCGCGCATGGGGGTCCGGGCGCTCGCCCTCGGTGTCGAACGCGGGAGGTGGTCCCGGGCGGTGATGACGTCGTCGGCCGGGCGCGCAGTTCCATCAGGTCGGGGTGCTCTGCGTTGGGCGCGCGGTGGGTTGACGCTCGGACCGGGCTGCGGCCGCCGACAGCGGAACGGCTCCCCCCTTTGGAAGGGGGAGCCGTTGGCTTGATGGCCTTGGTCGCTCAGGCGTGGCCGTGGTGGCGCTTGTTACCGGTGACCAGGCGGTAGACGGCGAGGAGGATGACGGAACCGATGATGGCGGCGATCCAGGTGGAGAGGTCGAAGAAGCCGTCGATGGAGTCCACGCCGAAAATGACCTTGCCGAGCCAGCCGCCGAGCAGACCGCCGGCGATGCCGATCAGAATCGTGATGATGACGCCGCCGGGGTCCTTGCCCGGCATCAGCGCCTTGGCGATGAAGCCCGCGAGCAGTCCGATCAAGATCCAGGCAATGATGCCCATGCGCTTCTCCTACCTCGATGAATAAAGTTGGTGTTAAAGCTCGTCTTCACCGCGGCGAGGATTCCAAACGTCCTCACGTCGATGATCAGCGAGCCGACGGTTCGCTGCGGGTACCAGCCACTGCCCAAAGGGCAGCTTCCGCTCCGTCTGCGGTACCGGAGCGGGATCGTCACACCTCCGCGCCCTGCACGTACCAGGAAGCGGCCACGACGGTGGCGATTGCTGTTTCGATCAGATCTCCGCCGTAGTACAAGGCCTGGGCTCCGGCGTGCAGGTCGGCAGGGGCGAAGGCCGTGCCGGGGGCGGAGCCCCGTGGTTACGGGGGTCAGCGCCGGGGAGCCCACTGCGTGAGCAGGGCTTCGGCCGTGGTGATGGCCGCCACCAGCGCGAGGGAGTTGCGGATCACCTCGGCCGTGCAGGAGGCGGGCACCCCGGCGATGGCGTCGGCCGGGACCACCACCTCGTAGCCCAGGTTGACGGCGTCGAAGACGGTGTTCGGGATCGCGATGTTGGACGAGACCCCGGTGACGACGAGGGTACGGACGCCGAGGTTGCGCAGCAGGGCGTCCAGGTCGGTGCCGGCCATCGGGGACAGGCCGTGCAGCCGGCGGACCACGAGGTCCCGCTCGGCCACGGTGACGGGCGGGGCGACCCGCACCGCGTCGCTGCCGGTCAGCTGGCGTACCGGCAGCTTCCCGGCGGCCCGGAAGAGCCGCGCGTTGGTGTTGGCCCCGAGGCCGTCGGGCCGCCGTTCGGCGACCGCGTGCACCACCTGTACGCCGGCCCCGCGCGCGGCGTCGACCAGCGCGGCCACCCGGTCCAGCATGCCGGAGTCGCGGGCTTCCTTGGCCAGTTCGGGCAGGGCGCTCGCCTCGCCCACGACGCCGTTCTGGCACTCGACGGTGAGCAGCGCGGTGGTGGCTGGATCGGGTTCCGGCATGACTCCCCCTGGTGCGGCGACGCAAGAGCACGCATGATTCCTGACACACAGTCAGATGTGAAGGGGTGCGGGACGGATGGACGAGACGGGCGCGCGCACGGCGCAGCGGCGGGGCCGGCGCATCATGATGACCGACGACGAGGTGGACGCGTTCCTGCGGGAGCAGCGCACCTGCCGGGTGGCCACGGTCTCCCCGGACGGGCGCCCGCACGTCGGCGCCCTGTGGTTCGCCTGGGACGGCACCTCGCTGTGGCTGTACTCGATCACGCGCAGCCGCCGGTGGTCCGACCTGCGGGCCGACCCGCGGATGTCGGTGGTGGTGGACGCCGGGGAGGCGTACGGCGAACTGCGCGGGGTCGAGCTGTCCGGCCGGGCGGTCTTCGTGGGTGAGGCGCCGCGCACCGGCCTGCCCTGCCCGGAGCTGCTGGAGCCGGAACGGATCTTCCCGGTCAAGAACTTCGGCATCGAGGAGATGCCGCACGACGGCCGGCACGCCTGGGTCCGGCTCACGCCGGAGACGGTGGTGTCCTGGGACTTCCGGAAGCTCTGAGGGGCCGCCGCTCCTACACGGCCGCAGCCGCGCCCTCGAGCGCCTCGACGGCGGCCCTGATGGAGGGGCGCCGGCCCGCGTCCGTCCGCCAGACGACGTACACGTGGCGGCGTACGGTGTCGCTCACCGGCAGCAGCCGGACCCCCGGCGGCACGGGCCCCCGGCCCAGCCGGGGCGTCACGCACACGCCCAGCCCGGCCTCCACGAAGGCCAGCTGGGTGTGGTGCTCCTCGGCGATGTGCGCGATGCGCGGCTCGACGCCGATGCCGCGCAGGGTGAACACCAGCCACTCGTGGCAGAACTGGCCCTCGTTCCAGGAGATCCAGTCGTCGTCGGCGAAGTCCCCGAGGGAGATCTCGGTGCGCCCGGCCAGCGGGTGCCCGGCCGGTACGGCGATGTCGGCGGCGTCGTCGAGCAGGTGGGCGCGGCTCAGTTCGGCGGGGACCGGCATCCGCTTGTTGTGCCAGTCGATCGCCAGGGCCATGTCGAGGTCGCCGCGCACGACGGCCGCCATGCTCTCCTCGGGCTCCCGCTCCCGCACCAGGGCCCGCAGCTCGGGATGGCCGGCGCGCAGCGCGTTGAGCGCCCGGGGCAGCAGGCCCCGCATGGCGGTCGGGAAGGCCCCGATCCGCAGCTCCCCCACCGCACAGCCCCGCCGCGCCTCCACGTCGGCCTGGGCGCGCTCCACCTGGGAGATGATCCGGGCGGCGTGGTCGGCGAGCAGCCGGCCCGCGTCCGTGAGCCGGACGCCGCGCCCGTTCTTGGCGAGCAGGGGCTGGCCGACCTCCCGCTCCAGCTTGGCCATCTGCTGGGACACCGCCGATGTGGTCACATGGAGGCCGCCCGCGGCTCCGCTGACCGAGCCGTGGCGGGCGAGGGCGTCGAGGGTGCGCAGGCGTTCCAGGTTCAACATGTAAGTGATGCTACGCCGTCTCCCCAAGGAAATATCGCTTGTCCTACGAGATCGTCGGCAGCAGAGTGACCGTATGAGCGCACCGACCACCTCCCGTCCCGCCGTCCCCGCCCCATCCCCCGCATCCCGGACGGCCGTCCTCCGGGGCGCCGGCCGTACCGCCTGCCTGGACTGGCGGCTGCGGTTCGCCCTCCTGTCGGTGGTGTGGGGCTTCAGCTTCCTCCTGATCAAGGTGGGTACGGAGGCCTTCGCGCCCTTCCAGGTCGCCCTCGGCCGGGTGTTCTTCGGCGCGCTCGCCCTGCTGGCGGTGCTGCTGGTGCGCCGGGAGCCGCTCCCCCGCGGCCGGCGCACCTGGGGCCACCTCACGGTGGCGGCGCTCCTGCTGAACACCGCCCCGTTCTCACTGTTCGCCTACGCCGAGCAGAGCATCCCCTCCAGCCTGGCGGGCATCTGCAACGCCACCTCCCCACTCTGGGGCATGGCCCTCTCGCTGGTGGCCCTGTCCGAGGACCGCCCCACGCGCCGCCGCTTCGCGGGCCTCGGCATCGGCTTCCTCGGCGTCCTGACCGTGCTCGGCGCCTGGCAGGGCTTCGCGGGGATCGACGCCAAGGGCACCGCGCTGGCCCTGCTGGCCTCGCTCTGCTACCCGATCGGCTGGATCTACGTCCGCCGCACCCTGGCCGGAACCCCCGGCTCGCCGGTCGCGCTGACGGGGGCGCAGCTGACGGTCTCCACCCTCCAGCTGGCCGCCGTCAGCGCGCTCTTCACCTCGGCGCCGGCCGGCTTCCCGCTGTGGCCGACGCTCGCGGTGGTGGCGCTCGGCGCCCTGGGCACGGGGATGGCCCTGCAGATGCAGTACGGGCTGGTCTCGGAGGTCGGCCCGACCACCGCGCAGATGGTCACCTACTTCATCCCGGTGATCGCCACCACGGCGGGCGTCCTGGTCCTGGGCGAGCAGCTGCACTGGAACACCCCGGTCGGCGCGCTGATCGTCCTGGCGGGCGCGGCCCTGACCCAGTCCCGCGCCGTCTCCCGCAAGGCCGCCTGACCGACCGGACCGCTCCGGCCCCCGCCGCACCGCGCGGCGGGGGCCGGAGCCGTTCAGTCGAAGCGGCCGCCGGACGACGGACGCAGCGCGGCGGCCACCGCGTCGGCCAGCCCGTCGACCTCCGCCAGGGCCAGCCCGGACACGGTGATCCGCACACCGGGTCCCGCCTGGACGCGGTAGCCGGCTCCGGGGCGCACCGCCCAGCCGGCCGTCAGCAGCCGGGTGACCGCCGCCGTCTCATCGGCGACGGGTACCCAGACGTTCATCCCGCTCCGCCCGTGCGCCCGCACCCCGCGCTCCGCCAGCGCCCGGACCAGGCCGTCGCGCCGCTGCCCGTACGAGCGCGCCACGGCCCGCCGGTCCACCGCGCCGGAGGTCCACAGCTCCACCACGGCGTACTGGAGCAGCCGGCTGACCCACCCGGGGCCCAGCCGCTGCCGGCCCCGCACCCGGTCCATCGTCACGGCGTCGCCCGTGAGCACGGCCAGCCGCAGGTCGGGGCCGTACGCCTTCGCCGTCGAGCGGACCAGCGCCCAGTGCCGGGTCGCCCCGGCGAGCGGGCACAGCGGCAGGTCGACGATGCCGTGGCCGTGGTCGTCCTCGATGAGGAGCACCTCGGGGCGGCCGGCCAGCAGTTCCCTGAGCTCCGCCGCCCGGGCGGCGCCCACCGCGGCGCCGGTCGGGTTCTGCGCGCGCGCCGTCACCACCAGGGCCCTCGCCCCCTCCGCCAGCGCCCGGGCCACCGACTCCGGTACCGGACCCTCGTCGTCGACGGCCACCGGGAGCACCCGCAGGCCGAGCGCGGGGACCAGGTCCAGCACGCTCCCCCAGCCCGGGTCCTCGACCGCCACCGCGTCCCCGGTCCGCAGATGGGCGGCCAGGACCCGTTCGATGCCGTCCAGCGCGCCCGAGGTCACCGCCAGGTCGCCGGCCGGGACCCCGTCGGCCTCGAAGTCGGCGCGGGCGAGCCGGGCGAGGTCGGGCAGTACCGGGTCCAGGCCGTACAGGGCCGGGGCCTGGGCGTGCCGCCGGGCCGCGGCGGCCAGCGGCCCGTCCAGCGGGGGCAGCAGCGCCACGTCCGGGTTGCCCTGCGCCACATCGCGTACGCCGTCGGGCACCGGCATCCGCAGCACCTCGCGGGGTGCGGTCGCCGGGCGCGCCCGGACCCGGCTGCCGCGCCGCCCGTCGGTCTCGATGACGCCGCGCTCGCGCAGGGTGCGGTAGGCGGCGGCCACCGTGTTGGGGTTCACCCCCAGCGCCGCCGCGAGCTCGCGCATCGGCGGCAACAGCGCCCCCGGGGCGAGCGCGCCCGATCCGACGCCCGTTTCCACACTGGCCGCGATGTCCGATGCGCGACGCCCTGCGATCCGATAGTCTCCTAGCACAAAGCCTATTATGCACTAGTGCAACGGAGTCCGCACCATGAGCGCCACCACCGCCGGCTACGCGCCCACCGACCGCACCGTCCCGAGCCGCGCCCGCGAGCGGGCGCACTACAACCGCGCGACGGTGCACTCGATACTCGACCAGGCCTACCTGTGCCACCTCGGGTTCGTCCGCGACGGCGCGCCGGTGGTCCTGCCGACCCTGTACGGCCGGGTGGGCGAGGCCCTCTACGTGCACGGCTCCACCGGCTCGCGTCCGCTGCTGGCCGCGGGGAAGGCCGACCCCGGCCTGCCGGTCTGCCTGACGGTGACGCACGTCGACGGCCTGGTCCTGGCCCGGTCCGCCTTCCACCACTCGATCAACTACCGCTCGGTGGTGGTGCACGGCACCGCGTACCAGGTCACGGACGAGGAGGAGCGCCGCATCGCGCTGGACGCCCTGGTCGACCAGGTCGTCCCCGGCCGCTCCGCCGACTCCCGGCCGGCCAACGCCCGGGAACTCGCGGCCACCGCGGTGATCCGGCTGGACCTCAACGAGGTCTCCGCGAAGATCCGCACGGGCGGTCCCAACGACGACGCCGAGGACCTGGGCCTGCCCTTCTGGTCGGGCGTGGTGCCGGTCGCGCCGGCGTACGGCGCCCCCGTCCCGGCCTCCGACCTGGCCCCCGGCATCGCCGTCCCCGACTACGTCAGCGCGCTCTGAGGCTCCCGGGCGGGCCGGCCCCCCGGCCCGCCCCCGGCTCCCCCGCGGGCCTCGGCCGTGATCAGCGCCCCCACCGCGGCCAGCAGCAGTACGGTGCCCAGCACCACGGCGCCGGTCAGCCGCTCCCCCAGTACCGCGACGGCGATCACGGCCGCGCTCACCGGCTCGATCAGCATGACCACCGACACCGTCGCGGCCCGCACCGCCGCGGCTCCGGTGAAGTACAGGGCGTAGGCCAGCGCCGTCGGCACCACGGCCACGTAGGCGAGCAGCCCCAGCACCCGCGCCGGCTCGGCGGTGTGCGGCAGCAGCCCTTCCAGCGCGGCGATGGGCAGCAGGCACACGGCGCCCACCGCCACCGACCACGCGGTGGTGACGAGCGGGTCCCCGCCGGCCCCGCGCCGCCCGAGCCACCTCGCCCGCAGCGTCATCGCCGCGTACCCGGCGGCCGACAGCAGCGCCCAGCCCACCCCGAGCGGCCGCACCTCACCGCCGCCGGAGCCCAGGACGAGGACGGCCAGCCCGGCGAGGGCACCGCCGACGGCGGCCACCCCGCCCCGCCCGAGCCGCTCGCCCGTCCAGTACCGGCCGCCCAGCGCGATCAGCACGGGCCCCGCCCCGAGGGTGATCACGGTGCCGACCGCCAGGCCGGTCTCGCGCACGGCCCCGAAGTAGGCGGCCTGGAAGACGGTGAACATCAGCCCGGTCGAGATCAGGGAGAGGGCCGACGGCCGCGCCGCACGCGGCGCCCGCGCGGGGCGGCGTACGGCGAGCACCGCGAGCAGCACCACCAGCCCGCCCGCGCAGCGCCAGAAGGTCAGGGCCAGCGGACCGAGGTCACTGGCGAGGAAGAGGAGGGAGGCCGCCGCCCCGGCGGTGCCCCAGGCGGCTCCGGCGACGACGAGGTACAGCAGACTGCGCCCGGCTGCGGGCGAATGGTTCGACACGTGGTGCTCCGCGCATGCGTGAAGGATGAGGGAAGGAGGTCATCGCTTCGCGGGCAGCGCGTACCGGCCCGGGAACTCCCCGGGCGGGTCTCTCGTTGAGGTGGCGGCCGCCCGCGCTAGGCGGCGGGAGGCGGAAGCACGGTCGAAGGCATGGTCCGCAGCCTACGCCGCGCGCACCCCCGCGGGCCAGGCCCATCGGGATCCGTCCCGCGCGCCCGCTCGCCGCGCGGCGCCCCCCTGGGGCTACGCGCTCGTCGGCTCCCGGTCCTGCGGTACGGGAACCGCCGCTTCCTGCCCCACCACGGGAGCCGGCCGCGAGGACTGGGCGATCAGGGCCCCGCCGAGCACGAGCACGCCACCCAGGACCTGCGGGCCCGACAGCCGCTCGCCGAGCAGCACCCACGCCAGTACGGTCGCGACGACCGCCTCCAGGCAGGCCACCACACCCGCGACCTGCGGCGAGAGCCTGCGGACCGAGACCACACCGGTCAGGTACGCGAACACGGTGGCGACCAGCACCACGAACCCCAGCAGCGCCAGGGCCGGGACCCGCACGTCGCCCATCGACGCGAACCCGCCCAGCACCGCCCAGTCCATCCGCCAGGGGCGGGCGATCACGGTCATCACCAGGGTGCCGATGACCATGCCGTGCGCGATCACGCCCAGCGGATCGGGCACGTCCTCCCCGTCGGCGCCCTGGTCCGCGAAGACGAAGTAGAAGGCCTGGCAGCAGGCGGCCGCGAGACCGAGCAGCACCCCGAGCAGGTCCAGGCGCAGTCCGGCCCAGATCTCGACCACGCAGGCCAGCCCGACGACGGCCACCGCCGCCCCCGCCGCGGCCGCGCGCGTCACGGGCTTGCGCTGCACGAAGCGTATGTAGCCGAGCAGCAGGGCGGGCCCCAGGTACTCCAGCAGCAGGGCCACGCCGACCGGGATCCGCGACAGGGACGCGAAGTAGAAGGCCTGCACACCGGCCACGGCCACCAGTCCGAAGCCCGCCAGCAGCAGGGGCTTGCGCCGTAGCAGGGACCGGTGCCGCCAGGCGAGCGGGGACAGCACCAGGGCCGCCCCGGCCACCCTGAGCCACACCACGTGGAGCGGGTCCAGACCCGCCTCGATCAGCGGCTTCGCCGCAACACCCGAACCACCGAACGCGCACGCGGAGACGAGGGCGAGGCCCAGTCCGGCGTTCTTCCCTGACGCTTGCATCGCCCCATCATGGCAGGGCCGGACAGGGGCATCGTCCGCGAGACACCTGTTGAGACGGACCCGGGAGCCGGCCGCTCGGCGGCCCCCGTATCTGACAGGCCGTCAACCTTGTATGTTGCGCCCGCCGGGGCTACCTTCCGCCGCACGTACCCGACCAGAAGGGGTGGACGCATGGCTGAAGTCACCGCGGAATCACGCATCGAGGCGCCCGCCGCGAAGCTCTGGGCCCAGCTGACGGACTGGGACGCGTACGGGCAGTGGAGCATGACCCACACCGACTTCCCGAAGGGCGGGCCCGAGACCCTGGCCGTCGGGTCCACCTTCACCGAGAACATGAAGATGATGGGCTTCCCCGCCGAGGTCCTGTGGACGGTCTCGGAACTGGAGGACCAGCGCCTCTTCGCCATCACCGGCAAGGGCCCGATGGGCGTCGCGGTGCTCACCCGCTACACCCTCGTCCCCGACGGCCCGGCCACGACGGTGCGCATCGACGGGGAGTTCACGGGCGCGGCCGTCTCCCTCATGGCGGGCAAGCTCAAGGACTCGGCGACGGCCGCCCTGAACGAGTCGCTGCGCAGGCTGGCCGGCCTGGTCGCCTGACCGGTACGCGCACGGCGCGCCCCGCGGGGCGTCCGCGGGGGCGCGCCGTGCGCACGTCCCGGTCAGTGCTCGTCGGCCAGGATCAGGTAGAGCTTCTTGCGGGCGTCGTTGACGACCGCGAGGGCCTTCTCCCGCTGCTCGGGCGATCCGGTCCTGAAGACCTGCCCGAAGGCCTCCATCAGCCCCGCTCCGGCGGTACGGATCTCGTGCATCGCCTCGAAGTCGAAGCCCCGCCCGGCGTCCGCCCAGGGGGCGTCCGGCCCCGACTCGGCCTCGGCGCGGCCGGCGTCGGTCAGCGTGAACAGCTTCTTGCCGCCCTCGCTGGCGCTGGTGATCAGCCCCTCGTCCTCGAGCAGCTGCAAGGTCGGGTAGACCGAGCCCGGGCTGGGCTTCCACGCCCCGCCGCTGCGCTCGCCGATCTCCTGGATCATCTCGTAACCGTGCATCGGCCGGTCGGCGAGCAGCGCCAGGATCGAGGCGCGTACGTCACCCCGCCGAGCCCGCCCGCGCGGTCCGCCGCGCCCGCCCCGACCGCCGAAGGGCCCGCCCCCGAAGGGCGGCCCGAACGGCCCGAAGGCGGCACGCAGCCCCCTGAACTCCTCCCGACGATCCGGCCCGCAGTGGCCGTGACCCCGTCCGTGCTCGTGTCCGTGGTCGTGGTGTCCGTGTGAACGCATCACTGCGCTCCTTTCGTCATCTCTGCCATGTCCGTCATGCCACTCGTCGTTTCGACTCCTTCACTATCGCTGACCCATCGAGATACGTCAACGATATATCGGAAACTATCGCCGGCAGTCGGGGGCTGTGTCTGGTGGCACCGTGGTGGCGGGATGCTCCCGGACGGACGGTTTCCGAACTCCAGGCAGTCGCCGACGAGTACCGGGAAGACATGCCCGACCTCGACCGGCGACGCGACCGTGCGGCGCGGGCACCCGGTCTCGATCCGGCCGGACTGCCGTCCGAGGCGGTGGCCCTGGCCCGACTCGTAGAGCTCTCTCGGGGACCGGTCGCTGCGGCCTGCCTTGTCGTCGGGTGCGAGGGCGATCCGCTCGATCCCCTGTTCGGCGCCGCCCGCGGCCGACCCTGACTGCCCGCCATCAGCCTGGACCGGCGTCGGGTCGGCCAGTCGTCCGCGGCCCGGACCGCAGCCGGCTGGCCAGTGGCACGCGGTCAAAGTTCAGTGAGAACGGTCAAGCTTCAATGCGACAGGTCACGACCAGTCCAGTCACCCCGGATTGGCCTTTGTCGGGGGTTCGGGGAGCGACCTACCGTCGGCCCATGCGCATCCGAATCGTCGACGCCTTCACCGACCGCCCCTTCCACGGGAACCCCGCAGCAGTCCTGCTCCTCGACGGCGGTTTCCCCCCGGACGCCTGGCTCCAGCAGGTCGCCGCCGAGGTGAACCTCTCCGAGACCGCGTTCGCCCACCCCCTGCCGCCCGGCGGCGACGCCGACTGGGCGCTGCGCTGGTTCACCCCGGCCGCCGAGGTCGACATGTGCGGCCACGCCACCCTCGCCACCGCGCACGTACTGGCCACCGGCGGGCTCGCCCAGGGGCTGATCCGCTTCAGCGCGCGCTGCGGGATCCTCACGGCACGGGTCGACGGGGACGGCACCGTCACGATGGACTTCCCCACCTCCTCGCTGACCCCGCTGGAGCCGGTCCCCGAGGTCAGCCGCGCCCTGGGCGCCGAGGCCAGGTCGTTCCACGACACCGCCGAGCACATCGGCGATCTGCTGGTGGAGCTGGCGGACGAGCGGACCGTACGGGAACTGGCGCCCGACCACGCGGCCCTGCGGGCGTACTCCCGCCGCGGGGTGATCGCCACCGCGCCGGCCGAGGACCCCTCCCGCGGGTACGACTTCGTCAGCCGCGGCTTCTTCCCCGCCCTCGGCATCGACGAGGACCCGGTGACGGGAAGCGCCCACACCGCCCTCGCCCCGTTCTGGGCCGCCCGGCTGGGCCGCACCGAGATGACCGGTCTGCAGGGCGGGGCCCGCACGGGCCTGGTCCGGGTGACGCTGGCGGGCGACCGCACGCTCCTGACGGGCCGCGCCGTCACCGTCCTCGACGGCGAGCTGCTCACCGCCCCCGAGGCCGGCTGACGCGGTCGGGCACTCCGGGGTGTCCGCGAAGTCCCGCCTGCCCTGCGACGCCTGGCACCGCACCTCGCCGCGTTGTCGGGCCCGCCCGAGTACGTCCAGTACGCGGGCGGCCCTCCGCCTTGCGATGCACGGCACCAGACGCCGCAGGGCCCGCCCTTCGGGCGGCCGGCGCTACTTCGCGGACACCCCCTAGAGGGTCGGCAGCCAGCCGACCTTGCCCGCGAGCAGGGCGTACCCGCCGAAGGCGACGATGTCGAGCAGGGCGTGCGCGACGACCAGGGGGCCCACCCGGCCCCAACGCCGGTAGGCCAGGACGAAGACGACGCCCATCACCATGTTGCCGACGAAGCCGCCGACGCCCTGGTAGAGGTGGTACGAGCCGCGCAGCACCGAGCTGGCGAGCAGCGCGGCCGTCGGCGACCACCCGAGCCGGTCCAGCCGGCGCAGCAGGTACGCCAGCACGATGACCTCCTCCACCACGGCGTTCTGCACCGCGGAGAGGATCAGGACGGGGAACTTCCACCACACGTCGGGCAGCGCCTCCGGCACCACCGTCAGGTTGAAGCCCGTGGCCCGGGCCGCCAGGTAGAAGGCCAGCCCGGCGCTGCCGATGCCGGCGGCCACGAGGGCGCCCCGGGCCAGGTCCCCTCCGGGCCGGGTGCGGTCGAAGCCCAGGACCCGCAGCCCGGGCGCGCCCTCGCGGCTCAGCAGGTGGGCGACGAGCAGCACGGGCACCAGCGCGCTCGCGATCCCGAACAGCTGCCAGGCCAGGTCCAGCCAGGGCCGCCCGGGTGCGTACGAGCCGTTGAGCGTGGCGGCCTGGTCCTTGAGGCCGCCCGGCTTGGTGAGCGAGCCGATGAAGCTGATCAGCGCGGAGACCCCGCTCGCGCCCAGCGACAGCGCCAGCACGAGCAGCGTCTCGGTGCGCAGGACCCGGCGCCCGTCCTCGCGCAGTTCCACGACCACCGGCTCCGGCTGCACCCGCACGCCTGACTCCCGTCCCGATCCGACCACCACCCCATACTGCCCCCTCGGGGGCGGGAAAAAATCACCGGCCGGCCCGAGCACCGGTCAGCGGCGGACCGCCGCCCTGGCGTCCACTTCCTGCTCCTCCAGGCCCACGGGCCAGGTGTGCACGGGGTCGCCCTTGTGCATCAGCTCGCTGTAGCGCCGGGTGGTCGCCGCCAGGGCGGCGTCGCGTTCGAGGCCGCCCGCGAGCGCCCGGTGGTACGTCTCCACCTGCCAGGTCGCCCCGTTCACCCTGCGCCGGCACCGCTCCTCGATGATCCCGAGGTAGTGGTCCCGGTCGGCGGGTTCGATGCCCCAGGCGTCCAGCCCGGACGCGGCCATCGGCAGCAGCTCGTCCAGCACCAGCCGTACCGCGGGCACGCTCACCAGTCCCCCGGCCCGGCCCCGGCGCGGCCAGCGGATCCGCGCGTCGATCCCGTACCGGCAGGCCGCGTCGAAGTTGGCCTCCGCGTCCGCGAACGGCATCCGGGTCCACACCGGACGCTGCTCGTCCGCGAGGGTCCGTACGAGGCCGTAGTAGAAGGCGGCGTTGGCGACGACGTCGGCCACGGTGGGTCCGGCGGGCAGGACGCGGTTCTCCACCCTCAGGTGCGGCACCCCGTCGGCGACCCCGTAGACGGGCCGGTTCCACCGGTAGACCGTGCCGTTGTGCAGCACCAGCTCCTGCAGGCTCGGTACCCCGCCCTCGGCGAGCACCCGCAGCGGCTCCTCCTCGTCGCAGATCGGCAGCAGGGAGGGGAAGAAGCGGACGTTCTCGGCGAACAGCTCGTACGCCGAGTCCACCCACCGCTCCCCGAACCAGGTCCGCGGCCGCACCCCCTGTGCCTGGAGCTCCGGCGGCCGGGTGTCGGTGGCCTGGGTGAACAGCGGCGGACGCGACTCGCGCCACAGCTCCCGCCCGAACAGGAAGGGCGAGTTGGCCCCCACCGCTATCTGCACGGCCGTCACCGCCTGCGCGGCGTTCCACACGTCGGCGAACCGGGCCGGGGTCACCTGCAGGTGCAGCTGTACGGAGGTGCAGGCGGCTTCCGGCACGATCGACCCGGTGCTCCAGCTCAGCCGCTCGACCCCGTCGATGTCGAGGCGGAAGTCCTCGCCGCGCATCATCAGGATCTGCTCGTTGAGCAGGGAGTAGCGGTCCACCGCCGAGAGGTTCGCCAGGGCCAGGTCCGCGCGGGAGATGGTGGGCAGTATCCCGATCATCACGACGCCCGCGTCGATCTCCACGGCCTGCCGGTGGGCGTAGTGGAGGCCCGCGCTCAGTTCTTCGGCGAGCTGGTCGAATACCCTGCCGTCGAGCCGGTGCGGGAGTACGTTCACCTCCAGGTTGAACATTCCCAGTTCGGTCTGGAAATCAGGGCTCGCAATCCTCTCCAGTACCTGCGCATTCACCATGCGCGGCAAACCGTCGGCACCTGCGAGATTCAGTTCGATCTCCAGTCCCATCATGTTCTTGGGACGATCGA
Source organism: Streptomyces sp. NPDC034085 (assembly GCF_055575555.1). NCBI lineage: Bacteria > Bacillati > Actinomycetota > Actinomycetes > Kitasatosporales > Streptomycetaceae > Streptomyces > Streptomyces sp. NPDC034085. Next base: position 15,707 of record NZ_JBVISL010000004.1, on the reverse strand, counting down.
ACCTCTTCTCCGCCAGAAGCCGCTCCAGCCCCTCCAGGCACTCGTGAAGCTTCCTCCGATACCGATGCCGATCGGACAGGTCGAATCCGCCTGCCACGACCTTCTCCCCCATCGAAGCGTCCCTCCACGAGTCCGGCCCGGTCCGCCCGGGCGCACGTTACGGTCGATGATGCCCCGCCCCGGTGATCGATAACGCCGGGCCGGGACGGCTTGGCGGGGAGCGCGCGCGGGTATGGCCGGATGGGCGCTCCGGCACATTCCCGTGGCAACCGGCCGGACGCAAATTCCGCATGGCCTTTGCCGACTCCGGATTACCGGAGCTTTCCAGCCGAGCCCCCATCCGGTAACCTCCGAGGTCAGCGCGGTCTGTCCACGCGCAACCGGCATGAATACCATGACAGCGGGACCGGAAGACGCCTTGCCGGAAATAGCCGGGACGGCTAGCCGAAACACTGCGTGAACACATGTCGTATAAACTCCGCAAACGAGGCAGAGAGTTGGCGCGCGGCCATTGCCCCAAAGCCCACCTCTGACCCCAGAATGCGACTGCTCCGTCCGCCCTTTCCCCCGTACCACCGGTCTCCCAAGTGAGAGGCGACCCACCATGCCGCTGCATGTCCCCCCGGCTCCCGCGCCCGCCCTGCGCAGCGTCCTCGCGGCACTCGGTTCCCCCACCGCCGTCCACGAGGCGCACACCCCCGCCCTGCGCTCGTTCCAGGGGCCCCTGACCGCCGAACTCCCGCTTCCGGTGCACGTGCTCGACCGGCTCGGTGTGTCCGGCCACGCGCCCGGCGGCCGCCCGCCCCGTACGTGGCTCACCGGCTGGCGGTTCCTGATCCGCGGCGGCGACCGCTTCGTCGCGGCGGCCGACACCCGCCTCACCCCGGACGGCTGGGCCTTCTCCCACTTCTTCGAGGGCCCCTACGTGGCCGCCACGGAACGCGCCCTGCGCCAGGCGGAGTCGCTGGGCAAGAGCTACCAGCCCCGGCTGCTGTCCGTACCGGAGCTGTACATGCTGACCCTGTGGCTGCACGGGGCGGTCGGCGCCGACGCGGCCGCCGGCCTGCCCGCCGCCGCGGACCTGCTGGTACCGCTGGCCCCGGCCCCGCCCGGGATCGCCCCCTACCGGCCGTACCCGGTCTCGGAGCTGCTGCCCGTGCTGACCCACCGGCTGACCCCGGCGGCCCCACCCGCCCCGCCCACGCTCGCGGCCCCCGCGGCTTGACCCGGGTGACCCATTCGGCCTAGTCCGCTCGGGTCAATGCGAACCACCCGAAATGACAGGGGAGTTGGCCTGAACCGCCCGCACGGGTGATGCGTCCTCATTCCAAGAGGACAGCTGCCGGGAAATACCTGCGAAGCAGCCGTCCTGGGGGAACACTGAGGACATCCTCCCCGCAGGTGCGGGGACGACACAGGGGGACGGCCATGAATCACGCATCGAGCCGTAGCGAACAGACCACACCGCAGCGAAAGAACCCATCCATGTGCCAGCACCAGCCTGCCTGCCCGTCATCAGAATCCGCCGACCGGGAGGCCGCGCGCCCGGTGGCCAACCATCCGGAACAGGGCTGGAGCCTGCTGTGCAACGGCGTCCTGCTCTTCGAGGACACCGGTGAGCTGCTGCCGGACGGCCAGATCATCGCCCCGCACCGCCCGCTCGCGGTGGCCTAGGAGCAGGCACCGCGGACGGTGAAGGGGCCGGTCCCGGAGCGCGATGCTCCGGAACCGGCCCCTTCACCGTGTCACCGGCCCCTCGGCGGGCGGGCCCGGGGCGCCCCGGGCCCGCCCGCCGGCGGCTCAGTTGTCGTACTCATCCAGCGGCGGGCAGGAGCAGACGAGGTTGCGGTCGCCGAAGGCCCCGTCGATCCGGCGCACCGGCGGCCAGTACTTCTCGGCGGCCGAGACGCCGCCCGGGAAGACGGCCTCGTCGCGGCTGTACGGGTGGTTCCACTCGCCGCCCAGGGCCGCGGCCGTGTGCGGGGCGTTGGCCAGCGGGTTGTCGTCCGCCGGCCACTCGCCGCCCGCGACGCGCTCGACCTCGGCGCGGATGGCGATCATCGCGTCGCAGAAGCGGTCGATCTCGGCGAGGTCCTCGGACTCCGTCGGCTCGATCATCAGCGTGCCGGCCACCGGGAAGGACATGGTCGGCGCGTGGAAGCCGTAGTCGATCAGGCGCTTGGCGATGTCGTCCACGCTCACGCCCGTCGCCTTCGACAGCGGACGCAGGTCGATGATGCACTCGTGCGCGACCAGGTTGCCCGGGCCGGTGTAGAGCACCGGGTAGTGCGGCTCCAGGCGCTTGGCGATGTAGTTGGCGCCGAGCACCGCCACCTGGGTGGCGCGCTTGAGGCCCTCGCCGCCCATCAGGCGCACGTACGACCAGGAGATCGGCAGGATGCCCGCCGAGCCCCACGGCGCGGCCGAGATCGGGCCGACGCCCGTCTCCGGGCCGGCGGTCGCCTGGAGCGGGTGGTTCGGCAGGTACGGGGCCAGGTGGGCCCGGACGCCGACCGGGCCGACGCCCGGGCCGCCGCCGCCGTGCGGGATGCAGAAGGTCTTGTGCAGGTTCAGGTGCGAGACGTCGCCGCCGAAGTGTCCCGGCTTGGCCAGGCCCACCAGGGCGTTCAGGTTGGCGCCGTCCACGTAGACCTGGCCGCCGGCCTCGTGCACCTGCGCGCAGATGTCGGCGACGTGCTCCTCGAACACACCGTGCGTCGACGGGTAGGTGATCATGAGCACGGAGAGCTCGTCGCGGTACTGCTCGATCTTGGCGCGCAGGTCGTCGGCGTCCACCTCGCCGTCGTCGGCGGTCTTGACGACGACGACCTTCATGCCGGCCATCACGGCGCTGGCGGCGTTGGTGCCGTGCGCGGAGGACGGGATGAGGCAGATGGTGCGCTGCTCGTCACCGTTCGCGCGGTGGTAGGCGCGCACCGCCAGCAGGCCGGCGAGCTCGCCCTGGGAGCCGGCGTTCGGCTGGAGGGAGACCTTGTCGTAGCCGGTGACCTCGCAGAGACGTTCCTCCAGCTCGGTGATGAGCGTGGCGTAGCCCTGGGCCTGCTCGATCGGCGCGAAGGGGTGCAGCTGGCCGAACTCGGGCCAGGTGACCGGCTCCATCTCGGTGGTCGCGTTGAGCTTCATCGTGCAGGAGCCGAGCGGGATCATGCCGCGGTCCAGCGCGTAGTCCTTGTCGGAGAGCTTGCGCAGGTAGCGCAGCATCGCCGTCTCGGAGCGGTGCTGGTGGAAGACCGGGTGGGTCAGGTACGCGTCCGAGCGCAGCAGGGCCTCGGGCAGCGCGTCGGCGGTGGCCTCGTCCAGGGCCTCGATGTCGGCCGTGACGCCGAAGGCGGCCCAGACGGCTTCGAGGTCGGCGCGGCGGGTGGTCTCGTCGCAGGAGAGCGAGACGTGGTCGGCGTCGGCCTGGTGGAGGTTGACGCCGTTCTCACGGGCGGCGGCGACGACCTCGGCGGCCTTGCCGGGCACCCGGGCGGTGAGCGTGTCGAAGAAGGAGCCGTGCACCAGCTCGACCCCGCCGGCCGTCAGGCCCGCGGCGAGCAGCGCTGCGTAGCGGTGGGTGCGGCGGGCGATCGTGCGCAGGCCGTCCGGGCCGTGGTAGACGGCGTACATGCCGGCCATGACGGCGAGCAGCACCTGCGCGGTGCAGATGTTGCTGGTGGCCTTCTCGCGGCGGATGTGCTGCTCGCGGGTCTGGAGGGCCAGGCGGTAGGCCTTGTTGCCGTCCGCGTCCACGGAGACGCCGACGAGGCGGCCGGGCAGCGAGCGGGCGTGCTTGGCCTGGACGGCCATGTAGCCGGCGTGCGGGCCGCCGAAGCCCATCGGGACGCCGAAGCGCTGGGTGGTGCCGACGGCGATGTCCGCGCCCAGCTCGCCCGGGGAGGTCAGGAGGGTCAGCGCGAGCAAGTCGGCGGAGACGGTGACGATCGCGCCGAGCTCGTGCGCCTGGTCGATGACCGGCTTGATCGCGCGGACGGCGCCGGAGGCGCCCGGGTACTGGAGCAGCACGCCGAAGACACCGCGCTCGGCGATCTCGGCCGGGATGCCCTCGGACAGGTCCGCGACGACGACCTCGACGCCCGTGGGCTCGGCGCGGGTCTCGATCACGGCGATGGTCTGCGGCAGCGCGTCGGCGTCGACGAGGAAGACCCCGCCCTTGACCTTGCCCACGCGGCGGGCCAGGGACATGGCCTCGGCGGCCGCGGTGCCCTCGTCCAGCAGGGAGGCGCCCGAGGTCGGCAGACCGGTCAGGTCGGCGACGAGGGTCTGGAAGTTCAGCAGCGCCTCGAGGCGGCCCTGCGAGATCTCCGGCTGGTACGGCGTGTACGCGGTGTACCAGGCCGGGTTCTCCATGACGTTGCGCAGGATCACCGGCGGGGTGAAGGTGCCGTAGTAGCCCAGACCGATCATGGAGGACAGCACCTGGTTGCGGTCGGCGAGCGAGCGCAGCTCGGCCAGCACCTCGGCTTCGGTCCGCGCCTCGGGCAGGTTCAGCGCCTCGGCGGTCTTGATCACATCCGGTACCGCGGCGGCGGTGAGCTCGTCGAGGGAGCCGTAGCCCACCTGGGCGAGCATCTTGGCCTGCGCTTCGGCGTCCGGGCCGATGTGACGCTGCTCGAAGGGGATGCCCCGCTCGAGCTGGGAGAGCGGAATGCGGTTGGCGGTCATAACGGAGGCCTCCTGGTCGTATGACCTGCGAGGGGCACCACGGCGCGGGCACCCGGACGGCCTCCCCCTCTGTCATCTCAACCTGAGAGCTTCACCGGAGTCGCGGGGTTCGCCCGTGAGCTCCGGCTTTCACCGTCGGTGAGGGGAGGAGCCGGCACTGCGGGCCCGGCACCTGCCCCTGCTTTCCAGAGTGGCCTCGTCCGTGCGGTACGTATGCCTGAGAGATTCCGGGGAGGATTTGCTCCTTCGGCGCCTCCGTCGTACTCACTCGGAGGACTCTCCCGCACAGGGTCAACAGCCGTCACCCAGCCTACCAGCGAGGATCTCGACCCTCCCTCGAGTGGCCCCCTCTCCAAATATGCACTTTCGTAGTCATTACGCACGAGCTGTGCGCACTGCGACCGTACGGAGGGACCGTGCAGACCGACATCGATCCCCGCAGCCTGATCGGCCGCAAGGCGTTCGACCGCAACGGCGCCAAGATCGGCACCGTGGACGAGGTCTACCTCGACGACGCCACGGGCGTCCCGGAGTGGGCAGCCGTCCGGACCGGCCTCTTCGGACGCGACGCCTTCGTCCCCCTGGAACCCAGCGAGGTGGTGGACGACGCCCTGCGCGTGCCCTTCGACCGCTCCCTGATCAAGGACGCCCCCGACTTCGGGGTCGGCCGCCACCTCTCGCCCGAGCAGGAGCTCCAGCTCTACCACCACTACGGGCTGGACGTGGCGCTCCCCTCCGACTTCCAGCACCCCCGCCCCCAGGACACCGCCTAGCCGTCGCCGACGAGGGGCAGCGGATCGGAGGCCTCCAGGTCCGGGTCGTCCAGCCGGAAGGTACGGACCCGGCCGGGGGGCGATCCGGGCTGCTCGAACCGCACGGTCACCCGTCCGACCCCGCTGCCCTGCACCCACCCCGGCCCGTACACCGCGTGCCGTACGTCGCTCCCGGCCGCCCAGTGCCGTACGGGAGGCGCTTGCTCGGCCTCCGGGGCTGGCGGGGCCCCCTCCGGCGGCCCGGCGCTCCCGGCGGCCGCCGAGCCGCTCTCACCGGCCCCGGAAGGCTCCGGAGCCACCCCCTCCGCCTCTTCCCCGGCGGCGGCCAGCGCGTGGGCGAACAGGTCCTCCTGGGTGTAGTCCGCCAGCCCCGTCACCCCCACCCCCAGCAGCCGCACCCCGCCGGTGGTGTCCACGCCCTCCAGCAGCCGTGCGGCGGCCTCGCGCACCACCGCCGGGTCGTCGGTCGGCCCCCGCAGCGTCTCGGAGCGGGTCAGCGTCGAGAAGTCGTACCGGCGGACCTTCAGGACGATGGTCCGCCCCGAGTGCCCCGCCCCGCGCAGCCGGCCCACGCAGCGGTCGGCGAGCCGCTGCACCTCGTACCGGATCCGGACCCGGTCGTGCAGGTCCACGTCGAAGGTGTCCTCCACCGACACGGACTTCGCGTCCCGCTCGGCGACCACCGGGCGGTCGTCGAGCCCGAGTGCCATCCGGTACAGGCCCACCCCGTGTGCCCGGCCCACCATCCGCACCAGTTCGTCCTCGCCGGCCTCGGCCAGCTCCCCCACGGTGGTGATCCCGGCCCGCCGCAGGTGCTCCCCGGTGGCCGGCCCCACCCCGGGCAGGGTGCGCACCGACATGGGCGCCAGCAGCTCCCGCTCGGCCCCCGGCTCGATCAGCAGCAGCCCGTCGGGCTTGGCCTCCTCCGAGGCCACCTTGGCCAGCATCTTGGAGCCGGCCAGCCCCACCGAGCCGCTGAGCCCGGTGGCCGCCCTGATGTCCGCGCGCAGCCGCTCGCCGGTGGCGCGGGCGCCCGCCGCGTCGAAGGCCGCTCCGCCCGCCTCCAGGTCCACGAAGGCCTCGTCCAGGCTGAGCGGCTCGACCAGCGGCGACAGCTCCCGCAGCAGGCCCATGACGAGATCGCTGACCTCGCGGTAGAGGCTGAAGCGCGGGATCAGGTAGGCGCCGTTCGGGCAGAGCCGGCGGGCCTGGGCGGTCGGCATCGCCGAATGCACCCCGAACCGCCGGGCCTCGTAGGAGGCGGTGGCCACCACCCCGCGCGGGCCGAGGCCGCCGACGATCACGGCCTTCCCGCGCAGGCTGGGCTTCGACGCCTGTTCCACGGCGGCGTAGAAGGCATCCATGTCCAGGTGCAGGATGGTCGGTGCGGCTCTCACAGCACCGATGCTGCCCCATGCCACTGACAACGCCGTGGTGCCGGCGCGCCCGGCGGCGTCCGGGTCAGACGGCCCGGTTGCGCCGCGCGGCCAGCTCGTCGGCGGGATTGTGGCCGACCAGGGTCTCCCCCGTGTCCACGCGCTCCCCGTGCAGCTGGGAGAGCGCGTTCTCGACGTCGCGCCATACGACGCCCACCGCGATGCCGAAGACGCCCTGGCCGCCCTGGAGGAGGCTCACGACCTGGTCCGGCGAGGTGCACTCGTACACGGTGGCGCCGTCGCTCATCAGCGTCATGCGCTCGAGGTCGCGGAAGCCGCGGTCCCGCAGGTGCTGGACGGCGGTGCGGATGTTCTGGAGCGCCACCCCGGTGTCCAGGAAGCGCTTGACGATCTTGAGGACGACCACGTCGCGGAAGCTGTACAGGCGCTGGGTCCCCGACCCGTACGCGGGCCGGACGCTCGGCTCCACGAGCCCGGTGCGGGCCCAGTAGTCCAGCTGGCGGTACGTGATCCCGGCGGCCGCGCACGCCGTCGGCCCGCGGTAGCCGACCTCCTCGGGCGCCGGGCCCTCACCCACCGGCCCGACCGGCGGGCACGCCGGCTGACGGTGCGCGGCTCCCGCCGCGCCGCCGTGCAGCGGGTACGGCCCACCGTCGCTCCGCGCGGGGGTGCCCCCGGTCGTACCGTCGCCCGTGATCCTCACGCCGACCCTCCGTCCTTGACCTGCCACCTCGAAGGTAGGCAGTGACCAGGGGTGCGTCAACGATCGCCACACTCGGCACGCCGAGTGATAATCACCCTGAGAGTGGTTTCCCGTACCCCGCTGCCGGGAAAGGCTACTCGAATGGGCTGACAGTTCCCGGTGAGCCGCGCGGCCTTCGGCGGGACTACTGGGGGCCCGTTCCGAAGTCCTCGGGGGAGATCTGGTCGAGGAACTCGCGGAACTTCTCCACCTCGTCCTCCTGCTCGTCGGGAATCGCGATGCCGGCGTCGTCGAGGACGCCGTCACTGCCGTAGATCGGCGTTCCCGTCCGCAGGGCCAGCGCTATGGCGTCCGACGGCCTCGCGCTCACCTCGACTCCACTGGCGAAGACCAGTTCCGCGTAGAAGACGCCCTCCCGCAGATCCGTGATCCGGACCTCGGTGAGCTCCTCACCGACCGCCTCCAGCACGTCCTTGAACAGGTCGTGCGTCAGCGGCCGGGCAGGGGCCATGCCCTGCTGCGCGAAGGCAATGGCGGTCGCCTCCCCAGGACCGATCCAGATGGGGAGGTACCGGTCGCCTCCCACTTCACGCAGGAGCACGATCGGTTGGTTGGAGGGCATTTCCACCCGGACACCCACAACGTCGAGCTCGTTCACACAGCAACCCTAGGACGTGCTCGGCAGGTTTGGGTAGTCGGGGCTCCCCCGGACCCGTCGGATCAGTGCGGACGGACCCCGAGAGCGGCCCGGACCAGGGCCTCGTGGAGCCGTACGGACAGCCCTGCGAGCTCCTTCATCGTGGCTTCGGCGTGGGCCCGGGTCTGCGGGTTGCGGTGGCGGCGCAGCGGGGCCACGAGCTGCTCCACCAGACCGGCCTCCCGGTCCGCCGCAGCCTTCATGGCCCGCAGATGGCGGGGCTCGAGCCCGAACCGGCCCAGTTCCGCGATCAGCCGGGCCACGGTGACGGTCTCGGCGTCGAACCCGCCGCCGGGGGCCTCGGAGATGAGCCCGTACGACTCCCACTCCACGAGCTGGACCTCGTCCACCTCGGCGGCGGCGAGCAGCTCGGCCCGGCCGACCCGGGCCACCGTCGGCCGCTCCCCGCCCGGCTCCCCGCCGACCGTGGGGGCACCCGCGGGATCCACGGACTCCCCGTGCGCCGCGGGCCCGGGGATGCGGATCTGCTCACCGCGGTCGAGCGCGTCGAGCTGCTCCCGGATGACCTTCAGCGGCAGGTAGTGGTCGCGCTGCAGGCGCAGGATGCGCCCGAGCCGCTCCACGTCGTCCGTGCTGAACTTGCGGTATCCGGAAGGTGTGCGTCTGGGCTCGACGAGCCCCTCCGCCTCCAGGAAGCGGATCTTGGAAATCGTCACTTCGGGGAACTCGTCGCGCAGCATGGTCAGCACCATGCCGATGCTGACCAGCTGCCGGGACGGGCCGGCGGCGCCGTTCTTCGAGGCGCCGCCCGTCGGGGTACGCAGCATGGAACCTTCCCTGGGGTCCCCCCGGGGGTGTCCGGGGGTGGGGTGCCCCCCGGACGGTGTCCGAGGGGGTCAGGCGCCCCGCAGGCTCGCGTAGAAGCACAGCCGGTACTTGCCGATCTGCACCTCGTCGCCGTTGTGCAGGGCGACGGAGTCGATCGGCTCGCGGTTCACGTACGTGCCGTTGAGGCTGCCCACGTCGGAGACGGTGAAGCCGCCCTCCGGGCTCCGGCGGAATTCGACATGCAGGCGGGAGACGGTGATGTCGTCCAGGAAGATGTCGCTCTGCGGGTGCCGGCCCGCCGTGGTCAGTTCGCCGTCCAGCAGGAAGCGGCTGCCCGAGTTGGGTCCGCGCCGCACGATGAGCAGGGCGGAACCGGGGGGCAGCGCCTCCACCGCGGCCTGGGCCTCGGGGGACAGCGAGGACGGAGCGTGCTGGCCCGATCCCTCGGCCTCGTAGGCCTCCAGGCCCGAGATCGAGATGGTGGACGTGGTCTCCGAAGCGCGCTCCGGCGTCAGACCCGGCCGCAGCGGCGCCCCGCAGTTGGAGCAGAAACGGCTCGCCGCATCGCTGCGGTGCCCGCACCTGCCGCACGTCTGCTCGGCCGACATGGACGGCTCCTCGCGCCGCGGCTGCCCCGCGGAGGCACTGGTGGCATACGGGTCAGAGGCGTACCCTCCACCCGCACTTGAGGCTGATGGGTCACCGAAACCTATGCGTCCGGAACCAGCGGGGTCAACGGACGACGCGCCGCGCGCCCCCGCGTCACCCGGGCCGGCCACCTCGTCGCGGAAGAGGGGCCTGTCGCCCTGCCCTTCCGCTTCCGGCTGCCCCGCGCGGTGCCGTGCCGCACCGCTTTCCTCGTTCTTCTTCTTGCCGAACAACTTCTCAAACAACTTCACGGGCGATTCCCCTTGACCGAAACAGACCCGCCCGTGGGGCAGGACGAACTCTGCATGCACACACCTGCCGACCCGGACATTCTGACAACGTCCGTAACCACCAGACAGTTTCCACCACGCACGGCGACTTCCGTGCGTCGACCCCCCGCAGGCGTCGGCCCGCGTGAGCCTGTCCACGTCGCATCCCGCATCACGGCGATGACGACCGAGCGTAGTCAGGCTGCTTCGCAGCCCGCAAGGCGTCCACAACGATCTTCGCCGACCGTGTGACGGCGACCGTGGCCTGTTCCTTCTCCATGGTCTGCACGACACCGCCCGGGATGTTCAGCGCCGGCTCCAGATCCTGCGGTTTGCCGATCACCCTGAATTCATAGGGTTGTGTGATCTTCTTACCGTCGATGCCGACCCCGCCGCCCTCGTCCGAGAAGTACGACCCCGCCACGACACGCACACCGTTGATCTGGATCGCCTCGGCCCCGGCCGCCCGCAGCTCCTGGAGGGTGTCCAGCAGCTGGTCGGACCGCACCTGGCCCTTGGTGTCGGTGATCCGCAGCGTGATGCCCGGGCCCTGTGCTGCCACCGTACCCGCCAGGATGCCCAGTTGACGCTCCTTCTCCACCGTCTGCCGACGCGCCTCCTCGGCCTGGTTGGAGCTGCTCTGCAGCTCCTTGCGCTGGTCTTCCAGCCGCTGCTTCTCGTCCTCCAGGCGCTGGGTCCGCCCGTCCAGCTCGTCGAGGATGCGGACCAGGTCCTCCTGGCGGGCGCCGCGCAGCGGGGCGCTGGAGTCGCTGTTCGAGCGGACCTGGATCGCGAGGCCGAGGCCCAGGACGAACAGCAGCAGCGCGACGATCAGTTGGGCCCGGCTGAACCGCGGCGGCCACAGCCCGGCGGCCAGCCGCTGCCGGCCGGTCTCCTCCGGCCCGGCCGGGCCGGGCTCCTGCCGGGGCTCCTGCGGCCGGGGCGCGCCGGCCGGGGACCCGTGCTGCCCGGGGACCTCCGGCTCACCGGGCGGGGTGTTCTGCGTGCTCATCGGCCTCACGCCCGGAAGACGTGCCGGCGGATGGCCGCGGCGTTGGAGAAGATCCGGATGCCGAGGACGACGACCACGCCCGTCGACAGCTGGGAGCCGACGCCCAGCTTGTCGCCGAGGAAGACGATCAGCGCGGCGACTACCACGTTCGACAGGAACGACACCACGAAGACCTTGTCGACGAAGATGCCGTCCAGCATCGCGCGCAGGCCGCCGAACACCGCGTCGAGCGCGGCGACCACGGCGATCGGCAGATACGGCTCCACCACGGCCGGCACCTCGGGCCGGACCAGAAGCCCGGCCACCACTCCGGCCAAGAGGCCCAGTACCGCGATCACGATGCACCCTTCTTCGGCTCTTCTGCTGTGGCTGTGCGGACGGTCAGGCTCGACGCGGCCGGCAGCCGTACCTCGTCCATCGGGGTCAGGCTGTAGCGGATCCCGTAGCTCTCCTGGAGGACGTGCAGGTACTGCCCGTCGACGGAGTCCTGGAACGCGGTCCCGAGCCGTTTCCCGTCGCCCACCGCGAGGACCTCGTAGGGGGGCACCAGCGGCTTGTTGTCGACCAGTATCGCGTCGCCCGCGGCCCGGATCGCCGACAGCGCCGTCAGCCGCTGCCCGTTGATCGAGACGGCTTCCGCACCCGCCTGCCAGAGCCCGTTGACGATCCGCTGCATGTCCCGGTCGCGCACCCGGCCGGTGTTCGAGAACCCGGCGCTCTCGCGCGGGCCGCCACCGCCGCCCGACGAGGCGCCCTTGGCATCGTCCACCACCAGCTTGACGCCGGGACCGCGCACCTCGGTTGCACCCGCCAGCAGTTCCACCAGCCGGCCACGCTCTCCGACCTGCTGCTTCAGCGCGGCGCGCTGCCGGTCCGCGACCTCGGTGCGCAGCCGCTCCATGTCGCGCTCCAGCCCGTCCGCGTGATCACCGGCGCGCCGCACCCGGTCGATCAGCTCCTGGCGCTCCTTGGCCAGCACCGGCGCCGCCACCCGCGCCTGCGCCGCGCCGAGCGTGACGACCATGGCGGCGATCACCAGGCCGGCGGCGAGCGCCAGCTTGGCCTTGAGGGTGCGGGGCAGCCCCGCCGTACCGTCCGCCTCGCGCCGTGCCGCGGCTTCCGCATAGCCCTCGTCCAGGCTGTGGTCCATGACGTGGGTCAGCAGCGACATGGACGCGTCCGGGCGCGCCGGCGGTGTTGCCGAACTCCGGTTGGTGGGCGGCTGCGACATGCCGCACATCGTCGCATGTCGGCGCCGCCCACACCCAATGCGCTCGTCCGGCGGGCCGGGGCGGGTGGCTCCCCGCACCCGGCCCGCCGGAACCGCGTTCCCGGCTGACGCCCGCCGGTCAGTGCTGCCCGGCTCCGTCCACGACCGCGCCCCACTCGTCGAGCAGTGCCTGCGCCGAGGCGTCGTCGGGGCCCTCGGCCCACAGGTGGGTGACGGCCTCCGCCGGGTCCGGCAGGACCAGCGCCCACCGGCCGTCGGCCTCGACCACCCGCACGCCGTCGGTGGTGTCCACCTGACGGTCGCCGGCCGCCTCCACGACCCGCCGCATGACGAGCCCCTTCGCCGCCCAGGGGGTGGGCACGTCCCGCTTGAGCACGTGCGCGCGCGGGATGCGGGCGTCGATCTGGCTCAGGGTGAGCTGCGTCCGCGCCACCAGTCCGATCAGCTGCACGAAGGCCGCCGATCCGTCGAAGACGCTGCTGAACTCCGGGACGATGAAACCGCCCCGGCCGTCCCCGCCGAAGATCGTGGTCTCCTCGCGGCCGACCCGGGTCAGGTCGTCGGGCGAGGTCGTCGTCCACTCCACCTGGGTGCCGTGGTACGCCGCCACCTGCTCGGCGACGCGCGTCGTGGTCACCGGCAGGGCCACCCGGCCGCTGCGCTTCTCGGCGGCCACCAGGTCCAGGAGCACGAGCAGCGCCCGGTCGTCCTCGATGATCCGGCCCCGCTCGTCCACCAGGGAGATCCGCTCGCCCACCGGGTCGAACCGCACCCCGAAGGCCGCCCTGGCCGAGGCCACGATCTCGCCGAGCCGCACCAGCCCCGCCCGCCGGGACTCCCGGGTCTCGGTCGGCCTGGACTCGTCGAGACCGGGGTTGATCGTCAGCGCGTCGACACCGAGGCGGCCGAGGAGGCTCGGCAGCACGAGCCCCGCACTGCCGTTCGAGGCGTCCACGACCACCTTGAGTCCGGCATCGGCGATTCCGGTGGTGTCCACCCGGCGCAGCAGCGAGCCCGTGTACGAGTCGAATACGCTCGACGGGAACTGCAGGTCGCCGATCTCCCCGGGGAACGCACGCCGGTACTCCTGGCGTGCGTACACCCGGTCCAGCTTGCGCTGCTGGGCCTGGGAGAGGTCGGCTCCCCGCTCGTCGAGGAACATGATGTCCACCGAGTCCGGTACCCCGGGCGAGGTCCTGATCATGATCCCGCCGGCCGCGCCCCGGGCCGTCTGCTGACGCGCCACCGGCAGCGGCACGTTCTCCAGGTCGCGTACGTCGATGGCACTGGCCTGGAGCGCCGAGATCACCGCGCGCTTGAGCGCACGGGCACCTCTGGAGTGGTCACGGGACGTCGTGACGATGGCGCCCTTCTTCAGCATCGTCGCGTACGCGCCCGCGAGCTTCACCACCAGCTCGGGGGTGATCTCGACGTTCAGGATCCCGGAGACTCCCCGGGCGCCGAACAGGTGGGCCTGCCCGCGGGACTCCCAGATCACCGAGGTGTTGACGAAGGCGCCGGCCTCGATGGTCTTGAACGGGTACACCCGCACGTTGCCCTGGACGATGGATTCCTCACCGACCAGGCACTCGTCGCCGATGACGGCGCCGTCCTCGATGCGGGCGGCCCGCATGATGTCGGTGTTCTTGCCGATCACGCAGCCGCGCAGGTTGCTGTGCGGGCCGATGTACACGTTGTCGTGGACCACGGCCTTGTGGAGGAAGGCGCCGCTCTTCACGACGACGTTCGACCCGACGACCGTGTGCTCGCGGAGCTCCACCCCGGCCTCGATCTTGGCGTAGTCGCCGACGTACAGCGGACCGTGCAGCACGGCGTCAGGGCTGACCTCCGCCCCTTCGGCCACCCACACGCCGGGCGAGATCTCGAAGCCGTCCATGTCGACCTGGACCTTGCCCTCGAGCACGTCGGCCTGGGCCTTGACGTAGCTCTCGTGGGTGCCCACGTCCTCCCAGTAGCCCTCGGCGACGTAGCCGTAGATCGGCCGGCCTTCCTTCATCAGCTGCGGGAAGACGTCACCGGACCAGTCGACCGATACGTCGGGGTCGACGTAGTTGAAGATCTCCGGCTCCATCACGTAGATGCCGGTGTTGATGGTGTCCGAGAACACCTGCCCCCAGGTGGGCTTCTCGAGGAAGCGCTCGACCTTCCCTTCCTCGTCCACGATGGTGATGCCGAATTCCAGCGGGTTCGGCACCCGGGTCAGGCACACCGTGACAAGTGCGCCCTTCTCCTTGTGGAAATTGATGAGATCGGTGAGGTCGAAGTCGGTCAGCGCGTCGCCGGAGATGACGAGGAACGTGTCGTCCTTCAGGGCCTCCTCGGCGTTCTTCACGCTGCCGGCGGTGCCGAGAGGCTTCTCCTCGTTGGCGTAGGTGAGCTCCATTCCGAGCTCCTCGCCGTCACCGAAGTAGTTCTTGACGAGTGACGCCAGGAACTGCACCGTGACCACGGTCTCGCTGAGCCCATGCCGCTTGAGCAGCCTCAGCACGTGCTCCATGATCGGCCGGTTCGCCACCGGCAGGAGCGGCTTGGGCATGCTTGAGGTCATGGGGCGAAGCCGCGTACCTTCGCCACCGGCCATCACGACGGCCTTCATGTCGGAAGAGTCCTCCTAGAGAGATGACGGTCCAGCCGACGTCACCCTTCTCGGACGGATACTCCGCTACTCCTCCGCGTCAGTACCGGCGCCGAGTGAGCTCAATCGGCCGTGGCGTCCGCCTTCACCAGACGGCGGACTTGCACCACGTAAAGGATTCCTGCCCACCAATAGAGCGTTGTACCCCATCCCGCGAACGCCCATCCGAAAACGGACGCCATCCAGGCCAACCAGCCGGTTCCGTCACTGAGCAGCAGGAGGGGGAAGGCGTACATCAGGTTGAAGGTGGCCGCCTTGCCGAGGAAGTTCACCTGCGGCGGCGGATAGCCGTGCCGGCGCAGGATCCACACCATGACCAGCAGCATCGCCTCACGGGCCAGGAGAGCGGCGGTGACCCACAGGGGCAGGATCTCGCGCCAGGTCAGCCCGAAGAGCGTGGTCAGGACGTAGAGACGGTCCGCGGCGGGGTCCAGCAGCCGGCCCAGTTTGCTGATCTGATTCCAGCGGCGCGCGAGTTTTCCGTCGAGGTAGTCACTGATGCCGCTCAGCATGAGGACGGCCAGCGCCCAGCCGTCGTACTCCTCGAGGATCAGCCAGAGGAACAGCGGCACGCCGACGAGACGAGCCATGCTCAGGATGTTCGGAATGGTGAAAATTCGGTCAGTCTGAACCCGAGTCTCCTGGACCTCCACCCGGGGGCCTCCACTGTGACGCTAGAAACGGTCGAATCGATGCCCCCTGACCCTACAGGAGTCCCCCAACGGCTCCGTTGGGGCAGGGGCGGGTCCGGAACGCAGAAAAGCCCCGCACCAGAAGGTGCGGGGCTTTCCCACAATGATTGTTCGGCGGCGTCCTACTCTCCCACAGGGTCCCCCCTGCAGTACC
>NZ_JBVISL010000003.1:574303-992834 GCF_055575555.1 Streptomyces sp. NPDC034085 | reverse complement strand
TTCAGTTCCTTCTCGATCAGGCCTTCCTGGAGGCCGACCAGGGCGGTCGCGTGGGTGAGGTTCGGGAAGTACCCGATCCGGACCTCGGAGGCCGACAGCTTCTTGTCGCCGGTGGTCGCGGCATTGGTCTTGTCGTCCTCCTTCTTCGCCTCGGAACCGTAGCCGCAGGCCGTGAGGAGGACGGGAAGCGTCGCTGTGACGGCGATGGTGCGCAGGAGGGTGAGCGGTCTTGCGGCAGACACAGAGGTGTCCTTTCACAGGTGGGGTGTTCGAGGAGGCGAGGGGAGACGACGCGACGTCGGGGCGGTAGGCGCGCAGGGCATTCGCTCCCAGCCGTCGGGGACGGGCTTGCCCTTGCAGGCCGAAGCGAAAGGGTGTCGCGATGCCGCGGGGCGGAGGGCCGGCGAAGGTCCTGCGGGGCGGCGAGGCCGGCCGAGGGGCCCGGGCCGGCGGCAGACGGAGCGCGGCGTGACACGTGCACAGCCGTGCGCTTCGCGCGGAGCCTGACTACGGAGAGGGTGTCAGGAAGCGTGACAGATGGAGCTGGACGTACGGACCAGGTCGATGTGTCGGCGGGTGGTGAGAAGGGTCGGCAGATGGCCTGCGCGGGGCGATGTGCTCACGACGGCCACCTCCTTGATTCCTAGTTTTCCCACCGGCTTGGTAGGCATCTTGGCAGACAGCGCCATCCGTCCCAAGAGGCCGCCCACATGGCGGACGGACCTGTCTTGGTTGGTGAGAAAGCGCAGCTGGGCGGGGGTGGCGGGTGGTTAGGGATTGATCCAGGCGCGGGGAGTCTCGGTCAGCGCGGACACCTCGGCGGGCAGGTGGGACGATGCGACGTCGGCGAGCGTCACACCCTCGAGGATCTCCCGCACGTTGGACCGCAGCGCGATCCACAAGGGGAGCAGCGACTCGGCAGGCCCGGTGTAGGACAGGTCCGGGGGCCGGACCCCGCGCACCGAGACGAGCGGTCCGTCCACGACGCGGATGACATCCGCGATGCTGATGGACTCGGCGGGCCTGGCCAGTCGGTAGCCGCCGTTGCCGCCGCGCTGGCTGAGTACGAGTCCGCCCCGGCGCATGTCGTTCAGGATGCCTTCGAGGAACTTGTGCGGGATGTCCTGGGCGTCGGCGATGGCTTCGGCCTTCACCGGCCCGCCCTCCTGTGCCGCCGCGAGCTGCAGCGCAGCACGTACCGCGTAGTCTGCCCTGGCTGAGATCCGCATGGGCACATTATCCCGCACGGCTCCGGCCTGCGTTTGTCAGCCGATCGGTACGGCACCGTCCCCGGCGGTGCCTCGCCTCAGTGGAAGGCCGCTGCCACTGCGCGGTGGGAGCCGTTGAGGTAGTGCTCGCCGATGGAGCGCAGACGGCGCGTGACCGGGTGGTGGGCGGTCAGTGCACGCGCGTTGCGCCAGAAGCGGTCCAGGCCCGGGGCGTCGGCCAGTTCCAGTACCCGCGTGGTGATCTCCAGGGCGGCCTTGGACGTCACGGTCTCGGCCGTGGCGACCAGTGCGGCGACGCTCGCGGGTTCTTCGGCATCGAGGTGGGAACCCGCGTCGAGGGCCCGCCCCGTCACTGCCGTCGCCCGGTGGACGACAGCGGTGGCCGTCTGTGCGGCGGAGGCGAGTTCCCCGTACGTCAGCAGGAGGTCCGGGTCCTCGCCGGGCAGGCGGTGTGCATGGCCGCCCCTGCTGAGGTCGCGGGCCTCGGTCAGGGCGCCCTCGACGATCCCCAGGGCGACGTGGCACAGGGCGAGCCGGAGCGCCGGCTCGGCGAGCGCGGTGAAGGGCGCGGCCGACTCCTCGTCATGCGGCCGGCGTCCCAGCAGCTGCCCGGGCGTGACGGTAACGCGGTCCAGGACGACCTCGCCCGCGCCGGCGACGCGCTGGCCGAGGCGGTCGCGGGCGGGTTCGACGGTCACGCCCCGCGCGCTGCGGGGGATCCTTACGACCAGGATCTCGCCGGTCACGGTGCAGACGGCGTCCAGCACGATCTGGTCGGCGACGGTCACCGCCGTGTCCACCGAGCGGCGTCCGCTCAGGAGGTAGCCGGTGTCGCGCGGCCGCAGGGTGAGGTCCGGCGCGTTCGTGTCCTCGTCAGGGGTAGGAGTGCGGACTGCGCCCGTCCACAGCCACTGCTTGCGCAGTGACTCCTCTTCGAGCGCGGTCGCCTGATGGTGACTCGAGTAGAAGCGTCCGCTCCAGGCGTGGACGTAATGACGGGCCAGCAGGGCGCCGACGGAGCTGTCCGCCGCGGCGACCGCCCGTATGACGGCGCATCCGGTGAGCCAGTCCACCCCGCGGCCAGGGCCGGGCGGGGTGAGAGCCGCCAGCAGGCCGGCCTCGTGCAGCCGCGCCTTCTCGTCGATCGGCGGCAGGCCCGCTTGGTCGCGGGCGATGGCGTCCGCGGCGAGGTCGTCCGCCACGTCGCAACCAGCACGCAGAATCGCGTGGCGCTGCTCCTCGGCTGACCGGGCGCCGACCGTGATCGGTGTCGTCGGCACGGGCGTCACCGACGGACCGGGGTGCCGGGGGGAGGGGTGGGGGCTGGGCGGACCCCGGGGCCATACGGAACGGCGGTGGTCATGTCGGGCTACTCCGGAACGTTGGTGTTGGCCTCGGCCGGTCGCCGGGAGGTAGGGGTGGCGTAGCAGGGGTCCATGGCACGTCAGGAGTCGCGAATCTCGCCTGGCGAGTCCCCCCGGGATCCCTCCCTTTCCCATCGGATTAATAGGAATACTGTCGGATGTCGTATCCCCCAGCAAGGGCTTGACCGGATAGTGGGCACGCCCGTCTCGAACTCTGAGCTGCCGGGTGCTGCGCCGAGCGCGGCGTTGGCCAACACCACGGCCGGGCGGCACGGGGCGGACCGCCGCACACCCCGTGGTATCCGGTGCGGCGCGGTGGTCGCTCTCGCCGAGGGGGTCGTTCGGGTGGACAGGGCGGTTGCGGCACAGCCCTGCATGCCGACGATCGAATTCCGGTAGCCGGCGGGTGGACGAGAGGCCGAGGCGAAGGCGGCTTCCGGCCGTGCGACGGCCCGGCACAGGCCATTCCGCCGCGCACCGCCGATTTTTACAAGAACGTCGGCCGCCCCTGGGCCACGATCACTCCCCACCATCCCGGTGATGACCAACAGGCCTCTGAGCAGGGGGAATTCCGGCATGTCCGCAAACATTCGCACCACCGCACGACGTACCGCGGCCTGGCGCCGCGCCCTGGCCGCCACCGCGGTTCTCGCATCGACCGGGTCGGTCCTCGCCCTCACTCCGGCGCCCGCGCAGGCCGCGCTGCCGGCCCAGTCGATCGCAGACCCGGTGCACTACTGGAACGACGTGCTGCAGGAGGCCTTCCGCAGGACGGGCGGCGGGCCCGTGCCGATGGCGCGGGCGGCGGCGATGATGAACGCCGCGATCTACGACGCGGAGAGCTCGTACCAGCTCAAGTGGAAGGGGCGGATGACCTCCGCCGCCTACATCACGGCCGAGAACTACGCCGGCATCGCCGAGGGGCCCGACGAGGAGGAACGGGTCATCGGCCGCACCGCCTACAACATCCTGCTCAACCTCTACGGGCTGAACCGGCCCAACAAGGAGACGACGGTCGACCTGACCGCCTTCCTCGACCAGAGATTCAGCCAGCGTTTCGGCACCTCGCCAACCGCCTTCGACCTCCTGGACGTCACCGTCGTCAACAAGATGGTCACCCAGATGATGACCAAGCGGGCGGGCGACGGCTCCGACAACCAACAGCTCTACACCCTGAACAACGGGCAGGGGGCGTGGCGGCCCACCAGCTATCCCGACATGGTGGACGGCAAGTGTGACGACGTCTCCGACGCCGTCAATCCGTTCTGGGGGCAGGTCAGGCCCTTCTCGCTGACTTCGGGCTCACAATTCCGGCCCACCCGCCTCGGCCGGTTCGCGACCTACGCGAACCTCGTCGCCAGCCCCGAGTACAAGGCGCAGGTCGAGGCCGTACGGACGGCCGGCGCGGCCGCACCCACCGCGGCGACCCCGGTGGTCAACCGGACCGCGGACCAGGTGAACGCCGCCTGGTTCTGGGCCAACGACAACGACGGCACGTACAAGCCGCCGGGCCAGATGCTCCAGGCCACACGGGAGGTGTCCAAGGCGCGAGGACTCACCGTCTACCAGAACGCCCGGCTCTTCGCGCTCGTCTCGATCGCGCTCGCCGACACCGGCATAGCCGTCCGCGACGCGAAGTTCGCCACCCCGATCGACCTGTGGCGCCCGGTCTCCGCGATCCGCGAGGGCGGCCTCGACCCGCAGTGGAAACCGCTCCTGAAGAACAACGCCGGCGTCAACGTCAGCCCCTGCTTCCCCGCCTACGTCTCCGGCCACGCCTCCTTCGGCGCCGCCTGGGCCGGAGTGATGAAGCGGTACTTCGGCAGTGACGACCTCGCCTTCGACCTCACCACCGACGAGCCGCTCGCCCCGGTCAAGACCCGGCACTTCACCAGCTTCAGTGCTGCCGCGAAGGAGGACGCCGACAGCCGGATCTGGCTCGGTGTCCACTTCCCGTGGGACGCCACCGACGGTCTCACCCTCGGCGAACAGGTCGCGAACCAGGTGTTCACCACCCAGCTCCGCACCCTGTAGCGCGCCCTGCGGGGGCGGGCCCGTACCCCGCCCCCCGCGGCCGCCGTGGGGCTTGCGGCGCGCCGGCGATGGAGGGGGCCGGACGTAAGGGAACCGTCATCCCCTCCGGCATGGTGGGCAGCTGCCTGAGCGCGTTGAATGCGCGTGCGGGGCAGGACCCGGACGGTGAGAGGGAGCGGTAGTGGACGACAGCAGGCGGCGTGGACGGTTGATGGCCGGGGCGGCGGTGACGACAGTGGCGGTGCTGGGCGCCGGGCTGTACTGGTTCCAGCCGTGGAAGCTCTGGCAGGACGACCGGGTCAGCGAGGCCCCGCCGACGGCCCGGGCCGCCGCGCCTGATGCTTCCTCACCGGCGCAGGCCCCTACGGGTCCCCCTCCGGCCCCCGCCGGACCGCAGACCCTGGCCCGGGGATCTCTGATCAGCCACGAACACGCCACCACGGGCACCGTGGAGCTCATCCGGCTGCCGGATGGCTCCCGGACCCTGAGGCTGGCGAACCTGGACACCAGCAACGGTCCCGACCTGCGGGTATGGCTCACCGACGCCCCCGTGAAGGAAGGTGCGGACGGCTGGGGTGTCTTCGACGACGGCAAGCACGTCAGCCTGGGCAAGCTCAAGGGCAACAAGGGCGACCAGAACTACGAGATCCCCGCCGGCGTGAACGTCGCGGACTACACCAGCGTCACCATCTGGTGCGACCGGTTCAACGTCTCCTTCGGCGCGGCGGAGCTGACCAGGGCTTGAACCCTCCCAGCCCGGCGCGGTGTTGATCCCGGCCGAGCGGAAAACGCAGGCGGAGGCCGTTCTCTCATCCGTGAGAGGACGGCCTCCGTCTGCGTTTTGGGGCCGTCGCCGTGGTGGCCGCGCGGGCCACCGGGAACCTCCTATTGGAAATGAAAACGATTTCAGATAACGTCGGCCTCGCACAGAGCCGACGGCAGTCTTGGGAGGAAGTCCGGTGGGACATCTGCTGGTGATCGAAAGCTGGGTGGGGTCGATGAGCGGGCTGCTGCCCAGGGCCATCCGCGAAGACGGGCACGAGTTCACCTTCGTCACCCGGGACCTGCACCACTACCTGCGCTCGGCCCCCGAGGGCGAGGGGCCGCACCCGCTGCTCACGGCCCGCAACGTCATCACGGCGGACACCAACGACACGGACGCCCTCCTCGCGCGGCTCGAGGGCCTGCACGCCGTCCTCGGCTTCGACGGGGTGGTCTCCTCGTGCGACTACTACCTCCCGGCCGTCGCCCGCGCCGCCCGCCGTCTCGGCCTGCCGGGGCCCGCGCCGGAGGCCGTCGAGGCCGCCTGCCGCAAGGATCTGACGCGCCGGATCCTGGCCGGAGCCGGCGTGCCGGGGCCCCGGTTCGCCCTCTGCGAGGGTGCCGGGGAGGCGGCGGCCGCCGCCCGCGGGATCGGCTACCCGCTCGTTGTCAAGCCGGTGGACCTGTGTGCGGGGATGCTGGTCCGCGCGGTGCGCGACGAGCACGAACTGGAGCGCGCCTGCCAGGCCCTCGCGGCGTTCCCGGTCAACGCGCGCGGGCAGGACCGCGCCCCCGTCATCCTGCTCGAGGAGCTGCTCCACGGCCCCGAAGTCAGCGTCGAGACCGTCTCGTTCGGCGGCGCCACCCACGTCGTCGGCGTCACCGACAAGAGCATCGCAGGGGCGCCCGCCTTCATCGAGACCGGTCACATGTTCCCCGCCGGCCTGGAGGAGGCCCTGGCACGGGAGGCCGCCGGGACCGCGCTGCGGGCGGTCGAGGCGCTGGGCCTGGACCAGGTGGTCTGCCACACCGAGATCAAACTGACCCCTGACGGACCCCGGGTGGTCGAGGTCAACCCCCGCCCGGCCGGCAACCGCATCACCGAACTGGTCCGCCACGTCACGGGCGTGGACCTGGCCGCCGCCTGCGTGGACGTCGCCCTCGGCCGCGTTCCCGGCCTCGCACCGCGACCGACCGGAGTGCGCAGCGCCGCCATCGCCTTCCTCCTGCCCGACAGCGCCGGCACCCTCGCCGGCATCGAGGGGGCGGAGTCCGTCCGCGCCCGCGCAGAGGTGCGCGAACTCGCCCTCGCCGGACCCGGCCGCACCGTGCGGGCTGCCACCAGCAACAACGAGTACCTCGGGCACGTCATGACCGTCGACACCGAGGGCGGCGGCGCCCGCGCCGCAGCCGAGCGGCTGCTGGCCGGGCTGCGTCCCCGCTACGAGACCTCCCCGGCGGTGCTCGCGTGACCCTGCCGGCCCTGCGCACACCCGCAACGATCGCGGTGGGCGGGCGCCCGCCTGCCGACCCCGCCGTCCGCACCGTCGACCAGCTCTTCGGAGCGGTCCTGGCCGGTGCGTACGGTCCCGATCCCGCCCGCCGGCGGATCTCGCTCGCCTTCACCACCGTCCAGGCCGTCCGCCACGAAGGGCGGAGCAGCCGGTACCGCAACGAGGTGTTGAGCCTGCGCCTCGACGCGGCCGTCGGGTCCTGCGCCGTGGAGCCCGGAGCACTGCCCGCCGACGCCCTCGACGACTGCGTGGGGGCCACCGTCGCCGACCTCCTCGGTCACCCGCTCCTGCCCGTGCGGATCGCGGCCCTCGACGCCTACCTGGGGCACGTCCGCCCGCACACGCCGGACCACGGTGCCCGCCCGTACACCCTGCCGGCCGGCGGTTCGCTGTGCCGTTCGCGGGCACGGGCCCGCGCCGTCGTCGACCTGGTGTCGGCCGAGGTCTCCCGGTCCGCCGAGCGCCGCCCGGTCCTGGTGGTCGGCGTCGTCAACTCGTTGCTGGAGCAGCTGCGTTCCCGGGGCCTGGACTACCTGGCATGCGACCTCAAGGGCGGCACCACCGAGTGGGGCGAGCCCGTCCTGACCGGCACGGCCGCCGGGCTGGAGCGCTGCGGGGCGATCCTCGCCTCCGGCATGACCCTCGGCAACGGCACCTTCCAGGGCCTGCTCGACCACGCCGCCGCCACCGGCAGACCCCTCGTGATGTTCGCCCAGACCGGCAGCGCCGTCCTGCCCCGATTCCTCGGAGCCGGGGTGAGCGCCGTGTCCGCCGAGCCGTACCCGTTCTTCTGGCTCGACGGCGGCCCCGGCGTCATCCACCGCTACGGAGGCCGTCCGTGACCCTCGCACCCTCCATACACAGGCCGGACGCCGCTGCCGCCGACCCCGGCCTCTCGTCCCTGCTGGGGCGCACGCCCGTCGCCCGCATCCACACCGACCTGCCCCACCCCCATCCCGGATTCTGGGCCAAGCTCGAAGGCCTCGGCGCCGGCGGGATGAAGGCCCGCGCGGCGATGTCCATGCTGACCGGCGCCCGCCGGCGCGGTGAGCTGCGCCCCGGCGCCCCGGTGGTGGAGTCCACCTCCGGCACCATGGGCGTCGGGCTGGCCTTCGCCGGACAGGCCCTCGGCCACCCCGTCATCCTCGTCGGCGACACCGAACTCGAACCGTCGATGCGGCAGTTGCTGCGCGCGTACGGCGCCCGCCTGGAGCTCGTCGACCGCCCGGCCGCGCACGGCGGATGGCAGGCCGCGCGCATCGCCCGGCTGCGCGAGGTCCTGGACCGGACCGAGGGGGCCTACTGGCCCGATCAGTACAACAACCCGGACAACCCTGCCGGTTACCGGTCGATGGCAGCGGAACTGATCGGTCAGCTCGACCACGTGGACGTGCTGGTGTGCAGCGTGGGCACCGGCGGGCACAGCGCCGGACTGGTCGGCCCGCTGCGCCGTCGGTGGCCCCGGCTGAAGGTGATCGGCGTCGACTCCGTCGGCTCCGCCATCTTCGGCCAGCCCGCGCGGCCGCGCCTGATGCGCGGACTGGGCAGCAGCATCCACCCCGCCAACGTCCGCCACGGTGCGTTCGACGAAGTGCACTGGGTGGGACCCGCCGAAGCCGTCGACGCCTGCCGGCGGCTCGCCCGCGGCAGCTTCGTCAGCGGCGGCTGGAGCACCGGCGCCGTCGCCCTCGTCTCCGCGTGGGCGGCCCGGGCCGAGCCGGGAGCCGTCGTCGCCACCGTCTTCCCCGACGGCCCGCACCGCTACCTCGGCACCGTCTACGACGACGACTTCTGCCTCGCCCACGGACTGACGACCACGGTCCCGGCCCGCCGCCCGCTGGAAATCCCGCACCCGGGCGCGGCAGAGGCCCTCGGCTGGGCCCGCTGCCGCACCGTCCGCGACCCCGTCGCCGCACCGCTCGCCGCGCCCCGCAGCGCGTCCCCCACCGCTCACGATCCGGCCCCCGGAGGCGCCGCATGAGACTCACCTGGCACACCGCCTCGCTGGAACTGGCGGAACCGCTGCGCATCTCCCGCTCCGTGATGGCCCGCCGCGACGCCGTCCGGGTCACCCTTGGGCACGACGGGCTGTGCGGCTGGGGGGAGGCCGTCAGCAGCACCTACCTCGGCCTGCCCACCGAGCGCGTCCTGCGCCACCTGAGCGCCGTACGCCCGGAGATCGAGCGCCTGCCGGACCCCGAGACCGCCTGGGCCGAGCTCGCCCCGGCCGGACCCGTCGGCGCCGGACTGCCCGCCGGAGTCCTCGCCGCGGTCGAGGCGGCCGTACTGGACCTCACCGGCAAGCGGGCAGGTGAACCCGCCCACCGGCTCCTCGGCAACCCCGTGCCCCCGTCGGCGGCAACGGCCCGCACCATCGGTATCGTCCCGCCCACCGCCGCCGCCGGCCAGGCCGGCCGGCTCGCCGCAGCCGGGTTCACCGTCCTGAAGGTCAAGGCGGGGTCCCCCGACCCGGCCGAGGACTTCGCACGCGTCGAGGCCGTCCGCGAAGGAGCACCCGGCGCCGAGCTGCTGCTCGACCCCAACGGAGCCTGGACCGAAGACCGCGCCCACGCCCTGCTGCCCCGCTTCGCCGCCCTCGGCGTCACCGCCGTGGAGCAGCCCGTCGCGGCCGGCCGGCCCGAGGTCCTGGCCCGGGTCGCGGCCGCCTCACCGATCCCGGTGATCGCCGATGAGGACGCCGTCTCGTACGAGGACGCCGCGGCCCTCGCCGGCCGGGTCCACGGCGTCAACGTCAAGCTCGCCAAGTGCGGCGGCGTACGCGCCGCGCTGCGCATCCACGCCGCGCTGCACGGCAGCGGCACCGACCTCATGCTGGGCTGCCTGACGGCCAGTTCGCTGGGCATCGCCCCCGCCGTCCACCTCGTCGACCGGGCCCGCTGGGTCGACCTCGACGGCCACCTGCTCCTCGCCCACGACCCGTGGGCCGGGATCGGCGGCGCCGACGGCACCGTACGCCCCGGCCCGCGCGGCGGCCTGGGAGTCGTGCCCCGCGCCGCCATACCCGGGGGAGCCGCACGGTGAGCACCCTCGCAGCGGTGCGCGGCTTCCCGCCGGCCGTACGGCTCCTCCTGGTCAACCAGCTCGGCGTCAACACCGGCTTCTACCTGCTCATCCCGTACCTGGCCACCCACCTCACCGACGACCTCGGGCTGTCGGCGGCGCTGGTCGGCCTGGTCCTGGGCCTGCGCAATCTCAGCCAGCAGGGGCTGTTCCTGATCGGAGGCTCAGCCGCCGACCGCCTCGGGGCCCGCGGCGTGATCATCGCGGGCTGCGGACTGCGCACCCTCGGCTTCGCCCTGTTCGCCCTGGGTGACGCGCTGCCCGTACTGATCGCCGCCTCGGTGCTGAGCGGGCTGGCCGGCGCCCTGTTCAACCCGGCCGTACGGACCTACGTCGCCCAGGAGGCGGGGGAGCGCAAGGCCGAGGCGTTCGCACTGTTCAACGTGTTCGCCACCGCCGGCGCGCTGCTCGGGCCGCTGCTGGGCGGCCTCCTGCTGTTCGGCGGCTTCCGGGCGGCGGCGCTCACCGCGGCGGGCGTGTTCGCCCTGCTCACCCTCGCGCAGGCCGCCGCCCTGCCCGCCCGCGCGGTGCCGCGGCCCGCCGGCTCCGTTCTCGGCGACTGGCGGGAGGTGGCGGGCAACCGCCGCTTCGCGGCCTTCGCCCTGGCCATGGTCGGCATGTACGGCATGGAGAGCCAGCTCTACCTGCTGCTCCCGCACGCCGCGCGGCACGCCACCGGCCGGGCGGGTGCCGTCGGGCTGCTGTTCGCCGCCGGGACGCTCGCCAACCTCCTGTTCCAGCTCCGCCTCACCCGCCGGCTGTGCGCACGCGGCGGCGGCCGCGGCCGCTGGATCGCCGCCGGGCTCGCCGTCAGCGCCCTCGGCTTCCTGCCGCCGATGTACGCGGCGGGCGCCGCAGGGGAGCACCCGGCGCGGCTGCTGCCGGTCCTGGCCGGGGCCCTGTTGCTGCACCTCGGCTTGATGACCGCCCAGCCGTTCGTCCTGGAGCTCGTCCCCGCATTCGGCCGCGCGGAACTCACCGGCACCTCCTACGGCCTGTTCTACGCCGTGTCCGGCGTGGCCGCCGCCGGCGCCGGCACCGGTGTCGGCTGGGCGATGGACACCGCCGCCGACGGCGGACCGGCGTGGCTCCCGTACGCCTGCTGCACGACCCTCGGCCTCGCCTCGGCGGCCGCCGTCACGATGCTGCACCGCCGCCGCTCCCTGCCCACCGCCCCGTACCCCCAGCCCTCCCCGAGCGGGGCCCGATGAGCACCGGCAACCTCCTCACCGACCACCCCGAGCTCTACGAGGAGCGCTTCCCCGACCCCGACCGCCTCGCCGCACGCTGGGCCGAGGACACCCTGCGCCGGTACGGGGCGGGGCCCCGGGTCCTGGACATCGGCTGCGGCACCGGCCGGGACGCCGCCTGGCTGCACCGGCACGCGGGGCGCCGCGTCACCGGCATCGACACCGCCGCGGCCATGCTCGACCACGCCCGCCGCCGGCACCCCGGCCCGGACTACCACCGCGCCGACCTGCGGGACTTCGCCCTCGGCCGCACCTTCGACGCCGTCCTGTGCCTGGACAGCGCCCTGCTGTACTGCCACACCAACGACGACCTCACCGCGTGCCTCACCGCCTGCCGCCGCCACCTGGCACCCGGCGGGCTGCTCGTCGCCGAGATGCGCAACGGGTCCTACTTCCTCGGCAACACCGAGTCCCTCGACGGACCGCGCACCGCCTCCTTCGACTGGCACGGCACCACGTACACCTCCCGCACCACCCTGTGGATCGACCACGGCGCACAACTGCTGCGCCGCCGGCGCACCTGGAACGCGGAAGACGGCGGCCCGTCCGAGGAGGAGCGGGAGCAGCACTCCGCCTGGCGGCTGCTGTTCCCCCAGGAACTGCGGTACTTCCTCACCGCTGCCGGCTTCGAGGTACTGGCCCTGCACGACGGTCCCGGCCCGCGCACCGACCCCCCGTGGCGCGAAGGCGACTCCCCGCACGGCACCACGAGCTCCGACCGCCTGCACCTCGTCGCCCGCCTCGCCCACCAGAAGCACCCCGAGCACAGCAACGGAGACACCACACCGTGAACAGCCCCCGCTCCGGCCTCGCCCGCCGAGGCTTCCTCCTGGCCACCGCCACCGCCACCGCTACGGCCACCGCCGCCCTCGCCGGCGGCTGCGCCGGCGACACCGGGCAGACCGCCGACGCCGAGAACCCCGGCGAAGCCGGCACCCCCCGGCGCGGCGGCACCCTGCGCGCCGTCTTCGCGGGCGGCGGTGCGGGCGAAACCCTCGACCCGCACGCCGCCAACCTGTTCGTCGACGCCGCCCGCGCCAAGGCCCTCTACGACAAGCTCGCCGACTTCGGCTCCGACCTCGCCCCCGTGCCGCGGCTCGCCGAGCGGTGGGAGCCCAACGCCGCCCTCGACACCTGGACGGTCACCCTCCGTAAGGCGTCCTTCCACGACGGCCGCCCGGTCACCGCCCGGGACGTCCTCTACAGCTACCGCCGGATCGCCGACCCCGAGGGCACCTTCCGCGCCAAGGCCTCGCTCGAGCCCATCGACCTCCACGCGAGCCGGGCCGTGGACGCCGCCACCGTCGAGTTCAGGCTGAAGCGCCCGTACGCGGAATTCCCCAACGTGCTCGCCGCGTTCGGCGCCCACATCGTTCCCGAGGGCACCACCTCCTTCGACCGGCCGGTCGGCTCCGGCCCGTTCACCTTCGGCTCCTTCACCCCCGGCACGTCGCTGCTGGTCAAGCGGAACGACGCCTACTGGGAGGGCGCACCCCCTCTCGACCGGGTCGAGTTCCTCGTCGCCTCGGAGGAGTCCGCCCGCGTCACCGCGCTGCTGGGCGGCCAGGTCCAGTACGCCCACGAGCTCAGCCCCGCCACCGCCCGCACCCACGAGGGCAAGGGGAGGATCGAGGTCATCCGGCTGCCCGGCAGCTCCATGCAGGGCTTCGTGATGAAGACCGACCGGCCGCCCTTCGACGACAAGCGGGTCCGTCAGGCGTTCTTCCTCATCGCCGACCGCCGGGAACTCGTCGACGGCGCCCTCTCCGGCGCCGGCGAGATCGGGAACGACCTCTTCGGCAAGGGCTACCGGTACTACGCCTCCGGCCTGCCGCAGCGCACCCGGGACCTCGACCGGGCCCGCGCCCTCCTGAAGGAGGCCGGCGCCGAGCACCTCAAGGTCACCCTCGACACCGCCCCCGCCGCCACCGGCTTCATCGAGGCCGCCGGGATCTTCAAGGAGCAGGCCGCCAAGGCCGGGGTCACCGTCGAGGTGAAGGTCGGCAACAAGGACACGTACTGGAAGGACATCCTGGACAACGGGACCTTCGCCTCCTACCGGTCGGGGTCCATGCCCATCGAGTCCCACGTCTCGCAGCGGCTGCTCAGCGGGTCCACCACCAACGCCACCAAGTGGCGGCACAAGGACTTCGACGACCTGTACCAGCAGGCCCAGTCCACCCGCGACGAGCAGGAGCGGGCCGCCCTCTACGAGCGGATGCAGCGCCGCCTGCACGACGAGGGCGGCTTCCTGATCTGGGGCTTCTCCGACTGGATCGTCGCCACCGCGCCCACCGTGCACGGCGTCTCCGCGCAGGCCCCCGCCAACACCCTCGACTGGGCCCGCTTCGACCGGGTCTGGCTCGCGTGACAGGGCGGCTCACCTGGGCCGGCCGCCGCCTGCTCCTCGGCGTGGGGCAGACGGCGGCCGTCGTCCTGTTCGTGTTCGTGCTCACCGAAGCCCTGCCCGGGGACGCGGCCGTCGCCCTGGCCGGCGACCAGCCCGACGCCGAACGCATCGCCCGGATCCGCGCGGCCCTGGCCCTGGACCGGCCGGCCGCCGAACGCTTCCTGGACTGGGCCGGCGGACTCCTCCACGGCGACCTCGGCACCTCCCTGGTCAGCGGGCGGCCCGTCTCCGCCCACCTGTCCGGCGGCCTCGGCCCCACCGTGCTGCTCGCCTGCGCCACCCTCCTCGTGCTGCTGCCGCTGTCGGCCGGCCTCGGCATGCTGAGCGCCCGCCGCGAGGGCGGTCCGCTGGACCGTACCCTCAGCGCCCTGACCCTGACCGTGCACTCCGTACCCGAATTCGCCCTCGGTGTGCTGCTGGCCACCCTGTTCGGGCTGTGGCTGGGCTGGCTGCCGCCCACCGCCGTCGGAGCGGACCCGCTGGCCGAGCCGGCCGTACTCGTCCTGCCCGTCCTCGTACTGGTCTCCCGGCCCGTGTGCACCCTCAGCCGCCTGGTGCGGGCCGGGATGATCGACGCGATGGCCTCGCCGTACGTCGTCCAGGCCCTGCGGTACGGCGTCGGCGGCGCGCGCGTCCGCTGGACGCACGCCCTGCCGGGCGCCGTCGCCCCGGCCGCCCAGCAACTGGCCCGGACCTGCGACTGGCTGCTGAGCGGGGTCATCGTCGTCGAGGCCCTCTTCGTCATCCCGGGCCTGGGGACCGTGCTCGTCGACGCCGTCGCCGCCCGGGACGTGCCCGTCGTCCAGGGCATGGCCGTCGTCTTCGGCGTGGTCACCGTCCTGGCCAACCTGGGCGCCGACCTCGTCGCCCGCCGGTTCGCCCCCCGGGCGGTGACGGCCGCATGAGGCGCGACGTGCCCAGGTACGCGCTCGCCGTGGCGCTCATCGCCGTCGCCCTGCTGCCGGCCGCCCTCGGACCCCTGTTCGCCGGACCCGCGGGGCCCCGGTCCGTCTCCTTCGCCTCAGGCGCCGGGCACTGGCTGGGCACCGACTTCAGCGGCCGGGACGTCTGGCGGCAGGTCCTGCTCGGCGGCCGCTCCGTGGTCCTCGTGGCGCTGGCCGCCACCGTCCTCGCCTACCTGGTGGCCGTACCGCTCGGGCTGACCGCCGCACTCACCCACCGCGCCTGGCTGGAGGACGCCCTCATGCGGCCCCTGGACGTACTGATCGCCGTGCCGTCGCTCCTGCTGGTGCTGTTGGTGGCGGCGACCCTCACCCCGGGGCCCGCCGGACTGGCGGCCCTGGTCGGGCTGGCCGCCGTACCCGACGCCGCACGGATCGTGCACGCGGCGGCGGCCGAGACCGCCTCCCGGCCCGCCGTCGAGGCGCTGCGGATGCAGGGCGAGTCCTGGTGGCGTACGGCGTTCGGCTACGTGGCCCGCTCCATGCGCCGCACCCTCGCCGCCGATGCGGGGATCCGGCTGACGGGCGCCCTCTACCTGGTGGCCACGGCCGCGTTCCTCGGGATCGGCGTCGAGCCGGACGCCGCCGACTGGGCGGTGATGGTGGACCGCAACCGCACGGGTCTGTTCCTCCAGCCGTGGGCCGTCGTGGTGCCGGCCCTCCTCATCGCGGCCCTCTCGACGGGCACCAACCTGCTCTTCGACGCCGCCCTGCACACACCGCGAAGGCCGAAGGGAAAGGAGGCCGTGGATGGATCCGGTCGCTGAAGTGGACGGACTGCGCGTCGAGGTGGCCGGCGCGACCCTCGTCGACGGGGTGAGCCTCACGGCTCGCGCCGGCCGGATCACGGCCCTCGTCGGGCCCTCGGGCAGCGGCAAGACCACCACGGGACGCGCCCTGCTCGGCGAGTTCCCGCCCGGCGCCCGGGTCGGCGGCCGGATCCGCACCCCCGGGCCCGGCGCCGTCGGCTACGTACCCCAGCACCCGGCTGCCGTCCTCAACCCCGCCCGCCGCGCCGGAGCCCTCCTGCGGGACGTCGCAGCCCTGACGGGCGGAACCCGCCGCCAGATCCGCGACCGCGTCGAGGACGCCCTGCGCCTGGCCCAGCTGCCCGACCCCGCGATGGTGCTGCGCCGCTACCCGCACCAGCTCTCCGGCGGACAGCAGCAGCGGGTCGTCCTCGCACAGGCACTCCTGCTGGGGGCCAGGCTGATCGTCGCCGACGAACCCACCACGGGCCAGGACCCGGCCACCCGACAGGGCGTCGTCCAGGCGCTGGCCGACGCCGCCGGGCAGGGCGTCGCGGTGGTCCTGCTCAGCCACGACTGGGACGCCGTACGGCAGTTGGCCGACGAAGCCGTCCTGCTGGGGGCCGGCCGGGTCGTGGAACGGGGACCGGCCGACGCGGTGCTGCCCGCCCTCCCGCGCCCCGTGCCCCCCGCACCGCGGACCGCCCCCCGGTCCGGCGGGACGCGCTTGGAGGCGCGGGGCGTGACCGCCCGGCACCGGACCGCGCGCGGAACGGTACCCGTCCTGCACGGCGTCACGGTGTCCGTGGCGCCGGGGGAGTGCCTGGCCGTGACCGGCCGCTCCGGCGGCGGCAAGACGACCCTGGGCCGCTGCCTGGCCGGACTGCACTCCGCGTACGACGGCGCGGTCCTGCTCGACGGGGCCACGCTGCCGCGCAGCCTCCGCGACCGCGACCGCGCGGAACTGGCCGCCGTGCAGTACGTGTTCCAGGACGCCAAGGCGGCCTTCGACGAGCACCGGCCGGTCCTCGGCCAGGTGGCCCGCACGGCCGTCCGGCTGCGCGGCGCCGACCCGGACGCGGCCCGCGGGGCAGCCGTACGCACGCTGGCGGAGCTCGGACTCGCCGAGGACCTCGCGCTGCGCCGCCCCGGCGCTCTGTCCGGCGGCGAACTCCAGCGCGCCGCCCTGGCCCGCGCCCTGCTCGCGGAACCCGAGGTCCTGGTCTGCGACGAGATCACCTCGGGCCTCGACCCCACGACCCGCGACGCGATCCTCGCCCACCTGGCCGGACTCCGCGACCGGACGGGACTCGGCCTGGTGTTCATCACCCACGACCGGGCGGCGGCCGACACCCTGGCCGACCGCACCGCGGTCCTGCACTCCGGCCGCCTGATCACCTGCGGGTAGACACCGCCGCCCCGGGCCGGTCAGGTGATCTGGCGGCGGACCAGTTCGTGGAAGGGGCCCGACGGATCGGCGAGGAGGGCGGACGGACGGCCCTGCTGGGTGATGCGGCCCGACGACATGACGATCACCCGGTCCGCGTCCATGACCGTCGAGAGCCGGTGGGCGATGACGACACGGGTGCAGCGCAGGGCGCGGGTGGAGTCGGTCACCACGCGCTGGGCCTCGTTGTCCAGCGCGCTGGTGGCCTCGTCCAGGAAGACGATGCGCGGCTTGCGGATGAGGGCCTGGGCGATCATCAGGCGCTGGCGCTGGCCGCCCGAGACGGTGCCGCCGCCGTCGGACAGCACGGTGTGCATCCCCATCGGCATGGCCCTGATGTCCGCCGCCAGGCCCGCCATCTCCGCGGCCTCCCACGCCTCCTCCAGCGTGTACGTCTCGGCGCCGCTGATGCACTCGAGGATCGACCCGGAGAAGGGCTGGGCGTTCTGCAGGACGACCCCGCACTGGCGGCGGACGGCCGCCTGGTCGAGGGCCGCCAGGTCCTGGCCGTCGTACAGGACGCTGCCGGAGGCCGGCTGGTCGAAGCCGATGAGCAGGCGCAGCAGGGTGGACTTGCCGCAGCCGCTGGCCCCGACGATCGCGACGAACTCGCCCGGCTCGATGCGCAGCGACACGCCGTCGAGGGCCGGCGGGCCGTCGGGGGAGTAGCGGTAGGAGAGGTTCCTCGCCTCGACGGCGCCGCTCAGCTCACCGGGCCGGGTGCTGCCCGCGCGGACCTCCAGGGGTTCCGCGAGGAGCGGCTTGACCTGCTCGTACATCGGCTGCACCGCGGCGGCGGAGAGCAGCGCCCCGGTCAGCTGGGTGACCGAGGACAGCATCATCGTCACGGCGGTGCTGAAGGTGAGGAACTCCCCGGCCGACATGCTGCCCCGGGCCGGGCCGGCCAGCAGCATGAACATCACGAGGGTGCACAGCGGCAGGCAGACCGCGTTGAGCACGGTGATGGCGTTCTTGATCCGGCCGATGCGCTGCTGCAACTCGCGCGTACGGGCGAACTCCTTCGCCCACGCGGCGTACGCGAAGCTCTCCGCCATCGCCACGCGCAGCTTGGGCAGCCCGCGCAGCGTCTGGAACGCCTGGTTGTTGAGCCTGTGCCCGAGCGTGAGCAGCTGCCGCTGGTAGCGCAGCTGCCACAGCCCGAGGCCGAGGAACACCGCGGCGATGGCGATCAGCATGGCGATCGCCACCAGCGCCAGCGGCACGCTGTACGCGAGCAGCAGGACGAGGTTCATCGCGGCGACGGCACCCGCCTGGACGGACAACGAGCCGATGCCGGACAGCGCGCTGCGGATCGCGCTGATGCCCAGGGCCGCGCCGGCCAGTTCACCGGTGGAGCGGCCGGCGAAGAAGCTCACCGGCAGCCGCAGCAGCCGGTCCCACACGGCGGGCTGGAGGGCGGCCTCGACACGGCCCTCCATGCGCAGGACGGAGACGTTCTGCAGCAGCATGAAGGCGGCCGAGACCAGGCTGGTGGCGATGAGCGCGAGAGCGGTCTGCACGATGAGGCTGTCCTCGGCGCGGGGTACGTACTCGCCGAGCACCTTGCCGGTGGCGACGGGTACGAAGGCCCCCAGGCCGACCGCCGCCAGCCCGCCCACGAGCAGGCCGCGCAGCTCCCCGCCGGTGCCGCGCAGGCTGAAGCGCAGCAGCCGAAGCAGGCTCGGCTTCCCCGCGGGCAGCGGGCGGTAGAACATGACGGCCCGCGGTTCGAAGGCGGGCCCGTTGTCCTTGCCGACGCGCTCCCGCGTGCCGCGGGCCGGGTCGACGGCCTCGTAGCCCCCGCGCCGCCACAGCAGGGCCACCGGGGACCCGTCCGCCTGGCGCCGGCCGACCAGCGGCCCGCTGTCCTCCCGCCACCACCGGCCGCCGAGCCGGACCGTACGCGTACGGACCCGCGAGGCGAGTGCGAGGCGCTCGACGGGGTCGGTCGCTCCCGAGCCGGCGCCGGCGCCCGCCGCGCCCTCCTCGCTCAGGGTGACGCCGGCCGCCGCGGCGACCAGGCGGCACACGGCGAACGTCGCGTCGTCGCTCCCGGCGCGCCGCGGGCCCCGGCCCGGGCGGCCGATGGACGCCAGCAGCGTGCGGTCGGCCTGGGTGCGGGCGGCCTCGCCCGCCCGGATCCCGGCCGCCGCCCGGTCCTCATGGGCGCGCTCCAGCTGCTCGATCCACTCGTCCAGGGCGTACAGCAGCCGGTGCTGCTGGTCGACCATGCCCTGCCACAGCGTCCCGTCGAGGAGGAGGACGCCGGCGGTGGCGTACCCCTCGTACGCGGCCCCGTACTGAACGCTGCCCGGGGTGATCGGGATCCACAGGATGTCGTCGTCGGCCCCGCCCCCGGAGGCGGCGTCCCGGCTCTCCAGCGGGGCCTGGAAGAGCACGCGCAGGCCCCGGCCGACGCCGAGCGCGAAGGCGTGCTCGAGGGGGCTCAGCGGCGCGGCGTCGTACGGTGCGCCGTACGGGCCCTGGTCGTACGCCCACGGGTCGGCGTACGGCGTGCGCTGCAGCTCGCGGAGCTCGATGCGGTGCAGCCGGCAGCCGTGCAGGGGGCGGCCCACCAGGGTGTGCCCGGGGCCTTCGGGCGGGCCCAGCAGGAGGGTGCCCGACGCCAGGCGGCCGAGGAAGTGCCAGTGCCCGGCCTGCGCGGCGTCGACGGCGAACAGGTCCAGCTCGCCCTCGACCACGAGCCACAGGACGAGCGGTCCCTCCAGGGACAGGCTGCGCACCCCCGTGCAGTCGACGGCCGCGCCGAGCCCGCCCAGGGCCGCCACCACGGGGTCCTGCGCGATGACGGGCGCCGCAGGGGCCTGCCCGGGGTGGGGGTGGCCCGGGTGGGCGTGGGCCGGGTACGGGGATGCCACGTCAGTGCTCCTTGACCAGTTCGGCGTACGGGCCCCCCGCGGCCAACAGCTGTTCGTGCCGCCCGCGTTCGACGACCGTGCCCCGGTCCAGCACGAGGATCTCGTCGCTGTCGCGCACCGTGCTCAGCCGGTGGGCGATCACCACGCACGCGCAGCCGCGCCGGCGCAGGTTGTCGATGACGGTCTGCTCGGTCGCCGCGTCCAGGGCGCTGGTCACCTCGTCCAGGACCATGACGCTGGGGCGCCGCACCAGGGCCCGGGCGATCTCCAGGCGCTGGCGCTGGCCGCCGGAGAAGTTCCGGCCGTCCTGCTCGACCCGGCTGTGGATGCCGCCGGGGCGCCGCGCGACGACCTCGTACACGGCCGCGTCCTCCAGGGCGGCGATGACGGCCTCGTCCGGGATGGAGGGGTCCCACAGGGCCACGTTGTCGCGGACGGTGCCCTCGAAGAGGAAGACGTCCTGGTCGACGAAGGAGACGGAGGCCGCCAGCGCGCCGCGCGGGATGTCCTCCAGGCGCATGCCGTCGATGCGGATCGTGCCCTCCCAGGGGGTGTACAGGCCGGATATGAGCCGGGAGACGGTGGACTTGCCGCTGCCGGAACCGCCGACGAGCGCGACCTGCCGCCCGGGGCCGACCGAGAGGGAGAAGCCCTGCAGCAGCGGGGCGTCCAGCGGGCTGTAGCCGAACGTGATGCCCTCCAGCTCCACGCGGCCGTGGAGGCGGCGGGTCGCGGACGGGGGCTCGCGGCGGGTGTAGAGCGGGTCGACGGGGAAGTTCTCGACGTCCTTGAGGCGGGCGACGTCGGCGGCGAAGTCCTGGATCCGTCCGGCCACGCCGTTCAGCCGGGTGATCGGCGCGGTGAAGCTCGTCACGAGTGCCTGGAAGGCGACGAGCAGGCCGACCGAGAGGTGTCCCTCCACCGCCCGCAGGCCGCCGATCATCAGGATCAGCGCGCTGTTCAGCGCGGCCAGGGCGGGTGCGACGACCCCCAGCCACGCGCTGGGCGTGCCGAGGCGCTGCTGCACGTCGAGGGTGACGGCGTGCCGGCCGGCCCAGCGGCGGAAGAAGCCGTCCTCGCCGCCGGTCGCCTTCATCGTCTCGATGAGCTGGAGGCCGCTGTACGAGGTGTTGGTGAGCCGGGCGTTCTCCGCGCGCAGCTTCTGGGTTCCGGTGGCCCGTACGCGGATCACGATCCGCATGGCCACGAGGTTGAGCAGCGCGACGCCGATCCCGACGACGGTGAGCTGGGGATCGTACGTCCACAGCAGCACCGCGTAGAGGACGACGACCACCGCGTCCACCCCGGCGGCGGCGAGGTCCCTGGCGAGGGTCTCGGCGACCGCGTCGTTGGACTGCAGGCGCTGGACCAGGTCGGCCGGGTTGCGCTGGGAGAAGAAGGCGACGGGGAGCCTGAGCAGGTGCCGTAGGAAGCGGGCGCTTCCCAGGGTGGAGGAGATGATCCGGCCGCGCAGCAGATTGGCCTGCTGGAGGGCGGTGAGCACGCCCGTCAGCAGCAGGGCGGCCGCCATCGACGCGAAGAGCACGCCCAGCAGGGACGTCTGTTCGCCGATCAGGAACATGTCGATGTACGTACGGCTCAGCGCGGGCACCGCCGCGCCGACGGCCACCAGCAGGAGGCTCGAGAGCACGGCCGCGAGGAGGGTGCCCGAGGTGCCCCGCAGGCGGGCCGGTACGGCGCCCAGGACGCCGGGCTTGCGGCCGGTGCGGCGGAAGCCCGGGCCGGGTTCGAAGGTGAGCACGACGCCGGTGAAGCCGGTGTCGAACTCCTCCATGGGGAGGAAGCGCCGGCCCTTGGCCGGGTCGTTGACGTACACGCCCCGGCGGCCGAAGCGGCGGCCCATGCCCTCGTAGACGACGTAGTGGTTGAACTCCCAGAAGAGGATGGCCGCGGGGCGCACCCCGGCGAGCGCGGCCAGGTCCATCTGCATGCCCTTGGCCGCCAGCCCGTAACCGCGGGCCGCCTTGAGGAGGTTGCTGGCGCGGGAGCCGTCGCGGGAGACCCCGCAGGAGACGCGCAGCTCTTCGAGGGGGACGAAGCGGCCGTGGTGGCCG
This sequence comes from Streptomyces sp. NPDC034085, assembly GCF_055575555.1. Taxonomy (NCBI): domain Bacteria; kingdom Bacillati; phylum Actinomycetota; class Actinomycetes; order Kitasatosporales; family Streptomycetaceae; genus Streptomyces; species Streptomyces sp. NPDC034085. The sequence continues at coordinate 971,078 of NZ_JBVISL010000003.1, read as the reverse complement.
AGCACCATGGCCAGCGCGGCCGCGCCGCACTCCACGGCTTCCATCTGGAGCACGGTGGGGGTGCGTACGGGCCGGGGCGTGCGGCCCCGAGGGGCGGGCGCGGGACGGCGGCGCGAGGAGCGGCGGCCGGTGTTCCCGCCCCGCTGCGGGGCGGTCACGGCAGCAGCCAGTCGACGGGGCGCTGCGCGGAGAGGTGGACGGCTCCGGTGACCGGGGTCGTGGAGTCGACCGGGTACGGGGGGCCGTCGGAGGAGGACCACCGGTAGCCGGAGGTGGTCGCGGACGAGCGTTCGAGCCGTACGAGCACGGCGACCGGGTCGCCCTGCCGGGTGAAGCGGGCCGCGAGGCGGCTGTCGCCCAGGAAGCCGCCGATCTGGGCAGCCGTCTGGGGCGTGCGGCCGACCGCCTGGACGCGGCCGCGCAGCACCCCGTACCGGGGCTGGGGGACGGACTGGACGGTGAGGTCGACGTGGGCGCCCACGGGGATGGCGGAACCGCTCGGGCCGGAGACGTAGAGCACGGCGGTCAGCGGCTCGGCGGCGTTCTTCACGCGTTCCACCGTCGCGACGTCGGCGCCGGTCGTGACGACCGAACCGGTCTTGGCGACCAGAGTGGTCACCCGTCCGCCGGCGAGCAGCCGCACGACCTGCTCGCCGCGGTCCGTGGCGACGCGGAGCAGGGGGGCGCCGGGGGACAGCAGCTGGCCCTCTTTCGCGAGGGTTTCGACGACCTGTCCCGCATACGGGCTTTGCAGCAGATAACTGCCTTCGGCGTGCGTGAGAATGCCGGGTGCGCTCAACTTGGCGGACACGGTGCCGGCGAATGCCCAGATACTCGCGGCGGCCATGGCGACCACCGTGACGGCCAGGACGAGCCGGCCCTGCGGGCGCGCGAAGCGCACGGGCAGATCGAGTTCTTCGGGCGATTGCAGCGTAGAAAGCGCCTTTTGGCGGAACTGCACGGACTATTCCTTCGGCCTGTTGCTTCGGCGGCACGCGCCGGCCGTACTCAGAGACCGGCCACGCCGACCTGCACGCCGGCGATGCCGGTGACCGCGCCGGGCAGGGCCGTGGCGGCGTGGACGGTGTCCAGGGAGGTCACGGCGCCCAGGACGGTCTGGACGTCGCCGAGGACGGCGCCGGCGAGCCCGCCGGAAATGGCCACACCGCCGGCAATGGCGTCCAGCTCGGTGTCGGCGATCTCGCGGGTCTCGATGTCGTTACGCACGTTTGCGCACCCTTCATTCATCTGAATATTCGTCAATTGACGTGGCCGGAACGCGAAAACGTCCACGACCACTTCCGCGCGGCGGCTCGACCCAAACCAAGCAGTGCTTCCGAGAACCGCGGCGGTGGGCAGATGTAAGCACGCGAACGAGTGGCCATGCCAACCGTGTTGACGCGTCGCGGCCCCCGAGGCGACGATCCGGGCGGCGGACCCCTTCGTTCATTTGCGGGATCGTCGCAACGCCTTCACAAGATCGAGTAACGGATTCAGGCCCTCCGCCATCACCACTGGACATAGCGGAGCATATGACCGCTCAACGGGCGGGATGAAACGGTCATATCGCCGAGCCGGGCGAGACGGAACGCCTCGTCGGTAACGGGTGTGAAGATTTGCCGGAGCGGCACACGGTGACGGAGCGCTCACGGCGGGTGGAGCGAGCGGCGACGGCGCGGGGCTCCCGGTTCTGCCGATTCGGCCACGTGGCGCGAAGGCGGGCGCTAGCGTGAAAGGGCCCGTCCCCCGCCGAGTCCCGTCAGGGACCGTCGGCGTACCCGTGCCCCGATCCTCCCCCCACCCGGTCCACCGTGCTGTGCCCGACCGAAGGGAAGACCATGAGCACCCACACCCCGCCCGCCCCGTACCCCCACCTGCTGCGCTGGCTGAGCGGCGAGACCCCCGACACCGCGAAGACCGTCGTCGAGCTCGCCGGACTGGCGGGCGGTCCGCACTACCAGCGGTTCCTGCTGGACCTGGAGGACGAGCGGGACGCCTTCCACACGGCGCTGCTCGTGGCCTTCCCGCACCTCGACCTGGACAAGCCGGACTTCTCCGCAGTCGCGCACCCGCTGAAGCCCGTTGCCTCCCCGACGCTGAAGACGGCCGGGCCCGTCTGCCTGGCCTCCCTCGCCCTCGGCGAGGCATGGGACGTCTTCAACCGCGCGCACCTGTGGACCGCCCCCGACGGGGTGCTGCGCTACAAGGGCGGCACGGTCTACGGGACGTCCGGGGGCCGCCGCGTGCGGTTCTCCGCCGACGCCGGCGGCCGGCTCTACGTCGCCTCCGCGACGCACCCGCTCAAGCTCTGGATCCGCAAGAACGGCCAGGACGCCACCGTCCAGCACATCTTCACCGTCGTGGCCGACCCGGGCGCAGGCGGCTACACCGCCTTCAGCGCGCAGGGCGACACCGCCTGGGAGGGCTCGCCGGGCGGCCAGTTGACCACCCCTCAGGGGCTGGTTCAGGTGATCACGAAGAGCGGCGCCTTCGGCTCCATCGCCTGGGGCACCCCGTACTGCACGGCCGGCTGGGTCGAGTCCCTGATGCCGACCCTCAGCACCCGGGGCACGATCGCCGTGCCCGGCGGGACGGCGACGATCGGTCAGAACGTCCACTCGGCACAGATCGTGGGCAGCGCCTGGCTCACGGGCGTCCCCAACCTCGACTGCAAGCCGGCCGACATGCCCGCGCAGTGGCGGGCCGACGTGGTCGCCACGCTCTGCCCGCTCGCGGCGAACCACGCCCAGCTGCGGCTGGTCAAGGAGTTCTGCGACATCCTCAAGTCGGCGACGCCGACCCCGTTCGTCGCGGGCGGCACCGACCTGGCGGCCCGCATCACGTACCTCCTGACGCGCCACCCGAACCGCCGGGCGGACCTGGAATCGCTGCCCCGCATCAAGGAGTACTACAAGCAGTGCTTCTGAGCACGCAGAGCCCCCGCGCAGCGACCACGCCGCCGCGCATGCAGTGCGCTCGCTGATTCCGGCCCCAGCCGGTCGGGCGGACGGCTTGGCAGGTCGGGCGCTGCGCGGGGGGTCTACGTCTGGCGTGCCACCGCTTCGAGGACGAACGCGTGGCCCGCCGGGTCGGCGTAGCGGCGCACGGTGGTGCGGCTGCCGGGGGCGGCGCCGTCGTCCTCCGCGGCCACCGGGCGGGCCCCGAGGGAGACCGCCTCGCGCTCGGCCGCGTCGAGGCTCTCCGGGTCGACCAGGATGCTCAGGTGGGCCTGGTGCGAGCCTTCCGGGAGCGGCCAGCTGGGGGGCGCGTGGTGCGGGTCCCGGCGGACGCCGAGCACCACGCCCGCGGAGCCGGTGACGAGGATGAGGTCCCCGTCTCCCGGCGCCGGACCTGCGGTGGCGCCCAGGAGATCGGCGTAGAAGTGTGCGAGCAGCTCGGGCTCGGCGCTGTCGAGGACGAGGACGGTCGTCTTGGGTACGGTCATGCACCCCGTGTGCCCTCTGTCGGCACCCGTACGCGGAGAGTTGCCGGTCGGTGCGAGGGGGTGCAGGCCGTCAGGAGCCTCATGCGCCGTTGCCGTCCGGCTTCCGACGATCGACGGAAATGGGCGGAAAACGCTTGGACGGAGTCAGCGGCCCTGCGGGACACTGCCGTTCCTGTCCTGCCGCTCCAACAGCACAGGGTTGGTATGGGATCTCCTGAAGCACACCGAAATCCGCCGGGCAAGGGTCCGGTACTCCTCGCACTGCGCCACTACGGACGGGAGCTGGTCCGGCTCTGCCGGCTGGCCGTGCCCGCCATGCTGCTCCCGGCGCTGGGCAACATCGGCATCAACTACGTCGCGCCGCTGGTCGTCGCCAAGCTCGTCGGCCGGATCGCCGACGGCGGGAGCGCCGCCACGGGCATCGGCCAAACGCTGCCCTACGTCATCGCGTTCGCCGGCGTCCTGCTGCTGTCCGAGGCGCTGTGGCGCCTCGGGCTGCACTGCCTCAACCGCCTCGACGCCCACGGCGTCGAGCAGCTGTACGTCATCGGCATGGACGAGCTGTTCGCCAAGGACGCGGCGTTCTTCCACGACAACTTCGCCGGATCGCTGACCAAACGCGTCCTGAGCTTCGCCTCCCGCTTCGAGGAGTTCGTGGACACCCTGACCTTCCAGGTCATGGGCAAGCTCGTCCCCCTGGTGTTCGGCTCGGTGGTGCTGTGGCACTACGAACCGCTCCTCGTCGTCGGGCTCCTGACGATGATCGTGCTGACGGGGCTGTGCGCGGCCCCGTTGATCCGCCGCCGCCAGGCGCTCGTGGACCAGCGCGAGGAGGCCCTCGCCCGGGTCTCCGGCCACGTCGCCGACAGCCTGATGAACATGGACACGGTCCGCGCGTTCGCGGCCGAGGAACGCGAGGCCGCCGAACACCGCTCGCGGGTCGCGGAATCACGGCGGCTCATGCTGCGCTCGTGGGACTACGGCAACCTGCGCATCGACACGCTCGTCGCGCCGATGTCCGTACTGACCAACGCGCTCGGCATGTTCGTCGCCGTCGGGCTCGCCGGGGGCGGGCACAGCGTGGAGACGGTCGTCGTCGCCTTCACCTACTACAGCAACGCCACCCGGATCATGTTCGAGTTCAACCAGATCTACCGCCGCCTGGAAAGCTCGATGACGGAGGCCGCGCAGTTCACCTCCCTGCTGCTGACCCCGCCGACCGTCCTCGACCCGAAGGTCCCGGAACCGCTGCGGTCCGGGGGCGCCGACGTGCGCTTCGAAGGGGTGACCTTCGCCCACGGGGGTGCCGAGCCGCTCTTCGAGGGCCTCGACCTGGCCGTGCCCGGCGGGACGAAACTCGGACTCGTCGGCCGGTCCGGCGGGGGCAAGACCACCCTCACCCGGCTGCTGCTGCGGATGACCGACGTGGACGGCGGACGGATCACGGTCGGCGGCCAGGACATCAGCCGGCTGGCCCAGTCCGACCTGCGCGGTCTGATGGCGTACGTGCCCCAGGACCCGGCGATGTTCCACCGCACGCTGCGGGAGAACATCGCCTTCGCCCGGCCCGGCGCCACCGAAGCCCAGATCCGCCGGGCGGCCGAGGCGGCGCACGTCACGGAATTCGCCGACGCGCTGCCGGACGGCTTCGACACCATGGTGGGCGAGCGCGGAGTGAAGCTGTCCGGCGGACAGCGCCAGCGCGTCGCCCTCGCCCGGGCGATCCTGCGCGACGCGCCGATCCTGCTGCTGGACGAGGCCACCAGCGCCCTCGACTCCGAGAGCGAGATCCTCGTCCAGGACGCGCTCTGGCGGCTGATGGAGGGGCGGACGGCGCTCGTGGTGGCGCACCGGCTCAGCACGGTCGCCGGCATGGACCGGCTCGTCGTCCTCGACCGCGGGCGGATCGTGGAGCAGGGCAGCCACCAGGAGCTGCTCGCCGCGGAGGGCGCCTACGCGAAGCTGTGGCAGCACCAGTCGGGCGGCTTCCTCGACGACGTCCCCACCGGGACCGGCACGCGGACGGGGGCCGACCTGCCCTAGAGGTGTCCGCACAGTCCCGCCTGCCCAGCGGGCGGGACCGTGCGGACACCCCCGCCCGAGTGGGCGGGAAGCGGGGGAGGGGGACCCAGATCCAGGGCCCTCCCGTGGTCACCGCCCCCGACGGGCGTGTCGAACGGGCGGACGGGTCGTGCGGCGGTCACGGCCCGTGCTCCGGCTTCGGGAGGCGGTGGTCCGCCGGTCGGCAGACGATGGAGGCGTGCAGGTGTCCGAGGAGTGAGCCCCGTGAACGAACCGTGATGAACGAGCCGCGATGAACGAGCCTTGATGAACGAGCACATCCCGGTCGACGAGCTGATCAGCAACGCCGCACAGGCCGCCGGCGGCTGGCTGGGCGCGCTGCCCGTCGCGCTCGTGGCCACCGGCGGCGACGGGACGATCGTGCGCTGGAACCAGGTCGCGCAGGAGCTGCTCGGCTACACCCCGCCCCAGATGCTCGGCCGCAACATCGCCGACCTGCTGCACCCGGGCTCCGACCGCAGCCTCGGCCGCTCCCTGTGGGAGGCGGCCGCCTCCGGCCGGGGCGTCATGGGCACCGTCACGGCCTGGCACCGCGACGGGCACCCCATCGAGGTGGAGATCTGGGCCTCCCCCGTGTCCGACCGGCAGCACGGCTCGACGGTGCTGGTCTTCGCGGCCGACGCCCACGCGGCCCGCCGCATCCGCGGGTCGTCGGCGGTCTGGGACGGCCTCTTCGCCCGCTCGCCCGTCGGCATCGCCATCCTCGACACGCAGCTGCGGTTCTTGCAGGTCAACGCGGCTCTCGAGGCCATGAACGGGCTCCCGGAGTCGGCGCACGTCGGGCGCCGCCTGGCCGAGCTCCTCCCCGAGGTGAACGCGCTGGAGATGGAGGAGGCCATGCGGCAGGTCCTGGAGACGGGGAAACCGCTCCTCGACCGCCGCCGCGTCGGACGGACGCCCTCGGAGCCGGACCACGACCGCGTGTGGTCGTGCTCCTACGTCCGGGTGGAGGACCCCGCCCACATGCCGATCGGGGTGATCGCCTCCCTCGTCGACATCACCGATCAGCAGCGCGACCACGTCGAAGCCGAAGCCGGCCGGCGCCGGCTGGCCCTGCTCAGCGAGGCCAGCATGCGCGTCGGCTCCAGCCTGGACCTGGAGCGCACCGCGCAGGAACTCGCGGACCTCGCCGTCCCGCGCCTCGCCGACGCCGTCACCGTCGACGTCCTCGACGCGCTGGCCCGCGGCGACGAACCCGGCATGGGGCTCACCGGCGGCGTCGACCTGCGCAGGCTCGGCCGGGCGCCGCTGTCCGGATCCCGGCTGACCGACATCCTCGCGCCCCTCGGCCGCACGCTGACCTTCCCCCCGAACGCCCCCTACACCCAGGCCCTCGCCGCCCGGCAGCCCTTCCTGATCGCCCGCCTGGACGAACAGACCGTGGCCCCCGCCGCCCGGCACACCACCAAACCCGCGCAGCTGCTCACGGTGGGAGTGCACTCCTTCGTGATGGCCCCCCTCGTGGCCCGGGAATCCGTACTCGGCCTCGCCACCTTCTACCGCACCCGCCCGGTGGGGCCCTTCACCGCCGAGGACGTCACCCTCGCCGGCGAACTCGCCGCCCGCGCCGCCCTCAGCATCGACAACGCCCGGCTGTACCACCGCGAGCACGAGACCGCCGTCATCCTCCAGCGCAGCATGCTCCCGCAGCACATCACCCCGCCGCCCGGCATCGAGGTCAGCCACCGCTACCTGCCCGCGAGCGACGTCAACGAGGTCGGCGGCGACTGGTACGACGTCCTCGCCCTGTCCGGCGGCAAGGCGGCCCTGCTGATCGGCGACGTGATGGGCCACGGGATCGCCGCCGCCGCGGTCATGGGCCGGCTCTCCGCCTCCGTACGGTCCCTCTCTCGGCTGGACCTGTCGCCCGTACAGCTGCTGCACCAGCTGGAGGCCGCGCTCGCCGACCTCGCCGAACCGATGCTCGCCACCTTCCTCTACGTCGTCTGCGACCCGGCCGCGGGACGCTGCACCGTCACCCGCGCCGGGCACCCGCCGCCCGCCCTCGCGCTCCCCGACGGCACCGTCCGGCTCCTGGACACCCCGCCCGGGGTCCCGCTGGGCGTCGGCGGCATCGCGTTCACCCCCGTCGAGGTCGAGGTGCCGCCGGGCAGCCTCCTCGTGCTGTACACCGACGGACTCATCGAGGCCCGGGGCAGCGACCTCGACGAGCGCCTGGCCGAGCTGATGCAGCTGCTCGCGGACCCGCAGCGCCAGCTCGACCACCTGTGCGACTCGCTGATCACCCACCTCGTCCCGGCGGCGGCCGACGACGACATCGCCCTGATGGTCGCGCGGGTCGGCGGCTGACTTCGGCCCGCGCGGCCGACCGGGTCAGTTCCTGCCGAGGAGCCCGTTCATCCGGGTGATCTCGGCGCTCTGCGAGCCGACGATGGCGGCGGCCATGTCCTTGGCGGGCTGGTACCTGCCGTCGGACTGCTCCGTCCTGGCCATGGCCACGGCACCCTCGTGGTGCTTGACCATCAGCTCGAGGAACGCGGTGTCGAAGGCCTTCCCGGAGGCCTTCGCCAGCTGCTCCATCTCCTCGCCGGTCATCATCCCGGACATCGGGTGGCCGCTGTGCCCGCCGTGCCCGGAGTCCGCGGCGGGAACCTGCTCGCCCCAGGAGGACAGCCACCCGGACAGGGTCGTGATCTCCGGGTCCTGGGCCTTCCTGATCTCCTCGGCCAGTGCCTTGACCTCGGACGATGCGGCGCGGGTGGCGGCGAGGGCGGCCATCTCGACCGCCTGCCGGTGGTGCGGGACCATCCCCTGGGCGAAGGCGGTGTCGGCGGCGTTGTGCGCGGCCCGGGAGGTGTCGCCGGAGGGTCCGGCCGACGCGGAGGCGGGGGCGGACGCCGTGCTGCCGGCGCCGTGGCCGTCGTGCGCCGTGTCGCCGGCGCCGTCCTTCGCACCGCAGGCGGCGAGGACGAGGGCGGCGGTGGCGGTGGCGGCCAGCGCGGTGGTGCGGCGGATCAGGGAACGGTTGACGGTCATGAGGGTGCTTCTCCTGTGCTGGGGGCGTACGGGTGGGCTCGCCGGCGGGAGCGCCGGCCGAAGCCGCCCTATACGCGCAGGAGTTGCAGTTCGCTGAGGGAGGGAGGCGCACGCCCGCACGCCGCGGCCCCGGGAACGATGCCGTGCGGGGCCCCGTCCGCGGCGGGGACCGGGCCGGGCGCGGCCGCCGGCGCGTGCAGGACCGGGGCACCGCTGGTGCCGGATGCCGCACAGGTGGGGTCGGCGTGCTGGGCGTGCCCCCCGCCGGGCGCGTCGGGTACCGGGGCGCCGGCGTGGGCGCAGTCGCAGGGGTCGGCCGCCGGGTGCCCGGCTGCGGCGGCGTGGGCCGCCGCGTGCGCGGCGGCCGGCGGGACGGCTCCCGGGCCGAGGCCGTGCATGGCCACGAGTCCCGCGAGCACGGCCAGGACGAGGAGCAGCCGTGCGGGCGGCGCGGCGGGCCTCCCCGCGCGTCCGGCCCGCGTACTCGTCCTCATGGCGGCATCGTAGGCGACCCCGGACCGGTACTCCAAAGGGGTAGGGGGTATGCGCCGGGCCGGTCCACTCGGACGGGCCCGTGGCCCACGGTCCTGAGAGCCGCCGGCGATACCCACGTGCCGGCCGTGCCGCCCCGGCGATCACGCGACCACCCCCGAGGTGCCGCGCGGGCGGCTCTCAGGACGGGCCGACCGGGCGGCCGGAGTGGAGCTCCAGCGGGCCGGTGCCCTCCGCCAGGGCGGTCAGGCAGGCCTTGATCTGCCGGCGCAGCTTCGGTTTGACCAGCCCGCGCAGCTCGTCCCGGCGTGCCGTACGCCACTCCAGCAGCTCGGCGGGCGGCAGCCGGATCGCGGCGAGTTCGGCCGGGCCGAGGACCCCGCCGTCGTACAGGAACCGGATCCGCGCCGGGTAGCCGGGCCGGTGGGTCCAGTCGACGGCGAGGAGGCGGCCCGGATCCCGGTCCAGGCCCGTCTCCTCGCGGACCTCACGCGCCGCCGCGTCCCGCGGGGTCTCGCCGAGGTCGCTGTCGACGCCGCCGCCGGGGAGCAGCCAGCGGCCCGGCTCGCCGTAGCCGGGGCGGACGAGCAGGACCCCGCCGGCCCCGTCGGTGAACAGCACGTTCGCGGCGGTGAGCGCCTTGGGCCGGGCCGCGCGGTGCCCGGCGGAGTCGTAGCGGCCCGCGTGTTCCAGGGCCGCGCGGTCCGCCGGGTCCAGTCCGGCCGGGGAGCCGGGCTGCGGCACGCCGTCGACCAGGTGTGCCACCGAGCCGGAGTACAGCGCGGCCAGCCCGGCGCGCAGCCGGGGCGCCAGCCGGTCGGACAGCTGCTCCGCGGCCTCCTCGGGGGTGAGCCAGCGGGCTTCGGTGACCTCGCCGTCGGTGAAGGCGATCCCCTCGGCCCCCGCACCGGTCAGCGGGCCCACGAGGTACACGTGGACCACGATCGAGCGGCCGAGCGCGCCCGGCGGGCAGGAGTCCACGGCCAGCAGCCGACCGACCGGAACGGACAGGTCCAGCTCCTCCTTCAGCTCCCGGGCCAGGCCTTCTTCCGGGGTCTCCGTGTCCTCCACCGTGCCGCCGGGCAGTTCGAGGCCGTCCTTGTACGAGGGGGTGAGGACGAGGACCCGGCCCTGCGCGTCCAGGACGATCCCGGTCGCGGCGACGAGCGGGGCCGCCTGGGCGGCGTAGTAGGCGCGCACGGCCTCGGGCGACGGGCGGTCGGGCACGGCGGCGGCTCCGGGAGGGGGGCTCGGGTGTCACGGGATCGGTGACCGGGCGGGGCCCCGGGGGCGGGGCGTACGGGAATCAGTACCACGTCCGGCCCGGCCGGACGCCCCGGCCGGGCCCTGCGGGACGGCCCGGTTGCGGCACCGGTCGCGCAGGTCAGGCCCGTACGAGGAGCAGCCCGCCCATCGTGACCATCGTCGCGGCGACCAGCCCGTCCAGCACCCGCCAGGCGGCGGGCCGCGAGAGCAGGCCACTGAGCAGCCGGGCCCCGTAGCCGAGGGTGCTGAACCAGATCACGCTGGCCAGCCCGGCCCCCGCCCCGAACGCCCAGCGCAGATCGCCCCGGTCGGCGGCGAGCGAGCCCACCAGCAGGACGGTGTCCAGGTAGACGTGCGGGTTGAGCCACGTCATGGCCAGGCAGGTGAACACCGCCGCGCGGACGGACCCGGCGGTGGCGCCGCCGGTGGTGAGGGCCGCGCCGGGTGCGGGACGCAGCACGCGCCGGGCGGCGAGGATCCCGTAGCAGATCAGGAAGCCGCCGCCGGCGACCGCGACGGCCGTCAGAGCGGCCGGCCAGGCGGTGACGAAGGCGCCGACGCCGGCCACGCCGAGGCCGATGAGGACCGCGTCGGACACGGCGCAGATGGCGACCACCGCGAGGACGGCGTGCCGGCGGGCGCCCTGGCGCAGCACGAAGGCGTTCTGCGCGCCGATGGCCACGATGAGGGACAGGCCGGTGCCGAAACCCGCCAGGAGTGCTGTGGTGATGCCGTTCGTCATGGCTCCGACCGTAGGGAGCGCGCGGCGCCGCGTACAGCTAAAGATTTTTACGTATCATTAGCCGTCGTGATGGACGAGCTTCCCCTGGACCAGGTCCGGACCCTGCTCGCGGTCGTGGACGGGGGCACCTTCGACGCCGCCGCCGCGGCGCTGCACGTGACGCCGTCCGCCGTCAGCCAACGGGTCAAGGCGCTGGAACAGCGCACCGGCCGGGTGCTGCTGATGCGGACCAAGCCGGTGCGGGCGACCGAGTCCGGCGAGGTGGTCATCCGCTTCGCCCGGCAGCTGTCCAGGCTGGAGCGGGACGCCCGCGCCGAGCTGGGCATGGGGATGGCCGACGGGCTGGGGCCGGTCCGGCTGCCCATCGCGGTCAACGCGGACTCGCTGGCCACCTGGTTCCTGCCCGCGCTGACCCGGGTGCCGCAGGATCCGCCGATCTGCTTCGAGCTGCACCGCGAGGACGAGTCCCACACCACCGCGCTGCTGCGGGAGGGGCAGGTCATGGCCGCCGTCACCTCCTCGCCCGACCCGGTGGCCGGGTGCACGGTGCGGGCCCTGGGGCTGGCCCGCTACCTGCCGGCGGCGAGCCCGGCCTTCGCCGCCCGGTACCTGACGGGGGATCCGCGGCGGGACCTGGCGGAGGCCCCGCTGATCGTCTTCGACCGGCGCGACGTCCTCCAGGACGACTTCGTCCGCGCCCTCACCGGCGGCGCCTCGCCGGCCTCGGCCGCGCGCCACCTCGTACCGACCTCCGAGGGGTACCGCGACGCCGTGGCCGCCGGGCTCGGTTGGGGGCTCGTACCCGAACCGCAGGCCGAGCCGCTGCTGGAGAGCGGCGCGCTGGTGCCGCTGGCGCCGGGGCGGTGGCTGGACGTACCGCTGTACTGGCAGCAGTGGAAGCTGGACTCGCCCGCGCTGGCGCTGGTCGCCCGCGTGGTCGCCGAAACGGCCATGGAACAGCTGCGCCCAACTTAGGGCCCGCGTCCGGCGGCCGCGCGGACCACCCGCCGGACGTGCATCTACGCTTGTGCCCCGTCAGATGGTCGAGACGAACGACCGGTCGTGGAACGGAGCATGTGGTGCCAGCGGGCCAAACGGGGGAAGCGAACGACGGGGACCTGATCGGCAAGGTGCTGGGGGGCCGCTACCGGGTGACCTCCGTGGTCGGCCGCGGCGGCATGGGCGTGGTCGCGCGGGCCGTCGACGAACTGCTCGCCCGCGAGGTCGCCGTCAAGGTCGTACGGGCGTACACCGACGCGGGCGACGCCGAACTGGCCGATCTGCGCACCCGGATGGAGCGCGAGGCACGGGCCGCCGCCCGCATCCGGCATCCCGGCGTGGTCACCGTGCACGACGTCACGCAGGAGCAGGGGCTCCCCGTCATCGTCATGGAACTCGTCGACGGGCCCTCCCTCGACGACTCGGTGACCCGGTACGGCGCCCTGGATGCGCACGAGGCCGCCGCGATCGGCGCCAAGCTGATGGACGCCCTCGACGCCGCGCACCGGGCGGGCGTCCTGCACCGCGACGTGAAGCCGGGCAACGTGCTGCTGGAGCGCGGAGGCCGGGTCGTGCTCACCGACTTCGGCATCGCCACCATGGACGCCTCCGGTGACGAGGCCATGGCGAAGCTGACCCGCAGCGGTGAACTGGTCGGCTCGCTCGACTACCTGCCGCCGGAGCGCGCGCAGGGCAAGGAACCCGGTCCGGCGTCGGACATCTGGTCGCTCGGGATGACCCTGTACGCGGCGGTGGAGGGCGTCTCGCCGTTCCGCCGCACCTCGGTGTGGTCCACGCTGGCCGCGATCATCGGTGATCCGCTGCCCGAGCCCCGGCGCGCGGGGCCGCTCGCCCCGGTGCTGCGGGCGCTGATGGCGAAGGAGCCGGAGCACCGGCCCACCGCCGACCAGGCCCGCGCGATGCTGCGGCGGGTGGCGGAGGGCGGCGGGGCGCACCCCGCTCCGGCTCCCGCCTGGGCTCCGGCACCCGCCTCGGCGCCCGCCCCGGGTCCCGCTCCCGCCGCGGGACCGGGCCCGGATCCGCGGGGTCCCGCGGCGGCCGCCGCCGTTCCGCCGGCCGCGGGCACGCCGTCCGGCCCGGCGACCGCCCCGGTTCCGGGCTTCGGGCCTCCGCCCCCGCTCGGTGCCGGAACGTTTCCGCCCCAGCCGTACACCCCCGGCCCGCAGCCCGGCGGATTCCCGCCGCAGGGGCCCCCGCCCGGACAGCCGCTCCCGGTCACGCGGGCCGCGGACCCGGCGCGGCGCCGCGGCCGGGCCGCGATGGCCGTCGCGGTGGTCGCCGTACTCGCCGCCGGCGGCGTCACCTACGCCCTCACCTCGGGCGGGGACGGCACGGCCCCGACGGTAGCCCCCACACCGGCGCCCGCGGGCGGCTCACCCGTGGCCGGCGGACAGCCCGGCCCGCCCACTCCGGGCCCCTCGCCCTCGGTCTCCGGGCCCTCGGCGAAGCCCTCCGCCACCGCCTCGAAGAAGACCGGCACCCCCTCGCCCTCCGGGACGGGGCCCACGCCCGCGCCGGGGAAGCCGAGCCCCGTACCGACGGGCTGCGCCGGCTGGACCCACAAGGATCCGAAGCCGGGCACCTACGGCTACATATCCGGCGACCACCACCTGCTGGCCGCCCCGTACCAGCAGTGCGCCCAGGGCGCGCTGGTCAAGAACGGCACGAAGCTCTGGTACCACTGCTACATCGTCAACTCCTACGGCAACCAGTGGACGTTCGTGCGCGTGGAGGGGACCAACACCACCGGGTGGCTGTACAACCGCGATCTCACCCGGCAGAAGGGCTCGTCCCCGCCGTGTTAGCCCCGCGCCGCCGGCCGCCCTACGCTGCGGGCATGGAGTCCTACAGCATCGGTCAGGCGGCCCGGCTGCTCGGCGTGAGCGTGGACACGGCCCGGCGGTGGGCCGACGCCGGCCGCTTCCCCACCCGCCGCGAGGGATCGCGGCGCACGGTCGACGGGCCGGACCTGGCGGCGTTCTGCGTAGAGGCCGCGCAGGAGGGTAGCGGAGAGGGGGAGGAAGCCCCGTACACCTCGGCCCGCAACGCCTTCCCCGGCATCGTCACCGGTGTGAGACTCGGCACCGTCGACGCCCAGGTCGAGATCCAGGCCGGCCCGCACCGCATCGTGTCCCTGCTCACGCGCGAGGCGGTCGAGGAGCTGGGCCTGGAGGTGGGCGCGCGGGCCACCGCGCGGGTGAAGTCCACCAGCGTCCTGGTCGACCGGGGCTGACCCCGGCCGGCGCCGGGAGCAGGAGGGCGTGGCGGAGCCGTCGGCGGGCGGTGGCAGACTGGCCGCTGATCCGCCGAAGGGGAGTACGTCCGTGTCCATGTTCAGCAACCTGCGCCGCGCCGTGCGCCGCGGCTACCGGCGGGCCGTCGACCTCAGCCACCCCGCCCGTTCCCCGCTCGGCAGCGCCGTCGTCAACTGCGTGGTCTACGTCGACGGGGTCCGCCAGGACGGTTGCGGCGAGGTGGAGGAGGCCCTGCGCCGGGTCCGCAAGACGGGCGCGGGCTTCGTCTGGATCGGCCTGCACGAACCCTCGCAGGAGGAGATCGCCGGGCTCGCCGAACTCTTCGGCCTGCACCCCCTCGCCGTCGACGACGCCGTCAACGCCCATCAGCGGCCCAAGGTCGAGCGGTACGACGAAACCCTCTTCGCCGTCTTCAAGACCGTCCGCTACGTCGAGCACGAGGAGCTGACCGCGACGAGCGAGGTGGTGGAGACCGGCGAGCTGATGGCCTTCATCGGCGAGGACTTCGTCATCACCATCCGGCACGGCGGCCAGGGCACCCTCGGTCCCGTCCGCGAGGCCCTGGAGTCCGAGCCCGAGCAGCTGGCCAAGGGCCCGGCGGCCGTCCTGCACGCCATGGCGGACCACGTCGTCGACGACTACGTGGCGGTCACGGACGCCGTGCAGAGCGACATGGACGCCGTGGAGACGGCCGTGTTCAGCGAGCACGGCAGCCGCGGCGACGCGGGCCGGATCTACCAGCTCAAGCGCGAACTCCTCGAACTGAGGCGGGCGGTGGCTCCACTCGGCCGGCCGCTCCAGCACCTCGCCACGCAGCCGATACCGGTGATCCCGCCGGAGGTCCGCGCCTACTTCCGCGACGTCGCCGACCACCTGACCCGGGCCACCGAGCAGATCGGCGCCTACGACGGCCTCCTCGACTCCATCCTCCAGGCCCACCTCGCGCAGGTGACGGTCGCCCAGAACGAGGACATGCGCAAGATCACGGCCTGGGCGGCCATAGTGGCCGTGCCGACCATGGTGTGCGGGGTCTACGGCATGAACTTCGAGCACATGCCCGAACTCCACTGGACGTACGGGTACCCGCTGGTGCTCGCGGTGATGGCGGTCGCCTGCCTCGTCCTGCACCGGGGCTTCCGGCGGGCCGGCTGGCTCTGACGGCCCGCCCGGTGGCGCGTCCCCGGGACCCGAGCGCGCGGACCGGCGGCTTCCGGTCGTGTCCGGCCGTGGGGTGTTCCCTGCCTCCGATGTCTGGTAGGAAAGTTTCCTAACGGACAGGGAAACTCAACCACCGTACGGAGGCACTGTGTTCACCCCCCACCGAAAGACGATGACGGCCGCAGCCCTGCTCGGCGCCGCCCTCCTCGCCGTCCCGGTCGCGGCGCACGCCACCGCCGCGCCGGCGGCCGCCCCCACCACTCCCGCGACGGCGGCCGCCGCGGCCGCCGCCACCGGACTCGACGACCCGGCGAAGAAGGACATCGCCATGCGGATCGTCTCCAGCGCCGAGAACTCCTCCCTCGACTGGAAGGCGCAGTACAAGTACATCGAGGACATAGGCGACGGCCGCGGCTACACCGCCGGCATCATCGGCTTCTGCTCCGGCACCGGCGACATGCTCGACCTCGTCGAGCACTACACCCGGACCGCGCCCGGCAACGTGCTCGCCCCGTACCTCCCCGCCCTGCGCAAGGTCAACGGCACCGACTCGCACGCCGGACTCGACCCGGACTTCACCCGGGACTGGGCGAAGGCGGCGCAGGACTCCGCGTTCAAGAAGGCCCAGGACCACGAGCGCGACCGCGTCTACTTCGATCCCGCCGTCAGGCAGGGCAAGGCCGACGGGACCGGCACCCTCGGCCAGTTCATCTACTACGACGCCATCGTCATGCACGGCGACGGCGGCGATCCCACCAGCTTCCGCAACATCCGCAAGCGGGCCCTGGCCAAGGCCAAGCCCCCGGCCCAGGGCGGCAACGAGACCGCCTGGCTGAACGCCTTCCTCGACGCCCGGGTCTGGGCCATGAAGCAGGAAGAGGCGCACAGCGACACGTCACGCGTCGACACCGCCCAACGGGTCTTCCTGAAGAAGGGCAACCTGAACCTGGACACCCCGCTCGACTGGAAGGTCTACGGCGACCCCTACCGCATCGGCTGAGGAACCCCCCGGGCGCGGCGGCGCACCGCCCACCCGGCGAGCACCGCCGCGCCCGCCAGCCCGTACGCGAGCTCCCCCACCGCCCCGCCCGCGAGCCCCCCGCCGACGTACACCGCGGCCCCCGCCGGCGCCACCCCCAGCCACTCGCCGCGCCCGTCCAGCGCGACCAGCGCCACCAGCAGCAGCGCGTACCAGGAATACCCCGGCGTCATCAGCAGGAAGGCCGCGCCCGTCACCAGCAGGGCGCCGCTCCACGGCCGTCCGGGATCGCCGCGCCGCCACACGTACGCCACCACCGCGAGCATCCCGAGCACCACCGCCGGCACCGCCCAGGAATCCGGCAGCACCAGCCGCAGCAGCGCGTAGCGGCCGCCCGCGCCCGGATCCCCGTACCCCTCCTCCTCGGCGTAACCCCCCAGATAGCCGAAGACCGAGGACCGCGACGCCAGTACGTACGGCAGGTACACCAGCCCCACCACCGCCGCCACCGGCACCAGCAGCGCCGCCGCGTCCCGCCCGCGCCGTACGCCGGCCAGCGCGCCCGGCAGCAGGACCGCGGGCAGCAGCTTCGCCGCGACGGCCAGCCCGAACAGCGCCCCGCCCAGCGCCCGCCGGCGCACCACCACCCCCAGCGCCGCCACCGACAGCAGCACGGCGAGCACGTCCGCGTGCGCGTTGTTCACCGCCTCCACCGCCACCGCCGGGCACCACGCCCAGTACGCCGCCGTACGCGGCAGCGCGCGCCGGCGGCGCAGCACCACCAGCAGCGCCGCGGTGACCCCGAGCGACAGCAGGGCCCCGCCGGCCTGCAGGGCCTTGTGGCGCACCCCCGCCGGCGAGAGGGCGTGCACGAGGGCGAAGTACCCCTCGGCGACGGGCGGGTAGAGGGTGTGCACGGCCGGCCGGTTGATCCGGGTGCACACCCCGGGCTCCACCGCGACACGGTCCGGGCCGGCGCAGGCCGCCGCGCCGCGCGGGAACAGCCAGTCGTCGCGCAGGTCCCGCAGCGCGGGATCCGCGGGGGCGTGGTCGTACGGCGAGACCCCGGCGGCCTGCACCCGGCCGTCCCAGGCGTAGCGGAAGGAGTCCGTACTGGTCAGCGGCGGCCCCGCCAGGCCGGCCGCGGCCACCAGCAGCGCCCCCGCCGCCACCAGCGGGACCACGTACCGGCCGGGCACCCGGCGCAGCGACCAGGCGGCCGCACCGAACAGCGCCCAGGCGGCGGCGTACCGCAGGAGCAGCCCGCCGGGGTCGGCGGCGTAGCCGTCGTAGCGGACGGCGGTGACGAGCACGGCGGCCAGCGCGGCGAGCAGCAGCAGGGTCACGGTGACCGGGATCCGGGCGTTCATGCGGGCAGCCTGGCAGCGCGGGGTGCCGCCGGGGGCGTGACCCGGCCCGGCGTCCGCGTTCCGTAAGGTGTCGGACGGCCCGCGCGACGCGGTACGGCGGTGTGATGGGGGACATGACTTCCGACCCGCCGCCGGACCCCGGGCCCCCGGCCTCCCCCCGTCCCGTGCCCCCCGCCCCGCGGCGCTCCCCGCGCTCCCGGCTCCGCGTGCCGGTCCCGGTGCTCGCGGCCGTCCGGCCGCCCGTGTTCGCCGGGCGGCTGCACGACGCCCGAACCGCCACCGCCGTCGGGCGCTGGCTGGGTGCGGCGGTCGCCGTCTGCTTCCTCACCGGGCTGATCAGCCACTACCTCCAGCACCCGCCCCCCTGGGCCGCCGACGCGCTGCCCAGCCGGCCCGTATGGGGCTACCGCCTCACTCAGGGCCTGCACGTCGCGACCGGGCTCGCCGCGATCGTGCTGCTCCTGGTCAAGCTGTGGGCGGTGTACCCCAGGCTCTTCCTCTGGCCGCCGCTGCGCGGCGTACGGCACGCGCTGGAGCGGCTGTCGGTGGCCGGGCTGGTGGCCACCGCCGTCATGGAGGTCTTCACCGGCCTCCTCAACATCGTCCAGTGGTACCCGTGGCCGTTCGGCTTCATCCAGACCCACTTCGCCCTCGCCTGGATCCTGGCCGGCTCGCTCCTGCTGCACGTCGCCGTCAAAGCCCCCGAGATCAGGGCGCACTGGAGCCGCAGCTCGCCCGGCACCCGGCAGCTCGCCCCCGAGGACGGCCCGGACCGCCGTTCGCTGCTCCTCGGAGCCGGCGCGGCCGTCGGGGCCGTCACCGCGACCACCGTCGGACAGGCCTTCACCCCGCTGGCCGCGCTGGACCTGCTCGGGCCGCGCCACCCCGGGCACGGGCCGCAGGGCCTGCCGGTGAACCGTACGGCCGCGGCCGCGGGAGTCGGCCCCGAACGGCTGCGGGACTGGCGGCTGGAGGTCCGCGGCCCGCTCCCGTACAGCCTCACCCTCCCGCAGCTGCGCGCCCTGCCGCGGGCCGGGGCGCGGCTGCCGATCGCCTGCGTGGAGGGGTGGAGCAAGGAGGCCCGCTGGAGCGGGGTGCGCGTCCGCGACCTGCTCGCGCGGGCCGGGGCCCCGCCGGGCGCCGGCCTGCGCGTCACCTCGCTGGAGACCGGCGGCGCGTACCGGGTGACGGAGATGGGCCGCGACCACGCCGAGGACCCCCTCACCCTGCTCGCTCTGGAACTCGGCGGGCAGGAGCTGTCCCTGGACCACGGCTATCCGGCGCGGATCATCGCACCGAACCGGCCCGGGGTGCTCCAGACCAAGTGGGTCACGCTGCTGGAGGTGCTGTGACGGTCTACCGGTACGCGCTGGGGGCGCTCGGCCTGCTGCTGATCGGGATCGGGGGGCGGTTGGTGGCGGGCCTGCCCGACCCCCTCGGCGTGCTCGTCTGGCTCGGCGGCGCGCTCGTCCTGCACGACGGGGTCATCGCGCCGCTCGTGCTGGGGGCCGGGCTGCTCGTCGCGGCGGGTCCCGGCCGGGGCGTCGTACGCGGGGCACTGGTCACCGGGGGCGCGCTGGTGCTGGTCACCCTGCCGGCGCTGCTGCGGCCGGGCGCGCCGGTGAACCCTTCGGCGCTGCCGCTGCCGTACGGGCGCAACCTGCTGCTGGTCCTGGCGGGGGTGGCGCTCGCCGCGGGCGCGACCCGGCTGCTGCGCCGCCGGCAGGCCCCTCCGCCGCGCGGCGCGGACGCCCCCGCCGCCCGGTGATTCCACGGCCGCTCGATGCCCGTTCGAGGAGTCCTCGCTCGTGGAGTGACAGCGTCGGGGCTGCAGGCTCCACTGGGACGAAAGGACAAAGGGAATGACCAAGTCAGGGCGCAGGTTCGGTACCGCCGGTGTGGTGGCCGCGGTCGTGGCCGCGATGATCGCCGTCGTGGGACCGCAGGGAGCCAGCGCGCAGGAGCAGGCGCGCCGCGGCTGGGACCACTTCGGGTTCGGCGTGTCCTGGGAGGAGTCCTACGGGTACTCCCAGGCCATCAGAGCCGGAGACACGGTCTACATCTCGGGGCAGCTGTCGCACGACGCGGCCGGGAACCTGGTGGGCGTCGGCGACTTCGAGAAGCAGGTGCGCACCTCGTTCGAGAACATGGACAAGGTGCTCGCGCACTACCGGATCCCGCGCAGTCAGATCGTCAGCATGAAGATCTACACCAAGGACCTGCGCAAGAACTTCGACACCGCCGCGAAGCTGCACAAGGAGTACGTCGGCAACCACCGCACGACCGACACCATCCTCGGCGTGACGGACCTGGCGTTCCCCGACCAGCTGGTGGAGATCGAGGCCGTGGCGCTGGTGAAGCCGCGCTCCTGACCGAGCGGGCCGCGCGGCACCGCCGCGCGGCCGCTCAGTGCGTCGCCCCGCGCCTGGTTCCCTCCGGGGCGCGGCCGCGGCGGGTGGTGGGACCGGTGTCACGTCCGGCGGAGTTCCGCGAAGACCCGGTCCGACGCCGACCACTGGCCGCTCGCGGCCCAGCCGGAGGCGCCCGCGTGGGCGGCCAGCGCGGCAGCGCCCACGCGGGCCCAGGGGAACGGCGCCCCCAGCCCCGCCCCGCCGTCGGACACGCGGACCTCGCACCGCTCGTCCAGCTCCGCGTCCACGGCCGCGCACTCCACGATCAGCCTCCCGGCGGCCGCCACCACCCCCGACATGCGCGCGAGCAGGGCCGCCGGGTCGCCGCCGATGCCGATGTTCCCGTCGATCAGCAGCGCGGTGTCCCAACGCCCCTCACCCGGAAGGGGCTCGAAGACCGACCGCCGCAGCGCCGTGCCGCCCCCGCGGGCCGTACGGGCCACCGCCTCCGGGCTGACGTCGATGCCGAGCGCCCGGTGCCCCCGGGCCGCCAGCGCCGACACCAGCCGGCCGGGGCCGCAGCCGATGTCGAGGACCGCGCCCCGGCAGCGGCGCAGCACCGTGAGGTCGGCGCCGTCGGGCGCCTCGCACCAGCGCTCCACTTCCAGCGGCAGCAGCCAGCCGTCCCCGCGCCGCAGGAACAGCGGCCCCCGGCCGCTGCGCAGGGCCAGGGTGTACGGGTCGGCCGTCCAGGCCGCCGCGGCGCTCATCCGCGTACCGCCGGAGCCAGCTGCGCCAGCCGCGCCGCGAAGGCGCTCCCGGGGGCGCGGGACGCCACCAGGCGGGCGTCCTCGGCGGTGTCCACGTCCCGCAGCCGCGGCAGCCGCCCGATCCGCAGCCCGGCCGCGCGCAGCCGCTCGTACTGCACGGCCCCCGTCTCGGGCACCGACATCGGGACCCCGCGCAACAGGGCCGGGTCCGGCTCCGCGAGGCCCAGCGCCCAGAAGCCGCCGTCGACGGCGGGCCCGAACCAGGCGTCGTACGCCTCCCAGCCGACGGTCAGCAGCTCCGGCGTCAGCTGCGGGGTGTCCATGCCGATCAGCAGCGCCGGCCCGGTGCACGCCCCGAAGGCTGCCGCGAGCCGTTCGTCCAGGCTCCCGGCCGCCTGCGGGAGCACCTCGAAGCCCGGCGGCAGCCACGGCCCGGGCCGCCCCTCCAGGACGAGGACCCGCCGCGCGGCGGGGGCCGCGGCGACCGCGGCGAGCGTGTCGGCGAGGGCGGCCTCGGCGAGCGCGGCCGCCGCGGCGGGGGTGAACGGCGGGGTGAGGCGGGTCTTGACCCGGCCCGGCACCGGCTCCTTGGCGATCACGAGCAGGGTGGTCATCGGTCACCCCCGGCGGGGGTGCGGGGCGCGGCCGCCGGCTCCGCGAGGACCCGGCGCATGTCGCGCACGGCCTGCCACGTGCCCCGCCAGGTGCCGGTCACCTTCGACTTCCCGGCCCGCGGCAGGTACGGCACGTCGACCTCCCGGACCCGCCATCCCGCGTCGGCGGCCCGCACCACCATCTCCAGCGGGTATCCGGAGCGGCGGTCGCTCAGGCCGAGGGCCAGCAGATCGGCGCGCCGGGCCGCCCGCAGCGGGCCCAGGTCGCGCAGCCGCAGTCCGGTGCGGCGGCGCAGCATCCGGGCCAGTGCCAGGTTCCCGGCCCGGGCGTGCGCGGGCCAGGCACCCCGGCCGCGGGGCCGGCGCCGGCCCAGGACGAGATCGGCCTCACCGGCGGCCACCGCGGCCGCGAAGCCGGTCAGCAGCCCCGGGTCGAGCGAGGCGTCACAGTCGCAGAAGCAGACGACCTCCGCGTCGGAGGCGAGCAGCCCGGCGTGGCAGGCGGCGCCGAAGCCGCGCCGGGACTCCCGTACCACGGTGGCGCCCAGCCCGCGGGCGATCGCGGCGGACCCGTCGGTGGACCCGTTGTCCACGACCAGGGCCCGCCAGCCGCTCGGGATGCGGGCGAGCACCCAGGGCAGGGCCTCGGCCTCGTTCAGACAGGGCAGGACGACATCGACGCTCACGGTCACGGGTTCACGGTAGGAACCGCGGGCCGGGAAAAGGGGCCGGCACTCCTTACGAAACGCGGACGTCGCCCCGGCCGGCCCCGGTGCGCGGTCCCGGCGGCCGCCCGCGGATGGGAGGCTGGGCGGCATGAGCAGCAGCAGGGAAGCACCGCCCGCGCGGGTCCTCGTCGTCGACGACGACCCGACCGTCTCCGAGGTCGTCGCCGGCTACCTGCGGCGCGCCGGTTTCGCCGTGGAGGAGGCGGCCGACGGGCCCGCCGCCCTCGCCGCGGCCGGGCGGGTACGGCCGGACCTGGTCGTGCTCGACCTGATGCTGCCGGGGCTGGACGGGCTGGAGGTGTGCCGGCGGCTGCGCGCGGCCGGACCCGTACCGGTGATCATGCTGACGGCGCGGGGCGACGAGGACGACCGGATCACGGGCCTGGAGGTGGGGGCGGACGACTACGTCACCAAGCCGTTCAGTCCGCGCGAGCTGGTCCTGCGGGTCACGTCCGTGCTGCGGCGCAGCCGGGCCGCGGACCGGGTCCCCGTGCCCGGGCGGCTCACCGGTGCCGGGCTCTCGCTCGATCCCGCGACCCACCGCGCCACCCGAGACGGCCGCGAACTTGCCCTGACACTGCGGGAGTTCGACCTCCTCGCGCACTTCCTGCGGCATCCGGGACGCGCCCACGGGCGGGAGGAGCTGATGCGGGAGGTGTGGGGCTGGGACTTCGGGGACCTGTCGACGGTGACGGTGCACGTACGCAGGCTGCGTGCCAAGGTCGAGGAGGACCCCGGCCGGCCGAGGCTGATCCGGACGGTGTGGGGCGTGGGCTACCGCTTCGACCCGGCGGGGGAGGGGGCGGCGTGAAGGACATCGCCCTGATCGCCCTCTTCGCGCTGGGCGGCGCCGCGTGCGCGGGGCTGCTCGGGGCCCTGGTGCTGCGGCTGGTCCGGCACCGGTCGGTGGCGGTCTCCCTCACGGTGATCGCCGCCGTCACCGTCACGGCCATGCTGGCCGGGACGCTCGCCGTCGCCCAGGCGATGTTCCTGTCCCCGCACGACCTCGGGGTGGTCACCCTGGTGGTGGCGATGGCGGCGGTGGTCGCCCTGGCCACCGCGCTGCTGCTGGGCCGGTGGGTGGTGGCGCGCAGCCGCGAACTCTCCCGCGCGGCGAGGGACTTCGGCGACGGCGGCAGCTTCGCGGCGCCGCCCGGGCAGACCACCGCCGAACTGGACGCGCTGTCCCGGGAACTGGCGGCGACCAGCGCCAAACTGGCCGCCTCCCGGGAGCGGGAGCGCGCCCTGGAGTCCTCCCGGCGGGAGCTGGTCGCCTGGATCTCCCACGACCTGCGGACCCCGCTCGCCGGGCTGCGGGCGATGTCGGAGGCCCTGGAGGACGGCGTGGCGGCCGACCCGGCCCGCTACCACCGGCAGATCCGGACCGAGGTGGAACGGCTCGACGCGATGGTCGGCGACCTGTTCGAGCTGTCGCGCATCCACGCCGGGGCGCTGGCGCTCAGCCGGAGCCGGATGTCGCTGTACGACCTGGTCGGGGACGCCCTGTCCGGGGTCGACCCGCTCGCGCGGGAGCACGGCGTGCGGCTGGTGGGGGAGGGGGTGGAACGGGTCCCGGTGGAGGTCGACGGCAAGGAGATGACCCGGGTCCTGGCGAACCTGCTCGTCAACGCGATCCGGCACACCCCGGCCGACGGGACCGTCGCCGTCGCGGCCGCCGCCGAGCAGCGGGCCGGGGTGGTGGTGCTGTCGGTGACGGACGGCTGCGGGGGCATTCCGGCGGAGGACCTGCCGAGGGTGTTCGACACCGGGTGGCGGGGCGCGGCCGCGCGGACGCCGCCGGCAGGGGCGGGGCTGGGGCTGGCGATCGTGCGGGGGATCGTGGAGGCGCATGCGGGCCGCACCGCCGTGCGGAACGTGCCGGGCGGCTGCCGCTTCGAGCTCACCCTCCCCCTCCCCACCTGACCCGCCGCCCCCCGGGACCCGCCCCCCCCGGACCCCGGTGTCAGGACGGGCGCAGGGGGGACGCGGCGAACTCCGTCATGCCCGCCGCGAAGTCCGTACGCGGCCGCCAGCCGAGTTCCTCCCGCAGCCGCCGCGAGTCCGCCGTGATGTGGCGGACGTCGCCCAGCCGGAACTCCCCCGTGACCACCGGTTCCGGGCCGCCGTGGGCCGCGGCGAGGGCCGCGGCCATCTCCCCGATCGTGTGGGGGTCGCCGCTGCCCGTGTTGTACGGCGTGAAGGCCCCGGCCGGGCGCGCGTCCAGCGCCTCCAGGGCCACCACGTTGGCCTCCGCCACGTCCCGCACGTGGACGAAGTCCCGCCGCTGGCCCCCGTCCTCGAAGACCCGCGGCGCCTCGCCCCGCGCCAGCGCCGAGCGGAAGAAGGAGGCCACCCCCGCGTACGGGGTGTCGCGCGGCATGCCCGGCCCGTACACGTTGTGGTAGCGCAGCGACACCGCCCGGCCCTCCACCGCGCGGGCCCAGGCGGCCGCCAGGTGCTCCTGGGCCAGCTTCGTCGCGGCGTACACGTTCCGGGGGTCGGCGGGGGCCTCCTCGCCGACCAGGCCCGGGGCGAGTTCCGCCCCGCAGGAGGGGCAGCGCGGTTCGAAGCGGCCCGCCGCGAGGTCGGCCGCCGGGCGGGGCCCGGGGCGGACCACGCCGTGGCGGGGGCACTCGTACCGGCCCTCCCCGTACACCACCATCGACCCGGCCATGACGAGCCCGCGCACCCCCGCCTCGGCCATCCCGGCGAGCAGCACCGCCGTCCCCAGGTCGTTCACGCCGACGTACTGCGGCGCGTCCGCGAAGTCCCTGCCGAGTCCCACCATCGCGGCCTGGTGGCAGACGGCGTCCACCCCGTGCAGGGCCGCCCGCACGGTGTCGGCGTCCCGTACGTCCCCGCGGACCGACCCGTCCCCGGCGAGCCGGGGCGGCGGGGCCGGGTGGGCGGCGGGGAGCAGGGCGTCGAGGACGACCGGGTCGTGGCCGTGCCGGCGCAGGGCGGTGACGATGTGGGAGCCGATGAACCCGGCCCCGCCGGTGACGAGTACGCGCATGCGCCGGACGCTACGCAGCCGCGCGCCGCAGCGGGGCCGGCTGCGCGCGCCCGTAAGGCTTCCGTCATGCCCCGCGGACTCCCGCCCTCTCCCGCCCCGGCCGGCGCACCCGCCCCAGGAATTCCCAAACGGCTCTGAAACCAAGGGAGTTGGCGACATCGGAGCACCCTCCAGTGGCTTGAACGCGATGGCCGGAGGGCATAACCGGTGCCCGGCCGCTTTCAGGCCGGGCCGTCGATGCCGTCCTTAGGGGGACTCGTGCACTACTACGTCGACGTCATCAAGCGCTACGCGGACTTCTCCGGCCGCGCGCGCCGCCGGGAGTACTGGATGTTCGTCCTGTGCAGCATCCCGATCATGGTCGCGCTGATCGCGCTCGACTTCGCGCTCGGCAGCTACCCGGTCGTCTTCTACATCTACAACCTCGCCGTCTTCCTCCCCACCCTGGGCCTCACCGTCCGCCGCCTGCACGACACCGGCAGGTCCGGCTGGTGGTACCTGATCGGTCTCATCCCCTTCGTCGGCTGGATCGGGATCGTCGTCCTCATGGCCATCGAGGGCGATGCCGGACCGAACGAGTACGGCGCCAGCCCCAAGCAGCTCACCGCCTGAAAGGCGCGCACCGCGGCGCCGCCGCCGACCCCAGCGGTCGGCGGCGGCGCCTTTCGCGTCACCGCGTGACGTGCGTCTCCCCCGTCTTGCGGCAGGGGGCTGTCCAGACCGGCCGGATCACGAGATATCTTGATGTCGAGCAATGTTGCAGACGAGAGACGCAGACTGTGGAGCGGAGCATCCGGTGACTGACTCGACCATCATCTACACGCACACTGACGAGGCCCCGGCCCTCGCGACGTATTCCTTCCTGCCTGTGATCCAGGCCTACGCGTCGACGGCCGGTGTGAATGTCGAGACCCGTGACATCTCCCTGGCCGGTCGGATCATCGCCCTCTTCCCCGAGTACCTCGAGGAGAGCCAGCGGATCGCCGACGCCCTCGCCGAGCTCGGCGAGCTGGCGAAGACCCCCGAAGCCAACATCATCAAGCTGCCCAACATCTCGGCTTCGATCCCGCAGCTGAAGGCCGCGATCGCCGAGCTCCAGGGCCAGGGCTACGCCCTTCCGGACTACCCGGACGACCCGAAGTCGGACGAGGAGCGCGAGATCCGCGCCCGCTACGACAAGGTCAAGGGCAGCGCCGTCAACCCGGTCCTGCGCGAGGGCAACTCCGACCGCCGCGCCCCCGCCTCGGTGAAGAACTACGCCAAGGCCCACCCGCACCGCATGGGCGCCTGGACCCCCGAGTCGAAGACGAACGTCGCCACCATGGGCGAGAACGACTTCCGCTCCACGGAGAAGTCCACCGTGATCGCCGAGGACGGCACGCTGCGCATCGAGCACGTCGCCGCCGACGGCACCACCACCGTCCTGCGCGAGTCCGTACCGGTCCTGGCCGGGGAGGTCGTGGACGCGTCCGTCATGCACGTCGACGCCCTGCGCACCTTCCTCAACGCCCAGATCGAGCGTGCCAAGTCCGAGGGCGTGCTGTTCTCCGTGCACCTCAAGGCCACGATGATGAAGGTCTCCGACCCGATCGTCTTCGGCCACGTGGTCCGCGCCTTCTTCCCGAAGACCTTCGCCCGCTACGGCGAGACCCTGGCCGCCGCCGGCCTGTCCCCGAACGACGGCCTCGGCACCATCCTGAACGGCCTGGGCGCGCTCGCCGAGGGCGAGGCCATCAAGGCCTCCTTCGATGCCGAGCTCGCCGAGGGCCCCGCCCTCGCGATGGTCGACTCCGACAAGGGCATCACCAACCTGCACGTGCCGTCCGACGTCATCGTCGACGCCTCGATGCCGGCCATGATCCGCACCTCCGGCCACATGTGGGGCCCGGACGGCGCCGAGGCCGACACCCTCGCCGTCCTCCCGGACAGCAGCTACGCGGGCGTCTACCAGGCCGTCCTCGACGACTGCCGCGCCCACGGCGCCTTCGACCCGTCCACCATGGGCTCGGTGCCGAACGTCGGCCTGATGGCCCAGAAGGCCGAGGAGTACGGCAGCCACGACAAGACCTTCGAGATCGCCGCCGCGGGCACCGTCCGCGTCGTCGACGCCGCGGGCAACACGGTCCTGGAGCAGGAGGTCGCCGCCGGCGACATCTTCCGCGCCTGCCAGACCAAGGACCTGCCGATCCAGGACTGGGTCAAGCTCGCCGTCACCCGCGCCCGCGCCACCGGCGCCCCGGCCGTCTTCTGGCTGGACGAGACCCGCGCCCACGACGCGCAGCTGATCGCCAAGGTCAAGACGTACCTCGCGGAGCACGACACCGAGGGCCTGACCATCGAGATCCTCTCCCCGGTCGAGGCGACGAAGTTCTCCCTGGAGCGCATCCGCCGCGGCGAGGACACCATCTCGGTGACCGGCAACGTGCTGCGCGACTACCTGACCGACCTCTTCCCGATCCTGGAGCTGGGCACCAGCGCCAAGATGCTGTCGGTCGTCCCGCTGATGGCGGGCGGCGGCCTCTTCGAGACGGGCGCCGGCGGCTCCGCCCCGAAGCACGTCCAGCAGCTGGTCAAGGAGAACTACCT
Source organism: Streptomyces sp. NPDC034085 (assembly GCF_055575555.1). Lineage (NCBI taxonomy): Bacteria > Bacillati > Actinomycetota > Actinomycetes > Kitasatosporales > Streptomycetaceae > Streptomyces > Streptomyces sp. NPDC034085. Next base: position 943,207 of record NZ_JBVISL010000003.1, on the reverse strand, counting down.
GCGCTGGGACTCGCTGGGCGAGTTCTTCGCGCTGGCCGCCTCCTTCGAGCACCTGGCCACCACCACGGGCAACGCCCGCGCCCAGGTCCTCGCGGACACCCTGGACCGCGCCACCGGCACCTTCCTCAACGAGGACAAGTCGCCGACCCGTCGTCTCGGCGGCATCGACAACCGCGGCAGCCACTTCTACCTGGCCCTGTACTGGGCGCAGGAGCTGTCGCGTCAGATCGCCGACCCGAAGCTGGCCGCGGCCTTCGAGCCGCTCGCCAAGACGCTTGCCGAGCAGGAGCAGACCATCGTCGGCGAGCTCGTCGCCGTCCAGGGCTCTCCGGCCGAAATCGGCGGTTACTACCAGCCCGACCCGGCCAAGGCCGCCGCGGTCATGCGCCCCTCCGAGAGCCTGAACAAGGCGCTCGCGCTGCTGGGCTGACCCCCGCTGCGAGCAGTACGCGCTGACAGGCAGTAGGCAGTGCGCGTTCCGCCCCGGCCGGCTCCGTGCCCGGCCGGGGCGGAGCCGTGTCCGCGCCGGGGCGGCGGCAGCCGTCAGAGCCGGTGCACGCGGCCCTGGCCCACGGCGAGCGGGTGCCGCCCGGCCGCCAGGGCGCGCAGGCCGGGAGCCGCCGCGAGCAGCGTCCGAAGCCAGGCCAGCGCCTGCGGGCCGAGCCGGTCGCTGCCGTCCAGGACCAGGAGTATGTCCCGTTCCGCCAGCCAGGAGGCCGCGTCGGCCGCCCCGTACGGCAGGAAGCGCGCGCCCGGTACGCGGCCCAGCGCGGCCACGAGGCCGCGCACCCCGCCGTCCGGGCCGACGGTGACCACCACGGCCCCGTCGCAGAAGTGGGACGAGAGCCGCCGGGCGACCTCCCGCACCAGCAGGCTCCGCGGTGCGGGGAAGCGGCCCGTCACCGTCAGCACCCGGCCCCGCCGGACGGCGGTGAGCAGCCCGGTGTGCGCACCCGTGCCCCCCGGTCGCCGCGAACGGTTGTCCGCAGGGCGCTCATCCGCTCTACTGCTGAACGACCCCGGTCGCGGGGCACGCTCCCGGGAGGGGTCGAGATGACAGAGGACCGGCCGCACAGGCCCCCGTCGCACCGGCGCCCCGCCCGGTTACGCGGCCGCCCGTTCGCCCTGCTGCTCTGCGCCTTCCTCCTCGCCGGCGCCTGCGCCGCCGCCGGCCTCGCCTGGCACCCCTTCACGGCCGCCGCCGGCCAGGACCGGGCCGCACCCGCCCGCGGCCTGCCCCCCTCCGCCGCACCGGGCACCCCGCCCGGCGCCCCCTCCGCCGCGGGCCCGGCCGGAGACGACGGCCGGAGCCAGGGCGGGGTCCCGCCCACCGCGCGCCCCCCGGCCCAGGCCGGCCCCGAGGGGGCGCGCCCCACCGGCACCCTGCCCTTCGACCTGCCCCCGCCGGCCGCGCTGCGCTCCGGCGACGCCGGCCGCAAGCTGGTGTTCGCCCACTACTTCACCCCGTACCCGCTCTCCCTCGACAACGCCCCCGCCGACGCCGACTACTACACCCGCAACTACCTCGACCCCGGCGGCGAGAACGGCAAGCACCGGCGGTACGGAGGCCTGCTCCGCGACCGCCCGCTCCCCGTCCCGCCCCGGGGCGGCGACTGGGAGTACGCCAACCTCCAGCAAGAGGTGCGCACCGCCCGCGCCGCGGGCCTCGACGGCTTCACCCTCGACCTGCTCTCCCTCACCGGGAAGAACCGGGAGCGCGCCGACCTCCTGATGCGGGCGGCCCACGCCGTCGACCCCGGCTTCAAGATCATGCTGATGCCGGACATGACCTCCCTGGACACCGACGACCCGGCCGTGATGGCCGACGCCCTGGCCGCCCTCGGCAGCCATCCGGCCGCGCACCGGCTCGACGACGGCCGGCTCGTCGTCTCCCCGTTCAAGGCCGAGCAGAAGAGCGCCGACTGGTGGCGCCGGGTCCTGGACCTCCTGCGGTCCCGGCACGGCCTGGGCACCGCCTTCGTCCCCCTCTTCCTGGACTCCGACGCGCACAGCGAGGCCTTCGCGCCCATCAGCCACGGGTTCTCCGAGTGGGGCAGCCGCAGCTACGCCGGCCAGGAGGGCGCGGCCGCCGACGTCCGGCGGGCGCACGCCCGGGGCAAGATCTGGATGCAGCCCGTGTCCGTCCAGGACGCCCGCCCCAACCAGGGCGTCTACGACGAGGCCGGCAACACCGCCACCCTGCGCGCCACCTGGACCCACGCCATCGAGGACGGCGCCGACTGGGTGCAGCTGACCACCTGGAACGACTACTCCGAGGGCAGCCAGTTCGCCCCGTCCCTGCACAACGGGTACGCGTACCTCGACCTCAGCTCGTACTACCTGACCCGCTTCAAGACCGGCGCCTGGCCGCGCATCGTCCGCGACACGCTGTACCTCACCTCCCGCACCCAGTTCGCGTACGCCGACCCGACGGGCGACCAGTCGCTGCTGATGTCCTTGCGCGGGGGCAGCGCCGCCGCCCGGGACACCGTGGAGGTGCTCAGCTTCCTGACGGAGCCCGCCGGTGTCCGCACCCGGGTGGGCTCCGCCGCGCGGGAGTACGGGGCGCCCGCAGGAGTCCACGCAGAACTGCTGCCGCTGCGGCCCGGTACCAGCTCGGCGCAGGTGGTGCGCGACGGGAAGGCGTCGGCGCGGGTGGAGCTGCCGTACCCGGTGGTCCGCGGGGTGCCGGTGCAGGACCTCCAGTACTACGCGGCCACCAGCGGCCGCCCGGCGTGACGGCACGCGGACCTGACTGACGGCACCCCCGACGGCAGCACGCCGCACCGGCACCGGGCGCGGGGCGGGGCACGAACCGACCCGGCGGGGGACCGACGGCACCGGGCGCGGCGCGGGCCACGACCCGATCCGGCGGGGGCCAGGCAGGCCAATCTGGTCCAGGCGGCCCTTTCCGTCCCGGGAACGAGACCGCATGCTCACGGCGCGGGCCCACACGGGGCCCGCGACCGACCGACCACCCCCCCCGTCCGGAGGCAACCGTGACCGCGCCGTCCGCCCCTTCCGCCCCGCCCGCCTTCCCCGGCGGCCCCGGCCTCTTCCGGCTCGACCCCGCCGTCGCCCACCTCAACCACGGCTCCTACGGGGCCGTCCCGCTACCGGTCCTGGAAGCGCAGGAGGCGCTGCGCGCGGAGGCACACGCCGACCCCGACGCCTTCTTCCACCAGGTCCCCGCACGCCTGGCCGGAGCCCGCGCCCGGATCGCGGCCCGGCTGGGCACCGACCCGGACGGCCTCGCGTTCATCTCCAACGCCACCGAGGGCGCCAACCTCGCCTTCGCGGCCATCCCCCTGGCCGAGGGCGACGAGGTGCTGGTCACCGACCACGGCTACGGGACCGTCACCGCGGCCGCCGCCCGCCGCGCCCGCGTGACCACCGTGGCCCTGGACCCGCACCTGCCCGACGAGGACGCCGTGCGCGAGACGGTGCTGGCGGCGCTCACGCCCCGCACCAAGGTGGCCCTGCTCGACCACGTCAGCTCGCCCACCGCCCGCCTCGTCGCCGGGCCCCGGCTGCTCGCCGAACTCTCCGCCCGCGGGGTCACCACCGTCGTCGACGGCGCCCACACCCCGGGCATGCTGGCCGAGCCGGTCGCCGCCGGCGCCGACTTCTGGTTCGGGAACCTCCACAAGTGGGGGTACGCGCCCTCCGGCACCGCCCTCCTCACCGTGTCCCCCGCCCACCGGGCCGCGGTCCGCGCCCTCTCCCCGTCCTGGCAGGACCACCAAGGCTTCCCGCGCTCCGTCGAGTTCCGCGCCACCGCCGACTACACCGGCTGGCTGGCCGCCCCCGAGGGGCTCGACCTCATCGAACGGCTCGGCGCCGACGCGGTCCGGTCCCACAACGAAGCCCTCGCCGCCTACGGGGCGGAGCTGCTCGCCGAGATCCCCGGCCTGACCCCGCTCCCGTACACCCCGGGCGTCGCCATGCGCTCCCTGCTGCTGCCGCCCGGCACCGCCGAGACCCAGGAAGCCGCCGCGGCCATGCGCGAGGAACTCGCGGCGAAGCTCCGCATCCGCGTGCTGATCTGGGCCCGGCAGGGCGGCGGCGGCATCCGGGTCTGCGGGCAGATCTACAACCGGGCCGAGGAGTACGAGCGCCTCGCCGCCGCCCTGCCGGCCTACCTCAGGGACGCCTGAGCAGGTAGGTGTCCATGATCCAGCCCTTGCGGGCCCGGGCCTCGGTCCGCAGCTCCTCGATGCGGCCCGCGACGTCCGCCAGCCTGCCCTGGACCAGGATCTCGTCCGGCGTGCCGACGTAGGCACCCCAGTAGATGTAGAGGTCCCGGTCGAGGTGGGCGGTGAAGGCGTGCCGCGCGTCCAGCATCACCACCACGTCGTCCACGTCCTGCGGCCAGCCCTCGGCGAGCCGCCGGCCGGTGGTGATCTGGACCGGCCGCCCGACCCGGTTCAGATTGGTCCGGTGCCTGGCCAGCAGCGCGGACACGCTGCTGATGCCGGGCACCACCTCGTGCTCGAAGGCCACCCGCCCGCGTTCCAGCACCTCTTCGAGGATCGCGAGCGTGGAGTCGTACAGGGAGGGGTCGCCCCACACCAGGAACGCCCCCGTCTCGCCCTCCGCGAGGTCCTCGGCGATGAACCGCTCGAAGATCCCGGCCCGCGCGCTGCGCCAGCCGTCCACGGTCGGGGTGTAGTCGGCCGGGGTGCGGTCCCGGTCCGGGTCGCGGCCCTCCACCAGCCGGTGGCCGGGACGGGCGTGCGCGTCGAGCATCGCCCGGCGCAGACCGGTCAGATCCGACTTCTCCTCCCCCTTCTCCAGGATGAGGAATGCGTCCGCCGCGCCGATCGCCCTGACCGCCTGGAGGGTCAGGTGGTCAGGGTCGCCCGCGCCTATGCCGATGACTGAGAACTTCTTCACCGGGCTATTGTGCCCACCATGCGCGCCGCCCTGTTCGTCACCTGCGTCAACGACGCGCTGTACCCCCGCACGGGCATCGCCGCCGTACGGCTCCTGGAGCGGCTCGGCGTCGAGGTGGAGTTCCCCGCCGCCCAGAGCTGCTGCGGCCAGCCGCAGTACAACACCGGCTACCGCCGCGAGGCCGAACCGCTGCTGCGCCGCACCGCCGAGGCCTTCGCCGGCTTCGACCACGTGGTCACCCCCTCCGGCTCCTGCGCCGCGATGATCCGCGCGCACTACCCGCGCATCGGCCGCGAAGCCGCCCGGGAAGGCCGGGGCAGCCGACTGGCGGACCTCGCGGCGGACCTCGTACCGCGCGTGTACGAGCTGACCGAGTTCCTCGTGGACGTCCTCGGCGTCACCGACGTCGGCGCGTACTTCCCCCACACCGTCACCTACCACCCCTCCTGCCACGGCCTGCGCTCCCTCGGCCTGGGCGAGCGCCCCCGGCGCCTGCTCGACGCCGTCCGGGGGCTGCGCCTGGTCGAGCTGCCGGGCGCCGAGGAGTGCTGCGGCTTCGGCGGCACCTTCGCCGTGAAGAACCCGGACGTGTCCACCGCGATGGGCGTTGACAAGACCGCCGCCGCCCGCGCCACCGGCGCCGACGTGCTGTGCGGAGCCGACAACTCCTGCCTGGCCCACCTCGGCGGCATCCTCCACCGGGCCGGAGCCCCGATGCGCACCCTGCACCTCGCCGAGATCCTGGCCGCCACGGAGGAGGACCCCCTGCCATGAGCGGGACGCACCTGGGCATGCCCGCCTTCCCGCCGTTCCCCGACGCCGCCCGCGAGGCCGTGCGGGACGGCGTCCTGCGCGCCAACCTCCGGCACGCCACCCACACCATCCGCGACAAACGGGCCCGCGCGGTCGCCGAACTCGCCGACTGGGACCGGCTGCGCGCGGCGGGCAAGGCCGTCAAGGACCACACGCTCCGCCACCTCGACCGCTACCTGCTCCAGCTGGAGGCCGCCGTCACCGCGGCCGGCGGCACCGTGCACTGGGCGGCCGACGCCGACGAGGCCAACCGGATCGTCACGGACCTGGTCCGCGCCACCGGAGAGCGGGAGGTCGTCAAGGTCAAGTCCATGGCCACCCAGGAGACCGGCCTCAACGAGGCCCTGGAAGCCGCCGGGATCGCCGCCTACGAGACCGACCTGGCGGAACTCATCGTCCAGCTCGGCCACGACCGCCCCTCGCACATCCTCGTCCCCGCCATCCACCGCAACCGGGGCGAGATCCGCGACGTCTTCCGCTCGCAGATGGGCCGCTGGGGCAGGCCGGCTCCGGACGGCCTCGGCGACGACCCGCGCGAACTCGCCGAAGCCGCCCGCCTCCACCTGCGCGAGAAGTTCCTGCGTGCCCAAGTCGCGGTCTCCGGCGCCAACTTCATGGTCGCCGAGACCGGCACGATGGTCGTCCTGGAATCCGAGGGCAACGGGCGGATGTGCCTGACCCTGCCCGACACCCTCATCTCCGTCGTGGGCATCGAGAAGGTCGTCCCCACCTTCCGCGACCTGGAGATCTTCCTCCAGACCCTGCCGCGCTCCTCCACCGCCGAACGGATGAACCCGTACACCACCATGTGGACCGGCACCCATGAGGGAGACGGCCCCTCCGCCTTCCACCTGGTCCTCCTCGACAACGGCCGCACCGACACCCTCGCCGACGAAACCGGCCGCCAGGCCCTGCGCTGCATCCGCTGCTCCGCCTGCCTGAACGTCTGCCCCGTCTACGAACGCGCCGGAGGCCACGCCTACGGCTCCGTCTACCCGGGTCCCATCGGCGCCGTCCTCAGCCCCCAACTACGCGGCACCGCCAGCGCGATCGACGCCACCCTGCCCTACGCCTCCACCCTCTGCGGGGCCTGCTACGAGGTCTGCCCCGTCGCCATCGACATCCCCGAGGTCCTCGTCCACCTGCGCGAACGCGTGGTCCAGGGCGGCCCGGTGACCCGCGAGGGGGTACGCGTACGGATCCGTCCGGCCCGCGGACACACCGCCGAACGGGCCGCCATGCGCGCCGCCCGCCTCCTCCTCGACCACCCCGGCGCACTCCGCGCCGGGGAGCGCCTGCTGGCGCGCGCCCGCCGGCTGCGCCCGCGCCGGCTGCCGGGACCGGGCCGGGCCTGGACCGACAGCCGAGAACTGCCCGACATCCCGGCGGAATCCTTCCGCGACTGGTGGGCCCGTGAACGGGGGAGCCGACGATGAGCAGCAAGGACCGCATCCTGGCCCGCATCCGCAGGGCCGCCTCCGGCCCGGACCCCGCCGTCCCCCGGGACTACCTCCGCGTCCACGCCACCCGCACCGCGGCCGAGTCGGCCGACCTCCTCGCCGCCCACCTCACGGAGTACCGGGCGAAGGTGCACCGCACGGACGAGGACGGCATCGCGCGGCTGCTGATGCGGCTGCTGGCCGAACACGGGTCCGAGACGGTGCTCGTACCGCCGGCCCTGCCCCCGCACTGGCTGTCCGCGGCCGACGCGACCCGCGTCCACGACCGCGCGGACTCCACCCCGTACGAGCTGGACCGCGTCGACAGCGTGGTCACCGGCTGCGCCCTGGCCGTCGCCGAGACCGGCACCCTCGTCCTCGACGGCGGCCCCGACCAGGGCCGGCGCCGCATCACCCTGATCCCGGACCACCACATCTGCGTGGTCCGCGTTCCCGGCCAGGTCGTGGACTCCGTCCCGCAGGCCCTCGAACGCCTCGACCCCACCCGCCCGCTGACCTGGATCTCCGGCCCCTCGGCCACCAGCGACATCGAACTGGACCGGGTGGAAGGCGTACACGGGCCCCGCACCCTGGAGGTCGTCCTCCTCAGCGCACAATAGCGGCATGCCATCCCACATCGCCCTCACCGCCCTCCTGGTCCGCGACTACGACGAGGCCATCGACTTCTACACCCGCGCGCTCGGCTTCGACCTGGCCGAGGACACCGCCCGCCCCGACGGCTCCCGCTGGGTTGTGGTCCGTCCGCCCGGCGCCAAGGAGTCCGCCCTGCTGCTGGCCCGCGCCAAGGACGAAGCCCAGCGCGCCCGCGTCGGCGACCAGACGGGCGGCCGGGTCGGCTTCTTCCTCTACACCGCCGACTTCGCGGCCGACCACGCCCGGATGACCGCCGAGGGCGTCCGCTTCCTGGAGGAGCCGCGCCACGAGCCGTACGGCTCGGTCGCCGTCTTCGAGGACCTCTACGGCAACCGCTGGGACCTCCTCCAGCCGGCCTAAACCGGCTCCGGCGGCCCCGACAGCCGCGGAGCCTCGGCCGCCGCGTCGACCGGCTCCCCGGCCTCCACCCGGCGGGCCAGCCCGCGGGCCCACGCCGTCAGCGCGGCCAGGTCCATCCCGTACGCGTCCGCGCGCCCGGCCAGGGCGTCGGCCCCGCGCCGCAGCAGCCGCGCCCCGCCCACCGCGTTGCCCCGGGCGGCGTGCGTGAGCCCCACCGCCAGCTGCGCCAGGCCGCGCCACAGGTCGGCGTCCTGCGTGGGCCCGGACTTCCACGCGTCCTCGAACACCTCGTGCGCGTGGAAGGGCATCCCGGCGTCCAGCAGCCCCTGTGCCTGCGCGACCGTCTCGGCCGGAGTGCGCACCACCCCCTCGGGCTGCCGGGGCACGCCCTCGGCCCCGTACGGCAGCGGCCGCCCCAGCCCGTCCCGCGGACGCCCGCTGCGCGCCCGCCCCTCACCGTCCCGGTCCCGGTCCTGTTCCCTCACCCGGCCATCCTCTCTCGTACGCCTTTCGCCGGTGCACACACACCCCTCGGCGTGGGGTAATGTTCTGCATGTGCCCGCCACGAGGGGGAAACCCCAGGTGGGGGGCACGAAGCAGGAAAACGGGACGTGGCGCAGCTTGGTAGCGCACTTGACTGGGGGTCAAGGGGTCGCAGGTTCAAATCCTGTCGTCCCGACCATGCTTTTAGCAGGTCGGAGGCCGTTCTCTCATCCATGGGAGGGCGGCCTTTCGTGCGTCCGGAGCCATGGTGGTCGCCATGTGGTCGCACGTCCGGGCTGCGGCCGGGAGGCCGTGACGCTCAAGGCCGGTGAGGCGGGCGACTGGAGTCGGCGGACAGCCTCGCGGAGCTGTTGGATGTGGTCGCGGGGTGGTCGCAGCCACGGTGTACGGTCCGTTTCGTGGCCGGCCTGCTCGGCTCCGGTCAAGGTGCGGTCGATGGTGTCGACGCCGTCCCGGCGGCACCAGCTCGCCTGTCTTCGCCGCACATGCTTCAGCTTGCGGGTGTGGCCGCCGTCTGTTCGTCGGTCAGGCGGGCCCGCCAGTCGCTGACGCAGTCGTCGGGCATGGACGCCAGGCGGGCGATTTCCCCGTCGCTACGCCCATCGGACCAGGCCAGGATCCGGGTCACGGTGCGGTTCCGTGCCGCGCGGAAGTCCTTGAGCATCTTCTCGAGGCGTTCGACTTCCTCGGCCTCGCGGACGAGCTGCTGGTCGACGGCGGAGCGTTCCTCGGCGCGCAACCGGCGCAGATGGGCGTCCAGGCCCGTCAGGACCAGACCCTCCTCGTGCGCGGAGTTCTGGAACCCTTCGGCCAGGGCCGCCAGCACGCAGTCGGGGACGTCGGCGAGGGTGGCCCCGGGGGGCTTGGCCGCCTCCCAGGTGCCCCGACCCGCCTCTGTCGTCTCCAGCCAGACGCGGGCGTCTGTCGGAACACGGTCGCCGCACGCCTGCGCGCGGTAGGCGTACAGGGCGGCACGGTGGCCGTAGAAAGTGAAACCGTCCTCGATCTGTCGGTCGGCGGCGCGGCACATCCGCCCCGGTACGCCGCCGTAGCCGCTCTCGGGACTGTAGTCGGCGTAGGCATCGAGTTCCGCGTCCGTGGCCAGGCCCCAGGAGGGATCGCACAGACCGGGGTTCATGGCGAGGAACGCGCCGACCTCGACACGCCAGCCAGGGATCGGTGTCGTGCCCAGCCTGGGCCAGCGGAGATCGCCGGAAAGGTCGACGGTGTGTGTCGCGGCCTGCTCGATGTCGTCCCAGGCGGTGGCGGCCTCGGCCGACCACTCCAGTTCGTCGTCCGGTCCGATGCGGTGGATGGAGTCCACGAGCCGCTGCACGGCGGGGAGTATGCGCAGGGCGAGCGCGTGCAGCTCCTCAGCGGTGAAGAAGCGCCAGGAGCAGCCCCGCCGTTCGTCGTGGGTCAGGTGGCCGAGCAGCTGCACCATGACTCCGGGTGCCGGGATGGCCCCGTCGCCGAGCGTCCTGCGGGGGAGGCCGGGGAGCTGGCTGCCGAGGTCTTGGGACGGGGCCCGCCAGTCGATGTCGCCGAACCATACGGCGCCGTCGCGTGCGTCTACTGCCAGCCACTGGTGGTAGCCCGCACCCGGGCCGTAGCGCTGCTCCTGCTGCTCGGCGTGTTCGTCGTGCCATACGTACTCGCCCGGAGGCGGGTCCAGCTCCACGGCCAGGAAGCCGTCCTCGGGGCGGTAGCCGGTGAGGACGCGGGCCGTTCGCGGCGTACTGTCGGCGGCGGTCATGAGGGGTTTCCTCTCGCTGGAACGTCAACCGCCGCAAACGTAGGGGGCCCGTCACACAATAGTTTAACTTTCAGCCACCGCGTCCGATAGTCGGACGTCCCGAGAATCCTGGCGTCACGTGGGGTCTACGCGCGTGCGGCCGCCGCCAAGTTGGCCGTATTTCACGTGCGTTCACGATCCGTCCACCTCCGGCTGCTGACGCCGCCGCGCGGCGCACCTCACGCGAGCGCGGCCAGCGCTTGCGCGGCGAGCATCTGCTCCAGGTCCAGGACGGCGCGCGGGGCGTGCCGGGTGTCGATGCGGACGGCGTAGATGAAGCGCGTCAACTGCGGCTCGGCCAGCGGGCGTGCCACGACCCGGGTGCTGCCGCGGGGCAGCGCCAGTCGCGGCATGACGGCAACGCACAGCCCTGCGGCCACGAAGCCGAGCACGGTGTTGAAGTCGTCCCCCTCGTACTGCAGGCGGGCCTGGAAACCTGGCGTATTGGCCATTTGGGAAAGCAGTTCCAGGCGCAGTGCGGCCTCCGGAGCCGCGATCCACGTCTCGGACGCGAGGCTGGCCAGGTCGATGACCTCCCTGTCGGCCAGGCGGTGGTGTGCCGGGACCACGGCGACCACCGGATCCCGTGCGACCAGCGTCCGGCGCAGCATCCGGGGCGGCGGGACGGGGATGAAGTCGTAGTCGTAGCTGAGGGCCAGGTCCATGTCCCCCCGCTTGAGCCGGTTGTAGCAGGCCTCGGGTTCCAGTTGGCTGAGGCTGACCTGCACGTGGGGGTTGGCCGTGTGGAGTCGGGCCAGCGCTTGCGGAACGATGCTGGTGGCGGCCGAGGCGAAGGCGCCGAGGCGGATCCGTCCGGCCGTACCGGCACGCATGGCGTCGAGTTCCACCGATGCCGTCGCCAACGCGTTGCGGACGCCCTGCTCGGCGTCGAGAAGGACTTCGCCGGCCGGTGTGGCGCGCACGGGCCGGCGCTCCAGCACTCTCAGGCCCGAGCGGCGTTCGAGTTCGGCGATCTGCTGGGAGACCGCGGGCGCGCTGTAGCCGAGCTCGCGTGCGGCGGCGTTGAAGGAGCCGTGCCGCACGACGGCTTCGAGGGTGGCGAGCAGGCGGGGGTCGAGTCCGTGCACGGAGTTAAGGCTCACTTATCTGTCGCGAAGATGTGTTTTCTTGTGATTGCGGATGAACGCCAGCAGGATTCTTGCTCGCGGCAAGAAAAACGCAAGCCCGCGCTCCGGGATCGTGACCGCCCCTCCACCTTGTCGCCGGGGCGCCCTCCGCCAGTGCCCCGTCCGCCTTTTCTGCCGCAGCCCGCCGTGGCCGGGGACGTCCGGCGGGGCGGGTGTGCACCCGGCCGTCGACGACACCCCTCACGCCCTGAAAGGAAGTGGTATGCCCCAGCCACCACTCATCGGACTCACCACCTACCTGGCCGACGCCCGGTGGGGCGAGTGGGACCTGCCCGCCGCAGTGCTGCCCGCGGCCTACGCCGGCTGTCTCCAGGCCGCGGGCGGCCGGGCCGTCCTACTGCCGCCGGACGCCCCGTCGGCGGCGGCCGATGTGGTCGCACGTCTGGACGCGATCGTCCTGACGGGAGGCGAGGACCTGGATCCCGCCCTGTACGGCGCCCGGCCCCACCCGCGTACGGGGCCGCCGGTCCGCGAGCGCGATCGGTGGGAGCAGGCCGTACTGGCCGCCGGTCTCGCCCGCGACATACCCGTGCTCGGAGTGTGCCGGGGTATGCAGCTGATGAACGTACACGCCGGAGGCACCCTCATCCAGCACCTGCCCGACAGGGTGGGCCATGAGGGCCACAACCCCTACCGGGGCCACTTCTGTGCCCACACCGTCACCACCGCGCCGGGGACCCGGATCGGCGCCCTCCTGCCGGGGACCCGCGAGGTCGCCACGCACCATCATCAGGCCGTGGATCGCCTTGGCTCCGGGTTCATCGTGGCAGCCCGTGCGGCGGACGGCACCGTCGAGGCGATCGAGAGCACCCGGCACCGCTTCGCCGTGGGCGTCCAGTGGCATCCGGAGATGGGTGTCGACACGCCGGTGGTGCACGCCCTGGTGGATGCCGCCGGTTCCGCCGCGGACGCCGATCGGGCGGCTTCGGCGGCAGGACGGAAAGTGCGCACGGTGCGAAACTCGCCGGGCCGGACTTTCCCGACACAGGTGTCTTGACACCCTCCGGCGCACCCATCAGGATCACACCGTGAACCTGTCAGACAGCCAGACAGGTGGCCAGGCCCCGCGGCGCGTCAGCGCGATGGAAGCGGTCTTCGGCCACCTGCGCAGCGCCATCGAGCGCGGTGAGTACGTCGTGGGCGACAAGCTCCCCTCCGAAGCCGAGTTGTGCCGGACCCTGGAGGTCAGCCGGCCCGTGCTGCGGGAGGCGCTCCGAGCCCTCCAAGCCCTCGGCCTGACCGCCTCCAAGAGCGGCAGGGGCACGTTCGTCCTGGCGAACACGGTCGAGGACCCCACCTTCGGCGACTACGTCGCCAGCGACCTGCTGGAGGTGCGACGGCACGTCGAGATCCCGGTGGCCGGGTATGCCGCGCTGCGCCGCACCCCGGAGGACCTGGACCATCTGGGCCATCTGCTCGACCGGATGGAGCAGGAGACCGACACCACCGCGTGGGTGGCTATGGACACCGTCTTCCACCTGGCGGTGGCCGAGGCATCCCGCAACCCCGTCTTCCGCCGCGTCATCGAGGAGATCCGCGACGCACTGGCGCGTCAGTCGACCTTCCTCAACGAACTGGGCGGCCGGCGCGAGCAGTCCAACTGCGAGCACCGGGCGATCCTCGAGGCGCTGGCCGACGGTTCCGAGCACGACGCGGTGGAGGCCATGTCCCACCACCTCCTGCGGGTCGAGACGACCCTCACAGAAATCGTGCGCCCCCAGCGCGCGGCCACCTCCACGGAAGGCAGACCCGAGGCGTGAGCGAGCAGTTCCTCAAAGACGAGAAGCGCCCCACGACCCGTCACGTGGACGCCGGGGACACCGGCTACAGCAAGTCCTTGACACCCCGGCACGTCAACATGATCGCCATCGGGGGTGCGATCGGCACCGGGCTCTTCCTCGGCGCGGGCGGACGCCTCGCCGACGCCGGCCCCTCACTGTTCGTCGCCTACGCCGTCTGCGGGATCTTCGCGTTCCTCGTCGTACGCGCGCTCGGCGAGCTCGTCATGTACCGGCCGTCCTCCGGCGCCTTCGTCTCGTACGCCCGGGAGTTCCTCGGGGAGAAGGGCGCGTACACCGCGGGCTGGATGTACTTCCTCAACTGGGCGACCACCGGCATCGCCGACATCACCGCCGTGGCCACCTACACCCATTACTGGCGCATGTTCTCCGACGTCCCGCAGTGGGTGATCGCGCTCATAGCCCTGGCCGTGGTCCTCACCGTGAACCTCATCTCGGTGCGGATCTTCGGCGAACTGGAGTTCTGGTTCGCCATCGTCAAGGTCGGCGCGCTGGTCGTCTTCATGGCCATCGGGATCTTCTTCCTCGTGACCCGGCACCCCATCGACGACGCCGTGCCCGGTCCGTCCCTGATCACCGACAACGGCGGGATCTTCCCCAACGGCCTGCTGCCCATGCTGCTGATCATCCAGGGCGTCGTCTTCGCCTACGCCTCCGTCGAGCTGGTCGGAGTCGCGGCCGGTGAGACCGAGAATCCCGAGGAGATCATGCCGAAGGCGATCAACTCGATCATGTGGCGCGTCGGCCTCTTCTACGTCGGCTCGGTCGTCCTGCTGTCGATGCTGATGCCGTGGAACAGCTACAGCGCCGGCCAGAGCCCGTTCGTGACCGTGCTCTCCCACATCGGCATCCCGGCGGCCGGCGACGTGATGAACCTGGTCGTTCTCACGGCGGCCATGTCCTCGCTCAACTCCGGCCTCTACTCCACCGGCCGCATCCTGCGCTCGATGGCCGTCAACGGCTCCGCCCCGAGCTTCACCGCCCGGCTTAGCCGCACCCAGGTGCCCTACGGCGGGATCCTGCTCACCAGCGGCATGTGCGTCCTCGGCGTCGGGCTCAACTTCGTCGTTCCGGCGGACGCGTTCGAGATCGTGCTCAACCTGGCCGCCATCGGCATCCTCGCCACCTGGGGCATGATCATGCTCTGCCACCTCCTCTTCTGGCGGAAGACCCGTGACGGCGAACTCACCCGCCCCTCCTACCGCCTGCCCGGCTCCCCGTGGACCGAACTCGTGACGCTGGCCTTCCTCGCTTCCGTCCTGGTCCTCATGTTCGCCGACGGAGGGGCCGCACGCACCACCGTGCTGTGCGTGCCGCTGATCGCCGCGGCGCTGGTCGCCGGCTGGTACGCCGTCCGCGGCCGCGTGGCGCACGCCGCCGCCAAGAGCGAGGGCTGAGCCGGACGCCGGTCCGGCCCGCCCCGGGCCGGACCGGCGTCCGCCCCACCGGTCCGCAGCAACCCACCACCGAACGAGGCAGTGATGCGCAGCAGTCTCCTCGCGGACGCGCCCGTGATCCGCGAGCCCCGGCATGCACCGGTCGCCCATGTCACCCGGGGCGGCATGATCGAGGGAGTCCACTACGGCTCCGTCGTCGTCCTCGACCGTGAGGGCGGAGTCCGGTTGGGCATCGGCGACATCGAAGCCGCGTGCTACCCGCGCTCAGCCCTCAAGCCGGTCCAGGCCGTCGCCATGGTGCGGGCCGGGCTGCCGCTCGACGGCGCCCTGCTCTCCCTCTCGATGGGCAGCCACTCCGGCGAGGAGCACCACCTCGCAGGTACCCGGCTGATCCTCGAACTGGCCGGTCTCACCGAGGACGACCTGCGCAATGTCCCCGACCTGCCGTACGCCCCGGCGGTCCGGGACGTCTGGGTGCGCGAGGGCCGCGGGCCTTCCCGGATCGCCCAGAACTGCTCCGGCAAGCACGCGGCGATGCTGTACGTGTGCAAGCTGGCCGGCTGGCCCCTGGAGAGCTACCTCGACCCGGGCCACCCGCTTCAGAGGGCGATCGCCGAGGTCGTCGAGGAACTCACCGGCCGGCACATCGCGAACGTCACCGTCGACGGTTGCGGATCCCCGCTGTTCGCAGTGTCATTGCACGGCCTGGCCCGCGCCGCCGCCCACATCGCCACCGCCGCGCCGGACACCGCCGAGCGCCGGGTCGCGGACGCGCTGCGCCTCCACCCGGAGATGGCGTCCGGCACAGGGCGGGACACGGCCGAACTGATGCGCGCCGTGCCCGGGCTGCTGGCCAAGGACGGCTTCGAGGGCGTCCAGGTCGCCGCACTGCCCGACGGCCGGGCCGTCGCCGTGAAGATCGCCGACGGGGCGGACCGGGCGCGCATCCCGGTGACGGCCGCGGCCCTCGCCCGGGCTGGAGTCGAACCGCGGCTGCTCGCGGGATTCGAGGGCGAGCCGATGACCGGGGGCGGCCGGCCCGTCGGCGGCATCCAGTTGGTGGCAGCGCTGAACCCGCCCAGCGTCCCCGCCACCGCCTGACCCCGTCCCCTTTCACCACCTTGACCCACCCACCTCAGGAAGAGGGCCGCACACCCATGACCGCCGCCACCCGCAGCGAACACGACCTGCTCGGAGACCACGACGTCCCCGCCGACGCCTACTGGGGCGTCCACACCCTGCGCGCCACCGAGAACTTCCCCATCACCGGCACGCCCATCTCCGCCTACCCGCACCTGATCGACGCCCTCGCCGCCGTCAAGGAGGCCGCAGCCCTCGCCAACGAGGAACTCGGCCTGCTGGAGCCCGCGAAGGCGGCCGTGATCGTCGCCGCCTGCCAGGAGATACGCGGCGGCAAGCTCCACGACCAGTTCGTCGTCGATGTCATCCAGGGCGGCGCGGGCACGTCGACCAACATGAACGCCAACGAGGTCATCGCCAACCGGGCTCTGGAGCTGCTGGGCCACGCCAGGGGCGACTACCGGCACCTGCACCCCAACGAGGACGTCAACCTCGGCCAGTCCACCAACGACGTCTACCCGACCGCCGTGCGGATCGCGACCGACTCGGCGGTGCGCGGCCTGCTCGACGCCATGGCCGTCCTGCAGGATGCCTTCGCCCGCAAGGCCGCCGAGTTCCACGACGTGCTGAAGATGGGCCGGACCCAGCTGCAGGACGCCGTACCGATGACCCTCGGGCAGGAGTTCTCCGCCTTCGCCGTCATGCTCGACGAGGACCGCAGCCGGCTCGCGGAGGCCCTCGGACTCATCCACGAGATCAACCTCGGCGCCACCGCCATCGGCACCGGCCTCAACGCCCCGGCCGGATACGCCGAGTCTGCCCGCCGCCACCTCGCCGACATCACCGGCCTGCCCCTGGTCACCGCGGCCGACCTGGTCGAAGCCACCCAGGACTGCGGCGCCTTCGTCCAGATGTCCGGCGTCCTCAAGCGCATCGCCGTCAAGCTGTCCAAGACCTGCAACGACCTGCGCCTGCTGTCCTCCGGGCCGCGCGCCGGACTCGGCGAGATCAACCTGCCGCCGGTGCAGGCGGGCTCCAGCATCATGCCCGGCAAGGTCAACCCGGTGATCCCCGAGGTCGTCAACCAGGTCGCCTTCGAGGTGATCGGCAACGACATCACCATCACCATGGCCGCCGAAGCCGGACAGCTCCAGCTCAACGCCTTCGAGCCGGTCATCCTGCACTCGCTGTCGAAGTCCGTCACCCACCTGCGCGCGGCCTGCCTCACCCTCGCCGAGCGCTGCGTGGCCGGCATCACCGCCAACACCGAGAAGCTGCGGGCCACCGTTGAGAACTCCATCGGCCTGGTGACCGCCCTGAACCCGCACATCGGATACACCGCCGCCACCGACATCGCCAAAGAGGCCCTCGCCACCGGCCGGGGCGTGGCCGAGCTCGTCCTGGAACGAGGTCTGCTGCCGGCCGAGCGGCTCACCGCCCTGCTGCGGCCCGAGGTGATCGCGGGAGCCAGAGCGGCCGGGGCCTGACGAGGGGCTGCGCCGCGGCTCACCGGCCGCGCACCTGGACCGTCCCGCGCCGCGGACTGCCGGCCCCCGGACTGCACCCCGCGATTTCGCGGGTCGCAGCCAGCCACAGACGCTGATCAGGGGCCGCTTCGGAGCAGTCTGAAACGGCCCCTGACCGCTTACGGGGCCGGGCGATGCCGGCGCGCCTCAGTCGGGGGGTTCGGGCAGGGGCTCTTCGGGGTTGCCGTCCGGCGGCTCGGGGGGCTGCTCCGCCGGGTCCTCCGGCTGGGGGTCGCGGGGGACCGGCTCGGGTCCCGACGGGGTCGGGCCGGGGCCGTCCGGCTTCTGGGGCGGGCTGGGATGGGTCACCGCGTGCACCTCTCTTCCGTTGGAGCCGGCCCCTCCCCGCAGCAGGCATGAGGCGGGAATGCCGGGGCAGTCGCTCCTGTGCGCCCGGCTCCCGGGCGCGGCTTTCCGGCCATCCTGCTTCGGAGGTGGGTCATGGTTCCGCTTCTTCTGGTCCTGTTGCTGATTCTGCTGCTCTTCGGCGCCGGTTTCGCCGTGAAGGTGCTCTGGTGGGTCGCGATCGCCGTCCTCGTGCTGTGGCTGGTGGGGTTCGTCGCCCGCGGCAGCGGCGGGCGCTGGTACCGGTGGTAGGACGCCGGACGGCCGTGCCGGGGGCCCGCCGGATGCGGCGGGCCCCCGGGCGTGTCCCGTGCCGTCCGGGTGAACGGGGGCGGCGCGTGTGTCACCCCGCGGACTGCGCGTGCCGGTCGAACTCCCGCAGGAGGGTGGCGCAGAAGACGTCGAGGTCGTCCGGCTTGCGGCTGGTGATCAGCGTCGCCGGCTCCGCCCGGCAGACCTGGACCTGCTCGTCGACCCAGGTGCCGCCCGCGTTGCGGATGTCGGTGGCCAGGCTGGGCCACGAGGTCAGGGTCCGGCCGCGCACGACATCGGCTTCCACCAGGGTCCACGGGGCGTGGCAGATGGCGGCGACCGGCTTGCCCGCGGTGAAGAAGCTCCGGGCGAAGCCGACGGCCCGTTCGTCCATGCGCAGGGCGTCGGGGTTGGCGACGCCGCCGGGCAGCACGAGGGCGTCGAACGCCTCGGACGTGTCCCCGGCCAGCACGTGGTCGACGGTGAAGCGGCCGGCCTTGTCCAGGTGGTCGAAGGCCTGCACCTGTCCGGGTGCGGTCGAGACCAGCTGGGGATTCCAGCCGGCTCCTTCGACGGCCTTCCACGGCTCGGTGAGTTCCACCTCTTCGACGCCTTCGGGCGCGGTCAGAAAGGCGATGCGCACCGAATACACCTCCTTGGCTGGTACAGGTTGTGCGTACCTCCCCCGCCTGCCCGGAGCCCGGCCGCTCAAGCACCCGCGTTCGCGGGCCCAGGGGGAGACGACCGCCGCGCCGCCCGGCGCGGCCCGACACGCGGGAGGCGCCATGGCGGATCTCGACCCCCACCCCGATCCCGACCTCGACCTCGGAGTCCTCACGGAGGCGGTGGACAGCGCGATGTACGTCGTCACGGCCGCCTCGGGCGGCCGCCGGGCCGGCTGCCTGGTCGGCTTCGCCTCGCAGTGCTCGATCGACCCGCCGCGCTTCGTGGTGTGGCTGTCGACGGCGAACCACACGTACGAGGTCGCCCGTACGGCGAGCCACCTCACCGTGCACGTCCTGGACCGCGGGCAGCGGGCCCTGGCGGAGCTCTTCGGCGGCGAGACCGGCGACCGCGTGGACAAGTTCGCCCGTACCGGCTGGCGCCCCGGCCGGGACGGGAGCCCCGTGCTGTCGGACGTGCGGGTGTGGTTCACCGGCCGCATCGAACAGGTCGTCGCGGGCGGTGACCACGTCGGCTTCGTGCTCTGCCCGGTCGAGCTGTCCGCCCCGGGCGGCGGGGGGCGGGCGCCCGGGGCGCTGCGCTTCGGTGACGTCCGTGACGTGGAGGCCGGCCACCCGGCCTGACGCCGCCCCGTTCGCCCCGCCGAACGGTTCACCGGGGTTTCAACCGCCGACGAGTGAGCATCCGCCCGATGACGGAAACCCCCATGCCAGGAGGTAGTGGAAGATGGCCGCAGACCGGCAGGAACAGGACGTCGTCGAGGTGATCCTCGAGGACCACCGGACCATGGAAGAGCTGTTCCGGCAGATGCGCAGCGTCGAGGCCGACCGCGCGCGGGCGCTGAAGGAGTTCTCCGCCCTGCTCATCGCCCACGGCGAGGCCGAGGAGGCCGAGGTCTACGGCGCGCTCAAGCGGTACAAGAACGTGGACGACGACGAGGTCGAGCACGGAGTGGAGGAGCACGAGGAGGGCAACGAGGCCCTGCTGGCGCTCCTGGAGGTGGACGACGTCGGCTCCGAGGAGTGGGACTCCAAGCTGGAGGAACTGGTCAAGGCGGTCTCCCACCACATGGACGAGGAGGAGCGGACGATCCTCAACGGAGCCCGGGAGAGCGTCCCGGACGAGCGCCGGGCCGAGCTGGGCGCCGCGTTCCTGAAGGAGCGCGCGAGGCTGCTGGAGTCGGACTGCGGCAGCGTCGAGAACGTCCGCGCCGTCGTGAAGGGGTCCTGAAGAAGCCAAGCAACGGCCGAGGCCGGCGGGCCGGCCCTGCTCAGCCGAGCGGGTTGTGGTCCGCCGGTACGCGTTCCCCGGGGGCCGGCGGGGCCGGCGGCGTGCCGTCGCCGAAGGGCCGTCCGCCCAGGGAGGCCCGGCCGTGCGGGGCGAGCCAGCCGGCCGGGTCCGGCCCGCCCGGGACGATGCCGGTCGGGTTGATGTCGGAGTGCACCAGGTAGTAGTGCCGCTTGATGTGGTCGAAGTCGACGGTGTCGCCGAAGCCGGGCGTCTGGAACAGGTCCCGCGCGTACGCCCACAGCACCGGCATCTCCGAGAGCTTGCTCCGGTTGCACTTGAAGTGGCCGTGGTACACGGCGTCGAAGCGCACCAGCGTGGTGAACAGCCGTACGTCGGCCTCGGTGAGGGTGTCCCCGACGAGGTAGCGGGACAGCGCGAGCCGGTCGGACAGCCAGTCGAGGCGGGCGAACAGCCGCTCGTACGCCGCGTCGTACTTCTCCTGGGAGCCGGCGAACCCGGCCCGGTACACGCCGTTGTTCACGTCCCGGTAGACCACCTCGTTCACCGCGTCGATGGCCGGCCGCAGCTCCGGCGGGTAGAGCGCGGGTGCGCCGGGCCGGTGGTACCGCGTCCACTCCAGCGACATGTCGAGGGTGATCTGCGGGAAGTCGTTGGTCACCACCGCGCCGGTCGGGACGTCCACGACCGCGGGCACCGTGATGCCGCGGTCGTAGCCGGGCTCCCGGGCCAGGTAGGCCTCCTTGAGGCGCTCGATGCCGAGCACCGGATCCCGGCCGCCCGGATCCAGGTCGAAGGTCCAGCTGTCGTCGTCGTGCACCGGCCCGGCGACGGCCATCGGCAGGGCCTCCTCCAGGCCGAGCAGCCGGCGCACGACCACGGCCCGGCTCGCCCACGGGCAGGCCCGGCTGACGGCGAGCCGGTACCGCCCGGGCTCCACCGGGAAGCCGTCGCGTCCGTCGGCGGTGATCCGCGTACCGATGTACCGGCTGTCGCGGGTGTACTCCGAGCCGGGGTTCACGTACCTCACCCCGTGCGCCTACCCGGGTACCGCCGCCGCGAACGTGGTGCACTGGTGGCCGGCGCCCGGTGCCGCGCGTCCGGCCGTTTGGCCGGCGGGCGCGGGGGCAGGCGCCCCGTCCGGAGCGGCCGGCGCGCGGCCGGTCCGGCATCGACGCGGAGGAGGCAGGGGTGTCCGGGAAGCAGGAGCGGCGCCTGGTCCTGGTGCGGCACGCCAAGGCCGTGCCCAAGGGCGGCATCGAGGACTTCGACCGGGCGCTGGCCGACCGGGGCCGCGCCGACGCCGAGGCGATGGGGCACCGGGTCGGGAGGTCTCCGCTCGGGGTCGGTCTCGTCCTGTGCTCCCCGGCGAAACGCACGCGCCAGACGTGGCAGCTGATGCAGCCCTCGCTGGCGGACCAGCCCGCGGCGGTGTTCGACGACGACCTCTACAACGCCTCGGCGGACACCCTGCTGTCCGCCGTGACCGCGACGGACGACGGGATCCCCGGAGTGCTGCTCGTGGGCCACAACCCCGGCATCCACGAGCTGGCCGCGGCGCTGCCCGGCGACGGCCCGGAGAACCTCCTCCGGCAGCTCCGGGACGCCTTCCCGACCTGCGCCGTCGCCGTGTTCGACTTCTCCGGAGGCTGGCGGGACGTCGCACGCGGCGCGGGCCGGCTGACCGCCCTCTGGACCCCCCGCGACTGACGCCGCGCCGCCCCGGGCGTCCGTGCCGTACGGGTCACACCGCTGCCGTCACGTCCTCGCCCGGGCGGCGTGGGCCGCGGCGCCGCGGGACGCGGAGTGCCGGGACTCGTGCGCGGATCCGTCGGGGGAGAGGTGGTACACGGAGAAGGCCTGTCCGATGACGGGCATCGCCACGTTGCGGACCTGGACCCCGCCCGCCGTCATTCCGTGTTCGGTGCCGAGGTGGGCGTGGCCGTGGACGGCGAGGTCGGCCCCCTCGTCGTCCATCGCCTCGGCGAGGAGGTAGCTGCCGAGGAAGGGATAGATCTCCCGGGGCTCGCCCGCCAGGGTGTCCGGTACGGGCGCGTAGTGGGTGAGGGCGATCCGCAGCACGCTGCCGGCCTCGCGCAGTTCGCGCAGCGACCGCCCGAGCGCCTCCGCGCTGGCGCGGGTGTAGCGGATGAAGGACTTCATCTCCGGCTCGCCGAACTCGCTGCCGCTGCGCCCGGCGAAGCCCCCGCAGAAGCCCTTGGTCCCCGCGATCCCGACGGGTGTGCCGTCGATGTCGAGGAGGACGCCGTCGCCCTCCAGTACGTGGATGCCCGCCGAGCGGAGCTCGTCCGCGACGGCGTCCTGCCGGTCGCTCTGGTAGTCGTGGTTGCCCAGCACCGCGACGACGGGCACCGGCAGCCCGGCCGTCTCCGCCGCCACGACCCGGGCCTCCTCCGGGGTGCCGTGCCGGGTCAGGTCGCCGGCGAGCAGCAGCAGGTCCGCGCAGTCGCCCAGGGTGTCGAAGGCGGGCCGCAGCGCTCCGGCGCTGTCCGGGCCGAGGTGGATGTCCCCGACGGCGGCGATGCGGATCATGAGAGCTCCTCGGCGTGGTCGGGCGGGCACGATCGGCTCAGGGAGACGTCGGCGTACCAGTCGACTCCCGCCAGCTCCTCCCCGGCGATCCGCAGGACGGCCGCGCGGCGCTCCTCGTCGCCGACGCAGCCGCGCAGCACGGCGCGGGTGCCGTGCAGCTCGACCCGTACGCCCAGCTCGGCGAGCTCCTCGCGGGCCAGGCGGTCACGCAGGTGTTCGATGCGGTATTCGATGATGTCGGTGGACATCATGCCTCTCCTCCCCTCCCGGCCGGGCGGCCGATGACGCGGAGCCTCTCGAGCAGGTGGAAGAACGCGTCGGGCAGCGGGGCCGCCCGGTGGTCGCGTTCCAGCCGGTCCCAGTCGATTTGCTCCCGCAGCATGCGGGCCATGGGCAGCAGGTCGCCGAAGTCGCAGTAGTGCTCGCACAGCGCGGCGAGGCGGCTGTCCATGAGGTCGGTGGGAGCGAGGACCGGCATCCACACCGAGTCCACCGCCTTGACGGTCGCGCGCTCCAGCAGCTCGGTGCTGACCGGACGCCGGGCCAGTTCGAAGATCAGGTCGATCTCCTCACCGCCGGAGCGGCCCTTGACCAGCCAGTCCTCGGGGGCGCGGCGCATGGCGATGCCGCCCTCCTCCAGGGCTTTGACGGCCTGGTCCGCGTCCTCGGGCCGGACGCAGAAGTCGGTGTCGTGCTGGAAGCGGGCCGGCAGGCCGTGCGCGAAGGCGGCCACGCTGCCGGCGAGGGCGAAGGGCGGCCCGGAGCGCTTGAGCAGCGCCGCCACCCGTTTGGTGGTCTCCAGGATGGCCTGGGTGTGGTCCTTGGGCAGCGGTCCCTCGGCTGGTGGGGGCGGCCGCAGGCTCTCCGGCGGCGCGACGCCTCCGAGGGCGGAGGAGGTCCTAGCGGCCATGGGACGCCTCCCAGCTTCCACCTGCACGGTGTCACGGTCGGGCATGGACCCCGCCTAACCGGTTCGCGGCCGTCGAAACCCCCCGGGCGCCAGGAGTGCGTCCGGACCCGGCGGGTAGGCGCCCCGACATGCCCCCACTGATCGACAGCACGCTCCCCCTGCTGGCCCAGGGCTACGCATGGGCCCCCGACCTGCGGCGTCGCCACGGCAACCCGCCCGCCGTCCGCACCCGGCTGATGGGCCGGCCCGCGCTCCTGCTGCACGGCCCCGCCGCCGTGGACTTCTTCTACGACGAGCGGCACGTCCTGCGGGACGGCGCGCTGCCGGGACCCGTCCTGGACACCCTCTTCGGGCGGGGCGCGGTCCACACCCTGGACGGCGACCGGCACCGGGTCCGCAAGGCCATGTTCGTGTCCCTGCTGGTCCAGGACAGCACGGTCGACGCCCTCGCCGCCCTGGTACGCCGGCACTGGGCGGCCGCCGTCGAAGGGTGGTGCGGCCGTCAGGCCGTCCTCTTCGACGAGGCGGCCGCGGTGCTCGCCCGCGCCGTCTGCGACTGGACCGGCCTGGCGGTCCCCGAGGACGCCGCCCGCGGGGTCGCCGAGGACTGCGTGGCCATGGTCGACGGCTTCGGGACCCCCGGACCGCGCCACTGGCGGGCCCGCAAGGCCCGCGCCCGCCAGGAGGAGTCCCTCGCGCGCACCGTCGAGGAGCTGCGCGGGGGAGTGACCCACCTCCACCAGGCGCTGCCCCCGGGGAGCGGGAACACCGCCCTGGAGACCGTCGCCCGGCACCGCGACGCGGACGGCCGCCTCCTCGATCCCGGCACGGCGGCCGTGGAGCTGCTCAACATCATCCGCCCGACCGTCGCCATCGCCTGGCTGGTGGCGTTCGCGGCGCACGCGCTGCACCGCCGTCCCCGGCTCGCCGACGGACTGCGGGCGGACGACGGCGCGTACGCCAGGGCCTTCGCCCACGAGGTGCGGCGCTTCTACCCGTTCGCTCCCTTCGTCGGCGGCCTGGCCGCCCGCGACCTGCGCTTCGGCCAGGAGGCGGTGCCCGAGGGCACCCTCGTCCTCCTCGACGTGTACGGCCACCACCACGACCCGCGCCTGTGGCCCGACCCCTACCGCTTCGACCCGCAGCGCTTCCTCGGACGCGAGCCCGGGCCCGGCGAGCTCATCCCCCAGGGCGGCGGCGACGCCCGCACCGGCCACCGCTGCCCCGGAGAGGACATCACCGTCGGCCTGCTCGCGGAGTTCGCCTCCGCCCTGGCCGACCTGGACACCGACGTCCCCGAGCAGGACCTGAGGATCCCGCTCCACCGCATCCCGACACGGCCGCGCAGCGGGTTCACCGTGTCGCTCCCGTCCCGGCAGAGGAGTCACCATGCCCCGAGGGTCGAGTCCCAAGCGTGAACGCCAGTACGAGCACATCAAGGAGAGCGCGGAAGAGCGCGGCGAGAGCCCCGAGCGGGCGAAGGAGATCGCGGCGCGCACCGTGAACAAGGAACGGGCCCGCGCGGGGGAGTCGCAGACGGCGAGCAGGACCTCCCTCGAGGACATCTCCTCCTCCCGGCGCGGCGGGCTGCACTCCCACAGCGGGGCGCAGGGGCCCACGTACGACCAGCTCTACGCGGAGGCCAAGCGCCGCAACCTGCACGGCCGTTCCTCGATGGACAAGGCCGAACTGAAGCGCGAGCTGGGCTATTGAGGCCGCCGTACCCACGGAAGTCCCCGAACCGCAGGAGGAGGCGGGCATGAACCGGGCCGCGCTGTTCGACGTCGACGGCACCCTGGCCGACACCAACCACCTGCACGTCACCTGCTGGTGGGAGGCCCTGCGGCAGGCGGGCCACAGCGTCGCGATGCACGACATCCACCGCGCGATCGGCCTCCCCGGGGAGGACCTGCTCGCGCACCTGCTGGGCGAGGACCGCGACAAGGACGGGGACGAGGCGCTGTCCGCGGCGCACGAGACCCTCTACGCGACCTACTTCGACCGGCTGCCCCCGCTGGACTCGGCGGCCCGGCTGCTGCGCGAGCTGCACCGGCGGGGCTGGCGGGTGGTGCTCGTCACGTCCGCCAAGGACGCCGAGCTGGACGCGCTGCGGCGGGCCGTCGACGCCGAGGACGCGATCACCGCGACGGCCAGCTCCGACGACGTCAGCGAGGGCAAGCCCGCCCCCGACCCGGTGCGGCACGCGCTCGGCCTCGCCGACGCGCCCGCGCGCGGCTCCGTCTTCGTCGGCGACACGGTGTGGGACATGAAGGCGGCCGCCCGGGCCGGCGTCGCCTGCGTGGGCCTGCTGTGCGGGGGCATCCCGCGCGCCGACCTCGAGGAGGCCGGGGCCCGGGCCGTGTACCGGCATCCGGCCGACCTCCTGGCCCAGCTCGACCACAGTCCCTTCGCCGAACAGGAGGCGGGCCGATGACCGGTACCCGCGTGGTGGTCGTAGGGGCCACCGGAAACGTCGGCACCAGCGTGGTGCAGGCCCTCGCCGAGGACCCGGCCGTGGAGTCCGTCCTCGGCCTGGCCCGGCGGGTGCCCCACTGGCAGCCGCCGAAGACCCGCTGGGAGGCCGTGGACGTGCAGCCGGGCGGCGCCGACCTCGAACCGCTCTTCACCGGCGCGGACGCGGTCGTCCACCTCGCCTGGAAGTTCCAGCCCACCCACGACCCGGCCGAGACCTGGCGCACCAACGTCCTGGGCAGCCTGCGCGTCTTCGACGCCGTCGCGGCGGCCGGCGTGCCCGCCCTCGTGCACGCCTCGTCCGTCGGGGCCTACTCACCCGGCCCGAAGGACCGCGCCGTGGACGAGTCCTGGCCCACCCACGGCTGGCCGCAGGCCGCGTACACCCGCGAGAAGTCCTACCTGGAACGTGTCCTCGACACCTACGAACGCGCCCACCCCGGCCTGCGCGTCGTGCGGATGCGGCCCTCCTTCCTCTTCAAACGGGAGTCCGCCTCCGAACAGCGCCGCATCTTCGCGGGCCGGCTGCTGCCCGGGCGGCTCGTGCGGCCCGGCCTGATCCCCGTCGTTCCCGACCTGGCCGGCCTGCGCTTCCAGGCCCTGCACACCGACGACGCGGCCGCCGCCTACCGGGCCGCCGTCCTGCTCCCGGTGCGCGGGGCCTTCAACCTGGCGGCGGAGCCGCCCGTGGACGCCGCCGTCCTCGGCCGCCTCCTCGGGGCGAAGACCCTGCCGGTGCCCGTGGCGCCGGTCCGCGCGGCCCTCGCCGCGGCCTGGCGGCTGCGCCTCGTACCGGCCTCACCGGACCTGTTCGACGCCGTCCTGCGCCTGCCCCTGATGGACTCCGCGCGAGCCCGCCGGGAGCTGTCCTGGGAGCCGCGGTACACAGCGGTGCAGGCCGTCGAGGCCTTCCTCGACGGGCTGCGGAGCGGTGAGGGCATGGACACCGTGCCGCTCGCGCCCGACCGGCTCAGGGCTGCGGCAGCGTCCTGACCATCCCGCCCTCCCGGGCCGGGAACACCGCACGGACCCGGGGGGACCGCCGAAGCGCCGGTCATGAGTACGCGCCCACCGCAGGGGCAGGCGGCCTCGCGGATCCGGGGCGCGCAGGGGGCCGATGACGACCGGCGAAGGAGAGGTGAGCCGCATGTCCGGGAGCGCCTTGGTCGTGGTCGACATGATCAACACCTATGACCACCCCGACGCGGAACGGCTGCTGCCGTCGGCGCGCCGGGCCGTGGCCGGCATCGGGACACTCCTCGGCCAGGCCCGCAAGGCCGAGGTGCCGGTGGTCTACGTCAACGACAACTTCGGGCTGTGGCGCTCCCACCACGGCGAGCTCCTGGACACGGCGCTCGCCGGCCGCCACGCCGACCTCGTGGAGCCGCTCCGCCCCGACGAGAACTCCCTCTTCGTCCTCAAGGCGCGCCACTCGATCTTCTACGAGACCCCGCTGGCCTACCTCCTCGGCCAGCTCGGCGTCAGCCGGCTGGTGCTGTGCGGCCAGGTCACCGAGCAGTGCGTGCTCTACTCCGCCCTGGACGCGCACATCCGCCACCTCGACGTCACCGTCGTCCGGGACGCCGTGGCCCACATCCACGAGGACCTGGCCGTCGCGGCGCTGCGGATGATGGAGACGAACATGGGCGCGGACGTCCGGGACGCCGAGGACGTGTCCTTCTGACCGCCCGGCATGGCACTCCGACCGGTGGGTAGACGCCGGGGACTCTGCGGGCACGCGGCAAGGAGGACCGATGGACGTTCTGACCATGGGGGTCGAAGAGGAGTTCCACCTCGTCGACCGCGACAGCAGGGCGCCGGTGAACCGGGCTCCGCAAGTGATCCGCGAACTGACGGCGGAGCTGGGCGGTCAGGTCCAGGCCGAGTTCTACGACGCCCAGGTCGAGGTCTGCACCCTGCCCACCGCCGACCGCGAGGACCTGCGCGAGCAGCTGCTGCGGCTGCGGCGCTCGGTGGCGGACGCCGCGGACGGCGCCGGCACCCTGGCGGTGGCCTCCGGAACGCCGGTGATACCGCCGGCCGAGCCCCTGACGGTCACCGACAACGCCCGCTACCGCCTGATGGCGAGCCGGTACGCCGGGTTCGTCGGCCCGCACCACCTCGTGTGCGGCTGCCACGTGCACGTCGGCACCCTCGACCGGGGGCGGGCGCTGGCGCTGGCCAACCAGATGCGGCCCTGGCTGCCGGCCCTCCAGTCGATCACCGGCAATTCCCCGATCGTCTGCGGCCGCGACACCGGACTCGACAGCTGGCGCACGGTGGCCTACTCCTGCTGGCCGACCGTGGGCCCGTCGCCCCTGGTGGACGAGCGCCAGTACGACGAGTACGTCGACGGGCTGATCACGGCCGGGGTGCTGATGGACCGCGCCATGCTCTACTGGCACGCCCGCCCCTCCGAACACGTGCCGACGCTGGAGATCCGCATCTCCGACGTCAACGCCGACCTGGACACCGTCGTACTGACGGCCACCCTCGTACGGGGCCTCGCCTCCGTCCTGCTCGTGCAGGCGGACGCGGGAGTGCCGCCGCCCGAACCGCCCGAGCGCGTGCTGCGGGCGGCCCACCGGATGGCTGCGCGGCACGGGATCGACGGGCCGGGCTTGGACGTGGCCAGCGGCAGGCGGGTGTCCGCCCGCCTGCTCGTCGACCGGCTGATCGAGCGGGCGGCCCCCGGGCTGGAGCGGGCCGGTGACCTGGCCGCCGTGGAAGCGCTCTGGGCCGGCCTGCGCAAGCGCGGCACCGGCGCCCGCCGCCAGCGGGCGGTCCACGCGGCGACGGGCAGCCTGGCCGCGGTCGTCGACAGCCTGAACGCGGCGACGGGCAGCCTGGCCGTGGAGGCCGCCTGAGGGAACCGGACGCGGACACGCCGACGGGGGCGCACCGGCCGGGACGGGCCGGTGCGCCCCCGTCGGGGGAGTGCGGCCGGGGTCAGGACCGTCCCGCGGGCTCCGGTGCCTCGTCGGCGGTGCCCGCCGAGCGCGCCGCGATCCGCGGGTTGCGCGACTTCAGCACGGCCCAGCCGATGGCCAGGCAGACCGCCCAGCCGGCGCCCACGTACAGGGAGACGCGGCTGTCGGGGTCTATGGCGATCATGACGGTGACCAGCAGCAGGAAGGCCACGGCGATCCAGCTGCACACCGTGCCGCCCGGCGCCGGGAAGGAGGAGGCGGGCAGCTTGCCCGCGACCACCGCGCGGCGGTAGCGGATGTGGCTGACCAGGATCATCAGCCAGGTCCAGATGCCGGCCGCCGTCGCCACCGAGGTGACGTAGCCGAAGGCCTTCTCCGGGACGACGTAGTTCAGGACCACGCCGATGCCCATGAGGGCGACGGAGAGGGTGATGCCGAGGGCCGGGGTCTTGGTGGAGCTGAGCCTGCCGAGCGCCTTCGGCGCCTCGGAGTTGGCGGCCAGGTCGCGCAGCATGCGGCCGGTGGAGTACATGCCGGAGTTGCAGGACGACAGGGCCGCGGTGAGAACCACGAAGTTGACGATGGCCGCACCGGCCGGAATGCCGATCTTGGCGAAGGCCGCCACGAACGGGCTGACACCCGGCTGGAACTCGGTCCACTTCACGACCATCAGGATCACGCTGAGCGCACCGACGTAGAAGACGATGATGCGCCAGGGCAGCGTGTTGATGGCCTTGGGGAGGGTCTTCTCGGGGTTCTCGGACTCGCCTGCGGTGACGCCGACGAGCTCGACGGCCAGGTAGGCGAACATGACGCCCTGCAGGGTCATCAGGCTGGAGCCGACGCCCTTGGGGAAGATGCCGTCGAAGGCCCACAGGTTGGAGACGGCGGCGGTGTCACCGGCCTGGCTGAAGCCGAAGGTGACCACGCCGATGCCGATCACGATCATGCCGATCAGGGCGGTGACCTTGACCATCGAGAACCAGAACTCGATCTCGCCGAAGATCTTCACCGAGATGAGGTTGGCGACGTAGAGGACCACCAGGAAGACCAGGGCGGTGACCCACTGCGGGACGTCCGGGAACCAGAAGTGCACGTAGATGGCCGCGGCGGTCAGCTCGGCCATGCCGGTGACCACCCACATCAACCAGTACGTCCAGCCCGTCACGAAGCCGAAGAACGGGCTCAGGAACTCGCGGGCGTACTCCGCGAAGGAGCCCGAGACGGGGCGGTAGAGGAGCAGCTCGCCGAGCGCTCGCATGATGAAGAAGACGATGACGCCGGCGAGGGCGTACATGAGGATGAGGCTGGGTCCGGCCTTGGCGATGTTCGCCCCGGCTCCCAGGAAGAGGCCGACGCCGATGGCGCCGCCGATGGCGATCATCTGGACCTGGCGGCTGCCGAGGCCGCGCTCGTAGCCTTCCTCGGGCGTGGTGCCCGTGGTGGCGTTGTCGTCGCCGTGGTGCTGTTCGACCTGCGTCGAGGTCATGCTCTGGTGCGCCTTTCCGCTCCATGCCGACCCGCTGCCGTGCTCGGCCGCGGATCGGGTTCCGATCCCCCGGATGCTGATGGAGTTGCATGCCGGCGGTCGGCCGACTTCAGCGCCCCCGTCCGGACGTGGGTGGTCCGGCTGGCGGTCGAGAAGATGTACCACGGTGTCCGGCTGCGTACCGTGGCGAACATCACCGGCAAAACGGCCATTCGCCCGTGACCAGGCCCAAAGGCCCTTGCGCAGTGACGTCATCGTTATGCGGATCTGAGCCTCCGCTGAGCGAACGCATCATGACAGTGCGGCAACGCGTGCCACCCCGGTCCCCCTCACGAGCGCAGCGCACACGCTGCGTGAGGGGCCGGGGTGGCCGGACGGGGGTCCGCGTCACTTCGGGTCGCGGTCGTACACCGCCTTCGACCAGCGGTAGCCGAGCGCGGCCAGGCCCAGGCACCACAGCAGGGCGATCCACCAGGCGTCACCGATCGGAGTGCCCAGCAGCAGCCCGCGCAGGGTCTCGATGACCGGAGTGAAGGGCTGGTACTCGGCGACCGGCTGGAACCAGCCCGGCATCGAGCTGACGGGGACGAAGGCGCTGGAGATCAGTGGCAGGAAGATCAGCGGCAGCGCGTTGTTGCTGGCGGCCTCGGCGTTCGGGCTGACCATGCCCATCCCGACCGCGATCCAGGTGAGCGCCAGGGCGAAGAGCACGAGCAGCCCGAACGCGGCGAGCCACTCCGCGGCCGTGGCCTGGTGCGAGCGGAACCCGATGGCCACGCCCACGGCCCCGACGAGGGCGACGCTGAGGACCGCCTGCAGCACACTGCCGATGACGTGGCCGATGAGGACGGAGCCGCGGTGGATCGCCATCGTGCGGAAGCGGGCGATGATCCCCTCGGTCATGTCGTTGGAGACCGAGACCGCGGTCCCGATGGTGGTGCTCCCGATGGTCATCAGCAGGAGGCCCGGGACCAGGTACGCGATGTACGCGGAGCGGTCGGCGCCGCCGCCGATGCCCGCGCTCATCACGTCGCCGAAGACGTAGACGAACAGCAGCAGCAGGACGACCGGCGTCAGCAGCAGGTTCAGCGTCAGCGAGGGGTAGCGCCGCGCGTGCAGCAGGTTGCGCCGCAGCATCGTGGACGAGTCGCGGAACGCGGGGGAGAGGGAGCTCATCGGACGTTCTCCTCGGGCTGGTTCGGGCGGGCCGGCGTGGTGGAGCCGGTCAGGGCGAAGAACACGTCGTCCAGGTCGGGGGTGTGCACGGTCAGCTCGTCCGCCTCGACGCCGGCCGCGTCGAGCCAGTCGAGGACGGAGCGCAGCTCGCGCTGGCTGCCGTCGCTGGGGATCTGCAACGACAGCGCCTCGTCGTCGCGTACGGCCTCGGTCAGGGCGGAGGCGGCGGAGCGGTACGCGGACGGGTCGGTGAAGCGGAGCCGGACGTGGCCGCCCGGGATCAGCCGCTTCAGCTCCTCGGCGGTCCCCTCGGCCACGAGCCTGCCGCCGTCGAGCACCGCGATCCGGTCGGCGAGCTGGTCGGCTTCCTCCAGGTACTGGGTGGTGAGGAAGACGGTGACGCCGCCCGTGACCAGCTCGCGGATGATCCCCCACATGCTGTGGCGGGAACGCGGGTCCAGGCCGGTGGTCGGCTCGTCGAGGAAGATGATCCGCGGGCTGCCGACCAGGGTCATGGCGATGTCGAGGCGGCGCTTCATGCCGCCCGAGTAGGTGGAGGCGGGCTTCTTCGCGGCTTCGAGCAGGTCGAACCGCTCCAGCAGGGCGGCGGCGGTCCGGCGGCCCTCCCGCTTGGGCAGGTGGTGCAGGTCCGCCATGAGGAGCATGTTCTCCTCGCCGGTGATCAGCCCGTCCACGGCGGAGAACTGGCCGGTGACGCCGATCGCGGCGCGCACCCGGTGCGGGGCGGCGGCGAGGTCGTGGCCCGCGACCTCGGCCCGTCCGCCGTCGGCGGTGACGAGCGTGGAGAGGATCTTCACGGCGGTGGTCTTGCCGGCGCCGTTCGGCCCGAGCAGGGCGAACACGGACCCGGCCGGGATGTTCAGGTCGATCCCGTCGAGGACGGTCTTGTCCCCGTAGGACTTGCGCAGACCCGTGGCGCGGATGGCGGCCGGCGGAGCCTGGATTGATGTGGGCATGACAGAAGAAGGCATGGAGCCCTCCGTTCGAAGGCGTGAGGGGCCGCGAGGGGCAGGTGGATGTGCGGGTGAAGGGGGAGCGGGTCAGGCCTTGGCGCGAAGGACGTCGATGTTGCCGTGCCGGGTGCGGGCCCGGACCTTGACCGTGTTCTCGGCCCCTTCCGGCGTCCCGGTCGTGGTGAGCATGTTGCGCACCTGGCCGGATCCCGAGCTGACGTCGAGCCAGGCGGCCGTGCCCTCGCGGACGCCGACCTCGATGGCACCGTAGCCGGTCTCCAACTGGACGGTGCCGCAGGACACTTCGCCGACGCGCAGGGTGCCGTGGGCCGTGGTGGCGGTGACCGAGTCCTCGGCGCGCCGGATGTCGATGTCGCCGTTGGCGCCGCTGACCCGCAGCTCGCCGGTCGCGGCGCCGACGGTCGTGGAGCCGTGCGAGTTCTTCAGGACGCCGGGACCGTCCACGAGGCCGACGCGCACGCTGCCGGAGCTGGTGGTGATCTCGGCCGCACCCTCGACGCGGTCCACGGTGATCGAGCCGTGCGAAGCGGTCAGCCGCAGCGGTCCGGTCGTCTCGAGCCGGACGTCGCCGGACGAGGTCTTCACGTGGACCTCGCCGAGCCGTCCCTCGCCGAGCACCTGCGCCCAGGCGCCGGTCATGTCGACGTGCGAGCCCGTGGGGAGCTCGACCGTCACGTCGACGATGCCGGGGCGGCGCAGCGAATTGCGGGACTTGGGCGTCCTGACGGTCAGGGTGCCGCCCGCGTAGGCGACCTCGGTCTGCTCGGCGGCCCGCACGTCGCGGTCCTTCTTCGGGTCGCGGGGCCGCACCTCGACGGCGGTGTCGAGGCGTTCCGCGGCGGTGAACCGGATGGAGCCGGCGTCCACCTGCGCCGTGACCGAGATCGGTTCGGGAGTGTCGAAAGAAGGCATGGCTGTCCCGTCCTCTGGTGTCGTGGGTCCGTCCCGTCGGCGGGACGCGATGTGCGGTGCGGTGGTGTGGTGCGCTGCTGGGCCGCGGCGCGGGGCGTCAGCGCATCCAGCCCGTGACGCTCTGTCCGATGGTCTGGATCTTCTCCGCCGGCCGCGGCCGGGTGCCGCCGTCGACGGCGGCCGACACCGCCCGCACGAGCCAGGCGTTGACCGACACGCCTTCGCGGCTCGCGGCCTCCTCGGCGCGCGCCTTCAAATGGGCGGGCAGGCGCAGGTTGACGCGGGCGGTGCCGCCGTCGTCGCCCTCGGCCGGGGCCGGGGTCCTGAACGGTTCGGAGGGCGTGCCGGGCTCCGCCGCGATGCCGCTCTCGACGGGCGGCAACGTCACCACGAAGTCGGGGTCCAGGCCGCGCAGCCGTACGTCGACCGAGCCGGGGGCGAGCTCGCGGGTGATCTCGTCCATCGCGGCGGAGAGCACGTTGAGCATGGTCAGCCGGGTCGCCGACTCCAGGGGAGCGGTGAGCCGGTCGGCCAGCTCGCGCGCGGCGTCCCCGCCTGCTTCGGCGGCCACCGCGAGTTCGCGGCGGAGGGTGTCGATGTACGGCGTGAGGTCCATAACGCCATCATGGCACCATTGTGGCGCCATCCGCAAGGGTGAGTGGTGTCATCGGGGGAACGGGGTGCTGAGTGGTTGCGCTGACCTGGGGAAACGTGGAGCGGGCAGCCGGGACGGTTGGCACCCCAGAGTGCCTTCGTGGCCCGACCGTGGCGCCGAATGGCGCCATGTGGTGCCACGTGGCGTCAGGGCGGGTGTCGCCGTCGGTGGCCTTCCGGCGGGCACCGGGAGCCGCAAGGAGTGTGGAGTCGCCGCATAGAGCGGCGGCCACAGGGCAGGCGTAGGAAGCAGCTGACGGAAGGTGATGCCGGATGGCCTCCGAAACGGACGACAGGCGGTTCACCGTCGCGGTGCGGACGGTGGAGGGAGCCCGGTTGCTCACCCTCGGCGGTGAGCTGGACCACGACACGGCCGCCCCTCTGAAACAGGCCCTGGACGAGGCGGCCGACCGGGGCGGCCGGCTGGTGGTGGACATGGCGGGCCTGGACTTCTGTGACTCCACCGGGCTCAACGCCCTGCTGCACGGCCGCCTCGCCCTCCAGGAGGTCGGCGGCAGCCTGGAGCTGGCAGGGCTGAGCGGGCCGGTCGCGCGGATGTTCCGCATCACCGGCGCGGACGGCGTCTTCCCGGTCCACGCCGACGTGGCGCAGGCGCTGGGTTCGGTCCAGGGCCGATGAGAGGGGGCGAGAGCCGTGGAGCAGCGTGGGCCCGCCGGACGCAACTGGCTCCTGGTTCTCGAGGGGATGCCCGACCCGGTCCTGCGCAGCCGTGACTTCACCCGGCGGGCGCTGACCGCCTGGCACTGGCTCCCGGCGGAGGACCAGGCCGCACGCGACGCGGCCGAGGACGTGATGCTCCTCGTGTCGGAGGTCGTCGCCAACGCCTGTCTGCACGGCGGCGGCCCCGGGGCCCTGGTCCTGGACTGCACGGAGGGGCGGCTGCGCATCGAGGTGACCGACTCCAACCCGGCGGCGCCCGCCCTGCCGGCCCGCGGGAAGGATCCCGCCAAGCCCGGCGGGCACGGCCTGATGATCGTGGACCGGCTGGCCCGGGCCTGGGGTTCGCGTCCCGGGGTGATCGGCAAGTGCGTCTGGCTGGAAGTGGCCTGCCCCGTTCTGCTCAGGCGATCGTTTCCAGAGCCCTGACGACCTCGCGGGGGCGGCGGGGCGGAGGAGGGGGTGATGGGGAGACCGTAGGCAATCGCGGCCGCCGGTGTGCGCCCGCCCGCCGTGTGTCGCGCCCCTAGGATGGGAACATGCGTGCGAATGATGTGGGGGAGAACCGGCCCGAACCGGCCCCCGGGCTGTCCGGGGACGAGCTGCTGCGCTGGTACTGGACGCTGGAGGAACTGACCGCGCTCGCCCGGCGGACGGGCGTCCCCACGGGCGGCGGGAAGGCCGCGCTGACGGAGCGCCTCGCGGCCGCGCTGGACGGGCGGCCGCTCCCGCCGGCCGCGCCGGCCGCCCGGCGTGGCGGCCGGCAGCTGAAGGCGCCCGTCGACGGCGCCACCGTGATCCCCGAGGGCCAGCGGTGCAGCCAGGTGCTCCGCGCGTTCTTCCTCCGGGAGATCGGCCCGGGATTCCACTTCGACGCCTTCATGCGGGAGTACGTCGCCCGGGGCGCGGGGCGCACCCTCGCCGAAGCCGTCGCCCACTGGCACGCCACCCGCCGGGAGGCTGCCCGCCCCCAGGAGGTCGGCGCCCAGTTCGAGTTCAACCGGTTCCTGCGCGACTGGCACGCCCGGCACCCGGACGGCACCCGCGAGCAGGCACTGGCCGCCTGGCACGGACACCGGGCCCGCCCCCGCCACTGACGGCGCGCTCGGGCGGGCCGGATCAGGCGGCCGGCTCCGGCTCGGGCAGCCGCCGGGCCAGTGCCCACGCCAGCAGCGGGAGCACGGCCAGCGGCAGCAGCGCGGTACGCAGCGAGGCCGCGTCGGCGGCGGCGCCGATCAGCGGGCTCGCCAGCCCGCCGACGCTCACGGTCAGGCCCAGGGTGACCCCGCTCGCGGTGCCCATCCGGGTCGGGAGGTAGTCCTGCCCCAGGGTGACCTGGAGGGAGAAGGGCACGTACAGCGCGGCGGCCGCGAGCGCCGCGCACCCGTACGCCAGGGGCAGCGGGAGGAACAGGATCCCCGCGACGGCCGGGGCGGCCGCAGCGTAGGCCCGGCGGACGGCGGTGACCCGCCCCCAGCGCGCCGCGAGCCGGCCGCCGAGCAGGGTGCCGCCCGCGCTCCCCGCGAACAGCGCCGACAGCGCCACCGCCCCGGCCGCGGCACCCCCGCCGCGCTCCCGCACGTACAGGGCGATGAAGGTGCTCAGGCCGATGAACACCACCGACCGCACGACCACCACCAGCGACAGCCGCAGGAACGCCCGCCGGTCCTCCGCCGCCGGGGCACTCCGCACCGCCGCCGCGCCCGCCGCACCCGAGCCGGCCCTCCGCCGCGCGCCCGGCGGCCGGTTGAGGGCCACGCCCGCCACCGCGGGGAGCGCCATCAGCACCCACCCGGCCGGCCCGGACACCGAGAGCGCCCCGACGACCAGCAGGGGTGCGCAGGCGAAGCCGACGTTGCCGCCCAGGGCGAACCAGCTCATGGCGGTGTGCCCGTCGCCCAGCCCGGTGCGCACCAGCCGGGCCGCCGCCGGGTGGTAGGCGGCGACCCCCAGCCCCGAGAGCGCGACGGCGGCCAGCGTGGCCGGATACCCGGCGTCCGTCCCGACCAGGGCGATCCCGAGCCCGGCGGCGCCCGCGCCCAGCGGGATCAGCCACGGCAGGGCCCACCGGTCGGTGAGCGCCCCGAACAGCGGCTGGACCACCGAGGAGAGCAGCGAGGCGGCCAGTACGACGCCGGACGCGGCGGCGTAGCCGTACGACCGCTCGGCGACGAGGAAGGGGACGAGGGCGGCGACTGCGCCCTGGTAGACGTCCACGCAGGCGTGCCCGGCCGAGAAGGCGGCGGTGCGCCGCCGGAGCCGGGCGGGCCCGGGCGGGGTCCGCGCGGGCGGCGAAGGAACGGGAACGGGGGGCGGGTTGACGGTGTCGGCTTCTTCCACCCTCCGAGGATCGGCCGCGCGCCCCGGGCGCCGCTTCCGATAAATTGCCGGGTGATGCAGAAAAACCGCCACCCTGCCGACCCCCTCCGCGCGGCCGTCCGGTACGCCCCGCGCGCCCCGACGGACATCAACCACCTCGACACCCACGTCGGCATCGACCCCCACCGCCACGACGACCATCAGATCGTCTACGCCGGCTCCGGCGTGCTCTCCGTCACCACCGACGCCGGCACCTGGGTGGCGCCCCCCACCCGGGCCCTGTGGATCCCGGCCGGGACGGTGCACGAGCACCGCGCGTACGGGCGCACCGACCTGCACTGCGTAGGCCTGCCCACCCGCCACAACCCGCTCGCCCTCGACGCCCCCGGCGTGATCGCCGTCGGCCCGCTGCTGCGCGAGCTGATCCTGGCCTACACCCGGGGCGCCGAGGGCCCCGGCCCCGCCCGGCGCCGGATGCTCGGGGTCCTGCTCGACCAGCTGCGCGTCTCACCGCTCCAGCCGCTGCACCTGCCCGCACCCGCCGACCCCCGCCTGGCGGCGGTGTGCGCCCTGCTGCACGCCAACCCGGCGGACCCGCGGGGGCTCGCCGCGCTCGGCGCGCACGCCGGGGCGGGGGAGCGGACCCTGAGCCGGCTCTTCCGGGCCGAGCTGGGCATGACCTTCCCGCAGTGGCGCACCCAGCTGAGGCTCCATCAGGCGCTGCGGCTGCTGGCCGTGGGCACCCCCGTGACCGCCGTCGCGCACCGCTGCGGATGGTCCTCCGCGAGCGCCTTCATCGACGTGTTCCGGCGCGCTTTCGGCCACACCCCGGGCGCCCATCCCAAGCAGCCCGCTGAGCCCGGTCCACGCCCCTGACACGGGCGGATGTTCGGCGCCGGACCGCTGTCCGTACGCCCGTTCACCGCGAATCCGGGCAGAGTTGACATGATCGTCAGAAAAGATCTTCATAAGGCGACGGAAGAGACATACTGGCGCACGTGACCCAAGACGACACCGTTCTGATCGAGACCGACGGCTGTACGGGGCTGATCACCCTCAACCGTCCCCAGGCCCTCAACGCCCTCACCCACGCCATGGTGCTGCGGA
The DNA here is from genome assembly GCF_055575555.1 of Streptomyces sp. NPDC034085. Classification (NCBI taxonomy): domain Bacteria; kingdom Bacillati; phylum Actinomycetota; class Actinomycetes; order Kitasatosporales; family Streptomycetaceae; genus Streptomyces; species Streptomyces sp. NPDC034085. The sequence continues at coordinate 905,072 of NZ_JBVISL010000003.1, read as the reverse complement.
TCGGCGAAGCCCTGACCGCCTGGGAGCACGACCCGGCCGTCAGCCAGGTCCTCCTGCGCGGGGCCGGTGAGCGCGGCCTCTGCGCCGGCGGGGACATCCGGGCCATCCACGCCGACGCGAAGGCCGGCACCACCGGCTCCCTCGCCTTCTGGCGCGACGAGTACCGGCTCAACGCCCGTATCGCCCGCTACCCCAAGCCGTACGTCGCCCTCATGGACGGCATCGTCATGGGCGGCGGCGTCGGACTCTCGGCCCACGGCAGCGTCCGCATCGTCACCGAACGCTCCCGCGTGGCCATGCCCGAGACCGGCATCGGCTTCGTCCCCGACGTCGGGGGCACCTACCTGCTCTCCCGCGCCCCCGGTGAACTCGGCACCCACCTCGCCCTGACCGGTACCGCCGTCGGAGCCGGCGACGCCCTGCTGTGCGGACTCGCCGACCACTACCTGCCCTCCGACTGGCTGGAGGAGTTCACCCGGGAGCTCGTGGCGGCGCCCGTGGCCGAGGTGCTGGGCAAGTTCCACGGCGCCACCACCCCCGCTGCCCCGCTGGCCGCCGAGCGGGAGTGGATCGACCGCTGCTACGCCGCCGACACCGTCGAGGAGATCCACTCCCGGCTGTGCGGCTCGGGCCAGGCGGCCGCCCGGGAGGCCTCCGGGGTCCTGCACGCCAAGTCCCCCACGTCCCTCAAGGTCACCCTCGCCGCGCTGCGCCGCGCCCGCGAACTGGACTCGCTGGAACGGGTGCTGGAGCAGGAGTACCGGGTCTCCAGCGCCGCGCTGTCCGCGCCCGACCTGGTGGAGGGGATCCGCGCCCAGGTGATCGACAAGGACCGCCGCCCGCGCTGGTCCCCGGCCGCCCTGGTCCAGGTGCGGGCGGCCGCGGTGGAGCGGTTCTTCGCCCCGCTGGGCGAGGACCGCGAGCTCACCTTCCCGGAACCCGGGGCCGGCCCCGGCTGACCGGGGACGCGGGCCGGCGCTGGCCGCCGCCGGAACCGGGTCGGGCCGGTCCGGCGCCGGTCCCTGGCCGGGGTGCCCCGGCCCCTCGCCTCAGCGCCGGGTGAGGCGCGCCGCGAGGCCGTCGAGGACCCGTTGGAGGCCGTACTCGAAGTTCTCCTCGCGCATGCGCGCCGGGTCCTGGCCGCGCAGGGCCGAGGCGTGGTCCCGCACGACCGGGTGGTCCTCCAGCGCCGCCTCGGCGGCGGGCAGCAGCGACCGCAGCCACTCCGCCTCGCTCTTCCCGCTGCGGGCGAGGAGCGAGAGGTAGGAGGCCTCGCTGGTGGTGGCGCCGATGACGTAGGAGATGACGGCCTTCACCGCGAGGTCCGCCTCGCGCTGCGGGAAGCCGGCCGACAGGGTGAGCGTCAGCAGCCGGTCCGACATCCGGATCAGGTTCGGCCCCAGGTACGCCAGCCCGACCTGGCCGAGGACCGAGGCCACCCAGGGGTGGCGCAGCACCATGTCCCGCAGGCTGTGCCCGCACTGCGCCAGCGCCTCGCGCCACCCGTCCGGGCCCCCGGGCTCCGGCAGCTCCAGTTCGCCGTAGACCTCGTCCACCACCAGCTCGATCAGCTCGTCCTTGTTGGCCACGTGCCGGTAGAGCGAGGTGGCGGCGGTGCCCATCTCGGTGCCGAGCTTGCGCATGCTCAGGGCCTCGATGCCCTCGGCGTCCAGGAGCCGCACCGCGGCCGCGACGATCTGATCCTGGCTGAGCGCGGGCTGTTCCTTCCGGCGGCGGGGCCGGGTCCAGACGGAGGGCACGGGCTGTGCGGTCTGCTGCTCTGTAGAGGACATGCCCCCACAGTAACGGCTTGCGGACACTGTACGCATCATGCGTACACCCTTCTCCGAACTCCGTGCGGAAAGCGGCCCGGGCGCACCCCGAACCGCCCCCGTGACGGCCTCCCAGGGGCGCGCGTGCGGCCGCGCCCCCCGCCCGGGCCTGGGCGGCCCCGGGCCCCTCCCGGCGGCCTCCAGACGCCCGCCCACGACCTCCCGGCACCGCCTCCGACCTGCGGTTTCATGCCCTGTCGCGCTACCATTTCCCCCTCGGGAAAGGGGAGTTGATGGAACGCAACATACGCTCGGTGGAGGACGTACTGGACCTCCTGGACGGCCTGTTCGCCAAGGAGGCCGACCGCTGGACGGACGGCGGCGCCTCCTGGTGGGACGGCTTCTACGCGGACCGTTCCAAGCCCGTGCCGTTCTTCGTGGCGAAGCCGGACGAGAACCTGGCCTCCTACGCCGAACGCGGGCTGATCACCCCCGGTCGCGCCCTCGACCTGGGGTGCGGGCCCGGACGCAACGCCCTCTACCTGGCCTCCCTGGGCTTCGAGGTGGACGCCGTCGACCTCTCCTCGACCGCCGTCGCCTGGGCCGGGGAGCGAGCCCGCGAGGCCGGTGCCACCGGCATCCGCTTCCACTGCGGCGACGCCTTCCGGCCGGGCGGCGTGGAGCTGAGCGGCCCGTACGACCTCGTGTACGACTCCGGCTGCTTCCACCACCTGCCGCCCCACCGGCGCGTCAGCTACCTCGCCCTCCTGGAGCGCGTCCTCGCCCCCGGCGGCCACCTCGCCCTCACCTGCTTCGCCTCCGGCGCGATGGGCTCAGAGTCGGCGGACGCGGACCTCTACCGGCAGGGCGGCCTCGGCGGCGGCCTCGCCTACACCCCGCAGTCCCTGCGCTGGATCTTCTCCGGCCTGGAGGAGGCCGAACTGCGCCGGATGCGCGACGAGGACGCCCGGTCCCCGTACTTCGGGGAGCCCTTCCTGTGGACCGCCCTGTTCCGGCGCCCGTCGCCGGCTCAGCGGTAGCCGGTGGTGTCGGCCGGCCGGCCCGGGTCCTGGACCTCCACCAGGTACCGCCACGCGTCCGGCCGGCTCCCGTCGAGGTCCGTGAACCCGTAGACGCCCGCGAGCTGCCCGCTGGAGAGGGACTGCCCGTTCCAGCGGGACACCTCCGGGTCGGCGGCCAGTGCCGCGACCGCGCGCCCCACGTACGAGGGCGTCTCGGAGATCGCGAAGTGCGGCATCCGCTCCAGGGCGTCGCGCCAGTTCTCCTCCGCCACCCCGAACTCCTCGAGCATGATCTCCGAACGCAGCCAGCCCGGGGTCAGCGCCACCGCCGTAGCCCCGCGCGGCCCCAGCTCGTGTCCCAGGGCGAACGCCATCCGCAGCACCGAGGACTTGGCGAGGTCGTAGAAGAAGGACACCCGGTAGTGGTCCGCGTTGTACTCGGCCGTCCCGTCCGTCATCTCCACCACCAGCCCGCCCGGTTCGCGCAGCAGCAGCGGGAGGGCGAAGTGGCTGGTGACGGCGTGGGTCTCCACCGCGAGCCGCAGCAGCCGCAACCCCTTGTCCAGGTCGTGCTCCCAGACGGTGCTCTCCCACTCGAAGAGCCGCTCCCCGCCCCAGATGTCGTTCACCAGGACGTCGAGCCGGCCCTCCTCGGCGTCGATCCGCCCCACCAGCGCCTCGACCTGCGCGGGCACCAGGTGGTCGGCGACCACCGCCACGCCCCGCCCGCCCGCGGCCGTGACCAGCTCCGCCGTCTCCTCGATCGTCTCCGGCCGGTCGTACTCGGAACGCCGCCCGGTCGTGCTGCGTCCCGACACGTAGACCGTCGCTCCGCGCGCGCCCAGCTCGACCGCCACTCCCCGTCCCGCACCCCGCGTGGCCCCGGCCACCAGGGCCACCCTGCCCGTGAGATCCCGTTCGTGTTCCGGCATGCGGCGACCCTACGCCCTGCTCCCGCCCCCCTGCGGCAGCGGCGGCGCGGCGCGCGGCGGGCCGGCCCCCGGTTCCCGGCAGAGCCGGGCCGGCCGGGCTTGTGCAACCCGCCCTCCAGGTCGCACTGTTGGCCGTGATTCGCCCGTCCGGCCGCCCTCCAGGAGAGCCCGCTTGTCACCCGACCCCGCGCACGCGCACCCCCAGGCCCACGTCATCGACCCCGCCGGCGGCTGTCCCCACGCCCTCAACGCCCGGCTGCGCGCCCGCGGTGCGGTGGCGGAGGTGGTCCTCCCGGGCGGGATACCCGGTGCCGTCGTCCTCGGGCACGAGGCGCTGAAGGAGTTCCTCGCCCACCCCGACGTGGCCAAGGACGCCCGCCACTTCCCCGGTCTGCACGACGGCACCGTCCCGGCCGACTGGCCCCTGCGGGTCTTCGCCAACGCCCAGGGGATGCACACCGCCGACGGCGCCGACCACCGGCGCCTGCGCTCCCTCGTCGGCAACGCCTTCACCGCCCGCCAGGTGGAACGGCTGCGCCCCCGCGTCGAGGAACTGGCCGACGGACTCCTCGACGGCCTCGCCCGGGCCGCCGAAGGCTCCCCCGACGGGGTCGCCGACCTGCGCACGCACTTCGCGCTGCCGCTGCCCATGAGCGTCATCTGCGAACTGCTCGGCGTCGACCCCGAGCACCGGGGCCGCCTGCACCACCTCTCCAACACCGTGATCGTCTCCACCGACATCCCGCCGGCCGAGGTGATGGCGGCCGTACGGGAACTCCTGGAACTGATCACCACCATCGCCGCGGCCCGTCGCGCCCGCCCCGGCGAGGACCTCACCAGTGCCCTGATCGCGGCGCGCGACGACGACGGCGACCGGCTCAGCGAGGCCGAACTGACCGGCACCATGCGGCTGATGCTCGTCGCCGGCCACGAGACCACCCTCAACCTGATCAGCAACGCCGTCCGCGCCCTGTGCACCCACCGCGACCAGCTCGCCCTGATCATGGACGGCAAGGCGAGCTGGTCGGACGTGGTCGACGAGACCCTGCGCTGGGACGGGCCGGTCAGCTGGTTCCCCTTCCGCTACCCCACCCGCGACCTGACCCTCGACGGCACGGTGATCCCCCGCGGCACCCCCGTCCTGGCCGGCTACACGGCGGCCGGCCGCGACGAGGCCTTCCACGGCCCCGATGCCGGACGCTTCGACGTCACCCGCCCGGGCGCCTCCCGCAACCTCTCCTTCGGGCACGGCGCGCACTACTGCGTCGGCGCGCCGCTCGCCCGGCTGGAGGCCACCATCGCCCTGGAACGGCTCTTCACCCGCTTCCCCCGCCTCGACCTCGCGGTCCCCGAGGCCGGACTCCCGCACCAGCGCAGCTTCATCGGCAACAGCGTCGAGGCCCTGCCCGTGCGCCTGAACTAGGTACGGGCCGGCCCGCTACGGGCGGACGTCCACCGTGACGGAGTGCCAGCCGGTCGCTCCGTCCGGCAGCGTGCCCGTACGCCGCTGCGGCTGTACCTCGCCCCCGCCGTCCGTGGCGCGGACCTCCAGGGTGTGCCGCCCCGGCGGCGCCCGCCACGGCCACACCCACTGCCGCCAGGTGTCCACGCCGTCCGGGGCGCCGAGCCGCGCCTCCCGCCATGGGCCGCCGTCGGCCCGTACCTCCACCCGGGCGATCCCCCGGTGCTGCGCCCACGCCACCCCGGCCACGGCCACCGGTCCCGCCGGCCGCTGCGAGAAGGACCGCGGCGTGTCGATCCGCGACTGCGTCTTGACCGGGGCCCGCTGCGCCCACGACCGGCGCACCCAGTACGCGTCGTACGCGGCGAAGGTGGTCAGCCGCAGCTCGCGCAGCCACTTGCAGGCGGAGACGTACCCGTACAGCCCGGGCACGACCATCCGGACGGGGAAGCCGTGCGCGAAGGGGAGCGGCTCCCCGTTCATCCCGACGGCCAGCAGCGCGTCCCGGCCGTCCATGACCGCCTCCACGGGCGTGCCGATCGTCATCCCGTCCACCGAGCGGGCCACCAGCTGGTCGGCCGGCCCGCCCCGGGACGGCGGCCTCACCCCCGCCTCGCGCAGCAGGTCCGCGAGGGGTACGCCGAGCCAGCGGGCGTTGCCGACGTAGGGGCCGCCGACCTCGTTGAGACGCAGCACAGGGTGATGTCGTGCTCGGTGAGCGGCCGGGCGAGCAGCTCCGGCAGGGTCAGGCTCAGCGGCCTGGCGACCCCGTCCCCATGGACCTCCAGCCGCCAGGTGTCCGCGTCCACCCGGGGCACCACCAGGGCGGTGTCCACCCGGTAGAAGTCCCGGCCGGGGGTGAGGAACGGGCCGAGGCCCGGCACCCTAAGGTCCGCCCCGGCGGGTACCGGCGCCGCGGGGGCGGCGGGGGGCGGCAGGACCAGGTCCGCCCGGGAGGCGGTGGCCCCCGCCGCGCCGTGGGCGCCGAGGCGCCGCCCCGCGTACCCGGCCGCCGCCGAGCCCGCCGCGGTGGCCGCGAGGAGCCGGCCGAAGGCCCGCCGGTCCAGGGGCCAGGTACCGCCGCTCGAACCGGCCGCCGGCCGGGGCCGGCGCAGGGCGGAGACCAGCAGGTACAGCACCGCGGCCGCCGCCGCCCCGCCTGCGAGCGAGGGCAGCGCGTCCTTCCAGGCCGCCTCGGGGCGGCTGAGCGCGGCCGCCGCCCCGAGCGCGCCGGCCGCGCCGGCGAGCGCGCAGCCCGCGCGGGGACGGCGTACCGCGAGGATCCCGGCCGCCGCGGCGAGCAGGGCCAGCAGGACCACCGTCCCCAGGATCAGCACCAGCTTGTCGGCGGTGCCGAAGGACCGCACGGCCCACTCCTTGACGGCCGTCGGCGTACGGTCCACCACGGCCCCGCCGACCGCCGTGAGCGGGGCCGCCTCGGGGCGTACGAGCGCCGCGGCCAGTTCCGCCACGGCCAGCCCGGCGCACCCGGCGGCCAGCCCGCCGACGGCGCCGGCCGCCGCCCGGCGCCGCGGCCGGAGCCCGCGGCCGTCCCGCGTAGGCGTCATGCGGAGCCACCTCCGCCCGGATCAGGGGGAAACCTCCCCTTCGTCCTGTCACGGTAGCGCCGATGCGGTCTCACTCACCCCCGCTGCCGGGGGCTGCGCCCGCACCGCCTCCCCGTGGCAATGCCCCGCGGCGGTGCGCGGGTCCGCGAGGGGGCCGGCGGGCCGGCGTTTGCGCAGCTCCACGACGCCGTCGGTGATGCCGGCGGGCGGCGCGGGGGGCTGGGTGCGCTCGTGCGCGCTCTCGGACATGTCGGTGCACTCCTGTCGCCTGGTGGCCCTGGGACATCGCGAAGGGGCGGCCGCCGAATCGTTCCGGCGGCCGCCCCTCGGCTGCAGCCCAGTGAACCCAGCGCCCCGCCCCGACGGGGGCCGCCCCGCGCCGATTCCCCCGGAAGTGTGTGGGCGCGGGGCCCGTGGCGGAGCCGCGGGCCGCCGGAGCCTCAGACCGGCAGCGACCAGGCCTGGTCCACCCGGTGGTCGCCGCAGGCGGCGAGCCGCAGCCGCTCGGCCGGGGCGTCGGGGGTGGCCGGCGGGGCCGGGGCCGTCAGGCACAGCCCGCTCGCCTGCTCCACCAGGGCCCCGTCACGCCGGTGGCTCCAGCTCTGGCCGGCCCGCCGCCCGTCCGGCGCGCAGCCGGCCAGCTCGACCAGGCCGCCCGCGCCGGCCGTGAGGCACTCGCCGGCCAGGCGCAGCCGCCCGCCGCCGCCCAGGGTCCAGCGCTGGTCGGCCCCGGCCGTGCAGGTGCCGAGGACGACCGCGCCCACCCCGCTGGTGGTGGCCCCGTCGGCGCACTTCGCCCCGAGGCCGTTGATCTGCCCCGTGGGCACCGCCGCGCCGCAGCCGCGCGGGGTGAGCCGCCACACCATCGTGTCGTGCGCGCCGAGCCGGCCGGTCAGCGCGTCCGCGACCTCGCCGCGCCGCCCGCTCCACAGGTCCTCGGCGTCGACCACGCACGCCCCCGGCAGCCCCACGTCGGCCAGCGGTACGGAGACGTCCCGCGCGTTGCCGGAGCGGTTGAGCACGGCCACGGCGCGGTCCCCGCCCGCCAGCGGCCGGACCAGCACCTCGAAGGTCGCGTTGGAGGAGACCACGGCGCCCTGCCGGCCCATCGGGTCCTGGTCCAGCGCGATCAGCCGGGTGTTGCCGAGCGCCGCGAGGCCGCCCGGGGTGAGCGCGGACACCTCGGAGGACAGGATGAAGGGGGCCGCCATCATCGCCCACAGCCCGACCTGGCTGCGGCTCTCCGCGTCGGTGAGGCCGGGGGCGCCCGCGATCAGGAAGTCGGGGTCGTTCCAGTTCCCCGGGCCCGCGTACCGGCCGAGCCAGCGGTTGTAGCCGTAGTTGCCGAGCACCGAACTCCAGCGGGAGGCGGCGGGCGCGCTCGGCGCGTACACCTTGATGTCCCGGCCCTCGCGCCACAACTGCCCGCTCTCACCGACCCAGTCCAGAACCCTGTGCCAGTCGGAGCCGCCCCATTCGCCCTGCTGGAAGTAGGCCGGGGCGGAGGCGGAGAGCACCATGGGACGGCCGCTGTCGCGCAGCGCCCGGGCGACGGACCGGTAGGCGTCCCGGTAGGCCTGCTCCTTCGTCTTCCCCGGCGGCACCCACAGGTTGCAGCCGTCCATCTTGACGTAGTCCACCTTCCACGACGCGAACTGCCGCGCGTCGCGGGCGTAGTGGTCCGGGCCGCCGCCCTCGGGGGAGCCGCTGCCCGGGTAGCGCTCGCAGGTGAGGGACCCGGCGTCCTCGTAGATGCCGAACTTCAGCCCCTTGGCGTGCAGGTACTCGCCGAGCCAGGCCATGCCGTGCGGGAACCTCCCCGGGTCGGTGACCAGGTTCCCCTGCGCGTCGCGCTCCTTGAGCATCCAGCAGTCGTCCACGGTCACCGTGTCGTAGCCCTTGGCGGCCAGACCGCTGGAGACGAGGGCGTCGGCGTTCGCGACCACCTTGGCCTCGTCGATGTCGCACATGTAGTGCGCCCAGTTGTTCCATCCCATCGGCGGGGTGAGCGCGAGCGGGGTGTCCCAGGTCGCGGTCGGCTCGGCCGCCGCCGGAGCGGGCCCGAGCGCGAGGGCGAGCAGGGCGGCCGCGGTCAGGCAGGGGAGCGAAGCGCGCAGGCGAGGCGGCACGGGTCTCCTTCGTGGGGGAGTACCGACGGGCGTCGTGGCCCAGTGCAGCGGTGTGCGTACCCGCTGTCAACACATGTCGCGGGTTATGGCCCGATGACCAGCAATATGGCCGCAGCCGCCCTCCCCGCCGCCCCGCGACGATCGTCGCCGCGTCCGACGACTTTCGAGTACGGCGCGCACGCCCCGCCCTTGCGAGGCTCTGACCCACCGGTGCGCACCGCACGGGACGTCGAGGGCACGGAGGAACGGGGCCATGGCTCAGCGCAAGGGTTGTCTCATCGGGTGCGGTATCGCCCTGGTGCTGGGGGTGGGGGCCCTCGTGGCGCTGTTCTTCGGGGCGTCCAAGGTGCTCGACGTGGCCGACAGGACCCTGCTCGACCCGAAGGTCTACGAGGAGGTGCGCGTCGGCGACGCCGAGGCCGAGGTCCGCGCGAAGCTCCCCTCGGGCGACACCTTCGTCAAGGACGTCCTCAGGGAAGGCGGCCCGGCGCAGCCCGCCGGCAGCGTGTGCGCCTGGTACCTCTCCGCCGCCGAGGGGAAGACCGAGGACGTGCTCCGCTTCTGCTTCAAGGACGGCAGGCTCGCGGAGAAGGCCCAGTACCGCATGGAGTAGCTCCGCACCGCACGCGCCCGGGCCCCTCGCCGTCCGCCGCCGTGCCGTCAGTCCGCCCGGCCGTCCAGCCGGGCGGCCGAGCGCGACAGCCCGTCGGCGGCCGTGGCGCACCGCCGGGCCAGTTCGTCGACGCGGGCCCGGAAGGCGTCGGCCTGCGGGCCCTTCCACTCCAGGCCGTCACAGGCGCCGCGCAGCCGGTCCGCCCGCTCGCGCAGGGCGGCGGCGTGGCCGCGCAGGCCGTCGGCGGGGTGACCGGTCATGCCCGCTCCTTCCAGGGGGCGAAGGCGTTGGCCACTCCGGCCAGCGCGGGGGCCAGCTCGGGGTGGTGCCGCAGCAGCACCGTCACCATCGAGTTCCGGTCGATCCAGCGCAGGCCCTCGGCCGTGTAGACCTCCGGCCGGTAGTCGGTGGTGAAGAACCGGTCGCTCTTGATGCGGCGGCTGGCCATCAGCACGAAGACCCGGAAGAGGGTGTCGCTGAACCCGAAGCCCGCCGGCCGGGGCTCGGCCAGGTTCCCGACGAGGGTGTCGACCCGGTCGAGGCGGCCGTCGTACAGCTCCCGCAGCAGCGGGGTGTCGCCCGGGTGGCCCCCGGTGAGCTCCTCGAAGGAGGTGACGGGCCGCTTGCGCAGCATCCGCCGCTGGGCGTTGTAGCGGGGCACGCCCCGCTCGCGGTCGCGCAGGACGTCCACGGTGCCCAGGTCGATGTGCTCGCCGGACAGCCGCTTCAGGTTGCGCAGCGCGTCCGGGTGGTTGTGCAGGACCAGGGCCCCCGGGTGCGAGACGCCGAAGGTGTAGAACAGGTCGCTCATCCCGTAGGCGTCGATCGCGGTGCGCGTGGTCGCGCCCTGCATGTCGTCGAAGCCGATGACCTCGCGCCGGGCCCCGCGCAGGTGGTCGCGGACGGTGATCTCGTCGGGGATCAGCGGGTGCAGCCGGTACGCCGACACGAACTCCTCCGTCATGGAGAAGGGCGCGGCGTGGTGGTCGGTGGCCGAGCCCCGGGAGCCGCTGAGGGCCTCGCCGCCGATCCGGCCGACGTTCCTGGTCACCCAGCGGGGCAGCAGCCCGTACCAGTTGGCCCGCATCGCCCGGTGGACCACCGGGTGGTCGAGGACGCCCGGCGTCCACTCCACGGTGTGGATCTTCGCCATGAGGGCGGTGTTGACCAGCCGTGCCGTGTGGAAGAGCCGCTCGTCGTCCCAGGTCGGATGGTGCGAGCGGACCAGGTCGCAGATGGAGTTGTGCTCCTTGGCGAAGAGCGTATGCAGCAGTGACAGGCCGGTCCAGTAGTCGCTGTTCATGCCGGTGGCGTCGAGGCAGGCCATGCCCGGCCTCGGGTCGGTGGGCAGCCGCCCGCCGTCGAGGGCGAGGTGCCCGTGCTCGCCGGTGCGCAGCGAGCGGCAGCGGGCCTCGTCGGACCCGTAGACCTGCGAGCCGTCCCACCAGTGCGTGACGGTGTTCTCGTACGTCGGCGGGGCGTCGGGGGTGGTGTGGGCGACCGGGTCGGGGCGGGTGCGGCTGATCCGCATCGGGCAGGTGCCGCCCTGTTCGGCCCAGTCGTCGTCGGCGGCGAGCGGGACGGTGAAGGGCTCGGCCTCCTCGTTGTCGCCGTGGTTGGCCCAGCCGTGGTTCTGGAACTGGATCCAGGCGGCGGCCAGCAGGTTGAGGGTGGGGGCGGGCGTGAAGCCGCGCCGGGCCAGCAGGTGCCGGCTGACCTCGCGGGGACTGGGCGCCAGCAGCTCCTCCTCCTCGTCCGGATGGGCCAGGTGCAGCGGGGAGTTGCGGTCCAGGCGGGTGCCCGCCCGGCCCATGTCCTCGTCGTGCGGGTCGTAGCCGGAGCCGTCGTACGAGCGGTACGGCGCGAGGTGCTTCGTGGGCCGCCGGTCGCGCTCGCCGCCCGCGCCGAAGGTGTCGTGCAGGTTGTGGCGGCGCAGGTCCTCGCGGATCACTGACAGGTTCAGCAGGCCGAGGGGGCCGGGCAGTTCGTACCACTCGCGAGTGCGGTTGACGCGGGCGAAGGCCGCCGACCCCAGCCGCTCCAGCAGGCCGGGCGGGCCGTACGGCCGCGGCGGCGCGGCCGGCGGCCGGTGCGCGGGGGCGCCCTGCCCGGGCGGCTCCGGCGCGGGCGGCGCGGTGTCCGGCGGCGGGGTGTGGGACGCGGTGTCGGTCATACGGGGTCCTCAGCGGTCGTGGAGGGTGAAGAGATGCGTACCGGTGACCCGGCCGCGGAAGGCGGCGAGTTCGGAGTCGACGTGCGTGCGCGCGTGCGGGACGTCGTGTTCGAGGTTGTGCGCGTACCGTTCGGCGGCGTGGCACAGCGGGAAGGAGTGGGTGTCGTCGGTCCAGGTGAACTCGGTGAACTGCCGGGGCAGTGCGTACGGGGACACCGACGAGCGGCCCTCCAGGCTGGGCACGATGTCGTGCTCGTTGACGAGCGAGACCACCCGGGTGCGCGGATCGGCGGCCCGCTTCTGGTCGATGGGCGATCCGATCGCGACCACGTGCGTCACCGTGTAGAGGGCGTTGACGTCACGGCTCGCCGCCAGGTTCATCGCGGTGATCCCGCCCTGGCTGTGGCCGACCAGCGCGATCTGCGCGCCGGAGGGGACGAGCCGGCGCAGCGCCCGGACCACCGCACGGGTGTAGGTGGTGTCGATGGAGCCGACCGCGTCGATGCCGCCGAGCAGGTCCTGCGGGCCCTCCTGGTTGAAGCGCGGGCCCATGCCCGCCAGTTGGACGACGTAGCGGCGCTCCCCGTCCGGGCCGGTGACCTCCTGGACGAGGAGCAGCCCGCGCGTGCCGATCCGGCCGATGTTGCGGACGTAGCCGACGATGGTGCCCGAGGTGTCGATGCTGCCCAACAGCGCGGCCGAGGGGGTGTGCGGTTCGGCGCGGCCCCGGCCCCGGTTGAGCAGGGCCCAGACCGAGCTGCTGACCCCGGCGAAGTAGTCGGAGGTCAGGGGCCGGCCGGTGGCGATCTGCCAGCCGGCGGTGTCGTTGAAGGGGTTCTCGTCGGTCAGCGCGTTCCAGGCCATGATGTCGGTGAAGGACGGCGCCAGCAGGGCGAGGGCGTACTCCGCGCCCTTCTCGGTCAGCAGGCCCCGGAAGAGCCGTACCGCCTCCGTCTGGCGGTCCTCCTCGATGGCGCGCAGCACCCGCGAGGTGGTGGGGTTGTCGAGCAGTTCCGGGTGGCGTACTGCGGCCGCCCGGATCCGCGCCTTGAGGCCGGCGACGGCGAGGCTCACCGCCAGGCTCTCCCGGCTGGTGAGCACCCCGGCCAGCCAGAGGGCCGCGGCGAGCGGGCTGCCGCCCTGCGGCGCCCAGCCCAGGCCCCTGCGGTCCAGGAGGGTCCTGAGCAGGTCGCGCTGGGCGGCGCGGGCCCGGCGGGGGCCGGCCGCCGCCAGGGGCAGCCGGGCGCCGAGGGCGACCCGCGAGGCGTAGCGCGCCGCCTCGCGCACGGCGTCGGCCGCTTCGGCCAGTTCGCGGCACACGTGGTGCAGGGAGGCGACGTCCGGCTGGGTCACGGACGTGTCGGCTTCGGTCATGGCGGGGCTCCTCCTACAGCCGGCCGAGGCGCAGCCGGATACCGGCCGTGTCGATGACCCCCGGCAGCGGACGCCCCGGGTCGAGCACCGGACGGGCCCCGGTGAGCCGGTGGCCGCGCAGCACCTCGGCGCAGACCAGGGAGGTCAGCAGCAGGGCCACGTACTCGCCCGGGCAGCGGGCGCCGCCGTGGCTGAACGGGGCGATGCGGGTGTCCCGGTGGGCGTCCGGGGCCAGCCAGCGGCCCGGCGCGAAGAGGTTCCCGCCGTCGACCTGTCCGGGATCGCGCTGGTGGAACCCGATGGGCACCAGGACGTTGGTGCCGGCCGGGTACCGCACCCCGCGCCACTCGGTCTCGGTACGGGTGACCCGTACGAGGTCGGGGACGATCGGGTACAGCCGCACCGACTCCTCCAGGCAGGCCCGCAGCCTCGGCAGCCCGGGGACCCCCTCGGCCGCCTCCGCGCGGGCCGCCTCCTGCTCGGCCGGGTGGTGCGCGAGCAGCAGCAGGGTGCGGGCGACGACGGGGGCGGCGAGGTCGATGCCCAGCAGCCAGTGGTGGGTCTGGCCCAGCGGGTCGGTGCCCTCCGGGGCGGGCTCGGCCAGCGCGCGGGCGGCCAGGGTGTGCGCGGGCGCGTCGGCCGCGTACCGGGCGATCCGGGCCTCGATCCTCGAGTAGAGCGCCTTGGCGGCCTCCGGCTTGCTGCGGCCCATCCAGTTGGCCCGGCCGCGCAGGGTGGCGAGCCAGTCGGACAGTTCCTGGTCGTCGCGCGCCTGGTCGCCGAGGACCACCCGCCGCGAGATGCGGGTCAGGGTCTTCCAGAGCAGCGGGAAGTCGACGACCGGCCGCGAGGTGAGCCGCCGGCACTCCTCCTCCACGACGGTCCGGAACGGCTCGCACGAGGGGTGCACCGGCTGGTCGGCGGCGAGGGCGTGGTCGTTGACCCGGCGCCGGTCCTCGCGCACCCGCCCGTGCGAGCAGATCACCCCGGTGGGCTCGAAGACGGACAGGCTGGCGCGCTTGTCGTCCGCGTCCATGGCGAGGTCCGAGACGGGCTCCTCGAAGAACCGCCGGATGTCGGCCTGGTCGAACAGGACGAGCATCTCGCCGGAGAGGGCGCGCACCATGACGGGCGCGCCGCCGTGCCGGGCCTTCATCGCACGCAGGGTCGCGTTCGACCAGGCGGGCTGGTTCACCCGGGCGTACAGGGCCATCACCGGGAAGCGGGGGCTGGCGACGCCGCGGACGAACACGGGCAGGGTGTGGGTGGCGACGAACCGGACGGTCTCCGCCAGGCCTGCCCGGACGGGGAGCGGCGCGGGCGCCTCGCCCCGCGCGGTGTCAGCGGTGTCCGTGGACTGCGTCATACCGTGACCACCTTGCCGGGGTTGAGCAGGTTCTTCGGGTCGAAGAGTCGCTTGAGGCCGCGCTGGAGCTCCAGGGAGACGGGGCCCAGCTCGCGTTCCAGCCAGTCCCGCTTCAGCGTGCCGATGCCGTGCTCGCCGGTGGTCGTGCCGCCCAGTTCCAGGCCGGCGTCCATGATGGCGTCGTACGCCTCCTGGGCGCGGCGCAGCTCGTCCGGGTCGTTCTGGTCGAAGACGACCGTGGGGTGCAGGTTGCCGTCCCCGGCGTGCCCGAGGGTGAAGACCTTAAGGCCGTAGCAGTCGGCGATCTCCTCGATCCGGCCGATGAGCCCGGCGAGTTCGCTGCGGGGCACCGCGACGTCCTCGATGAAGGCGGTGAGCCCGCCGCCGCGGGCGGCCATGTACGCGGCGAGGGCGGGGCTGACCAGCCGGCGCGCCTCGATGATCTCGTACGCCTCCTCGCCGGTGGCGGAGGTGGTGATGTGCTCGGCGCCGGCCTCCTTGCAGAGGAGCTCCATGGCGGACAGGTCCCGGGAGGGGTCGGCGGTGTCGCTCTCCACGATCAGGGTGGCGGCGCTGCCGGGGCGCAGCAGCGGATGGGTGCCGAGGTCCACGACGGCCTGCGTCGTGGCCCGGTCGAGGAGTTCGAGCGCGGACGGGGTGTGGCCGGCGGCGGTGATCGCGGCGACGGCGTCCCCGGCGGCGGTCAGGGTGGGGAACTGGGCCAGCAGCGAGAGCGCCGGCGGACGGGCGGGCCGCAGGGCGAGGGTGGCGCCGACGACGACCGCGAGGGTGCCCTCCGAGCCGACGATCAGGCGCGTCAGGTCGTACCCGGCGACGCCCTTGACGGTGTCCCGGCCGGTACGCATCCGCCGCCCGTCGGGCAGTACGAGGTCCAGCCCGAGGACGTAGTCGGCGGTGACCCCGTACTTGACGCAGCAGATGCCGCCGGCGCCGGTGGCGATGTTCCCGCCGATGGTGCAGCGGTCCCAGGAGGCCGGGTCGGGCGGGTACGTCAGCCCGTGCGCGGCCACGGCCTGCGCCAGCCGGCGGGTGGTGACGCCGGGCTCGCAGCGCACCAGGCGGTTGGCGGGGTCGACGGACAGGATCCGGTCCATCGCGGTCATGGACAGCACCACGCAGCCGTCGACGGCGTTGGCGGCGCCGGCCAGGCCCGTGCGGGCGCCCTGCGGGACGACCGGGACGTCCAGTGCGTAGGCGGTGCGCATGACGTGCTCGACCTGCGCGGCCGTGCGGGGGACGGCGACCACGGCAGGGGTGCCGCACGCGGAGAAGGGAGCGGAGTCCCGGGAGTGCGCGGCGCGTTGTGCCGGGTCGGTGAGCAGGGCTTCTTCGGGGAGCGCGGTGCGGAGCCTGTCGAGCAGCAGGGAGGTGTCGCTGGTGGGGGGCATGCCGGCCTTCCGGGGCGGTGCGGTGCGGTGGGTCGGGGGCGGGGCGCGGGGGAGCCGGGAGGGCTACAGGGTCGGGAGCTCGGTGGTCACCGGGACGTCGATGAGCACCGGCCCGTCCTGCTGGAGGGCCGACTCCCGCACGAGCTTGGACAGTTCGCCGGCGCCGGACGCCTGGTGGGCGCGCACCCCGTAGCCGGTGGCGACGGCGGCGATGTCCAGGCCCGGGATGTCGAGCCCGGGGGCGCCCTGGGCGCGCTCCACCCGGGCGAACCACTGGAGGATCGCGTAGCGCTGGTTGCTCAGGACGACGAACGTGACCGGGATCTTGTACGCGGCCGCGGTCCACAGCGCCTGCACGGCGTAGTGGGTGGAACCGTCGCCGATGACGCAGACCACGGGCCGGTCGGGGGCGCCGAGCTGGGCGCCCACGGCCGCCGCGAGACCGAAGCCGAGACCGCCGCCCGCGGTGAAGAGGAAGGAGCCGGGGGTGTCGATGCGGGTGGCGTCGTGGAACTGGCCCAGGTTGGACGGGGATTCGTTGACCCACAGGGTGTTGGCGGGGGCGCCCTGGGCGATGGCCGTCATGGCGGCGAGCGGGGTGAGCACCCCGTCCACGTCCGCGACGGACTCGGCCCGCTCGATCCGCCCGGCCGGGGGCGCCGGCTCCCGTACGGGCAGCTCGGCCAGCAGCGCCCGTACGGTCAGGGCGAGGTCGGCGACCAGCGCGTCCCCGACGGGGGCCCGGGCGGCCTCGTCCGCGTCCCGGGTCAGCAGCACCAGCTCGGCGCCCTCGGGCAGGTAGGCGCCGGGGACGTAGGGGTAGTAGCAGAACACCGGGGCGCCGATCACCAGGACCAAGTCGTGGCCCTCCAGGCAGCGTGACAGCGGTGCGATCGCCGGCGGCAGCGTCCCGCGGTACTGGGGGTGGGACTTCGGGAAGGCGACCCGGCCCTCGGTGGGCGCCGACCAGACGGGCAGGCCGGTGCGTTCGGCCAGTTCCACGACGGCGTCCCAGGCCCCGGCGGCGTCGACGTCGTTGCCGGCGACGAGGACGGCGCTGCGGGCACCGGCCAGGCGCGCGGCCAGCCGCCGGACCACCTCGGCGGAGGGGGCGGCCGCGTGCGTCACGGTGCGGGCCGCGGTCCGCTGGGCCGCCCGGTCCTCGGCCTCGTCGAGCACCACGTCGAAGTCGTCCATCGGCAGCGAGAGGAACACCGGCCCCTGCGGCGGGGTTTCGGCGATCTGCACGGCGCGGGCCAGGGCGGGGGCGACGTCGGCCGCGCGCGGCGGCTCGTACGCCCACTTCACGGCGGGCTGTGGCAGCAGGGTGGACTGCGGGTTGGCCAGCAGGGCCTCCATGGTGAGCATGGCGCGGACCTGCTGGCCGGCGGTGACGACCATGGGGGTGCGGTTGGCGCGGGCGTTCAGGATCGCGCCCATCGCGTTGCCCGTGCCCGGGCCGGTGTGCAGGTTGACCAGGCCGGTGGTGCCGGAGGCGAGCGCGAAGCCGTCGGCCATGCCGACGACCACCGCCTCCTGGAGCCCCAGGACGTAGCGGAAGTCGTCCGGGAACTGCTTGAGCATGGGCAGTTCCGTCGACCCGGGATTGCCGAAGACCGTGGTCATCCCACGGGTTCGCAGGACGTCGAGGACCGACTCTCGGACCGTGCGCATGGCGGTTCCTTCGCGAGCGGGTGGAAACGGTGGGTGATCACTGCATCACATTGCGTTGATCAAGCAAAATCCATGATCCGTTCGGGTCGGAGGCCGGTGAAGGCCTGGCAGCCGCCCCCTCCCCGTGTTAATGGCCCGGGCAGGGCCCGCGCCGCGGTGTCCGCGCGAGCGGCGGGTGCGGGCGGCGAACCGCTTTAGGCCAACGGGGCGCAGGCCTCGTTGACGGCCCCTTCCCGGGCGGCCAGCGTGGGCACCGCCCTCCGGCAGCGG
Source organism: Streptomyces sp. NPDC034085 (assembly GCF_055575555.1). NCBI lineage: Bacteria > Bacillati > Actinomycetota > Actinomycetes > Kitasatosporales > Streptomycetaceae > Streptomyces > Streptomyces sp. NPDC034085. The sequence continues at coordinate 887,308 of NZ_JBVISL010000003.1, read as the reverse complement.
AGCCGGAACCTCTCCCGAAGGCGGCGACGATGACGCGTTCCCCCGCGACCCGCACGGCCCTCGTCACGCTGGTGGCCGCCGGCCTGCTGTCGGCGGCCGGATGCGGCCTCGGCGGTGGCGGCGCGGGCGCCGAAGAGGCCCGCAGAACCGGCGAGGTGTCCGGCGAGATCACCTTCCGGACCCTCCAGCTGAAACCGAAGTTCACCGCCTACGTCCAGGGCGTCATCGACTCCTTCGAGGCGAAGTACCCGGCCGTCAGGGTGAAGTGGGAGGACGTCCCCGGCGACGGCTACAACGAGAAGCTCGTCGCCGACGCCCAGGCCGGGGCCCTGCCGGACGTGGTCAACCTCTCCACCGACTCCTTCCAGCTCCTGGGGGACCGCGGGATGCTCGCGGACGTGGCCCGGCTCGACGGGAAGGCCGCGGGGGAGTACGTCCGCGGTGCCTGGGAGCAGTTCAGGCTGCCCGGCAAGGGCGACGGCGTGTACGCCTACCCGTGGTACGTGACCCCCGAGATCCTCACCTACAACAAGGACCTGTTCGCGAAGGCCGGCCTGGACCCCGAGAAGCCCCCGACCAGCGTCGAGCAGTTCTTCGACTACGCCGAGCAGATCGCCGCGCGCTCCGGCGGCCGGTACGCCGCGTTCATGGCCGACCCCAAGGGCCGGCTGCCGGGCGACTGGCAGAAGATGGGCGTCCCGCTGCTGAACGACGCGCGGGACCGGTTCACCTTCGACACCGACCGGGCCGTCGCCTGGGTCGAGCGGATGAAGGACCTCTACGCCAAGGGCGCCATGCCCAAGGAGTCCCTCCTGAAGGCCGACGACATCAACCAGCTGTACGGCGCGGGCAAACTCGTCTTCGGCCCCGGCTCCCCGGGCTTCGTCAGGGACATCCGCACGAACGCCCCGCAGGTCTACGCACGCACCCGGGTCGCGGGCGCCGTCACCGGCACGCTCGGCCACATCGGCATCTACGCGCAGTCCCTCGGCATCCGCAAGGACACCGAACACCCCGACGCCGCCGCGGAGTTCGCCGAGTGGGTCACCAACGGCCCCAACCAGGTGGAGTTCTCGCGGAACGCGACGATCTATCCCTCCAACGCCAAGGGCCTGGCGGACCCGCGCTTCACCGACCGCGGCGACGGCAACGACCCCGAGACGCTGGCCCGCGCCATCGGCGCCGAGCAGCTGAAGACGGCGGACCTCGACGCCAACACCCCCGTCCAGTGGACCAACCAGGTCGGCGACGCGGTGGTGCGGGAGGTGCAGAAGGCCATCCAGGGCGAGCAGGACCCCCGTGCGGCGGTGCGCAGGGCCCAGGAGGAGGCCAACCGGCTGCTCGCCGCCGGGAACCGCTCGTGACGGCCCCCGCCCCGGCGGCTCCCGCCGCCCGCGCCGCGGCGGCGGCCGCCCGGCGCGACCGCAGGCGCCTGCGCCGGTCCCGCCGGGCCATGGAGGCCGACACCGGGCTCGTGCACCGCAGGTGGTGGACCCCCTACCTGTTCCTCGCCCCCGGGCTGGTGACCGCGGCCCTGTTCGGCATCTGGCCGTTCCTCAACACGGTCGTCCTGTCCTTCACCGACGCCCGGATCCTGCGCGGCGGCTCCTTCGTCGGCTTCGACAACTACACGCGCGCGCTGGGCGACCCGGACTTCTGGACCGCCGCCGGCAACAGCGTGCTCTACCTGCTGGTCGTCGTCCCCTGCCTGGTCCTGCTGCCGCTGGCCCTCGCGGTCCTGGTCCGCGAGGAGGTCCCCGGCATCGGCTTCTTCCGCTCCGCGTTCTACACCCCGGTCATCGCCTCGGCCGTCGTCGTCGGCCTGATCTGGCAGTGGGTGCTGCGCAGCGACGGACTGGTCAACACCGTGTTCCGGGCGATCGGCGTGATCTCCGAGCCGGTCCCCTTCCTCACCGACAGCACCCTGCTGCTCGTCTCCGCCATGTTCGTGACGGTGTGGAAGGGCCTCGGCTACTACATGGTCTTCTACCTGGCGGCCCTCGGGAACGTCCCCGCCTCCCTCCACGAGGCGGCCGCGCTCGACGGGGCCGGCCCCGTCCGCCGCTTCTTCAGCATCACCGTCCCCCAGGTGAAGCCGATGATGCTGCTGGTGGGCACCCTCTCCGCGATCTCGGCACTGCGCGTCTTCACCGAGATCTACATCCTGGGCGGCGAGAGCGGCGGCCCCGGCGGCGGCGCCCGCACCCTGCCGTTCCTCATCCGGCAGGTCGGCCTCGGCTTCGCCGGGGAGACCGGCTACGCCTGCGCCCTCTCCCTCCTGCTGTTCCTCCTGACCCTGGCCTTCAGCCTGCTGGGCCACAGGCTCACGAAGGGGGGAGCTACGTGACCACCACCGGGACCGGCCGCCGGCGCCTCCGGACGGGCCTCGCCGTCCGCTACGCGGTGCTCCTGCTGACGCTCGTCCTGATGCTCGGGCCGATCGTCTGGCAGTTCCTGACGTCGGTCCGCGGCCGCACCGAGAACGTCTACGACGGGCTGCTCCCCTCGCGGCCCACCCTCGACAACTACCTGCGCGTCGCCGAGTCCTTCCCGCTCGTCCAGTACGTGGGCAACACCCTGGTGGTGGCGGTGCTGGCGGTCGCCTCCAACGCGCTCTTCGCGGCGATGGGCGGCTACGCCCTCTCCCGGGCCGCCTGGAAGGGCCGCGAGGCGGTCTTCACCGTCCTGGTGGCGACCCTGATGTTCCCCTTCGAATCCGTGATGATCTCGATGTTCCTCACGGTGCGCGGGATGGGCCTGATCGACACCCTCGTCGGGGTCTGGCTGCCCGGCGCGGTCTCCGTCCTCAACATCATGATCATGCGGGCGGCCTTCCTCGCCGTGCCCAAGGAGATCGAGGAGGCGGCGGTCCTGGACGGTGCGGGGGAGTGGACCCGCTTCACCCGGGTGTTCCTCCCGTCCGCCCGGGGCGCCCTGGCCGTCGTCTGCATCACCAGCTTCATGGGGGCCTGGGACGACTTCTTGTGGCCGCTGCTCGTCCTCACCGACAGCGACCACTACACCCTGCAGCTCGGTCTGAAGACCCTGGCCGGCGCCACCACGACCAGCGACCAGCGGATCGTCGCCGCCGGCGCCATGGCCGCGCTCGTCCCGATGATGCTGCTCTTCTTCGCCCTCCAGCGCTTCTTCTTCAAGGGAGTGGGCGAGGGGGCCGTCAAACTCTGACCGCTGCGCGCCCGCACCGTCCGCCGCCGGCCCTCCGCCGTTCTCCGTCCTCCTGCCCGCGATCTCCTGGAGCCCCCGTCATGCACGACGACCGCAGCATCACCGAACACCGCCTCCGCCGGGTCCTCGGGGAGCGCATCCGGCCCGCCGTCCGCTCCCGCCGGCGGCCCCTGGCCGTCGAGCGCTGGGACGCCCCCGGCGAACCGGTCCCCGTCTCCGAGGCGCTCGCCGCCCCGTACGCGCCCTGCGCGAGCGGCGACGAGTGGGGGCGGGCCTGGGGGACCACCTGGTTCAAGGTCACCGGCACCGTCCCCGCCGAGTGGGCGGGGCGCACCGTCGAGGCCGTCCTCGACCTCGGCTTCGACCGGATGATGCCCGGCTTCCAGTGCGAGGGACTGGTCCACCGGGCCGACGGCAGCGAGGTCAAGGCCCTCAACCCGTACAACGACTGGGTGCGCGTGGCGGACTCCGCGGCGGGCGGCGAACGGATCGAGTGGTACGTCGAGGCGGCCTCCAACCCCGTCCTGGTGGAGCACGCCCCCACCTACGAGGGCGACCGGCTCACCAGCGCCGACCGGCCGCTGTACCGGCTCGCCCGGATGGACCTCACCGTCTTCGAGACCGAGGTCTGGGAACTCGTACAGGACCTCGAGGTCCTCCACGACCTGATGACCCAGCTCGGTGAGGACGACGCACGGCGCTACCAGATCCTGCGCGCCGTCGACCGCGCGCTCGACGAGGTCGACCTCGACGACGTCGCCGGCACGGCCGCCGCCGCCCGCGCCCGCCTGGCCGGGGTGCTGGCCGCCCCGGCGCACGCCTCCGCGCACCGGATCAGCGCGGTCGGCCACTCCCACATCGACTCGGCCTGGCTGTGGCCGCTGCGCGAGACCGTCCGCAAGGTGGCCCGCACCACCTCCAACATGATCGCCCTGATGGACGAGCACCCCGGGTTCGTCTTCGCCATGTCGCAGGCGCAGCAGCTCGACTGGGTCAAGACACACCGGCCCGCACTCTTCGAGCGGGTGAAGAAGAAGGTCGCGGACGGGCAGTTCGTGCCGGTCGGCGGCATGTGGGTGGAGTCCGACACCAACATGGTCGGAGGCGAGGCCATGGCCCGACAGTTCCTCTACGGCAAGAAGTTCTTCCTGGACGAGTTCGGCATCGAGACCAGGAACGTCTGGCTGCCCGACTCCTTCGGCTACACCGCCGCGATGCCCCAGCTCGTCCGGCTCTCCGGCGCCCAGTGGTTCCTGACCCAGAAGATCTCCTGGTCCCAGGTCAACCGGTTCCCGCACCACACCTTCTGGTGGGAGGGCATCGACGGCACCCGCGTCTTCACGCACTTCCCACCGGTCGACACCTACAACAGCGACCTCGGCGGCGCCCAGCTGGCCCACGCGGCCCGCAACTACCGGGAGAAGGGGCGGGGTTCGCGCTCCCTGGTGCCCTTCGGCTGGGGCGACGGCGGGGGCGGCCCCACCCGCGAGATGCTGGCCCGGGCCCGGCGCCAGCGGGACCTGGAAGGCTCCCCGCGCGTGGAGATCGAGCGCCCCGACGCCTTCTTCGAGAAGGCCCGCGCCGAGTACGAGGACGCGCCCGTGTGGGTCGGCGAGCTGTACCTGGAGCTCCACCGCGGCACCTACACCTCCCAGGCCCGGACCAAACAGGGCAACCGGCGCAGCGAGTCGCTGCTGCGCGAGGCCGAGCTGTGGGCGGCGACGGCCGCCGTGCGCGTCCCGGACTTCCGCTACCCGTACGAGGACCTGGAGCGCATCTGGAAGACCGTCCTGCTGCACCAGTTCCACGACATCCTCCCCGGCTCCTCCATCGCCTGGGTGCACCGCGAGGCCCGCGCGACCTACGAGGAGGTGCGCCGGGAGCTGGCCGGCATCACCCTCGACGCGCAGACCGCCCTCGCGGGCCGGGGCGAGGAGGAGCTGGTCTTCAACTGCGCCCCGCACGAGCGGCGCGGGATCCCGGCCGGCGGGGCGGCCCGGCCGCGGCCGGCCGCACAGCCGGTCACGGTGGAGGAGCGGCACGGCGGCGGGCACGTCCTGGCCAACGGGCGGCTGCTCGTGGAGATCGACGGGCGCGGCCTGATCGTCTCCGCGTACGACCTGGAGGGCGGCCGCGAGGCCCTCGCCCCCGGCGGCGCCGCGAACCTGCTCCAGGTCCACCCCGACTTCCCGAACATGTGGGACGCCTGGGACGTCGACGCCTTCTACCGCAATAAGGTCACCGACCTCGTCGCCCTAGACTCCCTGGAGGTCACCGAGCGGGAGCGGGACTCCTGCACCGTCACCGTCTCCCGCACCTTCGGCTCCTCCGCCGTCACCCAGGTCCTCACCCTGCGGGCCGGGGCCAAGGCGGTGGAGATCACCACGGAGGTGGACTGGCACGAGACGGAGAAGTTCCTCAAGGCCGCCTTCCCCCTCGACGTCAAGGCCGAACACACCGCCTCCGAGACCCAGTTCGGCCACGTCCACCGCGCCACCCACACCAACACCTCGTGGGAGGCGGCCAAGTTCGAGATCTGCGCCCACCGCTGGATCCACGCCGGGGAACCCGGCTGGGGCGTGGCGCTGCTCAACGACTCCACGTACGGGCACGACGTCACGCGCGGGATGCGCGCGGACGGCGGCCAGACCACCACCGTCCGCCTCTCCCTGCTGCGCGCCCCCCGCTACCCGGACCCCGAGACCGACCAGGGCCGCCACACCCTGCGCTACGCGCTCGCACCCGGCGCGGGGATCGGGGACGCGGTGCGCGAGGGCCACGCGTTCAACCTGCCCGAACGCGTGCTGCGGGGCGCGGGGCCGGTCGCCCCGCTGCTGGCCGTCGACGACGACGCGGTGGTGGTGGAGTCGGTCAAGCTGGCGGAGGACCGCAGCGGGGACGTGGTCGTACGCCTCTACGAGTCCCGCGGCGGACGCGCCGGGGCCATTCTCTCGCCGGGTTTCCCGGTCGTGGCGGCGGTCGAGAGCGACCTGCTGGAGCGCCCCCTGGCGGGCTCGGCGGTCGGTGCCCCCGCGCCCGACGGGAGGGTCCCCCTCACCCTGCGGCCGTTCCAGATCGTCACGGTCCGCCTCCGGCGCGCGTGAGGTCCGTGGAGCCGGGTCCGCTCCGGCCCGGCTCCACCGCCTTCCCCGGCCGGTTCATCCGGTCGGCCGAGCAGCGCAAGCCACGCGCGCTCCGCCGGGCAAAGCTGTGGGCAAGGACACCGCCACCACCGCACAGACGAGGACCGCGCCATGTCCCACAGCCGACGGATCAGCACCATCGTGGGGGCCGCGGCACTGCTGCTGACCGCCACCGCCTGCTCGGGCATGGGCCGGAGCACCGTGGGCGTGCTCACCTTCCGCGGCCACGACTCGCCGGCCGAGCTGAGCTACTCCAACACCCCCGTCAAGGGCTGCCACCGGATCCGCATTCCGAAGGGGGCCACCCACGTCGAGAACAACACCCTCGTGGACATCGTCCTGTACCGGACGGAGAACTGCGGCGAGGTCGACGGGGCCGAGGGGGTCTACGTGGCCACGACCCTCTCGAACGTCACCGCCCCGCGCACCCTTCCCTGGCGCAGCTTCCGGGTCATCCACTGACCCGCCCGGGTCCCGGCCCGCGCGGGGCGGGGCGTGAACTGCGCCACAGCCTCCGGCGGGAGGGGCCCCCGTCCCCCGCAATCCCGGGCCGGAGGGACCGCACTCGGTTTTGCACCTAGTTGCAAAACCGCCCTCCCCTCGCTACAACGGGAGCATCACCCCCGCGCGAGGAGGCGCCCCCTCATGAGTTCCCAGAGCCGGTACCCGCACCTGCTGAGCCCCCTGGACCTCGGCTTCACCACCCTGCCGAACCGCGTGATCATGGGATCGATGCACACCGGCCTGGAAGAGCACGAGGGCGGCTTCGAGCGCCTGGCCGCCTTCTACGCCGAGCGCGCCCGCGGCGGCGCGGGCCTGATCGTCACCGGGGGCATCTCCCCGAACGACGCCGGGCGCCCCTTCGAGGGCGGCTCCCGCCTCACCACCGAGGAGGAGGCCGCCGAGCACCGGGTGATCACCGACGCGGTCCACGCCGAGGGCGGGAAGATCGCGATGCAGATCCTCCACTTCGGCCGCTACGCCTACCACAAGGACCTCGTCGCACCCACCGCGATCCAGGCCCCCATCAGCCCCTTCGTCCCGAACGAGCTCACCGGCGCCGAGGTCGAGGAAACCATCGAGGACTTCGTCCGCGCCGCCCGCCTGGCCAAGCTCGCCGGCTACGACGGCGTCGAGATCATGGGCTCCGAGGGCTACCTGGTCAACGAGTTCATCGCCGCCGCCACCAACAAGCGCACCGACCGCTGGGGCGGCGCGTACGAGAACCGCGTGCGCTTCCCGCTGGAGATCGTCCGGCGCACCCGGGCGGCCGTCGGCGACGACTTCATCCTGATCTACCGGCTCTCGATGCTCGACCTGATCCCGGGCGGCTCCACCCTCGAGGAGGTCGTGCGCCTCGCCAAGGAGGTCGAGGCGGCCGGCGCGACGATCATCAACACCGGCATCGGCTGGCACGAGGCCCGCATCCCCACCATCGCCACCTCCGTCCCGCGCGGCGCCTACACCTGGGTCACCAAGCGGCTGATGGGCGCGGTGAGCGTCCCGCTCGTCACCAGCAACCGCATCAACACCCCCGAGAAGGCCGAGGAGATCCTCGCCGACGGCCGCGCCGACCTGGTCTCCCTCGCCCGCCCCTTCCTGGCCGACTCCGACTTCGTCGCCAAGGCCGCCGCCGGGCGCCCCGAGACCATCAACACCTGCATCGGCTGCAACCAGGCCTGCCTCGACCACACCTTCAGCGGCAAGATCACCAGCTGCCTGGTCAACCCCCGCGCCTGCCACGAGACCGAGCTCGTGCTCTCGCCCACCCGGCGCAAGAAGCGCGTCGCGGTCGTCGGCGCCGGCCCGGCCGGCCTCGCCTGCGCGGTCACCGCCGCCGAACGCGGCCACGCCGTCACCCTCTTCGAGGCCTCCGGCCACATCGGCGGCCAGCTCGACGTGGCCCGCCGGATCCCGGGCAAGGAGGAGTTCGAGGAGACCATCCGCTACTTCGGCACCCAGCTCGCCGCCCAGGGCGTCGACGTCCGCCTCGACACCCGCGCCGACGTGGACACCCTGCGCGGCTACGACGAGGTCGTCGTCGCCACCGGCGTCACCCCCCGCACCCCCGCCCTGGAGGGCGTGGACCGGGACGACGTCGTCAGCTACCTCGACGTGCTGCGCGACGGCGTCCCCGTCGGGGAGCGCGTGGCCGTCGTCGGCGCCGGCGGTATCGGCTTCGACGTCGCCGAGTTCCTCACCGACAGCGGCGAGGGCGCCTCGCAGGACCCCGAGGTCTACTTCCGCCACTGGGGCGTCGACACCGCCTACGCCGGCCCCGGCGGCCTCACCGCCCCCGAGCGGCCCGCCTCCCCCCGCCAGGTGACCCTGCTCCAGCGCAAGTCCACCAAGGTCGGCGCCGGCCTCGGCACCACCACCGGCTGGATCCACCGCGCGGAGCTCAAGCACCGCGGGGTCGTCTCGGTCGCCGGGGCGACGTACGAACGGATCGACGACGAGGGCCTGCACATCACCGTCGGCGGCGAGCCGCACCTGGTGCCCGCCGACACGGTCGTCCTGTGCACCGGCCAGGAACCGCGCCGCGACCTGTACGAGGCGCTGCGCGCCGAAGGCGTCGAGGCGCACCTGATCGGCGGCGCCGACGTGGCCGCCGAACTCGACGCCAAGCGGGCCATCCGCCAGGGCACGGAACTCGCCGCCGGCCTCTAGGGAGTTGTCGTCGAAGCAGCTCCGGCCGCCCACCGGCCAGGAGGGACTTCGACGGCTCGACCCGGGGAGTTGTGGCGGCCCGCGCCGGGCCGCCACAATCGGCGGGTGACGTTGACACCGGCAGACGCGGACAAGATCCTCAGCGACAACTTCGCCCCCTGGGTGCTCGCCCTCGGCCTCTCCGTCGAGGAGACCGGCGAGCGGCACGCCGTCCTGCGGCTGCCCTGGTCCGACGCCCTGGCGCGCGACGGCGGCGGCCTGTCGGGCCAGGCCCTGATGGCCGCGGCCGACACCGCCACCGTCGTCGCCATCTCCGCCGCGCGCGGAGCGTACGGCCCGATGACCACCGTCCAGCAGTCGACGAGCTTCCAGCGGCCGGTGACGGGCGCGGACGTGCTGATCGACGTGCGGATCACCAAACTCGGCAAGCGCATGGCCTTCGCCGACATCACCATGACCCCGGACGGCAGCCCGGACCCGGCGGCGAAGGCCTCGACGGTGTACGCCCTGCTCGGCTGACCCGGCTCCGGCCCCGGCTCAGATGTCGATCACGCGGTAGGCGATCGTGTACACCCCGCCGGAGCCCTCCAGGGAGCGGTACTGGACCTCGCCGCCGAACTCGCTCCCGGTGGCCAGCGTCGCGCCCAGCTTGTCGTCCGGGCTGGTCGTGTCGTAGTCCCACAGGGTCAGGGTGCGGGCCTGCTGCTTGCCGAGGACGAGGGCGGCGTTGCCGTTCCCGTCCTCCATCGAGCGCACGTAGTTCGTGCCCATCGTCTGGTACTTCAGGCTCCCCGGCCAGACCTTGACCTGGTTGCCGTTCGCGTCGGTGACCTTGAGGTACGCCTCGTCGTGGTCGCCCTCGCTCTGCTGGTGGCAGGTCAGCTCCAGCAGCTCGATCCGTACGTAGTCGACGGGTTCGGCCTGGGCGGCCCCCGCGAACCCGGCGACGCCCCCGAGGGCGAGCAGGGTGGCGGCGGCGAAGCGGGCGATGCTGCGGCTCATGGTGGAATCCCCCGGAAGTGTCGTGTGAGCGCCGGTCCCCCCGGCGGCTCCACCACTGTGCGCTGCCGGGCGGCCGCGGTTCTACGCGCGTTCCGCTCAGCGGAACGCGCACGGCGGCTCAGCGCAGCAGTCCCGGCGGCAGCCCCGCGGGGCCCGGCACCCCGCGCGCCAGCCCCCGGGTGATCGCGGCACAGGCCTCCGCGACGGCCTGGGCGAGCCGGCCCAGCGGCTGCCCCGCCGGAACGAGCGCGGCCAGCGCCGCCACCGCACGGCCGTCGGGTGCGCGCACCGGCAGCGCGGCGCAGCACACCCCCTCCATGACCTCCTCCCGGTCCAGCACCGCCCCGGGCCGGGCCGGACCGCGCAGGGCGCGGCCCGCCGCCGTGTCCAGCCGGAAGCCCGCACCGTCGCGGACCGGCAGCGCGGGCTCCAGCACCCCGGGCACCGAGTTCACGGTCAGCGCCTGGTCCTCGTACAGCACGGTCAGCACCACGCTGGCCCCGGTCGCCGCGCGCAGCCGGTGCAGCGGGAGCCGGGACGCCGGCCGCAGCCCCGGGTGCGGCTGCCAGGCCTCGCCGATCCGGTACAGCTGGGCGCCGAGACGGTAGCGGGCGCCGCACCGCTCGACGGCGCCGAGCGCCACCAGCTGGTCCAGCAGCCGGTGCACGGTCGCCTTGGGCACCTGACAGGCCAGGGCCAGTTCGGTCACGCCGGCCTCCTCGCCGTGCCGGCGCAGCGCCTCCAGCAGGGCGAAGGCCCCTTCGAGGACGCCCCGGCCGCGGGGTGCGGACGACGGCGGCGCCGACTGCGGGCGTACGGATGCGGACACGTGTCCCCCCGGACATCACGGCCCGGCCGTGGTCCCCCGATGGCACGACCCGGGCACCGCCCATGATGGCGCGGCGGTGCCCGGGTGCGAAGCCCTTCGCGGGTGTTGCGTCCTGCGGAGCGCCGAAGGCCGTCCGGGCGTCAGAACCGCAGGGGGCCGGCCGGGACCGGCAGCGGCGACGTCAGGGCGCCGCGCTGCCGGTCCGCGTCCTGCGGAGTCCGGCAGGTCACGTCCCGGGCGGGCAGCCGGCCCGTCGCCAGGTAGGAGTTGACCGGGGCGTTGGCGCAGGAGCGGGGATCCGCCAGGTACACCCCGTGGCCCTCCCCGCCCGCCGCGAGGACCATCCGGGAGCCCTTCAGCGACCGGTGCAGGCCCTGCCCGCTGACGAGCGGGGTCTGGGAGTCCCATTCGTTCTGCACGGTCAGCACGTTCGCCCGGGTCTTCATGGGCGTGGCCGCCTCGGCGGGCCGCTGCCAGAAGGCGCACGGTTTGATGTTGGAGGCGAAGTCCCCGTACAGCGGGTACCGGGCCTTGTCCCGCGCCGCGTCCCGCGCGTACTGTCCGGGATCGCGCGGCCAGGAGCCGGTGTCCCCGCACACCACGGACCAGAAGACGGCCGTGCCGTTGTCGGAGGCCGGCTCGGCACCCCGCAGCGTCTTCTTCAGGTCCGGCACGGCCAGGCCGGCGGGCGGCGGGGTGCCTTCGGCAGCGGCCTTGAGCGCGCTGACGAAGGGGGCCGCCTCCCGCGGGTAGAAGAACAGGGCGCGGGCCGACCGGATGTCATCGCCCGTCACCTTCGTCCCCTGGAACTCGATCGGGTCCCGGTCGGCCCGCGCCACCAGCCCCCAGAAGACCGCCGCCACCGCCTCCGGCGTCGCCCCGAGCCGGTACTCGGCGTCGTGTTCCGCCGTCCACCGCGTCCAGCGGGCGAAGGCGGGCTCGGCCTCCGTGGCCCACACCTGGAGCATCCCCCGCCAGAGCCGCTGCGGGTCGACCCCGCTGTCCAGGACGAAGCGGTCGGTCCGGGACGGGAACATCTGCGTGTAGACCGCCCCGAGGTAGGTCCCGTACGAGTAGCCGACGTAGGAGATCTTCCGCTCGCCCAGGGCCGAGCGGATCGCGTCCATGTCGCGAGCCGTGTTGCGGGTGGTGATGTACGGGAGCACGGCACCGGCCTTCTCACGGCACTTGTCCGCGACGGTCCGCGCCCAGGCGACGTCGGACGGGAAGGTCTCCGGGCGGTACGGGCGGTCGATGCTCTGCTCCGCGTCGGTCAGTCCGCAGCTGATCGGGCTGCTGGCCCCGACGCCCCGGGGGTCGAAGCCGATCAGGTCGTACCGCTCCCTGACCTCCTTGGGCATCGCCTCATCCATCATCAGCGGCAGGTCGAGGCCGGAGCCGCCGGGTCCGCCGGGGTTCAGGAGCATGACGCCGTGCCGTCGGGCGGGGTCCGGGCTCTTGATCCGGGATATCGCGAGGTCGATGGTCCTGCCGCGGGGCCGCTGGTAGTCGAGCGGCACCTTGACGGTCGCGCACTCGTACGACGCCGGCTGCTCGGCGCTGCACCGGTGCCAGGAGGGCTGCTGCGGCCCGTAGTCGGCGGGGGCGGCGGCCGCCCGGGTGGCGGACAGGAGGGGGAGGGTCGTGAGGAGGCCGGCGGCGGCGAGCAGGGGTGCGAGCCGTTTCGTGCGCACGAAGGGCCGTTCCTTTCGGAGAGGGACGATTCCCTGCCCACCCTGGGGCACGCGGCGGCGGGGCGAATCATCCCCGAGGGCGGCTCCTGTGCTCTTCCGTCCACCTCGCGAATGACTGGATTTCCGGACAACTGGCCGACGCGCCGCGTGCGTTGCGGGGTCAGTGGCCGGCGTGCCCGGAGCCGTTCTCCAACGTGCCGCCGAGGCGTTCGCGCAACGTGGTCAGGGCGTCCCCCGACTGGGCGGTCACGACCCAGCGGTCGCCCACCAGGTAGACCCCGCCGTACACCCGGGTCTCGGCCAGCCAGGAGCGCAGGCCCTGTTCGGCGGCGAAGGTGGTCATGCGGTAGGCGCCCTGCCCGGTCGCGCAGGCCCCCTGGCGCAGCTCGTCGGCCTGCATGCTCACCTCGGCACTGCACCCCAGGGCGGCGGCGAGCTCCTCGACCGTCGCGGTCTTCGCGGGGGAGGAGCCGTCGCCCGCGGGTGCCCCGTGCGCTGCGTGCGCTCCCTGCGCTCCGTGGGCCGACGCGCCGCCGTGTGCGGGCCGCTCCGCGCCGCAGCCGCCGGCCAGCAGGGCGCCGCACAGCGCGGCGGCGGCCGCGGGGAGGAGGCGGCGGCCGGGGCGGCGGAACGGGAACATGGCGACCTCACGGGCTGATCGGGGGCGAAGGGGGAGGGGGTGTGGTGCCCGGCGGGGAGGGGAGGGGGGCCGGGCACCACGTCAATGGGGGCGTCCCGGCAGGGTCAGCCCGCCGCCTTCGCCTTCTTCCCCTTGTCGGTGACGGCCCACCACAGGCCCTGCTTGCCCTGGCCGTTGGCCTCACCGGGTGCCTTGTCACCGGTGAACGTGTAGACGGGCCAGCAGTCGATCGTCAGCTGCTCCGTCCCGTCGGGCCGTTTCACCGAACCGACCAGTTTGGCGTCGATCCCCGAGACCTGCGACGCGTCGACGGGCTCGGCGGGCTTCCACGTGTCCGTGCAGGAATCCACGCAGCCGATTTTCATCGGCCAGGCGCTGTCCTTGTCGAACCGGTAAAGGGTCCAGCCCTCCGCATTCTGGAGAATGTTGCCGAGCTGGGGATTCTGCCGGACCGAAACCGCGGATTTCGCCTCCTCCTTCGCACCTCCTTCCTTTTCCATCGCCTGTCCCTGCATCCCCGGGGCCTTTCCGGCTCCGGCCGGTTTCCCGTCGGGACCCAGGACGTGCCAGGTGCCTCCGACCCCCTCGCCGAGGGCGTCGCCCGCCTTGGTGTCCTTGGCGTAGCGGTACACCGGCCAGCCCCCGACCGTCAGCTGCTTGCTTCCGTCGGCCCGGGTCACCGAACCGAGCAGGGCCGCGTCGATGCCCGCCCCCGCGGAGGCCTCGTCCGCCGGGACGACCGGCCACGCCTTGGCGCAGTCGCCCTCGCAGTTGGACTTCGGGGGCTTGGCGGTGTCCTTGTCGAAGCGGTAGAGGGTGAACCCCTCGCCGTCGGCGACCCCGGAGCCGAGGGCCGGGATCTCCCGCACCTGGAGCTTCCCGGCCGGCCCGCTCTGTCCGGCGCCGCCGGCCGGGGCGGCCCCGGAGCCTTCGCCGTACCCCGATCCGGACGCCGAGCCGTATCCGGAACCCCCGTCGGAACCGTATGCGCCGAGCTGCTTCCCGGCTCCTGCGGGCTGTACCGCATTCGCCTTCGAAGCGGGTTTGTCGGCGATACCGCAACCAGCCGTCAGCAGCAGTACCGCGACTGCCGACCCGGCGATTATCTCCCGGCGCATTGTCTTCACGATCTCTCCTTGGGATGGGGTCCCGTGGTGCTCATTGCCTGCCGTCATTGATACGGGGCGAACGGCGGCGGAAACCGAAACCCGCGGGAATTTGTCAGATCGCGCCAAGAATGAACTCGGGCGCGTCCCGCACTCGTGCACCCGCTCATTCCTGGATGCGCAGCGCGAGGGCCGGACAGCGCCGCACCGCCCGCAGTGCCTTGGGCCGCAGCGGGCCCGGCACCGGCATGGAGGCCTCCGCCGGGTAGCCGTCCGCGTCGAGCCGTACGACGTCCGGAAGGATGTCCACGCACAGCCCGTGCCCCTTGCACAGCGTCCAGTCCACCACCAGCCGCTCCGGGGGGCTCTCGTCCAGCGGCAGCGGCAGCGCGCCCACGATCCGCCGCCCGCAGCCGCTGCCGAGGGCGTGGTCGCGGAACTCGTCGGGAAACACGGCGAGCGCGGAGGCCACGAAGTGCGAGGTGCCGTCGGGGTGGCTGCACGCCCCGCGGCCCCGGACGGCTCTCAGCCGGGCCTCCACGGCGTCGAGGGCGCCGCGCCCCCCGCCCCGTACCGCGTCCTCCAGGACGTCGGCCAGCGCGGGCAGTCCCCGTACGCACGGCCCGCACTGCCCCGCCGACTCCTTCGCCATCCAGCGCGTCACCCGCGCGACCTCGCCGGCCGGGCAGGTGTCCTCGGGCAGCGGCAGCACCGCCCCCGCGCCCAGCACCGCGCCGAAGGCGGAGAGCGAGCCGCGCGAGACGTCCGCCGAGCGGGCCGCGCCGGGGTCCAGCCACCGGCCGTGGTACCCGCCGACCAGCACGCCCTGGCCGGTACGGGTGCCGCACAGGTCGAGGACGTACGCCAGCGAGGTGCCCGTCGGCGTCTCGACGACCGTGTGCCCGGCGACGGTCAGCAGCACGGTGCCCGGCTCCGAGGGCAGGCCGGCCGCGCGGTAGTCGGGGGCGCCCATCCGGGCGGCGACGGCGAGCTGGGCGTAGGTCTCGGTGTTCGACAGCAGGGTCGGCACCCCGCCCAGCCCCCGCTCGCTGGTCCGCACCCGCCGCCCGGACGGCAGCGCCGCGCCGCCGTTCAGCCCGCCCACCAGGGCCGTCCCCTCGCCGGTCACGAAGCGCTCGGGCAGCCGCGACACCCGCACCCGGCGGCCGCCCGGGCCGCGTTCCTCGACGGCGTCCCGTACCGAGCGCTCCACGTCCGCCCGGGTGACGGCCACCACCACCTCCTGCGCGCCGACCGCGGCGGCGGCCAGCAGGGCGCCGTCGAGCACCAGGTGCGGGGCGTGCAGCAGCAGCGCGGTGTCCTTCAGGCAACTGGGCTCGCCCTCGCTGCCGTTGACCACCACGGCGGTCGACCCCTCCCGCTCCCGGGCGGATCCGGTGACGGCGCGCAGCTTCCGGGCGAAGGGGAAGCCGGCCCCGCCGCGCCCCCGCAGGTCGATGTCCTCGGCCAGGGCGACGAGTTCGTCCGGGGCGTAGCCGGGCAGCGGGCCGTGCGCCGCCAGATGCGCCTCGCGGTCGAGCCGCGGGTCCCGGTCGAGCCCGGCCAGCAGCCGCGGGGTGCCCACGCAGCCGAGCCCGGGGCGCGGCGCTCCGCTCACCACGTCCGGTCCCGGTCGGCGAGCTGCTCGGAGGTCCGGTCGGCGCCCGGGCCGGCCGCGGCGGCGGCCGCGTACGGGGCACGGCCGGTCCGCGGCGGCTGTGCCGGGGAGCCGGGCCCGCCCCTGCCCGTGCTCGGCCTCGGCCGCACCAGCAGGTCCGCGAGGGGCACGTCCTGGATGAAGAACGGGCGCACGCGCGGCGGCTGGGCGGGGGCTTCCCGCCCGGAGGCGGCCGGCTGCGGTACGGAGGGCTGCTGCCAGGCGGCGCCGAGCCCGCGGGCCCTGAGCCGGAACGCGAGCAGGGCGATGACCCCGGCCAGGCACAGCGCGTACGCCGTCGTCACCCAGGTGTCGGCGGCGCGGCCGGCCTTCAGGCCGTGCAGCAGCGACGCCCCCCACGCGGGGTAGGCGCCGATGTGCAGCGCCCGCCACCACAGGGAGCGGCTCTTGGTGGCGAACACACTACGCAGGGCGCCGGAGGCGGCCACGGCCACGAAGAGATATCCGGCCAGGGTGCCGAGGCCGATGACGACGGGCCGGTCCGGGTCCGCGAACGGCACCACGGCGGCCGCGGCGTCCGCCTGCCGCTCGGCCACCTTGACCCAGATGTGCAGGGCGAGGAAGCCCAGCCCGGACACGGCCAGGCCGCGGTGCACGCCCTGGGCCAGCAGCCGGTGGCCCGAGCCGAGCAGCACCCGGTCGGTGGCCACCAGCCCCCACAGGACGGTCGAGGTCAGGCAGACGAGCGAGAGCACGCCCGCCCCGAAGTCGAGGAACTCCCACGGGCGGGTCAGGGCGCCCGCTCGGGCCGCCACGAGGAGCGAGACGAGGGCGGCGCCGGCGGCGCACAGGGCGCTGGGGCGCAGCCTTCCGGCGGCGGGCAGCAGGGAGGGCCTTCTGACGGCCCGCCGTCCCGCGGCCGGAGCCGCGCCGGGGGCCGCCGCCGCGTGGCGACTCCTGCGTCGTGCCCTGTGGGAGCGGGGTATGTGCGGCTGGGGCAGGGGCATGCGGTTCTCCTGAGCACCCGGGCTCCGAGCGGTCCACCTGGCGCTCGGCACCCGGGGGTTGGGGTCGGTGACGGCCGGCAGCGCTGTGGAATTCCCGCGCCGGCCGAGGGGCTCGGGGGCCGGAGTGCAGCAGCATCGTGGAGCTGCGCAGCATCTCCACAGGATTTATCGAAACGTGATAATTTCTCGCACCGCGTCTCCGAGGCATCGAACAACCCCGGAAGATTCCCCTCCAGTGGAGGTCGTGACAGGCCACCGCGTCGCTGGCCAACCATGCGTCCCCGACGGCAAAATCAAGGCAAACCCGCGGGACCGAAAGTGGCCGGAACCCTCCAGAAGGGGACGTGGGGGCTGCAACTCTCTTGACAGACAGGGTTGTTGGCGAGGCAGACAACCCGGCGGGCCTGTCACCCCTGCACCGGACAGGCCTCACCCCGGCAAGAACGAGGAAACGATGTGCGAACTTCTGAACCGCATCTGGTCCCGCCCGCGCGGAGAGTGGACCCGTGTTCTGCGCAGGGAACTCCCCGCGCTGGCCGCGGAGATAGTGGAGGAGCTTCTGCATGGAATTCCGGGATTTTCCGCACTTGTCGATGACAACGATGCCATCGATGACGATTTGCTCAGGCTGAGGGTGGAAGAAGCCCTTCTTTCCGCTCTCGGCTACCGCGACGCCGCCGACCGGGACGCGCCCTGCGCGGACCCCGTCGCGGACCCGTCCGGGACCCCGCCCCGGGCCACCCCCGGGGCCCCGGCCCGGGCCGGCCACGGCTGCGAGGAGGACCGCCACGACGGCCGCCTCGAGATCGTGGGGGGAGGCGTACGGGACGACGTACGCGAACCCGCGCGCGAGCACGGCCACGACCACGGCGGCGGAGCCGGTGACGGCACCGGAGCCGGCCAGGGCGCCCGGCAGGAGCCCGCCGCCCCGCCCGAGCGGGCCCGCCAGGAACTCTTCCGGGCCCTCACCGACGACCGGACCGCGTGCGAGGGCTCCCTCGCCGAACTCGCAGAAGCCGCCCACTGGCCCCTCCCGCCCGCCGTCCGGGCCGTCGCCCTGGCCACCCCCGGCGAAACGCAGCAGCTGGCGGCCGTACTCGACGACTCCCTCGCCGGCATGTTCGCCGGCCGGCCGTGCCTGCTGCTCCCCAGCCCCGACCCCGACGCCCGCGCCGCCCTCGAACTGCCGCTCCGCGGCCGGTTCGCCGCCGTCGGCCACGCCGTCCCCCTGCGCGACACCGCCTCCTCACTGCGCTGGGCGCTGCGCCTGCTGACCCTCACGCCCACCCGCGGCGGCATGGACCGGGCGGTCTTCGTGGACGACCACCTCTCGACCCTCCTGCTGCTCCAGGACGAACCCCTCGCCCACGCCCTCGCCGCCCGCTGGCTCCGGCCGCTCGCCGACCTGACCCCGCGCCAGAGCGAGCGGCTGGAGGTCACCCTGCTCGCCTGGCTGGAGGGCGGAGGCGCCCCGGAGGCGGCGAAGGCCCTGAGCGTGCACCCGCAGACGGTGCGCTACCGGATGCGGCAGCTCGAGAAGCTCTTCGGGCCCGGACTGCGCGACCCGCGGACCCGGTTCGAGCTGGAGATGGCCCTGCGCAGCCGCCGGCTGATGGCGCAGGTCCGGCGCCAGAACTCGCGCTCCGGCCGCAGGAACGGACGGGTCGTCACCGCCGACTTCACCCCCCTGGTCGTCGGACGGATGGCCCGCGTCAACGGACTGTGAACCACGGCGGTCCTTCCCGCGCGAGCACGGCGGTGGCCCGGAGCCCTTCGGCTCCGGGCCACCGCCGCGTCCGGACCGGACGGCAGCGCCGGATCAGCGGCAGCTGCGCCCGCTGTTGACGCACCCCACGGCCCTGGCCATCAGGCCGTCCGACATGACGTTGATGAAGTCGCCGTGATCGGTCACCGGCTTGTGCAGCTGCTCGGGGAAGCTGTCGACGGCGAACCGCGCCCCCGGCGCCACTCCGTACGTGATCCGCTGCACCAGCTGCGGAATGGCGGTGAAGCCCTTCTTGCAGCGGCCCGACTTGTCCGCGAAGGCCACGTGCGTGCGGTGGTTGGCGCTGTCGGTGTTGCGGCCGTCCCAGCAGCTCTGGAAGGTGAAGGTGCGCACCACGTCGCTGCCCTTCGGGCAGACCGGGTACTTGTCCTTCAGCTGGCGGTCCTCGAAGCCGGTGCAGCTCCAGGAGGCGTTGGCGTTGGCCGTGCCGTTGCTGAAGGCCTTGGCGTCACCCGTGATGATCCGCAGGAACCGCGGCATCGCCTTGACCTGCCCCACCGGGCTCCCCTTGAAGGTGATCGAGACCTGCTTGGGCCGCAGGATCGTGCCGACGTTGGCGTCCTGCCCACCCCCGGGGGCCTTGGCGTCCCGCTCCGCCCTGCCGTCGCGTAGCCGCAGGACCGGCCAGTAGTAGGTGGACTGGTCGCCGTTGCCGCAGGTGGTCCCGGAGGCGGCGAGGCTGCCGTTGGTGGAGAAGGCGTCGGTGGTCTTGTTGCCCACGTAGTCGTGCATGTGGTGCGCGCCGTTGGACACGCCGGGGGCGACGATCACGTTGTCGGGGTTGAAGTGGCCGTTCTCGTTGCGGCCGCACTCGGAGGTGAAGGAGCCCTTGGAGGCGCCCGCCGAGGGCGCGGGGGTGCGCACGTTGGGCCGTACCTTGGTGATGGAGACGAAGTCGCTCTTGGCCGGCCCGCCCTGCTGCCCGGCGCTCCGGGCGGCGGCCGCGTCCGGACCCGCCTCCGGGGCCGCCGCGTCGTCCTGCGCCGCCGGAGCCTCCTTCATCTCGCAACCGCTGAGCTGATCAAGTCCCTCCGGACGGCCGCCCTGGCCGCCGGAGGAGCGGCCTATCGCATCGGACACCTTGCTGATCGTCGTGGAGCGCTGGTCCCGCAGCCGCCCGAGGAGCGCGTCCTTCTGCGCCTCGCCCCGGACCTCCCCGGCGGCGAGCCGGCGGTAGGCGTCGGCCACCTGCACGTCCAGCTGGGCGAGGTTCGCGTCGACCTCGCCCCTGGCCTGGTCGGGTACGGACGTGAGCCGGTCGCCCACGTCCGGGCAGTCGATGGTGGCCGTCACCTGTCCCGGGCGGCCGTCCTGCCCGGCGTTCGCGTTGCCGGCGACGACGGCGACCCCGCCACCGCCCAGCACCAGGGCGGAGACCATCGCGAGGAGTTTGAACCGGGGGCGCCTGTGGCCCTTGTGACTCATACGATCACTTCACTTCGTTTCGTCGGTCGGACATCTGAGGGGGCGCGGCCCCCTGGTGGTGGACCGGGGCGGGGGAGGCGGGTGCGGGGCTCGCGTCGGAGACGGAGTCGAAGTCGACCAGCCCGCTCTCCTCCAGGACAGTGATGTGGTCCAGCACGGTGGCGTTGGCCGAGGTGGCGAGGGCGCGGACCATGGAGTTGCGGGTCTGCGCCCGGATCTGCGCCAGCAGCGCGAACACCTTGCCGTGCGCCCGGCGCAGCAGCTGGACGAACAGCCGCTCGTACTCGCTGTCGGGGGCGTTCGTCATCTGGTTCAGCCAGTCCTGCTGCTGGGCGCTGGGCTTGTCGGGCAGGTCCACGCCGAGGGCCTGGCCCACCTGGATCACCTGGCGGTCCAGGTCGGCGTGGCCTTCCACGAGGTGCATCCCGGCCGTGCGCACCGCGGGGCGGATCCCGCGCTGCTGGGCCTGCCGCCCGGCGGGGCCCTCCCACAGCCCGGCGAGCCGCACCTTGCGTACGAAGTCCCGGTCCGCGGCGGTCAGGGGCCCGTACGCCGTGCTCATGGTCCCCGCGCCGTCGTCGTCGATACCGGGCTTGGCGGCCGATCCCGCCGCGGCGGCCGAGGTCCGGTCGCCGAACTTCGAGACGGGAATCAGCAGCGCGATGAGCGTGACGGCCAGGGCGGCGATGACGAGACCGCTCCCGATCGTGTACCTCGTGGCCACCGACAAGCCGCTGACGGATCGCCGCCGCAATGACAGCACTGTGCCTCCTCGCTCCGTGGGCCGGCAGGAGGCGCGGGGCGGCAGTGGCGGTACGCGGCCTGCGGTGCGCACCCGCACTCCTGGGGTGCCACGGGACGCTAGTGCCCCGTCCGGTGCCGCTGCGGAAGGACCATCACCATCGGATAAACATCCGGGCAAGCCCTCGCGGGACTGCTATCTTGCCGCGGTCTGCCGGTCGGGCGTGGTGTACGCGAAGTGCAGCGCGACCCGCCGCAACCCGGGCCGGCGCAGGCCGGTGACCTGGTGGGCGGTGGTGTCGCAGCGCAGCAGGTAGCCGTCGCCGGGCCGGTGGTGGGCCCGGCGGGCGGCCTCGTCCAGCACCGCCGCGGCCGCGCCCCGGGGACCGTACCGCAGCAGGCCGCCGTCCCGGGCCGAGCCCGGCGCCTCGGCGAAGACGACGAGGGCCAGCGGGTGCGGGTGGGGGTGGACGTGCGGGCCCGGCGTCTCGCCGTGCCGGTGCAGGATGTCGACCACGTGCCGCTCCAGCGGATCGGCGACGGGCACAGCCTCCATCGCGGAGATCCCGCGCACCAGCTCGATCAGGGCGGGGTCGTGGTAGACGCGCGGGATCAGCTCGGACTCCGCGGCGATGACCAGCCCGTCGAGGGCGGCCGGGGGCCGGGCCGCCGCGGGATCGCGGTGTGCCGCCAGCGCTTCGAGACGGCGGATCTCGCGCCGGAACAGCGTGAGCCGCTCCAGAGGCACGAGACCGGGGAGGGGCACGTAGCCCTCTTCGGCGAAGCGCTCACGCAGGCCGCGGTGGTCGGCAGGCAAAGACAGCACGGAACCGTACTACCCAGCGCGGCGCGTCCGCAGACGAAACGCCCGCCAAGGCCATCCGGTCGGCGGCACGACGCGCGGGCGCGGCCTGCGCGTGCCACCGGGAGGCGTGCCGGGGGGGCCTCGCGGACCCCCGGAGTCGACAGGTTTGTGCGTCGCAGCATCGGGGCGGGCAGCCGGTGCCAGGGGACGCTGTCGTGCGGAGCGCGGCAGACACGTCCCGCCGCTGCGCCGCCTTCCCCCGCCGGCCGCCACGGGGCGACCGGATCCGATCGGACGGGCTACGAGGACCCGGCCCCCCGCTTCGCGGCCGGGGCCCTCGCCGGGGTTCGCGACGTCGCGGCGGACCCGGGAGGCAGCAGCTCGGTGACGACGAAGGCGACCACGGCCGCCAGGATCACGAGGGGCATCATGGCGGAGCTGCCGAGCAGCAGGATCACCAGCACCACGCTGCTCACGGGCAGCCGCAGCGTGGCGGCCCCGGCCGCCGCCATGCCGGCCGCCATCCCGGGTACGACTCCCAGGCCCGGCAGGGGCGCGAGGAGGACGCCCGCCGCGGCTCCGAGGAAGAGCGCGGGGAACACGGGGCCGCCTCGCAGACTGCCGAGGCAGAGCGCGTAGGCGGCGCCCTTGAACAGCAGGACGGCCACCAGTGCGCCGACGCCCCAGGCGTGGGGGTCGGCGGCCAGTCCGGTGAGGCCGGCCTGACCGGACGAGACGATCTCGCCGGGCGAGCGGCCGGTGATCAGTGCGTAGAGGGCGGCGGAGACCGCTGCGCCCGCGGCGCACTCCACGGTCCGTACGAGAGGCCGTACCGTGACGTACGCGGCGATCGCCCGGGCCCCGGCCAGCAGGGGGTGCAGCACCGCGGCGAGGGTTGCGGCGAGGACCACCGCCCAGAGCACGTCCGCCACGTCCAGGCGGGGGAACGGCAGGGATAGGTGCAGGGAGAGCTCCCCGGTCGCCAGTCCGGTCCAGCGTCCGAGGCCGGTGAAGACCAGGGCCCCGACCCCGCTGGACAGCAGAGCCGGCAGCATGACCGCGAACAGCTGCGGCCCGCCCACGCCTGCCACCTCGATCAGCAGTACTGCGGCGATCAACGGGTTGCCGAAGATCGCGGAGACGGCCGCCGCGGCTCCGGCCGCGCCCAGGAGCACGGTGCTCTGCGGGGTCGCCGGTGCCCGCGCGAGGTTGCGGAGCATCAGGGCCAGGCCGCCGCCGAGGGCGATCAGCGGCGCCTCCGGCCCCAGAACCGCGCCGAACGGCAGGCTCGTCACCGCGGCGAGCAGGACTCCGGGCAGCGCGGCCGACGAGGCACCTCCCGTGTGCAGCCCGGATGCGGGGACGTGGCCGCCCGCCCCGGGCAGGTGCGTGACGACGAGGCCGACCGCGGTTCCGGCGACGAGCAGCAGGGGAAGCGGCCACCACCAGGGCGGGCTGTCCCAGCCCATCGCGTGGGGGAGGTCCGCCCACAGCGCGTGCTCCAGTTCGTGGAGCATGACGAGGAACCAGAAGGCGGCGAGGGAGACCGGGATGCCGATGAGGGCGCAGAAGGCGAGCGCCTTGAGGTAGCCGGGGCTGCGGAGCATGTCCCGCAGGACCTCGGCCTCCTGCGGCTGTGTCCCGGTGACGGGCGGGTCGGAAGCAGGGCGCGGCTCCGTCATGGGGTCACTTCCTTTCCCCTCGATGGTCCACCTGGGCGGCGGTCCGCGCGGCCGGGGATCGCGGTTCCCGCAGGGCGGCGCGTCCCGCCCCGCGGTGCCGGCTGGAAGGGGGCTTCGGACTGACCGGCGGGGCCACGGCCCGCTGACTCCACAGAACCCGCTCCTCCCGGCCCGGGCCTGTTCCGATCCGGCTGCTCAAGGGCCTGTCCCGTTCGTCCAGATGAGCGGGTAGGCCTCGCTCCCCGCCCGTTCGACCCACTGGAGCCGGTCCCGGACGACCGCGCGTCGGCTTTCGGGGATGCGCTCCACCAGTCCGCCCAGCAGGTCACGCATTCTGCGGAGTGCCATCGGGGAGCCCGTCGCGGCGAAGACGAGGTCGTCGAGGGCCGTTCGGACGTACCGCTCCCAGTCCGGAACCGGGACCGTCACCCGCAACCGGCCCCCCTCGTCGAAGAAGTGGCCGATGCTCAGCTCGCGGTCGGCGAGGCGGGTCAGCAGGTCTTCGAGGCGGTCCATGCTCTCCACCGCCGTGGCCGGGTCGTTGACCGCCGGGGAGAGGGCGCGCAGCGCGATGTCGGCGAGGAGCCTGAACGGCAGGCCGGGGTCCTGGTCGAAGGTGCGCTCGACTCCGGTCACCAGGGTGCCGCGCAGCACCGCCTCGGACAGTGCGCCGCCGGTCACCTCGGCAAGTGCCGTGCCCCGTGTCACGGTCGCTCCCGGGGCGACGAGGAGGGTGATGGTGCAGTCGTGCTCCTTCGCCACGCCGACCAGTGCGGGCACGTCGATCCGCTGGACCACGACAGCCGGCCCGGACCAGAGGACGGCGGTGGCACCGGCCGCCGGGAGCGGCGAGGCGGGGGCCCCGTCCGGGTCGTACGGCCGCACGTACAGGGCATCGAACAGGCGGTGCGCGCGCGTGGCGATCGCGGTCAGCGAGTGGGCGAGCTGGATCGAGCTGAACGCCTTCATCTGCAGCGTCCGCATGAGGCCGAGTGCGACCAGCGACAGCACCATGGCGGTGCAGGGAACGAAGGCGGAGACGGTCGCCGTGCCGGCGCCGATGGACAGTCCCGCGGTGATGCTGAAGACGAACACGCCGACGGTGAAGGCGAACGCACGCCACACGATCGGCTCGTCCCGGAAGAGGGCGAGACGCGGCGTGAAGGCGCTGGCGGAGAACTGAACGACCAGGAACAGCATCGAGTAGATGACGCTCACCAGGCCGATGACGCCGAATCCGAGGGTGAACAGCAGGGTCACCACGCGACCGGAGTCCACCTGGGGGCCCAGCGGGAACAGGGGGACCAGCAGCCCCGATGCCAGCCCCACGGCCGCACAGACGAGCTGGGACAGGTCCCTTCGTCTCGCGCGCGAGGGAAGGCGGAACGCTGCGCCCCGCTCGCGTCGCCGTTCCCGGGCCCCGAGGCGTGAGGGGTCATCAGCCGAGCCGGACATCCAGCCTCCTCCATGGTCCCGGCGAACGCGGCCCCCGAGGGGGATGCAACCACGGGAGCGACGCGACCAGGTGGTGAAATGCCGGATGTGGCCCTTTCCGTCATCTCACGGCGAAGGGCCACGGCTCCAAGGCGCGCCCTCGGCCCGCGCGTCGCCCGCCGCTACGGAAGGGGCGGAGCGATCGCGACGGGTCGCCGCCTGCGTGGCGATCATCCGCGGGGGCCGTGAGAATGAAAGGGCCGGAGCGGCAGCGCCCGGGCGGCGCCGGACCAGGTGCCCGCGGCGCCAGAAGGCCCGTTGCGCAGTGGGGAACACAGGTGATCGCACATGTGCCGATGGCTCGCCTACTCGGGGACACCCCTGCTGCTCGACACCATCCTGTACAAGCCCGCCCATTCGCTGATCGACCAGAGCCTGCATTCCAGACTGGGTGTCGAAACGACGAACGGAGACGGCTTCGGCGTCGGCTGGTACACGCCAGACAACGACTCTCCGGCGCTCCTCAGGGACGTCGGTCCCGCCTGGAACAACCGCAACCTGCGGGAGATGGCGGATCATGTCCGCTCCCCGCTGTTCTTCGCCCACATCCGGGCATCGACCGGGACGGCGGTGCAGCAGTCGAACTGCCACCCCTTCCGTCACGGCCGCTGGATGTTCATGCACAACGGGGCCATCCTCGGTTTCCACCTCATGCGCCGCGACCTCACCCTGCTCGTCGATCCTGCTCTGTACGCCGACATCGAGGGGACCACGGACTCCGAGGTGATGTTCTACCTGGCCCTCACCTTCGGCCTGGACCAGGACCCGCCGACCGCCGTCGCCAAGATGGCGGGAGTGGTGGAGGACGCCGGCCGCCGGCACGGCGTGGAGTACCCCCTGCAGATGACGCTCGCCATCACCGACGGCACGCGCGTGTGGGCCTTCCGGTACTCCAGCCGGCGCGCTTCCCGGTCGCTGTTCTACAGCAGCCGGGTGGATGCGCTGCGCAGACTCCACCCCGACGTCGCGTTCCTCCGGGACATCTCCGAGGAGACCCGCCTCATCGTGTCCGAGCCCCTCGGCGACCTGCCCGGCGCGTGGAACGAGGTACCGGAAGGCAGCTACGGCGTCGTACAGCCCGGTGCGGACGAGCTCTTCCCCTTCACCCCGGAACCGGTATGACGCGGTGACGCGCAGCCGGCCCGCCCCGTCCGGCAGGAGACCCCCCCAGCCGCCGCCGTGGAACCCCTCACATCGAGGGAGATCCCGAACGCCTGCCGACGGCCGTTGCGTAGGCTGGCGTCGTCGTCGCGGCGGGGGAACGAGCGGACCGACCCGGCCCCTCCCCACCCGCCCTGGCGACGCGTCGGAAAAGTCGGCACTCGGTCAGCCTCAGGCCTCGGGAACACGGGGAGGGCTGACCCGGACCCGCGACTCGTTGTAGGGTAGGGAACCGCCCTTGACCTGCGGAAACGCAGGCAGGGAGCCTAGATTCCACAGGTCAACGGCCTGGCGTCGGGGCTTTGGTCGGCAACCGGTCAGTATCGGGCCCCATAGTGCACGCCACTGGCGGCGTGCGAGCCGGGGTTCCGGCTTTGGGACGCTTCGGACGGTCTGCCGTCCGGACGGAATCGTCAGCCCATCCCCCTTGCCTCTGTACGATCCGCTGCAACGAAGGCCGGTCGTGTCCGCGACAGGAGAGTCGCCGACCGAGCCAATTTCCCACGGCCGCCCTCGCCGTCATCCACGCGACACGAGGCGAGATCGAGGCGGCCAGATGCTTGGCCTGTTGAGCTGCCTCACCGTGCGGACCCGCGGGTCTACGAGGCGGTCCCGGAAAGCCAGACGCCTTCACCCGCGCGCCGGTCCGAGATCCTTTGCTGGATCAGTTGTCGCTCCTCGGGTCCTACGGCGTGGCAGGGACGATCCACGACTCGGATCGGAGCTGAGGGGGACCGGCCTGCTTGGTTCCGGCCCGCAGGATGCTCCGACCGTGCGCCGCCGCGCGCCCTGGCGTGCGTCCGGCGCACCGGAGGGCCGGGCGGAAAGGTGCGCCGCCGCGGTGACCGAGTGCTGTGCTGGGTAGATGATGCACCGGTCAAACCCCAGGGGTCGCACGGCCTTTCTCGACACCCTTTCGCCCGAAGCACGCGCGGCCTTCACCAGGCTCGGCACTCCACGCCGCTACGCCGTGGGAGACGTACTCATCCACGAGGGCGATCGTGCGCAGGAGCTGGTGGTCCTTCACGAGGGCTTGGTGAAGGTGACCGCCCGCCTGAACCGTGACCGGCTGATGGACATCAGGGTTGCCGGGGACGTCATCGGCGAGATCGCGGCCACAGGTGTCGGACCACGATCGGCCACGGTCACCTCCTGCGGTGACGTGTCCGCCACCGTCGTCCCGCGGAACGAACTGGAGCCTTTCCTCCTCGCTCACCCCGAGGCGTTGATGACCCTTTACCGCATGGTCTGCGGTAGGTTGCGCCGAGCCGACCGCCTGCGGCTGGAGCTGGGCGGATATCCGGTTCGGGTCCGGCTGGCGCGCGTCCTCGTTGAACTCGCGGAGTCGTACGGGCGGCCCAAGTGCACGTTAAGGGGGCCGGACTGGAACAGGGTGCACATTGACGTGAGTCTGTCCCAGTCGGAGCTCGCCGCCCTCACCGCATCCACTACGAACACTGTTCACAAGGCTCTTGCCCAGCTGGGGAAGGACGAGATCATCACGACCGGCCTCCGGCAGACCTCCATTCTGGACATGGCCCGTCTGCGTGAGGCAGCCCTGCTGAGGATGCCAGCCGCCTAGGCCCACACCCAGAAAGCCGCATTAATGCGGCTTTCTGGGCTGCTCCTGCCTCTTCCGCCCACAGTTGGCGTGCACCGCACCCAACCCCTTTGGAAGGTGGGAGTTGTCATGAAGGAGATTTCTCCTCCCCGGCCAGCGGCCGGCCTGCCGTTCCGCCGGCTGTGCCTGGCCGCGGATGTGGAGCAGTACAGCCGTCTCGACACCCGGACGCAGTCGGCCGTCCAGTCCGAGCTGGTCCGGATGCTGGACGAGGCGGCGGCGCTGACCGGGCTGGACCGGGCGGCTTGGAAGCGTCAGCCGCAGGGCGACCTGGAGTTCGCCGTCCTCCCTGAGGCCACACCGGAGGAGGCCGTGCTGGGCCCCTTCGTCCACCATCTCGCGGTCCGCCTCGGGGATCGCAACGCCCGCCCGGCCGCCCAGCGGGTCAGGCTGCGGATGGCCGTGGACACCGGCGTGGTCGCGGACGCCGCCCTGGGCCATGCCGGCCCGGCCCCAGTCGCCGTGGCGCGCTACGTCAGCGCACCCCAGCTCAAAGCCGTACTTGCCACCCTCACCACGGCCGATCTCGCCGTCATCGTGTCGGACCGGCTGTATCAGGACGTCGTTCGGTCCGGGCGGCGGGACCTCGATCCCGCGCAGTACGTGCGGGCCCATGTGCGGGTGAAGGAGTTCGGCGGCTACGGCTGGATCCGCGTGCCGGGCTACGCGCCGGACGACGTGCGGACGGCCGTGGCGGAGGCGCCGGAGCCGAAGCCCTCGCCGGACGGCGGCGCCCCTAACCGGACGCCCCTGTCACAGTACGTCTACCAGGGCGCCGCCGTCGGCCGGGACGTCGTCGGCGGTCTCACCGTCGGCCTGCCCGTGCCCCCTCCGCCAGACAGCTCCGGGCCCACCCGGTGACGGCCCCCTACAAGGCCCCGCCCTGGCCCGAGCGGGGCGACAGCCAGTGGGCGGACTACGGGGTGAACGTCGGCCATGCCGTATACGGCGGTATTCACTTCCACCCGCCTGCCTCGTCCGCCGCACGGTTCGGGCGCCGGAACGGGACGGCGCCCCTGGCCCGCAAGACGTGGTACACGGCTGGGCCGTCTGCCCTGACTGACCTCGCGCATGCCTGCGCCCGAGCCGCTGCCGCCCTGGCGTACCTCCGGCCCCACGAGGCCGGAAAGGAGGAGGAATGACATCGACCGGACCGGGGAGCGTCTTTACCCGGATCGACCGGGGCGTCCTCGGACCGCCCGGCCCCACGCTGCCCTGCCTCAAGGTGAACGACGGCTCCCGTACGGTCCTGCTCTCCCCGGAGGAGAGCAGGAGGGCGCTCTACGGCCCCCGACGGAACGCGGCGCTGGGCGCGGCGGTCTGGCGACAGGCCATCACCGAGGCCCAGCGGGAACTGCGGTCCGGCGACGACACCGGACGGCTGCTCGTCGTCTGGCTGGTCCTCCCCGGGCTGTACCGGAACCTGCACCGGATTCTGCGCCTTTGGCGGCGGGTCGACCGGGCTGACCTGGAGGCGGAGGCCGTCCTGGCCGTGCTTGCCGCCCTAGACGCGGCGGACCCGGACGGCCCGGACCCGGGTGGCTGCCTGATCAAGGAGGCGGTAAATCGGATGTGGGTCTACGCGAAGCGCGTCACGCGGGAGATTCCCGTCGTCGACATTGGTGCCTTCGTCGAGGCCCGAAACTCCACCGTGTTGCCGGAGAAGCGGCCCCACCCGCCCGAGGGATGGGTAGTACACATCACGCCCCCGCCCCGCCGCGAGGGTGTGTGCGCCACCCTCCGCTTCGCCGAACCGCGCCCGCGGCAAGATGGCCAGCGGGCCGGTACCAGCCTGCTCGACCTGGTGTTCCGGGCCCGCCGCCACGAGGAGGCCGACCTCATCGGCACGCTGGTCCTCCGCCCCGCGGGAGCCCGGCGGTGAGCGGGCGGTCTGGCCCGCCGCTCGGCTTCGCGGAGGCTCTTGACCTGCCCCTGAGCGTCGACTTGCGCACAGCCGCCCGCGCCTTCGGTATCTGCCCCGGGACGGCGTACAAGCTGATCCGCCTCGGAGCCTTCCCGTGCCCCGTGCTGCGGGTCGGCCGACGCTACCGCATCCCCACCGCCTACCTGCTGCGCACCCTCGGGATCGAGGAGCGGCCGGTGTACGCCGTCCCCCTGGAGGACGACGCGGCGCCCACAGCCCGGCCCCATGACATCCACGCTCAAGCATCGGAGGTTCTTGCATGATCACGTCACAGACGCTCCGACAGGAGTCCGATCATCCCCGGAGGTGCTTCGTCGTCGGCCCTATCGGCGACCCGCACGCCGCGCACGGCAGCCCCGAGCGCGAGGTGTACGAGCACCACCTCGGCATCTTCGAACAGGTGATCGCCCCGGCCTGCGAGAAGTATGGCATCAGCGCCGTGCGCGCGGACGGCATCGCGCATGCCGGTGACATCAACGAGCAAATCTGCCGGCACGTCGTCGAGTCCGACCTGGTCGTCGCGGACGTCAGCGGCGGCAACCCCAACGTGATGTACGAGCTGGGGCTGCGGCACATCACCGGCAAGCCGACGATCCACATCGGGGAGGCCGGACAACTGCCCTTTGACATCGCGTCGATCAGGACTATCCGCTACCAGCGGACGCGCAGCCATCTGGCCGGAGCGCGCAAGGAGATTGAGAGCGCTCTGGAGGCCGGGCTGCGGGATGGCTTCGAACTGCTCACGCCGGCACGGGTGCTGCGCGGGCTCCAGACCGGTGACGGACCGGCCTCCGCCTCGGAGGTCGGCGACGACGGGAACGGGGAGGACGAGGACTCGCCTGGTTTGCTCGACGACTTCGCCGTGATCGAAGACGGGCTGGACGAGATGGCCGCCGACATGGAGGCGATCACGAAGACGATCGAGACGATTGGAGTGCTGACCGAGCAGTCCGGCACCGACATGCTCCATCTGACCCAGGCGAACGCGCCCATGAGCGCACGGCTCGCCGCCGTCGCCCGGTACGCGGAGACGATCAGCGCACCAGCGGGGGAGCTGAACACTGTCGCCGCCGCGTTCGCGGAGCGAATGGTGACGCTGGACAGCGGGGTGCGGGCCGCGCTGGGGCTCATCGAGATGACGCCGCCCGACGAGCGCGGCGAGGGAACGGAGGAGTTTTTGGAGCAACTGATGTCCCTGGACGAAGCCGCGCAAGACGGTCTGGCGCAGATCGGCTCCTTCGGCTCCTCGGCGGGCGCCATGGTGCGGGTGAGCCGGCACCTCCGGAAGCCGGTGAAGGAAATTTCCGCCGCGGTGAAGCAGCTGACCTCCGCCATCACGAGGATGGGGGAGTGGGCGACCAAGGCCCGTGCGCTGGCGCACAGTGCCACTGCATGACACTGGCCTCCTGACCCGGGCCTCTTCAGGGGCCCGGGTCATGTGACGTCGTTACACTCCCGAGTTCTGGCTGAGGGGCTGTAAGACGTTCGGCGTATCTCCTGGTCAAGGAAGATCACTGGTGACCAGCGAGAGCGTTACCGACGTCGATTCCGGCAGGTCCCTGAGTCGCAGCCGTCGAGACGGTGGCGAACCAGCTCATGGACGAATGGGTGGACCGAGCCCGGGCGGAGGGGCTACAGCGAGCTGGTCCCACGCCAAGGGCTTCCATCCAGGGCGTAGAGGTGTTGGGCAGTGGCCTGCTAATCCGGCAGAAAGGTCAGCACCGGATCAGCATTAGTCCTGCACGCCTGGGAGAGCTGACCGCGGATGCGAATCGTTGTAGGCTCCGCAGACCGCCCTTGACCTGCGATGAGCAGGCAGGGAGCAGACATATCCGGAGTTAGTTCATGCTTCGTACCATGTTCAAGTCCTACATCTGACATCTGGACGTTTCCGCAGGTCAGAGGCGTGACGGCGGGGCTCTGGTCAGCAAACGGTCAGCATCAGCCCCTTGGGTTGTTCACGGGGCACACCAGTCGGCAGTCGCGCATGTTGCTGGCGCAGGGCCGCGCCGGTGCGTCGTGACCACGGCCTTTGTCGTGTGGAACCGGACGTCGTTGGGCCGCGCCCGGCCGTCCTCGCGAGCGACACGGGTGCAGGCATCCACCGGACGACGCAGGCGGCAGGCGAAGCGCGTCGGCAGCAGTATTTCGCTGGGCAAGAGGACCCGAACGTGACCGACCCTGCCGTAGGTGTGCGGCCACTCGCTGTAGCCCGCCGGCTCCCCGACCGGGCAAAGAACCGGGTCCAACGGGAGCCATGGTCGCGGGCAATCACCTATTCGACCTGGGGTTTCTTGCAAGGTCGTCTACGTTGGCATGGTGTCCAACGCGTGGGCCAGTCTCTCCGCGCTTTCTCCCGTCTGCCCCCGGCGAACTTGTCCTTGGACAGTGACGCCAGTCGCCCTGTCATCCAATCCAGGCGTTTGACAGCGAACTCAGTCGTGCGGGCTTCCCACACCGCCCCGCCCGAGGAGGTCAGAGGGAATGTCGCGATGTCCTGCCGGAGCGGGGGGCTTGTCAGTGGCGCCTCATAGACTCCGCAGATGCGACAGGCCAGGATGATGAACTGCGTGGCCGTGGCCCTCAGACCACCAGGGCTCATGGGCATGACGTCTGCCGGGCGCCTGCATGTCCCGCAGGTCGCCGACACCACGCGCTGGCAGAGCTTCCACGAGGTGTGACGGTCTCCGTGCGGATGTCGGGAGAGGGTTCCATTGCCGTCCTTGTCCAACAGGGGGATTACAGCTGTGCCTTCTGCTACTGGCTTGACCGATCTGCGCGAGCAGTGGATCCAGAAGATCTGCGCGGGGATTGCCACCTCTGTCGGTCGCCACCACCCCTTGCTGGATCCGGCGCGGATCGTCGGTAACCCGAGTGATCTGGATCTATTGCGTGCCCTCCTGATCCTGCGGATCGCCGTCTTGGACGCGCGTGGCCGGCCCACCGCGCACATCACTGGACTGCTGACAAAGCACCCAGTCTTCGCCGATCCCAAACCTGAAACGGATCAACTCACCAGCCTGGTCGAGTATGTCCGCCGGCACGTAGAGCGCGACGGCCTTGTCGGTTCCGTCCTGCTCTTCGGCCTGGGACTGCGTGCTGAGGATCCAGAGAGCACATATGCCCTGCTCTTGGACCACTGGTCACGGCGGTTGGCCCGCGCCGCAACCGCCGCCCAGGTGGCCAGGGAACTGGCCCGGCACTGGGGCGTGGAGACTCGCACCGGAGAGGCTCTGGTGCCTCTCTCAGCCATATCCCTTGATGCGTACTCCGACAACATCTGGTCCAGACTGGAAGCAGAACGCGACGCTCGTGTACGGCATGCCGCCTCAGTTGCCTTGATCAGGAAGGGTAACGAAGCTCAACGTCTGTGGCTGGCGCAGTTTTCCGCCGACGAGGCCAGGCATCTATGGAAGTTGGGCGCAGATGTGGCCTACTGCACCGCGGCCAAGGGGCACCTTCGAGAGGCAAGCCGACAGCTCCGGAAAAGTCACGCTCTGCGGCCAGTGATCACCCAAGCCTTGGAGCTGGTCAACGAGCAGCTAGAAACACTCGGCGAGGCGATCGGGTGTCTGAGCGACACTGAGCGCGACATGCTGCGGGCGCGCACCCATCAGGAGCGCTTCCAGGACGCCTGCATTCTGAGCTTCCTGAACCACTCCCTCCACTTCCGGCAGTCGTACCCAGGCAGTTCCTGTGTTCCTGATGCCGAGGCGGTACACGGCACCTTCGGCCCTCTGCCCTGGTGGAACATCATCGTCCGAACTACAGCAGAGGCGGAGGCTGCCCTTGCCGCATTCACAGAGGGGGTGCTGCCCCTCGGTTTCGAGCGGGATCCGGAACATCGGAACCGCCTTCTACTCATCTGCCGTAAGCCCAGGACGGAGTCCCTGGGCATGCACGCCCACTTCGTCTTCGACCTGGACAACCCAGGCCACGCCTGCGAGCTGCTCCTCATCGCGAAGCGTGCCGGCGTCCCTATCGACCTCTACGCCCAAGCGCACAACGAGTACGACGAAATCGAGTCCACCCACCTGGGCACTGTGTACGCACACATCGGCCCGGAGCTCGCCAGTCTGATCACGGATGCCGCCACCAATGCACTGGCCCGAGCCCTGCCCGACTTCCGCAGTCGCGACCACGACGAACATGAGGGGATCGAACCGCTCGAAGACGCGTTGCGCTGTCTGTCCCGCGCTCAGGTGGAGCACTTCTCCTCGGGGCGCCGCATCACCGCCTCATCCCACCACAACCTCGAAGGTGGGATCGTAGTACTGTCGTCCGACCCGCCAGTCACCTTCTCCGGCTTCTCCAGGGGCATCAAGAGGCACCAGAACCCCGGCAGCTCCCAGAAGACAGGCATCGGGACTCCTCTGCCTCCTTCTCGGACCACTGGGTTCGTGTACGTCCAGCGGAACCCTGCCTTCCGGGACATGCTCAAGATCGGCTACACAGACCTGCTCGCGGAGGACCGAGCTAAAGACCTGTCAGGGACATCGGTCCCCTTCCCCTTCGACGTGCTCTTCAGGGCCCACACGTCCCGGCCCAGAGACGTGGAACAGGCTGTCCACCGCCTCCTCGCCGCCCAACGAGTCAACGCAAGCAAGGAGTTTTTCCGCGTCTCCCTGGACACGGCCATCGAGGCGATCCGCCGATGCCAGAGGGAGGTAACCGGTATCAACAGCTGGGAGCCGATCCCTGCAATTCATCGCCTGCCCGCGAATGACCGAGTCGTCCTGCCCCTAAGGGCAGGGCAGCTGTTCGCGCTCACCGCGTACCCACATCTGCTCAGCTCGTCCGCTGAGGTTCTCGACATTTGGATGGCCCACGGGGACGGCGACCTCATGGAGATCCACTCCACGCATGACCCTGGGCACGTGGCCGGAATTAGCGACAACGATCCTGGCGCATACGAGGACCCCGTTCCCTTCCTCGACAGAGACGGAACCGTGCGGAACGGCATGCTCCATGGCAGGGAGCGCCTGGTAGCTGGCGACCGGCTGATCTGGTTCTCGGACGAGGAGGGGCTGGCCCACGCCCGCGGCGTCGTTTTTGAAGCGAACGCCTCCTGCCAGGTCACCTACCGGACATCAGCCCCCCGACGGGACCCGTTGGGTATTCCTCTCCTGCTGAACGACCCTGACCGGGACCTTCCTGATGCTATGGGGGCACTCGTCAAGGATGTCCTCGCACTGCGCCCACCGCGCACCTGGGCTCCCCGGAACCCTCAAGAAGAGGACGGCTGGGCGGTAGCAGCCACCGATCCCCAGCCGCCCGAGCACTGGCTCCCTCAACTCGAACGACGGCGCAAGGACGTGCGCCGGGACCGACCCTGAGTACCGTGCGGTATAGGGGCCAGCTCGACGAGTCCATGTCCAGCGCCAGGACTGAACCACCAGTCAGATCGCAAGCGGGCCCCGAAAGATCCTTCGTCAACCGACCCCCCAGTCGGTGCAGGCTAACGCGACTTCAGCGACTGACTTCGCTGTCCAAGGGCAGAACCGTTGCCTTCCGCTCCCATTTCGCGTCGATCTCACGAAGTCACCTGAAGGAAAGGGGGTGGCCAACCAGGGGCCCGGGGTGCATGCTGGCCTGTTTCCCATCGTGAGGAGAAGTACATGGAGATCCGGCCGCTTGAGGAGTTGCGGGCCGCGGACGATCTGGCACTGGCGTTCAACCCTTACGGACTTGGCGGCCGTATGAGGCCCGAAGACGCCGCAGAGTTCCAGCAGCGGCAGATCGCCGACTGCGACCTGGCGGAGGGTGTCGCGGCAGGAACGCGCGACTCCTTCGAGCGGCTGCGCACCGTCTTCGCCTACGGCGTGCTGTGCTACGACGTGTACACCATGGTCGGCGACCAGGCGCTCCTCATCTACGAGCAGGCGTTGCGCGACCGCTTCATGGAGTGGTGCGCCGGCACCGTCACCTTCCGTCTCCCCCAAGCCCCGGACGTCTCCTACACCGTCACGTCGTACGACGACGTCAAGAAGCGCGCGGACAGGATGACGCGGCAACGTGCGAAGCTGGTCGTCGCCACCCACGCCATCGAGTTCAACGGGATGCTGCACGGGCTCCGCCTGTGGGCGCGTACGGCGGGTCTGCTCCGCGGGCGGCGCAGTCGCGCGGTCGAAGACGCGCTGGCCAAGCTGCGTAACCACGTTGCCCATCCCTCCGGCCATCATGTCGATACCCCCGTCGGGGCGGCCCGAACGGTGCGGGATCTGGCGGAGCTGATCAACCAGTTGTGGGGGCAGGCCACTCCCGACGGGCGCCTGTACCCGGCACCTCTCCACCGGGACATCGCCGTACTGAGCTGGAACGGATCCGGGCGGGCGCGGATGGAGCCCGCCGACGCGCTCACCGCCCCCGACCCCACGGAAGATCAGGAGAGCGACGAGTATCAGCACGTCGTGGTACGGGCCATCGCCTTCATTCCACATAGCCGCTGGAACGACGATCACTGGGCGGAGTTCGACACCCGCTACGAGACCACACGGTTCCCCACGGAATACCTGTGGGGACCGGGCACCCGAGAGGAGGCCCGGGCGTGGCTGGAGCAGGGGCGCCCCGAGGGGGACAGCGTCGACTTCACCGACCGGGTGTTCCTCGTCCAGGACCACGAACGCCTGCTGCCGCCGATGCGGCCGGCGGTGGCGGCCGGGCTGCCCGACGACGAACGCGCCGGGGTCTGGCATGCCGTGCGGGCCGACTTCCCCGACGACGCCTTCGCGCACGTCCGAGGCTCCAGGGATAGCAGCGCTGGTCACGCCCGACGGCCTGGAGACTGTCCTGCCTGTTCCGCCGAAGTCCTTGGCTCAGGCTCCTACAACGAAGCCCTTCGCGCTGCGGCAGCCGTTCTCGGACCGATCGAGGCGGTACAGCTGCCCTCCATCCGACTCCCCTTGTCGCTCTTCTGGCCCGACCGGCCGTGAGTGGTACAACACGAGGAGACGGGTGGCAAGCCAACAACAACAGTCGCCATCGGACATGGCCGCGACTGCGCCCTGACGACTGGAGCCATGCAAGATCGGCAGCCCGCCGCCCGGCCCCGGGAGAGCCCAGGCCCGTGCCAGGGTAATCCCCATGAACCCCATGATCCCCGCACACGTCCCCGACGAGCCGCCGCTCACCTACGCCGACAGCTTCGACATACCGGTCCTGTTCCGTAACGGACCCGCGGACAAGCCTAAGAGGTCCTAACAGAAGCTGTTGATCATGTGACTTTCGGTTCGGTTGGTCGTTGGTCTGATCGTGGGGAAACGTCAGTCGCGGCCGCGGATCGTGTCGGATGAACTGTGGTCGCTGATCGAGCCGTTGCTGCCCGAGCCGGTCCCCAAGCAGGTTGAGGGGCGCCCTCGGGTTCCGGACCGGCAGGCACTGTGCGGTCCTGTTCGTCCTGCACATCGGGATCCAGTGGGAGTACCTGCCCCAGGAAGTGGGCTTCGATTCCGGGATGACCTGCTGGCGGCGCCTGGCCGCGTGGAACGAGACCGGCGTCTGGGACCAGCTGCACCTGGTGCTGCTGAAGAAGCTGCGAGTCGCCAAGAAGCTGGACTGGGCGCGGGCGGTGATCGACTCCTCCCACGTCCGGGCCGCTTGGCGGGGCCCAAAAGCGGTCCCAGCCCGGTCGACCGTGCACGTCCGGGCAGCAAGCACCACCTGATCGTCGACGGGCAGGGCATCCCGCTCGCCGTCTCGCTCCACGGCTTCCACCGACTCCGCATCCGATGGGAACGACGAGACGACATCCACGAGGCCTTCCTCGGCCTCGCCAACTGCCTCATCACCCACCGCCACGTCCAACGCCTTTGTTAGGACCTCTTAGCGCCCGCACCCACGCGGAACGCTCCCGCTCCCCGTAGCTGGCGACCCGCAGCCCCGCTCCGCCTCCCTCCGCCCTGCCGGACCTTCTCTGTCCCGCGCGAACCCCGCGCACCATCACGCCCGTTGAACGACGGAGCCCCCCCGGACGCGCCGCGCTGTTCGCCGCATGCCCGGATCGCTAGGCGGTCACCGTCCACGGGAAGTTCGGCAGGTTCGCTGCGAACCACCCGTCAGCCAGCTCCAGCACCCGGTCAATTTGCGCGGCATCGAAATACTCGGAGCCCATCACCGGTCGGATGCCTTGGTCGGCCAAGCAGTCCAGGACGTGCCGCTCGATATCGCGAGCTGCGCCGACGGGCAGGTCGGTTATGAGCCTGCGGACTTGACCCAGACCGTGCTGACTGCGGTGGGTATCAAGCCGCCCTCGCCCGTCACCCGAGGAGATTCCAGGCTTCACTATGGCCCCGTCCGTCACCACGTAGTACACGGTTGGTTCGGGGCGAACGCTCGCTCCGCTGCATCGGGCGCACAGCAACTCGCGCTTCAACCCGGTGTTGATGGCCACCGAAGTCAGGTGCCCGGCAATGCAGCACAGCCGCACAGTCTGAGCGATCCGGTCCGACATGACGTCCAGGATCATCACGATGCAGTACGCGATCACCGCCATCGCCGACCGAGGATTTGTCGAACAGCGGATCATCAGCGGAGCTGCCGGACTGGAACACCTGATGTGGCAGGAACTCGTGCTCAACGGGCGGCTCACGGAAGCGGAGTTCACATCCGTGCCTGGCCAGCGAATAGAAAGCTGCGTACGCTCATGACGGAGTCGGGGGTCGATCTGAGCGTGCACGCAGACCGTCTGCCGACGGCCACCGCCTATGAGGCCAGCCAGCAAGTAGACGGCGCTCGGTCGGCGGACGGCGCCGACGTCGTCACACGAGTCCGTAACCGTCTTGTACATCCCAAGGAGACACAAGAAGCCGTCTACGGGGTCGCAGGACTTGTCACTGACACCTGGCTACTGACCCGCCACTACCTCGCGCTGCTGGTGCTCCGCTCTATCGGCTACCGAGGTTCCTACCAGGACCTCTCCAGGACCAACAGGTGGGTCGGCGAAATGGAGACCGTTCCATGGGCGTGAGGTCGAGCAAGACTTCAGGTGCCGATGGCCCTCTTTCCGGGTTTGGAGACAATGCGTTCGTACGAGGTGCTGGGTGATGTCGTTGCGGCTGATGTCCCGCGAAGTCGAGCCTCGTGCGCTACCGCGTCCTCCAGCGACGACGGCCCCCGGCACCATCGGGAGGCGGGGGCGTCGGGCGGTTGAGGCCGCTGATGACGGCCTCACGCGAGCCGATGGGGATCGGTTGCGGATAGGGTCAGCTTCAGCCCGGGCCGATACGGCGTGCGCAGGCCCGGCCAGGCGCCCAGGCGGTCTGGGAGCAGTACTGCCGGGCCGCCTCAACTTTCCGCGACGCGCAGGTGTTGGTGGGCCAACTGGCCGTGTGCCGTCCCCTATTACTGTCGGGCAGAGCGGGCTTCGGCGTCGCTGTGAGCGGCGGTGAGGCCGGCGCGGGGTGCGCCGGCCTCACCGGTCTTGCTCAGGCTCCTGTCATTCCGGGTCGTCGTCTTCGGGTTCGTGGAGGTACCACATGTCGAAGCAGTACGTTTCGGAGCCTGTGATGGTGTCCAGTGCCTGTCGTGTGGCTGCTCGGCTCCACTGTTCCTCGACGGCGCGCATGCGGATGGCGGAGGCCTGGTGGGCTGTTGACTCACGTCCCTGCCAGGAGGCGCGGACCCCGTAGACGCCGGGGCGGGGGAGTTCGACTTCTCCGGCGACTCCCGCGGTGAACTCGCCGACGATCAGGCTGCCGGTTGCGCACTCCAAGGTCAGTTCTGTGCTGCCGTCGGCGGGCGGCCACGTGGCCGGTGGGGCGCTGTGGACCCGGATGGTGACTTCGACGCCCACGCCGCTTTGCAGGCTGCCGATGTAGAGGTGGTATCCGTCGCCGGCCACCACGTGTTCATCGAGCTGGTCCAGGACGGCTGATGTGCCGACGTAGGCGTCGGCGTCGTACAGCTCGATGACCCGGCGGTCAGGGACGGCCAGCAGCCGGTGTTCGGCAAGGATGGTCACGGAAGCCCTCGGCTGGTCTCAGGGAACGATCTTGACGTAGAAGGGGTCGTTGTCGAGGATGCGGTTCTCCTCGTATACCTTCTGGATGCGTTCGCCTCCCTTGCGATTGTCGCGGCCGTCTATGAGCCGGGCGCTGTAGCGGTTGTCGTTCTTCGCGGCGCCTTCGTAGGTGCTGGAGAAGGGATACTCATCGCACTCCAGGCCACTGCCTTCGTAGTTGCCCCAGACATCGTTGCAGGTGGCGATCGCCACGTCCCGGTTCGCGTCCTGCTTGTCGCGGTTGATCAGTCGGTGCAGGGGCTCACTGGACCCTGGGACCGATTTGCCGGGCCAAGAGGGGAAGGTGCGTTCGGGCAGTTGCTGGGCATCGAGGATGTGCCGGGCGCTCTGATCGACTTCCGGGTCTTTCAGACTCATGGTCAGCTCGACGCGGGCCTCGACGAACACCGTGCCCTTGTACTTTCCGGCAGCCCGCCCGGTGTAGTCGAAGCGGACGTTGGAGTACGCCATGTTCGAGTCGACCCAGGGCACGGCTGTCGGTGAGGTGATGTTCATGGCGAGGGTGACCTGCCCGGCGACGCGCTGGGCGTTGCCCGCGTCCACGCGGCCGGTGTCGGGGGAAGTGTAGGTCAGGACCCACTGGGGCTTGGTCTTCCACTGCTCGATGGTGTCCTCGCGGCTGGTCACCGCCGGCTTGGTCATGGCCGGGTTGGGGTCACTGGCGGAGGCATTGATCGAGTCCGAGAAGGACTGTCCGAGCTTCCAGGTGGCCGGGTTCTCGCCGGCAACGGCCTTGGTCCGGATGTTCTCGATGCTGGTGACGTAATCCACGCGGCGGGATCCATCGTAGGAGAAGCCGAGCATCCACAGGTCGAACCACAGCTCGCCGCGCAGCCGCCGCCTGTCGTCAAGGAGCTTGAGGTAGACGGGCTGGTGCACGCACGTCTCGAAGCGGTTCTTGATCCAGCCCTTCTTGGTCTTGGCCTCGGGGTGGGCAGCGCACTCGGTGCGCAGGTTCCCCTCGTCGGCGGCCGGGCCGTCGGCCGAGACGGCCTGGCGAATCGTTTCCTCTGGCGCGGCGGTCGCAGCCGTCACGGTGGTGAGGAGGAAGGCGAACAGGGCCGCGAACACCGCGCTCGTCCGGTGGGCCAGACGAGAGCGGCGCTGGCCGGCCATGGGGTCACGGGGCAGGCGCATGGGGGCTCCTGAACGGGGGGCATTACGGGTCATCGGGCGCACATCTGCCCCCAGCAGGCGTCAAGAAGCTGGCCGCTTGCGGCCGAGTAGGTGGCACGGAATCCGTGGACGGCGGTGCCGCGGGCGGAAAGGCCCTTGGTCATGGCCTGGGACTCCACCGTCCAGACGGCACCGGCTTCCAGCTGCGGCCCGGCCGAAGGCACCCTCTTACCCGAGGTGTTGCCGCTGCTGCCGGTGCTGACGTGAACGTCCTGCTCCGGGACGCCGAACGCCCCCGCAGCGCGGCCCCGGATATTCACCGGCGAAGGAGGGGACGGCTCTGTGTACCGCGCCGACGGCGCATACGTGGGGCGCGATGCCGTGGGTGTCAGGGCGGCGGCGTTGCACTGCTTGGCGGTGCGTACGCACTCGGCCAGCCCCGGCACCGCCGTAAGGCAGGTGCCGGGGTCCTCGGCCATACACCGGGCGAGCGCGCCCTGGTCGGCCCCGTTGAACATGCCGACCGGGGCACGGTCCGCCCGGCCCGGCGCCGACTGCGCCGCGAACGGAGCCGTTCGCGGCGCAGCGAGGGAGGAGCCGGCCGGCCCGGGCTTGCTGACGGCCCACTGCGTGAACTTGGCGCTGTCGGTCAGCTTCGCGTTGAAGCAGTTGGGGGGAGCGTAGGTGAAGTTCGGGTCCCACGGACTCTTCTGGCCGCAGACGCCCAAGGTGACGGCCTGCGCGGTGTCCGCGGTGGCGGAGCGGGACCAGGTCTTGTTCTCGGCCATGTACTGGACCCGGTTGGCGATCTCGGGGACCGTTACGTACTGCGGACCCATGACCTCAAGGCCGATGTCGATGCGGTTGGGGTTGCCCCGCGGCACTTTCAGCTGATCGGTGGTGGAGCCGACCCAGTTGAAGTCGTACAGCACGTCCCACTGGTCGCCACTGGCCTGGCGGATCGTCATATAGGTGTGGTTGACGTTGTTCGGCTTGTCCGGGTCGATGCCCTGGGTGATGGCGTGAGTCTTGCCGCCGCTGTTGCCGACCTCGGTCCAGCGCGGACCGTACGTACTGCTCGAGGGGCCGGTCTTCTCCGCGTACAGCCCGACTTCGATGTGGTTGGCGAACATGCCGCCCTCGGTGTTGGGCACCATGGTCAGGTAGTTCGACGCCTGCACCGTCGTTCCCTGGGGTGCCGCGCTGTCGAACGTGATGGGTACGTTTCGCCAGGTGGCAAAGGCGCCGATCACCGGCTGGCCGGGCTGCGAACACGCCACCGCCCAGAAGACGATCCTGGCTTGATGCGTTTCACTGCAACTGGCGGTGGGCGGACTCGCGCTCGCCGGTGCGGCTGCTGCCAGGGACAGCACTGCGGCGGATGCCGCTGCGGATAAGGACGCGGCGAGCCTTCTCTTCGCGCGGAACACATGTCTCCGATCTCGTTGACCAATGACGTGACCGCGTGAACCTATCGAACAGATGTATGTGCCACCGGGTTATCTGCCGACTTGGCCGGATGTCTACTCTTTGGCCGGATATGGGGTTTGCCATACAGAAAGGGTCTGGCGCAGACGCTGCGGGTGGGTCGGGGGTCTGCGCGAACACGCGGAGGCAAGCCGCCGAAATGATGCGCGCGAGGACCTGGCGACAGGTCCCCACGTTCGCTCCTGGAGCAAGGCCGGGCACCTCTCCGGGGGAAGAGGAACACTTGCTCGACGGGCGGCCGCAGTCCGCTACCGTGATCTCTCACATCCGCAAGGGGGGCACGGTGAGCGGGCTTACACCTGACCTGCAGTTCATCGCGAAGGGCATGATCCGAGGGAGCGATGGGCCTGCTGGATCTGATGCGCGGAGCGCGTGACACGGCCATCGCGCTGGGGCGCGAGCTCGACAGGCAACATGGAATGGCCGGGGATGATGACGCTGGCCGGTCGTTCGCCAAGGTCTATGTGTCGGCAGCGTCTACGACGCTGGACAAGATGGGGTTCAGCTCCTACATCCTGGGTGCCACGAGCCGGGGCTGATGCGCAATGCTCGCGAGTTCATGGCCGCGGAGAGTCGGCAGGTGTCGGCGCTTCTGGGTAAGGAAGTGGACCTCACCGTCGGCATGGGCGACCCGGGCGCCGACTGCACCGAAAGCTACCTCGGCCTTGGGCAGGACCTGCCCCAGGTGGTCGGAGACGCCGTCTGGTACACGCAGTACGCGCCCGGCGGGGGGAGCGACCGCTTCCGGGGCTCTCCGGAGAAGATCCACGATGTCGCCAACTCGTGGCGACACGCCGGCTCCCTCATGCAGCGCTTCCTGGAAGACGCCCAGGCCTATGCGTCCACAGCAGGCAAGGCGCACTCAGGCGAGGCGGCCAACGCATTCCAGGCGTACTTCAAACACCACGTCGGCTTCGCGTTCCCACCCGCCAAGGCTCAGCAGGATGAGCCGCTCGTGATCAATCTCGTTGCCGCATGCACGCAACTCGCCAAGGCCTGTGACCGGTACGCCGAGCATGTTGCGGTGGCGAAGGTGAGGATCCAGGACCACAAGAACGAGCTGTTTCGGCTGGACATTCCCTGGGACCAGCCGATGGCCGGCGGCAACGGCTTTGACGGCGGCCTGCACGACGCCGTCCTCAGCGACCCCTGGATCCACGACCTGGGGGAAGTTGCCCACGCCCTGGACGCCTCGGCCGCCCGCGTCACGCTCCCCGATGGTGAAGAACCAGGAACGCCGACCCTGCCTGGCCTGCCATTTCTCCCCCCGCTTGTTCGCCTTCCCGTGCCGGTCCCAGTCAGACTCGCCTCCTACACTGCCACCCCCGCCCTGCTGCCGATGGTCAATTCCGTCGA
Source organism: Streptomyces sp. NPDC034085 (assembly GCF_055575555.1). Classification (NCBI taxonomy): domain Bacteria; kingdom Bacillati; phylum Actinomycetota; class Actinomycetes; order Kitasatosporales; family Streptomycetaceae; genus Streptomyces; species Streptomyces sp. NPDC034085. The sequence continues at coordinate 843,796 of NZ_JBVISL010000003.1, read as the reverse complement.
CCCCGGCATACCCTTCGCCGACCCTCTCCCGCCGGTACCCGGAACGACCCGGCCGCTCACCCCCGCCGAGGAGCAGCAGTTCCGCAGGTGGACGATCTCCCTCAACGCCGGAGGCTTCGCGGGAGGAGGCGGCCCCAGCGACCCGGGCAACGCGCACCAATTCCGCATATCCGGATATCCGGAGCGCGAGGCTCGCTGGAGGACACCCTGACCAAGCCCGCGACCGCTCGGAATCACGCGAGGCGGCAAGGGCCGAGCGCGTGACGTTCGCCGTGCACGCCTGACTGACACCGGCCGTGATGGACTGGCCGAGCGGAGCCTGGTGCCGCACTGCCGAGCAACTCGTGAGCGCCGGGGGCGTCTCCTTGGGGGTCGGGGGAGTCTCGACGTCGAACAGCAACTGCCCGCGGAGGTGGACGCCAGCTGGGTGTGAAGACGTGGCGGTTGCGGTGGTTGCCTTTGAAGGCGGTCGGGATGGCCAATGACGGCTCGCTGGGCTTCCAGAGAGCGGGTGGTGTCCCGCTACGTGACTCAGGCGGCGGTCGAAGCCGAACGCTGCTCGGTATGAGCGCTGTACCGAGCAGCGGGTCTGGCGCGGCGCTGGGCTCAGGCGGCGTCGCTTGCGACGGACGGATGCCTTCGCGGGCCGAATGCGGTGTTGAAGGCGCGGCAGTGCGTCGTAGGTACGAGTAAGTGCGGCGCGCCCGAGCCGGTTCGGACCGAGCGGGGGCCGGTCTGTCCCGCTGTGAGGGCGTCGTACGGGGTGAGGACGTCGAGGTTGTCGAACACGTAGTAGAGGGGCAGCCTGGTCCACGCGACGAGCTGGAGGTGCGCGTTGAGCGCGGTGCTCTCGATCGCGTGGCGGTGCGTTGCGCGACTGGTCATGCTGCTCTTGCAGTCGATCATTGCGACATGGCCTTCTTTAGCGGCAAGGAGGTCGGGCGTCCACCGGAGGGAGCTGTCGGTCTTTCGGAGGGCGGTTTGAACGGGCTGGGTGAGGACTCCCTGCCCCACGGGTTGACCGCCCATCCGCGCGCGGTCAGTTCCTTGGCGATGCGCTGCTCGTGGGCGTCCCCCACGGCTTTCCTCTGCTGGAAGCTCGGCATGACGTGAAGTCTTGCGCAGTACGGTCCCGTCAAAACGAGAGGCAGACGCAGACAGGCCAGGCGGAACGCCGCAGAGGCCGTCTCACTGCGTCCGGCTGTGTACGCCTGCGTCCGGCGGTGTCTCACTGCGTCCGGACAACAATGGCGGGAAGTCATCCACTTTGCCCACAGAGCTGTCGGCGCCCGGCCGGGTCCGGTGGCTTGTGTATCCACGCGTTGACCGTTCGAGGGCTTCGGGGAGCTGTCCGGCTCCCCGAAGCCTGACAGGAGTGCTGATCAGCGAAGGCGGAGACGGCGCAGGGCCATGACGGTGCCGTCGGGGTGGAGGGAGACGGGACCGCGCCACTTGGCGTCCCAGGGGTCGATGGGCCAGGAGTCGCGGAGGGAGTGGGCCTCGTGGCGGTACTGGTCGACGCGGCCGTCCCGGAGGTGGTCGAAGAGGTCCTCCGCCAGGCCGGAGAAGGCCTCCACCCGGACGCCGTTGAGGCGGAAGACGTGATCGGTGCCCACGAACTTCCTGCCGTGGATGGTGTGGGTGACGTCTTGGACGATGCCGGTGCCGGCGTGGGTGAAGGTCTCGAAGTGGCCTTTGCCCTGTCGCTTGGTGAGGTACCGGGCGGTGGGTTCGCCACCTCCGGTGAAGGCCATCAGGCCGGCGGCATCCGCCTGGGCGAGGACCCGGCCGAACCAGCCGCACTCCTCGGGACGCACGTGATAGCCGACCGGCGGTTCCTCGTTCGGTCCGGTCGGGGCGTCGATGCCGGGCCGGATGCTGCGGTCTTCGACGGGAGGGTCGAGATGGAGGTCCTTCGCACCGGCCAGGGTGCCGTCGCCTGGGGCGTGGAGTAGGTAGAGCGTGATGCTCTCGCTCTTCTTGGGGAGCGTGGTGCCGAAGACGAAGGCCGGTGTCTCGTTGTACGCGCCGATGTGGATGCCTTCCACGTCGGCGGAGGCGGTGGCGAGCTGCTTGTGGACCTGGGCCGTGTTGCCGTGCGTGCCCTTGCAGGTGACCGGGATGACCCGTGACGGCTCGCCCGGCTTCCACACCTCCAGGAAGAAGCCCGGCCGGCGCGGGGCACTGCTGCGTCCCGCCTCCCTGCCGGTCAGCTCCCAGCCGGCCCGCATGGCTATCTCGGCGTCGATGACCGAGACCGAGTGATCCGGGTACTGGGCGGCGAGGACGCGCCGGGCGAAGGCCAGGGCGAAACCGATACCGAGCTCGCCCGACTGTGTGGCCGCGTAGTGGCGCCTGGGGTTACGGCCCTCGGTGGACAGTGCCATGTAGTGACCGTCGTTGCCGGTGAGGGCCTGGCAGTACTTCAGGCTGGCCCAGTGCTCGGCAAGTCCTCGCCCCGCGCCTTGGCGGGCGAGGACGTTGGCCCGGCCCAGAGCATGGAGTACGTCCCAGGGAGTCAGTCGGAGCGACAGTCCGAATGGCGTCACGGGCAGCGGCCGAAGCTCTGGTTTGCGGCGCAGAGGAGCCTGGTTCTTCTCCCGCTTGGCCTTGTCGTCCGCGGTCGCAGCTTTGGCAACGCTGCCCGCGAGGTCCGATGTCGAGTGAACGGCTACGTTCCACGGCTGCGCGAGATCCCTCAGCACGTCTGCTCGCTTCAAGCTGCTTCCCCCTACGTTCGTACGGGTTGTACAGGCCGACGTCGCAAGCTAAGTGGGGGAGCAGGGGCGCATGAAGGGCGTAAGCGCGCACATAGTCGGCGTCGCCCCCACCCTGGGTCGGGGCCAGCCAGTCAGGCGTTGACCTCCGCCATGCCGCGTCCGTGCTGCTGTCGCACCGGACGGCGAGGCAGCGCCCGGCGTCCAGGGCGGCTGCGCAGCCCGAGCCAGCTGCGGTGATGGCTTGGCGGTGGGTGTGGTCGACTACGTCGCCGGCGGCGAAGACGCCAGGGATGTTCGAACGGTGGAGGAGGAGGCAGGCACAGGGACCGGTCCTGCGAGCCCTGACTGCCAGCCGATGGGGGACCGACACACCTGCGTGATGTGCCGTCAGATAAGTCAGCATCTGGTCAGCATCAGTCCCCCCACGCTCCGAACAGGCTGACCGATGCGAAGCCTGGCCGCAGCGTCGGAACGGCCTGGTGCCCACGGAAGCGCAGGCCAGAAGCGCTCTCCTCCGTGGCAGTGGATTTTCCCTTCGATCTCCGTTCGGATGCCTGCCGGTGTAGAGTGCAGGACGCCCTTGACCTGCAGAAAGCTGGCAGGGAGCCGTCTTCCAGGAGTCCAACATGCTTCGTACCATGTTCAAGTCCAAGATCCACCGGGCCACCGTGACGCACGCCGACCTGCATTACGTCGGGTCCGTGACGATCGACGCCGATCTGCTCGACGCCGCCGATCTGCTGCCCGGGGAGCTCGTCCACATCGTGGACATCACCAACGGGGCGCGGCTCGAGACGTACGTGATCGAGGGGGAGCGGGGGTCCGGGGTCATCGGGATCAACGGGGCCGCCGCGCATCTCGTGCACCCGGGGGACCTGGTCATCCTGATCAGCTACGCGCAGGTGGACGACGCCGAGGCGCGGGCGCTGAAGCCGCGCGTCGTGCACGTGGACGGGGACAACCGGATCGTCGAGCTCGGCGCGGACCCGTCCGCGCCCGTGCCGGGGACCGGCCAGGAGCGCAGCCCCCTTTCCGTGGCCGTCTGAGCGGAGGGGGTCCATGGCTGTCGAGCTGGTGAACGAGCGGGAGACCGGGCGGCTGCCGGCCGTCGAGACCGCCCGGGCGCGGCTGGGGCGGGACGGCGACGCGTCGTGACGGGTCTGGTCCTGCTCCACACCTCCCCGGTGCACGTCCCCGTCTTCGACGCGCTGCGCGACCGGGAGCACCCGGGGGCCGTACTGCGCCACCTCGTGGTCCCGGAGCTGCTGGAGCGGGCCCGGGTCCACGGCCCGGAGGCGGTGGAGGCGGAGGTGGCGGGGCTGCTGCGCGACTCCGGCGGGCCCGTGCTGGTCACCTGCTCGACCATCGGGGCCGTCGCCGAGGCCCTGGGCCCCGGGCTGGGGTTCCCGGTGCTGAGGGTGGACCGCCCGATGGCCGCCGAGGCCGTCCGCAGGGGCCCGCGGATCGCCGTACTGGCCGCGCTGGAGTCGACGCTCGCGCCGACCGGGGAGCTGATCGCCGAGGAGGCCGCCGGGCGGCCCGTCGACGTGCGCTGCCGGGTCGTCGCCGGGGCCTGGGCCCGCTTCGAGGCCGGTGACACCGCCGGCTACCTCGCCGCGGTGGCCGAGGCGGCCGACGCCGTCACGGACGCGGACGTCATCGTGCTGGCGCAGGCCTCCATGGCGGGCGCGGCCCGCCTCGTGCGGACCTCCTCGCCCGTCCTCTCCAGTCCGGCCCCCGGCCTGGCCGCCGCTCTGTCCGCCGCTGCGTCCGGGGGGCGTACGGGCTGAGATCGGGGGCAGGCGGGGGCCATGGTGCGAAACACAGATCAGACGCAGCCGCCGGTCCCCGGGCCGGATCCGGTCCCCGCTCCCGTTCCGCCGCTGCCGGAACCCGGGCCCGTGCCGCGCCCGGTCCCGCCGGTGCCGACGCCCGTCCCCGAGCCGGACCCCGTGCCCCCGCCGCCCGGGCCCGCGCCGATCCCGCAGCCGGGGCCGCTCAGCTGACCCGGTCCCCGTACGGAACCTACAACTCCGGCCGCGGTGCGGCCGGTTGTCGCCCTTGTCAGACCATCGGGCCGCCGCTACGTTGTGCGGTTCCTGATGTCTTCCAGGGGGGCTCCCATGGGTGTACGGGGCCGGCACCGCCGGTATCAGCCGAGCAGCATCAACCGGGCCTCGCTCGTCGTCACCGCGGGTGGCGCCGGGATCGCGCTGCCCCTCATCGGCGCCGGGGACGCCCAGGCCGCCTCGGTGGACACCTGGAACAAGGTCGCCGCCTGCGAGTCGACGAACAACTGGCGGATCAACACCGGCAACGGCTACTACGGCGGCCTCCAGTTCAGCCAGAGCACCTGGCGCGAGTTCGGGGGCACCGCCTTCGCGGCGCGCGCCGACCTCGCCACGAAGGCGCAGCAGATCGCCGTCGCGGAGAAGGTGCTCAAGGGGCAGGGGCCCCGGGCGTGGCCGGCGTGCGGCCCGCAGGCCGGGCTCAGCCGCAGCGGCCCGGCGCCCGCGGTCGACACCGGAAAGCCGGCGCACGGCACCGGGAAGCCGGCCGCGCAGCCCGCCGGGGCCACGGCGCAGGCGCCCATGGACCGGATCCAGCCGACCAAGGCCACCACCCCGACCCCCGTCAGCATGCCCCGCCCGACCGGGACGTCCGTGCTGCCGAACCCGTACACCGTCGCGCCCGGGGACTCCCTGTCGACGATCGCCGCCGACCAGCACGTCGAGGGCGGCTGGCAGGCGCTGTACGAGACCAACCGGTCCACCGTCGGAGCCAACCCCAACCTGATCTTCCCGGGCCAGCGCCTCACCCTCAGGATCACCACCGCCCCGCCGGCCCAGAACCCGGAGAAGCCGCCGCGCACCGCCGAGCCGGTCAAGCCCGTGGAACCGGCCGCCCCCAAGCCCGAGCAGGCCAAGCCCGAACAGCCGAAGCCCGAACAGCCGAAGCCCGAACAGCCGAAGCCCGAACAGCCGAAGCCCGAACAGCCGAAGGCCGAGCAGGCCAAGCCCGCCGCGAAGCCCAAGCCCGCACCCGAGCCGGCCTCCAAGCCCGCCGCCAAGCCCGCCTCAGCGGAGCAGAAGCCCGCCGCGGGCGCCGGGGCCTACACCGCCCCCGTCGACGCCGCCCTCGGCACCGCCTACCGCGTCGCGGGATCCTCCTGGTCCAGCGGCTACCACACGGGCGTCGACTTCCCGGTGCCGACCGGCACCAGCGTCAAGGCCGTGGGACCCGGCACCGTCGCGTCGGCCGGCTGGGCCGGGGCGTACGGCTACCAGGTCGTCATCAAGCACTCCGACGGCCGCTACTCCCAGTACGCCCACCTCTCCGCGCTCGGCGTCAAGGCGGGCCAGCAGGTCTCCGGCGGCCAGCGGATCGGCCGCTCCGGCTCGACGGGCAACTCGAGCGGGCCCCACCTGCACTTCGAGATGCGCACCGGCCCCGGCTACGGCTCCGACATCGACCCGCTGAAGTACCTCCGCGGCAAGGGCGTCGGGATCTGACCCCCGCACGTGCGGCGGCACGACCGTGAGCAGGACCAGGCCGGCCGCCGCCAGCGCGCCGCTCGCCAGCGCCGCCACCGCCCCGGCGGTCCCGTACCGGAAGCCCTCCTCGAACAGCGAGATCCCGACCGCGGCCGCGACCACCGGGTTGACGACCGTCACCGTGGCCAGCGGCGCGGTCAGCCCCGCGCCCCGGTAGGCGGCCTGCGACAGCAGCAGCCCGGTGGCCGCCAGTACGGCGATCGCCGCCAGGTCCGGCCACAGCGGGACCAGCGCGGCACCGGGCGAGAAGCCCTCGGCCACCGACTTGGTGAACACCGAGGCCATCCCGAAGGCCGAGCCGGCCGCCGCCGCCAGCAGCACGCTGCGCAGCACCGCCGTGCGCGCCCGCCGCGCCGCGAGGAACAGCGCCGCCGCCCCGGCCGCCGTGACCGCCAGCAGCAGGGTCCGCTCGCCTCCCGCCAGGGCGTGCTCCTCCCGTCCCTCCCCGCCCGTCAGGGCCAGCAGCCCGGCCAGGCCCGCCGTCGCCAGCACCGCCCCGCGCCAGGCCGCCGCGCCCGCCCGGCGGCGTACGGACACGGCCGCCATCGGGAGCGCGAAGACGATGGTCAGCGCCCCGAGCGGCTGCACCAGGCTCAGCGGCCCGTAGGCCAGCGCCACCACGTGCAGGAGCGCGCCCAGGCCGTTCAGCGCGACCGCCGCCCACCAGCCGGCCCGGCGCAGCGGCGCGCAGGGGCGGTCCGGCGAGGTCGCCGCGACGTGTTCCTGGACGATCGCACCGCCCGCGTAGGCGACGGCGGACACCAGGCAGAGCAGAACCGACAGGGCCAGGGCACTCATAGGTTCACCATGCCCCACCCGGACGCGCTCTTCATCCGCCCGGAGGCGGCATGATCGCCGGCCGAGTCATCCTCCTGGCATACACCATCGGGAGTACGCGCAACCCGGCCCCCGCGGGACGAAGGGCCGCCATCCGTTCCATACCGTGACAGTCGGCTCGCGGTGCGTGAGGCGGGCGGGGACGGGTTTGGTCCCGGGCGTGTCGGCTCCGTACAGTTTCCGTTTTGGGGACTTCCGCAGCAGGCGGATGCGGACCAGCGAGCAAGGAACGGCAGCGGCCATGACGGTGACCGAAGACAACCACGCATACGGGCCGGGCATCGACCCCGAGCGCCTCGCCGTCTGCCTCAGCGTGCTCGACGAGCTCGACAAGATCGACGTCGACCACCCCGACGCCATCACCGTACGCCGTGCCACCGCCGGCATCTACCGCACGGTCAAGCAGCGCCGCCGCCAGGAGCGCCGCGCCGCCAAGACCGCCAACGACAAGGCCGTCACCGAGGCGACCGCCACCGGCTCCGCCGAGCGCATCGACGACGAGACCGAGGGCATCCTGCCCTCCTCGGTCACCGAGGCGGGCCGGATCGCCGGGATACTCCAGCGCCCGCGCTCCTGCTACGTCTGCAAGACGCGCTACGTCGAGGTCGACTACTTCTACCACCAGCTCTGCCCGGAGTGCGCCAACGAGAACCGGGCCAAGCGGGAGGCCCGCGCCGACCTCACCGGCAAGCGCGCGCTGCTCACCGGCGGCCGGGCCAAGATCGGCATGTACATCGCGCTGCGGCTGCTGCGCGACGGCGCCCACACCACCATCACCACCCGCTTCCCCAAGGACGCCATCCGCCGCTTCAAGGCGATGGAGGACTCCGCGGACTGGATGCACCGCCTGGAGGTCGTCGGCATCGACCTGCGCGACCCGGCCCAGGCCGTGGCGCTCGCCGACCAGGTGGCCGAGGCCGGTCCGCTCGACATCCTCGTCAACAACGCGACGCAGACCGTGCGCCGCCTGCCCACCGCCTACGCCGCGCTGGTCGAGGGCGAGAGCGCTCCGCTGCCCGCCGGCGAGCTCCCCGCCCACCACGTCATCGGCGCCTTCAACTCCGGTGCGGTCGACGGCCTGGCGGCGCTGCCCGTCGGCGTGAGCGGGCTCGAGGCGCAGAAGGTCGCCGACCTCGCCCTGGTCGCCGGCAACGCCAGCCTGGAGCGGCACCTCGACGGCACCGCCATCGACGCGGGCGGCCTGCTGCCGGACGTCGTCGAGAGCAACACCTGGGTGCAGACCATCGACCAGATCTCCCCCGTGGAGCTGCTCGAGACCCAGCTGTGCAACTACACGTCGCCGTTCATCCTGATCAGCAAGCTGCGGCCGGCCATGGCCGAGGCCGCGCGCAAGGCGTCCAGCGGACGGGCGTACGTCGTCAACGTCTCGGCGATGGAGGGCGTCTTCAGCCGCGGCTACAAGGGCGCGGGACACCCGAACACCAATGCCGCCAAGGCCGCGATGAACATGGTGACGCGGACCAGCGGCCAGGAGATGTTCCAGAGCGACCGCATCCTGATGACCTCGATCGACACCGGCTGGATCACCGACGAGCGCCCGCACTTCGACAAGCTGCGCCTCGCCGAGGAGGGCTTCCACGCGCCCCTCGACCTGGTCGACGGCGCGGCCCGCGTCTACGACCCGATCGTGCGGGGCGAGGCCGGCGAGGACCTCTACGGGGTCTTCCTGAAGGACTACGCGCCCGCCAACTGGTAGTCACCCCCGGGGGGCCGGCCGTCTCGGAGAGACGGCCGGCCCCTCACTCGTACGGGCGAACCCCCCGTCAGGTCCGGCGGGCCCGGCGGCGACCGGTTCCCGTACCGGCCGCCGGCCCCGTACCGCCCCTGCGTCCAGGCCCGACGTCCGCTCGGCCCGCGCGGCCCGGTGCGGCGGCTCGGCCGTCCGCCGCCGTCCGGCCGCTCCGGTGCGCGTGCGGCGGCTCGGCCGGCCCGTCCACACTGTCGACCGTGGACACCTCCGAGATAGCCACAGCCGCTCCCTCCGTCGTCCGCGCGCACGTGCCACCGCCGTCGAGGCGGACCGGCCCCGACGCGGCCGCAGGTGTACGACTTCCTGCATTCGGGGCGAAAACGAGCGGTCCGGCGCGGATTTTGCCGTTCCATCGAGCGGCCCCCCGCTCATATGTGTACCCTAAGGCGCAAGGAGCCCCACCCGGGCACCGCTCCATCAAGGCGCCACCGCGTCCGGAAAACCTTTCGATTTCCCTATCCGGCGTGCGGTCCCGCCCGCCGGGTTACGCCACACCAAGGGAGTGCGCGGTGACTGAGACGAAGAAGAAGCCCGAGCCGACTCTGGAGCGCACGGGACGGGGGGCGAACACGCGGTCCGACGAACTCGGCAGCCTCGAGGTCTGGGCCCGCTCCGCACCCATCCGGCTGGCAGGCTACGAGGACGACCTGGCGGAGCCGCACATCCTGCCCGGCATCGACTGACGGCACCGGGCCGCCGGCCACCGGCCGCGGCCCGGACCGTACCCCCGCCCCCGCGCCCTCCAGGGCGACGGGGGCGCGGCATGAGCACCGGGCGCCGCCGCCGGTTCCCCGTTCCCCTACGCCGTCAGCGTCATCGCTGTGGGCGATCACGCCTTCCGCCGCCCCGCCGCGCCCGGCAGGGTCGAGCCCATGAGACTTCTGATGCTGGGTGGGACCGAATTCGTCGGGCGCGCGATCACCGAGGACGCCCTGGACCGTGGCTGGGAGGTCACCGTCTTCCACCGGGGGCACCACGCGCCCCCGCCCGGAACCTCCGCACTGCACGGGGACCGCACCGCCCCCGACGGGCTGGCCGCCCTCGCCGAGGGGGAGTGGGACCTGGTCGTCGACACCTGGAGCGGCGCCCCCACGGCGGTGCGCGACAGCGCCCGCCTGCTCGCCGGCCGGGCGGCCGGGTACGCGTACATCTCCAGCTGCTCCGTGTACACCTACCCCGCCCCCGCCGGCCACGCCGAGGACGCCCCGGTGGTGGAGGGTTCGCCGGACGCCGGCTCCACCGCCTACGCCGAGGACAAGCGGGGCGGCGAGCTCGCGGCCGTCGACGCCTTCGGCGACCGCGCCCTGCTCGTGCGCGCCGGCCTGATCACGGGCCCGTACGAGAACGTCGGCCGGCTGCCCTGGTGGCTGAACCGCGTCGCCCGGGGCGGCCCGATGCTCGCCCCCGGCCCCCGCGACCTGGCGCTCCAGTACATCGACGTACGGGACCTCGCGCGCTGGACCCTCGACGCGGCCGCCGCCGGGCTCGGCGGGGCCTACAACCTGGTCGCCCCGGCCGGACACGCCACGATGGGAAGCCTCCTGGACGCCTGCGCGGCCGCCACCGGCGTCCGGCCCGAACTGCGCTGGACCGACCCGGCCGTGATCCTCGAGGCGGGGATCGAGCCCTGGGTCCAACTGCCCATCTGGCTCCTGGAGGGCGAGACGTACGACTACATGTTCGGCAACGACGTCACCAAGGCCCTCAAGGCGGGCCTCACCTGCCGGCCGGTCGAGGAGACGGCCGCCGACACCTGGACCTGGCTGCAGTCGATCGGCGGTGTCGCCCCGCAGCGCCCCGACCGTCCGGCCAAGGGCATCTCCGCGGAGCAGGAGGCCGCGCTACTCGGGCTCTGAGGAGGCGGCCTGCGTGAGACGGGTCGGCGGCAGGTACTCGCGCAGCAGCCTGCGGTGCCACCAGGCGCCCGTCTCGCGCAACTCCCGCCAGGTGGTGAAGCGGTAGCGGTAGAGCCTGGCCCGTACGAAGCGGGGCGGGGCGTCCGGGAAGGGGTTGTGGCGGATCAGCCGCAGCGTGTCCCGGTCGCCCGCCAGCAGCCGCTCCACGAACGGCCCGAACCAGTCCCGGGCGTAGCCGGGGGAGAGCGCCGCGAACCACATCAGCCAGTCGAGCCGCAGGTGGTACGGGGCGAACTGGCGCGGGATCCGGTGCGGTTCCCCCGGCTTGCCCTTGAAGCCGTACTCGCGCCAGTCGCCGTCCTCGTGGGGGACGCGGTCCGCGGTCCCCTCGACCACCACTTCGTCCCGGATCCGGCCGACGGTGCCGAAGGCCCCGTAGGTGTTGACCAGGTGCAGCGAGTCGAAGGAGCGGTTCATCACCTGGCGGCGCGAGACGAGGTTGGCGACGGGGTTGCGGCTCAACGCCAGCACCAGCACGGTCAGGGCGCACACCAGGACCACGTACCAGACGGGCGCGCCGCGCGAGGCCGCGGCCGGCGGGGGGCCAGCGATGCCGGTGAAGTCCACCGCCGAGAGCGCGAGCGTGATCGTCAGCCAGTTCAGCCAGGCGAAGTTGCCGGACAGCACCAGCCACAGCTGCGTGGCCACGATGATCCCGGCCGCGTACGAGGCCACTGGCTGCGGGGTGAACAGCAGCACGGGCAGCACGAGTTGGGTGACGTGGTTCGCCGCGCACTCCACCCGGTGCAGCGGCTTCGGCAGGTGGTGGAAGAACCAGCTGAGCGGCCCCGGCATCGGCTGCGTCTCGTGGTGGTAGTCGAGGCAGGTCAGCCTGCGCCAGCAGGCGTCGCCGCGCATCTTGATCAACCCGGCTCCGAACTCCACCCGGAACAGCACCCACCGCAGGAGCCACAGCACCAGCACCGGCGGCCCGGCCCGGGCGTTGCCGAGGAAGATGGCGAGGAAGCCGACCTCCAGCAGCAGGGACTCCCAGCCGAAGGAGTACCAGGTCTGGCCCACGTTGACGATGGACAGGTACAGCAGCCACAGCACCGCCCACAGCCCCATGGCGGCGCCCAGCGGCACCAGGTCGCCCGCCCCGGCGGCGAGCGCGGCCGACAGGGCCGCCCCGGCCCAGGCGCAGCCGGCGAAGAGCCGGTCGGAGTAGCGCAGTTGGAACAGGCTCGGGGCGCGGCGGAAGGGCACGTACCGCACGTAGCGCGGGACGGGCAGCATGCCGTGCGCCCCGATCAGCGCCCGGAACTGCAGGGCGGCCCCGACGAAGGCGAAGACGTAGACGCCGGCCAGGGCCCGCTGGAAGACCAGCCGGCCCAGCCAGTACCCGGGCGCGGTGAACCAGTCCATCCCCTCCAGTATCAGCCGCCGGCGGCCAGCGCGCGCAGGCGCCGGCCGAGCAGCCGGGCGTAACCCCGCTGGAGCACGGGGACGAGCGGGCCCGCGAGGCGGGTGTACCAGGCGGCGGGGCGGCTGAAGGCGGTCACCTCGAACCACACCGTGCCGTCGGCGTCGAGTTCGACGAGGAAGGACTCCTCCCCGCTCTCGGGGTGGCCGGTGAGGGTGCCGTAGGCGAAACCGGCCCGGTCGGGCCCCTCCGGGACCCAGACGACCTCGCAGGGGACGCTGATGCGCAGCGGCCCGGCGCCCAGCCCGACCTCCACCCGTGCCCCGGGCGCGGCCGGGCCGTCGGCGCGGACCCTCGCCCCGGTCGCCCGGTGCATCCGGAAGTCGGTGACGGCCGCGCCGGCCGCCGCGAAGACCGCGCGGCCGTGGCCGATCCGGGTGCGGTGGTGCAGGTGGTGGTAGCCGGCGGGCAGCGGCCGCAGCCTGGTCGCACCGCGCTCGGGGTAGCTGAGGACGGGCCGGCCGGTGCCGGTGAGGCGGGTCATGGGGAGCTCCGATCGGGGCGGGGGGGGGGGGGGCTGGGGTCAGGGGGCGGCCGGCGCGAGCCGGGCGGGCGCGGTGCGGTCGGCGGTGAGTCGGCGCCAGGCCAGCAGTGAGCACAGGGCGAAGCCGAGCGCGTTGCCGAGGCCGTGGGTCGCGGCCATCCAGGTCAGGGTGGGGTGGACGACCCCGGTGGCTTCGCCTGCCGCCCACCACAGGGCCAGCACCATGGTGGCCACCAGCACCGAAGCCGAAACGGCGAGGAGCGCCCCGGTGGCCCGGTCCGGGGCGCCCGGGCGGACGTCCCGCCAGGTCACCAGGGCCACGGCCCACATCCCGGCGGTCAGCACCACCGCGCCCAGCAGCTCGGCCCAGTCGCCGGCGAAGTAGCCGAGCAGCACGAGCAGGGTCCCCGCCGGCACGCTGTACGCCGCCCCGCGCGCCCAGCGCCCGTGCGTCGCCGACCGGCTCACCAGGCCGGCGACGAGGGCGGCCGCGAAGCCGGCGAAGTGGAAGTGCGGGACGGTCAGGGCCAGGATGTCCAGGCCGAAGCCGAAGAGCCGGTGTCCGGCGCGCTCCGCGACCAGGGCGCACGCGGCAACCGAGGGGGACAGCAGCGCGGTGAGCGCGGCCACCTCCGCCGGGCCCGGCACCCGGGTGCGGGGCAGCCGGGCGGCGCCCCGGCAGGCCAGGGCCAGCGCGGCCACCGCGTAGACGCCCGCGAGGGCGGTGGCGGCGGCGCCGCGCGGCAGCCACAGGCACAGGGCGCCGGGGGCGGCCGCCAACGGCCACAGCCGCGCCGCGGTGCGCAGCCCGACCGGGTCGATCAGGCGCAGGCCCACGGGGACGACCCAGCACATCCCGAGGGTGACGATGAGGTTCACGAGTACCGTCACGACCGCTCCTTTGAACACGTTCAAGTCCCAGGTCCGACCCTACGGTGCCGATTGAACATGTTCAAGACCGTATGCGGGCGCTCCGGTTGCGGTGTCCGCGGACATGCGGCAGACAAGAGATCAGAAACCGGGGCGAAAAGGGAGAGCAGCGTGAACGACCTGAACGACGTGCCCGCACCGACATCCCGTCAGGAAGCGCGCCGTCAGGGCCTGCGCCGCCGTCACGTACCGGCCCGCACGGCCGTCTTGGCCCTCCTCGGCCTGATCGCCGCCGGATGCGGCGGCACCGGCCCCGAGCAGACCAAGGGCCCCGCCCCCGAAAGCCCGGCGCTCACGCTCCAGCCCGTCGGCGCCGCCGGCCCCGACCCCTTCACCCCCTCCTCGGCCACCGCCGAGTCGGCCCCGGTGAAGCCGCCGCTGCCCAACCCGGGCGGCCGGGGCATCCGGACCGTCGGCGCCGCCACCCCCGGCCTGTACGGCGGAACCAGCCGGCTCGGCAGCTGCGACGTGGAGCGCCAGGTGGCCTACCTCGGCACCGACGACGCCAAGGGCCGCTCCTTCGCCCAGGCCGCCGGGACCGAGCAGGAGAAGCTCCCCGACTTCCTGCGCGCCCTCACCCCGGTGGTCCTGCGCGCCGACACCCGCGTCACCGCCCACGGCTTCCGCGACGGCCGGGCCGACGGCTACCAGGCGGTGCTCCAGGCCGGGACGGCCGTCCTCGTCGACGACCACGGCATGCCCCGGGTCCGCTGCGCCTGCGGCAACCCCCTCGGTCCGCCGCGCTCCGCGAAGGGCAGCCCGGTCCTCAAGGGCGACCAGTGGAACGGGTACCAGCCCCACCAGGTCATCGTCATCGAGCCGACGATCCAGGCGATCACCAGGCTGGTCATCGTGAACGTCGCCGACAACACCTGGATCGAGCGCAGGGCCGGTGACGACGGGGCCCAGGACAAGACCCCGGCGGTACCGCCGCCCTACGACCCGGCCGACGGCATCCCCGACGGCCCCCCGACCCCGCCCGAGGACCCGCCGTCCGACCCCTGCGCCCCCACGGCCCGGGACAACCCGCCCCGAACCGCCCGGCCCGCGCCCCAGGCACCCCCGCCGGCCGGCCCGCCGGGGGTGCCCGCCGACCCGCAGGCGGGCCCGCCGGGGGTACCCGTCGACCCGTCCGGGGTACCCGTCGACCCCTCGGGGGTGCCCGTCGACCCCTCCGCGCTGCCCGTCGACCCCTCGGCGGTGCCCCTCGACCCGTCCGGGGTGCCCCTCGACCCGTCCGGGGTGCCCCTCGACCCGTCCGGGGTGCCCGTCGACCCCTCCGGGCTGCCCCTCGGCCCGCCCGTCGATCCGCAGGCCGGCCCGCCCGGGATGCCCGCCGACCCGTCCGTCGCCCCGTCCGGCGTGCCCGTCGCCCCGTCCGGGGTGCCCGTCGACCCGCCCGCCGCCGCGCCCGCCCCCGGTCCGCCGGCGGCCGTACCGTGCCGGCCCGACGCCGGCACCGTCCCCCGGGCGCCCTCCACCCCGCAGGACCGTCCCGGCGGCGGGGTGCCCCCGTCGGACGGCCCCGCCGGGACCGCGCCCGACGTCGGCGGTGACCTGCCCGGCGGCGTCCCGACCGAGCCGGGCGTGACCCTGACCCCCGACGACGGCCCCGGCACCGGCACCGACCCGGCGCTCCCGCCCGACCCGGCCCTCCCCCCGGACGCGGCGAGTCCGCCGGACCCCGCCCTGCCCCCGGACCCCGCCGGTTCCGTCGCCCCGGACGGCCTCCCCGCCCTGCCGCCGGCCCCGGACGAGCCCGGGTACCTGGAGAGCGCCTGACGCGCCGCTGTGTCATGGTGGACCGGTGCCGAGCTCCGTATCGCTGCCGGAGGACTGGCCCGCCCACGCGGACCGGTCCCTGTCACTGAACCGGATGGGCAGTTTCGACTGGGACCTGGTCACCGGGCTCATGCACATGGACGCGGCGGCCCTCGACGTCTTCGACACGATCCCGGCCGAGTACGACGGACGGCCGGGATCGCTCTCCCCGCGCGTCCCGCCCGCCGAGGCCACCCGCCTGGACGCCCTCGTCTCCAGCGCCCTCAAGAGCGGCGTCGACAGCTACGGCGCGTACTTCCGCATCCGCTGCCGGGACGGGAGCCAGCGCTGGACCCACACCCAGGGCCGCGTCATGCGCGGCCCCGACGGGCGCCCGTACCGGATCATCGGCATCGTCCGCGACGCGACCGAGGAACTGAGCCACTCCGCCGAACGCCTCGGGCTCGACGAGGAGCGACGGCGCCAGACCTCCGTGGTCGAGAGCACCACCGCCGCCCTCGCGCACGCCCGGACCGTGCGCGACGTCATCGACGTCATCGGCGACGCCCACGGCCTGGAGCGGCTCGGCTCCATGGGCATGGTGATGGGCCTCGTCGAGGCCGGCCGCATCCACCTGGTGGCCGAAGGCCCCGCCGACAGTTTCGTCCCCGGCACCCGCTACACCCGCGTGGACGAGCAGTACCCGATGAGCGAGGTCGTCCGCTCGCTCCAGCCCCGGTTCCTCGACTCCGCCGAGGAGTTCGCCGAGGAGTACCCCGACCTCTGGGCCAGGATCTCGGGGATGCGGATATCGGCCGCCGCGTACCTGCCGCTCATCGCGCAGGCCCGCCCGATCGGCGCGATCGGACTGCTCTACCAGGACAAGGACGGCTTCACCCAGGACGAGCGCAACCTGCTGGTCGCCCTGGGCAGCAGCATCGCCCAGAGCCTCCAGCGGGCGATGCTGCTGGAGCAGGAACACGACCTCGCCGAGGGCCTCCAGCAGGCCATGCTGCCCCGCCGCATCCCCTCCGTCCCCGGGGCCCAGATCGCCGTGCGCTACCGGTCCGCCCGGATGGGCCGCGACATCGGCGGGGACTGGTACGACGTCATCCCCCTGCCCGGCGGCCGGGTCGGCGCCGTCATCGGCGACGTCCAGGGCCACGACACCCACGCGGCGGCCGTGATGGGCCAGCTGCGCATCGTGCTGCGGGCGTACGCCGCCGAAGGGCACGCGCCGGGCACCGTGATGGCCCGGGCCTCCGTGTTCCTCCACGAACTGGACACCGCCCGCTTCGCGACCTGCACCTACGTGGAGGCCGACCTCTCCACCGGGGTGCTCCAGCTGGTCCGGGCCGGCCACCTCGACCCGCTCCTGCGCACCGGCGACGGTGACTGCCGCAGGCTGCCGGTGGAGGGCGGGATGCCGCTGGGCCTGTCGGCGGAGTTCGGCCGCCTCGAGTACCCGGTGACCACCGTGGAACTCGACCCCGGGGAAACGCTCCTGCTGTGCACCGACGGGCTGGTGGAACAGCCCGGCAGCGACCTGGACGACGGCTTCCGCCTGCTGGCCTCCCTCGTCCGCGACGGCCCCGCCGACCTCCAGCGGCTCGCCGACCGGCTGTGCGAGGTGGTCGACGACCGGGGCGGCGACGACGACATGGCCCTGCTCCTGCTGCGCCGCCAGGGCGAGGACACCCGGCCGGGCGGAGGCCGGCTCCAGCAGCACGTGGCCCCCGGGGACCCCGAGGCGCTCGTCGCCGCCCGGCACATGATCGGTGCGGCCGTCCGCTCGTGGGGCGCCCGCGACCGGGCCGACGAGATCGAACTCGTCGCGGACGAGCTCATCGTCAACGCCCTGATGCACACGGAGGGCCCGGCGATCGTGACCCTGCGCGTGCTGGCCGGCCCGGAGCGGCGGCTGCGGGTGGAGGTGGAGGACCGCTCCAGTGCCCTCCCGCGCCGCCGCGAGGCCGGGGAGGCGGGGGTGTCGGGCCGCGGCCTGATGCTGGTGGACCGGCTGGCGGACGCCTGGGGCGTCGAGCCGCGGGGCGGCGGCAAGTGCGTCTGGTGCGAGTTCGTGATGGCGTGAGCCCCCCTGCGGCACGGGGTTGCGGTCGCGGGGCGGCGGCCGGGGCGGCAGGCTGGGAGGATGCCCGAGCTGCCGGAGGTCGAGGCCCTGAGGGAGTTCCTCGACGAGCACCTCGCCGGGCGGGTGGTGGAACGCGTCCTCCCGCTCGCGGTCAGCGTGCTCAAGACCTACGACCCTCCCCCCACCGCCCTCGAAGGGCAGCCGGCCGGCCCCGTGGCCCGCTACGGCAAGTTCCTCGACCTGCGGATCGGCGAGCTGCACCTCGTCACCCACCTGGCCCGCGCCGGCTGGCTGCGCTGGCGGGAGACCCTCCCGGCAGCGCCGCCCCGCCCCGGCAGGGGACCGCTCGCGCTGCGCCTCGTCCTCGCGGACGGCGGCGGCTTCGACCTCACCGAGGCGGGCACGCAGAAGCGCCTGGCCGTGTACGTCGTACGCGACCCCCAGGAGGTCGAGGGCATCGCCCGGCTCGGCCCCGACCCGCTGGCCGACGGCTTCGACCGGGACGCCTTCGCCGCGCTGCTGGCGGGGGAACGGCGCCAGATCAAGGGCGTGCTGCGCGACCAGAGCGTGATCGCCGGCATCGGCAACGCGTACAGCGACGAGATCCTGCACGCCGCCAAGGTCTCGCCCTTCAAACTGGCGGCCTCCTTCGACGAGGACCAGGTCACCCACCTCCACGGGGCCGTGCGGGAGACGCTGCGGGCCGCCGTCGAGCGGGCCCACGGGCTGGCCGCCGGGGAGCTGAAAGCCGAGAAGAAGAGCGGGCTGCGGGTCCACGGCCGGGAGGGCGAGCCGTGCCCGGTGTGCGGGGACACCGTCCGCTCGGTGTCCTTCGCGGACTCCTCGCTCCAGTACTGCCCGACCTGCCAGACCGGGGGCAAGCCGCTCGCGGACCGCAGGCTCTCCCGCCTCCTGAAGTAGCCGGGGGTCTGCGTAGACTCCGGGCCATGGCCGAGCAGCAGCCGCCCCGGCGGGAGACCGTCACCGGCGTCCCGCGCGGCACCCGCCGCCGTCCGCCGCCCCACACCCCCGCCCGCTCGGAGATCTCCGAGCAGACCAGCCTCGGCGCCACCTACGTACGGGCCCTGATGCGCAGCCAGCTGCGCGCGGGGCTGGGGGCGCTGGCGGTGCTCGCGGTCGTGCTCGGGCTGCTGCCGCTGGGCTTCCTGCTGCCCAGGGCGGCCGCGGGTCCGCTGGTGTGGGTCGTCCTCGGGCTGGTGGCGTACCCGGTGATGTGGCTGATCGCCCGCTGGTACGTGGGCCGGGCCGAGCGCAACGAGGCCGACTTCACGGGTCTGGTGACGGACCCGGCCGAATCGGGTTAGGCCCCACCGGCCGGGAGGGACTTCGACGGCACGACCTAGAACAGGTGCATCGCCAGGTGTCCCAGCGGCAGGCCGAGCTGCCACGCCGGGGTCCACACGCGGGCGTTCTCGTCCAGCGCCTGCGGGGTGTCGGAGTGGCCGGGACGGCCCGGGTCGAGGTTGGTGGCGAACAGTTCCGTGCGGTCCAGCCAGCGCCACGCCGCCCGGGCGAGTTCGAGGTCCGGGTCCTCGCCGCGGCCGCGCTCGTGCGCCTCCTCGCCCAGCGCGAGGAACCGGGTGCGGACCCAGTCGCGCCAGGGGTGCCCGTACGCCGTCAGCGACAGCCACTCGTCGAGCTGCGAGACCACCCGGATCCCGGACAGTTCGCCGGCCGCGTCCGAGAGGTAGATCGTCAGCGCGAGCGTGTCGCGCCCGGCGCGGAACTCCAGCGTGCTCACCGGGATCAGCCGGCCCGTGCGCAGCAGCTCGTCGGCGATGTACTCCGCGTAGAGCCACGCCATGGGCACAGCCAGTCCGCCGTCACTGGTGCCGTTCGTACTCTCGGGCTGCACCGTTCCACCCTCTCCCGCGTGTCGAGCCTTGCGCCGTCATGTCCGAGCCTTCACCCGACGGCTCGCGGAACGGGGGATGTTTACTCAACTTGCACGGACTGGTGCCGATATCGGGCTGCTCCGTGTCCGGATCGTGTGTGTCGAGGGCGTTCCTTGAGTGTTTCTCCAGGGATGCTCGGGTCCGCCCGGCGGTGCGGGACCCCGTTCAGGCGCCCAGTCCGTACCCCTGGAGCCCTTTGCGCAGGGCGCGCAGGGCGTAGTGCGTACGGGACTTGACCGTTCCGGCGGGTATGCCGAGCTCCGCCGCGGCCTCGGCCACCGAGCGGTCCTGGAAGTAGACCTGCATCAGCACGGCGCGGTGCTCCGGGCCCAGGCTGCCCACCGCCCGCCGGACGTCGATCGCCGTGACCGAGCCGGCCACCGCGTCCTCGGGGGCGGGCGCCTGCTCCAGGCCGTCGGGGTCGACCTCCTGCGGCCGAGACAGCCGGGCCCGGCGGGCGTCGATCGCGAGCCGCCGCGCCACCGTGAACAGCCAGGGCCGCATGGACTCGTGCCCGGTCGCCAGTACCTCGGGGTGCTGCCAGACGCGTACGAGGGTCTCCTGGACGAGGTCCTCGGCGCGCTGGGCGTCCCCGGCCGTGAGGCCGAGCAGGAAACCGAACAGGGCCCGCCCGTGTTCGCGCTGGAGTTCGGCGAGCGCCTCGGGTTCCGTGCGCTGGAGGGTGGGGGAGGGCGACACGAGTGGCTCCTTCCGGGTCCGGGGTCCGCTGGGCTGCCGGGGCCGTGGGCCGGGGCTGCCGGCCGTGGCTGCGGGCCGGGGCCGCCGGGGCCGCCGGGGCCGGGCTGTGGGCTTCCCACTCACCCTCACCTGCACGGAGCCGCCCGGGAACCGTCCGGCGGGGCCGTTGCGCCCAAGGCCCCGGGTCGACCGCTGGGCGGCCGCGCCGGGCGACGAACGGTCGAACGGCACGGCGAACGGCCGTGGGCCGTCGGAGTGGGGCGCAGCCGGCGGACGGCGGCGCTCCTTGACTCGTAGCCCCATCTCCTATGGATTTCGGTTCATCCGACGGTCATATAAATGGGAGCTGGGATAGATGACCAAGCGCACCCGCAAGGCCCTCGCCCTGCTGTCGGCCCTCCTCCTGCCGGCAGCGGCCGCCGGCTGCTCCACGGCCGGGGAGCACACCCCGGCCCGGCTCGGCTCCAGCGCCGCCGGAGCGCCTGCCGGCACGGCCCCCGCCGCCAGGGGCTTCACCCTGGTCGCGAGCGGCGACGTACTGCCGCACACCTCCGTCATCCAGCGGGCGGCGGCGGACGCGGGCGGCGACGGGTACGACTTCCGGCCCATGTTCTCCCGGGTCAAACCGGTGGTCTCGGCGGCCGACCTGGCCCTGTGCCACATGGAGACCATCTACGGCGAGGACGACGGACCCTTCAGCGGCTACCCCGCCTTCGTCTCCCCGCCCACCGTCGCGGACGCACTCAAGGACGCCGGGTACGACGGCTGCTCCACCGCCTCCAACCACACCCTGGACGACGGGGCCGAGGGGCTGAAGCGCACCCTCGACCGCTTCGACAAGGTCGGCCTCGGCCACGCCGGCTCCGCGCGCACGGCGGCCGAGGCGGCCAGGACCACGCTCTACACGGCCGGTTCCGCGAAGGTCGCGCACCTCGCGTACACCTACGACACCAACGGCAACCCCCTGCCGGACGGACAGCCCTGGGCGGTCAACCCGATGCGCCAGGACAAGATCGTCGCGGACGCCCGGGCCGCCCGGAAGGCCGGAGCGGACGTGGTGCTGGTCAGCATCCACTGGGGCACCGAATGGCAGACGGAGCCGGACGGAACGCAGCTCTCGCTGGGAAAGGCGCTGACCGCCTCGCAGAGCGCCGGCCGCCCCGACATCGACATGATCCTGGGCACGCACGCCCACGTCCCGCAGGCCTACGAGAAGGTCAACGGCACCTGGATCGTCTACGGCATGGGCGACCAGGTCGCCGGGGAGATGTTCAACCACTCCGGCGCCCGCGACCTGCGCGGCAACTACGGCTCCATCGCCCGCTTCACCTTCGCCCCGCCCGCCGCTCCCGGACGGCGCTGGCAGGTGGCGAAGGCCGAGTTCGTCCCGCAGATGATGGACCTGTCCATCGGCAGGGTCGTCAACCTGCCCGCCGCCCTCGCCGAGGACCCCGGCGAGGAGGAGTACGAGAGCGCCGACGAGACCGTCACGGAGGCCGTCCTCAGCCGCGGCGCCGCCAAGGACGGCCTGAAACGGTCCCGGTAGCCGCCGGCGGCCGCGGGCCGGCCGGGCTGATCCGCACCGCCGCTACGGAACGACCGTCACCGGCCAGCGGCCCGCCTTCACCAGGCGGACCGCGACCGAGCCCACGATGCGGTGGCCGGCCTGTTCGGAGGCGCCGACCACGACCGCGTCCGCCCGCAGTTCCTCGGCGGCGCCCACCAACCCCGCGTACGGGTCACCGCGGAAGGTGTGGAACTGCCAGCGCACCTCGAAGATGCCCTTCAGACGCTCGGCCGAGGCGCGGATCTCGGCGACGATGCCCTCGGCGATCTCCCCCGTCGTGCCCGCCACCGGCGCGCCCAGGGAAGCCCCGGCCGCCATCACCGGCTGGACGTACACCAGGGCCAGCAGCGCGTTCTGCCGCCGGGCCAGCCCCGCCGCGTAGGCCGCCGCCCGGAGCGAGGACTCCGAGCCGTCCACCCCGGCGAGGATCACCTTCGGCCCGTCCGTACCGCGCTCGAATCCCGTGTTCACGTGCTCCGTCACCCTCCCGAGGCTATCGGGTTCGGCGCGCGGACCGGCGCGGCCCTCCCTACAGTGCCAAGCATGAGTGCCACGCTGGAGGAGACCCGGGGGACCCGCAACCGCTTCCTGCACCGGGTCCCGGACGGTTTCGGGGCGTTCTTCGGAACGCTCGGGCTGCTGTGCGCGGTGCTGGCGCTCTCCCCGACGCTGCGCAGGCTCCTGCGGCCCGTGGTGCGCTTCCTCGACGACTTCGTGGTACCGGTCAGCGAGAACCTCGCGTACGCCGTCTTCCTCTTCCTCCTCGCCGCCGCCCTCGGCATCCGCAAGCGGATCGCCTGGTGGATCGTCGTCACCTATCTGGCCCTGCTGATCCTGGTCGACCTGCTGATCATCGCCGACGGGTGGTTCTGGGTCGGCGGCCCCTCGATGGTCCTCGCGGTGGCGGCCCTCGGCGTCCTGGTCGCCGCCCGCCCGGAGTTCTACGCCGCCTCCCGCCCCGGCGCCGTCTGGCGCGCCCTGCTCGTACTCGGCCTCGGGCTGCTCGCCGCGGTGCTCCTCGGCTGGGGCCTGGTCGCGCTGTTCCCCGGGACGCTGCCCAAGGGGCAGTGGCTGGACTGGGCCGCCAAGCAGGTCTTCGGCGGCCTCTTCTCGGCCCGCCAGTTCGACGGCCGCCCACCCCGCGCGCTCTACTTCCTGCTCGGCCTCTTCGGCGCCCTCGCCCTGCTGAACGCGGCCGCGGCCCTGTTCCGCTCGCAACGCCTGACCGCCGCCCTGCACGGGGACGAGGAGCCCCGGATCCGGGCGCTGCTGGGCGCCTACGGGCGGTCCGACTCCCTCGGCTACTTCGCCACCCGGCGCGACAAGGCCGTCGTCTTCGCCCCGAACGGCAAGGCCGCCGTCACCTACCGCGTGGAGGCCGGAGTCTGCCTGGCCAGCGGCGACCCGGTGGGCGACCCCGGCGCCTGGACCGCCGCCATCGACGCCTGGCTGGCCGTCGCCCGCCGCTACGGCTGGCAGCCGGCCGTGATGGGCGCCTCCGAGGCCGGGGCGAACGCGTACGCCCGCTCCGGCCTCGGCGCCCTCCAGCTCGGCGACGAGGCGATCCTGCACGTCGCCCACTTCGACCTCGACGGCCGCGACATGCGGGTCACCCGGCAGGCCGTCAACCGGGTCCGGCGCACCGGTGCCACCACCGTGATCCGCCGCCACTCGGCTCTCACCGAGGAGGAGATGCGCACCATCGTCGACCGGGCCGACCACTGGCGGGACACCGAGACCGAACGCGGCTTCTCCATGGCCCTGGACCGGCTCGGCGACCCCGCCGACGGGGACTGCCTGCTGGTCGAGGCCTTCGACGCGGACGGCGACCTGATCGCCCTGCTGTCCTTCGTCCCCTGGGGCAGGGACGGCATCTCCCTCGACCTGATGCGCCGCGACCGCTCCGCGCCCAACGGGGTCATGGAGTTCATGGTGGCGCAGCTGTGCGCGGCCGCCCCCGGCCTCGGCGTGCACCGGATCTCCCTCAACTTCGCCGTCTTCCGCTCGGCCTTCGAGGAGGGCGGGCGGATCGGCGCGGGCCCGGTGCTCAAGCTCTGGCGCAGGCTGCTGCTGTTCTTCTCCCGCTGGTGGCAGCTGGAGGCCCTGTACCGCTCCAACGTCAAGTACGGGCCCGAGTGGTACCCGCGGTTCCTCTGCTACCAGGACGCCGGCTCGCTCGCCCGGGTCAGCCTCGCCTCCGGCATCGCCGAGGGCTTCGTCTCCGTACCGAGCATGCGCAAGCTCTGGGGCAACGGCCACGCCAAGGGCCTCACCGCCCCCGCGAACACCGCCGGGCTGCCCTCCATCGACTCCCTGGGCCTGGACCTCGTGGGGGAGGGCGGGGAGCGCGCCCCGGCCGAGCGGCTCCCCGAACAGGTCCGGGTGCGCCACGCCAAGCTGGAACGCATCCGCGCCGCGGGCACCGACCCCTACCCGGTCGGGATCCCCCAGCGCACGCACACCGCCGCCGCGCTGCGGGCCGCACACCCCGGCCGGGCCCCCGGCAGCCGTACCGGCGAGCAGGTCACGCTCGCCGGGCGGGTCATGGTCGTACGGGACCTCGGCGGTGTCGTCTTCGCCGTGCTGCGCGACTGGACCGGCGACGTCCAGCTGATGTTCACCCGCGACGAGTCCGGGGCCGCCGTGCTGGACGCCTTCACCTCGCAGGTGGACTTCGGCGACCACGTGGTGGCCACCGGCGAGGCCGGCGCCAGCCGCAGCGGCGAGCCGTCGGTGGTGGTCGGCTCCTGGCAGCTCACCGGCAAGTGCCTGCGCCCCCTCCCCGACAAGCGCAAGGGCCTGGCCGACCCGGAGGCACGGGTCCGGCGCCGCTACCTCGACCTGGTCGCCAGCCCCGACGCGCGGGACGTCGTACGGGCCCGCTCCCACGCGGTGCAGGCCCTGCGGCAGGGGCTGCTGGACCGCGGCTACCTGGAGGTCGAGACCCCGATGCTCCAGCAGATCCACGGCGGCGCCAACGCACGGCCCTTCCGCACCCACATCAACGCCTACGACCTCGACCTGTACCTGCGCATCGCACCCGAGCTGTACCTCAAGCGGCTGTGTGTCGGAGGCATGGAGAAGGTCTTCGAGATGGGCCGCACCTTCCGCAACGAGGGCGTCTCCTACAAGCACAACCCCGAGTTCACGATGCTGGAGGCCTACCAGGCCTTCGCCGACTACGACGTGATGCTCGACCTCACCCGCGAGCTCATCCAGGGCGCGGCGACGGCGGCCTTCGGCTCGCCGGTCGCCCACAAGGCGGGCCCGGACGGAAAACTCGTCGTCCACGACATCTCCGGGCCCTGGCCGGTCAAGACGATGTACGGGGCCATCAGCGAGGCGCTCGGCGAGGAGGTCGACGCCGACACCGGGGAGCCTCTGCTGCGGGCGCTGTGCGACCGGGCCGGCGTCCCGCACGGACCCGAGGACACCCGGGGCGACGTGGTCCTGGAGATGTACGAACGGCTGGTGGAGGAGCGTACGGAACTCCCCACCTTCTACAAGGACTTCCCGACCGACGTCTCCCCGCTCACCCGGCAGCACCGCAAGGACCCGCGACTGGCCGAGCGCTGGGACCTGGTGGCCTTCGGCACCGAACTGGGCACCGCCTACTCGGAGCTGACCGACCCCGTCGAGCAGCGCCGCAGGCTGACCGCGCAGTCGCTGCTGGCCGCGGGCGGCGACGCCGAGGCGATGGAGCTCGACAACGACTTCCTCGACGCCCTGGAGTACGCGATGCCCCCCACCGGCGGACTGGGCATCGGCGTCGACCGGCTGGTCATGTTCCTCACGGGACTGACGATCCGCGAGACGCTGCCGTTCCCCCTGGTGCGGCAGGGCTGAGCGGCGGGGCGGCTGGTCCGAGGGGGTGACGGGGGCGGGACGCGTCCGCGCCCCTCGACATCCGCGGCGATGTCGTTGATACGTAGGAAGAATGAAAAATGACGAGCCGACAGTAGGGCGGCGCGTGCTCCTGCGTACCGCCGTCTTCCTCGGGATCGCCGCCGCCTCCGCTCTGGTCACCGCGGGCGAGGGCGGTCCCGGGGGCGGACCCGTGGCCGGCGCCCCGGGCGCCGCCGGCCCCGGCCCCGCCCCCGGCCCCGGCCCCGGAGCCGCCGGGGCCGCCGGAGCGCCCGGTCTGCGTCCCCAGGGGCCACCGGAGAAGTCCTACCGGCTGCGGCCCATGACCGCCGAGGTCCCGGCCCGGCCCGCCGTCGCCAAGCCCGCCGTCCGCACCCGGCCCATCCTGGAACTGCCGGCCGGAGCGCCCACCGCCGGCGCCATGGTGCTCACCTTCGACGACGGCCCCGACCCCCGCTACACCCCGGCCGTCCTCGACACCCTCGCCCGGTACGGGGTGCGCGCGATGTTCTTCGTCTGCGGGGAGATGGCCACCGAGAACCGCGACCTGCTGCGCCGGATGGCCGCCGAGGGACACGTCATCGGCAACCACACCTGGACCCACCCGCTCATCCCCACGCTGAGCCGGTCCGCCCTCGAAGCCGAGATCGGGCGTACGAGCGAGGTCGTGCAGCGGGCCGTGGGGGAGGCGCCGCTGTGGTTCAGGGCCCCCTACGGGGCGTGGAACCGGGCGGCCTTCGAGATCGGCGCCGGCCTCGGCATGGAGCCGCTCGCCTGGACCGTGGACAGCCTCGACTGGAAGGAGCCGGGGAGCACCGCCATCGTCTCCCGGGTGCTGTCGGGTGCCGGCTCCGGGGTGATCGTGCTGAACCACGATGCCGGGGGCGACCGTTCGCAGACCGTCCGGGCGCTGGAGGCGTACCTGCCCCAGCTGCTCGGCCGCGGCTACCGGATGACCCTGCCGGCCCGCTGAGCGGCCCGTGCTCCCCCGGCGGCCCGTGCTCCCCCAGGGGGGAGCACGGGCCGCCGGGGGAGCGGGGCGCCGCAGACGAGTGAAACGTTTCCTCAGCGGGCCTCCACCATCCGGGCGAAGACGACCACGTTGCCGTCGTAGCCCTTCGCCTTGGAGTAGGCGCCACCACAGGTGATCACCCGCAGCTCCGGGTGCCCGGTGTCCCCGTACACCCGGGAACCGGGGAAGGCCTCCTTCGAGAACACCTCCACGCCGTACACCTCGAAGACGGCCGTCCGCCCGTCGTAGCGCTCCACCTCGATGTGGCTGCCCGGCTTGAGCGAGCCGAGCCCGTAGAAGACCGCCGGGCCCTGCGCGTTGTCCACGTGGCCCACGATCACCGCCGATCCCTGCTGGCCCGGCGAGATGCCGTTGAGGTACCAGCCCGCGAGATTGCGGTCCTGCGGGGGCGGGGCGTCGATCCAGCCCTGCGCGTCCAGCCCGACCGTCATCACCGGCGCGTCCACGTTGATCGTCGGGATCCGGATGCGCTGCACCGACGAGTGCTCCAGCACCTCCATCCCCGCGGGCGGCACGGGCGCCTTCGCCGGCAGTTCGTCCGTGCGCGCCGCGACCGCCGCCGCGGCGGCCGGCTGCGGCGGACCCGCCTCGGCGTTCGCCCCGTTCCTGATCATGGCGAGGCCGCTGAGCATGACCAGCGCGAGCACTCCCCAGGGGGAGCGTCTCCTCGGCGGCCGCTCGCTCTCGTCCTCGGTCATGGCTCTCCCTTCCCGACGCGGGGGTCCCGACCCGCGTTCCAGTCCCTCCCCGATACGCCCTTCTTCACGCACGTTAAGGGTGCATGCCCGGGACGGCGATCGGGGAAGGGCGAACGGGTGGTGCGTCCGGTCGGGGTGCGTCCATCCAGGTATTCGTCACATAAATGCCTGACGGCTCATGACCTGCGGATCCGTCAGATGATCAGTCGGCGCTTCGGCGTGTCGCTCAACCGGGCGGCCCAAAGGCGGACATGCGCTGGTTGCGCGCCACCCCGAGGGTTCGTGATGGGAGGCGTTCTCGTCGATCTGCCCGGGCCACCGCTCCGGGGCGCTTCCCGCTGGAGGTTCCACCATGCGTGTTCTGCGCGCTCTCACCGTGACCGCGGCCGCCTGCGCCGCGATCGGTCTCAGTGCCCCGTTCGCCGCCGCGAACTCGCCGCAGGGCGGCGGCAACGGGCCCAGCAACGTGACGGTCAACCCGTACTCCGTGCACCAGGGCGCCTCGATGCAGGTCAGCGCCGCGGGCTGCGGCCACGGCGGCACGGTCTGGTCGAACGGCAACTTTCCGCAGACGAACCTGTCGGCCGGCTCGATCGGCTTCGCGACCGTCCGGATCTTCAACCACGCCTCGCCCGGCAACCACACGCTGTCGGTCAAGTGCCACGACAACAGCCTGGTGGCCACCCACCGGTTCACGATCCTGCCGGGCAACGGCGCCCAGGGCGGCATCGGCGGGTCCTTCGGCCCGTCCACCGCCGAGACGGCCATCGGGGCGAGCCTCGTGGGCGTCGCGGCGCTCGGCGCGGGCGCGCACCTGGTCCGCCGCCGCCGTCCGGCCGGCTCCCGGGGCTGACGCCCCGCCGCGGGCGTCGACCCCTGCCGCCGGCCGCCCCGGGTCCCCGTCGGGACCCGGGGCGGCCAGTGGTGGCCGGTGGTGGCCCGGGGCCCGGTGGGGGCGCCGGGGGAGCGTCCGGACAGCGGCGGGACGGTCAGTGGCCGCGGGCCGGGCGGCGCCGGCGCAGGGCGTACGCCGTACCGCCGGAGGCGGCCAGGAAGAGCCCGGCCCCGACGCCCAGTTCCACCAGGTCCATCCCGGCCACGGAGCCGCCGAGACCGCCCCGCACACCTAGGGTGGCGGGGGCGGCGCTGCGGCCGGCGGCGGAGCCGCGGGCGGTGGGCGTGATCCGGGCGGCGGGAGCGGTGCGCACGCCGGCGGGAGTGGTGCGCGCTGCGCCGGGGGTGGTGCGCGCCGGGGTGGGGACGCGCGGCCGTACGCCGGTCGTGGTGCCCGTCGAGGGGGTGGGCCGGACGCCGGTGGTGGAACTGGTGGTGGGCATGGACGTACCGCCGGCGATGGTGAGGTCGGCCGAGCCGTTCTCCCCGTTGCAGGTGAAGGTGACCGAGTACAGGGCTCCGCGCCGGGCGTCGCGGTCCACGGTGACCCGGGCGGTCTGCCCGCGCGCGATGTTCACGGTGTCGAAGACCCCGGAGGAGGCAGTGGCGTTGGCGGCGCCGCAGCCGGTGACGGACAGCAGCACCTGGCCCCCGGGGGCGACGACGGAAGGGGCGAGGGAGAAGCCGAAAGAGGTGACGGGCGCCGCCTCGGCCGCGGCGGCGGGCGCGCCGAAGGCGCCGAGCGTGAGGAAGGCGCCGGCGCTGAGCAGGGCGGTGGCGGAGCTGCGTATCGCACCCATGGTCGGTCCTCCGGATCCCCGAGGAGCAGTCGCGCAGGGTCTGCGCACGTGGTGGGGGTCGTGCACCTCGATGTCCGCCACGCTAGGTGCCGCTGCGGTCACCCGCGATCAGGAACGGGCGAATGGGGCACGGCCGTAGGCCGAACCGGCGACCGGGGACCCGCTCCCGGTTTCCCGGGAGCGGACACGCGTTCAGTTCTCCAGCCCCAGGTGCGGGAACTGGGCGAGGAAGGGCTCGGCGGTGGCGGCGATGCCCCGCCCGAAGGGCGAGTCGAAGTCCCAGATGAGGAAGAGCAGGAAGGCGATCAGCGCGCTGAAGAGCCCGGCCAGCAGCATTTCGCGGAAGGAGCGGCGGATCTGCAGGGTGAAGATCAGCCCCACCGTCACCAGGGCCCCGGTGATCAGTCCGAACCACACCACGCCGGGCATGGTGGCCCCGGCGCTCAGGCCGCGTGAGGTGCGGGCGTCGTCCGCGAGGGCGATCTGGTCGACCAGCGGCTGGTAGGCCTGCCCCTCGTGGTCGGTCTGCGGCTCGTAGTCGGTGACGTCGCGGCGGATCTTCTCCAGCAGCTCCCCGCCGCGTTCGGTGATGCCGCCGCCCGCGGCCATCTTCTGCCACTCCGTGTCGACCACGTACGTCACGTACGCGTCGACGTCGGAGCGGATCCTCTTGCGCACCTCGGCGGGGTAGACCTCGGAGCGGACGCTGACCTCGTGCAGGGCCTGGGCCTCCTGGCGTACGTATTCCTGGGCGGCCCCGCGGCCTTCCCAGACGCCGGCGATCGCCAGGCCCAGGACGATCGCGTAGATCACCCCGATCATCATCGTCATGTACTCGATGACGTCCGGGGTCTCGTTCGGATCGTCGTCCTCGCCGATCCGGCGGTGGTTGAAGAAGGCGATGGACAGGACCACGGCGCAGGCCGCGGCCATGGCGAGGGACAGGACGAGCCATTCCGACACGGCGACTCCCAATCGGTGAGCGGTGGGCGGCCTACCTCGGGCGCAGCGCGACGATCGCGAGCACGGCCGGGGCGGCGGTCATGAGGGTGAAGGTGACCGGCGAGATGTGGTGCTCCACCGGTTTGCGGGAGGCGGTGCGGTAGGCGGGACGGGCGACGGGTTTGGGCGGCGCGGTCGTCGCCGGCGCGGGCGGCGGCTCGGGCGCGGGCTCCGGCGGTGCGGGGGCGGGGACCCGGGGCGGCGGCGGTGGCGGCTTGGGTACGGGCTTGGGCGGTGGGGGCGGTGCGGGGGCCGGAGCGGGCGGTACGGGGACCGGCTTCGGCGGCGGCGGCGGGGTGGGCTTCGGCGGTGGCGGCTTCGGCGACGGCGGTGGTGGCTTCGGCGACGGCGACGGCGACGGTGACGGCGGGGGCTTGGGCGTCGGCTTGGGCGGGCACGGCGGGGGTGGCGGCGGGCAGTGGTGCGCGCCCTCGTGCCCTTCGCCGCGGTGGCCGCAGGCGTGCCCGTGGCCGTGGCCGCCGTGATGTCCGCCACCCCGGCCGGCCCCGCTGCCACCGCTGCCGGCGAACGCGTACAGCTCGATGGGGGCTCCGCCGTCGGCGGAGCCGATCGTCGCGTAGGCGCAGCTATCGGCCACGGCCGGCGTGGCGGAGAGCGCCGCCCACAGCAGGACCGGAACCGTCAGCAGGCGCCTGGCACAGGCTCTGTTCACCCGGGGAGCATGGGCCCGCGCCCGCCCGCGCGGGCGAGCCGGGGCAGCGGTTCGCCTGAACGGATGGAGTGGTGAGCGTAGAGGTTTGAGCCAGCTTTGGACCGCTTCTGATCGTTCGTAGTCGAAATCTCAAAAGGTATGTGTCGGTTTTTTCGCCGGTGATGCCGGGAGTCGCACGTGCCTTTGGTGTGTGACCAAGAACGGACCGCCAATTTCCGCTTTTGCTCGCCCTGTTGGGAAATGATCAGTACATTCGGCTCGGACAGCAGTCCGACCCCCGTACCACCCCCGTCCCACCCCCGGACACGACCGCCCGACCACGGCACGAGAGGCTTGGAGACCCCGATGGAACGCCCCGCCTGGGCCCCGCCGGGCATCGACATATCGGTGCCCAGTGTGTCCCGCATCTACGATTACTACCTGGGCGGCTCCCACAATTTCGAGGTCGACCGCCAGGCCGCCCGCCGCGCCATGGAGTTCATGCCGGGCCTGCCCAAGATCATGCAGGCCAACCGGGCGTTCATGCGCCGCGCCGTGCGCCACGCCGTGGCCGAGGGAGTCACCCAGTTCCTCGACATCGGCTCCGGCATCCCGACCTTCGGCAACGTCCACGAGATCGCCCGCGCCGCCAGCCCCGAAGCCCGCGTCGTCTACGTCGACCACGACCCGGTGGCCGTCGCCCACAGCCGTGCCGTCCTGGCCGGGGACGACCTCAGCGCCGTCGTCTCCGCCGACCTGCGCAAGCCCAGGGACATCCTGGACTCGCCGGAAGCCGGCCGGCTGCTGGACCTGGACCGGCCGGTCGCCCTGCTGCTCGTCGCCGTCCTGCACTTCCTGGAGGACAGTGACGAGCCGTACGCCGCCGTGGCCGAGCTGCGCGACGCGCTGGCCCCGGGCAGCCTGCTGATCCTCACCCACGCCTCCTACGAGGGCATCCCGCTCACCGAGGAGGTCGCCGGCGGCGCCGTCGGCGTCTACCGGGACATCCGCAACCCCCTCGTCATGCGCACCCGCGAGCAGATCTCCGGCTTCTTCGAGGGGTTCGAGCTGGTGGAGCCGGGCCTGGTGTTCATGCCCGACTGGCACCCGGAGGGCACCGGGCCCCTCGCGGAGGGCGAGGAGCCCGAGGATCCGTACGCCTTCTCGGGCTACGGCGGCGTGGGACGCAAGGCGTGAGACTCCCCGCGCCGACGCCCCCGCCCGCCGGCCCCCGCCCGGCAGAGCCGGCGGCCGCCGGGGAGACGACGCCCCCGCTGGTCCTGCCGCACCCCGCCCAGCTGCCCGGCCCGCACCAGGGCCGGGCTCCGGTGCGCGAGCTGCGCAGCGGGCTCGATGACCGCATCGCGCGCTTCGCCACCATCTGGGGGCGCGCCATCTTCCCCGTCACGGCGACCTCCCTGACCCGCCCCGAGTTCGAGCAGCACCTCCTCCCGCTCGCCCGGACCCTGACCGAGGCCCTGCACGCCCGCCCCTTCGACGCGGGCGTCGCCCAGCGCGTGGGCGCCGAGCTCGTCGCGGTGCACTGCACCGACCCCGAGGCGCTCGCCGGCACCCTCGGCGTGGTCGAGTCGTACCTGGTGCTTTACTGCGGGCCCGACGGCGCCGGGACCGAGAGCACCGAGGAGTACCGCTCGCGCTGCGCCCGGCTCCAGCACGGCATCGCCGCCGGCTTCGCCCGCGCGCTGCGCGAACGCACCCTGCGGGAGCAGGAGGCCATCGCGCGCTCGGCGCTCACCGCCCGCAGCGACGCCCAGCAGGCCCTGCACGCCAGCGAGGAGCGCTTCCGGGCCGTCTTCGAGGGAGCGGCCGTCGGGATCGGCATCGCCGACCTGGAGGGCAACGTCCTCGAGGTCAACGACGCCCTCCTCAAGATGTTCGGCGGCCTGGAGGGCCACGTCCGCAGCCGCAACGTCAGCGAATGGGGCCACCCCGACGACACCCCGCACGTCTGGCGGATGTACGGGGAACTCGTGCGCGGGGAACGCGAGCACTACCGGGTCGAGAAGCCCTACTACCGGCACGACGGCACCGTGCTGTGGACCAACCTGACGGTGTCCCTGCTGCGCGACGCCGACGGGCAGCCCCAGTACCAGCTGGCCCTGATGGAGGACACCACCGAACGCCGGCTGCTCAACCTCCGGCTGCGCTACGAGGCCACCCACGACGCGCTGACCGGGCTGCCCAACCGGACGCTGTTCTTCGAGCGGCTGGAGAAGGCCCTGGGCGGGGCCCCCGGCAGCCGCTTCGGCCTGTGCTACCTCGACCTCGACGGGTTCAAGGCCGTCAACGACAGCCTCGGCCACTCCGCGGGGGACCGGCTCCTGGTGGAGGTCGCCGACCGGCTGCAGAGCTGCGCCACCGGACCGGGCGAGGTCGTCGCCCGCCTGGGCGGCGACGAGTTCGTCGCCCTGACCACCGGGCCCGCCGCCGGCAGCGACGAGGAGCCCGGGGAGAAGGTCACCGACCTCGCCGTGCGCATCCTGTCGGCACTCTCCACCCCCATCCGGATCGAGGGCCGGGAACTCACCGTGCGCGGCAGCATCGGCATCGTCGAGGGCCGCGCGGGCGAGCGCACCCCGGCGGAGGTGCTGCGCAGCGCCGACATCACCATGTACCGGGCCAAAGCGGCCGGCGGCAACCGCTTCGAGTTCGCCGACGCCGAGGCGGACGCCCGCGCCATCACCCGCCACGGCCTGACCAACGCCCTGCCGGCGGCGCTGGAGCGCGGCGAGTTCTTCATCGAGTACCAGCCCCTGGTGCACATGCACGACGGCAGCGTGCACGGCGCGGAGGCGCTGGTGCGCTGGTCGCACCCGCAGTACGGCGTGCTCGGCCCGGACCGCTTCATCCCGCTCGCCGAGCGGACCGGGCTGATCGTGCCGCTCGGCCGCTGGGTCCTGGAGGAGTCCGTCCGCCAGGCCCGCAACTGGCAGCGCCAGCACGGCGGAGCCGCTTTGCGCGTCAACGTCAACCTCTCGCCCACCCAGCTCCACCACCCCGGCCTGGTCGCCGACACCGTGCGCGTCCTGGAGAGCTCCGGGCTGGCCCCGGGCGCCCTGTGCCTGGAGGTCACCGAATCGGCGCTGATCGGTGCCGATGACGAACTCCTCGAACCGCTGCGCCGGCTCGCCGCACTCGGCGTGGACATCGCCCTCGACGACTTCGGCACCGGCTACTCGAACCTGGCCAACCTGCGCCGCCTGCCGGTCAGCGTCCTGAAGCTGGACCGCAGCTTCACCCAGGGGATGCAGCAGCAGCCGGCCAACCCCGTCGACGTCAAGATCGTGGAGGGGATCGTCGCCCTGGCCCACAGTCTCGAACTCGCCGTGACGGTCGAGGGAGTGGAGACCGGCGCCCAGGCGGCCCAGCTCCGCGCCCTCGGCTGCGACACCGCCCAGGGCTGGTACTACGCCCGCCCGGGCGCCCCGGACCGCATCCACGCCCTCACCCTCTCGGACGCCGTGCCCACCCCCTGAGGGCGTGTGTGTCAGCCCAGGCCGGCCTCCGTTCCCCGGCCGGGCTCGCGCACCGCCGCCAGGACCCGGTGGTGGCGTTCGGTGCTGTCGGCCAGGAGCGCCGCGGCCGTCGGCAGCCGCTCGGCCTCGTAGGCGTCGAGGGCGTCGAGGGCATCCGCCCCGCCCTCCCCGGCCAGGGCCCCGGCCAGGGCCCGGCCGAGCGCCGCCGCGTCCAAGATTCCGGTGTTCATGCCCAGCCCGCCGGCTATGGGGTGGACATGGGCGGCGTCCCCGGCGAGGAACGCCCGGCCCTCGCGCATCCGGGTGGCCATGCGCACGTTGACCCGCCATGTCGACATCCAGGTGGGATCCGCCAGCCGTATGCCCTGCACCCGGGCGTGCCGGTCGAAGAGCCGCTGGAACCCCTCCAGCGTGGGTGCCTGCGCCCGGCCGGCCTCATCGAGCTCGGGCGAGGCCTGGAGCTGGAAGACGTCCGTCTGCGGCATCGGGCAGAGCATCATGGCGCCGCCCTCCGAGGTGAACCACTGGTGCCAGAACGCGCGGCTCAGGCCCGGCGCCCGGACGTCCCCGATCACCATGGTCGGCGCTTCCTCGGTGTGCCCCTCGAAGGGGATTCCCAGCAGGCGCCGGGTCGTGCTGCGGCCGCCGTCGCACCCCGCGAGGTAGCCCGCACGGGCGCTGTGGCCGCCGGCCAGCCGCACGGTGACCCCGTCGGCGTCCTGGTCGATGCCGACGACCTGCGCGTCGTGCTCGACCTCCACCCCGAGCCCGGCGAGCCGCTCCCGCAGGACCTGCTCGATCTGCCACTGGGCGATGAGGACGCCGGCGTCGGTCGGGGTGTCGGTGATGTGGGCGCCGTCGAAGTACTTGCGCAGGACGACGCCGTGCGTGCCGATGGCGGAGATCCGCTCGGCGATGCCCAGCCGGGCGAAGACCTCCAGGCTGGTCGGTGCGAGTACCTTGCCGCGGGATTCGCGGTGCGGGCCCGGCCGCTGGTCGAGGACGCGGACGGAGACGCCGCGCAGTGCGAGCTCGCAGGCCAGGCTCAGTCCGGTGGGGCCGGATCCCGCGATCAGTACGTCGTTCATCGGATGTCCTCTCGTCGTCGGTAGCTCAAGGAAAGCGCCCCGGCGAAGAAAAAGCAACCAGGTAACGAAATTTACTTGGTTGTGTTTTGGTGTTACGGTGGACGCATGGACAACACGACGGGTCTGCGCGAGAGCAAGAAACTGCGCACGCGCCGCCAGCTGGCGGCCACGGCGCTGGAACTCTTCCTGGAACGGGGCTTCGACGCCGTGTCGGTGGCCGACGTCGCCGCCGCGGCCGAGGTCTCCAAACCCACCCTGTTCCGGTACTTCCCGAGCAAGGAGGACCTGGTGCTCGACCGGTTCGCCGACCACCAGGACGAGGCGGCGCGCATCGTGCGCGACCGCCCGGCCGGCCGCTCCCCGGTACGGGCGGTGCACGAGCACTTCCTGGCGGCCCTCGCCGAGCGGGACCCGATCACCGGGCTCTGCGACCACCCGAACGTCCTTGCCTTCCAGGAGTTGCTGTACTCCACCGCCAGCCTGGAGACCCGGCTCGCCCACTACACGGCGCGCGAGGTGGAACTGCTAGCGGCGGTGCTGGAGGCGGAGACGGTCCCCGCGTTCACCGCCCGCCTGGCGGCGCTGCACCTGGTGACGGTCCGCCAGGAGCTGGGCCGGGAGAACTGGCGCCGACTCTCGGCCGGCCAGAGCGCCGACGAGGCCTATCCCGCCGCCGTCGCCGAAGCC
Organism: Streptomyces sp. NPDC034085; assembly: GCF_055575555.1. Classification (NCBI taxonomy): domain Bacteria; kingdom Bacillati; phylum Actinomycetota; class Actinomycetes; order Kitasatosporales; family Streptomycetaceae; genus Streptomyces; species Streptomyces sp. NPDC034085. Next base: position 807,911 of record NZ_JBVISL010000003.1, on the reverse strand, counting down.
GACCACGCCTTCGCCATGCTCGCCGACGGAATCGACCAGGCCCTCGGCCCGCTCATACCCTCCTGACATCGGGGACAGGAGCGCTGGAAAGGGATCACCGAGGCGGGAGTGCGGATGGGTGCCAGGTATGTCACCGGGCTGATCGAGGCGTTGGAGCGGTACGCGGAGCGGCCGGCGATCGGCGCCGGGGCCGATGTCCTGCGGTTCTCCGAGGTGCTGGACGCCGTCTACCAGCTGGCCGGAGCGCTGGACGACGCGGGAGTCGGCCGGGGCAGCGGCCTGGCCTGTGTGACGGGCCGCAACCGGCCGGAGGTGCTGCTGGTGCGGCTTGCCGCGCACGTGCTGGGTGCGCGGCTGACCCAGGTGGTGACCGGTCCGGCCGTCCACGGCCTCGACTTCATCCTGCGGGACTGCCGGCCGGACCTGGTGGTGCACGACGTCCCGGTGCCGCCGGCCCGTGCCCCGCGGCTCGGCCTGGACGATCTGCTCGCAGCCGCGGCCGGCCGGGACGGCGCCCCGATGCCGGTGCGGGCCGGGGAGGACGACATCGCCCGCGTCACGTACACCGGCGGGACCACGGGGCGGCCCAAGGGCGTGGCCTCGACGTTCCGCGCGATGGCCGCGCGTGACAGCGGCCGGGGGACCGGCTGGACGGGAGCGGCGTACCTCTCGGTCACCACCCTCGCCCAGCGGTCCGGCGGGCGGAGCCTGGAGCAGCTGCTGGCCGGAGGGAGGGTGGAGATCCTCGACCCCTTCGAGCCGCGGGAGTTCGCGGCTGCCTGCCGGCGACTGGGGCGGGTGTCCACCTACCTGACGGCTTCGATGGTCTACCGGCTGCTGGACGACCCGGTCACGGCGGCCGGGATCCCGGGGCTGGAGGGGGTCTCGTACGGCGACGCGCCCGTGCTTCCGGAGCGCCTGGGCGAGGCGGTGACCCGCTGGGGCGTGCGGTGGCGCCAGGGCTACGGGACGAACGAGTCGGCGGTCATCAGCCGGCTCACCCCCGCCGACCACGACGCGGGGGTCGCCGGCCGGCCGGAGCTGCTGGCGTCCGTGGGGCGCCCCGTCCCGGGCGTGGAGGTCCAGGTACGGGACGCCCGGGGGACGGTATTGCCCGCCGGGCGCACGGGCGAGGTGTGGGTCCGCTCCAAGACGGTGATGGCCGGGTACTGGAACCAGCCCGGGCTGACGGCCGAGGTGCTGCGGGAGGGGTGGCTGCGAACCGGGGACCTCGGGCACGTCGGCGACGGCGGCTACCTCTACCTCGACGACCGGGTCAAGGACGTGGTGATGGTCAACGGCGACAACATCTACTGCCTGCCGGTCGAGGCGCTGCTCGCCCGGCACCCGGCGGTGGCGCAGGCCGTGGTGGTCGGACGCACCAGCATGGTCACCGGGGAGGAGGTCTGCGCGTTCCTGGTGCCGGCGCGCGGCTGCGCACCGAGCGGCACGGTGGCTGCCGAAGCCTGCGCCCTCGTGGAACGGGAGCTGGCCCCGGCGCACCGGCCGACGGCGGTGTTCTGGGAACGGGAGATCCCGCTGACCGCCCGCGGCAAACCCGACAAACGACGCTTGCGGCGGATCGCTGCGCAAGCGTCTGCCCAGTAGGCCCGCAGCCTGGCATGCCCGCCCGGCAGGCCGGGGGCCCGGTGGGCCGGGATCAGTAGGCCCGGCGCCGGTAGGCCCGACAGTCGAGGGCCGGTAGCAGCGGACCCGGGCGCCTGGGGCGGTGCGGCCTGCGGCGCGCCGGGGGACGGGCACCGGCCCTGCCGCCGCGGCCTGCGGCGTGGGGGACCCCGGGGCGTCGGTGTGCTGGTTCTGGGGCGCTCAGCCGACCAGCATGCGCTTCAGTTCGCGGGCCGCCCGCGGGGGTGCCACGTCCGTGCGGTGGGCCAGGGCGATGGTGCGCCGCAGCGGGGAGCCGGTGAGGGGCGTGGCCCGTAGGCCCGGGCCGGCGTGGTCGACGACCATCGCCGGGACCACCGCGATGCCGAGCCCGGCCCGTACGAAGCCCAGGACCGCGTCCATCTCCCCGCCCTCCACCGTGAACACCGGCTCGAAGCCCGCCGCCCGGCAGGCCCCCACCGTCAGGTCCCGCAGGTCGTAGCCGTGCCGGAACATCACCATCGGCTCGTCGCGCAGGTCGGCGATGGCCAGCTCTCCGCCGCCCGCCGGCGGCGGCAGCCCGGCGGACGAGACGACCACCAGGTCCTCCGTGAGCAGCTCCACCGTCGTCAGGGCGGGCGCCGACGGCGGCAGCGGCAGCGCGATGAGGGCCAGGTCCAGCACCCCCCGCGCGAGTTCGCGCACCAGGTCCAACGAACCGCTCTCCTCGATCAGCAGCTCGATGCCCGGGTGCGCCGTGTGGAAGGCGTGCAGCACGGCCGGCAGCAGGCCCGTGCACACGCTCGGGGTGGCCCCCAGTCGGACCCGCCCGCGCCGCAGCTGCGCCAGCTCCTGCACCTCCAGCCGCGCCGTGTCCGCGTCCGCCAGGATCCGCCGCGCCAGCGGCAGCAGCGCCTCACCGGCGTCGGTGAGCGCGATGTTCCCCCGCGCCCGGCTGAACAGTTCCGCGCCCAGCTCCCTTTCCAGCGCCTTGATCTGCTGCGACAGCGACGGCTGGGCCACGTGCTCCCGTTCGGCGGCGCGCGTGAAGTGCCGGGTCTCGGCGACGGCGACGAAATAGACCAGCTGCTGGAACTGCATCCCGCCAGCGTACGCCCCTCCATAGGGCCTGCCTATCGCGATCAGCTCCACCATGTCTTGGACCTCTCGGGACCTCGGTCCTTACCGTCATCGCATGGCTCTGGCAACGCGGACGGATCGACGGCCGTCCACCACGCGCACGCTCTGGGACTCCACCGTCGGGAAGAAGTCCGTGATGGCCGCCTCCGGCCTGATCATGCTCGGCTACCTCGTCGTGCACATGTTCGCCAACCTCAAGATCTTCTTCGGGGCTGACGAGTTCAACGGCTACGCCCACTGGCTGCGCACCCTCGGCTCGCCCTTCCTGCACCGCGAGTGGGCCCTGTGGATCGTGCGCGTCGTCCTGCTCGCCGCCGTCGCCGCCCACGCGGTCTGCGCCTACCAGCTCAGCCGCCGCGACATCAAGGCGCGCCCGGTGAAGTACGCCCGCAAGCGCCGCCGCGCGAGCTACGCCACCCGCACCATGCGCTGGGGCGGCGTCATCCTCGGGCTCTTCATCGTCTGGCACCTCCTCGACCTGACCACGCTCACCGTCAACGAGCGTGCCTGGGCCGGCCACCCGTACGAGAACGTCCTCTCGACCTTCTCCACCTGGTACGGCAACACCGTCTACATCGTGGCGATGGCCGCACTCGGCCTGCACGTGCGCCACGGCTTCTGGAGCGCCGCCCAGACCCTCGGCGCGGGCAGCGCCCGGCGCGACCGGACGCTGAAGTTCCTGGCCAACGCCCTGGCCCTCGTCCTCTTCGCGGGCTTCGTGTCCGTGCCCGTCGCCGTCATGACCGGAGTGGTGAGCTGACCATGAGCACCGAATACGCCGCCTACACCACCGGCGAGCCCCTCCGCGACACCAAGGCCCCCGAAGGCCCGATCGCCGAGCGCTGGGACCGCCGCCGCTTCGAGGCCAAGCTGGTCAACCCGGCCAACCGCCGCAAGCACACCGTAATCGTCGTCGGCACCGGCCTGGCGGGCGGTGCCGCCGGCGCGACCCTCGCCGAGCAGGGCTACCACGTCGTCCAGTTCTGCTTCAGCGACTCCCCGCGCCGCGCCCACTCCATCGCCGCACAGGGCGGCATCAACGCCGCCAAGAACTACCGCAACGACGGGGACTCCGTACACCGCCTCTTCTACGACACCGTCAAGGGCGGCGACTTCCGCGCCCGCGAGTCCAACGTCCACCGCCTCGCCCAGATCTCCGTCGAGATCATCGACCAGTGCGTCGCCCAGGGCGTCCCCTTCGCCCGCGAGTACGGCGGCCTCCTCGACACCCGCTCCTTCGGCGGCGTCCAGGTCTCCCGCACCTTCTACGCCCGCGGCCAGACCGGCCAGCAGCTGCTGCTCGGCGCCTACCAGGCGCTGTCCCGGCAGATCGCCGCCGGCAACGTGGAGCTGCACGCCCGCACCGAGATGCTCGACCTGATCACGGTCGACGGGGTGGCGCGCGGCATCGTCGCCCGCGACCTGGTCACCGGCAGGATCGACACCCACTACGCCGACGCCGTGGTCCTCGCGAGCGGCGGCTACGGCAACGTCTTCTACCTCTCCACCAACGCCATGAACTCCAACGCGACCGCCGTCTGGCGGGCGCACCGGCGCGGCGCCTACTTCGCCAACCCCTGCTTCACCCAGATCCACCCCACCTGCATCCCGCGCACCGGCGACCACCAGTCCAAGCTCACCCTCATGAGCGAGTCGCTGCGCAACGACGGCCGCATCTGGGTCCCCAAGGCCAAGGGTGACACCCGCCCCGCCGCCGACATCCCCGAAGACGAGCGCGACTACTACCTGGAGCGGATCTACCCCTCCTTCGGCAACCTCGTCCCGCGCGACATCGCCTCCCGCGCCGCCAAGAACGTCTGCGACGAGGGACGCGGCGTCGGCCCCGGCGGCCAGGGCGTGTACCTCGACTTCGCCGACGCCATCCGGCGCATGGGCCGGGACAAGGTCGCCGAGAAGTACGGCAACCTCTTCGAGATGTACGAGCGGATCACGGCGGAGGACCCCTACGAGGTCCCCATGCGGATCTACCCGGCCGTCCACTACACGATGGGCGGGCTGTGGGTCGACTACGACCTCCAGACCACCGTCCCCGGCCTGTTCGCGATCGGCGAGGCCAACTTCTCCGACCACGGGGCCAACCGCCTCGGCGCCTCCGCCCTCATGCAGGGCCTCGGCGACGGCTACTTCGTCCTCCCCTCCACCATCAACGACTACCTCGCCCGCCACCCGCACCGGGACGCGGTCGACGACACCCACCCCGAGGCGCGGGAAGCCGTGCGCGAGACCCGCGAACGGCTGGAGCGGCTGCTGGCCGTGGACGGCGACCGCACCCCCGACTCCTTCCACCGGGAAATCGGCGAACTCATGTGGGAGTACTGCGGGATGGCCCGCACGGAGGAGGGACTGCGCAAGGCCCTCGCCCGCCTCCCCGAGATCCGCGAGGAGTTCTGGCGCCGCATCAAGGTCCCCGGCAGCGGCGAGGAGTTCAACCAGTCGCTGGAGAAGGCCAACCGCATCGTCGACTACCTCGAACTCGCCGAGCTGATGTGCCTCGACGCCCTCCACCGCGCCGAGTCCTGCGGCGGCCACTTCCGCGAGGAATCCCAGACCCCCGACGGCGAAGCAGCCCGCCGCGACGAGGAATTCGGCTACGCCGCCGCCTGGGAGTACACCGGCACCGGCGCCGCACCCGTCCTGCACAAGGAAGACCTCGTCTTCGAGTACGTCCACCCCACCCAGCGGAGCTACGCATGAAGCTCACCCTGCGCGTCTGGCGCCAGCAGAACGCCGACGCCCCCGGCGCCATGGCCTCCTACGAGGTCGACGGCATATCGAAGGACATGTCCTTCCTGGAAATGCTCGACACCCTCAACGAGGACCTCATCCTGCGCGGCGAGGACCCGGTCGCCTTCGACCACGACTGCCGCGAGGGCATCTGCGGCGCGTGCAGCCTCGTCATCAACGGCGACGCCCACGGGCCCGAGCGGACCACCACCTGCCAGCTCCACATGCGGTCCTTCGCCGACGGCGACACCATCGACGTCGAACCGTGGCGCGCCTCCGCCTTTCCCGTGGTCAAGGACCTCGTGGTGGACCGCAGCGCCTTCGACCGCATCATCCAGGCCGGCGGCTACATCACCGCGCCGACCGGATCCGCCCCCGAGGCGCACGCCACGGCCGTGCCCAAGCCGGCCGCCGACCACGCCTTCGAGCACGCCGAGTGCATCGGCTGCGGCGCCTGTGTGGCGGCCTGCCCCAACGGCTCCGCGATGCTGTTCACCTCCGCCAAGATCAACCACCTGAACGTGCTCCCGCAGGGCTCGCCCGAACGGGAGACGCGGGTACTGGACATGGTGGCCCGGATGGACGACGAGGGCTTCGGCGGCTGCACCCTGACCGGCGAATGCGCCACGGCCTGCCCCAAGGGCATCCCGCTGCCGTCGATCGCCGCCATGAACAAGGAGTGGCTCCGGGCGCTGCGCAAAACCTGACCGTCGCGCGCCGCGCCCGCCCCGGCTCCGACCCCGTACGAGCGCCCCCGGCCACAGCCTGGGCCGATCGGCTGACCCGATCCGCCGACCGGGCGCTCGTACGGGCCGTACGCCGTGCCGTACCCCGGACCGGCCTCGCGCGTGGGGTTGAGTGGACCCCATGCCCCACGCCCCCGCCGGGTCCGGACCGCGCCGCCGCACGGCGCTGGCCGCCGCCCTCGCCTGCCTGGCGCCGGCCGGCTGCACGGCGCACGACACCGCGACCCGCAAAGGGCCCCGCAGCCCCGCCCACGGCGGGCAGCCCGCCGCCAAGGACGCCCTCGTCATGGTGATCCGGCACGGGGAGAAGCCCTACGCCGGAGCCACCGGTGAGGACGACGAGGGCAACGAGGACCCCGGCTTCCTCGCCGGCCGGGGCCGCCGCCGCGCGGACGAGCTGCCGCGGCTCTTCGGCCCGGCCCACAGTGCCCGCCTGCCCCGGCCCGCCGCGCTGTTCGCGACCGGCGGACCGCGGGCCGCCCCCGCCCGGTGCCGGCAGACCCTGGCGCCCCTGGCCGCCGCCCTGCGGGTCCCCGTACGCACGCAGTTCGCGGCCGGGGCCGAAACGGCCCTGGCGCGGGCGGTGTTGCAGGCACGGTCGCCCGTCCTCGTGTGCTGGGAGCCCGCCGGCATCCCCCGCCTGGTCCACGCCCTCGGCGCCCACCGGGTCCTCGGCGTCCCCGCCGCCTGGCCCGACCGCTACGACCTCGTCTGGACCCTCACCCGCACGCGCGGCGAGTGGGCCTTCCGCGAACTCGCCCAGGACCTCCTGCCCGGCGACGCCTGACGGCTCCGGGCCGTGCGCGCCGGACCAGACGGACCCGGCAGGGGAGGACCTAGAGACCCAGCGCCCGCGCCAGATACGGGGCCGTGCGGGCGTCCGGCGAGGCGGCCACCAGCTGCGGCGGACCGGCGGCCGTGACACGGCCGCCCTCCGTGCCGCCGCCCGGACCCAGGTCGATCACCCAGTCGGCGCCCGCCACCACCTCCATGTCGTGCTCCACGACCACCACCGAGTGTCCCGCGTCCACCAGCCCGTGCAACTGCCGCAGCAGCACCCGCACATCGGCCGGGTGCAGCCCCGTCGTCGGCTCGTCCAGCAGGTACAGGGTGTGGTCCCGGCGCAGCCGTTGGAGCTCCGTCGCCAGCTTGATGCGCTGGGCCTCACCCCCCGACAGCTCGGTCGCCGGCTGCCCCAGCCGCAGGTAGCCCAGGCCGATGTCCTCCAGAGCCCGCAGGCTGCGCGCCGCGGCCGGCACCTGCGAGAAGAAGCCGGCCGCCGCCTCCACCGTCAGCCCGAGCACCTCCGCGACGTTCAGCCCGGCGTAACGGACCTCCAGCGTCTCGGGGTTGTACCGGGCGCCCGCACAACTCGGGCACGGGGCGTACGTACTGGGCAGGAAGAGCAGCTCCACCGAGACGAAGCCCTCGCCCTGGCAGGTCTCGCAGCGCCCGCCCGGCACGTTGAAGGAGAACCGGCCCGCCTTCCAGCCGCGCGCCCGCGCCTCGGGGGCCGCCGTGAAGAGCCTCCGCACGACGTCGAACAGCCCCGTGTACGTGGCCAGGTTGGAGCGCGGCGTCCGCCCGATCGGCTTCTGGTCCACCTCCACGAGCCGCCGCACCGGGAAGTCCGGCTCCGTCAGCCGCCCGGCGACCACACCCGCCAGCGCCTGCCCCACCAGCGTCGACTTCCCCGACCCCGACACCCCCGTCACCGCCGTGAACACCCCGAGCGGGAACTCCACGTCCACGCCCCGCAGGTTGTGCCGGTCGACGCCCGTGAGCCGGATGCCGCCGGTGGCCTCCCGCACGGGCCGCCGCTCCCGGCCGGAGGCGGCCGGCGCGAACAGGTGCCGCGCCGTCGCCGACTCCGCGACGGCGGCCAGCTCCGCGGGCGGCCCGCTGTACAGCACCCGTCCGCCGTGCTCCCCCGCCAGCGGCCCCACGTCCACCACCCAGTCCGCGCGGCGCACCACGTCCAGCTGGTGCTCGACGACGAAGACCGTGTTCCCCGCCCGCTTGAGCCGCTCCAGCACGCCGAGCAGCGCCTCGGTGTCCGCCGGGTGCAGCCCCGCCGACGGCTCGTCCAGGACGTACACCACCCCGAACAGCCCCGACCGCAGCTGCGTCGCCAGCCGCAGCCGCTGGAGCTCGCCCGCCGACAGGCTCGGCGCGGTCCGGTCCAGGCTCAGGTAGCCGAGCCCGAGCTCCGCCACGGGTGCGATCCGCGCCCGCAGGTCCGCGGCCAGCACCCGCGCCGCCTCCCCGTCCAGGGCGGCGGTCGCCAGTACGTCGTCCAGGTCGCTCAGCGCCAGCGCCGCCAGCTCCGCGATCGTCCGGCCCGCGAACGTCACCGCGAGCGCCTCGGGGCGCAGCCGGCGCCCCTCGCACACAGGGCACGGGGCGTCGGTGAGGAACTTCTCGGCGCGCGCCCGCAGCGTGGCGCTCTTGGTGTCCGAGAAGGTCCGCATCACATAGCGGTGCGCACTCATGTACGTGCCCTGGTAGGGCCGTTGGATCCGGTCGGCGTCCCGCACCGGGTGCACGGTGACCACCGGCTGCTCCTCGGTGAACAGGATCCACTCCCGGTCCCGCGCGGGCAGCTCCCGCCAGGGCCGGTCCACGTCGTGGCCGAGCGCCTCCAGGACGTCCCGCAGGTTCTTGCCCTGCCAGGCCCCCGGCCAGGCCGCGATGGCCCCCTGACGGATCGACAGTTCCGGGTCGGGAACCAGCAGGTCCTCGCTGGTGTGGTGGATCCGGCCCAGCCCCTGGCAGGAGGGGCAGGCGCCGGCGGCGGTGTTGGGGGAGAAGGCGTCCGAGTCGAGCCGCTCGGCGCCCGGCGGATAGGTCCCGGCCCGCGAGTACAGCATCCGCAGGGAGTTGGAGAGCAGGGTCACCGTGCCCACCGAGGAGCGCGAGCCCGGGGCGGAGCGGCGCTGCTCCAGGGAGACGGCGGGCGGCAGCCCGGTCACCGAGTCCACCTTCGGGGCGCCGATCTGGTGGATCAGCCGCCGGGCGTAGGGGGCGACGGACTCGAAGTACCGCCGCTGGGCCTCCGCGTAGAGGGTGCCGAAGGCCAGGGAGCTTTTGCCGGAGCCGGAGACGCCGGTGAAGACGGTCAGCGTGTCGCGGGGGATGTCCACATCGACCCCGCGCAGGTTGTGCTCGCGGGCACCGCGGACCCGTACGCAGGGATCGGGGGCGTCCGGCTCGTCGGCGCGGGTGGCGGGGGAGTGGTGCATTCGCCCCAGTTTAGAGGGCTACCCTCGTCCGGCGATCCGGGCCAGCCGGGCGAGGGAGTCCAGCAGGGCCGCCCGGTCGTACGTGGAGGTGGTGACCAGCAGCTCGTCCGCCCCCGTGGACCGCGCGACCTCGGCCAGGGCGGCTGCGACCTGCTCCTCGGTGCCGGCGATGTGCCCGTCGAGGCCGCCCTCGTACAGCTCCCGCTCCTTCGGCGTCATCTCCAGCGCCTCGACCTCCTCGGCCGGGCGCAGGGGCGGGAAACTGCCCCGGGTCCGGGAGTGTGCGAGGGCCCAGGCCTCCGGCAGCAGGATCCGCCGGGCCGCCTCTTGCGTGGCGGCGACCGCGACCGTCCCCGAGACCACCACGTACGGCCGCGCGCTCCACGGCGAGGGCCGGAACTCCTCGCGGTACCGGCGGACCGCCTCCGCCGCCTTGGCGCGGCCCCGCAGGTCGCCGACCACCACCGGCAGCCCGGCCCGGGCGGCGATCCCCGCCCCCTCGCCGGTGGCCAGCACGAAGGGCGGGACCCGCAGCCCCTCGGCCGGCCGGGCGTGCACCTCGGGGTGGGCGCGCCGGTTTCCGTCGAACCAGCCCAGCAGCTCGGCCAGCTGCTCCTCGAAGCGGTCGGCGTCGGCGGTGTCCCGGCCCAGGGCCCGGCGGATGCCGCCGGTGAAGCCGACCGAGCGGCCGAGCCCCATGTCGATCCGGCCGGGGAACAGGGACTCCAGCACCCCGAACTGCTCGGCGACCACGAGCGGCTGGTGGTTGGGCAGCATCACCCCGCCGGTGCCGACCCGGATCCGCCGGGTGGCGGCGGCGACGGCGGCGGCCAGGACGGTGGGCGCGGAACCCGCGATCCCGGGCACGCCGTGGTGCTCGGACACCCAGAAACGGTGGTAGCCCAGCTCCTCCGCCGCGCGGGCCAGCTCCACGGTGTCGCGCAGGGCCTCCGCGGCGGTGTGCCCCTCGCGGGTGCGGGAACGGTCGAGTACCGAGACTTTGGGGATCACACAGGTCTCAACACCCTGCGGCGGCGGTGATTCCCCCGCCCGGTGCGCTGTCTAGGCTGCGGCCATGACCGAGACCGCATCCCGCCGCCCGCTCGCCGTGTTCGACCTCGACAACACCCTCGCCGACACCGGTCACCGCCAGCACTTCCTGGAGCGCCGCCCCCGCGACTGGGCGGGCTTCTTCGGTGCGGCACCGGCCGATCCGCCCCTCGCCCGGGGGGTGGCGATGGCGGTGGAGAGCGCGGCCGACTGCGAGGTGGTGTACCTGACCGGCCGGCCGGAGCGCTGCCGGGCCGACACCGCCGACTGGCTGACCCGGCACGGGCTGCCCGAGGGCCGGGTGTGGATGCGCGGCGACCAGGACCGGCGCCCGGCCAGGGTGACCAAGCTGGAGGTGCTCCGGCGCATCGCCCGGGGCCGCGAGGTGCGGATGCTCGTCGACGACGACGAACTCGTCTGCCAGGCCGCCCGCGCGGCCGGCTTCCGCGTGGTCCTGGCCACCTGGGCCGCGGAGGCGCCGGAGCTGAAGGCCGCGCAGGAGGGCGAGGGCCGCACCTGAGCCGCCCCTGCGCGCGCGGTGCCGCCGGGCCGTGCCCTCGCGCGGTGCCGCCGGGCGGGCGCCCGGCCCGCCCGGCTCCCGGACGCCCGCCGACCGCGTCCTCAGTCCTCGCCGTCGAGGCGGAAGCCCACCTTCAGCCCGACCTGGTAGTGCGCGATCTCGCCGTTCTCGATGTGTCCGCGCACCTGTGTGACCTCGAACCAGTCCAGATTGCGCAGGGTCTGACCCGCCCGCGTGATCCCGTTCCGGATGGCCTGATCGATGCCCTCGTGGGAGGTGCCGACGATCTCGGTCACCCGGTAGGTGTGGTTGGACATGGGGTCTCCCGCCAGTCGTCGCTGTTGCCTTGTTCCACGGTGCCCCAGTACGGCGCCGTCCGCGAACTTTGCGTGAACAATCCCGGGTGAAAGGGGGTTGACCCACCCATTGGTCTATGCCAATTTCAAGCCATCTGAGATCCGTCCCCAGAAGGTGACCCCCGTGAAGATGCGCTTCCTCGCCGTGTGCACGGCCCTCGCGGCCGCGACCGCCCTGACCGGCTGCGGCCAGTCGGCAGGATCCGGGGGAGACTCCGAGAAGGTGACCCTGTGGCTGATGAAGGGCAGCGCGTCCGACGACTTCATCGCCAGGTTCACCGCCGACTTCGAGAAGCAGCACCCCGGCATCGACCTCGAGGTGCAGATCCAGGAGTGGAAGGGGATCGGCGACAAGGTCAACGCCGTCCTCGGCGGCAAGGCCGAGCACGGCGCCGACGTCATCGAGGTCGGCAACACCCAGGTCGCCCAGTACGTCGAGACGGGCGGCGTCTCCGAGGTCACCCTCGAAGGCCTGCGCACATGGGGCAGCAAGGACTGGCTCAAGGGCCTCTCCGACCCGGGAAGCGTCAACGGGGCCCAGTACGGCGTCCCGTGGTACGCCGCCAACCGGGTGGTGATCTACCACAAGGACCTGTTCGCGAACGCCGGGATCAAGGCCCCGCCCCGCAACCGCCAGGAGTGGATCTCGGCCACCCAGAAGCTCGACAAGGGCGACCAGCAGGGCATCTACCTGCCCGGCCAGAACTGGTACGTCCTCGCCGGGTTCGTCTGGGACGAGGGCGGCGAACTCGCCGTGGAGACGAGCGGCCAATGGGTCGGCACCCTCGACGACGACAAGGCCCTCGCCGGGATGGACTTCTACAAGCAGCTCCAGGCGCTCGGCGACGGGCCCAAGGGCGCCGACGAGGAGACGCCCCCGCAGTACGAGGTCTTCGCCCGCGGCCACGTCGCCCAGATCATCGCGCCGCCCGGCCAGGCCGCGCAGATCGAGGCCGCCAATCCGGCGCTCAAGGGCAAGCTCGGCTTCTTCCCCATCCCCGGCAAGAGCTCCGAGAAGGCCGGTTCCGTCTTCACCGGCGGCTCCGACCTGATCATCCCGGACAAGACCCGCCACCGGGCCCGCGCCGTGGACGTGATCACCGCCCTGGTCAGCGAGAAGTGGCAGACCGAACTCGCCCGCACCATGAGCTACGTCCCCAACAAGACCACCCTCGCCCGCGTGGTCGAGGGCAACGACGGAGCCGCCGCCATGGCCCCCGGCGCCGCCCAGGGCCGGGCCACGCCCAAGTCCGCGCGCTGGGCCGAGGTGGAGGCCAAGAACCCGATCAAGCCGTACATGACGGCCGTCCTCACCGGCCAGGACCCCCGCCAGGCGGCGAAGGCGGCCTCCGACACCATCAGCCAGGTCCTCAGCTCCGACCGCTGAGCCGCCCCGGACGGGTGGCGCCCGCCGAGTTCAGCCCCCGCACATCCGGGGGCCGCCGAGCGGTCATGCCGAATCCAGCCGGTCACGGAACAAGTAGAGGTGCCGGGCCCGCCACCTGCGGCCCGGCACCCCGTGCCCGGATCAGGAGCAGCCATGACCATCGCCCCCCTGTCCCCGTCCCCCCTCGCACCCCCCGCCCCGGCCGCCGCCCCCTCCGCCGGTCCCCGCTACACCGTCCGCCTCGCCCGCGACGAGGACGAGGTCCGAGCCGCCCAGCGACTGCGCCACCAGGTCTTCGCCGGAGAGCTCGGCGCCCGCCTGGAGGGGCCAGAGCCCGGCCTGGACGCCGACGCCTTCGACGCGTACTGCGACCACCTCCTGGTCCTCGACGAGGAGGGCGGGCAGGTCGTCGGAACCTACCGGCTGCTGCCGCCCGAGCGCGCCGCCGTCGCCGGACGCCTCTACTCCGAGGGCGAGTTCGACCTCTCCGCCCTCGCCCCGATCCGCCCGGACCTGGTCGAGGTCGGCCGCTCCTGCGTCCATCCCGACCACCGCAACGGCGCCGTCATCGCCCTCATCTGGGCCGGCCTGGCCCGCTACATGGAGCGCACCGGCCACAACTGGCTGGCCGGCTGCTGCTCGATCCCGCTCGCCGACGGCGGGGTGCTGGCCGCCGCCACCCGCGAGACCGTCCTCGCCCGCAACCTCGCCCCGCGGGAACACCGCGTCACCCCGCACCTGCCGTGGAGCCCCGAGGGCGTCAGCGTCCCCGGCCGCATGGAGCCGCCCCCGCTGCTGCGCGGCTACCTCCGCCTCGGCGCGTGGGTCTGCGGGGAGCCCGCCCTCGACGCCGGGTTCGGCTGCGCCGACCTGTTCGTGCTGCTCTCCCTGCGCCGGACCAACCCGCGCTACCTGAACCACTTCCTCTCCCTCGCCCCGGGCGCATGAGCAGCTGGCTGCCGGCCTCGCCCTGCACCCCCGGTGCCTGCGCCGGCCACCCCGGGAGGAGCGCGAGCGCCGCCCGCGCGGTGCTCCGGCTCGCCGCCGCCCTCGCCCTGGTCCTGCTCGCCGTGGCGGCCGCCCCGCCCGTCCGGCTGCTCCCCGCCCGGCACCGGCGCGCACTGGTCCGGGCCTGGGCGGCCGCCCTCGTACGGTCCCTGGGGATACGGGTCACCGTGCACGGGGCGCCCGGCGCGGACGGGGGCCGCCTGATCGTCGCCAACCACATCTCCTGGCTGGACGTCCCGCTCGTCGCCGCCGTCCTGCCCAGCCGGATGCTGGCCAAGAGCGAGATCGGGGCCTGGCCGGTGCTCGGGCGGCTCGCAGCCCGCGCGGGCACCCTGTTCATCGAACGCGACCGGATCCGGGCCCTGCCCCGCACGGTCGACACCCTCGCCGGCGCGCTGCTGGCCGGCGACCGGGTCACCGTCTTCCCCGAGGGCTCCACCTGGTGCGGACGCGCCCAGGGCCCCTTCCGGCGGGCCGCGTTCCAGGCGGCGCTGGACGCGCGGGTACCCGTACAGCCCGTGCGGATCGCGTACCGGCTGGCGGACGGGGGCCTCGCCGGGGCGCCCGCCTTCGTCGGGGACGACCCGCTGACCGCCTCGCTGTGGCGGATCGCCCGGGCCCGCGGCGTACGGGCCGAGGTGCGGCTGCTGCCGCGTATCCCGCCCGGCCGCCACCCCGCCCGGCGGGAACTCGCCGCGGCGGCGCAGCGGTCCGTCCACGGCGACGCCGGACGGCGCCGGCCGCCGCCGGCGGGCGCACCCGCGCGGCAGCGGCCCGCCGGCCCGGATCAGTCTCCGGCCACCGACAGGGACAGGGCGAAGCGGCCCGCCGAGTCCGTCCACCAGTGGGTCAACTCCAGCCCCGCATTGGACAGTTCCTTGCGCACGCCGTCCTGACGGAACTTCGCCGAGATCTCCGTCAGGATCTCCTCACCCTCCTCGAACGGCACCACCAGGTCCAGCGCCCGGACCTTGACCGTCACCGCCGACCGGGCCCGCAGCCGCATCTCGATCCACTCGTGCTCCCGGTTCCACACCGCCACGTGGTCGAAGCCGGCGGTGTGGAAGTCCGCGCCCAGCTCCCGGTCGATGACCGTCAGCACGTTCTTGTTGAACTCCGCCGTCACCCCCCGCGCGTCGTCGTACGCCGCCACCAGCACGGCCTCCTCCTTCACCAGGTCGGTGCCCAGCAGCAGCGCGTCCCCGGGCGACAGCATCGCCCGTACGGACGCCAGGAACACCGCCCGCTCCGGCGGCAGCAGGTTGCCGATCGTGCCGCCGAGGAACACCACCAGCCGCGGCCCCGGCGACTCCGGCAGGTGCAGCTGCCCGGTGAAGTCCGCCAGCAGCGCGTGCACCTCCAGCCCCGGATGCTCCGCCAGCAGCACCTCGGCCGCCCCCGTCAGGGCGCTCTCGCTCACGTCCACCGGTACGTACGTCCGCAGCGCGGGCATCGCCGCGATCAGGTGCCGGGTCTTCTCCGAGGAGCCGGAGCCCAGCTCCACCAGCGTGCGCGCGCCGCTCACCGCCGCGATCTCCCCGGCCCGTTCCAGCAGGATCTCCCGCTCGGCGCGGGTCGGGTAGTACTCGGGCAGCCGGGTGATCTCCTCGAAGAGCTCACTGCCCCGGGCGTCGTAGAACCACTTCGGCGGCAGCTCCTTCGGGAAGCGGGTCAGGCCGTTCAGGACGTCGCTGCGCAGCGCCTTGTCGGCCGCGTGCTCGTCGAGGGTCCGGGTCATCTGGAAATCGCTCACGGGGAGGTCTCCTTGAGGGGGGTCAGGGCGACCCGCGTGCGGGTGGCGGTCAGCAGGGTCCGGTCGGGCACTTCGCACCAGCGGGCGTCGTCGTCGTGCGGCTCGGACGCCACGACCACCCGGCCCGCCGCCGGATCGGCGAGGTACCAGAGGGAGTCCCCCCAGGCGGTCGCGGCGACGGAGGCGCCATCGGTCAGCAGCAGGTTCAGCCGGGAGCCGGGGGCGGCGCAGGACAGCTCGCGGACCGGCTCGGCCAGCGCCGTGCCCATGTCGTCGCCCTGCCGCAGCCGGTGCAGCACCAGGGCCCAGATGAGGGCCGAATCGGTGCGCGCCGCCAGCTGGAGCAGGTCCCTCGGCGGCAGGCCGGCGGCGAGCGCAGCCGCCGAGTCCGGCCAGTCCCGCACGGCCCCGTTGTGGCTGAACAGCCAGGGACCCGAGGTGAAGGGAGCAGCGGCCGCCTCCCCGTCCGCGCTGGGGAGCGTGGCATCGCGCACGGCGGCCAGGAACGCCCCGCTGCGCACGACGCGGGTGAGGTCGGCGAAGGTCAGGTCACCCCATACGGGCCCGGCGCGACGGTAGCGCGCCGGAACGGGATCGCCCTCCGCGTACCAGCCCACCCCGAAGCCGTCCGCGTTGACCGTGCCGAACCGCTGGTGGCGCGGGCGCCAGGACTGGTGGACCAGGGAGTGCGCGGGTTCGCTCAGCAGCCGCTCCAGGGCCACGGGCGGCCCGAGGTAGACGAGGTGACGGCACATCAGACGTCCCTCGCGGTGCGGAAGCCGGAGAAGATCTGCCGGCGCACGGGCAGGTCCCAGTTGCGGAAGGTGCCCCGGCAGGCCACCGGGTCCACGGCGAAGGAGCCGCCGCGCAGCACCTTGTGCGCCGGGCCGAAGAACACCTCCGAGTACTCCCGGTACGGGAAGGCGCGGAAGCCCGGGTAGGGCAGGAAGTCCGAGGCCGTCCACTCCCACACGTCGCCGATCAGCTGGCGCACCCCGAGCGGGGAGGCCCCGGCGGGATAGCCGCCGGCCCGGGCGGGGCGCAGGTGGCGCTGGCCCAGGTTGGCGTGGGCGGGGGTGGGGTCGGCATCGCCCCAGGGGTAGCGGCGGGAGCGGCCGGCGGCCGGGTCGTGGCGGGCGGCCTTCTCCCATTCCGCCTCGGTGGGCAGCCGCCGGCCCGCCCAGCGGGCGTACGCGTCCGCCTCGTACCAGCTCACATGCAGAACCGGTTCTTCATCGGGCACCGGCTCGGTCACCCCGAAGCGGCGGCGCAGCCACTGGCCGCCCTCCCGGTGCCAGAACAGCGGCGCCCCGATGTCGTGCGCCCTGATCTGCTCCCACCCCTCGGCGGCCCACCAGCGGGGCTCGCCGTAGCCGCCGTCCGCGATGAAGGCCTGGTAGGCGGCATTGGTCACCGGCACCGTGTCGATCCAGAAGGGGGCCACCTCCCGTACGTGCGCGGGCCGTTCGTTGTCCAGCGCCCAGGGCTCGGTGGAGGTGCCCATGGTGAAGGGGCCGCCCGGCACGAGGACTTCGGCCGCGGGCGGGGGAGGTCCCTGGGGCGGGTCCGGGTCCGGCGCGGCCAGCACCGGCGCACCCACCCGAAGCTGGTGCGTGATCAGCATCGTTTCGTCGTGCTGCTGTTCGTGCTGGGCGATCATCCCGAAGGCGAACCCATGGTCGAGCAGGGCCGTGCCCTCCAGCGGGGTGCGCTCCAGCAGGGCGAAGACACGGCCGCGCACCTCCGCCGCGTACCGGCGGGCCTCCTCCGGGCCGAGCAGGGGCAGCTTCGGCCGTTCGGCGCGGGGATGCTCGAAGGCGTCGTACAGGGAGTTGATCTCAGGGCGCATGGACTCCCCGCCGGCCACGCGGCCCAGCAGCCACAGCTCCTCCTGGTTCCCGATGTGCGCCAGGTCCCAGACCAGCGGGGACATCAGGGGGGAGTGCTGCGCGGTCAGGTCGCGGTCGCTCACCGCGTCGGTGAGCGCGGCGGTACGGGCCCGGGCGGTGGTCAGGGCGGCGACGGCACGCTCGCGCAGCAGCTCCGGGTGGATCTCGGGGTGGGTCTCAGTGGTCACGGGCGCGGTCCCTTCGCGGCGGGCGGCCGCCGGCGGTGTTCCCCGGCGTCGGCGGTGTCGCGGACTTCTGCGGCTGCGGCTGCGGTCGGGGCTTCGGCCGTGGCCGCGGTCGTGGTCGCTGCGCCGGTTCCGATGCCGGCTTCGGCGTCGTCCGCCGGGCAGCGGCCGCGCAGCACGTAGCGGTCGGCGAAGGCCGCGACCGCGTCCTGGACGTGCCTGCCCGCCCCCAGCCGCGGCAGCGCCTCGGCCGCCGCCCGGAAGCACACGGCGGCAGCCGTGCGCAGCTCCGGGTCGTCAAGCCCGGACCGGGCGGCGGACCGCCACAGGGGGTTGCACGGCGCGCACCGCGGCCCGTACGCGTCGGCCAGCGCCTTCACCGCCCGGTAGGCGGTCTCCGAGGCCTCCGGGTCGTCGAACAGCGCGTGCACGACCGCCACCGGGACCAGCCAGCCGTCCTCGCCCGGCTGCGCGTCGATCATCCGCAGCTCCAGGTGGCCGCGCGGCCGCACCGGCGGGAACAGCGTGGTCAGGTGGTACTCCAGGTCCTCGACGGTGGGCCGCCGCTCACCGCCGGTACGCAGCCAGTCGCGGAAGCTCAGCCCGCGCGGCACGGCCCAGGGGCCGTCTCCCGGGGACCGTACGCACATCACCTCGGTGTCCAGCGCGTGCCGGACCCAGCCGGCCCGGGGCTCGGCGTGCAGCGGCGGCGCGAGCGCCCTCCGGGGGTCGATGTCGCCCCAGATCCCCTGCCGGGCGCACCGCCAGCCCCGGTACGGGCCGTCACGGCCGGGGGAGTTGGCGAAGGCGGCCACCAGGACCGCGCCCAGCAGGTGCGCGAGGTGCCAGCGCCGGCCGTACCCCAGCGGGCCGGGCTCCTCGTGGCCGGCGTCCACGCAGACCTGCACGGAGGCGGAGCTGCGCATCATGGCGCGCCCGGCCGGGCCGGTACGGTCGAAGTAGGCCTCCATCGCGTCGTAGCGCGGGCTGGCCAGCAGGCGGCGCAGCGGCCCGCGGGGGTCCTGGCCGAGGCCGTGCAGGACGAGGCCCTGGCCGCGCAGGACGCCGCGGACGGCGGTGAGGTCGGACTGCAGGCCGTCGAGGCAGGCGGTGAGCGAGTCGGCGGGGGCCGAGCTGAGCTCCAGCTGGCCGCCGGGCTCGACGGTGAGCCGGGAGTTCAGCGGCAGGGCGCCGGCGGCCGCGTGGGCCGCGGTCAGCCGCTCGGGGGACAGCGGCAGCCAGGGCCGCTCGGCGTCCAGGACGAGCCATTCGAGCTCGGCGCCGAGAAGGCGGGGCGGACCGGTCTTGAAGCAGATGCCGTGGACCAGGTCCTCGGCGGCCCCCTCGGTCAAGGGGTCGTGTTCGGCGCTGGGGGCGGATGGAGCGGGCGAGTCCTCGGGCATCACCGGAACCTCGTCTCCTGTCGTCGGCCGTGATCTCACCCGTGCCTACCCCTCCTCGGGGGGCTAATTCCTTTGCTGCGCCCCGGCTTTGGCCCCAGGATTGCGGCGTGAGCAGCAGATTGCGGGAGATCGCGCGGGACAATGCGCTGATCGCGGCGGCCGGGGGGTACCGGACGCGGTCGGGGCGGCGGGTTTCCCTCGCCGCCGGCCTGGCGGATGCCAAGGCCGGAACCAGAATATATGGACCAAACCGGGTCATCCCAGACGGAGCGTCCGTTGGGGGAACACACCGGACGGTCTTCGAGGTCACGGGGGAGAGCAGTACGGTCGCCGCGCGACGCCTCGCGGACGGGGGCCCGGTCGCCGTCCTGAACTTCGCCTCGGCCCGCAATCCCGGGGGCGGGTACGTACGCGGGGCCAAGGCGCAGGAGGAGGCCCTGTGCCGCGCCTCGGCCCTGTACGAGACCCTCCTGGAGGCCCCGGAGTACTACGCGGTCCACCGCGCGGGAAGGAGCACCTTCTACACCGACCGGGTGATCCACTCACCCGGGGTGCCGGTGTTCCGCGACGACCGGGGCGAACTGCTGGACACCCCGTTCCGGGCCGGGTTCCTCACCTCCCCGGCCCCGAACGCGGGCACGATCCGCCGCCAGGAGCCGGACCGGGCGCACGAGATCCCCGCCGCCCTGGGCCGCCGGGCCGAGCTGGTCCTGGAGGTGGCGGCCCTGCACGGGTACGGGCGGCTGGTGCTCGGCGCCTGGGGGTGCGGGGTGTTCCAGAACGACCCGGCGCAGGTGGCACAGGCCTTCCGGGCGCTGCTGACCGGCCGCTTCGCGGGGGCGTTCGAACGGGTCGTGTTCGGCATCCTGGACCGCGACCCGCGCACCCGCGAGGCCTTCGCCGCAGCCTTCGCCGACTGCTGAGGGGGCGGTGGTGCGGAAAACGTCGGCGCCCGCCGGCGCACCGCGCCTCGCCCGCGGCAGCGTCCCCGGCCCCCCGCGCGGGGGACGGGGCCGCCATGGGAGCATCGCGGCATGCGCCTGACAGCCGACGGAACCACGCCGGTACCGCGGGCGGTCCTGGCTCGGCACCTGGAGACGGACGACGGCCACGCGTTCGAGCCGGCCGGTCCGCTCTTCCTGTTCGCCGGCGACCGGATCGCCTTCGAAGGCGGCGCGCTCGTGGTCCTGCGGGCCGACGGCCGGCGCCTGACGACGGCCGGCGGCTGGGCCACCCGCTGCCGCGGGCGGGCCGCCACCGGCCGGCCGGCGGACTACTGCCAGCCGTAGCGCTCGCGCAGGCGGTCCACCACCAGGCGGAAGCGGCCCGGATCCAGCGCGCAGGCCTCCCGCCGCATCCCCGACTCGTGCACCCGCAGCACCCGGTCCAGGTCCACCCAGGACTCCCGTCCGGCGCCGTCCCAGGGGCCGGAGCCGATCGGCACCCACTCCCGGTCGTCGTCGTGCCGCTTGCTGGAGAGCTGGACGGCGAGCAGCGTCGCCCCGCCCGCCTCACGCGCGACCACCAGCACCGGGCGGTCCTTGCCGCGCCCGTCGTTCTCCTCGAAGGGGACCCAGGTCCACACGATCTCACCCGGGTCCGGGTCCCCGTCCGGGTCGGGGGCGTACTCGGTGCGGACCGGGCCGATGGCGCCGGGATCGGCCTCGGTGGTGGCGGTGAGCCCGTCCCGGCCGGGCTGCGCGACGTGGCCGCTGCCGTGATGCGAAAGTGCCGTCATGCGGGCGAGGTTAGTGCTTCGGCCGGCGCTTCCCGCGCCGCACACGGGCTCCGCACCGCGCGTTCCCCCTCGGATTCCGGTCGAGATCGACTCGCCGTGAGCAGAGGCGGGACGGGCCGCGGAGCGGGCGGCGGGAACTTCTCCCGGACGCGGAGCGTCCTCCTGCCGAGAGGCTGATCAACGAGCGCGCGGGGGTAATGGTATGGCGGTCACGCTGGCCGAGGAGATCGTGCTGCTGTCCCTGGACGACGAGTCCGGCTCGGCACAGCAGCGGCAGGCGGCCGGCTGGGCCGTGGCGGGAGGCATTCTGCTCGAACTGGTCCTGGCGGGCCGGGTCTCCGTCACCGGCGAGCGCCTCGAGGTGACGGACACGACGCCGACCGGGGAGCCGCTCCTCGACGGCCGGGCGGCACTGATGGCCACCTGGCTGCGGGGGCGCGGCCGGCGCCGGGCGACGGACTGGCTGGCCCACGACCAGCCCAAGGCCGTCGCGGCGGCCGTGGAGGTCCTCTGCCGGCGGGGCGTGGTCGCCGAGGAGAAGCGCAAGGTGCTCGGCATGTTCCCGGTACGCCGCTACCCGGAGGCCGACGGCACGGTCGAGCGCGAGCTGCGAGACCGGCTCCGCGCCGTCGTACTGGACGGCGCGGAGCCCGATACGCGGACGGCCGGCCTCATCGCGCTGATCCACGCCGCCAAGCTGCACGCGCTGGCCTTCCCCGACGGCGAACGCAAGCGGGTCACCGCGCGGATGGCGGAGGTCGCCGAAGGCCAGTGGGCGGCCACGAGCGTCCGGCAGGCCATCCGCGACACCCAGGCGGCGATGGCCGCGGTCGCGGTGCTGACGGTCACGGCCGTCAGCTGAGGCACGGTCCTCCGGGTTCCGCCGCTAGGGTGCCGATCATGGACGCTGCCCTGCTCGACCGCCGGACCCGCACGCACGACGAATGCGTCCCGCCCGCCCTGGTCGACCGCCTCCTCGCCCTCGGGCACGCGGACGTCGTACGGGCGCAGGCCCTGGCGGAAGACGGCGACTGGTTCTGCGCCCGCGCCTGGGCGCGGCACCTCGCCCGGCGGGGCGAAACGGATGAGGCCCTCGCTGTCCTGGCCCCGTACGTCGGGACGGGCTGGGTCACCGCGGCCGAGGAGACCGCCCGGGTGCTGGAAGCGGCCGGCCGGGGCGAGGAGGCCATCAGCCTGCTGCGCCCCTTCACCCGGGACGGGGAACGGTCCGCACTGCGCGAGCTGGCGCCGCTGCTGGACCGCCACGGCCGGGGCGAGGAGGCGTACGCGCTGCTGCTGCCGCACATCGAGGACGGGCAGCTCGCCGAGGCGCTGGCCGACGTGGCAGTCGGCCTGGGCCGGGGCGACGAGGTCGCGGAACTGCTGACGGCCCGGATCGCGCCGACGGACCCGTGCGCCCGGTGCGGCAGCCCGGAGTGCAAGGTGCGCCGCGCGGGACCGTTCAACGCCGTGGCCCTCCTGGCCTCCGTACGCGAGCGCCAGGGCCGCACCGACGAGGCGGTCGAGGTGCTGCGTACGTACGGCTCCGCCCCGGTCGACGGCCGCGACCCGCTGGCCGGACTGCTGGCGCGGCACGACCGCATCGACGAACTCCGCGCCCACGCGGCGGGCGGCGACCGGCTGGAGGCGGTGACCGAACTGGCGGAGCTGCTGGAGGCCCGGGGCGACGTGACCGGCGCGGTCGAGGCCTACCGCCGGCACGCGGAGCGCGAGCGGTGGCCGCAGCCGCCGGTCCTGCTCGCGCAGCTGCTCGCCCGGCACGGCCGGGGCCCCGAGGCCATCGAGGTGCTGCGGGCGCACGACAGCTCCGACGACCACGTCCTCGGCGTACTGTGCGGGCTGTTCGCCGCCGAAGGCCGGGCCGCGGAGGGCCTCGCCCACCTGGACGCCCTCAAGGCCCGCCGGGAAGGGGAGGAACGGGAGCTGTTCCGGCTCCGCGGCCCCCTCATGGCGGCGTGCGGACGGCTGGACGAGGTGGAGCAAGCGGCCCGCGCGCACGCCGAGGGGGCAACGCCGTACGCGACGGAAGGCCTGGCCCACCTGCTGGCCTGCTGCGGGCGCCTGGAGGAGGCCGCCGCCCTCCTGGAAGCGGACCGCCTGGACCACCGTCAGGACCTCGCCCCGCTGCTGCTGGAGCTGGGCCGCGCCGAGGAGGCCGTCACCCTGCTGCGCAGCCCGCGCGCCGACGCTCCGGCACCCGAGCCGCGGGGTTACAGCGACTGCCCGCCGTTCTGAAGCCTGCCCTTGGCCAGAACCCCGCCCGACGGGCCCGAGCCGGGAGCCGAGTGACGGCATGCTGTGCGCCCGCACCGCCGGCACCGGCGCAGCGACCACCTGCGAGGGTGACGACGGCGGGCCGCTGACCGCCACCAAGATCCATAGAGCAGCTGCTGGTCAACCCACTCAGCGAACGTAGTAGATTACTGTGCCGTGGTGGTGGTCGGGAGAGGTCAGGCCCCAGAAGAACAGCCCCACGACGATGGCCAGCAGGATCAGCCCCGGCACGTTCTCGGGTCCCCAATTGACGGGCTGCCGAACCGGTGGGTCGGGTGTGGCGTCGTTGCGCGCAGCCTCGAAGTCGGCGCGCTGCCAGGACGCGACATCGGCCTCACCCCGGGCGATCCGCTCGGCCACGCGGCGTACGTCGGCCGCGTGGTAGGTCGGCTCGCGGGTCAGGTCCGGCGAGGGCGCAGCCGAGGTGCGTACGCTGTTGGACCGCGCCACGGCCCTGATGCTGCCCGGCCTGATCTGCGGCCAGATCTTCCGGACTTCGTCCTTCGTCAGCCAGTCTTCCCCGTCCTCAAGGTGCTGCTCGTCGGCCGCCCCCATGCGAAGCCCGCCCCCTCGCTCGCCGGTCACCCTTGGCTTGATACCCAGACCGCGGACAGATCATCCGGCCCGAGCCGTCACACTCGAACTCACGCCCACCGTGCTCGGTAGAGCCCTTTCCGGGGCGGAACGAGCGCGCCAGGTGGTCACCGCGAGCATCAGTCGAGGCAGAACTCGTTGCCCTCGACGTCCTGCATCACGATGCAGGACTCGTTGACCCCGTCGGCGACCAGGAGCCGCACGCGTACAGCGCCGAGCGCGACCAGGCGCGTGCATTCCGCCTCGAGCGCGGCCAGGCGCTCCGCCCCCACGAGCCCGGTGCCGACCCGCACGTCGAGATGCACCCGGTTCTTGACGACCTTGCCCTCGGGAACGCGCAGGAAGAGCAGTCGCGGGCCCACACCGGAGGGATCGCCGCACGCGAACCACGAACCCCGGTCCTCGGGCGTCTGGGAGCGCTCGTATGCGTCCCACGTGGAGAACCCCTTCGGGGGCGGCGGTACGACGTACCCCAGCACCTCGCACCAGAAGCGGGCGACGCGCTCGGGTTCCGCACAGTCGAAGGTGACTTGGAACTGCCTGATCGATGACATCGGCGCACCCTAGCAAGGGGGGCGCTGTCGCTCATCTGGCTTTTCCGGGCGCGGGTTTGAGAGGTGGGTCCACTCCGGCCAACCCGTCACGACCTAGCATGACCGTTCATGGGGACGCACATCGACGGAGTGATCGAGACCTACACCGCGGGCGGGGGCTGGGAGATGGAGGTCGATCTGCTCGACTTCGACCTCTGGAAGGCCCGGTACGCCCGCGAGTGCCTGTTCGGCTATTCCGACGGCCTCTGCGTGGACCGGCCGCTGTTCGACCAGCGGGGGTGGCCGGAGGACGCCTGCGAAGAGGTTCCGAAGGTCAGTGACGAACTGAGCCACGGCCACTCGTACGCGACGTGGGCCGAGATCGCGGCGGTCGACTGGGACGCACCGCTCTGCGACGGCCCCGACGGGAGCCTGCTGGGCGAGTGGCGGCCGGGGCCGGACGGCGCACTGGCGTGGCAGGGCACGGTCTACCTGCCGGAGGAGGTGCTCGAGGCGGCGGAGGAGCTCTTCGGGGAGTACCTGTTCCCGTCCGAGTGGCCGCCCGGGGGCGAGGTCCACCTGAACGGGGCCGTGTACCGTCCGGTGGTCCTCACGGCGGGCATGTACGTTCCGCCGGACGGTCCTTGGGGCCCGGTGTGGGCGTCGATGCGCGCGCTGGCGGCCGAGTACGGCGACGAGAACGTCCGCCTGGTGGTCTGGTTCGGCTGACCCGGCCCGCCCGCAAGGGTGACGGGGCAGGGCCGGGCGCGGCAGATCGCCGGGCGCTTCTCGTCGTGGCCGCCGTCCGGAGCCCCTACCGCACGCCCCGGACGGGCCGTACCGCCAGTGCGCCCGCCACTGCCAGCAGGGCGGCGACGACGAACAGCGCGGTGTACCCGCCGCTCGCCGACACGACCACGGACGCGACGAACGGTGCGACGATCTGCGGCCCGGCGTTCGCGATGTTCAGAACACCCATGTCCCGTGCCGCGTCCTCCGCCGCGGGAAGGACCATCGTCACCAGCGCCGTGTCCACGGCCATGTAGCAGCCGAACGCGAGCCCGTTGACCACGGCGAAGACGAGCATCGCGGCCCAGCTCGCCGACACGGCCGGGATCACGAGCGCGACCGCCGACAGCAGGGCCGAGGCACCCACGAACAGCTTGCGCCGGTCGAGCCGGTCCGACAGCCAGCCGCCCACCACCGTGGAGAGCACCATCGCCACGCTCGTCAGCGGCATCAGCACGGCCACCGCCGCCTCCGCCCTCATTCCCGCGGGCAGCACGGTGTGGTCCTGGAGGATGTACAACTGGTAGCCACTCACCGCGAAATAGCCGAGGACGAGCAGCGCCCGCCCGATGAACGCCCAGCGGAAGTCGTGGTCGCGCAGGGCGCTCGCGAAGGCGGCCAGCTGTGCGCGGACGGGCAGCGGCGCACGCGCCGGGAGCCGGTCCTCTCGCGTGCAGGCGGTGAACAGGACCGCCGCGCCCGCCACGATCACGCCGAAAACGAGGTAGCCGGTGCGGAAGTCCTCGGAGAACGCAGCGCCGGCCAGGGCCCCGAGGACGGAGCCGAAGGGCAGGCCCAGGCCGACGGCGGCCGAGGCCTTGCCGCGGGCGCTCACCGGCACCCGGTCCGGGACGACGGAGGTGAGGGCGGCCTGGTAGACGTTCATCACGGCCTGCCCGAGGCACCAGGCGAGGGTGATCAGCAGGATCGTGTCGGCGAGGCCGAGCAGCAGCATCGCCGGCACCGCGGCGAGCCCGCCGCCGAGGATCCACGGATCGCGCCGGCCGGTGCGGTCGGACAGGGCGCCGGCGACGGGGTTGAAGACCGTCGCGAAGACGGCTGAAACACCCGCGATCAGGCCGAAGTTGGCGACCTTGGCGGCCGGGTCCACGCGCTCGACCTGGAGCGCGAGCAGGATGCCGGCGACGCCGATGTAGAGGGCGTACATCGCGGTGTTGCCGACGAGCAGCAACGGCAGCAGGCCGCGCCCCGGAGCGGGTCTGTCGGAGGGGGCGGCGGTGGTGCCGGCGCCGCGGGAGGAAAGAGCCATGGTGCCCTCCTGGGCAGGGTGGAGGGGTGCGTACCGCCCCGTGGCGCAGGGGCGGCGGCACGTCGGGCAAGCAGGAGTTACACGTGTTAGTGAAACGAGTAAGCACTGTGTAGCACCCGTTTCCGGCCAACCGCCAGCCCCCGTGCGGCATCGGGATGGAAAGATGCCACGGCCATGTCTGACTCAGAGAACCCGACGAGCCGGCGGACCAGGCCGACGCCCCCGACCAGCGCCGACGTCGCCCGGCTCGCGGGCGTCTCGCGCGCGACGGTCTCGTACGTCCTCAACAACGCGGAGGCCGTACGCATCAGCGAGCCGACGCGGCGCAGGGTCCGCGAGGCCGCCGAGGAGCTGGGCTACGTCCCGCACGCCGCCGCCCGGAGCCTGCGCGCCGGCCACACCCGGATCGTGCTGCTCCCCACCTCGCACGTGCCGGCCGGGCCGCTCTACAGCCATTTCCTCAACGAACTCCAATGGGCCCTGCGCCGGCTGGACTACACCGTGGTCCAGTACGGCAGCCTCGGCCTCGGCGGCGACGAAGCCACCCGGGCCTGGGCCGAGCTGCGGCCCGTGGCGGTGATCTCCCTCGGGGAGATCACCCTCTCCCCGCAGAACGTCGCCACCCTCAGACGGGCCGGTGCGCGGGCGGTGATCACGATGGGGCCGCGCGCGGTTCCGGGCGCGCACGCGCTGGTGATGGACCAGGCGGAGGTCGGTGCGCGGGCCGCCGCGCACCTCGTGGAACGCGGCCGCCACCGGATCGGCGTGGTCGTCCCCCGGGAGCCGGGCCTGGAGCTGTTCTCGGCACCCCGCCTGGCGGGCGCCGAGTCGGTGCCGGGGGCGCGGGTCCGGCCGCTGCCGATGGCCTACACCGAGGAGTCGGCCGCCGCGCTGGCGGCGCGGTGGGGGTCGCTGGGGCTGGACGCGGTGTTCGCCTACAACGACGAGTACGCCATGCTGCTGATGCGGGCCCTTCAGGACGCGGGGCTGCGGATCCCGGGGGACGTGGCCGTCATCGGCGCCGACGACCTGCTCCTCGGACGGCTGCTGCGGCCGAGGCTGAGCACGGTGCGGATCGAGCTGCCGGCGGGGGAGTGGCTGGCGGGACTGGTGGACGGGGCGGTACGGGATCCTTCGGAGATCGGGGAGCGGCGGGATCTGCTGGCGGCCGTGGCGCTGCCGCGCGACTCGACCTGACCCCGCGCCCCTGCCCGGCCCCGCGCCTCAAACGCCGGCGGGGCTGAAGAAACCTGGGGCTCCGCCCCAGACCCCGCGCCTCAAACGCCGGCGGGGCTGGGTTGTGCCGGCCAGGCGGGGGGGCGAGAGCACTCACCGCAGGGGACTCGGGCACTCAACGGAGGGGGCGGGGGCGGGGTGGGGTGTCGTCCGGGACTAAAACGAGATGAATTCGGCGCGCGGTACCGCACACCAGCCGGACCCGGAACAGGCGCCGAACATCGAAGCCCGTCCCGGACGACACCCCACCCCGCCCCCGTCCCCGGCCCACAGCACCCCGCCCACAGCCCCCGCGCAAGGGCAACGGCCCCCACCGGGGCACCGCACCCCGCCCGGCCAGGACAACGGCCTCACACCCGCGGTCCCGCCCCGCCCGGCCCGGGCAACGGCCTCACCGGGACCCGGCACCCGCACCCCGCCCTGCCAGGGCAACGGCCCTCGCTCGGTCACGGCGACACCGGCCCGCCGGGGCGCCCGCACCCCGCCCGGCCAGGGCAACGGCAAGGTCACCGTTGACACCCCCCGACCCCGCAGCGGAAACTGCGGGCGCGCCCCACCGGGCGCGCCCGGTGGTGTCCCGGTGCCCCACACCGGCACCGGCCGCCGCCGAACCGCACGGAGCCGCCCAGGAGAGCCCCCATGAGCATCCGCCCCGTCCGCGACGTCTACGTCGTCGACGCCGTCCGCACCCCCATCGGCAAGTTCGGCGGCGCCCTGGCCGGGGTCCGCCCCGACGACCTCGCCGCGCACGTCGTGCGCGCGCTCGTGGACCGTACGCCCGACCTCGACCCCGCCCGCATCGACGACGTCGTCTTCGGTGACGCCAACGGCGCGGGCGAGGACAACCGCGACGTCGCCCGCATGGCGGTGCTGCTGGCCGGCCTCCCGGTGACGGTGCCCGGCGTGACCGTCAACCGCCTCTGCGGATCCGGCCTCGAAGCCGTGATCCAGGCGGCCCGTGCGATCGCCCTCGGTGACGCCTCCGTCGCCATCGCCGGCGGCGTCGAGTCGATGACCCGCGCCCCCTGGGTGGTGCAGAAGCCCGAGCGCGCCTTCCCCGCCGGGCACCAGCAGATGTGGTCCACCACCCTCGGCTGGCGGATGACCAACCCCCGCATGCCCGCCGATTGGACCGCCTCCCTCGGCGAGGGCGCCGAACTCGTCGCCGAGAAGCACGGCATCACCCGTGAGGCGCAGGACGCCTTCGCCCTGGAGAGCCACCGCAAGGCCGCGGCCGCCTGGGCCGCCGGGCAGTACGACGACGAGGTCGTCCCCTACCCCGGCATCGAGCTCGCCCGCGACGAGTGCATCCGGGAGGGCTCCACCCCCGAGGCGCTCGCCAAGCTCAAGCCGGCCTTCCGGACGGACGGGTCGGGCACGGTGACGGCCGCCAACGCCTCCCCCCTCAACGACGGCGCCGCCGCCCTGCTCCTCACCGACGAGGAGGGTCTGGCCGCGACGGGCCGCGAGCCGCTCGCCCGGATCAGCGCCTCCGCCGTCACCGGCATCGAGCCGCAGCTCTTCGGCCTCGGCCCCGTCGACGCCGTGCAGCGGGCCCTCGCCAAGGCGGGCCGCACCCTCGCGGACCTGACCGCCTTCGAGCTCAACGAGGCCTTCGCGGCGCAGGCGTTGGGCTGTCTCGCCGCCTGGCCGGAGCTGGACCCCACCGTGGTCAACCCGCGCGGCGGCGCCATCGCCATCGGCCACCCCCTCGGGGCGTCGGGCGCGCGGCTGGCGGGGTCGGTGGCGCACCAGCTGGCGGCGGCTGGCTCGGGCACCGGCATGGCGGCGCTGTGCATCGGCGTCGGCCAGGGCATCGCGCTGGTCCTCGAGCGCTGACGGGACCGGGCGTGGCGGGCGGCGTCGGCCAGGGCATCGCGCCGGCCCTCGCGCGCTGACGAGGCAGGCCGCCATGGACCCCGTCGATCATTTCCGGTCACGGGGTCCCCTCAACTGCCCAATAACTGAACAGAGATGACGCCCCCGGTCTGGCACGATGGCGCCTGCCGCCCCCCCGCCCCGCCCGCCCTTCCCCACCCGGAGGCCCCGCCGCCATGCCGCTGCTCGATCCGACACTCTGGCAGGACGGACCCACCCTCACCGGCGGCACGGCCCCGGTCCTCGAACCCGCGACCGGCCGTACCCTCGCCACCCTCGACCTCGCCGCCCCCGCCGACGTCGCCGAGGCCGCCGTACGGGCCCAGGCGGCGCAGCGCGACTGGGCGCGGGCCACCCACCCGGATCGGGCTGCCGTCCTGCGCCGGGCCGGGGACCTGTTCGCGGCGCACGCGGACGAGCTGCGGGAGTGGCTCGTCCGGGAGTCGGGCTCGGTACCCGGCAAGGCGGACTTCGAGCTGCACGTCGCCGCCCAGGAGTGCTACGAGGCCGCCGCGCTGGCGTCGCGCCCGGCCGGGCAGGTGCTGCAGAGCGAGGCGCCGCGGCTCTCCTTCACCCGCCGCGTCCCGGCGGGGGTGGCCGGGGTGGTCGCCCCGTTCAACGCCCCGCTGATCCTCTCCATCCGCTCCGTCGCCCCCGCCCTCGCGCTCGGCAACGCGGTCCTCCTCAAGCCGGACCGCCGCACCGCCGTCAGCGGCGGCCTCGCCCTGGCCGCCGTCTTCGCCGCGGCCGGACTGCCGGCCGGGCTGCTGCACGTCCTGCCCGGCGGGGCCGGGACGGGCGCCGCGGTGGTCGCCGACCCGCGCGTGCGCGTGGTCTCCTTCACCGGGTCCACCGCCGCCGGCCGGGCCGTCGCCGAACTGGCGGGCCGTCACCTCAAGCGGGCGCACCTGGAGTTGGGCGGCAACTCGGCCCTGGTCGTGCTCCCCGACGCCGACGTCGAGGCCGCCGTCGCGCAGGCCTCCTGGGGCTCCTTCTTCCACCAGGGCCAGATCTGCATGACCGCCGGGCGCCACCTCGTCCACACCTCGCTGTACGACGAGTACGTCGAGCGGCTCGCCGCCCGCGCGGAGGCCCTCGCGGTCGGCGACCCCTTCCGCGAGCGCGTGCACCTGGGCCCGCTGCTCGACCGGACCCAGCTGGAGCGGGTCCACGGCCTGGTGGAGGCCAGCCTCGAACGGGGCGCCAAGCTCCTCGCGGGCGGCACCCACCGGGACCTCTTCTACCGGCCGACGGTGCTGGCCGGCGTGGCCGACGACACCCCCGCCTACGCCGAGGAGGTCTTCGGCCCCGTGGCCCCCGTACGCTCCTTCGCGACCGAGGACGAGGCGGTGGAGCTGGCCTCGGCGGGCCCGTACGGGCTCTCCCTCGGCATCGTCACCGCCGACGCGGCCCGCGGCCTGGAGCTGGCGCGGCGCATCCCGACGGGGATCGCGCACGTCAACGACCAGACCGTGAACGACGAGGCGGTGGCCCCCTTCGGAGGGGTGGGCGCCTCCGGTACGGGGGCCCGGTTCGGAGGCGAGGCCAACCTGGACGCCTTCACCGAGCTGCGCTGGACCACCGCCCGCACCACCCCGCCCGTCCACCCCTTCTAGGACTTTGACGGCACGACCCAGGGGCGGCCTCACCCGTCCGGCAGGGGTCCGGAATGCTCCGGGCCGCCCGTTCGTTCCAGCAGGACACCCGCAACGAGGAGGTCCGGACACCGTGGCTACCGTGGAGCTCACCAAGGAGAACTTCGACCGCACGGTCAGCGAGAACCCGTTCGTGCTGATCGACTTCTGGGCGGGCTGGTGCCGGCCCTGCCTGCAGTTCGCGCCCGTCTACGAGAAGGCCGCGCAGGCCAATCCCGATCTGGTCTTCGCCAAGGTGGACACCGAGGCAGAGCAGGAGCTGGCCGCTGCCTTCCAGATCACCTCGATCCCGACGCTGATGATCGTCCGGGACCAGGTGGCCGTCTTCGCGCAGCCCGGAGCGCTGCCGGAGGCCGCGCTGACCGACCTCATCGGGCAGGCCCGCGCGCTCGACATGGACGCGGTCCGCGCGAAGATTGCCGCCTCCCAGGAGCCGGGAGCCGCCTCCCAGGAGCCCGGAGAGGCCCCCGGCACGCCGGAGGCCTGAGATTGCCGGACACGGCCCCGGCACAGCGGTGACACTGGACCGCATGACCGAAGCCGTGGAGTACGACGTCGTGGTGCTCGGCGGGGGCCCGGCCGGCGAGAACGTCGTCGACCGGACCCGCGCCGCCGGGCTGACCACCGCCCTGGTGGAGAGCGAGCTCGTCGGCGGGGAATGCTCGTACTGGGCCTGCATCCCCAGCAAGGCCCTGCTGCGCCCGGTGCTGGCCCGCGCCGACGCCCGCCGCGTTCCCGGGCTCGCGGACTCCGTCCGGGGGCCGCTCGACGCCGAGGCGGTCTTCGCGCACCGCGACTACTGGACGGGCCACTGGAAGGACGACGGCCAGGCCGACTGGCTCGACTCCATCGGCGCCCACCTCTACCGGGGCCACGGCCGCCTCTACGGCACCCGCAAGGTCGCCGTCACCAGCCCCGAGGGCGTCCACCATGTCCTGTCGGCCCGCTACGCCGTGGTCGTCGCCACCGGCACCCGGGCCGTGGTCCCGGACCTCCCCGGGCTCGCCGGGGCGGGCCCGTGGACCAGCCGTGAGGCCACCTCCGCCCGGCAGGTGCCCGGCCGGCTGCTGATCGTCGGCGGCTCCGTGGTGGCCGCCGAGATGGCCACCGCCTGGCAGGCCCTCGGCTCCCGGGTCACCGTCCTCGTGCGGGGCGCCGGGCTGCTCCCCAGGATGGAGCCCTTCGCCGGCGAGCTCGTCGCCGAGGCGCTGACCGAGGCGGGCGCGGTGGTGCGTACCGGGGTGGCGGTCGAGGCGGTCGTACGGGACGGGCCGACCGGCCCGGTCACGGTGGTCCTGGAGGGCGGCGAGCTGCTGGAGGGCGACGAGCTGCTGATGGCGACCGGCCGCGCGCCCCGCACCGAGGACATCGGGCTGGACACGGTGGGGCTGACCCCCGGCGACTGGATCGGGGTCGACGAGAGCTGCCGGGTCCCCGGCCACGACTGGCTGTACGCCGTCGGGGACGTCAACCACCGCGCGCTCCTCACCCACCAGGGCAAGTACCAGGCCCGCATCGCGGGCGCCGCCATCGCCGCCCGGGCGGCCGGCCCGGGCGCCCCGGCCCCCGACACCGGCCGGTGGGGCGCGCACGCGGCCACCGCCGACACCGAGGCCCTGACGCAGGCCGTCTTCACCGATCCGGAGGCGGCGGCGGTCGGCCTCACCCTGGCCGAGGCGGAGCGGGCCGGCCACCGGGTCCGCGCCGTCGACTACGACCTCGGCAAGGTCTCCGGCGCCGGTCTGTACGCCGACGGCTACCGGGGCCGGGCGCGGATGGTGGTCGACCTGGACCGGCAGGTGCTGCTGGGCGCCACCTTCGTGGGGCCGGGCGCCGCCGAACTGCTGCACGCGGCGACCGTCGCCGTCGTCGGCGAGGTCCCGCTCGACCGGCTGTGGCACGCGGTGCCCGCCTTCCCGACCGTCAGCGAGGTCTGGCTGCGCCTACTGGAGGCCTACCGGGGCTGACCCCGGCGACCCGACACGGCCCCCCTGACCCGCAGGCCTTGTACGCGGCCGCCGGCCCGCAGCCCACGTACGCGGACGCCGGGCCGGCAGGCCCAGGTACGCGGTCGCCGGGCCCCCACGCCAGGCACCGGTCTCCGGGCCCGCAGGCCCACGCACCGGTCGCCGGGTGCGCTGGCCCACGTAGGCGGCCGCCGGGCCGCAGGCCCAGGCACGCGGTCGCCCGACGCGCAGGCCGTCGTACGCGGCAGCCGGGCCGCATGCCATGTACGCGGTCTCCGGGCCCGGCAGGCCCATGTACGCGGCAGTCGGGCCGCATGCCCATGTACGTCCGGCTGCCTGACCCCCATGCCCACGTATGCGGCTGCCCGACCCACAGGCCCATGTACGCGGCCGCCTGACCCCCATGCCCACGTAGGCGGCAGCTGGGCCGCATGCCCATGTACGCGGTCTCCGGGCCCGCAGGCCAGGTATGCGATCGCCCGACGCGCAGACCTTGTACGCGGCAGCCGGGCCGCAGGCCCACTTACGCGGTCGACCGACCTGAGGCCTTCGTACGCGGTCGACCGACCTGAGGACTTCGTACGCGGTAGCCGACCCGCAGGCCCACGGACCCGGGCGCCGGCCCGCAGGCCTACGTGCGCAGGTACGAGGCGCCGTTGGCGTCCAGCACCGTGCCCGAGCTCCAGACCGCCGCCGGGGACGCCAGGTACAGCACGGCCGCGGCGATCTCCTCCGGTGCCGCGACCCTGCCGAAGGGGCTCTGGGCGCGGATCCCCTCGCCCTCCGCGCCGGCGAGCCGGTCCGAGACCCGTTCGGTGGCGACGAACCCCGGTGCCACCGAGGCCACCGCTATCCCGTGCGGAGCGAGGGAGACGGCCAAGGACTGGCCGAAGGCGTGCAGGGCGGCCTTGGTGGCGCCGTACGCCGGATGGTCGGGCTCGCCCCGGAACGCTCCGCGCGAGCCGACGTTCACGATGTGCCCGCCGCGCCCCCCGTCGATCATCCGGCGGGCCACGCAGTAGCTGAGGTTGGCGGCGCCGAAGAGGTTCACCGAGGCCGTGCGCTGCCAGGCCTCCTGCCACTCGGCGTACGAGGTGGACGGCAGCGGGTGCCGGACCATGGCGGCGGCGTTGTTGACCAGCACGTCCACCGCGCCGAGCGCTTCGGCGGCCTCCGCGGCCAGGGCCTCCACGCGGGCCGGATCGGCGAGGTCGCCCTCGACCAGGACGTGGCCCTCGCCCTCCAGCGACGCCAGGGTCTGCTCGGCGTCGGCGTGCCGGGTCGAACAGTGGACGGCGACGCGGTCGCCCTGCCGGGCGAACGCCGCGGCGACGGCCCGTCCGATGCCGCGGGACGCGCCGGTGACCAGGACGCCCCGGCTCATGCCGCCGCCCCCGGGCGGAAGGCGCGGGCGGGGACGGCTGCGGGCAGGTGCATCGGAACTCCTCTGGCGGCGAAAACCGGGCCTCGACGATCTTGACGTGGCCATCCCATCACGAGACCGCGCGCCCCTCACCCGGTTTCCGGCTGCGCGCGGGCCGCCGCCTCGGCGAGTACGGCGACCACCTCCTCGTCCGGCGTCTGCGTGAAGTCCCGGTACCACTCGCCGACGGCGCGGAAGGCGGGCGGCGACGAGAGGCACACCACCTCGTCCGCCGGCCCCCGCAGCCGGGCGACCGCGTCCGGCGGCGCCACCGGCACGGCCAGCACGACCCGCACCGCGCCCGACGCGCGGGCGATCTCGCAGGCGGCCGCCGCCGTGGCACCGGTCGCGATCCCGTCGTCGACCACGACCACCGTCCGGCCGTCGAGCGGTACCCGCGGGCGCCCTTCGCGGAACCGCCGCGCCCGGCGCTCCAGTTCCGCCTCCTCGGCCCGCTCGACCGCGGCGAGCTCCTGCGCGGAGGCGCGGCTGAGGCCGACGACGTCCTCGTTGATGATCCGCACCCCGCCCTCGCCGATGGCGCCGAACCCGAGCTCCCGGTGGTGCGGGACCCCGAGCTTGCGCACCACGATGACGTCCAGGGCGGCGTCCAGCGCCCGCGCCACCTCACGCGCCACGGGCACCCCGCCGCGCGGCAGCCCGAGCACGACGGGATCCCGTCCCCGCAGGTGACGCAGCGCGTCCGCGAGACGCCGTCCCGCGTCCGTACGGTCGGTGAAGATCACGGTGGCTCACCCCGTCCCGGGCACCCCCTTCGAACGAACCCCATGGCCGGGCTCCGCGCAACCGGAGGTGTGCCGTCCGCCGGCGACCAGGGGGCTCGCCGCCGGTCCTCGCCCGCCGAAGATCACGTCGGTTAGATTGAAGGCACCGCCCCCGACGCCACGGTGACCGATCGTCGCCTGCCCGGCCGGGACCGGTCCGTACCGGCGACGAAGGAGCCACCGCCCGTGATCGTGATCGCGCAGCTCAGTGACGTCCACCTCGACGGGGGCCGCCGGGCCGCCGAACGCACCCGCGCGGTGATGGAGTACCTCGACGGCCTCCCGTACGGGCTCGCGGCGGTCCTGGTCAGCGGGGACATAGCCGATCACGGCAGGCCCGAGGAGTACGAGGAGGCCCGCGGGCTGCTCGCCTCCCGGCACCCGGTGGTGATCTGTCCCGGCAACCACGACGAGCGCCTCGCCTTCCGCCGGGTCCTGCTGGGTGAGGACGAGCCCTCCGCCGCCCCCGTCGACCAGGTGCTGCGCGGCGAGGGCTTCGTCCTGGCGGTGTGCGACTCCTCCGTCCCCGGCGAGGACCAGGGGTACCTGGCGGACTCCACCCTCGCCTGGCTCGACGGCGTCCTGGCCGGCACCCCGCGGGACGTGCCGGTGCTGGTGGCCTTCCACCACCCGCCGGTCGAGCTGCACACCCCGTACGTGGACGGCATCAGGCAGTTCGGCGAGGAGCGCCTGGAGGCGCTGGCTCTGCGCCACCCCCACCTGCGCGCCTTCCTGTGCGGGCACGCCCACACCGCGGCGGCGACCACCTTCGCGGGCCGGCCGCTGCTCGTGGCGCCCGGGGTGGTGTCCACGCTCCGGCTCCCGTGGGAGGCGCAGGCGGACCCCGCCCACCACGTCCACCTCGACGAGCCGCCGGCCGTCGCCTTCCACGTGCTGGGGGAGGACGGCCGGCTGACGACCCACTACCGGGTGGTCACGGCCCGCCGGTAGCTGCTGCCGTCCCGGGTGCGGGTGAGCCGGCCCGAGGTGATCAGGTAGCGGCGCAGGGCGGAACAGTCCTCGTGGACGGTCCGCAGCGCGTCGTTCACCTCGGGCTCGGAGTACTCCCGGTCCACCGCGAACAGGGTCTCGCTGAGGTGCTCCAGCAGCTGCTCGCGCCGGGCGGCCCTGCGCGGGATGGCGACGAGGCGCCCGCCGGAGAACAGGTCGGCGACCCCGCGCCGGTGCCGGGGGTCCGCGGATTCCCGCTGGTCGGTGGTCTCTTGCCGGTGGCTCTGTGACATGGGCCGAGCTTCACCCGCGCCCGCGGGTGCCCGCAACACGTTTTCCCCGCCCCCCGGGCCGGCCCGGGGGGGCGGGGCGTCGCGCCGGGGCCGTCAGGGGGTGACGGTGATCTGCTGGGCGGGGTCGGTGGTGTCGGTGACCTTGTAGACGGCGTTGAAGGTGGACGTGGTCGCGCTCGTCGGGCAGCCGAATCCGCCGGTGACGGTGACGGGAACGGTCGCGTTGCCGAAGGTCAGGCTCGACGGGGCCCCGTTGGTCCAGGTGCCCGGGACGCTCGCCGGGCCGGCGGGCGCGGCGGTGACGGTGCAGGTGGCCAGGCCGGTGGTGTGGACGACGAGTCCGCCCGCCGGCACCGTCATGGTCGCGGTGACGGGGGAGCCGTTCTGCATGGACACCGCCCAGGAGCCGCTGGTCGTGACCGTCGGGGTCACGCCCGGCATGCTGGACGTACAGGAGCTGTAGGTCGGGGGCGAGATGGGCGAGGAGACCGGACCGGCCGGGTTCTGGTTGCCGGGGGCGGCCGGCACGGTGCCGGTGGACACCGAGACCGTGCACGTCACCGTGACCGATCCGGCCTTGAGGGTGGCCTTCCCGCTGAGGGTGGCCTTGAAGGCGTGCCCGGCCGGGGTGACGGTCGTCGACCCGGCCAGCGGTAACGGCGCGGCGGTGGCGGAGGCCGAGGCCACCGTGAGGGCGGCCGCGGCGGCCATCCCGAGGGCGAGCGCGGTACGCGTACGGCTCATGGCTGAGCTCCTTGGGGATCGGGGTGCGGAGTGGGGGGATTGCCGGCGGGGGACGGCCGGGAGGGGGCGGCGGAGCCCCCGGTGCGCGGGGCGGCGTACGGCTGCCAGGCGAACATCAGCCCGCCGCCGAGGATGCCGAGCAGGGTGCCGATCAGGAACCCGCCGAGGTTCGACAGGACCAGCGCGGCGGTGGCGACGAGCGTGGTGAGGATCCCGGCGAGGGTGCGCTGTGCGGGGGAGAACCAGGCGGTGAGACCGAGGACGATCATGACCAGGCCCATCAGGACGGACGGGATGCCCGCCACCCCCTGCTGGAGCATGATCTTCAGCGGGGCCAGCGGCAGCACGCTGATCCAGACCCCGGCCAGGACGGCGAAGAGCCCGCCCCAGAAGGGCCGCCCGCGCCGCCACCGCCGCCAGCGGCTCAGAAGCATTCCTTCTTGCCCTTGCTTATGTCCATCTTCAGCCCGGACAGCTTGAAGGTGCCGGCGTTGGTCGCCCACGCCGTCTGCTGGAGACTGCTGATGCTGACCTTGTCCGCCTGCTGGGCGAACAGGTCCTGCATGCCCTGCGCCTCCGCCGGGCCCTTGTCGAGGGTGGACGCGTCGCGCCCGATCTCGATGTTCGTGAACTCGGCGTCACCGGCGAGCTGCGTCGCGTCCACGAACAGGTTCGAGGCCTCGACGGGCGCCTTCTGGCCGGCGGTCAGACTGAGCGAGATGTCCCCGATCACCGGGAGACTGGTGACCACGGACTGGCAGAGGCTGTGCAGCTTGGCCTCCCTGATGGCGGTGACCGCCACCGGGATCAGCTCCTGGCGGGCGTTGACGTCGACGCTGCCGTACTGGGCGAAGCCCTCGCCCTCCAGGCTCTGCGCCGACACCTTGAACTGCTGGCCCGACACCGCGAACGAGGCGGCGAGCGCGCCCTGCGCGAGGGCGATGCCGAGGCCGGCGGTCACGGCCACGGCGGGCGCCGTCAGGAGGACGAACCGGCGCCAGCGGACCCGGCCCCCGTCTCTGGCGAGGTCTTCGTCGCCGGGCGGTTCGGATCCGGATAAGTTCGGTGAGACTGCCATGAGATGGTCCCTTATCTCGGCTGTGCACCTTTGTTACCGACGAGTTGAATGTAAGAGTGCCAATGGTGGTTGGCAAGGTTGTGCGAGCGCACCCTTTAGGCCGACTCCTACTGCTCCGTACGCAGCAGTTCGGCGACCTCCGCCTCCACCCGGCGCCCCATCGCCCGCGCGAACTCCGTGGCCACCACCTCGCCGGCCACCGGCCGCAGCGCCGCCACCGCCTCCCGGACATGATCCAGCTGGCTGGCCGAAAGCAGCCCCAGCCCCTCCGGGCCGATCACGTGCCGCCGGAACAACGCCACGAACCGGTCCGCCAGCGCCGCCGCCCGGCCCTGCACGAAGTCGGCGGCGTCGAGGATCTCCCCGAGCGGCACCCCCTGGCGCACCAGCGTCACCGTCGCCTCCAGCAGCCGCCGGCTCGGGTACGTGACCCGGTCCCCGTCGAGGCGTACGTAGCCCAGCTCGGCCGCCCGCCGGGTGTGCTCGGCGGTCGCCCCCGGTCCGAACAGCTCGCGCAGCTCGGCCCGGGTCATGGTCACCGGCTCCTCCTGCACCCAGTCCCGGGTCATCTCCCGCTCCAGGCCCAGCAGTTGGGACAGCCCGCCGCCCTGTTCCCAGGCGGCGAGCAGCTCGCCGATGCCGTTGACGGTGTACCCGCGCCCCAGCAGGTCGCTGATCAGCCGCAGCCGGGTCAGGTGGTCCTCGGAGTACCAGGCGATCCGGCCCTCCCGGCGCGGCGGCGGGAGCAGCCCGCGCTCCTGGTAGTAGCGCAGGTTGCGCACCTTGACCCCCGCCGCCCGGGCCACGTCCTCCCGGCGGTAGCGCGGCCGGCCGCCACCGCCGTCCGGAGTGCCGTCCGCGGTCTCGTCCGCGGTGCCGTCCGCCCTGCCGTCCGTCTGCGCCTCGGTGCTCACGCGGCCGAGTGTAGGACCTACCGGCGGGTGTACCGGCAGGTCACATGGGGCGGGGCAGCGCCTCGCGCTTGACCGCCCGCAGCACCACGAACTTCGGCTCGCTCGCGACGACTTCACTGTTGCCGAAGAGGCGGCGCAGATGCGTGTGGTAGCCCATGTGCCGGTTGGCGACCACCCACAGCTCCCCGCCCGTGCGCAGCGCCTTGCGCGACTGCGCGAACATGCGCAGGGCCGTCGCGTCCGTCGTCGCCTGGTGGGAGTGGAACGGCGGGTTGTTCAGGATCAGGTCCACCGAGGAGGGCGGCAGCATGGCCACCCCGTCGCCGACGAGGAACTCCGCCGTCCGCCGGCCCGGGCGGACGTTGGCCTCGTACGTGGCCCGAGCCGAGGCGACGGCCTGGTACGACTCGTCGGTGAAGACGACCTCGGCGTCCGGGTCGGCGACCTGCACGGCCGTGCCGACGACGCCGTTGCCGCAGCCCAGGTCCACGACCCGGGCTCCGTCGGTGTTGGTCGGGATGCTCTGGAGGAAGAAGCGGGTGCCCACGTCCAGACGGTCGGCGCAGAAGATCCCGGCGTGGTTCACCACCGTGAGCCCGGCCCCCGAGCCGCCGTCCTCGTCAACGGTGTACGTCACCGGCCACGGGGTGGTCCCGGCGCCGGCGGCCGCCTGCGGGGTGCAGAAGATCAGCCGGGCCTTCTTCTCCGCGAGCGAGGTCCGTGTCGGCCCGAGGATCTTCTCGAAGAGGCGCAGGGTCGAGGTGTGGATCTCCTTGACCATGCCGGTGCCGACGATCACCGTGCCCGCGTGCACGTGTGGGGCCAGCCGGTACAGCTGGTCCTCCAGCAGCGCCAGGCTCTTGGGAACCCGTACGAGGAGCACGTCGATCCGCTCGGGCGGCGCGTCCTGCGTGGTCAGCAGGGTCACCGTGGACTTGGAGGTGCCGATCCCGGCCCGGTCCAGGTTCGCCTCGGTCGCGGCGCGGGCCAGCGAGGAGTCGGTGATCTGCGTGGGACGGTACGCGGCCAGGGCCGTCGTCAGCGCCCCCCAGCGGTCGCCGACGATCGTGATCTGCCCGGCGCCGGCCAGGTCCACCGGGCCGCGTTCGCCGGTACCGGCGTCGAGGTGGTGCAGCAGGTACTCGTCGGCGGCATCCCAGGCGCGGAGCCGGTCGCGGGGGTCGGCGGGGAAGCGGGTGAGTTCGTAGGAGCCGAAAGGCGTGGTCAGGCGGTTCATATGGCACCCAGGCTAGCCGAGAGGGCCGCGGACGCGTGTCCGGCCGCACTCCGCGCCCTGACATTCGCCCCGAAGGCGCGGCGCCGGCCGGACCCGTCGGGACTAAGTTGTGCGACATGAGCAATCTCGATCGCCAGCCCGCTCTCTCCGCCTGCGGCGGCCGCGGTTTCGTCGTGGCCGAGCCGGTGCGCGAACTCCTCAGCCCGCGCACGGTCAGGCTCGGGGAGTCCACCGAGGTCCGCCGCCTGCTGCCGAACCTGGGGCGCCGCATGGTGGGCGCCTGGTGCTTCGTCGACCACTACGGCCCCGACGACATCGCCGACGAACCCGGCATGCAGGTCCCGCCCCACCCCCATACCGGGCTCCAGACGGTGAGCTGGCTGCACGAGGGCGAGGTGCTGCACCGCGACAGCGTCGGCAGCCTCGCCACGATCCGCCCGCGCGAGCTGGGCCTGATGACCTCCGGCCGGGGCATCAGCCACTCCGAGGAGAGCCCCCGCCCCCATGCCCGCCTCCTGCACGGCGCGCAGCTGTGGGTGGCCCTGCCGGACGCCCACCGCGACGTCGCCCCGCACTTCCAGCACCACGCGGACCTCCCGCAGGTCACGGCCCCCGGCCTGGAGGCGACGGTCATCCTGGGCACCCTGGACACGGCGACCTCGCCGGGCACCGCGTACACCCCCATCGTCGGCGCGGACCTCGCCCTGGCCTCGGGCACCGAGACCCGCCTCCCCCTGGACCCGGACTTCGAGTACGCGGTCCTGTCCATGTCGGGCGAGGCCCACGTCGACGGCGTCCCGGTCCTGCCAGGCTCGATGCTCTACCTGGGCTGCGGCCGCACGGAGCTCCCCCTGCGCGCGGCCTCGGACGCCGGCCTGATGCTCCTGGGCGGAGAACCGTTCGAGGAGGAGATCGTCATGTTCTGG
This sequence comes from Streptomyces sp. NPDC034085, assembly GCF_055575555.1. Taxonomy (NCBI): domain Bacteria; kingdom Bacillati; phylum Actinomycetota; class Actinomycetes; order Kitasatosporales; family Streptomycetaceae; genus Streptomyces; species Streptomyces sp. NPDC034085. The sequence goes on along the minus strand of NZ_JBVISL010000003.1, from coordinate 766,576 downwards.
AACTGGATCGGCCGCTCCCACGAGGACATCGCCCAGGCCCGCGAGGACTGGATGAAGGGCACCCGCTTCGGCGAGGTCAAGGGCTACGACGGCCCTCCGCTTCCGGCGCCGGAACTCCCGCCGACTCATCTGAAGCCCCGGGGTCGAGTGCGCTGACCCGGGGAGTTCATGAGGTCGGAAGCCACGCGCTGCGGCCGCCGGTGCGCAGCCGAGTGCCGCCGCGCAGGTGTCCGCAGCCCGGGCGAACGGTGGTTCAGGGCACCGGCTTTGGCCGCATGCCGTTGGGGGCTAGGGTGTGACGCCGTGCTCGGCGGACGGCTGCGCGGAGGAAGGTGGGAATGGGGCTCATGGATGCGGACCACGCCGCGCTGGTCGTCGCGGCGCAGGCCGGTGACGACCGGGCGCGCGAGGAGCTGATCGCCGCCTACCTGCCGTTGGTCTACAACATCGTCCGGCGAGCCCTGAGCGCGGACGCCGACGCCGACGACGTCGTCCAGGAGACCCTGCTGCGCGTCGTGCGCGACCTGCCCGCCCTGCGTACCCCCGAGAGCTTCCGGTCCTGGCTGGTGGCGATCACGCTCCGCCAGATCACCACGCACTGGCAGCGGCAACGCGCCTTCGCCGACCGGACCGCGGTCATCGACGAGGCGCTCCGGATACCGGATGCCGGCGCCGAACCCGAGGACGCGACGATGCTGCGTCTGCACCTGTCGGAGGAGCGGCGCCGGGTCGTCGAAGCCGGCCGGTGGCTCGACCCCGACCACCGGGTGCTGCTGTCACTGTGGTGGCAGGAGTGCGCCGGCCTGCTGAGCCGTGACGACATCGCCGCCGCGACCGGGCTCACCGCGGCCCACGTCGGAGTGCGCCTGCAGCGCATGCGCGAGCAGCTCGACCTGAGCCGGACGATCGTCGCCGCGCTGGAGGCCGACCCGCGCTGTCCGGGGCTGGACGAGACCGTCGTCGGCTGGGACGGCGACCGTGTCTCGGTGTGGCGCAAGCGGATCGCCCGGCACACCCGCGACTGCCCGGTCTGCGGGGCCACGACGACGCAGCGGGTCCCTGCCGACGAGCTGCTGCTGCTCACCCTCACACCGCTGGCCGTACCGGCCGGGCTCGTCGCCGCGCTGGCCGCCAAAGGCTTGCTGTCGGGTGCGGCCGCGAGCTCCGCCGGGCTCGCCATGGCACCCGCCGCCGCCGGCACGGCGACGGGGGGAGGCGGTCTGCCCGGCGCGCTGATGGGAAAGCTGCCCGTGGTGACCGCTCATCCGCTGGTGAGCCTCGCCACCGGCGCGGTGCTCATCGCCGGGGCCGCCACCTACGCCGCCTGGCCCGAACCGGCGCACCGGGAGCCCGGCGTCACCGCCGCCCCCACGGCCGGCGGTCCCACGCCGGTCCCGTCGCGCAGCACCGCGTCAGCCGGACCGTCCCCGTCCCCGTCCCCGTCACCGTCCCAGGTGAGTCCGTCCGCCCTCGCGGGCACCGTTCCGCTGGGCGCGCAGTCGCTGGAGTCCGTGGACGAACCGGGACTGTACCTCTCGTACGCCGACGACTTCGCGACGCTCGGCCGGGTCTCCGCCTCCAGCAGCGCGCAGGCCCGGCAGCGGATCACCTTCACGGTCGTGCGGGGACTGGCCGACACACGATGCGTGACCTTCCGCGCGGCCGACGGCCGCTATCTGCGCCACCGTGAGCTGCGCCTCCGGCTGAGCACCGACGACGGCAGCGCACTCTTCCGCGAGGACGCCACCTTCTGTCCGCGCCCCGCGGCGGCCGCCGGGTCGGTGACCCTGCACGCGCACAACTATCCGGGATCGGTCATCCGCCACCGCGACGGCGGCATCTGGCTCGACGGCTCCGACGGCACCCGGGCCTTCGCCGGGCAGGCTTCCTTCATCGTGCGTAAGTCCCAGGGCTGACACGCGCTCCTCGGGTACGCCCGCACCCAGCCCGGCCCGAAGGCTGATCGCTCGGCCGGCCCTCGCCCGACAGGCCGCCGGAAAGACCTCCGAGAACCCTCACCGGCGTCAGCGCGGCCTCCCTTTCCCGGGGACGACCAGGGAGCGCGGCTCGTCATAACACTTTCCGGCTGCGAGATGCATCACCCGGAAATCCTCCGGGCGGGACGACTTTTTCGTTACGAGGCCACGCGCTCGGAAGCCTCCACTTCGTGGGGTTTCCTTTCCGCCGCTCACCACGACGTGACGGCGCGTAAGGCTCCCCGGCTTCCCGTACGCATCGCCTGAAGAAAGCCCCCCGATGAGACGACACATCCACCACCCCCCGGCGCCCGGCCCGCGGACGACGACCGCGGCACCCAAGGCGAACCGCGACCCCCGAGGTGAATCATGAAGGGCACACACCGGCTGACCCGGCCGCGCCGGACGGTGACGACAGCACTGGCGGCCGCGGCGCTGGTGGCGGGCGTCGTGACGCTCCTGCCCAGCTCCGCCGGAGCCGCGACACCCCTGGGCACCCAGGCGGCCCCCTCGGGCAGGTACTTCGGCACCGCCGTGGCCGCCGGCAGGCTGGGCGACTCGGCGTACTCCACCATCCTGGACCGGGAGTTCAACGTGATCACCCCGGAGAACGAGATGAAGTGGGACGCCACCGAACCGTCCCGCGGCACCTTCACCTTCGGCTCCGCCGACCGGATCGTCGGCCATGCCACGGCACACGGCCAGCGCATGCGCGGCCACACCGCGGTCTGGCACGCGCAACTCCCCGCCTGGGTCCGATCGATCGGCGACGCGAACACGCTGCGCAGCGTGATGAACAACCACATCACCGCCCTGATGACCCACTACAAGGGCAAGATCTACGCCTGGGACGTGGTCAACGAGGCGTTCGCCGACGGCTCCACCCAGCACCGCGACTCGGTGTTCCAGAAGGTGCTGGGCAACGGCTTCATCGAGGAGGCATTCCGCACCGCCCGGGCGGCCGACCCCGCGGCCAAGCTCTGCTACAACGACTACAACATCGAGAACTGGTCGGACGCCAAGACCCAGGGCGTCTACGCCATGGTCAAGGACTTCAAGTCCCGCGGCGTGCCGATCGACTGCGTCGGATTCCAGAGCCACTTCGGCCCCGGCGGCCCGCCGGCCAGCCTGCGGACCACCCTGTCGAGCTTCGCCGCCCTCGGCGTCGACGTGCAGATCACCGAGCTGGACATCGCCCAGGCCTCACCCGCCCACTACGCCGACACGGTCAAGGCCTGCACGTCCGTGGCCCGGTGCACCGGCATCACGGTGTGGGGCATCCGTGACAGCGATTCCTGGCGTCGCGGCGAGAGCCCCCTGCTGTTCGACGACAAGGGCAAGCCCAAGCCGGCCTACACGGCCGTCGTCAACGCACTCAAGGCCGCCCCCGGCGCCACCGGCGGGACCGGTCCCGGGGCGATCAAGGGCGTCGCCTCCGGCCGGTGCATCGACATCGACAACTCCAGCACCGCCAACGGCACGCAGGCCCAGCTGTGGGACTGCAACGGGCAGACCAACCAGCGCTGGACCTACACCGCCGGCAAGCAGCTGACGGTGTACGGCAACAAGTGCCTGAGCGCCAAGGCCAACGGCACCGCCAACGGCACCGCGGTGGTCATCGAGGACTGCACCGGCGGCGCCGGCCAGCAGTGGAACATCAACACCGACGGCACGATCGCCGGCGTCCAGTCCGGGCTGTGCCTCGACGCCGTCGGCGCGGGCACCGCCAACCGCACCAGGATCCAGCTGCACTCCTGCTGGTCCGGCGCCAACCAGAAGTGGACCGGCCCCGGAACGCCGACCCCGACGACGCCCGCGCCGACGGGCGGCACGTGCGCCCTTCCGTCGACGTACCGATGGACGTCGACCGGTGCGCTGGCGCAGCCCGCGAACGGGTGGGCCTCGCTGAAGGACTTCACCACCGTGACGTACAACGGCAAGCACCTGGTCTACGGCTCCAACTTCTCGGGATCGTCCTACAACTCGATGATGTTCGCCCCCTTCACGAACTGGTCGGACATGGCGTCGGCCGGCCAGACCGGGATGAACCAGCCTGCGGTGGCGCCCACGCTGTTCTACTTCGCACCCAAGAAGATCTGGGTGCTGGCGTACCAGTGGGGTCAGTGGCCGTTCATCTACCGCACGTCGAGCGACCCGGCCAACCCCAACGGCTGGTCGGCGCCGCAGCCGCTGTTCACCGGCAGCATCCCCCGCACCGAATCCCCGACCGGCCCGATCGACCAGACCCTGATCGCCGACGACAAGAACATGTACCTGTTCTTCGCGGGTGACAACGGCAAGATCTACCGGGCGAGCATGCCGATCGGGAACTTCCCCGGCAACTTCGGCTCCTCGTACACGACCGTCATGAGCGACACGCCGGACAACCTGTTCGAGGCGCCGCAGGTCTACAAGGTCAAGGGCCAGAACCAGTACCTCATGATCGTCGAGGCCAGGGGTGCGAACCAGGTCCGCTACTTCCGCTCCTTCACGGCCTCCAGCCTGAACGGTCCGTGGACCCCGCAGGCAGGCAGTGAGGGCACCCCCTTCGCCGGCAAGGCGAACAGCGGTGCCACCTGGACCAACGACATCAGCCACGGTGACCTGGTCCGCGACAACCCCGACCAGACCATGACCATCGACCCCTGCCACCTGCAGTTCCTCTACCAGGGCAAGTCCCCGACCGCGGGCGGCCCCTACGACCGACTGCCGTACCGGCCGGGTGTCCTCACCCTGCAGCGCTGACCTGCCCGTCCCACGGTGACATGCAAGGAGAACACCTCACCATGAACCACCCCACCAACGGCGGGCGCCGCGGGCGTCACCGCCGTCGCTGGGCCGGCACCGGACTGCTGCTCGGCGTGCCCGCCGTCCTCGTGCCGTACCTCCTGTTCGTCCAGGACGACTCGCAGGCCGCGACGGTCGACGGCGACGCCTACTACCGGCTGGTCTCCGTACGCAGCGGCAAGGTGCTGGACGTCAATGCCTTCTCCACCGCCGACGGCACCCGCGTCCAGCAGTGGACCGACCAGAACACCGCCAACCAGCAATGGAAGCTGCGCCCCACCGGGGACGGCTACTACGAGCTGGTCAACCGCAACAGCGGCAAAGTCCTCGGCATAGCGGGGGACTCGACCGGCCGGGCGGCCGCCGCCGAGCAGCAGAGCGACAGCTCCGCCACCTCCCAGCAATGGCGGATCGACGAGGTGAGCGGTTCCGACGCCGTCATCCTCACCTCCCGCAGGAGCGGCCAGGTCCTGGACGTCTCCGGAGGCTCCACGGCCGATGGCGCGGCCGTCATCCAGTATCCCGGCCACGGCAGCGCCAACCAGCAGTGGAAGCTGGTGAAGGCGGCAGGCGGCAAGGCGCCCGGATCCGGACCGTACACATGGCGCAACGCCCAGGTGGTGGGCGGCGGTTACGTCACCGGGCTGGTGTTCAACCCGCGGGAGAAGGGCCTGCTGTACGCGCGGACCGACATGGGCGGCGCCTACCGCTGGGACACCGGCGCCGAGCAGTGGATCCCGCTGACCGACTGGCTCGGCGAGAAGGACTGGAACCTGCTGGGCATCGACGCGCTGGCCACCGACCCGGTCGACCCGGGCCGGCTCTACCTCGCGGCGGGCACCTACACCAACAACTGGGCCGGCAACGGCGCGATCCTGCGCTCCACCGACCGCGGCCGCACCTTCCAGCGCACCGAGCTGCCCTTCAAGCTGGGCGGCAACGAGGACGGCCGCGGGGCCGGAGAGCGGCTGGCGGTCAACCCCTCGGACAACGGCACCCTGCTGCTGGGCACCCGTAAGAACGGCCTCTGGCGCAGCACCGACCACGGCGCGACGTGGAGCCAGGTCTCCACCTTCCCGGTGAAGGACGGGGCGGGCAGCGGCGCGGGCATCTCCTTCGTGACGTACGGCCCCGCCGGCAGCAGGACGGTCTACGTCGGCGTCGCCGACAAGTCCACCTCCCTGTACCGCTCCACCGACGGCGGCAGCACCTGGCAGGCCGTCCCCGGGCAGCCCACCGGCCAGCTGCCGCAGCACGGTGTGCTCTCCGGTGACGGCTCGCTGTACGTGTCCTACACCAACGCCCTGGGACCCAACGGCGTGACGGGGGGCTCGGTGTGGAAGCACACCCCGGCCGGCGGGGCGTGGAAGAACGTTTCCCCGTCCCAGGGCAGCTACGGGTTCTCCGGTCTGGCCGTCGACCCGCGCAAGCCCTCCACGGTGATGGTCACCACCCTCGACCGCTGGTGGCCGCAGGACGAGATCTACCGGACCACGGACGGCGGAACGACCTGGAAGGCCCTGGCCGACTCCTCGGTACGGGACGCTTCCGCCGCTCCCTACGTCGGGACCGGCACCGGGCACTGGATGACCGCCCTGGCCATCGATCCCTTCGACTCCGGGCACGCGCTGTACGGCACCGGCAGCGGCATCCTGCGCAGCAAGGACGCCAACGCCTCGGACAGCGGCGGCACCAGCCACTGGAGCGTGGGTGCCCGGGGGCTGGAGGAGACCGCACTGCTGGATGCGATCGCCCCGCCCGGCGGCGCCCAGGTCATCACGGCCATGGGCGACCAGGGCGGATTCCGCCACGGCTCCCTGACCGAGGTGCCCGCCGGCCGGCTGAAGAACCCGATGATGAGCAACAGCACCGGCATCGACTTCGCCCAGTCCAACCCCGCGGTGATGGTCCGGGTCGGCAAGGGCGGCGAGAAGGACGGCGCCTTGTCCACCGACGGCGGCGTCAGCTGGAACGGCTTCGCGTCGGAACCGGTGGGCAGCGCCGACAGCGGCCACGTGGCGCTCTCGGCGGACGGCTCGGCCATCGTCTGGACCCAGGCCGGACAGGTCCCGTACCGCTCGACCGACAGGGGGGCGAGCTGGTCGAAGGTCATCGGCCTGGGAACGGACGCCGTGGTCGTCGCCGACCGCTCCTCGGCCAGGACCTTCTACTCACTGGCCGGTGGCACGCTGTACGCCAGCACCGACGGCGGCGCGACCTTCACCGCCCGCGCCACCCACCTGCCCGACGGCCGGCTCAAGGCCGTCCCCGGCGCCGCCGGCGACCTGTGGATCGCAGGCGGCGCCAAGGGGCTGCTGCACTCCACCGACGGCGGCCGGACCTTCACCACGCTCACCACGGTGCGGTCCGCCTCCGCCCTCGGCTTCGGCAAGGCCGCACCGGGCGCCTCCTACCAGGCCCTCTACCTGATCGGTACCGTGAAGGACGTCACCGGCGTCTTCCGCTCCACCGACCAGGGCGCCACCTGGCTCCGCGTCAACGACGACGCACACCAGTGGGGCGGTATCGGAAGCGTCGGCGTCATCACCGGCGACCCCGACACCTACGGCCGCGTCTACGTCGGCACCAACGGACGCGGCCTCCAGTACGGCGACCCGTCCTGACCGTCCCCCTGAAGCGGGCGCCCGCCCACCACCCGGGCTGACGCGCGCGACAGGAACAGCACGGAAGGCCGCTCCCGAGAACCGGTACACATCCCGGTCGCGGGAGCGGCTTTCGGCCGTGGAGCCCCGCCCGGGGTCAGGGTCCCCCGAGGCGCGAGCGGACCTTGTGCCTGATGTTCGTGGTGGTCGGCTCGCCGATCGCCTCGGCCATGAACGTCCTGACCGGCTGGCTGAACGGCCTCTCCGGCTCCCACGCCGTCCTGCTCGGTGCCCCGCTCGGTGCCGTGATGGCCTTCGGCATGGGCGGCCGCCGACGGCCTGGTGGTCGTCCTGAAGGGGCTGCGCAAGCCGGCCGCCCCCGAGGCCGAGGGCATCCCCGCCGGCCGGCCGCGGACGGGCCTGCCGACGGGCTGAACCGCCCGGCGCACGCGTGAGCCCGGCCGGGGGAGCGGCCGGGCTCACGGGCGGTGCGGCGGCGTGCGTCAGCGGGCCGCCAGGACCAGGGCCAGCGCGGCCAGGGCCGGAACGGTCTGGACGAAGACGATCTTCCGGCCGGCCGTGGCGGCTCCGTACGCGCCGGCCACGGCCACACAGGCCAGGAAGAACACCTTCACCTGGAAGCCCACCGGATCGGAGGCGACGGCGCCCCACACCAGGCCCGCAGCGAGGAAGCCGTTGTAGAGCCCCTGATTGGCCGCGAGGGTCTTCGTCGCGGAGGCGAACTCAGGGGTGGTCCCGAACGCCGCCCGGGCCCTGGGGCCGGTCCACAGGAACATCTCCAGGACCATGATGAAGAGGTGCACGGCGGCGATGAGCAGCACCGCGGCGGTGGCGATGATCGACATGGTGTCCAGGCTGGCACAGCCGTGCGGTCCGGTGCACGTCGCCACGGGATCAGCCCTGGGCCTTGCGCTTGTTGTAGACGTCGAAGCCGACGGCCGCCAGCAGGACCAGACCCTTGATCACCTGCTGGTAGTCGGTCCCCACCCCGACCAGTGACATGCCGTTGTTCAGCACGCCGAGCACCAGACCGCCGGTGAGCGCGCCGAGGACGGTACCGACACCGCCGCTCGCGGAGGCGCCTCCGATGAAGGCGGCGGCGATCGCCTCGAGCTCGAAGTTGATGCCGGCCTGCGGCGTACCGGCGTTGAGCCGCGCGGCGAACACCATCCCGGCCAGGGCCGCGAGGACGCCCATGTTCACGAAGGCCAGGAAGACGACCCGCTTGCTCTTCACCCCGGACAGCCGCGCCGCCGCCTCGTTGCCGCCGATGGCGTAGGTGTGCCGGCCGAGGATCGAGTTGCGCATCACGTAGCCGAATCCGGCCAGCAGGACGCCGAGGATCACCAGGACGACCGGCACGCCGTGGTAGCTGGCCAGCAGCAGCGTGAACGCGACCACGGCCGCGGTGATCGCCCCGAGCTTCAGCAGGAACAGCCCGACCGGGAGCGGCTCCAGCCCGTACGAGGCGGCCCGCCGCCGTCCGCGCAGCTCCTGCACGACCGTCACGGCCAGCACCGCGAGGCCCAGCAGCAGCGTGAGGTTGTGGTAGTCGGTGTGGGGGCCGGCCTCGGGGAGGAATCCGCTGCTGATGTTCTGGAAGCCCTTGGGGAACGGCGCCACCGACTGGCCGTGCAGCAGGATCTGGGTCCCGCCGCGGAACAGCAGCATGCCGGCCAGGGTGACGATGAACGAGGGGATCCCCAGATAGGCGATCCAGAACCCCTGCCAGGCGCCGGCCAGAGCCCCGATCAGCAGTCCGGCCGTCAGCGCCAGGGGCCAGGGCGTCCGGTGCTCGACCATCATCACCGCCGCGGCCGCCCCGACGAAGGCGGCGAGCGAGCCGACCGACAGGTCGATGTGGCCGGCGATGATGACGATCATCATGCCGATGGCCAGGATGAGGACGTAGCCGTTCTGCTGGATCAGGTTGGTGATGTTGAGCGGCTGGAGCAGGATGCCGTCCGTCCAGAACTGGAACAGCAGCACGATCAGCGCCAGCGCGAGCAGCATTCCGTACTGCCGCAGGTTGCCGCGCAACGCCCGGGCCAGCACCGCGCCCGCCGAGGGGGAGGGGCCGGTCCGCGGTCCGCTGGGCGTGGTGTCCGGGGTGGTCTTGGTCTGGGCCATGCCTCACACCTGCTTGTCGGGGGATGCCGCACTCATGGTCATGAGGCGCATGAGGGATTCCTGGGTGGCGTCCGCGCGGTTCACCTCACCGGTGATCCGGCCCGCGGCCATGGTGTAGATCCGGTCGCACAGGCCCAGGAGTTCGGGGAGTTCGGAGGAGATGACGAGGACCGCCTTGCCCTGGGCGGCGAGTTCGGCGATGACCGTGTAGATCTCCGCCTTGGCGCCGATGTCGATGCCCCGGGTGGGCTCGTCGAGGATCAGCACCTCCGGCTCGGCGAAGATCCACTTGCTGAGGACGACCTTCTGCTGGTTGCCGCCGCTGAGCTTGCCGGTCTGCGTGACCACCGAGGGGGCTTTGATGTTCATGGTCCGCCGGAACGATTCGGCGACCCGTGCCTCCTCGTGCCGGTCGACCCAGCCCCGCCGGGCGACCTTGCCGAGGGCGCTCAGCGAGATGTTCCGGCTGATGTCGTCGTCGAGGACGAGGCCGAACCGCTTGCGGTCCTCGGTCACGTACGCGATGCCGTGCCCGATCGCCTCGGGCACCGTCCGGGTGCGGATCTCACGGCCGTCCAGCCGTACCCGGCCGCCCGTCCAGCGCCCGTAGGAGCGGCCGAAGACGCTCATGGCCAGTTCGGTGCGGCCGGCGCCCATGAGCCCCGCGATGCCGACGATCTCGCCCCGGCGGACGTTCAGCGAGACGCCGTCGACCACCGTGCGCCGGTGGTCGATCGGGTGCCGGACGCTCCAGTCCTCGATCTCGAAGGCGACGTCGCCGACCGCCGGGGTGCGCTCAGGGTAGCGGTGCTCGAGGTCGCGGCCGACCATGCCGCGGATGATCCGCTCCTCGGAGACGCCCTCGGGGCCGATGGCGAGGGTCTCGACGGTCCGCCCGTCGCGCAGGATGGTGACGGAGTCGGCGACCCGGGCGATCTCGTTCAGTTTGTGCGAGATGAGGACGCAGGAGATGCCCTGCGCCTTGAGCGCGAGGATCAGGTCGAGCAGCTTGCGGCTGTCCTCGTCGTTCAGGGCGGCCGTCGGCTCGTCCAGGATGAGCAGCTTGACCTTCTTGGCGAGCGCCTTGGCGATCTCGACCAACTGCTGTTTGCCCACGCCCAGATCGGCGATCCTGGTGTGCGGGCTCTCGTCGAGTCCGACCCGCCGGATCAGGTCGGCGGCGTGGGTCAGGGTCCGGTGCCAGCTGATCACGCCCCGCGTCGCGTGCTCGTTGCCGAGGAAGATGTTCTCGGCGACGGACAGGTAGGGCACCAGCGCGAGTTCCTGGTGGATGATCACGATGCCGCGCTCCTCGCTGGCCCGGATGGACCGGAACCGGCAGGGCTCGCCCTCGAAGCGGATCTCGCCTTCGTAGCTGCCGTGGGGGTGGACCCCGCTGAGCACTTTCATCAGGGTGGACTTGCCGGCGCCGTTCTCACCGCAGACGGCGTGCACCTCTCCGGCGGCGACGGTCAGGTTGACTTCGGAGAGCGCCTTGACACCGGGAAACGTCTTGCTGATCGACCGCATCTCGAGAACGGGTCGGGCCATGGTTGTGCATCCGTATCGTCGGGGCGGTGCGGTGCCGGGCGGTCTCCCGGGCGCCCGCACCGCCGGTTCGGCGTCGCGGACCCGTGGGTCGGGCCCGTGGGCTACTTGAGCTGGTCCGCGGTGTACTGGCCGCTGTCCACCAGGACCTTGCGGTAGTTGTCCTTGTCGACACTGACCGGCTGGAGCAGCTGCGCCGGGACGGTCTTGACGCCGTTGTCGTACTGACGGGTGTCGTTGACCTCGGGCTTGCCGCCGGACAGCAGCGCGTCGCCCATCTGGACCGCGGCCTTGGCCAGTTGGCGGGTGTCCTTGTAGACGGTCTGGGTCTGCTCGCCCGCGATGATCGACTTCACCGAGGCCAGCTCGCCGTCCTGGCCCGTGACGACGGGCAGGGGCCGGCCCGCGCCGTAGCCGGCGCCCTTGAGCGAGGAGATGATCCCGATCGAGATGCCGTCGTAGGGGGAGAGCACGGCGTCGACGCGGGCGTTGGTGTACGACTTGCTGAGCAGGTTGTCCATCCGGGACTGGGCGAGACCGCCGTCCCAGCGCAGCGTGGCGGTCTGTTCCAGGGTGGTCTGACCGCTCTGCACGACCAGCTTCCTGCTGTCGATGTACGGCTTGAGGACGCTCATCGCGCCGTTGTAGAAGAACGCGGCGTTGTTGTCGTCCGGCGAGCCGGCGAACAGCTCGACGTTGAAGGGGCCCTTGCCGTCCTTGAGGCCGAGCTTGTCGACGATGTAACTGCCTTGGAGGACACCGACCTTGAAGTTGTCGAAGGTTGCGTAGCAGTCGACGTTCCCGGTGCCGCGGATCAGCCGGTCGTAGGAGACGACGCGTACGTGGGCGTCGGCGGCTCTCTGTAGCACGTTGGTGAGCGAGGAACCGTCGATGGCGGCGATCACCAGCAGCCTGGCCCCCTTGGTGATCATGTTCTCCACCTGGGAGACCTGGTTCTCCACGACGTTGTCGCCGTACTGGAGGTCGGTCTTGTACCCCTTGGCCTGGAACTCCTCGACCATGTTGGTGCCGTCGTTGATCCAGCGCTCCGAGGACTTGGTCGGCATCGAGATGCCGACGAGACCGCCTTTGGCGTCCTTGCCGTCCCCGCCGTCACCGACTCCGTTGGCGCTCTGGCCGCAGGCCGCCAGCGACAGCGTCAGGCCCAGGGTGGCGAGACCCGCTGAAAGCTTCCGCACAGTTCCTCCAGTGATGTTCCGCGACCGGCACAGTGCGATCCGGCTGGGGGAACCGGAAGCGGTCGAGCGGGGCCGGCCGGGTGTCGCTTCCTCACACCGGACGGAGCGCCGGGGTGGGGAGCGGCCTGGCCTGGCGATCCTGAGTGTTAACGCTCACAAGAACGCCGTCAAGGGTCTGTTCGGATCAACGTCGGTCAACGGCGGTGCTGGGGGTCGCAGTCTTCCGGGAGCATCAGCGGGTCGGGTGCGTCCGGACCCGCCGATCTCGGGCGAGAGGTCCTTTCTGGGAGGTAATTGTTAGCGCTAACATGGCTCTTCGGTGGGAAAAGTCCACCCGCTTCCGGTCAGCGGGCGCCGAGGAGGTGTTCGAGGGCGAGCTGGTCCAGCTGTTCGAAGGCCATGCCGCGGCGGGAGGCGGCCTCGGCGTCGAACCCGTCGAAGGCCGACCGGTCGGCCAGGAGCCCGGCCAGGCCGTCCTCGGCCGTGGGGACGGCGAGTTCGGGCAGCCGGGAAGCGGCGAGCGCCGCCCGGACCTCCGGATCGGACCGGAAGGCGCGGGAACGCTGCGCCAGGAGCAGGTAGTTGCGCATGCAGGCCGCCGCGGACGCCCACACGCCGGCGGAGTCCTCCGTGCGCGGCGGCTTGAAGTCGAAGTGGCGCGGCCCCTCGTAGCCCGCCGACTCCAACAGGTCGACCAGCCAGAAGGCCTGACGCAGGTCGCCCGCACCGAAGCGCAGGTCCTGGTCGTACTTGACGCCGGTCTGGCCGTTGAGGTCGATGTGGAACAGCTTGCCGTGCCACAGGGCCTGGGCGATGCCGTGCGGGAAGTTCAGTCCGGCCATCTGCTCGTGGCCGGCCTCCGGGTTGACCCCCACCCGCTCGGGCCGCTCCAGTGCGTCGATGAACGCCAGGGCGTGGCCGATGGTGGGCAGGAGCATGTCGCCGCGCGGCTCGTTCGGCTTGGGTTCGATCGCGAAGCGCAGGTCGTAGCCCTGCTCGTCGACGTACTCGCCCAGCAGGTCGAAGGCCTCCTTCAACCGGTCGAGGGCGGCGCGCACGTCCTTGGCCGCGCCGGACTCCGCGCCCTCGCGCCCGCCCCAGGCGACGTAGACCGTGGCGCCGAGCTCCACCGCCAGGTCGATGTTGCGGATCGTCTTGCGCAGCGCGTACCGGCGCACGTCGCGGTCGTTGGCGGTGAAGGCGCCGTCCTTGAAGACCGGGTGGGTGAAGAGGTTCGTGGTGGCCATCGGCACCTTCAGCCCCGCCGCGTCGAGGGCGGTGCGGAAGCGTTTGACCGCCTGCTCGCGGGCGGCCTCGCCGGCGGCGAAGGGGATCAGGTCGTCGTCGTGGAACGTGACGCCGTAGGCGCCGAGGTCGGCCAGCCGGTGCACGCTCTCGACGGGGTCGAGGGCCGCCCGGGTCGGGTCGCCGAAGGGGTCCCGCCCCTGCCAGCCGACGGTCCACAGGCCGAAGGTGAACTTGTGCGCGGGGGTGGGGACGAGCGGGTCACTGGTCATGGGGGGCTCCGCATCGGGCCGGGGGCTGTTTGTAAGGGCGAAAAACAAATTAGTATGCCGGGACGCAAGGAGGAACCCCATCGGAGGGACCATGTCCGCTCAGCGTGTCGTGATCGGTGTCGACAGCTCGACCCAGTCCACCAAGGCACTCGCCGTCGACCTGGAGACCGGCGCCGTCCTGGGGGAGGGCCGCGCCGCGCACGCCGTCAGCGCGGGCCCCGGGCGCGAGAGCGACCCCGAGCACTGGTGGCGGGCGCTCGGCGAGGCGATGGCGGCCACCGGCTGGGCCGACCGCGCCGCGGCCTGCTCGATCGCCGGCCAGCAGCACGGCCTGGTCACCCTCGACCGGGCTGGCCGGCCCCTGCGCCCGGCCCTGCTGTGGAACGACGTCCGCTCCGCCCCGCAGGCCACCGCGCTCGCGGCCGCCTTCGGCCCCGCGGAACTGGCCCGCCGCACCGGCAGCGTCCCGACGGCCGCCTTCACCTCCGCCAAGTGGGCCTGGCTGCGCGCCCACGAGCCGGCCACCGCCGACCGCGTCGCCGCCGTCCGGCTCCCCCACGACTTCCTCACGGAACGGCTGACCGGTGAGGCGGTGACGGACCGCGGTGACGCCTCCGGCACCGGATGGTGGGGCCCCGACGGCTACGACCAGGAGGTCCTCGCCCGGATCGGGCTGCCCTGCGCACTGCTTCCCGAGGTCCTCCCGCCCGGCGCCCGGGCGGGCCGGGCCCGCGCCGGAACGCCCCTGCGCGAGGGCACGCCCGTGGCCACCGGGACCGGGGACAACATGGCCGCCGCACTCGGGCTCGGCCTGAGCCCCGGCCGTCCGGTGCTGAGCCTGGGCACCTCGGGCACCGTCTACGCCGTCGGCCGCAGCCGGCCCACCGGCCCCGACAGGGCCGTCGCCGGCTTCGCCGACGCCCTCGGCGGCTGGCTGCCGCTCGCCTGCACCCTCAACTGCACCCTGGCCGTCGACCGCTTCGCCACCCTCCTCGGCCGCGACCGCGAGGACGTCGAGGAAGGCGGCACGGTGGTGGTGCTCCCCTACCTGGACGGCGAGCGCACCCCCGACCTCCCGGACGCCTCCGGCCTGGTCCACGGCCTGCGCCACGACACGACCCCGGGCCGACTGCTCCAGGCCGCCTACGACGGCGCCGCCCACGCCCTGCTCGCGGCCCTGGACGCCGTCCTGCGGGCCGGCGGCGAGGACCCCGCCGCGGACGAACCCCTGCTGCTGATCGGCGGCGGAGCCAGGGGCAGGGCCTGGCAGCGTACGGTCCTGCGGCTGTCCGGCCGGGCCGTCCAGGTACCCGAGGCCCGGGAACTCGTCGCGCTCGGGGCCGCCGCCCAAGCCGCCGCCCTGCTCACCGGTGAGCCCGCCGACGCCGTCGCCCGGCGCTGGCGGACCGCGGAGGGCCGGATGCTCGAACCCGTCCCCCGCGACGACGACGCGCTCGAACGGATCACCCGTACGCTGCGGCGGGCACGGGCCCTGCAACAGGTCCCGCCGGACGGACGATAGGAGGCCGGGACCATGACGGCCAACGGCAGAGCGGGCGGGAATGTGGAGACCGCGCCCGCCTCACAGCAGGGGATGCGCCGGCAGAACCTCGCGGCGGTGATCGGCGCGGTCGCCGCGCACGGCCGGCTCTCCCGGGCCGACATCGCCGGACACACGGGCCTGACCAGGCCGGCCGTCTCCTCCCTGGCCGACGAACTCATCGGCCGCGCCGCACTGATCGAGACGCAGACCGCGCCCAGCGGACGCGTCGGCCGCCCCGGGCGGGCCCTGGCCCTGAACGACAAGGGCCCCGCGGGCCTCGGCCTGGAGATCGGCGTCACCCATCTCGCCGCCTGCGTGGTGGACCTGCGCGGCGAACCCCGGGTCTGGCGGCGGATACAGCGGGCCAACGCGGGCCGGCCGGCCGGGCAGGTGCTGGCGGAGGCCGCCGCACTGGGCGCCGACGCGGAGACCGAGGCCGCCGCCCTCGGCCTGCGCGTCCAGGGCCGCGTCCTGGCCGTGCCCGGGGTGGTGCCGAACGCCCCCGGCGGACTGGTCGCCCACGCCCCCAACCTGGGCTGGCGGGACGTCCGCCCCGCCGACCACTGGCCCGACCCCCACACCGTGCCCGAGCCGGAGAACGAGGCCAACCTCGGGGCGCTCGCCGAGCAGCGCCGGCGCGGACGGTCCGCCGAGACCTTCGTCCACGTCTCGGCCGAGGCCGGAATCGGCGCCGCACTGGTCATCGACGGCCGGCTGTTCCGCGGCGCCCGTGGCTTCGCGGGCGAACTCGGCCACCTGCCCGTCCACCCGGACGGCGCACCCTGCCCCTGCGGGGCACGCGGCTGCCTGGAGCAGTACGCGGGCGAACGGGCCGTCCTGCGCGAGGCCGGGCTGGACGACGCCGGGGACCCGGTGGCCGTACTGGCCGGACGGGCGGGCGCCGGGGACCCGGCGACCCTGCGCGCCCTGGACCGCGCCGGACGGGCCCTGGGCCTCGCCCTCACCTCGGCGGTCGACCTGATCGACCCCGACGCCCTCGTCCTGGGCGGCGCCTACGCCGAACTCGCCGACTGGCTCCTCCCGCCGCTGCGCGCCGAACTGGCCGCCCGGGTCACCGTCCGGCCCTGGGCACCGGAGGCGGTACGGCCCTCCTACCTGGGGCGCGGCGGACCGGTCCTGGGCGCGGCCTGGTCGACCGTCCAGCGGATCATCGCAGACCCCGCCCGCCTGCCGGTCCACCGGGCCGAGTAAGCCGCCGGTCACGACCTAGCGGCGTCGCCGGGAGCGTGCAGCCGTCCCGTCCGGGCCACGCCGGAGTACCAGAGCGCGCTCGACTTGGGAGTGCGCTTCAGCGTGTCGTAGTCGACGTGGACGGCGCCGAAGCGCTTGGCGTAGCCGTGGGCCCACTCGAAGTTGTCGAGCAGCGACCAGAGGAAGTAGCCGCGTACGTCCGCCCCGTCCGTGATCGCCCGGTGCACGGCGTCGAGGTGCGCGTGGACGTAGGCGGTGCGCCGCGGGTCG
The DNA here is from genome assembly GCF_055575555.1 of Streptomyces sp. NPDC034085. Lineage (NCBI taxonomy): Bacteria > Bacillati > Actinomycetota > Actinomycetes > Kitasatosporales > Streptomycetaceae > Streptomyces > Streptomyces sp. NPDC034085. Next base: position 749,770 of record NZ_JBVISL010000003.1, on the reverse strand, counting down.
TGGACCGTCCCGTCGGGGCCGATCTCGTCCTCGTACGCGGCGCCGTTCTCGCTGATGACGAGCGGCAGGCCGGGATAGCGGGCGGCGGTGCGGGTGAGCAGGTCGTAGAGCGCGCCCGGGTCGACCGACCAGCCCATGGCCGTGCGTTCGCCCGGCGCCCGGTGGAAGGCGACGTCGTCCGCGCCGGGCCAGGGCGAGTGCTCGCTGTGGCCGTGGCCGTCGTCCTGCGGCCGCTCGGCGCCCTCCGCGACGTGCGAGACGACGGTCGGGGTGTAGTAGTTCACGGCGAGGAGGTCCAGCGGCTGGTGGATCGTCGCGGTGTCGCCGTCCCGGACGAAGGACCAGTCGGTCAGGTGCGCGGTGTCCGCGAGCAGGTCCCGGGGGTACGCGCCGTCCAGCATCGGGCCCAGCCAGATCCGGTTGCCGACGGCGTCGATCCGGCGGGCCGCCTCCCCGTCCTCGTCCGAGGGGGTCAGGGGGCGGACGGCGTGGAGGTTCAGGGAGACCGCGAGCTGGGCGTCCCCCGGCAGCGAGGTCCGCAGCGCCTGGACGGCGAGGCCGTGGCCGAGGTTGAGGTGGTGGGCCGCGCGCAGGGCGGCGACCGGGTCGGTCCGGCCCGGGGCGTGGACCCCGGAGCCGTAGCCGAGGAACGCGCTGCACCAGGGCTCGTTGAGCGTCGTCCAGCGCTTCACCCGGTCCCCGAGGGCATCGGCCACGAGGCCCGCGTACTCGGCGAACCGCCCGGCGGTCGCCCGCTCCGGCCAGCCGCCCGCGTCCTCCAGGTCCTGCGGCAGGTCCCAGTGGTAGAGCGTGAGCGCCGGTTCGATGCCCGCGGCGAGCAGTTCGTCGACGAGCCGGCGGTAGAAGTCCAGGCCCTTCTGGACGGCCGGGCCCCGGCCGGTCGGCTGGACGCGTGACCAGGAGACCGAGAACCGGTAGGCCCCCAGGCCGAGTTCGGCCATGAGGCGGACGTCCTCGGAGAAACGGTGGTAATGGTCCACGGCCACGTCACCGGTGTGGCCCCCGAAGACCTTGCCGGGGGTGTGCGAGAAGGTGTCCCAGATGGACGGGGTCCGGCCGTCCTCACGGGCGGCGCCCTCGATCTGGTAGGCGGCGGTGGCCGTGCCCCACAGGAAGCCGGACGGGAAGGTGCGGGGGGTGGTGGGCGGCCGGGTCTCGGACACGGTCATGGAGCGCTCCCAACGCGGATTCGGATGTTCGTCGGTTCTTCACGGCTGTTCGTCAGTTCTTCACGGCGCCGGCGGTGATGCCGCCCACGACGTGCTTGCCGAGGACGGCGAAGACCAGCAGCAGCGGCAGCGTGGAGATGAGCGCACCGGTCAGCACGACGGCCTGGTCGACGGTGTGGTTGCCCGCCCCGAGACCGGCCAGGGCGACCTGGAGGGTCGGACTGCCGTCGGGGGTGAGGGCGATGAACGGCCAGAAGAAGTCGTTCCACGCCTGGACGAAGACCAGCATCCCGAGGACCGCCATAGCCGGCCGTGCCACCGGGAACACCACGTGCCAGATGACCCGCAGGCTGTGCGCACCGTCCATCCTGGCCGCCTCCACGAGCTCCACCGGGAGGGCCTCGACGAGGTACTGGCGCATGAAGAACACCCCGAACGCGGCCACCAGCGAGGGCAGGACGACCGACTGGAGCTGATCGACCCAGCCGAGGCCGGTGATGATCTGGTAGAGCGGGATCACGCTGAGCTGCGGCGGGATCGTCATGGTGGCCACCACCAGCGCCAGCAGCGCGCCCCGGCCCCTGAAGGGCAGTTTGGCGAAGGCGAATCCGGCCAGGGTGGAGAACAGGACGGTCGACAGCGCGACCAGCCCGGCCACGACCGTCGTGTTGACCAGTGCCTCGCCCATGTCGACCTGGTTCCAGGCGAAGGAGAGGTTGTCGAACAGCCGGGGCCCGGGCAGGAGCGGCGCCGGCGCCTTGACCACGCGCTCACCCGTGTGGGAGGCGGCGACGAGGTTCCAGTAGAGGGGGAAGAGGGAGACCAGGGCGGCCAGGCCGAGAAGGACGTAGGTCAGCGGTCCCGCGTGGTGCTGACGGCCGGCCGACGGGCGAAGGCGCCCGGCGCGCGGCGCGTTGCGGGTGGACGTGGGGAGGGTGCGGGCCATGGTTCAGCTCCCCGCCTTCGTACGCGCGCGGTCGGCGCGGCTGCGGTCGCGGTCGCGGTTGCGGTGCGAGCGGGAGACCAGGGCCTGGAGGCCGCCGACGAGCAGGAGCAGCAGGAGCATGACCCAGGCGATGGCGGATGCCTGGCCCAGCGCACCGGTCACCCAGCCCTTCTCGTACATGAGCAGGCTCAGGGTCTGGAACTGGTTGCCGCTGCCGCCGCTGATCCCGACGCTGCCGCCGAAGAGCATCGGCTCGCCGAACAGCTGCGTGGCGCCGATGGTCGAGACGACGATGGTGAACAGGATCGTCGGCCGGATGGAAGGGATGGTCACGTTGAGGAACTGGCGCCAGCGCGAAGCCCCGTCCAGAGCCGCGGCCTCGTAGAGGTCCTGGGATACGGCCTGCATCGCCGCCAGGTAGATGAGCGCGTTGTAGCCCGTCCAGCGCCACGTCACGATGACCGAGATCGCGATCTGCGCGGGCCACTTGGAGGACTCCCAGTCGACCGCGCCGAAACCGGCCCAGCCCAGCACCGTGTTGATCAGGCCGTAGTCGGTGTTGAAGAGCTGGGCGAAGACGAGCGTCGCCGCCGCGATGGAGGTGGCGTACGGAGCGAGGACCGCGACCCGGAAGAACGCCCGGCCGCGGAGCTTGTAGTTGAGCAGATGGGCCAGGCCCAGAGCCATCAGCAGCTGGGGAACGGTCGAGATCACACCGATGGTGAAGGTGTTGGCCAGCGCGTTCCAGAAGAACTCGCTGGTCGCCAGGGCACTGTAGTTCTCCGTTCCCTTCCACTGGGGGACCCCGCCGAGCTCGACCCGGTGGAGCGAGAGCCAGCCCGTGTAGACCAGGGGGAAGAAACCGAAGGCGGCGAAGGTGAGGAAGAAGGGGGCGACGAGGAGATAGGGGACCGCCTTCAGGTCGAGGCGGTACAGCGTGCTGCGCCGGCGGCTCCGGCCGGAGGGCCGCTGTCTGCGGGGGCCGGGGGCGGCGTCGGCGCCCGGAGCGGGTGGGGCGGGCGGGGCGGAGCCGCCCGTCGCCCGTACGGAGGTGGCCACGGGGGCTTCCTTCCAGGTCGATGCGTGCGGTGGTGCGGCGGTGCCGTCGAGCGGCGGCCGCCTCACCCGGGGGGAGGCAGCGGGTGGCGGCGGGCCGTCGAGCTGCTCCGGTTACCGGTCGATCTTGTCCTGGACCAGCTTCCTGACGTTCTCCCACGCCTTCGCCGGGTCGGTGCCGCGCTGCTCGATGTCGAGGATGCCGTTGTCGGTGAGGAAGGTCTTCACCTGGCCGTCCCATCGGCTGATCGGGGCGGGTGTGATTCCGGCCGCGGCCTGCGAGTAGATCCTGCCGACCGGGGTGTCACCGAAGTACGGCAGCTTGGCCTCCTGGACCGTGGGGGAGGTGAGGGTGTCCTTGGAGGACGGGATGTTGCCGTTCACCCCGAAGACCTTGGCGTGCTGGGCGGGAGCGGTGAGCCAGGCGGCGAGTTCCGCCGCCTCCTTGGCGTGCTTGCCCGACTTCGGCACGGCGAGGAAGGCGCCGCCCCAGTTGCCGGCCACGGGCGGCGCGGCGATGTCCCACTTCCCCTGGTTCTCCGGCCCCGCCTGTTCTTTGATGATGCCCGTCATCCAGCTGGGACAGGCGACGGTGGCAAACCTGGAGTTCTTGAAGGCCGCGTTCCACGTGCCCTTCTCGTCGAACTGGCGCAGCTTGGCGGTCAGTTCGCCCTTCGCCGCCGCCACGGCGGTGTCCCACGCCTTCTTCACGCCCGGGCTGTTCTCGTAGTCCAGCTCGCCCTTGGCGTTGGCGTACTGCACGGGCTCGCTGGAGATCACGGCGTTGAACAGCCCGCTGGCGGAGTCGTGGAAGGCCGTCCCGGCCGGGGCGTTCTTCCTGTACGTCTCCCCGGCGGCCAGGAACTTCGCCCAGTCGCCTTCCCAGAGCTTCGCGACCTCCGAGCGCTCGGTCGGCAGCTTGGCCTGGGCGAAGAGGTCCTTGTTGTAGCAGATGGCCATCGGGCCGATGTCCGTGCCGAGCCCGATGACCTTGCCGTCGGCCGTGGTGGCCTGCTTGACCTTCCAGCCGAGGAACGCGCCGAGGTCCGCGCCGCCCGTCGTGCCCAGGTCCACCCACTTGCCCGCCATCGCGGGGCCGGTCGCCTCGGCGATGTACCCGACCTCCAGGGCCTGGATGTCCGCGAGGCCGCTGTCGCGGGAGAGGCGCAGCTTGAGCGTGTCCCAGTACTTCTGGCCGTCCGCGACGTTCGATTCCTCGATCTTGATGTGCGGGTGGGACTTCTCGTACTCGGCGTAGAGCTTCGCTCCGGTGGCGTTGTCGTAGCCGAAGGAACCGAAGGTTCCGACCCGCAGCGTGATCTGCCCGCCGCCGGCCGCGCTGTCCGCGCCGTCGTCGCCCGCGCAGCCGGCGAGCAAGGCCGTGCCCGTCACGAGGGCGACGGCCGCGACGAGCGTGTTGCTCGCGGTGCGGCGCCCGCGCCCGCGTCTGCTGCTGGAAGTGCGCATTCCACTCTCCTCGTCCAAGGTGGTGCTCGTTGTGCGCCAGGGGCCCGCCGGGCTGTTCGCGGCTCCGGGCGAGGGCCCGCGCGGACCTGAAAGGTGAAGGGCGTTGTCGCACCCCTGGATGGGAGCGCTCCCACGTCGTTGCCGGAAGGTTGCTGCCTCAGGGGTGCGGGTGTCAAGAGAGGAGGGCGGATTCCCTGGGCGGAGGCGCGGTGGGCGCCGACGTGGCGTGGAGGGGAAATCGAGGGTAGTGTGGGAGCGCTCCCACGGGGGTCACCAGCGTAAGGTTCACCGGCGTAAGGTGCCCCGCGCGGCGCGGTGGGGTCCATCATCGTGCCTGATCCACGGGATCAGGACCCACGCGGAGTGCGATGCACGAGGGGAGTGCGAGAGGCGTGAGCGGACGGCGGAACGGCAGGCCCACTCTGGAGGAGGTCGCGGCCCTGGCCGGCGTCGGCCGGGGCACGGTCTCCCGCGTGATCAACGGCTCGCCGAGGGTGAGCGAGCAGGCCCGGCAGGCCGTCGCCCGCGCGGTGGCCGAGCTCGGGTACGTACCCAACCAGGCCGCCAGGGCGCTGGCCGGCAGCCGGACCGACGCGGTCGCCCTGGTCATCCCGGAGACCGAGGCCCGGGTGTTCTCGGAGCCGTACTTCCTGGACCTGATCCGCGGGGTCAGCGCCGAACTCGCCCAGGCCGACAAGCAGTTGCTGCTGACCCTGGTCCGGACCGAGGCGGAGCGGCGACGGTTCGAGCACTACCTGGCCGCCCAGCGGGTCGACGGCGTCCTGCTGGCGTCCGTCCACGGGGACGATCCCCTGCCCGACCGGATCGCGCGGCTGGGGCTGCCGGTCGTCATGAACGGCCGGCGCTCCGAGGCCGAACCCGTCGACTATGTGGACTCCGACAACATCGGCGCCGGACGCGCCGCCGTCGCCCATCTGGTGGGCCGGGGCCGCGGCCGGATCGCGACCATCAGCGGCCCGTCCGACATGTACGTGGCCCGCGCCCGTCTCGGCGGCTACCGCGCGGGGCTGGCCGAGGCCGGGATCGCGCCCGACGAGGCGCTCGTGGCGACCGCGGACTTCACCGAGGAGGGCGGCAGACGGGCGATGCGCGCCCTGCTGGAGCGCGCCCCCGGCCTGGACGCGGTCTTCGCCGCCTCCGACGTCATGGCGGCGGGCGCGCGCGGGGTGCTGCGCGAGGCCGGGCGACGGGTCCCCGAGGACGTGGCCCTCGTCGGCGTCGACGACTCGGTGGTGGCCCGTCTGATGGATCCGCCTCTGACGAGCGTGCGCCAGCCCATCGAGGAGATGGGCCGCACGATGACCCGGCTGCTGCTGGAGAAGATCGCGGAGGGCGCCGGAGCCGGTCCCGCGGCGGGGGAGGAGCGGCGCCGGGTCCTGCCCACCGAGCTCATCGTGCGCGATTCCTCCTGAGGGCGGGAGCTCCGAGCGGGCCCCGCAGGCTGCCGGGCCCTGAGCGCGGTACGCCCCGCAGCCGTACGGAATCCGGAGGGATCCGTACGGCTGCGGGGTCTTCACCGGCGGTCCGTCACAGAGCCGGGTAGGCGTTCTTCATGAGCTGCTGGAACTGGGCGGAGAACCACTGTCCCGCGAGCGGGGCGTCCGGGAGCGCGCCCGACATGCTGTTGCCGTTGCGGACGTTGCCCGTGTAGGTGGGGTCGCACATCCGGTCGAAGCCCTTGCCCTCGTTGTTCGGGATCTCCTTGCTGGCCCCGTCCGACTCGCCCGGCGGCTTCATCCACACGTAGGCGTCGATGCCGGCCGCGGGCGCCGCCTGCGGCCGTTCGCCGAGCCCGGCTCCCGCCTGGTTGCACCAGTTGCCGAGGTGGATGCGCCGGTCGTAGCGGCCGCCGTTGACGTAGGAGTCCACGCTGGTCGTCGCGCCGGGTCCGGTCGGGCGGGCCGTGCCGCCCCAGCCGTTGCGGGAGGTGTCGATGAGCATGCCGACGCCGGCGTCGAAGCCGAGGGAGACCACCTTGGCCCGCATGGCCTGGGCGTAGGACAGCTCGTCGGTGTAGCGGTTCCAGTCGACCCACTTGGACTGGCGTACGGAGGTGCCGTTGACCGAGTCCTCGATCCTGAAGTGGTCCTCCTTCAGCGCGCTGAAGTTGGCGGTGTTCACGATGAAGCCGTGCACCTTGGAGAGCGTGGAGCCCTCGGCGGTCGCGGCCTGCTTGAACATCTCCGCGGAGGCGGTGAAGTTGTCGTCCCAGCCGAGCCAGCCGTGGTGGCCCGCGTCCACGTAGTTGTAGACGTTCGCGATCGAGCCCAGCTTGTTCAGCGCGTAGCCGACCCCCTTGATGTAGTTGCCGTTGGCCTTCATCACGTCGCAGTTGGGCGTGGCCGTCGGGCGGCCCGAGACGTTGGTGACGAGGTTCGGCAGCGAGTCGATCTCGACGGCGGTGACGATCCGCAGACCGGCGTACTTGGGATCGGCGAGGATCGTGGCGATCGGGTCGATGAACTGCGTCTTGTACCTGTCGATCTCGGTCGGGCCCAGCTCGCCGTTGGAGGCGAGCGCGGAGCAGTCCCGTCCGGGCAGGTCGTAGATCACCAGCTGGACGACGAGTTCGCCGCTGCCCTTCTGCGCCAGGGCCGCGTCGAGGTGGTCGCGCAGGCCCATCTTGCCGCTGGTGCCCGTGACGAGGGCGATGCGGTCCAGCCAGACGGCGGTGGGCTGGTTCGACACCCTCGTGCCGCCCGGCTCGGCGGCCGCCTTGGCGGACCACTCGGGATTCACGTACACCTTGGCGCCGGCGTAGGGGTTGTCGACCTTGCCGCCCGAGGGCGGAGGCGTGGTCGGCGGGGTGGTGGGCGGTGTCGTCGGCGGCGTGGTGGGGGGCTCGGTGGCACCGTTGCAGGTGACTCCGTTGAGCTTGAACGTCGCGGGCACGGCGTTCGTGCCGTTGTGGGAACCGTTTAACCCGAACGACGTCGAACCGCCGGTGGTCAGCGACCCGTTGTACGAGAGGCTCTTGGCCGTCACGGCCGCCCCCGACTGGGTGATCGCGGCGTTCCAGCCCTGGGTGACCTGCTGGCCGTTGGCGTAGGACCACTCCACGGTCCAGGAGGCGACCGGGTCGCCGGTGTTCGTGACGATCACGTTGGCGCCGAAGCCGTTGTTCCACTGGTTGGTGATCTGGTACTCGACCTTGCAGCCGGCGGCGGCGGCGCCGGCGGGGGTGCCGAACACGGTGGCGGTGGCGCCGGCGGCCGTGACGAGACCGAGGGCCGCCAGTAGCGCGGTGCGGGGGATGACGCGGCTCATGTCGTGGGGTGCCTTTCGGGTCGGGGCGCGCAGGCCGTCGTCAGGCCGGGCGCCGGTGTGGGGGGCGTTGCCTCGTACGGGAGGAGCGCGTTCGCCGGAACCAGGCCGGGGCGTGGGCCGGTGCACGCATGTCCGCGGGGGGTGGGGCCGTCCCGGTGCGCGGGCGGGAAGGGCCGGGCCGCGACCGGGAAGAGAGCGAGGCCGCGCTTGTGAAGCGCCGATCGGTGGAAGCGCTCCCACTGGTTGGGGCCAGACCGTAGCGCCAACTGACCCCGAGGAAAAGGGGGTCGGTGAAATTCTTCGGCGAAAGGCTTTCGCACCCTCACGCGTCTTGACGCCGCCATTCCGGGTCAGCACAGTGGGAGCGCTCCCACTGGCGCACGGCTCGTGTACGACCGCTCTGCCCCTGCCCGTCCCCCCCGAGCAGCGAGGAGAACCTCTGTCATGTCAGGCACATCCCCCGCCGGACGCCGTGGCCGGCGCCGGCGGCGACGCGCCCGTCTTCACGCGCCCCCTCACAGCCCCCGTGCCAGCCGGTGGTACGCCTGGTTCCAGCGGAGCTCGCGCCGGAACTGCCGGGTGGTGGTGGTCTTCTCGATGAGGAGGAGTTCCAGGCGGATCATTTCCGCGAGGTCGTCGAGGTGGTCGGAGGTCAGGGCGGTGCTGAGAACCGTGTGGTGCGGCCCGCCGGCCGTCAGCCAGGATTCGGTGGAGGTCCGCAGGTCGGGGCGGGGCCGCCAGACCGCGCGGGCGACGGGCAGGGCGGGCAGCGGGTGCGGGGCCGCCACGACGTCGACGTCGTTGGCGACCAGGCGGAAGCGGTCGCCGAGGTCGGCGAGACCGACCACGACCGCCGGGCCGGGAGCGGCGTCGAACACCAGACGGACCGGGTCCTCCCGCCCGCCGATGCCGAGGGGGTGGATCTCGCAGCTGGGCCTGGCGGTGGTGAGGGAGGGGCAGACCTCCAGCATGTGCGCGCCGAGGATCAGTTCCTCGCCGGGCGTCATGTCATAGGTGTAGTCCTCCATGAAGGAGGTGCCGCCGGGGAGCCCGGCGGCGGCCACCTTGAGGGCGCGCAGGAGGACGGCGGTCTTCCAGTCGCCCTCCCCTCCGAAGCCGTACCCCTGGGCCATGAGCCGCTGGACCGCGAGGCCGGGCAGCTGGCGCAGTCCGCCCAGGTCCTCGAAGTTGGTGGTGAAGGCCCTGAAGCCGCCTGAGGTGAGGAAGGTGCGCAGTCCGGCCTCGATGCGGGCCGCGTAGCGCAGCGAGTCGTGCCGTTCGCCCCCCGGCCGCAGCTCCGGCGCCAGGCGGTAGAGGTCCGCGTACTCCTCGACGAGGGACGTCACCTCGCTCTCGTCCGCGCTGTCGACGACCTCCACCAGGTCGTTGACGCCGTAGGTGTTGACGGAGGCGCCGAAGCGCAGCTGGGCCTCGACCTTGTCCCCTTCCGTGACGGCCACGTCGCGCATGTTGTCGCCGAAGCGGGCGAGCTTGAGGGTCGCCAGTTCGGACCGGGCCGCCGCCGCCCGCGCCCAGACCGCGACGCGCGCCCGCGTCACCGGGTCGCTGACGTGGCCGGCCACGGTCTTGCGGGGTACGCCCAGGCGGGTTTGGACGAACCCGAACTCGCGGTCGCCGTGGGCCGCCTGGTTGAGGTTCATGAAGTCCATGTCGATGGTGTCCCAGGGCAGGGCCGTGTCCGCCTGGGTGTGGAGGTGGAGCAACGGCTTGCGCAGTGCGTCCAGGCCGGCGATCCACATCTTCGCCGGGGAGAAGGTGTGCATCCAGGCGATGAGCCCGGTGCACCGGTCCTCGGCGTTCGCGTCGAGGCACACCCGGCGGATGGCGTCGGCGTCGGTGAGCACCGGCTTCCACACGACGCATGCGGGGATGCCGGAGGCGTCGGCCAGCGCGGCGGCTATCCGCCGCGACTGTTCGGCGACCTGGCGCAGCGTCTCCTCCCCGTACAGGCGCTGGCTGCCCGTGAGGAACCAGATTTCCTGGGCGGGAGACGTGGGGCTGGGCACATGGACTCCTGAAGGGCGGTGTCCCGCGACGGCGTCGGCGCGTCGGGCGGACGGGGAGGACGGACGGGGAGGACGGACGGGGGAGGACGGACGGCGCGGCGGGTCAGCCGGTGCGGTGGGTCGTGTCGCGGATGCTCCTCAGCCGGTGCAGCAGGCCGCCGGCGGCGAAGTGGTCGTGGAGGAGCCGGTATGCGTCGAAGAGGGCGTCGTAGGCGTCGGCCCGAGAGGCGTCGGGCGTGTAGACGGCGGGCAGCCGGCGGCCCATCGCGGCGGCGGCCGTCCGTACGTCGGGGTGGGCGCCGGCGGCCACGGCGGCGTGGATGGCGGACCCGAGGGCGGGCCCCTGGTCCGACGCGGCGAGGGAGACGGGGCGGCGCAGCACGTCGGAGTAGATCTGCATCAGCAGTTTGTTCTTGGCCAGTCCGCCCGCGACGATGAACTCGTGCACCGGTACGCCGCCCCTCTCCAGGGCCTCCACGATGACGCGGGTGCCGAACGCGGTGGCTTCGAGCAGCGCGCGGTAGACGTCCTCGGGGCGGGTGGCGAGGGTCAGACCCACGATGACCCCGGAGAGGCGGTGGTCGACGAGGACCGACCGGTTGCCGCCCAGCCAGTCGAGGGCGACCAGTCCGTGGGCCCCGACCGGCTGGGCGGCGGCCTTGCGGGTCAGCAGGGTGTGCAGGTCCTCGCCGCGATCGGCGGCCTCGGAGAGGTAGTCCGACGGGACGCCCTGGTCCAGGACCCAGGCGAAGATGTCGCCGACCGCGCTCTGGCCCGCCTCGTAGCCGTAGGTCCCCTCGACGATCCCGCCGTTCACGACGCCGCAGATGCCGGGGACCTCGGCGAGGACGGAGGCGCTCACGACGTGGCAGGTGGAGGTGCCCATGATGGCGAGCAGCCGGCCGTCCTCCATGGCCTGGGCGGCCGCCGCGGTGACATGGGCGTCGACGTTGCCCGCGGCCACGGCGATCCCGGCGCGAAGCCCGGTCCACGCCGCCGCCTCGGGGCGGAGGGAGCCGACGCGTGAGCCCAGCGGGGAGAGGGGGAACGCGAGGCGGGTGCGTGCGAAGTCGGCGAACCGGGGGTTCAGCTCCGCCAGGTACTCCTCGCTCGGGTAGGCGCCGTCCTGGTGGATGCCCTTGTATCCGGCGGTGCAGGCGTTGCGGGACTCGGTTCCGGTGAGCTGCCACACGATCCAGTCGGCGGCTTCGATCCACCGCTCACAGGTGTCGTAGACGAGCGGATCCTCCTCCAGGACCTGGAGGGCCTTGGCGAACTGCCACTCCGCGGAGATCCGGCCGCCGTAGCGGGCGATCCACTTCTCCCCGCGGGCGTGGGCGAGCGCGTTGATGCGGTCGGCATGCGGCTGGGCCGCGTGGTGCTTCCACAACTTGGGCCACGCGTGCGGCCGTCCGGCGAGATCCGTCTCGGCGAGGGGGGTTCCGTCGGCGAGGGTGGGCAGGACGGTGCAGGCGGTGAAGTCGGTGGCGATGCCGATCACCGAGGCGGGATCGATCCCGGCCGCCGCCACGGCCTGCGGCACGGCGTGACGCAGTACGTCCCGCCAGTCCTCGGGGTGTTGCAGGGCCCAGTCCGGAGGCAGCCGGGCGCCCCCGTGCGGCAGGCGCCGGTCGATGACGCCGTGCCGGTACGGGTGGACCGCCGCCGCCAGCTCATGCCCGTCGCGGACGCGCACCACCACCGCGCGGCCCGACAGCGTGCCGAAGTCGACGCCGACCGTGTACTGCTCCGGTTCCCCGGAGGGCGAGGCGGGCGTGGGGCGAGGGGGTGACGTCAACGGAGTGCCTTTCGCAGGAGGGGCGGGGCGGCGGGGGAGCCCGATGCCCCGTGCAGTGTGAGCGCTAACAATATGGCGAGGCAAGAGGTTCGAGAAGAACGCATGCGTGACGCTTCAGGGGAGCGCCCCAGGTCGATAACGGACAGGTAACGCGGAGAGGTAGTGCCTGCACGGGGGTTGAGAACCGTCTTTGTTAACGCTCACAATGCGACGGCTCCCCCTTCCCTGCGGCTCCCCGTTCCTCCTGGCACGCCTCCCCAGCCGCATCCGACCCGAAGGATTCCCTCATGGCCCGCAGAGCAGCTCTCCTCCTCGCCGCCACCGCGCTTCTCTCCTCCACGGCGCTGACCGCCTGCTCGACCGAGGGCCCCTCCGGCGGCCCCGCCGCGGGCCCGTCCTCCAGGGCCAAGGCGGGTGGCGGCGCGTTCACCATGGGCTTCGCCCAGGTGGGCGCCGAGAGCGGTTGGCGCACCGCCAACACCAAGTCGGTCCAGGAGGCGGCGAAGAAGGCCGGGATCCAGCTCAAGTTCTCCGACGCGCAACAGAAGCAGGAGAACCAGATCAAGGCGATCCGCACCTTCATCCAGCAGAAGGTGGATGTGATCGCCTTCTCGCCGGTCGTGGAGTCCGGCTGGGACACGGTGCTGAAGGAGGCCAAGGACGCCGGCATCCCGGTCATCCTCACCGACCGCGCCGTGGACACCAAGGACACCTCCCTCTACAAGACCTTCCTGGGCTCGGACTTCGTCAAGGAGGGCAGGTCCGCGGGGGAGTGGCTGACCGCCGCGTACGCCAACGAGCAGGGTCCGGTCAACATCGTCGAGCTCCAGGGCACCACGGGCTCCGCACCCGCCAACGACCGCAAGGCCGGCTTCGCCGAGGCCATCCGCGACGACGGCAAGTTCAAGGTCGTCGCCTCGCAGACGGGCGACTTCACGCGCGCCAAGGGCAAGGAGGTCATGCAGGCGTTCCTGAAGTCCCAGAAGGACATCGACGTCCTCTACGCCCACAACGACGACATGGCCCTCGGCGCCATCCAGGCCATCGAGGAGTCCGGCAAGAAGCCCGGGACGGACATCAAGGTGATCTCGGTGGACGGGATCAAGGACGCCTTCACCGCGATGGCCGAGGGCAAGATCAACGTCGTGGTGGAGTGCAACCCGCTCCTCGGCGACCAGTTGATGGAGCTGGCCGGGAAGGTTGTCGCGGGGGAGAGCGTGCCGGCCCGGGTCGAGACCCAGGAAGGCGTGTTCCCGCAGGACAAGGCCGCGGCCGCGCTGCCGTCCCGCACGTACTGACGCGGACCCACACACGAGAGGAGGGCGGATGGAAGCCCCATCCACCCCGCCGCCCACGGGCACCCGCGACGCGCGGCCGGTCCTGGAGGCCCACGGCATCCGCAAGCGGTTCCCGGGTGTCCTCGCCCTCGACGGAGTCGCCCTGCGGCTCTTCCCGGGCGAGGTGCACGCCCTGATGGGCGAGAACGGCGCCGGGAAGTCGACCCTGATCAAGGTCCTCACCGGCGTCCACCCCGCCGACGGCGGCACCCTCGTCGTCGACGGCCGGCCCCACGCCTTCAGGGACCCCCTCCAGGCGCAGCGGGCCGGAATCAGCACCGTCTACCAGGAGGTCAACCTCTGCCCCAACATCTCGGTCGCCGAGAACATCCTCATCGGGCGCGAACCGCGCCGGTTCGGCCTCGTCCACTGGACCGCGACGCGCCGGCGGGCGGCCGCTCTGCTGACGGAACTGGACCTCGACCTGGACGTCACCAGCCTGCTCGGCTCGCACTCCCTGGCGGTGCAGCAACTGGTCGCCATCGTCCGGGCGGTGGACGTCTCGGCGAAGGTGCTCGTCCTGGACGAACCCACCTCCAGCCTGGACCGCGAGGAGGTGGCCCAGCTCTTCGCCCTGGTACGGCGGCTGCGGGACCGCGGTGTGGCCATCCTGTTCGTCACCCACTTCCTCGACCAGGTCTTCGATCTCTGCGACCGGGTCACCATCCTGCGCAACGGCCGGCTGGAAGGCGAGTACCCCATCGGCGAGCTCACTCCGGTGACGCTCGTGCAGCGCATGATCGGCGGAGAACTGGCCACCCTCGACCAGCTGTCGGACCGCGGTCCCGCGCAAGGGGCCGAACGGGCGGCCGGCCGCCCGTTCCTCCAGGCGCGGCAACTGACCCGCACGGGCTCGATCGAACCCTACGACCTCGACATACACGCCGGCGAGGTCGTCGGACTGGCCGGCCTCCTGGGCTCGGGCCGCACCGAGGCGGCACGCCTGCTGTTCGGCGCGGACAGCGCGGACGCCGGAGAAGTGCGCGTCGAGGGCGAGAAGGTGCTCCTGCGCAGCCCCCGCCACGCCATCGCCCGGGGCATCGCCTTCTGTTCCGAGAACCGCAAGTCCGAGGGACTGGTGGGCGAGCTCACCGTCCGCGAGAACATCGTGCTCGCCCTCCAGGCCGCCCGCGGCTGGACCAGACCGCTGCCGCGCGCCCGGCAGGACGAGGTGGCGGGGCAGTGGATCCAGGCCCTCGACATCCGCCCCGCCGACCCCGAAGCGCAGGTACGCCACCTCAGCGGAGGCAACCAGCAGAAGGTGCTCCTCGCGCGCTGGCTGCTGACCGCACCGCGGCTCCTGATCCTCGACGAACCCACCCGGGGCATCGACATCGGGGCCAAGGCGGAGATCCAGAGACTTGTGGCCCGCCTGGCGGGCGACGGCACCGCCGTGGTGTTCATCTCGGCGGAACTCGAAGAGGTCCTGCGCCTGAGCCACCGCATCGCCGTGCTCCGCGACCACCGCATGGTGGCCACCCTGACGAACGACCACACCGTCACGCCCGACCGCCTCCTCACGACCATCGCCACCGGAACGGACTCATGACCATCCAGCCCGCCCAGTCCGGGACGGCCGCCGGAACCGGGAGACGCCTGGTCCGCCACCGCCTGCTGTGGCCCGCGGCCACCCTGCTCGCCCTGCTCCTCGGCAACCTCGCGTTCCACCACGACTTCTTCTCGGTCCGCGTACGCGACGGCCACCTCTACGGCAGCCTCGTCGACATCCTGCGGTTCGGCGCGCCCCTCGTGCTGGTGGCGCTCGGCATGACCCTGGTCATCGCCACCCGCGGGATCGACCTCTCGGTGGGCTCCACCGTCGCCATCGCCGGCGCGCTCGCCTGCGGGCACCTCTCCACCGCCGCGCATCCCGGCAGCGTCGCCACCATGCTCACTGCTGTGGCCCTCGCGCTCGGGGTCGCCCTCGTGCTGGGCCTGGCCAACGGCTTCCTGGTGTCGGGGCTGGGGGTGCAGCCCATCGTGGCGACGTTGATCCTCATGGTCGCGGGCCGCGGTGTCGCCCAGCTGATCACGGACGGCCAGATCATCACCGTGACCAGCGCCCCCTACAAGATGATCGGGGGCGGCTACTGGCTGGCCCTCCCGTTCGCCGTCCTGCTGGCGGCCGTCCTCGTCGCGCTCACCGCCTTCGTCACCCGTCGCAGTGCGCTCGGCATGCTGATCGAGGCAGTCGGCGGCAACCCCGCCGCCAGCCGCCTGGTCGGCATCCGGGCCGGTGGTCTGCTCGCCCTGGTCTACGTCTTCAGCGCGCTGTGCGCCGCCGTCGCCGGGCTGATGATCAGCTCGAACGTCTCCAGTGCCGACGGCAACAACGCCGGCCTGTGGATCGAGCTCGACGCGATCCTCGCCGTGGTCGTCGGGGGCACCGCTCTGACCGGCGGGCGCTTCTCCCTCGGCGGAACCGTCCTGGGCGCCCTGATCATCCAGACCCTGTCCACCACCGTCTACACCCTGGGCGTCCCGCCCGAAACCACCCTCGTGTTCAAGGCGTTCGTCGTCATCGCCGTCTGCCTCGTGCAGTCCCCCGCCTTCCGGGCCAAGGTCATGCGCCGCCGCGGGGCTCCCCGATCCCACACCCCGGCGGGCGCCACCCCGCAGCAGCAGGAGGTACGAGCATGAGCACGGGCACCGGACACGCCGCCGCGCACCTCACCCGCCCCTTCGCGACCGTGTCCCCGCGCACCCGGACCCGCATCCCGCTGATCGTCACCGCGGTGCTGCTGCTCGTCGTGTTCGGGATCGGATCGGTGCGCTACGAAGGCTTCCTCTCCGCCCAGGTCGTGCTGAACCTGCTGATCGACAACGGCTTCCTGCTGGTCGTCGCGGTCGGGGCGACCTTCGTCGTCCTCACCGGCGGCATCGACCTGTCCATCGGCTCCATGGTCGCCCTCTCGACCATGATCACAGCCTGGCTGGTCGAGTCGCACGGCTGGCCCCTGGCCGCCGTCGTCCCCCTGGTCCTGCTGGTCGGCGCCGCGAGCGGGACGCTGATGGGCTGGATCATCCACACCTTCGAGATCCAGCCGTTCATCGTCACCCTGGCCGGCATGTTCCTCGCCCGCGGGCTCTGCTACACGATCAGCACCGAATCCCTCACGATCACCGATCCCGCGACGGCGGCCATCGCGCAGACCCGGCTGTACGGCCCGGGGGGCCTGTTCGTCTCGATCCCGGTGGTCATCGCCCTGGCCGTGCTGGTGACCGCCTTCGTCGTCCTGCACCACACGCGCTTCGGCCGCACCGTGTACGCGCTGGGCGGCAACGAGACCTCCGCCCGCCTGATGGGTCTGCCGACGGGCTCCACCAAGCTCGCCGTGTACGGCATCAGCGGTCTGTGCTCCGCGCTCGGCGGCCTGTTGCTGACCTTCTACACGCTCTCCGGTTACGCCCTGCACGCCCTCGGCATGGAGCTCGACGCCATCGCCGCCACCGTGATCGGCGGCACGCTGCTGACCGGAGGTTCCGGCTTCGTGCTGGGTACCGCCCTCGGGGTGCTGGTCCTCGGCATGATCCAGACGGTGGTCAACTTCCAGGGCACGCTCAGCTCCTGGTGGACCCGGATCGTCATCGGCGCCCTGCTGCTGGTGTTCATCGTGCTGCAACGCCTGATGAGCGGCCGCCGCCCCGCCACCGGCTGACCCCGGCCGCTCCGGCTCCCGCGGCGCCTTCGCCCGGGGGCGTGCCCCGGTGCCCGGCCCTCCGGGGGGAGGGCCGGGCACCGGGCGGGGCGGGTCATGCGCCGGGGGGAGCGATCCTGCGGGCCGTGCTGGCGCGCACGATGAGCTCGGGGGCCACCACCAGGTGCGCCGACTCCTTCGCCCGGCCCTCGATGTGGTCCAGGAGCAGGCCGATGCTGTCCCGGCCGAGGGACGCGAAGTCCTGACGGATCGTCGTCAGCGGCGGCGGGAAGAACTCCGCCTCGGGGATGTCGTCGAAGCCGGCGACCGCCACGTCCTCCGGGGTGCGCAGGCCCGCTTCCCGCAAGGCCCGCAGGACACCGAGGGCCATCTGGTCGTTGGCGACGAACACCGCGGTGAGGCCCGCTCCCCGCCCGCGGGACGCCCGTACCCGGCCCGCGAGCTGCTGGCCGGCCTGGTATCCCGAAAGAGGGCTCCAGTCACCGCGCAGCAGGGGCGGCACCTCGGCGCCGGCCTCGCGCAGGGCCTCCTCCCACCCCTGCGTGCGGGCCTCGCTCTCCAGCCAGTCGGGAGGGCCGGCGACGTGCCACACGGTGGAGTGGCCCGAGGCGAGGAGATGGTCCGTGATCATGCGGGCGCCGAGGTTCTGGTCCAGCGACACCCCCGGCAGGTCCAGGGTGTGGCCGCCTTCCACGGTGACCACCGGGCACGGCGCTTCCAGTGCCGCCAGCGCCCGCACCGCGGCGCGCTGGGGGGTGACGGCGACGATCCCCTCCACGCCCCAGCCGGCGAGGTGCTGCATGGCTTCGGCGAGGGCCGTCTGCGTGGCTGTCCGGAGCGTGACGGCGGAGGTCAGGTAGCCGCGGTCGCGAGCCGCCTCCTGCACCCCCGCCACGGTGCTGGCGGGCCCGTGGAGCGTGGTGTTCACCGCGATGACGCCCAGGGTGTGGGTCCGGCGGGTGGCCAGGGCCCGGGCCGCCGAGTTGCGGCGGTACCCCAGCTGCTCGATGACCTGTGTCACCGCGGCCCGGGTCTTGGCGCTGACGTTGGGGTGGTCGCTGAGCACCCTCGAAACGGTCTGATGGGACACGCCTGCCACGCGTGCGACGTCCGTCATCGTGGGCGCTCGCGAGACGTCTGGGAGCCGGGTCACCTCTCGTCCTTTCCTCGTCGAGCGGCCATGCCGATGTGGGCGTTCACATTATGCAGTGTCCGTCGCATGCTGCGGGCAGGAATGTGCTCCAAGGTCTTGAGCTTACTGCTTGTTAGCGCTCACAATTCGACGGGGGCAGCCTCGGAGCCCGGTCATGGCTCCGACGCTGCCCCCGATCAGCCCAGCCCCCTGATGCGCGGGCGCGGAGCCTGTGGGACGCCGGTCCCGGGCGGCCGCCGCGCATACCGGAAAGACGGTGAGAGCGTAGTGAGCCAGACCAGCCTCAAGAACCTCCGCCGCGAGGTCCTCGCGGCCAACCTGCGCATCCCGGAAGCCGGGCTGGCCACCCTCACCTGGGGGAACGTCAGCGGAGTGGACCGGGATGCCGGTGTCTTCGTCATCAAGCCGTCCGGGGTCTCCTACGCCGACCTCACCGAGGAGGACCTCGTGGTGGTGGCGCTGGAGGACGGGCGGGTCGTCGACGGGCACCTCAGGCCGTCCACCGACACCGAGACCCATCGCTGCCTGTACCGGGCGTTCCCCTCGCTCGGGGGCGTCACCCACACGCACTCGGCGCACGCCGTCGCCTTCGCCCAGGCGCGCCGCCCGATCCCCGTGCTCGGCACGACCCACGCCGACACCTTCAACGGGCCCGTCCCCGTGACGGCGGACCTCACCGCGGAGCAGTGTGCGCGGGACTACGAGTACAACACCGGACAGGTGATCGTCGCCCGGCTCGACGGCGACCCCCGCCGGGCCGACGAAGTCCCCGGAGCGCTCGTCTCGCGCCACGGCCCCTTCACCTGGGGGGCCACCGCAACGGCGGCGCTGGAGAACGCCGTCGTCTGCGAGGCCGTGGCGGAGATGGCGCTGCACACCCTGGCGCTGGGAGCCCGCCTCGGGGACACCTCCCCGCCGCCGGGGCATCTGCTGGAGCGGCACTTCACCCGCAAGCACGGACCCGACGCCTACTACGGCAACACCGCCGGCCGGCTTCCGGGTGCCCGCACGACCTCCTGACGCGGCAGAGGCGTCGCGCCCGGGCCGGCACGGCACTTGACGGGGCCTTCCGGCGGCTGGCTTCATGGGAGCGCTCCCATTCCCGCTAGGAAGGCCCTGCCCGTGCCTCCTGTCACTTTCGCGCGCGGTGTGCCCCGCCGCGCGGCCGCTGTGTTAGCCGGCTTGGCCCTGGCTGTCGGCGGCCCGTCCCTGACCGCCCTGGCCGTCCCGGCCGCGGCCACTCCCACCGCTGCCGCCCCCGCGGCTGCCGACACCCCCGTCCGGGTCAACCAGCTCGGCTACCTGCCCGACGGCCCCAAACGGGCCACCGTGGTCAGCCCCGCGACCACCCCGCTCGGCTGGCAACTGCGCGACTCCACCGGCGCGGTGGCCGCCTCGGGCGCCACCACCGTGCGCGGCGCGGACCAGGCGTCCGGCCAGTCCACGCACCTGGTGGACTTCGGCGCGTACACCGGCACCGGCACCGGCTACACCCTGACCGTCGACGGCCGGACCAGCCACCCCTTCGATGTCTCCGCATCGCTGTACGACGGACTGCGCGCCGACAGCATGTCGTTCTTCCACCAGCAGCGCAGCGGCATCGCGATCGACGCGGCCCTGGCGGGCGGCAGCGCCTACGCCCGCCCCGCCGGGCACCTGGGCGTCGCCCCGAACAAGGGCGACAGCAGCACCCCCTGCCAGGCCGGGGCGTGCGACTACTCCCTGGACGTGCGCGGCGGCTGGTACGACGCCGGGGACCACGGCAAGTACGTCGTCAACGGCGGCATCTCCGTCTGGGAGATGGTCAACTCCTTCGAACGGGCCCGTCGTTCCGGGGGCGACGCGGCGCTCGGCGACGCGACGCTGCGGGTGCCGGAGCGTGGCAACGGGATGCCGGACGTGCTGGACGAGGCCCGCTGGGAGCTGGAGTTCCTGATGCGGATGCAGGTCCCGGCCGGGAAGCCGACGGCCGGGATGGCCTTCCACAAGGTGCACGACGCCCGGTGGACCGCCCTGCCGACCCGCCCCGAACTCGACGCCGAACAGCGCGAGGTGCACAAGCCCTCGACCGCCGCCACGCTGAACCTGGCGGCCTCGGCCGCACAGTGCGCCCGGGTGTACGCGCCGTACGACGACGCGTTCGCCGCGCGCTGCCTGGACGCCGGCCGCCGCGCCTGGACGGCTGCCCGGGCCCACCCGGACGTGCTCGCCCCGGCGGGCGACAACACCGGCGGCGGTGCCTACGAAGACGCCGACGTCTCCGACGAGTTCTACTGGGCGGCGGCGGAACTCCTGGCGACCACGGGGGAGTCCCAGTACCGGGACGCCGTCACCTCCTCGCCGCACCACAGCAGGCCCGTCGACGCGTTCTGGTGGGGTGGCACCGCCACCCTCGGCCGCATCACCCTCGCCACCGTCCCCGGCGCGGTCCTGCCCGCCGCCGACGTGGCCCGGCTGCGCGGCCTGCTGACCACGGCAGCCGACGGCCACCTGTCCACCATGGGCGGACAGGGCTACCCGGTGCCGCTCCCCGCCACCGGGTACGTATGGGGCTCCAACGGCTCGGTCTCCAACAACGCGATGGTGCTGGCGGTCGCGTACGAGCTCACCGGGCAGCAACGCTACCGGGCCGGAGTGCTGGAGTCCCTGGACTACCTGCTCGGCCGCAACGCGCTCGACCTCTCCTACGTCACCGGCTACGGCGAACGCCACTCCGAGAACCAGCACCACCGCTTCTGGGCGCACCAGAACGACGCCTCCCTGCCGCACCCGCCGGCCGGTTCCATGGCGGGCGGGCCGAACGCGGGACTGGAGGACCCGGTGGCCAGGGAGAAGCTCGCCGGCTGCGCTCCTGCGGCGTGCTACGTGGATGACATCGGCTCGTACTCCACCAACGAGGTGGCGGTCAACTGGAACGCCTCGCTGGCCTGGCTGGCGGCCTTCGCGGCCGAGCGGCGCGGCGCCCCTGCGGTCCCCGCGGTCCAGGTGGCACCGGCGGCCGTGACGGTCCCGGAGGGCGGTTCGGCGCCGGTGGGCGTACGGCTGACGGCCGCGCCGGCGCAGAACGTGACGGTGACCGTGGCCCGGAGCTCCGGCGACCAGGACCTGTCGGCGGCGGCGACCCTGGTGTTCACTCCGGCGAACTGGGCGAGCGCCCAGCAGGTCCCGGTCTTCGCCGCGCACGACGCCGACACGGTGTCGGGCAGCGCCACCTTCACCGCCGGTGGCCCCGGCGTGCAGCAGGCGATGTTCACGGCGACGGAGGCGGACGACGACGCGCCTGCGGCCTCCTGCGCGGTGGCGTACCGGATCGACAACGCCTGGGCCGACGGCTTCACGGCGACGGTCACCCTGAAGAACACCGGCAGCTCGCCGATCTCCGGGTGGACCCTCGGCTGGAGCTTCGCCGGCGACCAGCGGATCGGCAACGCCTGGAACGCCGCGGTGAGCCAGTCCGGCAGCGCGGTCACCGCCCGGGACGTCGGGTGGAACGCCGCGCTGGAGCCCGGCGGCAGTGTGAGCTTCGGCTTCCAGGCGAGGTATTCGGGCACCAACGCCTCCCCGACGCGCTTCACGCTGGGCGGTGCGCTCTGCTCCTGAGCGGAGCGGATGCCTGCGCGCCAGGTGGCCACGAGCGCCTGGCCCGAAGGGGCCCGTCGGCTACGCTTCCGAGGCCCGGCCGGGCCCTGTCGCGGGGGCGGCGTCAGCCGTGGGCGCGAGCAGTAGGCCGCTGAAGAGCAGGGCCGCGTCGACGGTTGCCCGGGACATTCTCGGGGTAAGCGCAGCTCAGGGGGTTCCGGGGTGGGGCGCGGTGTCATGGTCTTGGCGGGCGGGGCCTGACGGTGCGCTGAAGTGCCGTACGGCGAAGTCCGCGAAGCTGCGGGCGTCCGGGGACTCGTAGGCGCCCTCCGCCCGTACGAGGCACAGTTGACGGCGTGCCTCGGGCGAATCCAGCCGTGCCCAGCCGACGATGTCACGGGTGCCGAAGGCCCGGGCGATGGACGGAACCAGTGCCACGCCGACCCCCGCGGCCACCAGGTCCAGAACGGCGCCCGGCTCGTCCCCCTCGCACACCACCCTGGGCCGGACCCCGGCGTCCGCGAACAGGCGGTCGGCGAGGACCCGTTGCCAGTGGCCGGGGCCGGGGGTGACGAACGGCTCCCCGATCAGGTCCGTCATCGCCACCCCGTGCCGCCCGGCCAGCCGGTGCCCGGGCGGCACGGCGAGCAGCACCGGCTCCGTGAGCAGCACCGTCGAGGTCAGGGCCGGGCCGGCGAGCGGCTGGGACGCGAGGCAGAAGTCCACCTCCCTGGTACGCAGTTCCCGCGCCATCGAGTCGGCGGAGGACTGCCGTAGCCGTACGTCCACTCCGGGGTGGGCGGCGCGGAAGCCGGCCAGCAGTCGGGTCAAGGTCAGCAGGGTCTCGCTCGCCACGACCACGGTCCCGCCCCCTCCGCCACGTGCGGCATCGGCCAACTCGCGCCTTCCGTCCTCCAGTTCGGCGAGTGCGCGGTCCACGCGGCGCAGGAAGGCGGCGCCGTGCCGGTTGAGCCCGATCCGGCGGCCACGGCGGTCGAAGAGGCGCACCCCGACCTCCGCCTCCAACCGGGCGATGGTCCGGCTGACCGATGGCTGGGCGACGTGCAGTTCCTCCGCCGCCCGGCTCATGTGCTCGCAGCGCGCCACGACCTGGAAGTACCGCAACGACAGCAGGTCCACCGGTTGTCCCCCTTCATACCCCTGGGAGCACCGTCTCATGGCGGAAACGGTCTTGGACCGCATGAGTGGGCCTCTCCTAGTCTCCGAGGAGCCCCGAAGTCCTCGGGCTTCCAGGGCCCCGAAGCCCACCCGCCCCCCTGTGAAGGGACACCGTCATGCCCGGAGATCCGGACCCTCCGTACGAGAGTTACGTGGACGCCCTCCTCGCCTCACTCGCCCGCTCACCGCAGCGGACCGCACTCACCACGGCCGGCCGGACCCTCACCGCAGGCCACCTCCACGACGGCGTCCACCGCGCGGCCGCCCTGCTCGCCTCGCACGGCGTCGCCCGCGGCGCCACGGTCGCCCTGCTCACCGGCAACAGCCCCGAAGCCCTCATCGCCCGCTACGGCGCGAACCTCATCGGCGCCCGCGTCGTGCACCTCGCCCCCGGCGCGGCGCCGACGACGTGGGCGGCCGTACTGGAGGCCACCGATGCCGCGCTGCTCCTCGTGGCCCCGGACGCGGCGGACGCCGTACGGGGCCTGCCGGCCCGGGAGGGCGGGCCCGCACGGCTGACGCTGGACCCGGGGACGTTCACCGGGGAACCGCCTGCCCGGCGCCCGGCACGGGAGCCCCTGCAGACGGAGGGGACGGCCCGCCCGGAGGACGACTGGTGCCTGCGCTCCACCGGGGGCACCTCCGGTCCGCCCAAGCTGGTCCGGCTGTCCCACGGGGCGTACCGGAGGATCCTGGACGGATACGCGGCCCGCGTCGTCCCCGCCGGCACCGGTGTACGGTTCCTCGCCTGCACCTCCCTCGCCCACATGGCCGGGATCGTCGCCGATGCGGCCCTCCTCGCCTCCGGTTCCGTGGTCCTGGAGGAGGACTTCGATCCGGCGCGGGTCCTGGCGGCCGTCGAACGGCACCGCATCACCGACCTCTGGCTCCTGCCCTCCCTGCTGTACGAGCTGCTGGACCATCCGGACCTCGCCACCACCGACGTCTCCAGCCTCCGCCGCCTCTCCTACGGGGGCACCCCCGCGTCGGCCGACCGGCTCCGCAGGGCGGCCGAGGCCTTGGGGCCCGTGCTGCACGGCTCGTACGGACAGACGGAGGCGGGCCCGATCGCGGAACTCCTCCCGCACGAGCACACCGTGACGGGGCCGGGCGGCCGGATCGCCGCAGGCCGGCCGCTGCCCGGAGTCGCCATCGAGACCCGGGATCCGGCGGGCACCGTACTTGCCCCGGGGCGCACCGGCGAGATCCACGTCCGCACGCCGACGGTCATGACCGGCTACTGGCGGCGGCCCGCGGAGACCGCTGCCGTGGTCCGCGACGGCTGGGTGGCCACCGGGGACGTGGGGTTCCTCGACGACACCGGCCGCCTCCACCTCGTCGACCGGCTGGGCGAGACGGTGATCGTGGTGGGCGGCCACCTCCATCCGGCCGAGGCGGAGCAGGTACTGCTCGCCCACCCCGACGTCGCCGACTGCGCCGCGTTCGGGGCGCACGGGGCGGACGGAACGGAGGAGCTGCGCATCGCCGTCGTCGCCGCCCCGGGCCGCACCCCGGACGCCCGCCGGCTCGGTGCGTTCGTGGCCGCCCGGCTGGGAGTCCTGTACGAACCGGCCCGCGTCCACCTCGTGGACCACCTCCCTCGCACCGCCGCGGGCAAACCCGACAAGCACCGGTTGCGGGCCCTGTAGGGCGCCCGGGGCGGTCAGTGGTCATGCCGCGCACCGTGCTCCAGCGGCTGGAGGGGGGTCTCGCGGCCGGTACCGCCGAGGGGGTACAGCCGCGTCCGCCCGCCGGGTCCGGTCGCGGTGAGCGGGATGCCGAGGCTCTGGCACATCCGCTGGGCGCGGGCCAGGGCGCTGAAGGTCATGGGGGTGGGGTCGGGTGTCGGCAGCTCGATCGCGACCCGTTCGGGGAGGTGCGCGTGGACGAGCGCCTCGATCTGGAGGGCGGCCGCGGCTCGGTTGGTGACGTCCAGCTCCCGGGCGAGCTGCACATGCAGGGTGCCCTCGGTGATGTGGTGGGTGATGAGCATGGCCTGCCTCCTGCGCGCCGAGATCCGGAAGAGATGCCCGCTACCAGTCTGGGAGGGATGCCCGGCCCGGGCCAGCCCGTCCCGCCGAGCGGGCACTACCGGGCGCTGCTCCACCCGGCCGTGCCGGAGTACGAGTCGAGCAGGTCCACCACGAAGACGAGGGTCGCGCCCGCCGGGATCAGCGGTGAGGGCGACTGCGTGCCGTAACCGAGGCGCGGGGGAACGATGATCTCGCGCCGGCCGCCGACCTTCATCCCCCTCACCCCCCGGTCCCAGCCCTTGATGACCTTGCCGCTGCCCAGGGCGAACTTGAACGGCTGCCCCCGGTCCCAGGAGGCGTCGAACTCCTTCCCGGTCTCGAAGGTCACCCCGACGTAGTGGACCTTGACCACCATGCCGGGCTTCACCTCGGGCCCGTCCCCGACGACCAGGTCCCGGATGGTCAGCTCGGCAGGAGCGTCACCCTCCGGAACGCTGACCACGGGCTTCGTCGGTTCACTCATCGCAGCCTCATCACTCTCGTCGGAAGCCCCTCGCACGGACCAGCGGACGAAGGGACCCTCCGCCCGGCTCCCGGCCACGCTACCGAGCATGCCGGCCCCCGGAGCGCACCAGGCCCCCGCACAGGACGCACGGATGCGTACGCCGCCGAAAGCCGCGGGGTCGTGTGCGATGAGCGCATGACAGCGGTGCGGTGGGGGGCCGCGGATCAAGAGCCGGCCAAGATACGTTGTGGATACATTCAACCCCGGAGCGTGATCACCGGCGGTACGGGTCCCGCGCGGCAGCCTGGGCGCGACCCATCCACGGGTCAGCCGGTTCGCCCACTGGGCCGGCTCCGCTGTCTCCGGGAAGGGGCCACCAGGTGAAGCGCGGCAGGGCCAGGGACACCGCAGAACACGCGGCCGACGCGATCACGGACCGGCTGCTGCAAGCCGGGCGGCTGCTCGGCAAGGCACCCCGGACGGCGGACGGCCGGGCCGTGTTCCGCACCGACCAGGGCGTCAACGACGCCCCGTACCGCGAACGCTGGGCGCACGACAAGGTGGTGCGCTCCACCCACGGGGTCAACTGCACCGGCTCCTGCTCCTGGCAGGTGTACGTCAAGGACGGCCTGATCACCTGGGAGACCCAGGCCACCGACTACCCCTCGACCGGCCCCGACCGGCCGGAGTACGAGCCCCGCGGCTGTCCGCGCGGGGCCTCCTTCTCCTGGTACACCTACTCGCCCACCCGCATCCGCTACCCGCACGCCCGCGGGGTCCTCGTGGAGATGTACCGCGAGGCCAAGCAGCGCCTGGGCGGGGACCCGGTCGCCGCCTGGGCGGAGATCACCACCGACCCGGACAAGCGGCGCCGCTACCACCGGGCCCGCGGCAAGGGCGGCCTCGTCCGCGTCGGCTGGCAGGAGGCCCTGGAGATCGCGGCCGCCGCCCACGTCCACACCCTCCGGGAACACGGCCCCGACCGGATCGCCGGCTTCTCGCCGATCCCGGCGATGTCCATGGCCTCCCACGCCGTCGGAGCCCGCTTCCACGCCCTCATCGGCGCGCCGATGCTCACCTTCTACGACTGGTACGCGGACCTGCCCATCGCCTCCCCGCAGGTCTTCGGCGACCAGACGGACGTCCCCGAGTCCGGCGACTGGTGGGACGCCGCCTACCTGATGCTGTGGGGCTCCAACGTCCCCGTCACCCGCACGCCCGACGCCCACTGGATGACCGAGGCCAGATACCGCGGCCAGAAGGTCGTCGTCGTCTCCCCGGACTACGCGGACGCCACCAAGTTCGCCGACGAGTGGCTCCACCCCCATCCGGGGACCGACGGAGCCATGGCCATGGCCATGGGCCACGTCATCCTCAAGGAGTGCTTCGTCGACCGTCAGGTCCCGTACTTCGCCGACTACGTACGGCGCTTCACCGACCTGCCGTTCCTCGTCGAGCTGGAGGAGCGTGAGCCGGGACGGTACGTACCGGGCCGCTTCGTGACCGCCGCCGACCTGCGCCTGACCCGGGACGTGCAGGACGAGGCGACCCGGCGCTGGATGCCCGTCCTGCTGGACGACGTCACCGGCGCGCCGGTGGTGCCGAACGGAACCCTCGGCGACCGCTGGTCCAAGTTCGGCGAGGGCCGCTGGAACCTGGACCTCGGCGACGTCGAGCCGCGCCTGAGCCTGTACGCGGGCGGCGACGGGCCCAGCGCGCAGGTGCTGCTGCCCCGGTTCGACGAGGCCGGAGCCACCCTCCTGCGCGGCGTGCCCGTCCAGCGCCTCGGCGACCGCCTGGTGACGACGGTGTTCGACCTGATGCTCGCCCAGTACGGGGTGGCCCGGCCCGGCCTCGCGGGGCAGTGGCCGGCCTCGTACGAGGACGCCTCGCTCCCCTGCACCCCGGCCTGGCAGGAGGCCGTCACCTCGGTGCCCGCGAGCGCCGTGCTGCGGGCAGCCCGCGAATTCGCCCGGACCGCCGAACAGACCCGCGGCCGCTGCATGATCGTCATGGGTGCCGGCACCAACCACTGGTTCCACTCGGACACCATCTACCGCTCGTTCCTCTCCCTCCTGCTGCTCACCGGCTGCCAGGGGGTCAACGGCGGCGGCTGGGCCCACTACGTCGGCCAGGAGAAGGTCCGCCCGTACGCCGGCTGGCAGCAGCTCGCCACCGCCTCCGACTGGGTGCGCCCCTCCCGGCAGATGGCCGGCACCCCCTACTGGTACCTGCACACCGACCAGTGGC
The DNA here is from genome assembly GCF_055575555.1 of Streptomyces sp. NPDC034085. Lineage (NCBI taxonomy): Bacteria > Bacillati > Actinomycetota > Actinomycetes > Kitasatosporales > Streptomycetaceae > Streptomyces > Streptomyces sp. NPDC034085. The sequence continues at coordinate 722,363 of NZ_JBVISL010000003.1, read as the reverse complement.
GCTACGAGGGCTCCGCCGCCGACACCCTCACCGCACCCACCGCGCGCGGCACCTTCGCGGGCGCCCACACCGCCGACCTGGTGGCCCGCTCGGCACGCCAGGGCTGGATGCCGTCCTTCCCGACCTTCTGCGCCAATCCGCTGGACCTCGGCCGGCGCGTACGGGAATCCGGCACCGAACCGGCGCAGTGGGTGGAGCAGTGGCTGGAGCGGGAGCGCGCCGCCGGCCGGCCCGGCTTCGCCTGCGAGGACCCCGACGACCCCGCGAACTGGCCGCGCGTTCTGACCGTCTGGCGGGCCAACCTCATCGGCTCCTCCGCCAAGGGCAACGAGTACTTCCTGCGGCACCTGTTGGGCGCCGACGACAACGCCGACGCGCCCGAAGCCCCCGAGGAGCGCCGCCCGCGCGAGGTGGCCTGGCGCGCGGAGGCCCCCCGCGGCAAGCTCGACCTGCTGCTCGCGCTCGACTTCCGCATGACCTCCACCACCTTGTTCGCCGACCTCGTCCTGCCGGCGGCGACCTGGTACGAGAAGCACGACCTGTCCAGTACGGACATGCACCCCTACGTCCACGCCTTCTCCCCGGCGATCGACCCGCCCTGGCAGGCGCGCACCGACTTCGAGATCTTCCACAACCTCGCCGCGAAGGTCTCCGAACTCGCGGCCGGCCGCCTGGAGCAGGCCTGGGACCTCGTCGCCACGCCCCTCCAGCACGACACCCCCGGCGAAGCACCCCCCGAGGGCCCCACCCGCCCCGAGTACACGCTCGTCAAACGGGACTACACCGCCCTCGCCGACCGGCTCGCGGCCTTCGGACCCATGGCCGACGAACACGGCATGCGGGTACGCGGCCTCACCGTGCACACCAACGACGAATCGCACTGGCTCGCCGGACGCTGCGGCACGGCCCGCAAGGGAGCCGCCCGCGGCCGCCCGCTGCTCGACACCGACGTCAAGCTGTGCGAGGCGATCCTGGCCCTGTCGGGCACCACCAACGGCCGGGTCGCCGCCGAGGGCTTCCGCCGGCTCGCCCTGCGCTGCGGACCGGCCGCCGGCCTGGAGGAACTCGCCGCCACGGTGGCCGAGCGGCGCATCGTCTTCTCCGACACCCAGGCCCGCCCGGTGCAGGTCGGCGCCAGCTTCGAATGGTCCGGCAAGGAAGGCCCCGAGCGCCGCTACGCGCCCTTCACCATCAACACCGAGCACCGCAAGCCGTGGCACACCCTCACCGGCCGCCAGCACTTCTACCTCGACCACGAGTGGATCGCCGAGTACGGCGAACAACTCCCCGTCTACAAACCGCCCCTGGACCTCGCCGCCCTCGGCGAGCGGCCCCGCCGCGAGGAGGACGACGGCCGGCGGTCGGTGACGGTCCGCTACCTCACCCCGCACTCGAAGTGGTCCATCCACTCCGAGTACCAGGAGAACCTCCTGATGCAGACCCTGGCCCGCGGCGGCCCGGTCATCTGGCTCGGCACCGAGGACGCCGCCGCCATCGGCGCCGCCGACAACGACTGGATCGAGGCGGTCAACGCCAACGGCGTGGTCGTCGCCCGCGCCGTCGTCTCCCACCGCATGCCGGCCGGCACGGTGTTCATGTACCACGTGCAGGAACGCATGGTGAACGTCCCCCTCTCGGAGACCACGGGCCGCCGCGGCGGCGTCCACAACGCCCTCACCCGCCTGCTGATCAAGCCGACCCACCTGATCGGCGGCCACGCCCAGCTCTCCTTCGCCCCCAACTACTACGGCCCCACCGGCAACCAGCGCGACGCGGTGACCGTCATCCGCCGCCGATCCCAGGAGGTCACGTACTGATGCCCCGGAGCGAAGCGACCGTCGGACGCGTCATGGCACAGATCGCGATGGTGATGAACCTGGACAAGTGCATCGGCTGCCACACCTGTTCGGTCACCTGCAAGCAGACCTGGACCAACCGCTCCGGCAGCGAGTACGCCTGGTTCAACAACGTCGAGACCCGCCCCGGCCAGGGCTACCCGCGCTCCTACGAGGACCAGGACAAGTGGCAGGGCGGCTGGCGGCTCAAGCGGGGCCGCCTCGTGCCCCGCAGCGGCGGCCGGGCCCGCCGCCTCGCCACCCTCTTCGCCAACCCCCGCCTGCCCTCCCTCGCCGACTACTACGAGCCGTGGACGTACGACTACGAGAACCTGATCAGCGCGCCGCTCGGCGACGACGTGCCCACCGCCGCCCCCCGCTCCCTCATCGACGGGCGTCCCACCCAGGTGACCTGGGGCCCCAACTGGGACGACGACCTCGGCGGCGGCCCCGAGCACCTGGCCGGCGACCCCGTGCTGAAGAAGATGAACGAGCAGGTCCGCCTCGAGTACGAGCAGGCGTTCATGTTCCACCTGCCCAGGATCTGCGAGCACTGCCTGAACCCGTCGTGCGTGGCCGTCTGCCCCTCCGGCGCGCTGTACAAGCGGATCGAGGACGGCATCGTCCTCGTCGACCAGGACCGCTGCCGCGGCTGGCGGATGTGCGTGACCGGGTGCCCGTACAAGAAGGTGTACTTCAACCACCGCACCGGCAAGGCCGAGAAGTGCACCATGTGCTACCCGCGCATCGAGGCCGGCCAGCCCACCGTCTGCTCCGAGACCTGCGTCGGGCGGCTGCGCTACCTCGGCGTGATCCTCTACGACGCCGACGCGGTCGGCGCGGCCGCCGCGACCCCGGACGAGAAGGACCTCTACGAGGCCCAGCTCGGCTGCTTCCTCGACCCCGACGACCCCGCCGTGCAGGAGGCGGCGGCCCGGGCCGGGATCCCGCACGACTGGATCACCGCCGCCCAGCGCTCACCCGTACGCGCGCTGATCAGCGAGTACAAGGTGGCGCTGCCGCTGCACCCGGAGTACCGCACCATGCCGATGGTCTGGTACATCCCCCCGCTGTCGCCCATCGTGGAGTCGCTGACCGCCACCGGACACGACGGCGAGGACCCGGCGAAGCTCTTCGCGGCGATCGACTCGATGCGGATCCCGGTCGGCTACCTCGCCGAACTGTTCACGGCGGGCGATCCCGGCCCCGTCGAAGCGGCACTGTGCCGGCTCGCGGCGATGCGCGCGCACATGCGCCGCGTCAACCTGGGCGAGGAACAGGACCCCGCCATCGCCCGCTCCGTCGGCATGGACGGCGACGCCGTCGAGGCGATGTACCGGCTGCTGGCCATCGCCAAGTACGAGGACCGCTACGTCATCCCCACCGGCTACACCGCGGGACGCTCCGACCACGCCGACCCCGGCGCCGGCTGCAGCCTCGACGGCGACGGCGGCCCCGGCATGTACACGGCCGACACCTTCCACGCCCCGCTCGCGACCTCCGGACACGCGTCCGGTGAACCCGCCGGCCCGCTCCACGGCCGCGTCAACCTCCTCAACTGGAACGGCCAGGGCACCCCCTCGGGGCTCTTCCCCCGCACGGAGGGATCATGAGCCGCACCGCCGCCCTCCACCAGGCCGCCTCCCTGCTGCTGTCCCATCCCGACGAGGACGTCCACGAGCGCCTGGACCTCGTCCGCGACGCCCTCGGGGCACTGCCCGGACAGGAGAGCGCGCTCCTGCTCCGCTTCTGCGCGGCCGTCGCCGGCGTACCGCAGCTGGAGCTGTCCGCACGCTACGTCGCCACCTTCGACCGCAGCCGCCGCCGCACCCTGCACCTCACGTACTACACCGACGGCGACACCCGCCGCCGCGGCGAGGCCCTCGTACGCTGGCGGCGGCTCTACCGCGAGCACGGCTGGCAGGCACCCGCCGACGAGCTGCCCGACCACCTGCCGCTGGCCCTCGAGTTCGCCGCCCGCAGTCCCGGGCCCGGCCGAGCCGCGCTCCAGGAGCACCGGGCCGCGCTGGAACTGCTGCGCATGGCTCTGACCGACCACCGGAGCCCGTACGCCGACGTCCTCGAAGCCGTCTGCCTGACCCTGCCGGGCCCCTCCCCGGCCGACCGCGCGGCAGCCCTGAACCTGGTGCGCAGCGGCCCGCCCACCGAGACCGTGGGCCTGCTGCCCTTCCCCGCCCTGCGCCCGCAGGCAGCCGCAGCCGAGGAGAACCGACGGTGAACCACCTGAACATCGCCCTGTGGGGCGTCCTGCCCTACATCGTCGCCGTCGTACTCGTCGCCGGCACCGCCTGGCGCTACCACTACGACCGCTTCGGCTTCACCACCCGCTCCAGCCAGCTGCACGAGCACCGGCTGCTCAGCGTCGGCGGCCCGCTCTTCCACTACGGACTGCTGTTCGTGGCCGCCGGGCACGTCGTGGGGCTGATCGTCCCGGAATCCCTCACCGAACGCGTGCACATCGAGGAACCGCTGTACCACGCCAACGCGTTGTTCGTCGGGGGAGCCGCCGGGCTCGCCACCCTGACCGGACTGGCGCTGCTGCTGTACCGGCGCCTCACGGTGCCCGCGGTGCGGGCCGCCACCAGCCGCAGCGACCGCGCCGTGCTGCCCGTTCTGACCGCCGTCGTCGTCGCCGGCCTGTCCGCCACCGCCACCACCCTCGTCCCGCACCCCTACGACTACCGCCTGGGCGTCTCGGTCTGGTTCCGCTCCCTGCTCGCCCTCGACCCCGACGTCCCCGCGATGGCGGGGGCGCCCCTCGTCTACCAGGTGCACGCGCTGCTGGCCATGACCCTGTTCGCCTTGTGGCCCTTCAGCCGCCTCGTGCACGCCTTCACCGCGCCCGTCGGCTACCTGACCCGGCCCTACGTGGTCTACCGCTCGCGCGGGAGCGGGCACGAGCGGGCCGAAACGTTCCTGGAGTGAAGGGCGGCGGCCGGACGGGTGAGCGGCCCGGCTCCGTGCGCGAAGGGGCGGTCCCGGGCCGCTACAAACGGCCCATGAACTCGAAGACCCTCCGCTCCCTGCCCGCCGTCGTGCTCGCCCTGGCCGCCTGTGCCGCGCCGGCCGCGGCCGCCCCCGCCGCCGCCCCGGCTGCGGCCCTGCCCGACCCGGTCGTCTTCGTGCACGGCTGGAACAGCGACGGATCGGCGTGGAACGTCATGGCCGGCCGGTTCCGGTCGGACGGCCATCCCTCCGAGCGCCTGTTCCAGTGGACGTACCCCGCCTACCAGTCCAACGCCACGACCGCCTCGGATCTCGCCGCCACCGTCGACCGCGTCCTGGCCGCGACCGGCGCCGCCAAGGTCGACCTCGTCACCCACTCCATGGGCAGCCTGTCCTCCCGGTACTACCTCAAGAACCTCGGCGGTGACGCGAAGGTCGACGCGTGGGTCTCCCTCGCGGGCCCCAACCACGGCACGGACACCGCCCGCTGGTGCGGAGGCGCCGCCTGCGTCGAGATGCGTCCGGGCTCCGCGTTCCTGAACGAGCTCAACACCGGCGACGAGACTCCCGGGTCGACCCGGTACGCCACGTGGTGGTCCCCCTGCGACGGGATCATCAACCCCGACAGCACCGTGGCCCTGGACGGCGCGGTGAACACGCGGACCTCCTGCCTCCAGCACACCGCCATCACCGACGACGCCGCGGTCTACGGGCAGGTGAAGGCCCACCTCGGCTGACCCCTCCCGCCGGGTGCCGTGGGTCCGGCCACGGCACCCGTGCGACGCACGCGGTCTCCTGACGGGGGCCGGTTAGACTCCGTCGGGGTGGACTGGAGTCGGCCCGCAACGTGCGGAAACGAAAGGCGAGTTCGGGTACATGGGCACCAACGTCATCGTGCTGAACGGCGGTTCCAGCTCCGGCAAGTCCGGCATCGTGCGCTGCCTCAAGGCGATCCTCCCGCAGCCGTGGATCAACCTGGGCGTCGACGACCTGATCGACCGGCTTCCGCCCTCCCTCCTCGACTCGGGCGCGGGCGTGTCGTTCGGGGAGGGCGGCGAGGTGATCCTCGGCGACGACTGGCGGGCGATGGAGACCGCCTGGACGAAGGGCGTCGCCGCCATGGCCCGGGCGGGGGCCCGGATCGTCATCGACGACGTCTTCCTCGGCGGCCGGACCGACCAGGAGCGCCTGCGCGGACACCTCGACGGGCTGGACGTGCTGTGGGTAGGGGTGCGCTGCGCCCCCGAGACCGCCGCGGCCCGCGAGATCGCGCGGGGCGACCGCGTCCCCGGAATGGCGGCCCTGCAGGCCGAGACGGTGCACAAGGGAGTGGAGTACGACGTGGAGGTCGACACCACCCGCGCCGAATCCCTCGACTGCGCGCGCACCATCGCCGGGCACGTGAGCTGACCGGCGCCGCCGGCCACGGGCCGGGCGCGCGGAGCGCCCCCGCGCCCGGCCCCCGGGGAGGTCACGGCAGGGGGGTGCCGCCGGTGGCGTTGACGATCTCCCCGGTGATGTATCCGGCCTGGGGCGAGGCCAGGAAGACGTACGCGGGCGCCATCTCGGCCGGCTGGGCGGGCCGCCCGAGTGGCGACTGCTTCCCGAACTCCGTCGGGTCCGGCATCGTCGCCGGGATCAGCGGGGTCCACACCGGCCCCGGCGCGACGGCGTTGACGCGGATGCCGCGCTCGGCCAGCATCTGCGCCAGGCCGTGCGTGAAGGAGACGATCGCCGACTTCGTCATCGCGTAGTCGAGGAGGTGGGGGCTGGGCTGGTAGCCCTGCACGGACGTGGTGTTGATGATGCAGCCGCCGCGGGGCATGTGGGCCAGGGCCTTGCGGGAGAGCCAGAACATTCCGTACAGGTTCGTCTTCATCACCCGGTCGAACTGCTCCGTGCTGATGGCCTCGATCCCGTCGGGCTGCGCCATCTGGTAGGCCGCGTTGTTGACGAGGACGTCCACGCGCCCCAGCTCGGCCACGGTCCGCTCGACGAGCGCCTCGCACTGCTCCTCGTCACGGATGTCGCACGCGACCGGAACCGCCTTGCGGCCCGCCTCCCGCACCAGGCGCGCCGTTTCCGCCGCCTCGTCCGCCTCCTCGGGCAGGTGCGTGAAGACGACGTCGGCCCCCTCCCGGGCGAAGGCCAGGCACACGGCCCTGCCGATGCCGGAATCCCCGCCGGTCACGAGCGCCGCCCGGTCCAGCAGGACGTCGTGGCCGCGGTAGGAGTCCTCCCCGTGGTCGGGACGGGGGTCCATCTCCTCGGTCGACCCGGGGTGGTCCTGCTGCTGGTCGGGGAACGGCGGCCGGGGGTGGGCGGTCACCGGATCGGACGGGCGGGTTTCTTCGTGCGGTGCCATCGGCAACTCCGTCGTTCGCTGGTGCTCGGTGCGCCGGCGCGCGTACCCGCGTCGGCCCGCTTCTCACGTGCCCGCGGGCGGGAATCCCGCGCCTACTCGCCGGCGCTGGGGACGGCCAGGGGATCGCCCGGCGCGCCCTTCCTGGCCGCGTCCATCCGCTCGCCGAGTTCGGTGAGGCGGTTGCGGCCCATGGCCTTGCGCACGTCGGGGAACCACTCCTTCTCCTCTTCCTCGACGTGGTGGCGGACGTTCTCCATGAGGACCGACATCTTCGCGTCGAACCGCTCGTCACCGGGGTCGAGGTCCTTGAGCTCGGACAGCATCCACAGCACGACGTGGTGCTCCTCGATGCTCTCCAGGACGTGGTCCTTCGTGTCGGGAGCGGCCTCGCGGGCCGCCGGGTAGAAGATCTTCTCCTCGATCCAGGTGTGCGCGGTGAGTTCCTCGATCACCTGGTCGGCGATCCTCCGCTTCTCGGCGTGCTCGTCCTCGTCGGTCTTCTCGAACTGCTTGAACAGCTTCTCGACCGTCTTGTGGTCTTCCCTGAGCAGCACGATCGCGTCCATGTCGCTCCCTTGCCTGGGGCCTCGGCGGGCGACCCTGCGCCGCCCGGCACTCCTGTACCCGACGGGCCGGCGGACCGCCCGCGAGCCGCGCGCGATTCGCCGGAACGTGGACGCCACTGGGCCGTACGGCGAGGTCCCGCCGGCCCGCGCCGGGGCGACCCGCTCAGCTCAGCAGCTGCAGCACGGCCGCTTCCACCTCGCCGTGGGTCGCCGGATGGCCCTGGTCGACGCCGATGCCGAGCCGGTCCAGGGCGGGCCTGATCGTGATCCCGTCCTCGAAGAGCTCGAAGAGGCGGGGGTTGATGTACGAGGCCCTGCACACCGCCGGCGTGTTCCCGAGGTACCCGCTGACCTCGCGCACCGCCCGGGTCTCGGCCCGGGCCCGCTGGGTGCGCGAGGCCCCGGCGACGTCGACGGACACGGCCAGGGCCACGGCCGCCAGGACCGTAGCGTGCCAGGTCCGGAAGTCCTTGGCGGTGATGTCGGCACCGGCCCGGTCGTGCAGGTAGTCGTTGACGTCGCCGGCCCGCACGTCGTGCCAGAAGCGGCCCTGCCGGTACACGAACAGCTGGCCCTCGGCGTCGGCCCGCCGCAGCAGCGCCCTGACCACGTCGTAGGCCGCCGGGTCCACCAGCGCCCGGGTCTGGCTCTGCCCGGACTTCCCCGGGTAGCTGAAGCAGACCTCGCCCCGGCGGCACGTGGCGTGCTCGCGCAGCAGGGTGGTCAGACCGTACGACTGGTGGTCCCGGCGGTAGGCCGCGCCGCCGACCCGGAAGAAGCCGAGGTCGAGCAGGCGCGCCGTGCAGGCCAGCACCCGCTCCCGGGTCAGTCCGCGCCCGTCGAGGTCCGCGGTGATGCCCTGCCGCAGCCGGGGCAGCTTCGTCGCGACGTCCAGGACGTGCTCGTGCTTGCTCTCCTCCTGCTGCGCCCGGAACCGGTCGTGGTAGAGGTACTGGCGCCGCCCGGCCGCGTCGGTGCCCATCGCCTGGATGTGACCGCCGGGCCAGGGGCAGATCCACACGTCGGTCCAGGCCGGCGGGATCGCCAGCGACCGCAGCCGCGCGATCTCCGCCGCGTCCTGGAGGGCGTTGCCCTCCAGGTCCAGGTACCGGAAGCCGCGGCCGTGCCGCACCCGGGCGTAGCCGGGCCGGTCAGGACGGCTCGTACGCAGTCGCATCGTCCACCTCCTCCGGTCTCCCTCCGGCCGGCGCCCGCCCGCCGTCGCGGCGGGCGGGCGCACCGTCCGCTCAGTAGCGCAGGGCCGTCCCGGTCCGCGCCGTGACCGTGCCGGACAGCTTGTGCGTGCTGCGGGCCGAGCCCTCGCCCGCGCCCTTGCCCGCGACGTCCCGGACCGTCACCACCACGGTGTCCAGGAGCGTGCCGCTCTCGTCGGTGAACTCGACCTGCACCGCGAAGGACTTCGTCCCCTCGTCGGTGTTCCGTACGGTCACGGGCACCGTCGCGTACCCGTCCGCGCCCGTCGCCACCGGACCCAGGGACACCTGGTCCTTGGCGTCGGCCCCGTCCTTGACCGCGGCGAGCTTGTCCCGCGCGACGGCGGCCGCGGACTCGGCGGCCCGCCCGGCCTCGGCGGCGGCGGAGGACACCGCCTCGCCCGCCGACTTCACCGCCGACGCGGCGCTCGACACCGTCCCGGACGGGGTGCCGTCCCCGCCGGAACAGCCGGCGGCGCCGAGCGCCACCACCGCCAACGCCACGCCACCCGCCGCACCACGCATCCACGCGACCGCCGCCACCACGCCTCCCAAGGTTCTCCGGGGCCTCCCAGTCAAAGCCTCCGGGGCCCGTATGCCCACCGGAGGGGGCAAGCAGGTGACGGAGACCGAGAAATCCGAAGATCCATCCGTTCGGCCGCCCATGATTGGGAGCCCCCCGCCAGGGGCAGGCGCCCCGTAGGAAGTGGTACGTCCCCGGCGCCGAGGACGCGCCCGCGGAACCGGACCGATCGGAGGACGTGATGAGCAGCGCCGACGGCTCCTACGGCGACGACGTCTACCAGCCGCAGGAGACAGACGAGGCCGCCGAGGCCCAGCCCGACCTGGAGAACACCCTCGACGCCCCGAACCTGGACGACATCCTCGACACCGCGTTCGTGCCGCCCGACCGCCCGCTGGCGGTCGACGAGACCGGCACCACGGCCGCCGAACAGCACACGGGGGAGTCCCTGGACCAGCGGCTCGCCCGGGAGGAACCCGAGGTGAGCGCGGAGGAGGAGACCCCGGACGAGACCGGCGAAGCCTCTCTGGCGGGCCCGGACCGGGCCGGGCGCCTGACCTCCGTGGAGGAAGGGGCTCCGGACCGCCACATCTCCGTACTGGCCAGGGACGTCGGCATCGACGGCGGCGCGGCGTCCGCCGAGGAGGCCGCGGTGCACGTGGTCGAGGAGCCCGAACCGGAGCCGTAGGCCGAGGGCTGTGGATTGGCTGTGAAACGCCGCACCCCGGGGGGCGTGGTACAGGAGGAGTGCCTACAAGTTCTATATTCGTACGAAGCATCCACGCGCGGCCCTGCTGCGGAGATTCAGGGGGGTACGACCGCGATGGCCGAGACCGACGCCGCCGGGGCCCGGGCGCAGTCCCGTGCCGCGAGGCAGGCACGCCGCAAGACGCGCAACCGCAAGCGCCTGGCCATAGGCGCGGCCGTGATCGCCGTGGGCGGCACGGCCACGGCCCTCGCGGTCACCTTCACCGGCTCCTCGGAGGCCCAGCGCGACGCGCGGCTGGCGGCCCCGGCCGGCGCCGGCGCGGTGAGCGGCGGGCCCGGTTTCGGCAAGGGGCCGAAGCCGGACTGGGACGGCAAGGTCGAGGTGCTGGGCGACGGCTCCACCTCCTACACCGGGCCGCAGCCGGGGCAGCTCAAGCCCGAGAAGCTGAAGCCGGGCGAGAAGCCGCCGCAGTTCGTCGTCTTCTCCTGGGACGGCGCGCTGGAGGGCGACGACCACCTCTTCTCCCATTTCCGTCAGGTGGCCAAGCAGAACAAGGCCCACATGACCTTCTTCCTCACGGGCATCTACCTGCTGCCCGACGCCAAGAAGTCGCTCTACCGCCCGCCGCAGCACGGCCAGGGCGCGGCCGCCATCTCCTACCCGACCGCGCCCCACGTGAAGTCCACGCTCCAGCAGCTGCGCGGCGCCTGGACCGACGGCAACGAGATCGGATCGCACTTCAACGGGCACTTCTGCGGGCCCAAGGGCGGCGGGGACTGGACCCCCGAGGAGTGGAAGAGCGAGATCGACCAGGCGTACGGGTTCATGAAGGGCTGGAAGACCAACACCGGCTTCACCCAGGAGGCGCCCCTGCCCTTCGACCCGGACCGGGAAGTGGTCGGCGGCCGCGCGCCCTGCCTGGAGGGCCAGAAGAACCTCGTGACCGCGATCAAGCCGTACGGCTGGCGCTACGACGCGAGCTCCTCGGGGGACTTCCAGATGTGGCCGTCCAAGATGGACGGCATATGGAACTTTCCCCTCCAGCTCGTCCCGTTGCAGGGCAAAGAGGTGCAGGTCCTCTCGATGGACTTCAACTTCCTCTACAACCAGTCCGGCGACAGCACCCAGGGCGACCCGGCCAAGTTCGCCGGCTGGCAGGCCCAGGTCCGCGGCTCCTACATGAACGGCTTCAACCGCGTCTACAACGGCAGCCGGGCGCCGATGTTCATCGGCAACCACTTCGAGGACTGGAACGGCGGCATCTACATGAAGGCCGTCGAGGACGTGATGAAGGACGTCTGCACCCGCCAGGACGTGCGCTGCGCGTCGTTCCGCGAGGTGGCGGACTGGCTGGACGCCCAGGACCCGAAGGTCCTGGCCCAGCTGCGGATGCTCGACCCCGCCCAGGCGCCGGACTGGAAGACGCTCATCAAGTAGCGGGCCGGGGCCGGGCGGCGCTCGCCGCCGGCCTACTTGACGGCCTTCGCGTAGTCGGCCCACAGGGCCACGGCCCGCGCGCTGCCGGGCGTGGTGGGGGCGTCCCCGCCAAGCCCCGTCAGCGGGAGCGGAATCAGGTCGGTCAGCGCCATCCGGTAGACCACCACGGCCGTCGACTCCTGCGCCGTGGTCCCCACGAACCAGCCCGCCGTGTTCGCCGCGGTCGTGCCGGTCTTGCCGGCCGCCCCGGGCTGCGCCTTGGCCGCCGCCTTCGCCGATCCGTCGGTGACGGCCGCCCGCAGGGCCTCCGTCACCGAGCGGGCGGTCTTCTGCGACACCGCCCGGGCCGCCTTCGGCGGGTCGAGCGGCACGGCCGCGCCGGCGCGGGTGGCCGAGCGCACCGAGTAGGGGTCGGTGTGCATGCCGTCCGCCGCGAAGGTCTGGTAGGCGCCCGCGATCCGGATCGCGCTGGGCTTGGAGTTCTCCCCGAGGGCGAAGGTGGGGATCCGGGGGCCGAGGCTCGACCGGAGCAGCCCCGCGCGCTCGGCGTACGACTCCACCCGGTCGAGCCCTACGTCGAGGCCGAGCTGCAGCATGGGCGTGTTGACGGAATTGGCCACCGCCTGCTGCAAGGTCACCTGCCCCCAGCTCCGGTCGCCGTCGTTGTGCCCCTTGACCACCTTGCCGCTGCGGTCCCAGTACGGGCCCTCGGGCGTCTGCACGGTCACCTGGTCGTTGCCGTCGTACGGGCTGGAGGGGGAGACGGGCGTACGGGCCTTGCCGCGCGTGCGCAGCACCCCGTCCTCCAGCGCGGCGGCGTAGACGATCGGCGTGAACACCGAGCCGGCCGGGATCGTCGTCGCGTTCGACTCGTTGAAGCCCTGCTTCAGGTAGTCGGGACCCCCGTACACGGCGAGCAGTCGGCCGTCGCGGGCCACGCTGGCCGCGCCGATCTTCGCGTGCTTGTCGGTGTCGGGACGCCGCTCGGGGTCGAAGTCCTTCTGGGCCTGCTGGACCGCTGCGGTCAGGGCCGTCATGCGCGCCTTGTCGAAGGTCGTGTAGATCTGGAAGCCGCCGAGGTCGAAGTCGGACTCCTTGAGGTGTCCGGCCTTGATCGCGTACGCCTTGGCCATCTCCACCAGGTAACCGGTCTGCGCGCCCGGCATGCCGACCAGGGAGGCGCTCGAAGGCTCCGGGAACTTCGTGTACGTGGCGCGCTCGGCGGGGGTGAGGTGGCCGGTCTCCACCATGCGGTCCAGGATCCAGCTCCAGCGCTCGACCGCCCGCTCGTGGTTCTCCTTGCCGAGGGAGGGGTCGAACAGCCCGGCGCCCTTGAGGAGGGACGCCAGGAAGGCGCCCTCGCTGGCGTTGAGCTGCGAGACGTCCTTGCCGTAGTACGCCTGGGACGCGCGCTGGATGCCGTAGGTGCCGCGCCCGAACCAGCTGGTGTTGAGGTAGTCCTGGAGGATCTGGTCCTTGCCCGCGCGGCTGTCGAGCTTCACGGCGAGCAGGATCTCGGTGAACTTCCGCGACAGCGTGCGGTCCTGGTTCAGATAGGCGTTCTTCACGTACTGCTGCGTGATGGTGGAGCCGCCCTGCGTCTCACCGCCCGTCACCGCGGCGCGCATGGCGCGCAGCACACCGGACGGCGAGACCCCGGGATCCGAGTAGAAGCTCGCGTTCTCGGCCGCGAGCACGGCGCCCCGGACCTCCGGGGGCACCTTGTCCAGCGGCATCTCCTGCCGGCTGACCCAGCCCGTGCGGGCCATGGTGGAGCCGTCGGACCAGTAGTAGACATTGTCCTGTTGTGTGGCGAAGGAGTTGAGATCATCGGGAATGTCCGTTGCGGCGTAGGCGATTCCCACGAAGCCCGCCAGGCCGATGAACAGGTACGCGAAAGCGCCCAGCCACTGGCGCCCCGACGGCACCCACCGGCGCCAGTCACCGCGCCCGGGCCTCGGGTAGTCCGGCCGCAGCCGCCGCAGCCAGGGGCGCGCGGCCGCCAGGGCCGGTGCGAGGGCCGCTGCGAAGCGGCCGGCCGGGCCGGGGCCCGTCCCGGCCGCCCGGCGGGCGCCGGACTTCCTGCGGCGGTCCGCAGCGGTCGCGCCGCTGCCCTTCGGGGCGGCCCGTCTGCCCCGCGATCGCCCTCTTGAGCCCGTGTCCTGCCTGCCCACTCCGCATGCCCCCTGTGCCGTGCTTCCCCCTACACCCTAGATGCACTTCCTGTGCGGCCGGCGGGGTGGTGGGGGCAAGCGGCCCGAGCCCCGCGGCGATCCCCGGGGGGAGAAGCGGAAGCAGGCCCCCCGGCGTCCGGGGCGATCACTGCCGGTCAGGAGGGGACGAAACGGAACGCGGCCCACGCGTCGCCCAGTTGTGCGAAGATTCCGTGCCCGGTTCGTGTGGACCGGGTGACAAGGGGAATCACAGTGATACCAAAGAGGTTCAGGCTGGCCGCCGTCGCGGCCCTGACCGTGGCCATCGCGTCCGGCAGCCTGTTCGCCTACTCCGCGAGTGCGGGTACGTCCGAAGAAGCCGACCGTGCCACCGCGGACACCTTCGCCCGCCTGGCCGACGACGTCCTCTCGCAGCGCACCCAGGCCCTGGTCGACGGTCGGGTACGACACCGCGAATCCGGGCCGGCCGGCAAGAAGGCCCGCGTGTCGACCGCGCTGAAGAAGGACGAGGACGCCGCGATAGCCTCGCTGCGGTCCCGCAAGACCCGGCTCGCGGAGCTCGGCGAGGCCTACACGGCCGCCGACACCCGGGTCACGGTGGACCGCGCCACCATCACCGGGGGGAAGGCGACCGTCGAGGTCACCGAGCAGACCACGCTCACCTACAAGAAGGTGCACGGGGACGAGCCGGACACCACCGACTTCAAGACGCGCTACCAGCTGACCCTCAAGGGCAAGAAGGGCGGCTCCTGGGAGCTGACCTCGATCAAGTCCCAGGACAGCGGGAACGCGCCGGTCGCGGTCAACGAGCCGGTGGCGGCCAAGGTCGCCGTCGTCAAGGACGACGGCAACCAGTACCCCGACGGCACGCCCGCGTCCACCAAGTACCCCGCCACGCCGCAGCCCAAGGTGAAGACCGGCGGCGCGTACGACTACTCCGCCATGGCGCAGTACGCGGAGAAGTACTGGAGCAACTACAACCCCGCGTACCGGAAGTTCAACGGGGCCGGGGGCGACTGCACCAACTTCATCAGCCAGGCGCTGAAGGCCGGCGGCTGGAAGCCCGTCCCGGGCACCTCCTCGGACTACCGCAACTGGTGGTACGACGGCACCCGCCAGTCCGACTCCTGGGTCGGGGCGAACGAGTGGGCCTGGTTCACGCTGTCCAACCAGCGGGCCTCGAACCTGGCGAACGTGTACCAGATGGACATCGGCGACATCCTGCAGGTGGACTTCAACAAGGACGGGTCCAAGGACCACTCCATGATCGTCACCCGTCGCAGCAGCGCCGGGATGCCGTACCTCACGTACCACTCCACCAACACCTACCGTAAGTCGCTCGCGAGCATCCTCGCGTCCTACCCGGACGCGCGTTACTTCGCGTACCGCACCTGACGGTCGGCCCCCTGGGCCCCTCCTGCCGGGAAATCCCCCCGGCAGGAGGGGCTTTTTCGTGCCTGCGCCCGACAGCGGCACGCTCCCGACCGGCCGGATACCACCGGTCGCCCCGGCAAACCCTCCACCCGCCGAGATCACTGCATCGAGGTAATGCGCTCGGCGTTTCAAGGTCATCTGGGTGTACCGGCCGTTACTGTTCCCAGAGATCTGGACGGATTACCGGACATTCGCCCGCTTTTTCCTTTTCACCGGTTCCGTGCACCCGTGCCCGTTGCCGCGCTTACGAAGGAGAGCTCCACCCCATGACCGTTGACACCAGCCCGGAAGCACAGCTGGACCCGCCGCAGCAGTCCAGCCTGAGCACGGCGGCCGCCCGCAACCTTGCCAGCACGACCAAGTCCGCCCCGCAGATGCAGGAGATCACCTCCCGGTGGCTGCTGCGGAGCCTGCCCTGGGTGGAGACCAAGGGCGGCACCTACCGCGTGAACCGGCGGCTGACCTACACCGTCGGCGACGGCCGCATCGAGTTCGTCCAGGACGGTGCCTCGGTCCGCGTGATCCCCCGGGAGCTGGGCGAACTGGCCCTGCTGCGCGGCTTCGACGACCTGGAGGTGCTGACCGCGATCGCCGGCCGGTGCGTCCAGCGCGACTTCCGGGCCGGCGAGGTGCTCGTCGAACGGGGCACCCCGGCCGACCAGATCCACATGATCGCCCACGGCCGGATCAACCAGACCTCCGTCGGCAAGTACGGCGACGAGGTGGCCATCGCCACGCTCGCCGACGGCGACCGCTTCGGCGAGAACGCCCTGCTCGACGGAGAGGCCGGCTGGGACTACACCGCCACCGCCGAGACCCCCGGCACCCTGCTCACCCTCTCCCGCTCCGACTTCGCCGCCCTGCTGTCCTCGGCGCCGAGCCTCCAGGCCCACATCCAGGAGTTCAGCTCGCTCCCGCACCAGCGGCAGAACCGTCACGGCGAGGCCGAGATCGCGATGTCGGCCGGCCACACCGGCGAGCACGAGCTGCCCGGCGCCTTCGTCGACTACGAGCTCAACCCCCGCGAGTACGAGCTCTCCGTCGCGCAGACCGTCCTGCGCGTCCACACGAGGGTCGCCGACCTCTACAACGGCCCGCACAACCAGACCGAGGAGCAGCTCAGGCTCACCATCGAGGCGCTGCGCGAGCGCCAGGAGCACGAGCTGATCAACAACCGGGAGTTCGGCCTTCTCCACAACGCCGACTTCAAGCAGCGGATCCAGACCCACTCCGGCCCGCCCACCCCGGACGACCTCGACGAGCTGCTCTGCCGGCGCCGCGGAACCAGGTTCCTCTTCGCCCACCCCAAGACGATCGCGGCGATCGGCCGCGAGTTCAACGCCCGCGGGCTCTACCCGGACCACGTCGACGTCGGCGGCCAGCAGGTCCCGGCCTGGCGCGGAGTGCCGATCCTGCCCTGCAACAAGATCCCCATCAGCAAGGAGAACACCAGCTCCATCCTCGCGATGCGCACCGGTGAGGACAACCAGGGCGTCATCGGGCTGCGCCAGACCGGTCTGCCCGAGGAGTACGAGCCGGGGCTGTCGGTGCGCTTCATGGGCATCAACGAGCAGGCGATCATCTCCTACCTGGTCACCACCTACTACTCCGCGGCCATCCTGGTGCCCGACGCCCTCGGCGTCCTCGAGAACGTACAGATCGCCCGCAGGCGCGACTAGGCCGTCTCTTCCGGATCTTGCTCCCCCAGCTACCGCTGGGAGGTGCCCCCAGACCCGCGTCGCCCGGCACCGCACCTCGCCGCGTTGTCGAGGCACCCGAGGACGTCCAGTAATCGGGAGCCTCTCCGCCTTGCGATGCACGGCACCGGACCACGCGGGCTTAACCGGCAAGATCCGAAAGAGACGACCTAGGGGTGTCCGGCGGACCGCGGCCGGGCCCGGAGCCTCCCGGGCCGGCCGAGCACGCCCGGGATCCGGGCCACCCCACCCACCTCACCAAGGAGTCACGGATGCCCGCTCCCGGGCCCTCCCCTCTGCAGTCGGGCCTGCCCGCCGCCGCGGCGCACTTCGGGGCGCACGTCCTCGCCACCACCCTGAGCCGGGGCCGGGCGCCCGCCGAGGCCCCCGTCGTGGAACCCCCCGCGGCCGCCCCGGCGGCCGTCGCGGAAACCCCCGTCACCGACGCCCCCGTCCCGTCCCGGCCCGGCCTGCCGACCGTACCCGTCCTGCCCTTCGGCACCCATACCCCCGCGGCGGCCGGCCCCGCCGCGCCGGCGGAGGCCGCCGCGGGTGCGGGGCGGACGGCCCCGGCCCCGGCCCTGGAGCGGATCATGCGCGGGCCCAGCGGCCTGGGCACGGCCGACCTGCACCCCGCCCGGTACGGGGAGCCGCCGGCGCCCGCCGCGCCGGCGGAGGCCCTCCACATCCCTGGCCTGTACCACCACCCGGTCCCGGAGCCCGACCCGGCGCGGGTCGCGGAGCTCAGCCGCAGGATCAAGGCCTGGGCGCTGGACGAGATCCAGCTCTACCCGGAGGACTGGGAGGGCGAGTTCGACGGCTTCTCCACCGGGCGCTACATGGTCGCCTGCCACCCGGACGCCCCCACCGTCGACCACCTGATGGTCGCCGCCCGGCTGATGGTCGCCGAGAACGCGGTCGACGACATGTACTGCGAGGACCACGGAGGTTCTCCCATCGGTCTCGGGGGACGGCTGCTGCTGGCGCACACCGCCCTCGACCCCCTCCACACCACGGAGGAGTACCAGCCCCAGTGGGGCCGGTCGCTGTACGCGGACGCCGCCCGCCGCTCCTACCGCTCGGCCATGGAGTACTTCGTCCGGCAGTCCACGCCCTCCCAGGCCGACCGCTACCGGCACGACATGGCCCGCCTGCACATGGGGTACCTCGCCGAGGCCGCCTGGGCGCAGACGGACCACATGCCCGAGGTGTGGGAGTACCTGGTGATGCGGCAGTTCAACAATTTCCGGCCCTGCCCCACCATCACCGACACCGTCGGCGGCTACGAGCTGCCGGCCGACCTGCACGCCCAGCCCGCGATGCAGCGGGTCATCGCGCTCGCCGGGAACGTCAGCACCATCGTCAACGACCTGTACTCGTACACCAAGGAACTCGCCAGCCCCGGGCGCCACCTGAACCTGCCCGTGGTGATCGCCGAACGCGAGGGGGTCTCCGACCGGGAGGGCTACCTCAAGGCGGTCGAGGTCCACAACGAGCTCATGCACGACTTCGAGGCCGCGACCGCCGCCCTGGCCGCCGCCTGCCCCGTCCCCAGCGTGCTCCGCTTCCTGCGCGGGGTGGCCGTATGGGTCGACGGCAACCACTACTGGCACCAGACCAACACCTATCGCTACAGCCTGCCCGATTTCTGGTAAGGATGGACTTATTCGTGACCAGCACCGATCTCACCACCACCACCACCCCGGCCGCCGGTTCCGTGCGCATCCCCGCGCCGACGACCCCGTACCAGGGGGACATCGCCCGTTACTGGAACAACGAGGCCCGCCCCGTGAACCTGAAGCTGGGCGACGTCGACGGCCTTTACCACCACCACTACGGCATCGGCGACGTCGACCACGCGGCCCTCGGCGACGCCGAGGACAGCGCGTACGAGAAGAAGCTGATCGCCGAGCTGCACCGGCTCGAGTCGGCACAGGCCGAACTGCTCCTGGACCACCTCGGCCCCATCGGGCGCGCGGACACCCTCGTCGACGCCGGCTGCGGCCGCGGCGGCTCGATGGTCATGGCCCACCAGCGCTTCGGGTGCAAGGTCGAGGGCGTCACCCTCTCCGCCAAGCAGGCGGACTTCGCCAACCAGCGCGCCCGTGAACTCGGCATCGAGGACCACGTGCGCGCCCGCGTCTGCAACATGCTGGGCACCCCCTTCGGGACCGGTACGGCCGCGGCCTCGTGGAACAACGAGTCGAGCATGTACGTCGACCTGCACGACCTCTTCGCCGAGCACTCCCGCGTCCTCGCGGTCGGCGGCCGCTACGTGACCATCACCGGCTGCTGGAACCCGCGTTACGGCCAGCCCTCCAAGTGGGTCTCCCAGATCAACGCCCACTTCGAGTGCAACATCCACTCCCGCCGCGAGTACCTGCGGGCCATGGCCGACAACCGCCTCGTACCGCAGGCCGTCATCGACCTGACCCCCGACACGCTGCCCTACTGGGAGCTGCGGGCCACCTCGTCCCTGGTCACCGGCATCGAGGAGGCCTTCATCAACTCCTACAAGGACGGCTCCTTCCAGTACGTCCTGATCGCGGCCGACCGGGTCTGACCGGATCCGCCGCCGACCGGAAGGGCCGGGACCGTCAGCCGACGGGCCCTGCCCTTCCGGGGCGTGTGACCATGGCCCCCGGTACATCCGCACCAGCTGGGGGAAGCATGCCCACCCGCACCACCGCCGCGCGCACTCTCGCCGCCGCGCTCGCCGCGCTGTTCGTCCTGGCCGGCTGCACCTCACCGGCCAAGGGCCCGCACCCGGCGGCCGGTTCCCCGGCCGCCGCTCCCGCGCCGGGCGGCGCGGGAGCCGGGTACGAGGGCCCCCGGCCGCAGGACCAGAACCTGCTGGCGTGGACCGGCGACCCCAACGACGCGGGGCACGTCACCGCCCAGTCCGCCGCCGGGGTCGGCGGGCGGGTCACCCTGGTCCGGATCGTCCTGCGCCAGGAGATCACCTGGTCGAACATCTGGCTGGGGCTGGCCGGTCTCGACACCGCAGCCCAGCTGTCCAACTGCTACCTCGGCGTGTACGACGCCACCGGCACCCTGCGCGCGGCCACCCCGGACATATCCCCCCAGCTGATGACCGACCCGGTCGCCAAACCGCTCGCCCTCGCCAAGCCGTTCACCGCGGCCCCCGGGACCTACTTCATCGCCCTGCTGCTCAACGGCAGCTGGGCCACGAACGCCCTCACCCTGAAGTCCACGGGAGCCGGGATCTCGGTCAACGCGGGGCTCGCGCCTCCCCTCCTGCGCTACAGCACCGTCCTGACCGGCCAGAACACCCTGCCGGCCACCGTGAACCTTGCCGAGCAGTCCACCAGCACCATCAACACCGGCTGGGCCAGCCAGTGGTACGGGATCTCCTGAGCGCCGGTGCTCAGGCCGCCACGGTCCCGGCCCGCACCGCCCGGACGGGCGGGGCGAGCCGGCCCGTGCGGTCGAGGCCGTACAGGGCGGCCGTGCACCCGACACCGAGGGCGAACAGCGCCAGCCAGGGCAGCGCCGACATCCCCGCGGAACGGGCCGCGTCCAGCGCCGCCCCCGTGAGGAGGTTGCCGACGGCGATGCCGACGCCGCAGACGGTGTTGTACAGCCCGTAGTGCGTGGCGACCAGGCGGTCCCCGCAGAGGCGGACGATGGTGTCCATCTCGAAGGGGTAGGCGATCATCGTGCCGGCGGCCAGCAGCAGCGCGGACAGCGCCGGCGGGACCGCCGCCAGCAGCCGCGTCCCCAGCCGCGAGTCGGGCACGGGCAGCGCGGTCGCGGCCAGCAGCGGCAGGAAGGCCGCGCCCATCGTCAGCAGCCCCCAGGCCAGCGCCCGGCCGGGCTCCAGGCGGGTCTTGCACCAGGCCGTGACCCTGGTCTGGAAGAGGATCGTGCTCAGTCCGGACACCGCGAAGAGCACCGCCACCGCCGCCGTGCCGAACGCCCCCTCGCCGCCGACGCGCCGGACCTCCAGGGGGAGCGCCATGTAGACCTGGAAGGTCATCACGTACGAGCCGATCATCGCCACGGAGAACAGCAGGAACGGGCGGTTGGCGAGGATGCGCCGCCACTGGACGAGCACCCCCTCCCGGGGTCCCTCGGTGCGCTCGGCGGCGTCGTTGCCCCGGCGGGCCGGCAGGGCCCGGACCTGCACGACGCTCAGCACCGCGAAGATCCCGGCCGCCGCCAGGCAGGTGACGCGGAAGTCGACGCCGGTCAGCACCATCCCCGCCAGCGGACCCAGCAGGATGCCGGCCTGGTAGAAGACGTTGAACAGCGCGAAGGCCTCGACGCGGCGTTCGCCCGCGTCGGCGGCCAGGTAGGCCCGGGTGGCCGGGTTGAAAAGGGCGCCGGCCAGGCCGGTGGCCGCGGAGGCGGCGATGAGCGCCGGTACGGAGTCGACCAGGCCGAGGGTCGCGAAGCCGGCGATGCGCAGCACGAGCCCCGTGACGATCATCGGTTTGTAGCCGAGCCGGTCGGCCAGGGTGCCGCCGATCAGGAACATGCCCTGCTGGCTGAAGTTGCGCACCCCGAGGATCAGTCCGACCGTCCAGCCGGCCAGCCCCAGGGGGCCGGCCAGGTGCGTGGCGAGGTAGGGCATGAGCATGTAGAAGCCGAGGTTGATGGTGAACTGGTTCACCATCAGCAGCTGGACGCTGCGCTCGTACGAACGGACCTGCGCGAGGGTGCCCTTCATCAGGCCGGCACCTCCGACGGGCGCAGGGTCAGCGGGTCGACCACGCTCGTGCAGCGGGTCCAGCGGGTGACCTCCTTCTCGTCCAGGCGGCCGATCGTCTCGGGCTCCGCGGCCGGAGGACGGTCCAGCAGCCCGTGCGCGGCGCAGTAGTCGTCGTCGTACACCGTGCCGAGGTAGCGCTGCGGGCCGTCGGGGAAGACCGCGGCGATCCGGGTGTCCTCGGGCAGGGTGCGGGCCAGCCAGCCGGCCACGAGGGCGACGGCGCCGACGCTCCAGCCGCCGGCCGCGTAGTGGGACGCGGCGAGCTGGCGGCACGTCCACACGGCCTCGCCGGGGGCGACCCAGTGCACCTCGGAGAACTGCTCGTACGCCACGTTGCGCGGGTAGATGCTCGAACCGAGGCCGCGCATCAGGCGGGTCCGGGCCGGCTGGCCGAAGATGGTGGAGCCGACGGTGTCCACGCCCACCAGCCGCAGGTCCGGGTAGAGCTGGCGCAGGACGCGGGAGACGCCCGCCGAGTGCCCTCCGGTGCCCACGCTGCACACCAGGACGTCGATGTGGTGGAGCTCGGTGGCCAGTTCGAGGGCCAGCGGGGTGTAGGCGGTGGTGTTGTCCGGGTTGTTGTACTGGTCCGGGCACCAGGAGCCGGGGTGCTGCTCCAGCAGCCGGGTGACGCGGTCGCGGCGCGCCTGCTGCCAGCCGCCGGTGGGGTGGGGTTCGGAGACGACGTTGACCTGCGCCCCGTACGCCGTCAGCAGGCGGGTCATCGAGGATTCCAGTCCGGGGTCGGTGACCAGGGTGACGGGGTGCCCGAAGACCATGCCGGCCAGGGCGAGGCCCAGGCCGAGGGTGCCGCTGGTGGACTCGATGATCCGGGCGCCCGGCTCCAGCTCGCCGCGGGTGCGGGCCCGTTCGACCATGTGCAGCCCGGGGCGGTCCTTGATGCCGCCGGGGTTGAAGCCCTCGAGTTTTGCCCAGAAGCCGCGTCCGGCCGGGGCCAGGGGCTCCGACACGCGCAGCAGGGGGGTGTTGCCGACCAGCCCCGAGAGGCCGGCGCGGGCGGGGGGAGTGTCGTCGGTGGCCGAAGAATGCATTGTTCCGCTCTCGTTCGATGGTGCGTCGGGTGGTCGCTCGTGGGAAATGCCGAGCCTGGGCAGGGCAGGGTCCGCCCATTGGGCATGCGTCAGCCGGTGCGAACGGGCTTACGGGAGCGGACTAGAGCCGCCATCGACAGACGATGGTCAGAGTGGAGCGTCCGGAGCGGGCTGCGGCCGGTCCGGACGCTCCCGGTGGTGCCGCCCGGGCTGCCGCCGGCGTCCCGTCGGCGCGCGCCGCGGGCCGCCCCCGCCCGGGGGGCAGGGGCGCGGGGCCCTGGCCGGCGGGCCCGGGGTCGGCCGCCGTACAGCCGGTGCCGTGGCCGGGATGCGGGTGCGGATGGCCCAGCGGATCTGCGGGGGGAGTCGGCCCGCTCTGCGGCGCGGCTCCAGCGGGCCACGAGCCGGGGGAGACGTCCGCGTGCGCGTGCGCGGAACAGGCGGGGGACGCGAACAGCAGCGTGGTCAGCGTGACGGCGACCAGCACGCCGTACCAGGACGGAACGGGGTGAAAGGGGCGTGCGCGGGGATGGGGCACCAGGGTTCCTCCGTGCGGCGGGCACCCCTGCGCCCGGCGGGGCGGGGGTGGCGGGGATCGCGGGACGGGCCCGGACGGATCCCGGTGCCTACACCTGGAGGACGGCGGAGGCTCTCGAGTGCGCCGCGGCGGCGGCACCGGCCGGGTCGCCGGCCGTACCGCCGTGGCCGGACGCGGCCCGGTCGGCCGCGCGGGCGGGCCGGGCGACGGTGACCGCCGGGGGAGCGGGAGGCGCTTCCGCGGCGGAACCGGCCCGCGGAGGCAGGGGGGTGCAGTCGTGGACCGGGTGGGAGGGGTCGTGGCGGTCGGCGGGGACGGCCGCGGCCGGGATCGCGGTGCCGGGGAGCGCCGCCGGGGCGGCCGACGCCCGGGCGGCCGACGCCGCGGCACCGGCGTGGGCGCCGGCGCCGTGCGCGCAGAGCAGGCCGAGCAGCAGCAGGGTCAGCCCGAGCAGGTGCAGCAGCCCCGCTGAGGCGCGGGCCCGCGGCGTACGGGAGGACCGGGCTGTGACCACGCCGTGATCGTAGCCCGTCCCCCGCGTGCTGCACGGCCTCGAACCGGACAATCGCCGAACCGCGCCGCGTCCGGGCCGCCCCGGGATCAGGCGGCCGGCCGGCGGGGATCCGTACGCGGGGAGGAGGCGGGCGCCAGGGGGAGGACGGCTCGCAGGCGGGCGCCCTCGGGGGAGGGGGCGGCCGTGAGGGTGCCGCCGTGATGGTCGATCAGGTCGCGGGCGATGGCCAGGCCCAGGCCGGCGCCGCCGTGGTCGCGGCTGCGGGAGTCGTCGAGCCGGGTGAACCGTTCGAAGATCCGCTCCCGGTCCCCGGGCGGGATGCCCGGTCCGTCGTCCAGGACCTCCAGTACGGCGGTCCGCGCCCCCGGGTCGCCGGCCGTGCGCAGGACGACCTCCACCCGTCGGCCGGCGAACCGCTGCGCGTTGTCGAGCAGGTTGGTGACCACCCGGGTCAGCCACAGCTCGTTGCCCGCCACCTCCACCCCGGCCCCGAGCTCGGTGCGCACGGGCACCCGGTCGCCCGGGCGGGACTCCACGGCGGCCCGCACCACGTCGCCCAGGTCCAGCCGGACCGCCGCCAGGGGCTGGGCCGCGTCGATCCGGGCGAGCAGGAGGAGGTCGGAGGCGAGCCGCTGGAGCCGCTCGGTGTCCTCCAGCGCCCCGGCGATCAGCTCCGGCCACAGCTCCGGGTCCCGGACGGCCAGGGCCACCTCCAGCTGGGTGCGCAGCACGGTGATCGGGCTGCGCAGTTCGTGCGAGGCGTCGGCGATGAACTGGCGCTGGCGGTGCCCGGAGGACTCCAGCCGGTCCAGCGTGGCGTTCATCGTCTGCGCCAGGCGGGCCACCTCGTCGCGGGTGGGCGGGACCGGCACCCGGCGGTGCAGGTCCCGGTCGGTGATCTCGGCGACCTCCGCGCGGATCGCCTCGACGGGCCCCAGGGCCCGGGCGGTCACCCGCCAGGTCACCAGGGCCACCGTGAGGAGGAGCAGGGGCCCGCCGACCGCGAGCGCGGCGGTGGTGGTGTCGTCGGCCGCGTCCACGTCGCGCAGCGAGGTTCCCACGTACACCGTCACCAGGCCCTGCGGGGTGTCGGTGGTGACCTGCACCACCCGCAGGCGGTGCTCGGCGCCCAGCGGGCGGACCCGCCAGGTGTGGAAGGCGGTTCCCGGGCCGGCCGGCTTCGCGGGGCCGAGCGCGGGCGCGCCGGCCAGGTTCGGGGTGGCCCGCAGGACCCGGCCGCGGGCGTTGACCACCTGGACGAAGTCGGCACCGGGCAGCGGCGCGCGCATCCGGTCGAGCCCGCCGGTGGCCGCGAGCCGCGCGATGGTCACGGCCTGGCGCTCGGCGTCGCGCTCGGCGTTGCGCAGCAGGTTCGCCTTCAGCAGGCCGAGCAGGGCGAACGAGGCCAGGGCGAGGGCCGCCGCCACCACGAGGACGGCGCCCGCGGTGGCCCGGCCGCGGACGGTGGTGGGCCCGAACCGGCGCAGCAGGAGGCGTAGGCGAGGGCGTACGGGGCCGAGGGCGCGGAGCGCGCGGGCCGGGGGAGTCGCGGCCGGCGCCCCGGGCGCCCGGTCAGCCACCGTCGGCCGCCAACCGGTAGCCGGCGCCGCGCACGGTCTCCAGCGCGGACCGGCCGAACGGTGCGTCGATCTTCCGGCGCACCGCGCTGACGTGTACCTCGACCACGTTCGGATCGCCGTCGAAGGCGCTGTCCCAGACCTGTTCCAGGATCTCCCGCTTGGGCACCACCTGCCCGGCGTGCCGGGCCAGGTACTCCAGTACCGCGAACTCGCGCGCGGTCAGCCGTATCTGCGTCCCGTCCCGGGAGCACAGGTGGCGCGCCGGGTCCACGAGCAGGTCGCCGAACTGAAGGGTGCGCGGACCCCGGCGTCCCGTGCGCCGGGCCAGCGCGCGCAGCCGGGCGACGAGGACGAGGTAGGAGAAGGGCTTCGACAGGAAGTCGTCGGCGCCGGTGTCCAGCGCCTCGGCCTCGTCGTACTCGCCGTCCTTCGCCGTGAGCATCAGGATGCCGGACTCGTTGCCGGCCGCGCGGAGCCGGGCGCAGACCCGGTAGCCGTTGAGGCCGGGCAGCATGATGTCGAGCACGATCAGGTCGTAGTCGTGCTCGCAGGCCATCCACAGGCCCTGCGGCCCGTCGTGGGCCACGTCCACCGAGAAGCCCTCCGACTGGAGCCCCCGTTGCAGGGCAAGGGCCAGCCGTCGTTCGTCCTCCACCACCAGTACGCGCATGCCGCCCAGGGTCTCAGGTGCGGTCCCGGCCTTGCTGAAGAGGTCTTCAGGCGGCTTCAGGTGGGCTTCAGCATCATTCCGGCATGCTCGGCGACGAACCGGGTGCGGTGCCCGGTTGCGCATGAGGAGTCCCGGTATGTCTGAGTCTTTCCCGCAGCACGAGCAGCACCCCCAGCCCGAACCGGCCGGCCAGACCGCTGCGTCCGCCGGGCCGGAGCAGCCGGCGAAGTCCCCGCGCAAGGGCCTGGGCGGGGTCGTCCCCCGCGGTACGGGCGCGCGCTGGGCGGTCGCCGTCGGCGCGGCCGCGGTGATCGTGGGCGGCGGGGCGGCCGCGGTGGCGGTGGCCGGCCACGGCCACCACCACGACCGGGCGGACCGGGCCCGCCACCTCGTCCGGCCGGAGCCGGGCCGGCAGGCCGTCAAGGGCGGGCCCCAGGGCGAGCACCGGCACGGCCTCCAGGGCGGCCCGAAGGCGGTGCGCGAGGGCGTCCCGGCACGCGGCGGCTCCGGCAAGCACGCGCCCGCGCCGCTGCCCGCCCTGCCCATCGGACAGGCGGCGGAGAAGGCGGCCGCCGCGGTGGAGGGCGGCAAGGTCGAGGGCCTGCGCGCGGTCGCCCAGCAGGGCGGCGGCAGCGCCTGGCAGGCCGTGGTCCTCGGACCGGACGGCGTCCGCCACGCGGTGACCGTCTCGGGCTCCGACGGCACGATCACCGCCAACACACCGCTGAACCGCCGCTAGGCCACCTCGGCCGGCTCGGGTCGGGCGGGGTTCAGGCAGGCGGAAGCGGGCCGGCGCCGGTGACGGTGCCGGTCCACCAGCCGGGCTCGTGGGCCGCGTGCCAGCGGACCTCGAGCCGTCGCCGGCCGAGTTCCTCCGCCTTGCGCACGGCGGCGGCCTGGGCGGCACCGGGCTCGCAGGACGGCGCCGGAGCGCCGAGCGCGCCGTCGGCGACGCCGCCCGGTCCGGCGAAGTAGACGGCGTACCGCCACCTGTCGGGGGTCCGGTACAGGACGATGGTCGTCGGGGTTCCGAGGGCGAGCCGGTGCGGCTTGGGCGTGCGTGCCATCCGCGAACGGTACGGGCCCCCGCTCGCGCCGCCCGCAGGGCCCCTCGCGGGCGCCCCCCGGCGGCGTCGTGATGTCGGCTCCGGCGATGGCGCGCAGAATGAAGGGAGCGGCGAGCCCTCCGCCCCGCCCGGGCGGCGGCGGGGGCTCGGCACGCCCCGGGCAGAGGAGGCATCCCGTGCCGTCGGAGCAGGCGGGGGCTGGAGGGGGAGGGGACGCCGGTCCGATCCGCTCGGAGCCGGGAGCCCTGCTCGAGCACGTGGCGGTGGCCGTCTTCGGCATGGACGAGGGCGGCCGGATCCGTTACTGGGGTCCCGGCGCGAGGGACCTCTTCGGGTACGAGGCCGCCGCCGTGCTGTCGCGGCCCGCCGCCCGGCTCTTCCCCCGGCCGCCCGAGGGCGCCCCCGGCCCGGCCGAGCGGCTGACGGAACGCGCCCGGAGCCTCGGGTACTGGCGGGTCCGGCTGCCGGCCCTGCACCGGGACGGCACGGTCTTCGACTGCGGGTTCCGGGTCTTCCCGGTGGCCGGGTACGCCGGCGAGTCCGTGGTCATGGGCCTGGCCAGCCGCGGCGGGGAGCTCGACCGGGTGAAGACGAACCTGGCCTTCCTCGACGCGCTGTTCGAGACCTGCCCCATCGGCCTGGTGATGCTCGACCAGGAGCTGCGCTACGTCCACCTCAACCAGGCCCTCGCCGACATGGACGGGCTCTCCGTCGCCGACCACCTCGGCCGCGCCGCCGACGAGATCATGCTGACCTCCGACGACGGCGAGTTCCAGCGCATGCTGCGTGCCGTCGCCGACGAGGGCCGCCCGCTGGTGGGCGCCGTCGTGGGGATGCGCACACCCGGCCGCCCCGACCGCGACCAGGTCCGCTCGGTCAGCCTGTTCCCGCTCAGCGGGGCCGGTGAGACCCGCCCCGGGGTGGGCGGCCTGCTGGTCGACGTCACCGACCGGGAGCGGGCCCTGCTGGAGGCGACCGAGGCCCGCCAGCGCCTCGCCCTGCTGGACCGGGCCGCCGCCCGCGTCGGGACCACCCTGGACGTGGACACCACCGCCCGGGAGCTGGTCGGCGTGGCCGTGCCCGACTTCTGCGACGGCAGTGTCGTGGAGCTGGTGGAGTGGATGCACCCCGCGGAGGCCTTCGACCCCGAGCTGCCCCTCTTCACCCGCCGCATCGCCTCCGGTACGGTCCTGCCGCCGCCCGCTCCCGAGCTGGTGGCGGGCGTGGAGCGGGTGACGTACCCGCCGGGCTCCGGCATCCACCGGATGCTCGCCACCGGACGCCCGCTCAGCGTCGTGGTCGACGAGGAGTTCGCGGCCCGCACCGCCTCACGCCCGGACCGCGCCCGGCTGCTCCTCGACAGCGGCCTGGCCCGCATCCTCATCGCCCCGCTCATCGCCCGGGGGACCGTGCAGGGCATCGCCATGTTCGGCCGCTCGCCCGCCCGTCCGCCCTTCACCGGACAGGACCTCCGCCTCGCCGGCGAACTCGCCTCCCGCGCCGCCCTGTGCCTGGACAACGCGCGCCTCTACAGCCGGGTCCAGGACATCGCCCTGACCCTCCAGCGGGCCCTGCTGCCCAGCGCCCTGGCGCGCAGCCCGTACGTGTCCCTCGCCCACCGCTACCTGCCGGGCAGCCGCGTCACCGAGGTCGGCGGCGACTGGTACGACGTGATCGACCTGCCCGGCGACCGGGTCGCCCTCGTCGTCGGGGACGTGATGGGGCACGGGGTGCCGGCCGCCGCCTCGATGGGCAGGCTGCGCATCACCGCCGGGGCGCTGGCCCGCCACGGCCCCGAGCCCGAGGCCCTGCTCGCCGAACTCGACCTGTGCGCCCGCGAGTCCGGCATCGAGCTGGCCACCTGCCTCTACGTGGAGTACGACCCCCGCACCGGCCGCGCCCGCATCGCGAACGCCGGCCATCCCCCTCCCCTGGTACGCCGCCCCGACGGCACCGTCGAGACCCTCGGCGGCGGCCTCGGGGTCCCGCTCGGCGTCGGCGGCGTCCCCTTCGCCGCGGCGGAGGCCGACCTCCCCGACGGAGCCGTCCTGGCCCTGTACACCGACGGCCTCGTCGAGGCGCGCGGCCAGGACATCGAGGCGGGCCTCGACGCCCTGCGGGGGCAACTCGCGGCGGTGGAGGGGCCGCTGGAGCGGGAGGTGGACCGCGTCCTGGCGGCCCTGCGGCCCGATGCGGCGACCGACGACACGGTCCTGCTGCTCGCCCGGATCCGCCGCGCCGGGTGAGGGGCACGGGGCCGGCCGGGCCGTCAGTCCATGCGCAGGGCCGCCGTGAAGTCCATCTTGTCCTCCAGCCGGGCCAGGTCGCGCCCGGTCAGGGACTCGATCCGGTTGATCCGGTACCGCAGCGAGTTCACGTGCAGGTGCAGGGCCTCCCCGCAGCGGGCCCACGAGCCGTCGTGTTCCAGGAACGACCGGAGCGTGGGCACCAGTTCGGAGTGGTAGCGCCGGTCGTACGCGTGCAGCGGTGCCAGCAGCCGGCGGCTGAAGGCCCGGCGGACCTCCGCCGGGATCAGCGGCAGCAGGGACATGACGTGCGCCGCCATGTCCTCGGGGCCGCAGACGGCGACCGCCCCGGCATCCGGCCCGGCCGCCACCTGGCGGGCGTTGCGGGCCTCCGCCAGGGTGTGCCGCAGGTCGTCCGCCTCGGCCACCGGATCGCCGACCCCGAGGCAGAGCCGCTCCCCACCGCGCAGCCCCCGTGGCAGGGCCCCGCACGCGGCCCGCCGGACGGCCTCCGCCGACAGCTCCCCGCCGGGGGGCACCCGTACGAAGGCCACGGCCTCGCGCCCGTCCAGCGCGGCGGCGACCCCGACCCGCCGGGCGGCGTCGGGGCCCAGGCACGCCGGGTGCAGCAGCACCTCCTCCAGCAGGTCCCGCACCGGCGACGGCCCGCCGGTGGCGGGTACGCCGTCCAGCCGGGCGGTGACCGCCTGCCAGCGGGCCTCCCCGGCGGGCCCCTCCGCCGCCAGCCGCCCGGCCGCGTCCTGCACCAGGGCCCGGCCGCCCGCCGCCGCGCGGGAGTCCAGCAGCCCGAGCAGCCTCCCCGCGGCCCGCCGGCGCACGGTGCGGTCGGCGTCCCGGCCGGCGCGCTCCACGGCGATCAGCCCGGCCAGCCGCTCCACCAGGCCGATGCGTTCGTCGTGCCAGTCGCCGCAGTCGGCCTCCACGGCGACGGTCCAGTCGGTCAGCGCGGGCCCGGCCCCCGGTGCGGAGCGGACCGGGAACAGCGAGTACGGGAGCCCGCCGGCCGCCGTACGGTGCGGGGCCCGCCGGCCGGAGCGCTCGCCGGCCAGGAACCGCCCGGCCAGCGCGGCCGCGGTCCGCTCCGGCAGCGGCGGCCGCGCGCCCGCGATCAGCCGGCCGGTGGGGGACAGGACGTGGGCGCGCAGGTCCAGTTCGGACAGCAGCAGTTCCAGGAGCGCCCCCGCCCCGGCTCCGCTGCCCGGCCGGGAGGCCACCAGCCGCCGGTGCCGGTCCACCAGCGCGGCCAGGTTCCCGACCCGCGCGCCGCTGCGGCCGCGCGCCACGAACTCGGCGACCGGGCCGAAGGGCACGTCCACCCCCACCGCGAACAGCGGCAGCCCGTACCGGGCGCAGGCCCGTACCAGGTCGTCCGGCACGTTCCCGAACTCCGCCTCGCCCGCCCCGAGTGCGGCGGCACCGGCCTCCGCCAGGATCCGTACGAACGTCTCGGCGCGGCCCGGGTGCTGCCGCAGCCACACCAGCCCCGACAGCACGAGGTCTCCCGGGGAGACGAACCGTCCCGGATCCGGGAGGTCGATGGTGACGGCGGCGAGCACGGGCCGCTGGAGCCCCTCCTCACCGCCGCCGAGGAACCGGAACGGGCGGGGCCCGCCGGAAAGGATCACATCACGCACCTGCATGGCCACAGCCTGCCAGGTGCGGTCGCGGCCCCAACTGCCGCCTGAAGCAACCAAATGTGCCCTACATCTGCTCCAGCAGCCGGGTGGCAGCCTCGCGCATCTCGACCTTGCGGATCTTGCCGGTGACCGTCATGGGGAACTCGTCCACCACGTGGACGTAGCGCGGGATCTTGAAGTGGGCCAGGCGCCCGGCGCAGTACGCGCGGACCGCCTCGGCCGTCAGCGGCTCGGCGCCCTCGCGCATCCGCACCCAGGCCATCAGCTCCTCCCCGTACTTGGCGTCCGGGACGCCGATGACCTGCACGTCCAGGACGTCCGGGTGACCGTGCAGGAACTCCTCGATCTCGCGCGGGTAGAGGTTCTCGCCGCCCCGGATCACCATGTCCTTGATCCGGCCCGTGATGCTCAGGTAGCCGTCCGCGTCCATGACGGCCAGATCGCCGGTGTGCATCCAGCCCTGCGGGTCCACGGCCTCGGCCGTCTTCTCCGGCTCGCCCCAGTAGCCGAGCATCACCGAGTAGCCGCGGGTGCACAGCTCGCCCGGGGTGCCGCGGGGGACGGTGCGGCCGCTCTCCGGGTCGATCACCTTGACCTCCAGGTGCGGGCCGACCCGGCCCACGGTGGAGACCCGGCGCTCCACGGAGTCGCCCTCCCGGGTCTGCGTGGACACCGGCGAGGTCTCCGTCATGCCGTAGCAGATGGAGACCCCGGCCATCCCCATCCGCTCGATCACCTCGTTCATCACCTCCACCGGGCAGGGCGAGCCCGCCATGATCCCGGTCCGCAGGCTCGACAGGTCGTACCCGTCGAAGCCGGGGTCGGCCAGCTCGGCGATGAACATGGTCGGCACCCCGTACAGGGACGTGCACGCCTCGGCCTCCACCGCCGCCAGCGTGGCCGCCGCGTCGAAGGCCGGCGCCGGGATCACCATCGCCGCCCCGTGGGTGGTGCAGGCGAGGGCGCCCATGACCATGCCGAAGCAGTGGTAGAAGGGCACCGGGACGCACACCCGGTCCCGCTCGGTGTAGCCGCACAGCTCGCCCACGAAGAAGCCGTTGTTGAGGATGTTGCGGTGCGAGAGGGTCGCCCCCTTGGGGAAGCCCGTGGTCCCCGAGGTGTACTGGATGTTGATCGGGTCGTCCGGGCCGAGGCCCGCCCGCGCCCGTGCCAGGTCCGCGGGGTCGCCCTGGGCGCCGCGCTCCAGCAGGGCGTCCCACAGCGGGCCGCCGAGCAGGACGGTGTGCTCCAGCCCGGCGCAGCGCGGCCGGACATCCTCGATCATCGCCGCGTAGTCGGAGGTCCGGAAGCTCTCCGCCGCGACCAGCAGCCGGATCCCGGACTGGTTGAGCACGTACTCCAGCTCGTGCGAGCGGTACGCCGGGTTGACGGTGACCAGGATCGCCCCGATCTTCGCGGTGGCGTACTGCACCAGGGTCCACTCGGCGCGGTTGGGGGCCCAGATGCCCACCCGGTCGCCCCGGGCGATTCCGAGGTCCAGCAGCCCCAGGGCCAGGGTGTCGACGTCGGCGGCCAGCTCCGCGTACGTCCACCGGCGCCCGGCGGCCACGTCGACGAGTGCGTCCCGGCCGGGGAAGCGGCGCACGGTGCGGTCGAGGTTGTCCCCGATCGTCTCGTCCAGCAGCGGGACCCCGGAGCTTCCTGACGCAACGCTGGGCGCGACGGACACGCGTACCTCCACGATTCGACGGCCCGGCGGGGCCGGTGTGCGGCCATGATCCTCTCCCGCAGGCCGCCGGGCCACCCCTGGGAGCCCCCCATTCGATCGAGCAGGTGTTCGAGTCGAGGAGTAGGCTGGTCCCATGCACGCACTCCAGGGCTCCCTCTTCGACCAGACGGACGAGATCCGGCTCGGCCCGCTCTCCCCGGTGCGCAGGACCGTGCTCGGAGCCGGCGCGTGGGTCGACCACCTGCCCGGCTGGCTCACCGGCGCCGACGCCCTGTTCGAGCACCTCGCCGTCGAGGTGCCCTGGCGCGCGGAGCGGCGGCAGATGTACGACCGCCAGGTGGAGGTCCCCCGGCTGCTGGCGCACTACCGCGAGGGCGAGGAGCTCCCGCACCCCGTGCTCACCGAGGCCCGCACCGCGCTCGACCGGTACTATGCCGCCGAACTCGGCGAACCCTTCGCCACCGCCGGGCTCTGCCTCTACCGCGACGGCCGCGACAGCGTCGCCTGGCACGGCGACCGCACCGGCCGCTCCGCCACCGAGGACACCATGGTCGCGATCCTGTCCGTCGGCGACCCCCGCGACCTCGTACTGCGCCCGCGCGACGGCGGCCCCACCCTGCTGCGGCTGCCGCTGGGCCACGGCGACCTGGTGGTGATGGGCGGCTCCTGCCAGCGCACCATGGAACACGCCGTCCCCAAAACGGCGCGGGCCGTCGGCCCCCGGATCAGCATCCAGTTCCGCACCCGCGGCGTAATGTGAGGCCATGCACAGCGGGAGCGGACTCCGGGCCTGGTTCCGCACGCTCCCGCCCGCCGCGGGCGGCGCGGTCATGGCCGCCGGCATCCTGTCCGTCGGCCTGGAACTGACCGGCCGCACCCGGCTCTCGCTCGCCGCACTGGCCTTCGCGGGCGCGCTGTGGCTCGTCCTGGCCGCCTGCTTCACCGCCCGGCTCATCGGCGACCGGGGCCGCTTCCGGGCCGAAGCCGACACCCCGGCCGCCCTCACCGCCGTCGCCGCCACCACCGTGCTCGGCGCCCGGCTCTCCCAACTCGGCCGCCAGCGCACGGCCGCCGCCCTGCTGGCGCTGGCCGCCCTGCTGTGGCCCGGCCTCCTTGCCGCCGTCGTACGGCACTGGCGGCGCCGCATGCCCGGCGCCGCCTTCCTCGTCTGCGTCGCCACCCAGGGCCTCGCCGTCCTCGCGGCCGCCCTCTCCGCCGCCTGGAGCCTGGCGTGGCTCGCCCAAGCCGCCCTGGCCTGCTGCTGCCTGGGCCTGCTGCTGTACGTCCTCGCCCTGGCCCGCTTCGACTTCCACGAGGTCGTCCGCGGCGCGGGCGACCACTGGATCGCGGGCGGGGCCCTGTCGATCACGGCCCTCGCCGGTGCGAAACTCACCGCCTCCCCCCTGTGGACCGGCCCCGCGCACGCGGCCCTGCGCACCGCCACCCTGGCGGCCCTCTGCATCTCCCTGGCCTGGTACGCCGTCCTCCTCGCCGCCGAACTCCGCAGCCCGCGCCCGCGCTACGACATCCGCCGCTGGTCCACCGTCTTCCCCCTCGGCATGACCGCCACCGCCTGCCTCACCGCCGCCCCCGCCACCGGCACCCCGTGGCTGCACCCCCTCGGCGAGGTCCTCCTCTGGATCGCGGCCGCCGCCTGGGTCCTCACCCTCCTCGCCTTCCTCCTCACCACCGCCCGCGGCCGCCGCCCCGCCCCCTCGGCCGCTTCGGCCGGTGACCAGTACTAATTGATTACCGGGCCGTCCCTCCCGCACGCGAGAATGAGCCATCTCGATCCGGGAGGAACCCATGAGCCAGGACCACCTGACTCTGCACGGCCTGCTGCCCGCGCAGGAGCTGGCGGACGCCATCGACGCCGGGCACGTCACCCGCAAGCGGCACCCCCGACTGCCGCTGTCCATCTACACCTACACGCGCACGGCCCAGTACGAACAGGTCTGGAACCGGGTCACCACGCGCTGCCGCGGCCTCGTCGCCGACGACGAGACCGGAGCGGTCGTCGCGCTGCCCCTGCCGAAGTTCTTCAACGTCGGCGAGCACCTGTCCGGCCGGCCGTACGCGCCCGCCCTGCCCGACGAGGCGTTCGAGGTGTACGACAAGGTCGACGGCAGCCTCGCCGTGGTCTTCCACTACGCGGACCACTGGCGGGTCGCCTCCAAGGGCTCCTTCACCAGCGCCCAGGCCACCTGGGCGCAGCGCCGGCTCGACACCCGCGACACCTCGGCCCTCGTGCCCGGCGTGACCTACCTCGCGGAGATCCTCTACCCGCAGAACCGGATCGTGGTCGACTACGGCGACCGCCGGGACCTCGTCCTGCTCGCCGCCTTCGGCCGGGACGGCACCGAGGTGCCGCTCGCCGAGGCCTCCGGCCACTGGGAGGGCATCGGCTCCGTCGTCACGGTGTGGCCCGCCATGCCGCTCGCCGAACTCCTCGAACTCGCCGCGTCCAACACCCTGCCCGGCGGCGGTTCCGCCGCCGGCACCGACGCCGAGGGCTTCGTCCTGCGCTTCGCCTCGGGCGTGCGCGCGAAGGCCAAGCTCGCGGAGTACGTCCGCCTCCACAAGCTGCTGACCGGCGTCACCGAACGGGACGTCTGGCGCGCCCACGGCATACAGCGCTTCGCGGGGCTGCCCGCCAAGCAGCTCGCCCAGGGCCTCAACTGCACGGTCGCCGACGTCGAGGAGTCCGGCGGCAAGCCGCTCGACGCGCTCCTGGAACAGGTCCCCGACGAGTTCGACGCCTGGGTGCGGGAGGTGATCGCCCGGCTGGAGGAGGCCGCCGCCCGGCGCGAACGGGCCGTCGACGAGGCCTTCGGGGCGCTCGCACACCTGGCCGGCGACCGGGGAGCCTTCGCGCGTGCCGCCCAGGAGATCCGCGACGGCCGCCTCCGCGCGGCCGTGTTCATGCGGCTCGACGGCCGCTCGACCGAGCTCGCCGGCTGGCGGGCCGTACGGCCGGAGACGGCCGACCCCTACACCACCGACGAGGAGAACTGAACGTGTCCGAAGAGCCCGAACTCCCCGTGGTCCACGTCATGACGGGGTTGCCGGCCTCGGGCAAGACGACCGCCGCGCGCGCCCTCCAGGCCGAGGCCGCAGGCCGCATGCGCCGGGTCAACCTCGACGACCTGCGGGCCATGCTGGACGTGCCCGACCCCGAGCGGGGCCGCTCGTTCCGGCACGAGCAGACCGTGCTCGCCGTCCAGGACGCGGCGGTCCGCGCGGCCGTCGAGGACGGCTTCGACGTGGTCGTCGACAACACCCACCTGACCTCCCACATCCCCAAGCGGCTCAAGGCCGCGGTCGCCGGCCGCGCCTCCTTCGTCGTGCACGACTTCACCGACGTGCCCCTGGAGGAGTGCCTGCGCCGCGACGCCGCGCGGGAGCGGCCGGTGGGCGAGGAGGTCATCCGGATCCTGGCCGACAAGCACGCCAAGGCGCGCAAGGGCGGCTGGCGGCTCACCGCCGCGTGGCTGAACGACCAGCCGCCGGTCCGCCCCTACGTCGCGGACCCGGCACTTCCGCCCGCCGTCCTGTGCGACATCGACGGCACGCTCGCCCTCACCGGGGACCGCGGCCCGTACGACTTCTCGCGCTGCGAACTCGACCTGTTGAACGAGCCGGTGCGCTACGCGCTGGACGCCTTCCGGCGCGCCGACGGGGACGCGATCGTGCTGCTGTCGGGGCGCAGCGAGGAGCACCGGCCGCAGACGGAGTCGTGGCTGCGGCGCCACCAGGTGCCCTACGACGAGCTGTGGATGCGGGCGGCCGGCGACACCCGCCGCGACGACGTGGTCAAGGCCGAGCTCTTCGACGCGCACGTGCGCGACCGCTACGCGGTCCGGATGTCGCTCGACGACCGGGACCGGGTGGTCGCGGTGTGGCGCCGCATGGGCCTGCCGACCTGGCAGGTCAACTACGGGGACTTCTGACACGGCTCCGGGCGTACGGAGGCCGGGGCGCGAGGCCCCGTCCCGTACGCCCGGGGGAGTGGCCCCGGGGGTCAGCGGCACCACTTCACCGGGGTGACGTCCTTGACGTAGCGGGCGGAGACCCAGGCGTGCCGGTGCCCGTACGCCTTGGCCGTGCGGTCGTCGTCGTCCGCGCCGTCCACGGGCTTCCTGTCGTTCTTGTGCTCCAGCAGGTACCAGAGGGCGTTGCCGTCGACCCGCTCGCCGCGCTTCTTGCACACGAGCGACAGCTTCTGGTGCGGGTGGACCCTGCCGAGGGCCTTGGCGCGCGTCGTCGGCTTGCTGCGGATCGTCAGCGGCCCCTGGGAGACGACCCTGCCGAGGGCGTACTTCGGCTTGGGGTACACCACGGGCTCGTCGCGGCCCGGGCGGCCCTGCTCGTCGTCCTCGTCGCCGCGGGAGTCGTCGTACTCGGACCCGTCGTCGTACTCGGAGTACTCGTCGTGCACGGACTCCTCGTTGCGCACGTCGTGGACCCCGGGCCCGTCCACC
The DNA here is from genome assembly GCF_055575555.1 of Streptomyces sp. NPDC034085. NCBI lineage: Bacteria > Bacillati > Actinomycetota > Actinomycetes > Kitasatosporales > Streptomycetaceae > Streptomyces > Streptomyces sp. NPDC034085. The sequence goes on along the minus strand of NZ_JBVISL010000003.1, from coordinate 685,211 downwards.
GGACCGTCGTCCGCGGCGGCGACGCCCGCGCCGAACAGGCCGAGCACCATACTGCCGGCGGCAAGAGCGAGGATGGTCCTGGTGGGCTTCAGCATGAGCCGCTCCTCCACGAAGGCTTCCGCCCGGCCGCAGGGCGCGGCAGGGGGCGGCAGCCCGGGGGCCGCCACCGACGACTATGGCCAGGCGGCGAGGGGAGTCCCGGCCGACGCTCCGCCCATTAGCCCGATATGCGCAATATCGGCCAGGGTTCGCGCGATCACCGGCGTTGACAGCACCGCCCCGGCCCGCGTCTAATGATCAACGGTGTCGCGTGACTCCGGCCACAGAGCAGTGGGCCGGCCGGTGATCGGGCGAACACCCTTCACCCAGGGATCCGCCATGAGTCCGTACTCCGCGACCCGCAGTTGACGTAGAGCAGCCGCACGTCCGGCTCCCGTCACTGCCCCTTGCGCTCCCCCTTCCTCCCTCCTTCCTTTCTTCCTTCGGCATGCCCCACCCGGCGACTCCCGCTGTCCAGCGGCCCGTCCGGGGCGCGGCGGCATGCCCACGCTCCCCGGAGAGACAACACCCGTGCCCACACCCGCACACGACTTCAACCAGTCCGTCATCGACGAGTTCCGCGCCCGCCAGGGCAAGGTCGGCGGCCCCTTCGAGGGCGGGGACCTGCTCCTGCTCACCACCACCGGCGCGAAGTCGGGAGCCCCGCACACCACCCCCCTCGGCTACGTCCGCCACGCCGGCGAACTGCTCGTCGTCGGCTCCAACCTCGGTGCCCCCCAGCACCCCGCCTGGTACCACAACCTGCTCGCCCGCCCCCAGGTCGAGGTGGAACTGGGCGCCGACACCTTCGAGGCCCTCGCCGTACCCGCCGAAGGGGAGCAGCGCGTCGAGCTCTTCGGGGAGATCGTGCGCGCTGTCCCCGGCTACGCCGACTACCAGTCCGGTACCGCCCGCGCCCTCCCCGTCGTCCGCCTGCTGCTCGCCGAACCGGACGGTTGGCGGCCCCCCGGCGAGGTCCGCACCCTCGCCGGGAAACTCCTCGAGGTCCACACCTGGCTGCGGGCCCAACTGCGCCACGTCAGTGCCGAGACGGAGGCCCACTTCACCGCCCGCGCCGCACACACCGGCCCGGGCGCCCCGCCCGCGCCGGGGCTCGGGCTGCAGATCCGCCAGCGCTGCCTGGCCTTCTGCCAGACCCTGGAGTTCCACCACACCAGCGAGGACGCGCACCTCTTCCCCGGGATCGCCGCCCACCACCCCCACCTGGCCGGCACCTTCGAGCGGCTGCGCGAGGAGCACCGCACCGTCGCCCGAATCCAGGGCGAACTGGTGTCCCTCCTGGGCGAGGTCGCCATCGCCGAACCCGAGCGCTTCCGCGCCGAGCTGGCGAGGATGACGGCGGAGCTCACGGCCCATCTCGAACACGAGGAGGAGACCCTGCTGCCGCTCCTGGAGGAGGTCCCCTGGCCGCCGCCGCGGCCCTGACCGTCCGGCGGACGCGGCGCGCGGAAAATTTTCCGCGATCGGCGGCAACCGATCGGGCACTCGCGCGTCGTGCGGGGGTGAAGGGCGAAGTTCCGCGCCCCCGACCCGACCGTGGAGAACCACCGTGAAGAACCTGAAGCGCGCTCCCCTGTCCGCCCGCCGGGCGGCCGTCGTCGCTGCCGCCGCCGGGGCGGTCGTCGCCCTCGGCGGGCCGGCCGTCGCGGCGCAGGGGGGCCCTGCCTCACCGACGCCCGCACCCGCCGTGCCGACCGGCAGCGCGGCACCGAGCGCCGGCCCCACCCTGCCGGCCGGCACGAAGCCGAGCGCCGTCCCGACGCAGCCGGCCGGCGCGAAGCCGACCGCCGTCCCCACGCTGCCGGCGGGCAGCAGCCGGCCGAGCTCCGCCCCCGCTCCGTCCACCAGCGGCGAGCCGAGCGTCTCCCCCGCGGTTCCGGCCGGCACCGGGCAGCCGTCCGCCGTGCCCTCCACCCCGGCGGCCGGTTCCGGCGAGGGCGCCGAGCTGGCGCATACTGGCTCCTCGGCGACCACCCTCGCCCTCGGCGGCGGAGCGGCCGGGCTCCTCGCCGCCGGCGGCGGAACCCTGTACGCCCTGCGGCGCCGCGCCGGCAACTGAGGACACCCGTGCTCCACCTCGTACCGACCGTCAGCCCCCTCACGCCCGGACCCACCCGGGCGTGGCGGGGCTTGTGGTGGTGGCTCTCGCGCCGTGAACGCTCCGCCCCGCCGGCCGGCCCGGGCGCGCCCGCGTACGCGTACGGCCCGGCGTACGGCGCGGACGGCCACGGCGCGGACGAGCCGCCGCCCCCGCCGACCGTCAGCGCGCTCTACCACGCCCACCGGCTGGGCATGGTCCGCCTCGCGGTGCTCCTCGTCGACGACCTGGGCACCGCCGAGGACGTGGTGCAGGACGCCTTCACCGCCCTCTACCGCCGCTACGGGGAGCGGATCACGGAGGTGGACAACGCGCTGGGCTACCTGCGCACCGCCGTCGTGAACACCTCGCGCTCGGTACTGCGCCGCCGGCGCACCGCCCGCGCGTGGATCCCGCCGGTCACCGCCGACGTCCCCTCCGCCGAGGCGTCGGTGGTGCTGGGCGAGGCGCACCGCGAGGTGCTGGCGGCGCTCGGCAAGCTGACCCCGCGCCGCCGCCAGGTGCTGGTGCTGCGGTACTGGGCCGACATGAGCGAGGCGGAGATCGCCGAGACCCTGGGCATCAGCCGGGGCGCGGTGAAGTCGAACGCCAGCCGCGCCCTGGACGCGCTGGAGAGGATTCTGGAGGGACGGGTATGACCGGCCACACGGGCACTACGTCCGACGGCGAACGCCCCGTCGAGCACCGGCTGCGCCAGGCCCTGGAGGCCCGGGCCGAGGAGGTCACGGTCCGCTCGCTCCGCCCCGCCGATCCGCCCGGCCCCCACCTGCGCCGCCTCCCGGCGCGCGGGCTGTGGCTGCGGCGCGGGGCGTGGACCTTCGCGGGCCTGTCCGGGCTGGCCGCGGCCGCCCTGGCCGGGTACCTCGTGCTCGGCGGGCCCGGTCAGCGGCCGTTCCGCCCGGTGCCGCCCGCCGCGCCGCCCGAGCTCAGCCCGACCGCGCCGACCGCGCCGCCGCGGCCGAGCGTCTCGCCGGCGCCGGAGCCGTCGTTCCCGCGGACGCCGGCGACCGCCCCGGCCGGCACCGGGCAGGGGACGCCCACGGCGGCACCCTCCGCGAGCCCGTCGGGACCGCCCCGGTCCGCGCCGTCGACCTCGCAGGCGCCTCCCGCCGGCTCGGCCACCCCGGTGCCGGGGGGCGCCGGGCTCCCGGAGAGCTCGCCCACCCCCTCGCGGCCGAGGGGCTGACCTACCGGCGGGTGTTCTCCACCGCCGCCACCAGCGGGGCCAGCTCCGGGTCGAGCGCGGCCTGGTCCAGGGCCTCGCGCAGGGCGGCGGCGTTCGTCGGGCGGGCCTGGGCCAAGAGGGCCAGGCCCGCCTCGCTGACGTCGGTGTAGATGCCCCGGCGGTCGGTGTCACAGATGTAGCGGTTCAGCAGCCCGCGGTCCTCCAGCCTGCTGACCAGCCGGGTGGTCGCGCTCTGGCTGAGCACCACCGAGTCCGCGACCTGGTGCATCCGCAGGTGTCCGCCGGGCCCGCCGTGCTGGCGGCTGAGCACGTCCAGCAGCGAGTACTCGCGCACGCTCAGCCCGTGCCCCGCCTGGAGGGCCCGCTCGATGTGCGCCTCGATCCGGCCGTGGAGGAGCGAGAGGGCGCACCAGCCCTGGGCGAGGCCGGTCAGTGCGCTGTCCGTGGCCGTCATGGGCTCCTCCGTCGTCGCCGCGCGCGGATGCCGGGGCCCTTCCCCGTGTTCCGCCGTCCCGCCCAGGATAGGCCACGGACGCAATAGCCCGCGCTTGCAAATATCCCGCGTCTGCAATTAATGTGGACGAGCGTAGACGGCGAACGCAATGACGCCCTCGCAACCCCCACCTTCGTTTCCCCCACCCTGAAGGGCAGCACCTCCATGCCTCTCGCGCTCCTCGCACTCGCCATCGGAGCCTTCGGGATCGGCACCACCGAGTTCGTGATCATGGGTCTCCTCCCGGAGGTCGCGGCCGGCTACGGCGTCTCGATCCCGACTGCCGGCCTCCTGGTCACCGGCTACGCCCTCGGCGTGGTCCTCGGCGCCCCGGTGATGACCGTCCTCGGCACCCGCGTCCCCCGCAAACGCATGCTGATGCTGCTCATGGGCCTCTTCGTCGCGGGCAACGTGCTCTCCGCACTCGCCCCCGCCTTCGGCGTGATGCTGGCCGGCCGCGTCGTCGCCTCCCTCGCCCACGGCGCCTTCTTCGGCATCGGCTCGGTGGTCGCGGCCGGACTCGTGGCGCCCGAGAAGAAGGCCGGCGCCATCGCCATGATGTTCACCGGCCTGACCGTGGCCAACGTGGTCGGCGTACCGCTCGGCACCCTCGTCGGCCAGCACCTCGGCTGGCGCGTCACCTTCCTGATCGTCGCCGCCCTCGGCGTGCTCGGCCTGCTCGGCATCGCCCGGCTGGTCCCCGACCTGCCCCGCCCCGAAGGCGTACGGATCCGCCACGAGCTGGCCGCGTTCCGCAACGTCCAGGTGCTGCTCGCCATGGCGATGACCGTCCTCGGCTTCGGCGGGGTCTTCGCCGCCATCACCTACATCACCCCGATGCTGACGAACGTCGCCGGCTTCGCCGCCCCCTCCGTGACCTGGCTGCTCGTCCTCTTCGGGCTCGGCATGGTCGCCGGCAACCTCGTCGGGGGCCGCTACGCGGACCGGGCGCTGATGCCGATGCTGTACGTCTCCCTGGGCGCGCTGGCCGTCGTCCTGGCCCTCTTCACCCTCACCGCCCACGACAAGGCGGGCGCCGCCGTCACCGTCTTCCTGATCGGCGCCCTCGGCTTCGCGACCGTCCCTCCGCTGCAAAAGCGCGTCCTCGACCAGGCCGCCGGAGCCCCCACGCTGGCCTCCGCCGTCAACATCGGCGCCTTCAACCTCGGCAACGCCCTCGCCGCCTGGCTCGGTGGGCTCGTCATCTCCGCAGGCCTCGGCTGGACCGCCCCGAACTGGGTCGGCGCCGCCCTCGCCGCCTCCGCCCTGCTCCTCGCCCTCGTCTCCGGAGCACTGGAGCGCCGTACGGGGACCCGCGCCGCCTCCGGCCGGGTCGTCGCGGCCGGAGCCCCCACCGCCCCCGCGCCCGTCCACCACTGACCCCGCCCACCGCACAGGAGCCCCGCATGTCCCGCACCACCACCGTCCGCCGCGCCGCCGTCGTCCCGCTGACCACCGAGGACGCCGAGCTGCTCGTCACCGCCGCCCGTGGCGCCGCTGAGGCGGCCGGCGTCGCCGTCGCCGTCACCGTCCTGGACGCGGGCGGCCACCCGCTGGCCTTCCGGCGCGACGACGGGGCCGTCCTGATCTCCGGCGAGACCAGCACCCGCAAGGCGTTCACCGCCCTCCAGCTGAACGCCCCCACCGCCGGCCTCACCGAGGCGGTCCTGCCCGGCGGGCCCTTCCACACCCTGCCGACCGCCCTCGACCGGCCGCTGCTGTTCATCGCGGGCGGGCTCCCCGTCCACCGCGACGGCCGGCTCGTCGGTGCCGTCGGCATCGGCGGCGGCGCCCCCGAGCAGGACCACCGGTTCGGGGAGGCCGCCCTGGCGGCCCTGGAGCGCGCGGACTCCCGGATCTGAGGCACCGGCCCGGGCCGCCGGCTCGCGCATCCGTGTCCCCCGTGCCAGTTTGGGTACGGGGGACACGGGTGAACGATGACGCACACGACCGGGAAGCTCCGCAGAGGTCGGGCCATCGCGACGGCAGCGGCCGCCACGCTGGTCGCCTTCGCCGTACCCGCCTGCTCCGCCGGCGCCGACGGCACGCGCACCGCCCCCAGCGCCTCCCCGGCCCCGGTCCCGCCCACCGCCGGCGCCGCCGAGACGCCGCCCGGGCCGCCCGCGTCCGCGTACGCCCCCTCCACCGCCCCGCGCACCGTGCCCTCCGTACGCGAGCACGTGCCCGCCCGGGGCCCCGGCTGGAAGCCCGCCCCCGGCGCCCGCGTCGTCGTGGCACCCGCCGACAGCGCGGCCCTCGCCGACGAGGGCAGGCTGCTCGCCGGAGAACTGCGCCTCGGGTACGCCGAGTCGCAGCAGCCCCGGGCCGGCGACGTCCAGCTGGCCCTCGGCGCGAAGGGCTCCGGCCCGGCGGAGTCGTACACCCTCACCGTCCAGGGCGGCCGCGTCAGCATCACCGGCCCCGACGAGGCGGGCGTCTTCTACGGCACGCGCACCCTCAAACAGGAGATACGCGGGGCCGGTTCGGCCCCCGAGGGCACGGTGAAGGACGCCCCGGCCAAAGCCCAGCGCGGACTGAACCTCGACATCGCCCGCAAGAACTTCACCCCGGACTGGATAGAGGGCCGCCTGCGGGAGATGGCCGACCTCAAACTCAACCAGCTCGGCCTGCACTTCTCCGACGACCAGGCCTTCCGGATCCAGTCCGACACCCACCCCGAGATCGTCTCCACCCCGCACCTGACCAAGGCCGAGGTGCGCCGGATCAACGCCCTCGCCGCCCGGCTGCACATCGCGGTCGTCCCCGAGATCGACTCGCCCGGACACCTCGGCGCCGTGCTCCGGGCCCACCCGGAGCTGCAACTGCGCGACGCGGCGGGCCGGGCCGTCAAGGGCGCCGTGGACATAGCCGACCCGGCCTCGGCCAGGCTCGTGGACGAACTGCTGCGCGAGTACCTGCCGCTGTTCCCGGCCGGGGCCTGGCACCTGGGCGCCGACGAGTACCAGGCGCTGGTGGTCAAGGACCCCCAGGCCTCCTTCCCCGGGCTCGCGAGGGCCGCCCGGGCCCGCTACGGGCCGAGCGCCCGGGTGCAGGACCTGGCGACGGGCTGGCTGAACGACCGGGCGGCCGTGGTACGGCCGTCGGGCAAGGCCCTCAAGGCGTGGAACGACGGGTTCTTCCGGGACGGCACCGCCCGGGCCGCCCAGGACATCCAGGCCGAGTACTGGATGGGCAAGGAGATCGGCGCCCGGCCGCCGCTGGAGTACCTGGCCGCCGGCCGCAAGGTGGTCAACCTCAACGACGAGTACCTGTACTACGTGCTCGGCGAGCCCAACCAGTTCACGTACCCGACCGGCAAGCGGATCTACGAGCAGTGGACCCCGCTCGTCCTGCGCGGCACCACCGCCGTCCCGGCCCGCTACGACGCGCAGGTCCTCGGGGCGCGCCTCGCCGTCTGGTGCGACCTGGCCGGCGCCCAGACCCAGGACCAGGTGGCGGCGGGCATCCGGCTGCCGCTGGCCGCCCTCTCCCAGAAGCTCTGGGACCCGCGGCCGCCCCAGGCGTCCTGGACCGACTTCCAGTCCCTGGCCGGCCGGCTCGGCACCCCCTGACCCTGCCGGAGCCGGCTCCGCGGGAGCCGGCTCCGCCGCCACCTGAACGCGGACGGGGTCGTCGACAGCCTCGAGAGGTCCGCGTCACGTGACCGAGGGCGCCTACCAGATGGCGTTGACCCACTCCGGGTGGTCGACGAACGGGTTGCGGTTGTGCTGGTAGGTGTCGTAGATGACCTGGTTGCGGCGCTGCTCGAAGGCGTCCGGCGGGTCCATCTGGTTCCACTGCTTCAGCAGGCTGATCCTGCCGAAGAGCGGGGCGGTGCCGTTGTTGACCCGGTCGTTCATCTCCAGGTCGGCGAAGCCGTCCCCGCCGTCGTAGCGCACCGCCATGTACAGCAGCATCCGCGCGACGTCGCCCTTGACGGCGTTCCGGGGCTCGAAGGAGTCGGCGTCGGTGAAGCTGCCAGGGGCCTCGGCCACCGGGCTGCCGCCCATGTCGAAGTCCTTGTTGCCGCGGGTGCTGTTGACGGTGACGTCCTCGGGCCGCAGGTGGTGCAGGTCGGTGCCCGGGCCGGTGGCGGTGCCGAAGTCGCCGTGGCTCTTGGCCCAGACGTGTTCGCGGTTCCAGTCGTCGACGTCGCCGCCGTTGGTGGACTTGGACTGGGAGCGGCCCGAGTAGACCAGGATGACGTTGTTCGGGTTCGCCGGGTCCTGGTCGGTGACCTTCAGCGCGTTCCACACGCCGTCGTAGCTGACCTTGGACTGGGTCTTGATGATCTCGTGCAGCGCGCTCTTCAGCGCGGCGCCGGTCTTGCCCGTCGCTGCCGCGTAGTAGTCGTCGACCGTGACCGGGTAGGCCTGGGGAGCGGCCTGCGCGGTGTCGGCGGTGGTGCGGTGCTGGCCGGCGGTGGCGCTGGCCGGTATGAGGAACAGGGCGGCCGCGGCGAGCCCGGCGGCCCAGGGGGCGGTACGGGAGATTCTCATGACGTGGGGGATACCTCTCCACAAACACCGTCCCCGCCATGGCAGTTGGCGGGGTGTCTGGTGGCAGAGCGAGGATCCTATTGTCATGTGCCTTACAAGTAAAAACCACATGTCGGCGGCATGGACGTCGGGTTCGTCCGCCGTCGGGCGCGGCCGCGCCGGAGGGCCGGAGGCCTGGGCGGGGGCCGGACGGGGCCCGCCGCCCAGGGGTCCTCAGTTGCCGGTCGTGACCTGGGGCGCCGGCTCGTACTTGTAGTTGGCCGGGCCGAAGTTCTTCTTCACGGCCGCTTCCCAGGAGCCGTCCGAGACCATCTTGGTCAGCGCCAGGTTGATCTTGCGCTGGAGGTCGTTGTCGCCCTTCTTCAGGCCGATGCCGTAGTTCTCGTTGCTGAGGTTCAGCCCCATCAGCTTGAACTTGCCCGTGTTGCCCTTGCGCGCCCCGTACCCGGCGAGGATGGAGTTGTCGGTGGTCATCGCGTCGGCGGTGTTGTCCTGGAGGGCGACGAGGCACTCGGAGTAGCCGCCGAGCTCCAGGACGCTCGTCTTCGGCGCGAGGTTCTTGCGGATGTTCTCGGCGGAGGTCGAGCCGCTCACCGTGCACAGCCGCTTGTTGTTCAGGTCCTCCGGCTTGTTGATCGTGTTGTCGTCGGCCCGGATCATCACGTCCTGGTGGGCGACGAAGTAGGGTCCGGCGAACTCGACCTTCTCCCGCCGCTTGTCGTTGATCGTGTAGCTGGCGGCGACGAACTTGACCTCGTTGTACTGGATCAGCAGTTCCCGGTCCGAGCTGTAGACCTGCTTGAACTCGATCTCGTCGGCCTTGTAGCCGAGTTCCTTCGCGATGTACGTGGCCACGTCGACGTCGAAACCGGTGAAGGTGCCGTCGCTCTCGCGCATACCGATGCCGGGCTGGTCGAACTTGATGCCGATGGAGATGGGCTCCTTCGGGGCGTCACCACCACAGCCGGAGGCGGTGGCGGCGAGGGCGATCACTGTGGCGACCGCACCGGCCTTGGGAACCTTCATGCTGAACTCTTTCCTCGGGAACGCGGAATCCCGGGGGACATCGCGGGAACGGGGGGACGTGCGGAACCGCGGGGGCGCGAAGGCACGTGTATGAGGAAGCTAGGAAGGTGGCGGCCGCACCGTCACTACATCTGAGGAAAACTTGAGCATAACGATCCGGTTCAGCCGCGGATATTGCGGCGGTTCCGGTCCGTGGCCGGAGAAGGGGCTGTCCGGGGTGGCGAACGAGGCGATGGGCGCGGCGAGGATCGAAGGCAATACGCTCCTGCTGGGCGAAGGGGTGCGAATCAGGTTCATCCGGACATTGCGTCTGCCTGAATCGGGTACGCACGCACTGCCGCCGGGGATGGGGGAGTTCCCGCTGCGGCGGGTGGAGGACTATCCGGACACCGTGCCGCAGGAGTGGCGCGCCAAGGGCGGCGTCATGCTGCCGGTGTACCTGCGCGAGGCGATGTGGCTCAGCTTCGGCGGGTCGCGGGAGCCCGCCGCGCTCCAGGTCGGCGTCGGCAAGGTGTGCGCCGTCTCGGGCCGCAGGTGGACCGGCCGGCTGGAGCGCAAGCCGCAGAACTACGTGGTGCTGCCCCGGCAGCCCTGGCTCGACGGCATCAACTCCGGCGACGGGACGGTGCGCCAGTTCGTCGCCGTACCGCTGGGCCTCGGGGCGACGGTCGAGGGCCAGGTCACCGGCGAGGAGGTCACGGGCGGGGTGCAGCTCCAGGCCTTCCCGCTCGGCCCGAAGGCCCTGGCCGCCTGGCGCGAGGAACAGGAGCGCGCACGCCGGGCCGCCGCCCGGCCCCTCGGCGGCGGCACCGAGCAGCCGGTACCGCCCGGGTCCTACGGGTACGGCGCGCAGCCGGCGCCGCCCGGTTCTCCCGCCTACGGAGCGGCCCCCGCGATGCCGATGGCGGCCGCTCCGGGCGCCGCGCCCGCGGCCCCGGGCGCGCTCCGGCCCGCTGCCCCGGCCATGGGGCTCGGGGTGGGCGGCGCGATGCGCCAGGAGGTCTACCGCGACGACCGCAAGCGGTCGGCCTGGGCGGACGAGCCGGCCGCGCGGGTCTTCGTCCACCTGGTGACCCCGCCCGAGTGGCGTCGCATCACGGGTGAGGACGCCCCGCCCTCTCCCGTGGACCGGGCCGCCTACACCCGCGCCGGACTGCCCTGGTACGACTACTACGACGAGACCGGCACCGACCTCCCGGCGGCCGGACCCCTCGGCCAGGTCAAGCCCGTCGGCGACTGGCTCGGCGACGACCACGAGCCCTGGACGCCCCAGGCGCCCGGTCAGGTGCTGCCGCTCGGCAACGCTCCGCGCCCGGGGGAACCGGTCCAGGACGGGGACTGGTAGCCGGGAGCCCGCGCCTCACGACCGGGCACGCACCCGGAATCGGTCAAACTGGTGATCGATTCCGGGCCGCGGGGCCGCTATGATCGCCGCGGCAAGGCCGTAGCGCAGAGGTCGTCGCGCCCAAGCATCGAGCTGGAGGACGTCGGTTCGAATCCGACCGGTCTTGCCTCCTTCCGTCATGCCGGAGGGGCGGCGCGGCGGCGCGAGCACGTGCGCCGCGATGCCGCACCTCCGCGAACTCGCAGGGTCGCCGGGCGCCGGCGAAGGAACCGGTGGAATGGTGATGACACGGCCGACGCCCGTACGGTGCCCCGCTATCGAGCACCCGGACCTGCCGCTCGCCGACCCGGCGGCCCTCGACCCGCTGCTCGTCCGCCTCGCGCAGGACCGGCCCGTCGAGGCCGACGAGACCTTCCCGCTCGGCACCCTGCGCTCGGACGGCCGCGTCGACCTGTGCAAGCAGGGCCTCGGCCCGGCCGGAGCCGCCCGGCTGCTGCCCGTGGCCCTCGCCTCCCCGCACGCCGCGCACCTGCTCCTCGGCACCAACTCCCTCACCGACGAGGGCGCCCGCACCCTGGCGTCGGCCCTCGCGGACGCGGACGGCCGGCACCCGGTGCACACCCTCTACCTCGGCTGCAACCGGATCGGCCCCGACGGCACGCTCGCCCTCGCCGGAGCCCTCGCGGGGGACACCGCCGTCCGCGCCCTCTGGCTCAAGCGCAACCCGCTCCTGGAGGACGGCGCCCGCACGGTCGCCGCACTGCTGCGCCGCAACACCGCGCTGCGCACCCTCGACCTCGTCAACACCGGCATCGGGGCCGAAGGCGTACGCCTCCTCCTGGACGCCCTGCGCACCCGCGCCACACCGCTCGAACGGATCTTCCTCGGCGGCAACGGCCTCACCGCCGAAGCCGCCCCGCTGCTCGCCGCCCTCATCCGCGAGGCCGGCGTCCGCGAACTGTACGTACCGGCCAACCACCTCGGGGACGAGGGCGCGGCCGTCATCGCCGCCGCGGCGGCGGACGCCGGCCCCGGGCGCCCCGTCCGCCTCGGCCTCGGCGGCAACGGCATCGGCGTGGCGGGAGCGCGCGCCCTCGCCGACGCCCTCGGCGGCATCGAGGCCCTGGACCTCGGGCGGACCCTGTCCGAGCGGAGCCTCGGCTCCACCGGCAACGACACCGGCGACGAAGGCGCGTACGCCCTGGCCGCGGCCCTGCCCGGCAGCCCCCTGCGCCGCCTCGAACTGCGCCACACCGGCATCACCGGGCGCGGAGCCAAGAGCCTGCTCGCCGCGCTGCCCGAGGACGGCCCGCTGGAGCACGTCGGCCTCGGACCCGGCACGCCCCGCCGCCTCAAGCGCTCCTTCGCCGAGCGGCTGCGCCCGGCCCGGGCCTCCCACCCGGACCTGCGGGCCATCGGGAGCGTGTACCGGTGAGGGCGGCCGTCACGCCGCCCGGCGGGATCGCACCCGAGGACGCGGCCGCCTGGCAGCGGGCCCGCCGCTACGCCGTGCCCGCCCGGATGATCGAGCGGGCCACCGCCCACCGCCTCGCCGGGGACTGGCGCGCCGCCTGCGCCGCGGCCGGCGTCGAGGTGGCGGTCGACCCGCCCGCGCTCGCCCCGCGGTACGGGGCCGCCACCGCCGAGGCGGTGGAAACCGACCTGCGCCACCTCGTCCCCGACCTGCTGCGCTGGCACCTGCCCCGGGTCCTGGGCGGCCGCAGCGTGCTCGCCCCCAACCGGCGCGTCCTGCTGGCCCGCTACGGCGCCGGCCCCGAGGCGCCCACCCTGTACGTCACCACCCGGGCGATGGTGGACGGCCCCCAGCGGCTGCGGCTGCACTGCGCGCCGGTCGACCCGGCGAGGCGGCGCCACGCCCACGCCTCCTGGGTCGGCGAGGACTGGACCGCCGCCCGCTGGTTCTGGGACGCCCGGCACACCGCGGAGCTGCGCGCGTACGCCGGCCCCGCCGACCGGTTGCCCTTCTTCCGGGCCGACGGCACCCCGCTCGGCGACGACGAGCTGCCCACCGCCGACCCCGGCCCCGCCGACCCCGCCGGCCGCACGGAGTGGGCCGCCGTGCTCCAGCGGCGCGGTGACACCGCCGGGGCCTTCGCCCTCGCCGGGATCGCACTGGACCCGACGCTCCCGCCGCGCGGCTACCGCAGGCAGGATGCCCTGGAGGCGCTGGGGTCGGCCGCGATCGACCCGGTCCGGCTCGCCCACCAGGTCCGCCGCCTCGCCGCGGCGGGCGCCGGTGACCGGTTCCGCCTCTCCCCGGACTGGCGCTGCCTGCTGCTGGTGGAGGCCGCCGGCGCGGACGGCGGCCCCCGCATGCGGTTCGTCGAGTACAAGGAGGTGCGCGACCTCCCCCGGCTGCCCGACCACGCCTGGCAGCCGCTGCCCGACCCGTACCTCGTACGGACCGGCCGGATCGCCCCGCACGAGCTGCACCCCCTCGTCACCGCCGCCCTCTTCCCCGCCGCCGGCCCGGCGGCCGGGCCGCCCGGCCCCGCCGCGCCCCGGCCCGCCCGGGTGCGCTGCCTCGGCGAGTGGCACGAGGTGCGGTCGCGGGCCGGTGTGCTCGAACTCCCGCACAGCGCCGAGGAGCAGCAGCGGGAGCGTGCCATGCGGGCCTTCGGCGGCGCCGTCGCCGGCTGCTTCGCCGTGGCGGAGGCCTGGACCACCGGGAAGGGCCGGCTGCCGCGCGCCCTGCGGGCCGAACGGCGCGAGCTGTTCGAACGCGTCCAGCACGGCGACACCCCCGGCGTCCTCGCGCTGCTCGACGCGGGGCAGGACCCCCGCGTGCGCAACGGCAGGGGCCAGGGACTGCTGCACCTGCTCCCGTTCGTCCGCCACGAGGAACTGCTGCCCAGGCTGCTCGCGGCCGGACTCGGCCTGGAGGACGTGGACGACGCCCGGCGCACCCCGCTCCAGTGCGCCGTCCAGAACGGCGGGACCGCCGCCCTGGTCCGCGCGCTCCTCGCGGCCGGAGCCCGTACCGACGTGGTCGACGACATGGAGCTGTCACTGGCCCAGGTGGTCCGCCGCTACAAGCGGACCGATCTCGCCTTCCTCAAGGACCTCGTGGAGGAGCGCCACCCGGGCATCAACTCCGACTCGTACGACGAGTTCATGGACGAGCGCGAGGAGTGGGGCGACGACGACGAGGACTACGACGACGACGGCTACGCGGCCACGGACGAGCCCGGCGACCCCGGGGGAGCGCGCGCGTGAGCACCGTACGGCAGCAGGGCCCGCCGGCCGCCCTGGCCGCCGCGGACGCCCTGAACACCCGGCTCGGGATCACCCGCACCGAGCCCGGCGCCAGCCACCAGCTCGAGGCGCTCGCGCTGGCGGTGACGGCCAATCAGCCGGTACTGCTGTGGGGTGAGCCCGGCATCGGGAAGTCCGCCGGCATGCAGCGGCTGGCCGCGTCGCTGGGCGTCGCGCTGGAGACCGTCGTGGCCAGCGTCCACGAGCCCTCGGACTTCGCCGGACTGCCCGTCGTCGGCGACGACCCCGCCACCACCGGGGTACCGATGGCCCCGCCGGACTGGGCGGTGCGCCTGGCCCGCACCGGACACGGCCTGCTCTTCTTCGACGAGCTGTCCTCCGCCCCTCCCGCCGTGCAGGCCGCCCTGCTGCGCGTGGTCCTCGAACGGCGCGTCGGCAGCCTGGCGCTGCCGCCCTCCGTCCGGATCGTCGCGGCGGCCAACCCGCCCGCCAGCGCGGCGGACGGCTGGCACCTCAGCGCGCCGCTCGCCAACCGGTTCGTCCACCTGGACTGGACGCACGACCCGCGCACCGTGGCCCGCGGCATGGCCGGCACCTGGCCGGAGGCGGACCTCCCCGCGGTCGACCCCGCCCGGGCCGCCGGGGCGGCGGCACGGGCCCGGGGCGCGGTGTCCGGCTTCCTGACCGCCCGGCCCGGCCTGGTCCACCACATGCCGAACGACGCCGAGGCCCGCGGCCGGGCCTGGCCCTCCCCGCGCACCTGGGAGATGGCGCTGCGGCTGCTGGCCACCGGGTACGCGGCCGGCGCCGGCCGCGAGGCGCTGTCCGCCGCGCTCACCGGGGCCGTCGGGGACGGCGCGGGACTGGAGCTGCTGACCTACCTGGAGCACCTGGACCTGCCCGACCCGGAACGGGTGCTGGCCGACCCCGGCGCTTTCGCCCTGCCCGAACGCGGCGACCGCCAACTCGCGTTCCTGATCGCCGTGGTGGCCGCCGTCCAGGCCGGACCCACCCGTCCCCGCTGGGAGGCAGGCTGGGCGGTCCTCGCCAAGGCCGTCGACGCGGGCGTGCCCGACGTGGCCGCGCGGGCCGCCGCCGACCTCGCCGCGCTGCGCGACCCCTCCTGGCCGGTGCCCGCCGGGATCGACGCCTTCGTGGAACTGCTCCAGCTCGCCGGGGCACTGCCCGGCGCCCGCTGACGGGAGCGCCGTACCGGTGGACGACGTCCCGCTCGACAGGGCCAAGCTGCTCGCCGCCCGCTACGCGGCGGCCGAGGCCCGGCCCTACCTGGCCTCCGCCCTGTACGCGCTGACCGTCGTCGCCTCGCCGGGCCCGTGCGGGGTGCGGACGATGGGCGTCGACCGGCACTGGCGCTGCTACGTGGCGCCGGAGTTCGTCGAGCGCACCCCCGTACCGGAGCTCTCCGGCGTGTGGATCCACGAGGTGGCCCACCTGCTGCGCGACCACCACGGCCGCGCCGACCGGCTCCCGCCCGCCGACCAGCGCGATCCCGTCCGCATCAACATCGCCCAGGACTGCGAGATCAACGACGACCTCCTCGCCGACGGGCTGCGGCTGCCGACGGGCCGCATGGAGCCGGGGCTCTTCGGCCTGCCCCGGGGCGGGATGTTCGAGAGCTACCTGCCCGCCGTCCCGGCCACGCCCCCGCACGGCGTGGACTGCGGCTCGGGCGCGCACGGGACCCCGGGGCCCTGGGAGCTCGGCGGCGACGGCCCCGCCCGGATCGGTCCGGTGGAGGCGGAGGCCCTGCGCCGCCAGACCGCCCAGGCCGTGCGGGCCCACCGGCGCACCCGCGGCCGGGGGAGCGTGCCCGGCGGGTGGGAGCGCTGGGCGGAGCAGGTCCTGGAGCCGGCCGTCGACTGGCGCCGCGCCCTGTCCGGGGCGGTCCGGGAGGCCGCCGCCTGGGCCGGCGGCGCGGTGGACTACACGTACCGGCGGCCCTCGCGCCGTACGCCCGCGCTGGGCGGCCGGGTGGTGCTGCCGAGCCTGCGGCGGCCCCTGCCCCGGGTCGCGATCGTCATCGACACCTCGGGGTCCATGGGCGACGCGGAGCTCGCCGCGGCCCTCGCGGAGGTCACCGGGGTGCTGCGCGAGGTGGGCGTGGGGGGCAACCGGGTCGCCGTGCTCGCCTGCGATGCCGACGTGCACGCCGTGACCCGGGTGTCGAGCGCCCGGGAGGTGACCCTGGCCGGGGGAGGCGGCACCGACCTGCGCGTGGGCATCGCGGCCGCCCTGGCCCAGCCCGACCGGCCGTCCGTCGTCATCGTGCTGACCGACGGCTTCACCCCGTGGCCGGCCCGGTCGCCGTCCTGCCGGCTGATCGCCGCGCTGATCGGGGCGGACGCGCCGCAGCCGCCGGCCTGGGTGGAGACCGTACGCGTCGACGCCGCCGGCTGAGCGACCACCGGGCGGCGTCGGGAACTGGCCGGTTGTGCACGGTCGTTCCCACGGTGATCACGGGCACGTGGCAGCATGGCGCCCGGACGACACGGCCGAAACGGCCAAGCGGAGGGGGAGTTCGGTGAGCGGAGTACGCAAGGGCCTGGCCAAGGTGGAGATCGCGCTGCGCTGGGACCCCAGCCCCGCGGGCACACCCGCGAACGACCTGGACATCGTCGCCGGCGTGTACGCGGCCGCCGACCCGTACGGAGAGCCCGTCTACCTCGTCCACTTCGGCAGCCGCGCCCCCGACGGCACCATCACCCTGGCCCGGGACAGCCGCACCGGGCAGGGCTTCGGCTTCGACGAGGTGATGACCCTCGAACTGGACCGGCTGGCGGCCGAACTGGGCCGGGTGGTGGTCGGCGTGGTGATCCAGGACGCGGGGCCCGCCGGGGCGCCCGGCCGCAAGACCTTCGCCGCCGTCGGCGGTACGGGGCTGCGCATCCGCGAGGGGTACACCGACCTCGCCACCGGCGACTTCGCGGAGCTCGCCGGGGCCACGGCGGCCACCGTCGCCGAGTTCGTCCGGGACGCCTCGGGCTGCTGGACGCTGGACGCGCGCACGCGCGGCTTCGACGCCGACCCGCAGGAGTACGCCCGGGTGATGGGCGCCGCACGCGGCTGAGGCCCGCCCGGAGGAAGGTCCGTACGGACGGGGCGGCGGTCACCCTGCTCGGGAGTGGCCGCCGCCCCGTCCGGGTGGCGCGCTGCCGCCGTCCCCACGAGGCAGCGCGGGCAGCGGGCCGCCGTCCGGTCATCGTGAACGGCGGCCCACCGGTTCAGGGGGTCAGGGGTGCTCGTCCGCGGTCCGGGGCCCGATGCCCAGCGCGGGCAGCAGCACCGCGTCCACGAACCTGACCAGGTAGTCGGCGTCCGCGTACCGCCCCTCCAGCACCGGGCGGATCCGCAGCACGCCCATCAGCTGCGCCGGCAGGAACTCCACGGCCGGATGGCCCGCGGCGATCTCGCCGCGCGCCACGGCCCGCTCCACGATCGCGGCGAAGGCCGCCAGCTCCGGCTCCACCAGGGCCTCCCTCAGGGCGCCCTGGAGCTCCTCGTCGCCGAGCACGGCGACCCCCAGCGCCTGGGTGAGGCGCGTGTCGCGCCCCGAGGTGCCGGCCGCGATCCGGGCGGCCTCGCGCAGGTCTCCGGCGAGGGTCCCGGTGTCCACGCCCGCCAGGGTCCGCTCGCCGCGGCCGGCGCGGCTGGCGCGCAGGGCGGCCGCGACGAGCTGGGGCTTGGTCTTCCACTGCCGGTAGAGCGTGGACTTCCCGCAGCAGGCCTTGGCGGCCACGCCCTCCATCGTCAGGGCCTCGTACCCGTGCTCGCGCAGCTGGTCCAGCACGACGTCGTAGAACTCCTGCTCGCGCTCCGGGCTGATCTTGGAGCGGCGCGCGGTGGTCTGCGGCGTCGACGTCATGGGGTGCGGTTCTCCTCACGGGCTCCGGGGTGGCTCCGTGCTCCGAGTGTAAGGCCATCCGAGCTTATCGGGACACCAGCGTATCGATACGCGAACGTACCGATACACTGGCGTGTCGATAGGAACCCGAATGAAGCGAGACCGGGGGATGACCTCCCACACCACTCCCGACCGGCAAGCCGCCGGAAAGAGCGGCGCGCGCCGCCGGCTCATACGCGAACTGCTGCTCGTCGCGGGACTCTTCGCCGTCTACAAGGCCGGCCGGACGCTCTCCACCGGCCGCACCGACGAGGCCTTCCGCAACGCGGCCCGGGTGTGGGACGCCGAGCGCGCCCTGCACCTGCCCGGCGAAGGCGCCGTCCAGCGGCTGCTGCTCCACTCGGACGCCCTCGTGCACACCGCGAACACCTACTACGCGGCCGTGCACTTCCCGGCGACCGCCCTGTTCCTCGTGTGGCTGTACCTGCGCCGGCCACGGCACTACCTGTGGGTCCGCCGGGTGCTCGCCGTCCTCACCGGAGCCGCCCTCGCCCTGCACCTCTCCTTCCCGCTGGCGCCGCCGCGGATGCTCGCCGACGCACACCTGGTGGACACCGGACAGGTGTACGGGCCGACCGTCTACCGGGCCGCCCCGGCCGCCGACACCATGGCCAACCAGTTCGCCGCGATGCCCTCGCTGCACTTCGGCTGGGCGCTGATGCTGGCCCTCGGGATGATCGCCGCGACCCGCTCCCGCCGGCGCGCCCTGTGGCTGCTGCACCCGCTGGTGACCCTGCTCGTGATCGTGGGCACCGCCAACCACTACTGGGCGGACGCGCTCGTGGCCGCCCTGCTGCTCGGCGCGGCCCTCCTGGTGGTCCCGCGCCCGGCCCGCGCCGGAGTTCCGCCGGTACGGAGCCTGCCGCGCCCGCGCCCGGTGCCGCGGCCCGGCTCGGGCGTGGCGGAGCCCGGTCCCGGCCTGGCGGAGCCCGGTTCGGCGCAGCCCGGCTCCGGTGCCGCCTGGCCCGTCGGCGCCGCGGCGTCCGGCCACGGCGGGGCCGGGCGGACTCCCGGCCCCGCCGTCCCCGGCCCCGCCGTCGCCGTCTCCGCGGGGGCCCGGCCGTGAACGCCACCGTCCTCGCCGTCGCCCTCTGCCTGGCCTCCGCCGTCACCTACGCCGCCGCCGCCGTCGCCCAGGAGCGCCTCGCCCGCCGGGCCGTCGCCCGCACCGCCCGGGCCCTGCTCGGCAACAGCGCCTGGTGGTGGTCGGCCGGACTGAACGCCGCCGCCGCACTGCTGCACGCCGCCGCGCTGCGCTACGGCCCGCTGACCCTCGTCCAGCCGCTGGGTGCCCTCACCCTGGTCGCCGCCGTCCCGCTGGGCGCGCGCGGCGCCGGGCGGCGGGTCGCCGCCACCGAGTGGCGGGGCACCCTGGCCACCGTCGCCGGGCTCGGCCTGCTGCTGCTCCCCGCCTCAGGGCCGGCCCCCGACGACACCCTCTCCCTGGCCGAGGCGCTCGCCGTGTCCGGCGCCACCGTCGCCGCGATCGTCCTGCTCACCGCCCGCCGCGACCCCGGCCCGGGGCTGCGCCACGCCACCGCCTCCGGGCTGGCCTCCGCCGTCGCCTCCGCCCTGACCCAGACCGTGGCCGTGGCGGGCGGCCGGGGCGGCGCCCTGCTCAGCGGCCGGGTGGTCACCGTGGCCCTGCTCGTGGTGGTCTTCGCCGTCGGCGGGATGCTGCTCTCGCAGCGCGCCTACCGGGGCGGGCTCGGCGCCCCGCTCGCCGTGGTCAACCTGGCCAACCCGCTCGCCGCGGCCGCCATCGGCATGGTCCTGCTCGGCGAACGCCTCCAGCACGGCGCGCTCGGGATCCTGCTCGCCGCCACCGGAGCCCTCGCGGCCACGCGCGGAGTGCTGCTGCTCACCCGCACCGCCCCCGCGGCCCAGGCCGCCGCCCCGCTCCCCGACAGCCGCCCGGTACAGGCCGCCGGCCACGCCACGGCCTAAGCTGGGCGGCGCGCGACGCACGACACGCGAGGAGTCCGGAACCCCATGAGCGTCACCCCCGCCCCCACCGCCGACCTGTACGACGAGCACGGCGAGGCCCTCGGCATCTGCGCCACCCCGTTCCGCGGGATCGGCGGCCGGCGGATGTACGCCGGGCCCGTGCGCACCGTGCGCTGCCATGAGGACAACGCCCTGCTGCGCGAGCTCCTGCACACCCCCGGCGGGGGCGCCGTCCTCGTCGTGGACGGCGGCGCCTCGCTGCGTACCGCGCTGGTCGGCGACCTCATCGCCGGCGCGGCCCAGGGCTCCGGCTGGGCCGGGCTCGTCGTCAACGGCGCGGTCCGCGACAGCGTCGCCCTCGGCGGCCTGGACCTCGGCGTCCAGGCGCTCGGCACGTGCCCCCGCAAGAGCGGGAAGACCGGTGAGGGCGCGGTCGACGAGCCCGTCACCATCGGCGGGGTCACCTTCCGCCCGGGCGACACCGTGTACGTGGACGACGACGGGGTCGTGGTGCTGCCCGCCGGGCGCTGACACCGTCGGTTTCCCGCCACCCGGCGTCCACGGGCCCTGGCGGCGGCGGGCCGCGAGGCGTTTCACTGCGGGCCCATGAGACGACACAGGATCATGGGCCTGCTCGGCGCGCTCACCCTCGCCGCCGGGGCCCTGGCCGGACCCGCGGCCGCCGCGGCCGGACCGGCGAGCGCCGCTGCCGGACCCGCGGCCGCGGCCGCCGCGGCCGGACCGGCGAGCGCCGCTGCCGGACCCGCGGCCGCGGCCGCCGCTGCCGGACCGGCGAGCGCCGGACCCGTCCCGCCCGCGGAGTTCGGCACCGACTGGCACGACCCCCTCACCGCCGCCCCGCCCGTCGAACGTCCCGCCACCCGGTCCTGCCGGGTCACCCTGGCCGAGGCCCGGTTCAGCGACTTCACCCCCTACCGGGGCAGCTACACCCCGCCTACCGGCTGCGGCCGCTCCGACTGGGCCAAAGCCGTCCTGCGCCTCGACGGCAAGGTCAAGGGCCGCCAGTACGACCGCCTCGGCAACCTCACCCTCGGCGGCGTCGAGATCCTGCGCACCTCCACCCCCGAGCCCTCGCCCGACGGCATCGCCTGGTCCGTCGAGAAGGACGTCACCCGCTACCGCGACGTCCTCAGCCGCCCGCAGCCCGTCGAGATGCTCATCGGCAATGTCGTCAACGACACCTACACCGGCGTCATCGACGTCAAGGTGACCCTCACCCTCTACGCCGCCGACCGGCACCACCCCGCCCCCGACACCCCGGACCGCGTCCTGCCCCTGACCACCCCCGCCGTCACCACCCCCCGCAACACCGAACGGCTCCTCGCCGAGGTGTACGCCACCGGCTCCGGCGGCGGCTGCGAGGAGTACTGGTACATGACCGTCCCGGACGCGGCGCCCTACTCGTGCAAGGCCGCCGACGGCCCCCACCGCGAGGTGCGGATCTCCGTCGACGGACGACTCGCCGGCCTCGCCGCGCCCTTCCCGACCGTGTGGACCGGCGGCTGGTCCAACCCCTTCCTCTGGTACGTCACACCCGGCCCCCGCGCCTTCGACGTCCAGCCGATCGTCTACGACCTCACCCCCTACGCGGCCCTCTTCAACGACGGCCGCCCGCACCGCGTCGAGGTGTCCGTCGCGGGCGTGCCGGCCGGCCAGGCCGGCTGGAACACCCCGGCCAGCCTGCTGCTCTGGCAGGACCACGGCCGCCAGGTCGTCACCGGCGCCCTGACCCGCCACGAGGAGGGCGCCCCCACCGGCTCCTCCCGGTGGACCCCCGCCGCCCCCGGCGGCGAACACCGCCTCGACACCGACGGCGCCCACCGCCTGACCGCCACCGGACACCTCGACACCTCCCGCGGCCGGGTCACCACCACCGTCACCCGGGCCGTCTCCCACACCTCCGCCCACCGCTGGACCGACGGCGAGGCCCGGGACGCCCTCGACGCCTCCTGGACCGACGAGGAGAGCGTCACCCGCGGCGACACCACCACCCGCACGGCCCGCACGTACACGATGGACGGCGAGACCACCCTCGGCGCCGGCGACCGGCTGCGCACCGTCCTGTCCCTCGGCGACCGGGCCGACACCCTCACCCTGCGCGGCGGCCGCCCGGCCGGCCGCTCCCACCTCGACGACCGGTACACCGGCGACGCCTCGTACACCGCCAACGTCCCGCGCGAGCAGCGCCACGCCGTCGGCACCAGCACCGAGCGCTACCGGCTGTACGGGACGGACACCGGCGGCGGCTGTTACGACCGTACGGTGTCCACCGCGCAGGGCACCGTGACGGAGGACCGCCTCCGCTGCTGACGGTGGCGGGGCCTACGATGACCGCCCATGGAGATGAGTGAGGCCGGCAGACGGCTGATCGACGGCCGTTTCGAACTGATCGGCCCCCTGGGCGCCGGAGGCATGGGGACGGTGTGGCGCGCCCGTGACATCGCGCTGCACCGCGAGGTCGCCCTGAAGGAGGTGCGCCCGCCGGACCCCGCCACCGCCGCGGCCCTGCCGGAGCTCGCCGTCCAGCTACGCGAGCGCGCCATCCGCGAGGCGCGGGCCCTGGCCCGCCTCGCCCACCCCAACGTGGTGACGATCCACCACATCGTCGAGCCCGCGCCGGGTACCGACGGGCACCCGTGGATCGTGATGGAGCTGCTCAAGGGCGGCTCGCTGCACGACCGGCTGGCCGCCGGGCCGATGCCGCTCCCGGAGGTGCTGCGGCTCGGGCTCGACGTCCTGTCGGCGCTGCGGGCCGCCCACGAGGAGGGCATCCTCCACCGGGATGTGAAACCGGCCAACGTCCTGCTGCGGCCCGACGGGTCGGCCGTGCTGACCGACTTCGGCATCGCCGCCCTGCACGGGGCGACCGCCCTCACCTCCACCGGGGTGCTGATCGGATCGCCCGAGTACATCGCGCCCGAGCGGTGCCGGGGCGAGGAGGGCCTGACGGCCTCCGACCTGTGGTCGCTCGGCATGCTGCTGTACGTGGCCGCCGAGGGGACGCACCCGCTGCGCCGGGCCACCAGCCTGGCCACCGTGGTCGCCGTGCTGGACGAGCCGATCCCGGCGCCGGTGCGCTCCGGCCCGCTGGGGCCCGTACTGGAACGGCTGCTCGTACGGGATCCCGCCGCGCGGCCCGACGGCGCGGAGCTGGAAGCGCTGCTCCGGGGCGCGAGCGCCGCTCTTGGTACGCCGGGTGCAGCGGGGGCCGCCGCCGCGCCGGCCGCGGGCGCCGGGCTGTACGGTCCGCCGCCCACGGTGTCCGACGCCCGGCCGTTCACCCCCGGGGGCGGGTCCCCGTACGCGGCCACCGCGCCCGTACCCCCGGCCTCCGCCCGGCCGCGCACCCGCACCGCGCTCATCGGGGCCCTCCTCGCGCTGGCCCTCACCGGCGGTGTGGTCGGCCTCGTCCAGGCGCTGCCCGACGGCAGGTCCTCCGGCTCCGACGCGAAGGGCGCCGCCCCGGCCACCCCCGCCGCCGCCACCCCCGCGGGGATCACCCCCTCCACCCCGAGGGCCGCCACGCCCAAGCCGCAGGGCAGCGCCGCCGCGGCCAAGGGCAGCCTGCTCGCCCCCGACAAGGTCCGCACCGTCGTCGAGGCGTTCAAGCAGAAGACCGGCACCACCGCCTTCGTGGAGATGACGGTCTACGAGGGGTACGTCCTGGCCTCCATCCCCACCGCCCCCGGCGCCGACACCTTCGACCGGTACGAGTACCGCGACGGCCAGGTGACGAACGACGGCCCCGGCGGCACCGTCAAGAAGGACGAGCCGCTCATCGACATGGCGACCGTGAAGTGGGACGCCCTCCCCGGCCTCCTCGAACGGGCCCAGCAGGAACTCGGCGTCGACAAGCCGACCTCCCGCTACGTCATCGTCGAGCCCTGGCTGTTCGACGCGACCGCCTCCATGCGGCCCTACCTCACCGACGAGTACGGGCGCGGCGGCTACGTGTACGCCGACACCCAGGGCAACGTGAAGAAGGTCTACCGCTCCTGACATCGTGTATCCGCACACCCGTACGCGCGTCCCGCGCGTACGGCGGACACGGTTCGAGGAGCACGCCCCACCATGCCCAGCTGGCGCACCACCCTCACCCGGGCCGGGATCACCGACCCCCGGCTGCGGGCCGACTTCACCCACGCCGCCCGCCGGGTCCTGCGCCGCGAACCGGCCCCCTACCTCACCCTGCGCCTGCTGGCCGAACCGCCCCTGGTGCCCTGGCTGGCGGCCGGCCTGGCCTTCATGAACCTGGTCGACGACGTGGCCGAGAGCGGCACCCCCGGCGCCCGGGCCGCCGGACTCGCCGCGCTGGCCCGGCGCACCGAGTCGGCCCTGGAGACCGGCGACAGCCCCGACCCGCTGCTGCGCGCCTACGCCCATGCCGTCCGCACCCGGGGCCTGCCCGGGCAGTGGGTCACCCGCTTCCTCGACGGGGCCGCCACCGCCGAGGCCGCCTTCGACGGGTTCGCCGACGAGGAGGACTTCCAGGCCTACCTCGACGCCTACGCCTGGCCCGGGGTCCTCGTCTTCACCGGCCTCCAGTACCGGGGCGGGCCCGACGCCGGGCAGGCCGCCGGCTGGCGCCGCTTCGTGGACGCCGCCCAGCGGGTCGACTTCCTCGCCGACCTGGCCGGCGACCTCGCTGACGGGCGGCTGTGCATCCCGCGCTCCCGCCTCGCCGAACACTCCGTCACCCGCGCCGACCTCGAACAGGCTCGGGACACCCCCGCCGTCCGCCGCCTCCTGGCCGCGGAGTGCGGGCGCGCCCGTGCCCGCCTGGCCGCCGTCGACGGCATCCTCGACCTCACCGAACCGGGACTGCGGCCGGTGGTCGGGGCCATGACGGAGCTGATGGGACACCAGCTGGCCGCCGTGGAGCGGGCCGGCGCGGGCGCCCTGCGCAAGGACACCGGGTACGGACTGGCGGCACCCGTCGCCACCCTGGCCCGCGCCCTGCGCCGGCGGGGGACCCGCCGGCCGGTGTGACGGTGGGCCGCCGCCGGGCCGTCAGTACGGGCCGTTGACGTTGTCGATCGAGCCGTAGCGGGCGGCGGCGTAGTTGCAGGCGGCCGTGATGTTCGCGACCGGGTCGTAGGAGTCCAGGGACGTGCCGGGCACGTGGTAGGCGCGGAAGGTCGGGTCGATGACCTGGAGCAGGCCCTTGGAGGGGATGCCGGCCGCGGCGTTGGAGTCCCAGTTGTTGATGGCGAGGGGGTTGCCCGAGGACTCGCGCATCACGTTGCGGTGGATTCCGTTGTAGCTGCCGGGAATTCCGTGCCTGGCCATGACGTCCAGCGACTGCCGGATCCAGCCGTCGAGATTGTTCGCGTAGGTGGTGGCCGGCTTGGCGGCGGGCTTCGCCGCGGCCGCTCTGGCCGCCGCGCCGATGCTCAGTCTGAGGCCGGGGCGGATCACGGAGGGGTTCGCGCCGATGGCGTTGCGGTTGGCCGCGTAGAGCGCCTGCCAGCCGCCGTTCACGGAATGCTCGGCCGCGATCTTCGTCAGGGTGTCGCCGTTGACCACGGAATAGGTCAGGGGGGCCGCCGCCTTTTCCGTGGAGGCCTTTTTCACCGAGGCTTTCTCCGCGGCCGGCTTCTGCGGCGCGGCCTTCTCCACCGTCGCCTTGACGAGCGGCGCCGCAGCCGGCTGCGTGCCGGCCGCACCGGCCGTGGTGGCGCTGATCAGAGGCAGGGCGAGGGCCGCCCCGCCCGTGCCGGCGACGGCCAGCTTGCGGGCGATCCGGTTCTGCTTCGGCCGACGGTGCTTTCCCTGTCCGGGCATGGCGCTGTTCCTCACGTGGGGGTACGGGAGAGCCCCGGCGGCGGCCGGATTCGGCAGTCGGCCGCCGGGAATGAGGGTGACCGTAGGCGAGTGCGCGGGGCGGGAACAAGACGCGAATTCCACCCGGAGATCGACTTCCCGTCCGTTGTCCGGTAAATGACCATGACGTACGGATCACGAAAAGGCCGATTCCCTTTCCGGGGAAAGGGAATCGGCTGTTCCGGGTGAATTGATGTTGACCGCTCCCGCGTGACTCACATCACGGGCCTCAGGGGTTTGAGGCCGCCGAGGCCAATACGGTCAATTCGCGGCGCGATGCTGCCTATTCGGGCGACCCGCTCGAGGCAGGCGAATCGCTCGCAACCGGACATTTGCGCTCCCCTGTGACCCCTCAGAGGGAGGCCAGCTCCGCCAGGGCGGCGTCCACGGCCCGCCGGGAGGCGGGCAGCAGCGGCAGGCGCACGTCCGGGGTGGGGATCCGGCCCTGCGCGTACAGGACGCCCTTGACCACCGCCGGATTCGGCTCCCCGAATGCCGCCGCCGAAACCCGCGCCAACGCATGCCCCAACACCCGAGCCCGCCCGGCGTCACCGGCCCGCCAGGCCGCCTCCAGCTCCACGAACCGCTGCGTCGCCAGATGGGCCGAGGCCAGGACCGCGCCCTTCGCGCCGAGCGCCAGCATCGGCGACGCGTACACGTCGTCCCCGGCCAGGACCGAGAACCCGTCCGGCAGCCGGCCCAGCAGCGCCACCGTCTCCGCGTCGATCCCGCCCGCCGCGTACTTCACCCCGGCCACCCGCGGGAGCGAGCCCAGCGCGCGCAGCGCGGCCGCGTCCAGCGGCTGCCCCGTCCGGTAGGGGATGTGATACACGATCAGCGGCAGCGGGCTCACCTCCGCCAGCCGCGTGAAGTGCGCCAGCACGCCCGCCGCCGACGGCCGGACGAAGGACGGCACGGTCACCAGCGCCGCCCGGGCCTGCGGCCACCGTGCCAGCCGTGCCAGTGCCGCCTCGCTCGCCCGGGTCCCGCTCGCCCCCGCCCCCACCGTGAGCGGCACGCCCCGCTCCCCGCAGACCCGGGCGCAGACCTCGGTGACGAGGTCGCACTCCTCCTCGTCGAGGGTGGCCGTCTCGCCCGTGGTGCCGAGGGCCACGATCCCGGCGGCACCGGCGTCGAGCACCTCGTGGGCGAGGGCCTCCAGCGCCCCGGCGGCGATCTCCCCGCCGGCCGTGAAGGGGGTCACGAGCGGGACGTGGATCCCGCCGAAGTCACCGGGGGCTCCATGGACGGATTGCCCGCCCTGTGTCGTTTCCTGTCGCATGCAGAAGAGCTTCGTCCGGAGCGAGCGCCGAATCCAGTTCGCGTTCCTTACCCCATCCGTAAGCTGAGCCGATGCTCGACGTCCGCCGCCTGCGCCTCCTGCGCGAGCTCGCCCGCCGCGGCACCATCGCCGCCGTGGCCGAAGCCCTCGCCTTCAGCCCGTCCGCCGTCTCCCAGCAGCTCGCCGTCCTCGAACGCGAGGCCGGCCTGCCCCTGCTGGAACGCACCGGCCGCCGAGTCCGCCTCACCCCGGCCGCCCAGAACCTCGTCCGGCATGCCGAAGCAGTCCTGGAACGGCTCGAACAGGCCGACGCCGACCTCGCGGAGGCCCGCAGCGGCCTCGCCGGGGTCCTGCGGGTCGGCTCCTTCCCCACCGCCACCCGGGCCATCGTCCCTGCCGCCCTCCTCCACCTGGCCCGGCGCCACCCGGGGCTGGAGCCCATGGTCCGCGAGACCGACCCGGCGGCGGTCGCGCACGCGCTGCGCGCCGGGGACCTGGACGTGGCCCTGGTCCACGAGTACGACTTCGTCCCCGCGCCGCCCGAGCCGGGCCTCGCCACCCGGCCGTTGTACGGGGAGGCGATGTACCTGGCCGCCCCCGCCGGCCCGCCCCCGGCCTCCGGCCCCGACCAGGGCGCCGTTCTGCGGACCCAGCAGGACGGGCCCTGGATCACCGCCACCCCCGGCACCCTCTGCCACGCCATGACCGTGCGGGCGTGCCAGGCGGCCGGGTTCACCCCGCGGATCCGGCACCAGGTGGACGAGTTCGACACCGTCCTCGCGCTGGTCGCGGCCGGGCAGGGAGTGGCGGTCGTCCCGCAGCTGGGCGTACCGGGGCCTCCGCCCCCCGACATCGCCCTCACCCGCCTGCACATGGAACGCCGCACCAAGGTCGCGTTCCGCAGCGGTGCTGGTGCGCATCCCGCCGTCGCGGCCTTCGTCGCGGCGCTGCGCGCCGCCGTGCCGCCGGATCTGGCCGGAACCGGCGGCGGAGGGTGACGCGACGGTCCGCACAACTCCCTTGGCGGGCCGCGCCCGTGTACGTTCGATGATCCAGACCGATCCGAACAGAACGGGGTACGACGTGACACATCGCGTACGAGGGGTCATCGCGCGGAGCAAGGGCGCACCGGTGGAGACGACCACGATCCTCGTGCCCGACCCGGGGCCCGGAGAAGCCCTCGTCAAGGTCCAGGCCTGCGGGGTCTGCCACACCGACCTGCACTACCGCGAGGGCGGCATCAACGACGAGTTCCCCTTCCTCCTCGGCCACGAGGCCGCCGGAATCGTCGAGTCCGTCGGCCCCGGCGTCACCTCCGTCGCCCCCGGCGACTTCGTGGTCCTCAACTGGCGCGCGGTCTGCGGCACCTGCCGGGCCTGCAAGCGCGGGCGGCCCTGGTACTGCTTCGCCACGCACAATGCCACCCAGCCCATGACGCTGGAGGACGGCACCCCGCTCTCCCCGGCCCTCGGCATCGGGGCCTTCGCCGAGAAGACCCTGGTCGCCGCCGGACAGTGCACCAAGGTCGACCCGGCCGCCTCCCCGGCCGCCGCCGGACTGCTCGGCTGCGGCGTGATGGCCGGCCTCGGCGCCGCCCTGAACACCGGCAACGTCGGGCGCGGCGACTCGGTGGCCGTCATCGGCTGCGGGGGAGTGGGCAACGCGGCGGTCGCCGGGGCCCGGCTGGCGGGGGCGTCGCGGATCATCGCCGTGGACCTGGACGACCGGAAGCTGGAGTGGGCGCGCGGGCTGGGCGCCACCCACACCGTCAACGGGCGTACCGAGGACGTGGTCAAGGCCGTCCAGGAGCTGACCGGCGGGAACGGCGCGGACGTGGTCATCGAGGCCGTCGGCCGCCCCGAGACCTACCGGCAGGCCTTCTACGCCCGCGACCTGGCCGGCACCGTGGTGCTGGTCGGCGTCCCGACGCCCGAGATGAAGCTGGAGCTCCCGCTCCTGGACGTCTTCGGGCGCGGTGGCGCGCTCAAGTCGTCCTGGTACGGGGACTGCCTGCCCGAGCGGGACTTCCCGCTCCTGATCGACCTCTACCTCCAGGGCCGGCTCGACCTCGACGCCTTCGTCTCGGAGACGATCCCCCTCGACGGGGTCGAGGACGCCTTCGCCCGCATGGAACGCGGCGAAGTGCTCCGCTCGGTCGTCGAGTTCTGAGCCCCGGCCCGGGCCCGTCCCAGCGGCCGGCCCGGGCCGTCGGCGGCACCGCATAGACTCGGCCGGGACGCCAGCCCCGGCCCCCCGCCCCGCCGCGACCCGGCGACGGCGCGGGGAAGGGGATCCGCACCCAGACCCCAGGGGCCGTCCGTGACCCTCCAGCGCAGCTACCGCCAGCCCGGTGTCGTCCTGACCGACCACCACTTCACCGTGCCGCTCGACCACGACCGCCCCGGCGGGGAGCGCATCGAGCTGTACGCCCGCGAGGTGGTGGCGCACGACAAGGACCCCGAGGGGCTGCCCTGGCTGCTGTACCTGGAGGGCGGCCCCGGCTTCGGGGCGCGGCGGTTCACCGGACGCCAGGCCTGGCTGGAGCGGGCCCTCGCCGACTACCGGGTGCTGCTCCTCGACCAGCGCGGGACCGGCCGCTCCACCCCCGTCAGCCGCCAGACCCTGCCCGCGCGCGGCACCCCCGCCGAGCAGGCCGCGTACCTCACCCGGTTCCGCGCCGACTCCATCGTCCGCGACGCCGAGGCCATCCGCCCCGCGCTGACCGGCGGCGCCCCCTGGACCGTGCTCGGCCAGAGCTTCGGCGGGTTCTGCACCACCCACTACCTCTCCACCGCGCCCGAGGGACTGGCCGCCGCCCTGATCACCGGCGGACTGCCCTCCCTCGACGCCGACGCGACCGAGGTGTACGAGGCCGCGTACCCCCGCATCGAGCGCAAGAACCTGGCCCACTACGCCCGCTACCCCATGGACGTCGAGCCTGCCCGCCGCATCGCGGCCCACCTCGCCGAGCAGCCGGCCGTGCTCCCGGGCGGCTACCGGCTCACCGTCGAGGCCTTCCAGTCCCTCGGCCTGCTCCTCGGCGCCGGCGACGGCAGCCACCAGCTGCACTACCTCCTCGAGGACGCCTTCGTCCCCACCCCGGCGGGCCCCGCCCTGTCCGACGCCTTCCTCGAACGGGTCCACGCCCAGCTGTCCTTCGCCGGGCACCCGCTGTACGCGCTGCTCCACGAGGCGATCTACGCCCAGGACCCGGCGGCCCCGACCGCCTGGGCCGCCGAACGGGTCCGCGCCGGCCACCCGCGCTTCGACGCCGCCAAGGCCCTCGCGGGCGACGACCCGCTCCTGTTCACCGGCGAGACCATCCACCCGTGGCACTTCACCGCCGACCCCTGCCTCGCCCCGCTGCGCGAGACCGCCGAACTCCTCGCCTCCCGCACCGGCTGGCAGCCGCTATACGACCCGGCCCGGCTCGCCGCCAACGAGGTGCCGGTGGCGGCCGCCGTCTACCACGACGACATGTACGTGGACACCGCCCACTCCCTGGCCACGGCCCGCGCGATCCGCGGCCTGCGCACCTGGGTGACGGACGAGTTCGAGCACGACGGCGTCCGCGCGGGCGGCCCCCGCGTCCTGGACCGCCTCCTGTCCCTGGTGCACGACGGCGCCTGAGGTCCCCTTCCGCGGTCGCGCGGGTGACGGGGCGGGGCCCGGCAGAGGCGCCGGCCCCCCGCCCTCCTCCGGTCGCCTAAGGTCGGCGTATGACCGAACACGCTGCGCAGCAGCCGACCTTGCAGCCCATGCCCACCGACTGGCAGCGCGCCCTCGCGGTGGTGGCCCACCCCGACGACCTGGAGTACGGCTGCGCCGCCGCGATCGCGGCGTGGACGGACGGCGGCCGCGAGGTCGCCTACGTGCTCGCCACCCGCGGCGAGGCGGGCATCGACGGCGTCGCCCCGGACGAGTGCGGCCCGCTGCGCGAGGCCGAGCAGCGCGCGAGCGCGGCGGTCGTCGGGGTCTCGTCGGTGGAGTTCCTGGACCACCGGGACGGCGTCGTCGAGTACGGCCCCGGCCTGCGCCGGGACATCGCGGCGGCCATCCGGCGCCACCGCCCCGAACTGGTGATCACCCTCAACCACCGGGACACGTGGGGCGGGGGCGACGGTGGGGGCTACTGGAACACCCCCGACCACAAGGCCGTCGGCCGGGCCGTGCTGGACGCCGCCGGTGACGCGGGCAACCGGTGGATCTTCCCCGAACTCATCACGGAGCAGGGCCTGGAGCCGTGGAACGGGGTGCGCTGGGTCGCGGTGGCGGGTACGTCCACGCCCACCCACGCGGTCGAGGCCGGCCCCGGCCTGGAGCGCGCCGTCCGGTCCCTGCTGGAGCACAAGGCCTACATCACCGCCCTCACGGACCAGGACCCCGAGGAGTACGTACGCGACTTCCTCACCGGCAACGTCCAGCAGGTGGCGGCCCGCTTCGACGGCCGCCCGGCGGTGGCGTTCGAGGTCTTCCCCCGCTGACCGGACCCCCTTAGGCTGACGAACCGTCAGCTCACTTGGGGGGTGCGGTACACGGTGATCGACACAGTCTCCACGGAGATCGGCGAGGGCGCGGAGCGCATCCGGCTGGACGTCGAGGACGGCATCGCGCTCCTCACCCTCTGCCGCCCGGACAAGCTCAACGGCTGGAGCTGGGAGTCCACCCGGCAGCTGGGCCTGCTGGCCGACCGGATCCGCTTCGACCCCGGCGTGCGCGCCGTCCTGCTGCGGGCGCAGGGCCGGGCCTTCTGTGCGGGCATCGACGTGACGGCCCCCGGCGGCGGCATCACGGGGGACTCCGCGGCCGAGCGGACCCGGAACTACTACGAGGGCATCCGCTGGGTCCACGAGCGCTTCGCGGTCCTCGCCCGCCTGCCGCAGCCGGTGGTCGCCGCCGTCCAGGGGTACTGCCTCGGCTTCGGCTTCGAGCTGGCCCTGATGGCCGACGTCCGGATCGCCGCCGAGGACGCCGTCTTCGCCCTCCCCGAGGCCCGGCTCGGTGTGGCGGTGGACGCCGGCGGCGACCTGCGCATCGCCCGCGAGGCCGGCGCGGGCTGGGCCAAGTACCTCGCCCTGACCGGCCGCAGGATCGACGCGGGGGTCGCCGAGCGCCTCAACCTCGTCCAGCTCGTCGTCCCCCGGGCAGAGCTGGACGCCGCCTCCCGCGCCCTGACGGCGGAGATCGCGGCGAACGCTCCGCTCGCCGTCCAGGGCATCAAACGGGCGGTCGACTCCTACGCCGACGCCGCCCTGCCCGCCGCCCTCGACCGGGTCGCCATGACCGCGGCCCTCACCCTCACCTCCGAGGACGCCGGAGAGGGCTACGGCGCCCAGGCCGCCCGCCGGCCCCCGCGGTTCAGGGGAGCGTGAGCACCGGCCGCACGGAGAAGTCGTCCCACACGTCCTCCCCCTCCGGGCCGTACACGAACTCCGCCGTGCCCGGGTTGCGCTGCGCCGTGGCCAGCGGCAGCCATCCCATCAGCCGGCCGTAGCCGCCGCAGGCCGCCGAGCCGGCGTCCCCGCCGTGCACCGCCTCTCGGTCGCCGCTGAGCTCGGCGGTGTAGCTGTCGTAGGCGATGTGCAGCCCGAAGGCGTTCGGCTCGTGGCGGATCCCGCCCCCGCCGTACGGCTCCTCGTCCAGCGGGCACGTGTCGCCCCACCGGAACAGGGTGCGGGCCCCCGCACCGCAGGCGTGCTCCCACTCGTCGGCGCTCGGCAGCCGCAGCCCCTGCCCGGCCAGCCCGGCCGGGACGTCGTCCGGCGGTCCCGTCAGCGCCTCGTCCTCCACCGCCATCAGCACGGTGGCCAGTTCCACCGTCCGCACCGGGCTCAGCTCCCCGGCGAGATGGGAGGTGAGGTCCGGGGCGAAACCGAAGCCCTCGGCCAGGCTCTCCGCGTAGTCGGCCTCCTGCTCGGGCGTCGGCCGCCACGCCTGCGGGTCGAAGCCGAGCCGCACGCGCCCGCCGGGCACGAGGGCGAAGTCACGGCCCTCCCGCTCGATCAGCACCCGGTGCAGCGGCGCACCGAGGTGGCGGACCGTCTCGATCCGGCGCACCCGCCCGCCCACACCCGAGGCGGCCTCCCCGGCGAGACGGCGGACGGCGTCGAGGTCCAGCGAGCGCCAGCGCTCGAAGGTCAGTCCGGCAAGATCCATACCCGTCATCCTGCCACCCCCCACCGACACCCCCACCGACACCCCCGCCCCGGCCCGGGGCCGGTCAGTCCGGGGTGAACGGTCCGCGGCCCAGTTGTTCGCGGACCGGGACCACCTCCGGCTGGACGAGGGACCGCCGCTGCCAGTTCGCCCCGTCCACCACCAGGGTGTGGCCGCTGACGAACCGGGCGTACGGCGAGGCCAGGAAGGTCGCGGCCCAGCCCAGTTCGCGCGGGGCGCCCACCCGCAGGGCGGGCTGCCGGGCGTCCTTGGCGTCGGGGGCGGCGCGCTCCAGCCCGCCGCGGATGTCCTCGGTCATGTCGGCGTGCGGGAACAGCCCGGGTACGAGCCCGTTGACGCGGATGCCGTACGGGCCCCACTCCACGGCGAGGGTCTCCACCAGGTTCTTCACCCCGGCCTTGGCGGCGGCGCTGTGGGCGAAGCCCGGGCCGCCGGTCCAGGCGTACGAGGCGCCGACGCTGACGATCGCCCCCGGGGTGCCCGCCGCGAGGTGGCGCCGGCCGAACTCGCGGGTCATGAACCAGGTGCCGGTCAGCGTGGTGTCCACCACCGCCCGCCAGGCGTTGGGGGATAGGTCCTCGGCGGGACTGGGGAAGTTGGCCGCCGCGTTGTTGACCAGCACGTCCGGCGGCCCCAGCGAGGCCTCGGCCGCGTCGAAGACCTCCGCGACCCGCTCAGGGTCCCGGATGTCGCAGACGGCGGCCGCCACCCGGCCCGCACCGGGCACGGCCGCCAGCTCCTCGCGCGCCGCCTCCAGCCGCCCGGCGCGGCGCCCCGCGATCAGCAGGTCCGCGCCGAGCCGCGCGAACTCGGCGGCGATGGCCTTGCCCAGCCCGGTCCCGCCGCCGGTCACGAGCACCACCTGCCCCCCGTACGTGCCGGGGGGCAGGGCTGCCGCGCCGAGCGGCGGGGGTGCGGGCAGTCCGCGCCTGATGTCGTCCGTCATGGGGCATCGATAGCGCGCCGGCGCTCAGATCACCATGCCCGCGACGGCGGCTACCGCGGCAGATACGCCTGCTTCGTGGCGCAGGTCCAGATCACCGGCTTCAGGGTGCCGCCCGCGTTCACGGCCGCGCCGCCGACCCGGCCGTCGTCGGACACCGACGAGGCGGCGCTGGCCCGGTTCGCGGCGAGCGGGGGCAGCGCGAGGAGCGGGCCCGTGCCCGTCCACAGCTGCGCCTGGTCGGGGAGGGTCTGCTGGTCCGGGTGGAACATGGCGGTGCCGACGGAGACGTTGGACGTCGGGCTGATCGCCTCGAGGGTGCCGTAGGGGTGGGTGTTCAGCACGCCCGGGACGCCGACGGGCCCGGGGTGGGGCGGCGTCCAGGTCAGGGGCGTGTACTGGTACCCCATGCCGTTCCAGTCGTAGCCGACGATCCGGCCGTTCTCGTCGAGGTCCTGGACGTAGGCGTCGTTCGCGGTGCGGGCGAGGGCCTTGGCCGGTCCGCCGTCGGCGGGCCAGAGCACCGGGTAGGTCCCCTCCAGGTGCTGGCCGGTCTCCGGGACCTCGTAGTCCTCGCGGGCCATGCCGAGGACGTCGCCCTTGTTGTTGATGCCGGTGACCAGCTCGATCCTGGTGCCGGGGGCGGCGTCCGCAGGCGGCGCCAGGTCGCGCACCTTCCGGCCGTCCTTCCACACGGTGCCCAGGCCCGGCCGGGTGCGCGAGACGACGTATCCGGCGTCGTTGACGTCGGCGTCGTCGGACAGCCAGTCGCTCCCGGGCAGCCGGGTGATCGCGGCGTCGCCCGCGCGGTAGGTGAAGAGGTAGCCGTCGCCGCCGCGGACGGCGCCGACCATCAGGCCGCCCCTGTTCACGCCGAGGACCGCGCCCGAGAGGGTGGCGTCGGGCATCGGGACCTTGTGGAGCCGGGTGCCGGTCCAGTAGACGGGCTTGCCGGCGGAGAGGCCGGCGGACAGGTTGCCCGGGCCGAGGGCGAGAACCCCCTCGGTCTGCTCGTTGCCCACGCTGTAGCCGCCCGACCCGAGGGAGCCGAGGACCTGGATGCGGGGCGTGCAGGCCGGAGCGGCGGCGGCCGGTCCGGCGGCGGTGACGAGCCCGGTCAGGACGAGGGCGGCGGCGGCCGGGCCGGCGCTCCGCATGCGGGTGCTGTTCATCGTTCGGTTCCCCCCGTGGTGTGTACGCGTGGCGCGGGCCCGGGGCGGTCGGCTCCGGGCGCGCTGGATCCCCCTGGTGCGTCATATGCCCTGTGCAAGCGGCCTGTTGATGGTATCTCCGGGCACTCCTGGAACACCCCCGGTCCGCCCGTCCGGTTCAGGGGAGAGGCGGCCGGCCCCCGGGCGGTTCGGGGCCCGCGTGGCGGGGAGGGTCCTGCCAAGGCTTCCCAAGGAGGCAAGCGACCGCTTAGTATGCCGCGGAGCGTGGTCCCTCGACGGCGGCTGGAGGCCCCGGATGCAGGCATGGCGAGTACACACGACCGGTGAACCCCGCGAGGCCATGCGCCTCGAAGAGGTCCCCGAACCGGTCCCCGGCGAGGGCGAGGTGAGACTGCGCGTGCTCGCGGCCAACGTCAACTTCCCCGACGCGCTCCTGGTCCGGGGCCAGTACCAGATCCGCCCGCCCCTGCCCTTCACCCCCGGCGTGGAGATCTGCGGCCTGACCGAGGACGGCCGGCGCGTCATCGCCAACCCGAGCCTGCCCCACGGCGGGTTCGCCGAGTACGTGACCGCCCCCGCGCGCGCCCTGCTCCCCGCCCCGGACACCCTCGACGACGCCGAGGCGGCCGCCCTGCACATCGGCTACCAGACCGGCTGGTTCGGCCTCCACCGCAGGGCCCGCCTCCAGAGCGGCGAGACCCTGCTCGTGCACGCCGCCGCCGGCGGGGTCGGCAGCGCGGCCGTCCAGCTCGGCAAGGCCGCCGGAGCCACCGTCATCGGCGTCGTCGGCGGCAAGGCCAAGGCCCGCACCGCCGAGGAACTCGGCTGCGACCTCGTCATCGACCGCACCGGCGAGGACGTCGCCGCCCTCGTCAAGGAGTTCACCGGCGGACACGGCGCCGACGTCGTCTACGACCCGGTCGGCGGCGACGCCTACACCGCCTCCGCCAAGTGCGTGGCCTTCGAGGGCCGCATCGTCGTCGTCGGCTTCGCCGGCGGCACCGTCCCCGCCCCCGCCCTGAACCACGCCCTGGTGAAGAACTACTCCGTGCTCGGCCTGCACTGGGGGCTGTACGCCGCCAAGGACCCCGCCGCCGTCCTCGCCTGCCACACCGAACTCACCCGCCTGGCCGCCGAGGGCGCGATCAAGCCCCTGGTCAGCGAACGCGTCCCGCTCGAGGCGGCCGCCGACGCCGTCCAGCGCCTCGCCGACGGCACCACCACCGGCCGGCTGGTCGTCGTACCGTCCCCGGACGGAGCCGCCCGATGACGCCCGACGCCGAGGACCTCCTCGCCCGCACCCGGGCCCTGCTGGCCGCCCACCCGCCCGCCGCCACCGCACCCGCCGACTTCCTGCGCGCCCGCTTCGACGCCGGACTCGCCTGGGTCCACTACCCCGAAGGACTCGGCGGCCTCGGCGCGCCCCGCTCCCTCCAGGCCGTCGTGGACGCCGAACTGGAGGCCGCCGGAGCCCCCGACAACGACCCCCGCCGGATCGGCATCGGCCTCGGCATGGCCGCCCCCACGATCCTCGCGTACGGCACCGAGGAGCAGAAGCGCCGCTTCCTGCGCCCCCTGTGGCTGGGGGAGGAGGTCTGGTGCCAGCTCTTCAGCGAGCCCGGCGCCGGCTCCGACCTCGCCGCCCTCGCCACCCGCGCCGTCCTCGACGAGGCGGCGGGCGAGTGGGTCGTCGACGGCCAGAAGGTGTGGACCTCCAGCGCCCACACCGCGCGCTGGGCCATCCTGATCGCCCGCACCGACCCCGCCCTGCCCAAACACCAGGGCATCACGTACTTCCTGTGCGACATGCACGCCCCCGGCGTCGAGGTCCGGCCGCTGCGCCAGATCACCGGAGAGGCCGAGTTCAATGAGGTCTTCCTCACCGGCGTCCGCATCCCCGACACCCACCGCCTCGGCGCCGTCGGCCAGGGCTGGGCCGTCGCCCGCACCACCCTCATGAACGAACGTGTCTCCATCGGCGGCATGCGGATCCCGCGCGAGGGAGGCATGATCGCCCCCGTCGCCGCCGCCTGGCGCGAACGGCCCGCGCTGCGCACCCACGCCCTGCACCAGCAGCTGCTGGGCCTGTGGGTGGAGGCCGAGGTGGCCCGCCTCACCGGCGAACGGCTGCGCCAGCAGCTCGCCGCCGGCCAGCCCGGGCCCGAGGGCAGCGGGATGAAGCTCACCTTCGCCCGCCTCAACCAGGAGATCAGCGGCCTGGAGGTGGAACTCCTCGGCGAGGAGGGCCTCCTGTACGAGGACTGGACCATGCGCCGCCCCGAGATCGTCGACTTCACCGGCCGCGACGCCGGATACCGGTACCTGCGCGCCAAGGGCAACAGCATCGAGGGCGGCACCAGCGAGGTCCTCCTCAACATCGTCGCCGAACGCGTCCTCGGACTGCCCGCCGAACCGCGCGACGACAAGGACACCGCCTGGAAGGACCTCTCCCGATGACGGCACAGTCAGCACGGGCGCCCCAGCCCGGCCCGCCGGCCCCCAGCGCCCCCTACGACCTGCTCTACTCCGAGACCGAAGAGGAACTGCGCGCGGCCGTACGGGCACTGCTCGCCGACCGCTGCACCCCCGCGAGCGTCCTCGCCCGCGCCGAGACCGGCCGTCCGCACGACCCCGCGCTCTGGCAGACCCTGGCCGCCGCCATCGGGGCCGCCGGGCTGCTCGTCCCCGAGAAGCTCGGCGGAGCGGGCGCGAGCCACCGCGAGGCCGCCGTCGTCCTGGAGGAGCTGGGGCGGGCCGTGGCGCCCGTGCCGTACCTGACGAGCTCCGTCCTCGCGGCGGAGATCCTGCTCGCGGTCGCCTGCGACAACGCCGACGCCGCGGAGCTGGTGGGCGAACTCGCGGCCGGGCGGCGGATCTGCGTCCCCGCCCTGCCCCTGACCCTCGCCCCGGGCGCGCCCCTGCCGCCGCCGGTCCACGACACCGGCGGCGGGGTGCTCAGCGGCACCGTCACCTCCGTCGCGGACGCGGTGGCCGCCGACGTCCTGCTGGTCCTGGCCGACACCGGGCTGTACGCCGTCCCGGCCGAGCGCGCCGCCCTGACGGCCCCGGTCCCGCTGGACCTGACCCGGCCGCTCGCCACCGTCACCC
Source organism: Streptomyces sp. NPDC034085 (assembly GCF_055575555.1). Classification (NCBI taxonomy): domain Bacteria; kingdom Bacillati; phylum Actinomycetota; class Actinomycetes; order Kitasatosporales; family Streptomycetaceae; genus Streptomyces; species Streptomyces sp. NPDC034085. The sequence goes on along the minus strand of NZ_JBVISL010000003.1, from coordinate 646,872 downwards.
TCGACGGCGCCGCCGGGACCCGCCTCGCGGACCCCGCCACCGCGCGGGCCGCCATCGCCGGAGCCCTGCTGTCCGGCGCCGGACTGCTGGCCTCGGAGCAGCTCGGTCTCGCCGAATGGTGCCTGACCGAGACCGTCGCGTACGTGCGCGGGCGCCACCAGTTCAACCGCCCCGTCGGCTCCTTCCAGGCCCTCAAGCACCGCCTCGCGCGGCTGTGGTTGGACGTCGCCTCCGCCCGGGCGGCGGCCCGCGCCGCCGCCGACGCCCTGGCCACCGGCGCCCCGGACGCCCCGCTCACCGTCGCCGTCGCCCAGGCGTACTGCTCGGGCGTCGCGGTCCGCGCGGCCGAGGAGTGCGTCCAGCTCCACGGCGGCATCGGCATGACCTGGGAACACCCCGCCCACCTCTACCTCAAGCGCGCCAAGGCCGACTCCCTCGCCCTGGGCACCGCGGGGCACCACCGCGGCCTGGTGGCGGACTTCGCCGAACTCCCGGCCCCCTGACCCGCCGACGGGGGCGCCGCACCCGCGGCACGGCGCCCCCGTCCCGCTTCCGGGGCGCTGCCCGCCGGTCCCTATGCTCGCCGCATGACGGCATCCATCACCCGGCTCACCGCCGCCGCCCTCCCCGCGCACCGCGACGAACTCGCCGCCCTCCTCGTCGACGTCGTCGCCGGCGGGTCCTCCCTCGGCTTCCTCGCCGGCCTCGGCCACGAGGAAGCCGCCGCCTGGTGGGACTCCCTGCTGCCCGCCGTCGAGGAGGGCTCCCTCGCGCTCTGGGCCTCCCGCGGCCCCGACGGCCGGCTCGACGGCACCGTCAGCTGGTACCGGGAGTCCAAGCCCAACGGCCGCCACCGCGCCGAGCTGCGCAAGCTCATGGTCCATCCGGCCGCCCGCGGCCGCGGAACCGGCCGCGCCCTGCTGGCCGAGGCCGAACGGGGGGCCGCCCTCGCCGGAGTCCTGCTGCTCTTCCTCGACACCGAGACCGGCAGCGGGGCCGAGCGGGTCTACCGCTCCGCCGGCTGGACCGAGGCGGGCACCATCCCCGACTACGCCGCGGACCCGGCCGGCCGGCTGCACCCGACCACCCTCTTCTACAAGCACCCCGGGCGCCCCGCCTGACTGTGACTCCCCAGGCCGCTCCTCGTTGGACCACCGAGCGCGGACCGCCGAGCGAGGGAGACCGCATGTTCGCAGCACCAGCCGCACCACTCACCCGCCGCGCCGTCCTGCGCACGGCCTTCAGCGCAGCCGTGCTCGGCGGCGTGGCCGCCGCGCTGGCGCCCGTACTGCGCGCCCGAGGGCCCCGCCAGACGCTCACGCCGGCCCCGCTCGCCGAGGAGACGTACCGCGGCCGCCACATCAGCGTCGACCCCGTCGCGGCGGTGGTGCACATCGACGGGCGGCCCCTCCACGTCATGCGCCGCGCCGACGGGAGCTACCTCAGCGCGGTCAACCACTTCCAGTCGTACGAGACCCCGCTGGAGCTGGCCCGGGCCGCCGTCGACGAACTCGGCACCACCCGGCTGGCCTCCGCGGCCCCGCACCACGGCTGACGAACAGGAACGCGAGGAGCCCCGCGGTGTACACCCGGCAGAACCAGAAGAACCTGACCAGCGCCCAGAAGAAGCGGTTCACCGCCGCACTGCTGGAACTCAAGCGCAACGGCACCTACGACGAGTTCGTCCGCACCCACGGCACGTACTTCGTGCCCGACCGGGAACGGAAGCTGCGCGTCGGTCACATGTCCCCGTCGTTCTTCCCCTGGCACCGGCGCTACCTGCTGGAGTTCGAGAAGCGGCTCCAGGCCCTCGACCCGCGCGTCTCCATCCCGTACTGGGACTGGACCACCGACAACAGCCCCGCCTCCTCCCTCTGGGCCGAGGACTTCCTCGGCGGCACCGGCCGCGAGGGCGACCGCCAGGTGATGACCGGCCCCTTCGCCTACGAGCGCGGCAACTGGACGATCACCGTCGGGGTCAGCGAGGCCCGCTTCCTCACCCGCAACCTCGGCCGCCCGGCGAACCCCATCGCCCTGCCGACCGCCGCGGAACTCCAGTGGGCCATCGACGACCCCGTCTACGACTCCGCGCCGTGGGACTCGACCGCCAGGGGCGGGAGCTTCCGCAACAGGCTGGAGGGCTGGGCCGCGCCCAAGAGCGAGCGCTGGCGCAACCACAACAAGGTCCACCAGTGGATCGGCGGCCACATGACGGGCGGCACCGCCCCCAACGACCCGGTGTTCTGGCTGCACCACGCCTTCGTCGACCTGCTCTGGGACCGCTGGCAGCAGCGGCACCCGGGCTCCGGCTACCTGCCGGCCGCCCCGCTGGAGCTGGGCGACCTCCAGCGCGGCCGGGTGATCTCCCTCGACGAGCCGATGCCCCCGTGGGGCGTCACCCCGCGCGAGATGTCCGGGCACCGGGGCGTCTACCGCTACGAGTGAACCCGGCCGGGGCAGCGGAAAGGGCCCCCGCCTGGTGGCGGGGGCCCTCGGTTCAGCGCGTCAGGCCGACGATCACTCGCCGTAGCCCTCGGTGTGGTGCTCGCCGCCCTCGCCGGAGGCGTTGACGCAGGTGTTGCCGAAGGCCGGGTTGAGCAGGGCGATCACGTTCACGGTGTTGCCGCAGACGTTGACCGGGACGTGCACCGGGACCTGGACCAGGTTGCCCGACAGGACACCGGGGGAGCCGACCGCCGCACCGTGCGCTCCGGCATCGGCGACAGCCAGACCCGCACCGGCGGCCACGGCGGTGCCCGCCACAGCGGTGATGGCGAATGCCTTCGCGATACGCGACATCAAGATCTCCTCATGGAATGTGGGGCGCCGCATCATCTGCGGCATGTGACATGGCGTACAACGCGCCGGACGCCGCGTGGTCACGGCCGGTTCGGCTACCGGGTGACATCGAAACGGACAGAGCCGGATGACGTCCGCACCCGCGGTGACCGATCCCGGCCGTACGAGCGCCACTCCCGGGCCCGCGCGGTCCGCGCCGCACCAACCGCACCGTCCGCCCCACGCGACGCGATCGTGCCTTGTCACACCGCGGACGCCTGTGCGACGGTGCCTCGCAGGACACCCTGGTGAGGAGAGCACGGATGAGCGCAGCGGGCGGCGGCAGGCCCCGGGCCGGTACCGGACACGGCGTCGTGGAGGGCCGCTGGGAGGGCGACGGGATCGCCGTCTTCCGGGGCATCCCCTACGCCGCCGCGCCCGTGGGCCCCCGCCGCTTCGCCGCCCCGCAGCCGCCGGCCGCCTGGGACGGCGTACGCGACGCCGGTGCCTTCGGTCCCACGGCGCCCAAGGTGCCCTACCCGCCGGCGTTCGCGGCCCTGCTGCCCGATCCGCGGATCCCGGGAGCCAACTGCCTGAACCTGAACGTGTGGACCCCGGACCCGGCTCCCGGCGCCGGCCTGCCGGTGATGGTGTGGATCCACGGCGGTGCCCACACCCGCGGCTCCTCGGCCGTGCCCGTCTACGACGGCTCGGCCTTCGCCCGCGACGGGGTCGTGCTCGTCTCGGTCAACTTCCGGCTGGGCGTGCTCGGCTACGGGCTCTTCCCCGACGCCCCCGCCAACCGGGGCCTCCTCGACCAGATCGCCGCCCTCGAATGGGTGCGCGACAACATCGCGGCCTTCGGCGGCGACCCCGCCCGGGTCACCGTCTTCGGCGAATCGGCCGGCGCCATCAGCGTCGGCGCCCTGCTCGGCGCGCCGCGCGCCGCCGGCCTGTTCGCCCGGGCCGTGCTGCAGAGCGGTGCCCCGGAGGCGCTGCCGCGCGTCGCGGTACGGACCATGGTCCGGCGGATGGCCGCGCGGCTGACCGTGCCCGCCACCGCGCGGGCCTTCGCGGGGGTGGGCCTGCCCGCGCTGCTCGCCGCCCAGGCGGCGGCGCTGCGCCGCTCCTCCCCGGTGCTCGGCGGCCCCGCCTTCGGGCTGGTCACCGACCCGGGCACGCTGCCCGTCGATCCGCTGGAGGCGGCCGCCGCCTCCCCCGTGCCGATGCTGCTGGGCTGGAACGCGGAGGAGCACCGGCTGTGGCTCGGGCCGACCGGCGGGGCGCGGCTGCTGGACCGGCTCGGCCCGGCGGCCGTGGAGCTGGGCCGGCTGCGCAGCGGCAAGGACCGGGCGTCCGTACGGGCGCTGCGCGCCGCGCTGCCGCGGGCCACCCCGGCCGACCTCGCCGGGCAGCTGATCACCGACCGGCTGCTGCGCGACCCGCTGCGGCGGCTGGCCGGGGCCCGGCGCCCGGCCCCGAGCCACCTCTACGAGTTCCGCTGGCCCAGCGGCGTACCGGGCCTGGGCGCGTGCCACGCCCTGGAGCTGGGCTTCGTCTTCGACACCCTCGGCGTGCCGGAGTCCACCTGGCTGGCCGGGCCGGACGCCCCCCAGGCGCTGGCCGACGAGATGCACGGGGCCTGGGTCCGTTTCGCGACGACCGGGGATCCCGGCTGGGCGCCCTGGGACGGCGACGGCCCGCCGAAGTTCTTCGACGGGCCGGAGCCGGAGGCAGTGCGGGGCGCGGAGGCCGTTACTCCACTGGTCCTTCCATGACCTTGCTGATGAACTCCATCGGACCCATGCCCATGTTCGGCACATAGGTCTTGGCGTTGTGCTGGCCGCCGGGGATCACCCTCAGGCTGGTGTGGATCGGGCCCTTGGTGTAGGTCTGGACGAACTTCTGGACGTCCGGCAGCGTCTTCTTGTTGCTCTCGTTGTCACCGACCTGGAAGGCCAGGTAGACGTCCGGGCCCTTCTTGTCGATGAGCTGCTTGGCGAGCAGCTCCGGGTTGTTCTCGGCCTTCTCCTTGTCGTAGCCCTTCCACAGGGAGGAGTCCGGGACGATGTCCGGGCCGGAGGCGATCACGGCCTTGAACTTGTCGGGGTGCTTCAGCACGGCCTTCAGGCCGGCGAAGCCGCCGGTGGAGGAGCCCATGAAGGCCCAGCCGTCACGGGACTTGACGGTGCGGAAGTTCTCCCGCATCAGGTCCGGGACGTCCTCGGTCAGCCAGGTGCCCATCTTGGGCTGGCCGGGGATGTCGGAGCCGTCCCAGTAGACGCCCTTGTCGTCCGGTCCCGGGTTCAGCACCGGCATGGCGAGGATGAAGGGCTTGCCCTTGCCCTCGTGGTACCACTTGCTGATGCTCGTCTGGAGGCCCAGGTCGGTGCCCATCCAGTAGTTGTTCGGGTAGCCGGCGCCGCCGGGCAGGGCGATCATGACCGGGAAGCCGCTCTTGGCGAACTGCGGGTCGTTGTACTCCTTGGGCGCCCACACCCAGACCTTGCCCGTGAAGCCGGACTTCTTGCCGGTGACGGTGGCGACGCCGATCTGCGTGCCGTCGCTCAGGGTCGAGGTGTTCTTGAAGTCGGTCTTGGGACCGGTGGGCATCGACATCTTCGAGTTGGGCGCCGGCTTGGCCGCGCCGCCGTTCTTGTCACCCGCGGGCTGGCCGAAGGAGACGTCCTTGCCCTTGTCGGTGAAGGGCGGTATCTCGAAGTAGGCCATCGCGCCCGCCGCGATGCCGCCGAGGGCCAGGACCGCGACGCCCGTGATGATCCAGCGCTTGGCCTTGGACCTGCGCGGCGGCTCCTCCCCGTACGGCGGCTCGGCGTAGCCGTACTGCGGCTGCTCGTAGGGGGGCTGGTCGTGGCGCGGCTGGTACGCCTGGCCGGGGCGGGGCCGGTCGTAGTCCGGCTGCTCGTAGCGGGGCTGCGCCTGCGTGGGCTCGTCGAAGCCGCCGGGGCGGTACTGGTCCTGGCCCTGCGCGGGCCGGGGCGGCTGCGGCCGTCCCTGCGGGGGGCCGCCGTAGGGCCCGGCACCCTGCGGGGGCCGGCCGTAGGGCTGTTGCGGGCGGCCGCCCTGGGGCGCGTACTGCGGCGGGCCCTGCTGTCGGCCTTGCTGCCGGCCGGAGTGGGGCTGCTGCCCTTCCGGCCGGTACGGCGGCTGGTCCTGGCCGTCGGGTTCGTACGACATCTGCGGTGGCTCTCCGGCTGTTGCTGCCCCGTTTGGGGATGGTCTGCTTCCGTTCGAATGATGAGCGAAAGCGCTGCTGGGTTCCTCATTTTTACTTCTCTTGGGATTCCGTAGGGGAGGTCATTACCCGTCACCCACGGTGCCCCCGGCGTTCCCCTCCCGTTATCCAAGCATCCCTGGCTCATGCACATGCCCGTGGGTATGGTGCGTCCGCGCCGCCGCCCAGACCCCCACGCCCGGAGGTACGTCCCCATGTTTGGCATGAACATCTCACGCTCTCGCCGCACCGCCGCGCTCGCCACCGCGTTCGGTGCCACCGCCGCCGCAGCCGCCCTCTGGGCCGGCATCGGAGCCGCCCAGCCCGCCCACGCGGCCGGCCTGCCCGCGCCCGACCACACCGTCGTCGTGGTCTTCGAGAACCACGCCTACAACCAGGTGATCGGCAGCTCCAGCGCCCCCTACATCAACTCCCTGAAGGCCGGAGGAGCCGGCCTCTCCAACTCCTACGGCATCACGCACCCGAGCCAGCCCAACTACCTCCAGCTCTTCTCCGGTTCGAACCAGGGCGTCACCGGCGACAGCTGCTACACCCCCGGCTTCAGCTCCGCCCCCAACCTCGCCTCCGAGCTCATAGCCGCCGGCAAGAGCTGGGCCAGCTACAACGAGGGCCTCCCCGGCCAGGGCTCCACCACCTGCTCCAGCGGCCGGTACGCCCGCAAGCACAACCCCTGGTTCGCCTTCTCCAACGTGCCCGCCGCCACGGCGAAGACCATGACGCAGTTCCCCACCGACTTCACCACCCTGCCCAAGGTGTCCTTCGTCGTCCCGGACCTGTGCAACGACATGCACGACTGCTCCGTCGGCACCGGGGACACCTGGCTCAAGACCAAGCTCAAGGCCTACGCGGACTGGGCCAAGACCCACAACAGCCTGCTCGTCGTCACCTTCGACGAGGACAACCGGCTCGCCGGCAACAGGATCCCGACCGTGCTCTACGGCCAGCCCGTCACCCCCGGCTCCACCTCCGCCACCACGTACAACCACTACGACGTGCTGCGGACCCTGGAGGGCCTGGCCGGGCTGACCACCCACGCCGGGAACGCCGCCACCGCCAAGGACATCACGGGGATCTGGGCCTCCTGACCATGTACGTCGCGGACAGTCGCGGTACCCCCGCGCCCGCCGTGCCCGCCGAGCCGCAGGCCGCCGCCCCGGGCAACGCCCCGGGGCGGCGCGCCGCCCTCGCCCCCACGGTGCTCGCCCTCGGCACGGTCTCCCTGATCACCGACGTCTCCTCCGAGATGGTCACGGCCGTGCTCCCGCTCTACCTCGTCGCCGGACTCGGGCTCACCCCCCTCGGCTTCGGCCTGCTCGACGGCCTCTACAACGGCGTCAGCGCCCTGGTCCGGCTCGCCGGAGGCCACCTCGGCGACCGCCTGGGCCGCCACAAGGCCCTCGCCGGGATCGGCTACGGCCTCTCCGCCCTGGGCAAGCCGCTGCTGCTGCTCGCCCACACCCTGCCCGCCATCGCCGCCGTCCTCGCCCTCGACCGCACCGGCAAGGGGCTGCGCACCGCCCCCCGCGACGCGCTGATCTCCCTGGCCGCCGCCCCCGCGGAGCGCGGCCGGGCCTTCGGGGTGCACCGGGCCATGGACACCGCGGGCGCGCTGATCGGGCCGATCATCGCGTTCCTCATCCTGCGCGGCGCGGCCGGGGGCTACGACGCCGTCTTCACCGTCAGCGCCTGCGTGGCCGCGCTGGGCGTGCTGGTGCTCGTGCTCTTCGTACCCGGCCGCCGCACCGCCCCCGCCGCCGGCGCCGCCCCCGTCTCCCTGCGCGGCTCCCTCGGCCTGCTGCGCCGCCGGGACCTGCGCCGGATCAGCCTCGGCGCCCTGCTGCTCGGCCTGTGCACCGTCAGCGACGCCTTCGTCTTCCTGCTGCTGCAACGGGCCGCCGGCATCGCCGACCGCTGGTTCGCCCTGCTCCCGCTGGGCACGGCGGCGGCCTTCTTCCTGCTGGCCCTGCCACTGGGCAGGCTCGCCGACCGCGCCGGCCGCCGCACGGTCTTCCTCGGCGGGCACCTCGCCCTGCTCGCCGCGTACGCCCTGCTGCTCACGGGCGGGCAGCACCCGGCGCTGCCGTACGCGGTGCTCCTGCTGCACGGCGGCTTCTACGCGGCCACCGACGGCGTGCTCATGGCCGAGGCCGCCGGGGCCGTGCCCGAGGAGCACCGGGGCAGCGGACTCGCCCTCGTCCAGACCGGCCAGGCACTCGCCCGGTTCGCGGCCTCGCTCGGCTTCGGCGCCGCCTGGACCCTCTGGGGCGCCCGGCCCGCGCTCGCCACGGCCGCCGTCCTGCTCGCCGCGGCCCTCGCGGTGTGCCTGCGCCTGCGGCCCGCCGACGCCCCCCAGGCCTGACCCCCGTCCCCGAAAGGCCCCCCATGACCCTCCAGCGCCGGATCCTGATCCTCGCCACCGCCGCCCTCGTGCTCGCCGCGGTCGGGGTGTTCGCCGTCGTACGGGCCTCCTCGCGCGCCGCGGAGAAGGACCGGCCCCGCGCGGGAGGACCGCAGGTCACCCGGGGCGAGGTGTCCCTGGCGCCCGGCGGCGGCAGCCGCATCGTCTTCCGGAACATGGCCTGGGGCCCGCACCGCGACGAGCTCGCCACCACCCCCGCCGCCGCACCCGACGGCCCCCGCACCGCCTCCGGCGTCAGCTGCCTGCGCTTCCACGCGGCGGCCGGCACCGGGATCTGCCTCACGGCCGACAAGGGCGGGGTGCAGGAGAGCTACCGGGCCGTGGTCCTCGACGCCGGCCTCAAGGAGGTGTCGGCCCACCCGCTCGCCGGCATCCCCACGCGCGCCCGCGTCTCGCCCGGCGGGCACCTCGCCGCCTGGACGGTCTTCGTCGGCGGGGACTCGTACGCCGGCACGGACTTCTCCACCCGCACCTCCCTGCTCGACCTGCGCACCGGGAAGCTCGACGCCTCCCTGGAGGACTTCACCATCCACAAGGACGGCGCGGAGTACCGCAACGCCGACGTGAACTTCTGGGGGGTGACCTTCACCTCCGACGAGAAGGCCTTCTACGCGACCCTCGCGACCGGGGGCCGGACCTACCTCGTCCGCGGCGACCTGGCCGCGCGCACGGTCACCACGCTGCGGGAGAACCTCGAATGCCCCTCGCTGTCCCCCGACGGGACGCGGCTGGCGTTCAAGAAGCGGGTGCCCGGACTGCCCGCCGAAGCTCCGTGGCGGCTGTACGTGCTGGACCTGGCCTCGATGCGGGAGACCCCGCTCGCCGAGGAGCGCAGCGTGGACGACCAGGTGGTATGGAGGGACGACCGGTCCCTCGTCTACTCCCTGCCGGGCGACTTCGGAGCCGACCTGTACGCGCTGCCCGCCGACGGGGGCGGCGCCCCGGCCCGGCTGACGGCCTCGGCCCTCGCCCCGGCCTTCCTCGGCTGATCACCGGGGGAGGGGACGGGGCGGGGACCGGGGCGCGGGCGGAGCAGGACCGTTACGCCGGGATCAGCGTCCGGCGCCGGCGGCGGCGCGGGGCGGAACCGGAGAGCCGCAGTTCGATGACCGAGCGGACGGTGGGCCACTCCTCGTCGAGGACCGAGTAGAACGCCGTGCTGCGCACCGCTCCGTCCAGCCCCCGCGAATGGGCCCGGCGGACCCCCTCGCAGGTGAAGCCGAGACGTTCCATCGCGGCACGGGACCGGCCGTTGCGGGCGTCCGCGCGCAGCGAGATCCGCCGCACGCCCCAGGTCTCGAAGGCGTGGCGCAGCATGAGCAGCTTCGCCTCGGTGTTGATGCCGGTGCCCTGGGCGCCCGGGGACAGCCAGGTGTTCCCGATCTCGGCGGCGTCGGGGATCGCCGTCGCCGGATCACCGAAGGGGACGCCCGGCACGGCGGGCCACACCAGCGGACCCTGCCAGTAGTCGAGTTCCAGGAACCGGGTCGAACCGACCACCCGGCCGTCAGTGGCTCTGACGACGGCGAACGCAAGCGATCGACCCGCTGCCTGATCGGAGAGGGCACGGTCGATGTACTCGTGGGACGCCTGCAACCCGTGCGGCACGGGAGTGAAGGCGTAAGTCGTACGATCCTCGGCACCGGCCACGGCCAGGGCCTCGGTGTGGTGGGGGGCGAGGGGCTCCAGCCGCACGGAGCGGCCGGCGAGGAGTACGGGTACGGGCACGGAGCCTTCGGTCCTTCTGGGCGGTGGGGTGGTTGCACAGTCTGCGCTCCTGACGTCACCCCCCGCGCAAAACGCGGGTGAAAGGCAACGGGCTGTCAGGTGAACGCGAGTGGCTCAATGTAGCCCCTTAAAGTCCTCTCATGAACCCCCAATTTGGCAATGGCGCGGCATCGATTTCCGACGATCTCGGTCCCCGCGGCGGGGAGGCCGTCCTCCTCGTCCACGGACACCCGTTCAACCGGTCCATGTGGGCCCCGCAGGCGGCGGCCCTGACCGCCGCCGGCTACCGGGTCATAGCCCCTGACCTGCGCGGATACGGGGAGAACCCGGCCTCCGGGGAACAGACCCTGCTCGCTGACTTCGCCGACGACCTGGCCGCTCTGCTCGCGGACCTGGGTATCGAACAGGCGGTCGTCGGGGGAGTGTCCATGGGCGGGCAGATCGCACTCGAGCTCCGGTTGCGCCACCCGGGTCTGGTGAGGGCGCTCGTGCTCTGCGACACCTCCCCCGCACCCGAGTCCGAGGACGGCAGGAAGTCCCGCAGGGAGCTCGCCGGGCGGCTCCTCGCGGAAGGCATGCGTCCGTACACCGAAGAGGTCATTGACAAGATGCTGGCGCCCTACAACGTCACCGGCCAGCCGGAGACCGCCGCCCGGGTCAGGGCCATGATGTGCGCCACCGATCCCAGGGGAGCGGCGGCGGCCCTGCGCGGGCGGGCCGAGCGGCCCGACTACCGGCCCGTGCTCGCCGCCCTGCCCGAGCAGGTGCCCTGCCTGGTGCTGGTCGGCGCCGACGACGTGTACACCCCGGTCGCCGAGGCCGAGGCGATGTGCGCGCTCGCGCCGCACGCCCGGCTCGTCGTGGTCGAGGGGGCCGGGCACCTGCCCGGGGTGGAGCAGCCGGAGGCCGTCAACCGGGCCCTGCTGGAGTTCCTCGCCGTCCTGCCGTGAACCCCGGCGATGCCCGGCCGGCTCGTCGGCGACGCCGAAGACGCCACCTGAGATCATCCGGGCATGGACATGGACGACGTACTGCGCCGGCTGGCCGCCGTCGGGCCCTTCTTCGCCGTCCCGTACGGCGCGGAGCCCCCCGGCCCGGGCTTCCGGCCGCTCGCGGAGCTGTACGGGGAGCGGCTCGGCGCGTACGTCGCCGAGGTGGGCCGGCGGACCCGCAGCGGACCGGGGCGGGTCGCGGCCTCCACCGCCCAGTTCGGGATCGCCTCCCGGCTGTGGTCGCTGGGCCTGGGCTGCGCCGCCCTGTCCGGACGGCTGCCGGACCTGGCCCCGGACCGGGTGTGGTGGCGGCTGCCCGACGCGGGCTCGCTGGAGCTGTGGCTGCCCGAGCCGGCCGACCTGCCCGCCGCCGCTCTCGGCAAGACGGTCCTCGGCAGCCTCGCCCAGCTGGAGGCCCCCCTGCGGGAGCGGTACGCGGTGTCCGCGAAGGTCCTGCGCGGCAACGCCGCCTCCGGGCTGGTCGGCGCCCTGCGCGTACTGCTGGACCGGGTCCCGGCCGAGGCCGGTCAGGCGGCGGCGGAGCTCGCGGGAGCCCTCCTCGCCGACGGCGGGCCCCTGGCCGGCACCGGCTCGTTCGTCCACGAGCCGGGCCTGGGCGTGGCCTTCGTACGGCGCAGCTGCTGCCTCTACTACCGGGTGCCCGGCGGCGGGCTCTGCGGGGACTGCGTGCTGCGCACCCGGTGACGCGAAGGGCCACCGGGGAGCGGTCGCGCCGCTCCCCGATGGCCCCGTGGTGGCGGTGACTCCTAGAAGGTGAGGTTCCAGGAGTCGATCTTGCCGGTGTCGCCGCCCGCGTTGTCGTTCACGCGCAGCTTCCAGGTGCCGTTCGCGACCTCGGAGGAGGCGTTGACGGTGTACGTCTGGTTGATGTTGTCCGTGCTGCCGCCGGCCCGGTTGTGGACCGTGTAGACGGTGCCGTCGGGAGCGATCAGGTCGACCTTCAGGTCACCGATGTAGGTGTGCGCGATGTTCACGCCCACCTTGAGGGTGGCCGGCGCGTTGCCGGTCACACCGGTGACGGCGATCGGGCTCTCCACCGTGGTGTTGTCACCGATGGCGAAGTCGGCGGTGTTCTCGAAGTACTTGCCGGCCGGGGGCGTGGAGCCGCCGACCGCCTTCAGCGCGTCGACCTGGCCCTCGCCGAAGAAGGCGTTGTTGGCCGCGGTCCCGGTGCACCGGCCGTCCGCCGGGCAGGGGATGTCGTTGGCCTGGGTGGCGAGCCGGTCGCGGATCTGCGCCGGGGTCAGGCCCGGGTTGGCGCTCGCCATCAGCGCGGCGACGCCCACCACGTGCGGGGTGGCCATCGAGGTGCCGCTCTTGGAGCCGTACTTGCCGCCCGGCAGCGTGGAGTAGACGTCCTGGCCCGGGGCCGCGACGTCGATGACGCCCTGGCCGAAGTTGGAGAACGACGCCTTGGTGGTGCCGGTGCCGTTCGCCGCGACCGTGACCACGCCGGGCAGCTCGGTCGGGATGTCGAGGCACGCGTTGGTGATGGTGCGGGTGACCGGGGTCGAGTCGTTGGGGCTCGCCGTGTCGGTCGTCTTGTGCGCGAGGTCGTAGTTCTCGTTGCCCGCGGCGGCGATCTGGAGCGAGCCCTTGCCCTCGGCGTAGGCCTGGGCGCGCGTGACGCCCTCGATGATGGCGGCCTGGTCGATGTTGTCCGGGCAGTTGAACTGCCACGGGTCGGTGTAGTAGCTGTTGTTGGTGACCTTGAAGCCGTGGTCACCGGCCCACACGAACCCGCAGATGGTGTTCTCGGCGAAGAAGAACGAGTTGCCCGGCTCGGCCACGCGGACGGCGGAGATCTTCACGTTCGGGGCGACCCCGATGACGCCCTTGCCGTTCTTCGCCGCGGCGATGGTGCCCGCGACGTGGGTGCCGTGGGTGTCGACGTCCCGCCACGCGCCGGCGCGGGTGTCGGCCTTGCCGTAGGCGCACGAGACCGAGTCGGCCGCGTTGAAGTTCGGCGCGAGGTCCTGGTGCTGGTCGTCCACGCCGGTGTCGAGGACGCCGACCTTGACGGCGGTGGAACCGGTGGTGACGGCCCAGGCCTGGTCCGCCTTGATCTGGCTCATGTCGGCGCGGACCGGCTCGCCGGTCGGGGTCGTCGACTGGGCCGGGTTGGCGGGCAGCGCCGGGTTGTAGGCGTCGGCCGGGACGTCCGAGGTACGGGTGGCGCCGACCTTCTGGACCCCGCTGACCCCGCGCATCGTCTGGGCGAAGCCCGCGGAGGCCGAGTGGGCGACGATCACGCCGATGGCGTCGTAGGACGCGAAGACCGTACCGCCGTTGGCGGTCACGGCCGAGCGCACCGCCGAGCTGTCACCGGGGGCGGTGATCACGAGGTAGGCGCGGGTGCCGGCGGCCCAGGTCGCACTCTGGGAAGCCGGGGCCGCAGCCTTGGGGGCCGCCGCCGGAGCGGAGGCCGGAGAGGAGCCGGAGGGACCGACGGGAGCGGTGCCGGCCAGCGCGGCCGGGGCTCCGAAGGTGAGGGCGGCGCCGAGGGCGGCCGCCAGCACCAGCGCACGTCGAGGTCGGCTGGATATGTGGGGTATCAATGCGTCCTCCGATGGCACGGTGGTGCTGGTGGCACCTACCGGGCCGTACGAAACGAGTGGTGGACGCAAGATGTCAGACGCGCCGCCCCGGAGGGAAGTACCTTTTACCGCAGCAGAGTTGCAGATCACATGGCCGAAACTGACGGTTCGCGCCTGTTCGTCGGACTTTGGTACGGGAGCCGGCCGGGCTGGGCACCGTGGGGGCGAGCCCTGCCCGGCCGTGTCCCGCGGGTGCGCCGGTCAGGCCGGCACACCGTCCTTGGTGCCGGCGGCGGGGCCGGGCAGGGGGCCGGGCACGGTCGGCGGGACGGGTCCGGAGGGCGCCGCGTGTCCGTCGTCCACCAGGGTGGCCTCGTCGAAGGGCAGCCGTCCCGCGAGAACTTCGGCGGCCCGCTCGCGGTCGAACTCCTTGGTCCACGTCCCGATCAGGACCGTCGCGACGGCGTTGCCCGCGAAGTTGGTCAGCGCCCGGGCCTCGCTCATGAAGCGGTCGACGCCGACGATCAGGCCCACCCCGTCGACCAGTTCGGGCCGGTGTGACTGGAGACCGCCGGCCAGGGTGGCCAGGCCCGCGCCGGTGACCCCGGCCGCCCCCTTCGAGGCCACGACCATGAAGACCAGCAGCGAGACCTGTTCGCCCAGCGCCAGGGGCTTGCCCATGGCCTCGGCGACGAAGAGGGAGGACATCGTGAGGTAGATGGCGGTGCCGTCCAGGTTGAACGAGTAGCCGGTCGGCACGGTGATGCCGGTGACCGGCCGGGACACGCCCAGGTGCTCCATCTTCGCGATCAGCCGCGGCAGCGCCGACTCCGAGGAGGAGGCCGACAGGATCAGCAGGAACTCCCGGCCCAGGTAGCGCAGCAGCGCGAACACGCTGACGCCCGTACAGACCCGCAGCAGCGTGCCCAGCACCACGAAGACGAAGAGCAGGCAGGTCGTGTAGAAGCCGATCATGATGACCGCGAGGGACTTCAGCGCGTCGACGCCGGTCGCCCCGACCACCGCCGCGATCGCCCCGAAGGCGCCGACGGGCGCCACCCACATGATCATCGCCAGCACCCGGAACACCAGCTTCTGCACGTGCCCGATCCCGCGCAGCACCGGCTCTCCCGCCGGGCCCATCGCCTGGAGGGCGAACCCGCACAGGAGCGCCACCAGCAGCGTCTGCAGCACCTCGCCCCCGGTGAAGGCGGAGACCAGGGTGGTCGGGATGATGCCCAGCAGGAACTCCTGGGTGCTCTCCGCCCCGCCCGCCTTGGCCTGCGCCTCACCGGCCCGCGCCGCGGCCTCGGTCAGGTGCAGTCCGCTGCCCGGCTCCAGCAGGTTCCCCACCAGCAGCCCGATGGCCAGCGCCACCGTGGACATCACCATGAAGTACCCGAGGGCCAGCCCGCCCACCGCGCCCACCTTGGCGGCCTTGCGGACCGAGCCGATGCCGAGGACGATCGTGCAGAAGATCACGGGCGAGATCATCATCTTGATGAGGTTGACGAAGCCGGTGCCCAGCGGCTTCAGCTCCACCGCCACGCCGGGCGCGGCGAAGCCGACGGCGATGCCGAGGAGCACCGCGGCGATCACCGCGATGTAGAGGTAGTGGGTTCTGTCGCGTCTGGCGGCCATGTCGCGCCTCCTGGTGTGAAGTGGTTCCGGGAGACCATCGCCCACCCTGTGACCCCGGTCACCCTTGCGTTCATTGAGTTCACGGTCCGAGGCACACTGAGCGCCATGTTCCGCTTCCCCCGGGCGCCCCGCAGCCTCGCCGGCCAGCTCTTCGCCATGCAGGTGCTGCTGGTCGCGCTCGTCGTCGCCGGGTGCGCGTTCTTCGCGTACGCCACCGCCCGCGACCAGGCCGAGGACGCCGCCCGGCGGCAGGCCGGCGCGGTGGCCCGGGCCGTCGCGGACTCGCCCTCCGTGCGGGAGGCCGTACGGGGGCGGACCCCTCCCTCGGCCGCGCTCCAGCCCTACGCGGAGCGGGTGCGCGCGGACGCCGACGTGGACTTCGTGACGATCATGGACCCGGACGGGAGGCGCTGGACCCACCCCGACCCCCGCCGCATCGGCGAGCGCTTCCTCGGCAACACCGCCGCCGCCCTGCGCGGCGAGACGTTCAGCGAGACCTACACCGGCACCCTCGGCCCCTCCATCCGCGTGGTCACCCCGCTCCGCGACACGGACGGCGCCGTCATCGGCCTGGTCAGCGCCGGGATCACGGTCCGCGCCGTCAGCGCCCGCCTCGCGGAGCAGCTCTCCGCCCTCGCCTGGGTGGCGGCCGGGGCGCTCACCCTCGGCGCGGTGGGTACGTACGTGGTCAACGCCCGGCTGCGCCGCCACACCCACGGTATGAACGCCGCCGGGCTGAGCCGGATGTACGACTACCACCAGGCGGCCCTGCACGGGGTCCGGGAGGGGCTGCTGATGCTCGACGGCCACCGCAGGATCACCCTGATCAACGACGCGGGCCGCGAACTGCTCGGCCTGCGCGGGGAGGTCACCGGCACCGGCGTCGCCGACCTCGGCCTGCCCGCCCCGCTCACCGGCGCCCTGCTCGCCGACCGGCCCCGGGTCGACGAGGTGCACCTGACCGCCGAGCGGGTCCTCGTCGTCAACAGCTCGCCGGTGGCCGGCGGCGGCCGCCGGGGCACCGTGGTCACCCTGCGGGACCACACCGAACTCCAGGCCCTGACCGGGGAGCTGGACCACGAGCGCGGTTTCACCCAGGCGCTGCGCTCCCAGGCCCACGAGGCGGCCAACCGGCTGCACACGGTGGTCTCCCTGATCGAACTGGGCCGCAGCGAGGAGGCGGTGGAGTTCGCGACCGCCGAACTGGAGCTGGCGCAGGCCCTGACCGACGAGGTCGTCACCGCGGTGGGGGAGCCGGTGCTGGTGGCCCTCCTCCTCGGCAAGGCCGCCCAGGCGCACGAGCGGGGCATCGAACTGGTCGTCACCCCCGGCAGCGGGGCGATCGAGCCGGGGCCGGGGCTGCCGCCCGCCCGGGACCTGGTGACGGTGCTCGGCAACCTCGTCGACAACGCCCTCGACGCCCTGACGGGGGTGCCGGGCGGGCGGATCGCCGTCACCGTGCGCCGCGACGCCGACGGGCTGCTGCTGCGGGTCGCGGACAACGGGCCCGGGCTGCCCGAGGGGGTGGACGTCTTCCGGCGCGGCTGGTCCGGCAAGGGGGAGGGCAGGGGCCTGGGCCTGGCCCTGGTCCGCCAGGTGGCCCACCGGCACGGCGGGGCGGTGGAGGCCGGTGACGCCCCCGGAGGCGGGGCGGCGTTCACGGTGCGGCTTCCCCTGCCGCTGCCCCCGGCGGTACCGGGCACCGGCGGACCGCAGCCCGCCGGGCAGGGCGCGGAGGCCGGGCAGGGCGCCGGCGGTGCGGGATGAGTGCGCCCGTGCGGGTCCTCGTCGTCGAGGACGACCCCGTCGCCGCCGACGCGCACGCGCTCTACGTCGGCCGGGTGCCCGGCTTCACCGCCGTGGCGGCCGTCCACTCCCTGGCCGAGGCCACCCGGGTGCTGGAGCGCACCCCGGTCGACCTGCTGCTGCTCGACCTCACCCTGCCCGACGGCCACGGGCTGCGCTTCGCGCGCGCCCTGCGGGCGGCCGGGCATCCCGCCGACGTGATCGCGGTGACCTCGGCGCGGGACCTGGCCGTCGTCCGCGAGAGCGTGTCGCTGGGCGTGGTGCAGTACGTGCTCAAGCCCTTCGCCTTCCCCACCCTGCGCGAACGGTTGCTGCGCTACGCCGAGTTCCGGGCGGCCGCCGGCGAGGCGGCCGGCCAGGACGACGTGGACCGGGCGCTCGCGGCCCTGCGCGCGCCCGGTGCGGCCCGGCTCCCCAAAGGGCTCAGCGCCCCGACCCTGGACCGGGTCGCGGCGCTGCTGCGGGCGGCGCCCGAGGGGCTGACCGCCGCGGGGGCGGCCGGGGCGGCCGGGATCTCGCGGATCACCGCCCGCCGGTACCTGGAGCACCTGGTGGACACCGGCCGCGCGGACCGCACCCCCCGG
Source organism: Streptomyces sp. NPDC034085 (assembly GCF_055575555.1). Lineage (NCBI taxonomy): Bacteria > Bacillati > Actinomycetota > Actinomycetes > Kitasatosporales > Streptomycetaceae > Streptomyces > Streptomyces sp. NPDC034085. The sequence continues at coordinate 629,110 of NZ_JBVISL010000003.1, read as the reverse complement.
TACGGCCAGGTCGGCCGCCCCGAGCTGCACTACCGCTGGCTGGCGGCGGCGGGCTCGGTGTCGAACGTGTAGAACTTCCGGTGGTCCAGCATGTCGGCCGGGGTCACGTCGTTCCACGGGCGCATGGTGTCGCGCAGGTCCACCACGTTCGGGGTGCCGGCGGCCGGCAGGTAGGTGGAGCCGGGGTTCCTCGCCTGCCAGTCCGCCCAGAGCTTGTCCACGAAGGCGTGGTGCATCCAGAAGACCGGGTCGTTGGGGGAGACGCCGGTGGCCATCTGGCCGCCGACCCACACGTGCACCCGGTTGTGCAGGTTCGCGCCGCGCCAGCCCTCCAGGTGGTTGCGGAAGCCGTTCGAGGAGCTGTTCCACGGCGCCATGTCGTAGACCGGCATGGCCAGTACGGCGTCCACCTCGGCCCGCGTCGGCAGCTGGGCGACGCCCTCGCCGAGCGCGCGCCGCAGGTAGGAGCGGCCGTCCACGCGTACCGACACCTCCCACTTGCCCGTCGCGTAGGCGAAGGGGCCGTCCGTCACCTGTCCGTCGCGGGCGCGTCCGGTACCGCCGAGGAAGTCGGCGGCCCAGAGGGAGGAGCGGGTGGTGCGGTCGGCGGTCCAGTCCCAGTACGGGATCGAAACGCTCTTGTCCACCGCCTGCAGAGCCGCCTCGAACTCGAGCAGAAACCGGCGGTGCCAGGGGAGGAAGGAAGGGGAGCGGTGACCCACCCGGTCGCCCGAGTCGGTGTCGCCCATGATGAAGCCGTTGTGCGTGGTGACGAACCGGTCGTAGCGGCCGGTGCGCTTCAGCTCCAGCAGCGCGTTGGTGAAGGCGCGCTTCTCCTCGGCGCTCAGCGCGGCCTGGTTCTTGCGGACGGTCACGCCGTGCCTCCCATCTGCATCGGGGCGAGCTGGGCGCCCTGGAGTTCGCGCACGGCGGCCCGGGCCAGCGAGGTGGGGTCGGGATACGTCTCGTAGTGGTTGACGACGCTGATCCAGGTGCCGTCGGCGTTGCGCATGACGTGCAGCTCGCGGCCGTCTATGCGGACGGTCGGGAGCGCGGCGCCGCCGTGGTGGCCGCCGTGGTGGCCGCCGTGGTGGCCGCCGCCCGCGGCGGCGGGGGTTATCTGGATGCGGCGGCCCTGGTACACCTCGTCGACGGTGCCGGCCGGGGTGGCGGCGGCCCGGGAGTCGGTGGCGGCGGCGTGCGCGGTGGCGCCGGCGATGCCGAGGACGGTGAGTGCGCCGGCAGTGGTGCCCAAGGCCTGCCGACGGGTGATCTTGTTCATGGCCGAAGAACTACCAGGGCCCACAGGGCAGTTGACCGCTATCCGGACATCGGCGGATAAGTTCTACATAGAACCATTTGGGTGATCTTCCCGTCCGGACCGGCTCCAGTGGTCCGGACGGGAAGATCTGTGGAAGAAATACTACTCGACAGTAATTTTTTCGGCGCCGACCGGACTCCTATGGAGGGGGTCACATCGCGGACTCGGCCGGAAGGCGCGCCGGAAACCGCCCCGCGCGACCCGTTCTTGAGGGTTCGTGAAGCCCGCCTGACGGAGGATTTGCCCCTATAGTCCGGTTATGGCTCTTCATCCGACGAAGCACGCACGCGCCCGGGACGCCGAGACGGACGTGTTCACCTCCGCCCTGAGCGGCCAGGTCCTCCCGAAGTACCGGATGCCCGAGGACGGCGCGCCCTCCGAGGTCGTCTACTCGCTCCTGCACAACGAGCTGCTCCTCGACGGCAACGCCGCCCAGAACCTGGCCACCTTCTGCACCACCTGGTCGGACGACGGCGTGCACCGCCTGATGAACGAGTGCCTCGACAAGAACATGATCGACAAGGACGAGTACCCGCAGACCGCCGAGATCGAGGCCCGCTGCGTCAACATCCTCGCCGACCTCTGGAACGCCCCGCCCGGACACGTGGGCACCGGCTGCTCCACCACCGGCTCGAGCGAGGCCGCCATGCTCGGCGGCCTCGCCCTCAAATGGCGCTGGCGCGAGCGCCGCCGCGCCGAGGGCAGACCCGCCGACCGCCCCAACCTGGTGTGCGGCCCCGTCCAGGTCTGCTGGGAGAAGTTCGCCCGCTACTTCGACGTCGAGCTGCGCCAGGTCCCCCTGGAAGCCGGCGCCACCGGACTGCGCCCCCACCAGCTCGCCGCGTACGTCGACGAGAACACCATCGGGGTCGTCGCCATCCTCGGCGTCACCTACACCTGCGACTACGAGCCCGTCGCCGAGATCGCCGCCGCCCTCGACCGGATCCAGGCCGAGCACGGCTGGGACGTGCCCGTCCACGTGGACGCCGCGAGCGGGGGCTTCGTCGCCCCCTTCCTCCACCCCGAGGAGGTGTGGGACTTCCGGCTGCCGCGCGTGGCCTCCGTCAACACCTCGGGGCACAAGTACGGGCTCGCGCCGCTGGGCGTCGGCTGGATCGTGTGGCGCAGCGCCGGCCTGCTCCCCGCCGGACTCGTCTTCGACGTGGACTACCTGGGCGGCGACATGCCCACCTTCGCCCTCAACTTCTCCCGCCCCGGCGGCGAGGTCATCGCCCAGTACTACCTCTTCCTGCGCCTGGGCCGGGGCGGCTACCGGAGCGTCCAGCGGGCCTGCGCCGACACCGCCCGCCACCTGGCCGCGCAGATCGAGGGCCTCGGGCCCTTCACCCTGCTCTACGACGGCCAGGGCGCGCTGCCCGCCGTCTGCTACACCCTCACCGACCCGGCCGGCGCCGGCTTCAGCCTCTACGACCTCTCCGACCGGCTGCGGATGCGCGGCTGGCAGGTGCCCTCGTACCCGCTGCCCGCCGACCGGCACGAGACCGTCGTCCAGCGGATCCTGATCCGGCACGGGGTGACCCGCGACCAGACCGCCCTGCTCGTGGAGGACCTGCGCCGGGCCGTGGAACACCTCACCGCCGCCCCGCAGCCCGTCCCCGCCACCCCACCTCGGCCGGCCTTCCACCACTGACCGGCCGCCCTCACGCGGACGCCGACCAGCGCATGCCCAGGGCCGTCAGGGCGGCCGCCCGCTCCGGGGACAGCTTCGCCGCCCGGGAGCGCTGGTTGGCGATCCACGCACCGAGCCGCACCTGCTGCCCGCCGACCTGCTCCACGTGCGTGCGCGGCACCCGCAGGTGCCCCTCGCGGGCGTGGAAGCGCCGGGCCGCCTCCAGGTGCCCCGCCCAGGCGGCGGCATGGCTGCGCCGCGCGGGCGGCCGCTCCGCCTCCTCGGCGGGCGTCAGCCCCAGCCCGTGCTCCAGCAGCCACCGCTGCGCCCAGGCCAGCCGCTCCCACCCCAGCCGCTGGGCGCGCACCCACGCCCCCAGGTCCTCGCCCTGGACCACCACGGCGCCCGGGCCGAGCGGCACCGCGCCGCCCGCGTCCAGATGGGCGCGGGTCAGCCGGAACGCCCGCTGCCAGCCGATGTCCCAGGCGGGGCACCAGGACGGGTCGATCTCCTCCAGGGCCTCCCGCCGCTCCTGCGGCAGCGCCCCCGGCCCCTCCCGCCGGGCGGCGGCCCGGTTGTTCTTCATCCACACCCCGACCGGCATCCCGTGCCAGGTGGCGTCCACCGGCGGCAGCAGGTGCCCGTGCTCGGCGGCCCAGGCGCGGGCCGCCGCGAGCCCCTCCTCGAAGGCCACGTCGAAATGGCTCCACACCATGCCGAGTTCCTCCAGCTCGCGGGTCCTCTCCCGGCCCAGCGCGCCCCTGCGGTAGGTGCGCCGCGCGTCCGCGATCCACTGGCCCAGCGGGAACCCCGCCAGCGCCGCCGGCCACGGCCCGGGGGCCTCGGGCACCTTGAAGGCGAACGGCACCTTGAGGTCCCCGGCCGACGCCGCGTAGACCCGCGCCGCCTCCACCCCGCGCCGCCACTGCCTGTGCTCCGGATTGAGCACGCGCAGCCGGATGAAGGCCGCAAGCAGCGCCGGATCCCGGGGCGTGGAGAAGCTCAGCAGCGCCCGGGCACCCGCGCCGGGACCCGTACCGGGCCCGGCCGTCGCCGGGGCCTTCGCCGCCGCGCTCGGCGCCTGCGGCTGCGCCAGGGCCTCCACCAGCCTCGAGTCGTGCGCCCTCAGCGCCTCCAGGAGCCGCGCGAGGTCCCCGTACGCCCGTGACGTCAGCATCGACTCCGGTGACTCGCCGGGACCCAGCAGGACCGGCACCACCAGGGAGGCCACCTTCCCCTCGCCCGGCCGCATCCGCAGCGCCCGGCCCACCGCCTGCACCAGGTCCGGCATGGAGCCGCGTACGTCCGCCCAGAAGACGGAGTCGCACTCCTTCGTGTCGACCCCCTCGCCCAGGACGCGGACGCTGCCGAGGAAGGCCTTGTCGGCGACCCGGTCGGCGGCGAACGCCTCCAGCACCCGGCGCCGGTGCGCCGCCGTGTGCTGCCCGCACAGCCAGTCCGCCCAGACGGTACGCGGATACACCGGCACCGCCGACCGGCTCGTCACCCGCAGCCGGGCCGCGACGGCCGGAAGCCCCGCCGCGAACGCCTCGGCCTCCTTGGTCAGGTGGTGGAACACCAGCGTCCGGCGGAACCCCTGATCCGCGGCCGCCTTCACCAGCGCCGCCTGGAGCGCCGCGAGCCGCATCCCGCGCACCCGGTCCGAGCGGCCGTCGGCGCCGAGCAGCACCGCCGACTGGAACCCGGGGTCGCTGACGTCCACGCACACCACCCGGTACGGGGCGCAGATGCCCCGATCGATGGCCTCCGACAGGGACAGGGTGTAGCAGCGGGCCCCGAACGGCCCCTGCGGATCGTCCTCCATGGACGCGACGAGCTCGCCCCGGCCCCGTGGCTCCGCGCCGCCGGCGGTCTCCGCCGCGTGCGCGCCGGCCCCCTCGGGCTCCTCCACGCCTTCCGGCCCCTCGGCCTCCTCCGCCTCGTCGGCCTCCTCGCCGTCGCGCCACACGCGCGGCGTCGCCGTCATGTACAGCCGCCGGACCGAGGGGATCCGGACGTTGTCGTGCACCACCGCCCAGGGTTTGCCGATCCGGCCGGAGGTGCGGTGCGCCTCGTCGACCACGACCAGGTCCCACGGCGGCAGTCCGGCCAGATGCGCCCGCTCGATGGTGCCCAGACCCAGCGAGGCGTACGTCGCGAACACCGTCAACCGCTCCACCGGCCGCGACCCCCACCGGGCCAGCTGCAGCGGAGCGGTCGTGGTGGGCACCCCCGCGTCCTCGCCGCGCAGCGAACACACCGCGAGCGCCCGGCCGGTGCGGCCCCCCTCCCGCCAGGCCGCGACCGTCTGCACGAGCAGATCGAGGGAGGGCACCAGGACGAGTACCCGGCCGGCCCGCAGCTCCTCGGCCGAGCGCACGGCGACCAGGGACTTGCCGGACCCCGTGGCCATGATCACCTGGGTCCGCAGGCCCCGCTCGGGCACCCGGCCGGTGGCGGGCAGTTGCAGGGCGCGCACGACGGCGTCGACCGCCTCGCGCTGATGAGGGCGCAGCTCCTTCCTCGCCATGCACCCCACCTCGCCTGCTTTGATCTGCCTGTTCGGCTCCAGCCTCTATCTTGCCCGCATTCTGAGTCAAAAGGAGGATGCCGCGCGGACCGGCTCAGCGGGCGCCGAAGTTCTGCGTCCACCAGGGGCCGCCCGCACCCGAGTGGATGCCCACCCCGATGTCCTTGAAGGAGCAGTTGAGGATGTTGGCGCGGTGGCCCGGGCTCTTCATCCAGGAGTCCATCACGTCCTGCGCGGTCTGCTGCCCCTTGGCGATGTTCTCCCCGTACGTCGACCAGCGGTACCCGGCGGCCGTCGTCCGCGCCCCCGGGTCGGCGCCGTCGGGGTTGGTGTGCGAGAAGAAGTCCCGCCGCGCCATGTCGTCGGAGTGCCCCTGGGCGGCGTCGCGCAGCTGCGCGTCCTCCTTGAGCGGCCCGCAGCCGGCCGCCGCCCGCTCGGAGTTGACCAGCGCGATGACCTGCCCCGCCACTCCCGCCGGAGCGGGTCCCGGGGCGGGCGGGGCCGGGGGCCGGGCGCTGCCCTTGGTGGGGGCGGGGGCCGCCGAGGTCTTCGCGGCGCTCGCCGAGGGCGGGGGAGAGGCCGAAGCGGAGGCCGACGGGGAGGGTGAGGCCGACGCGGAAGCGGACGGCGACGGCGAGGCGGAGCCGGAGCCCGAGGGCTGCGGCGCGCCGGAGTCGGGCGCCGAGAGCGCGGCCAGCGGGGAGGCGGGCGCCCCGCCCGCCTCGGCGCCGCGCGAACCGGGCAGCTGGCCCAGGTAGACCAGCCCGCCGCCCGCGACGCACGCGGCGACCACCGCGCCGCCGATCGCCCGGCGCCGGTTCCGGCGCCGCCTGCGCTGCCCGGCGCGCCCGGCCGGGCCGTCCGCGGCGCCGGCGGACTCCCCGCCCTTGCGCCGGGCGGCGCGGCCCGGGCCCGACACGACCGGCGAGAGCTGGGTGGCCGCGTCGGCGAAGGCCACGTTCGCCGGGGTGTGGCCGGCGGCCGCGGCGGCCCGTACGCCCGCCAGCAGCGCCGCCGTCACCGGGACCAGCGCGAGGCCGGCCAAGAGCCCCTCGGCCGGGACCAGTCCGTTCCACAGCCCGGAGCAGCGCAGGCACTCGCGGGCGTGCCGGGCTATTCGCTTGCGCCACAGTGCGGAGGGCCGCCCGTCCCAGGTGCCCGTCATCGCCCGCAGCCCCTCACAGACCGGCTGGGCGTCGAGCGCCCGCTCCACCACCCGGGCCGACTCCAGCTGCGCCTTCATCCGCTGCACCCGCACCGCGGTGTGCTGCGGGGTGAGCTCCAGCGCGGCGGCCACGTCGGCCCGGGTCAGCTCACCGGCGCACTCCAGCCACCACAGCGACAGCAGCGCCCGGTCGTCGGGCTCCAGCCAGCGCGTGGCCCGGGCGGTCTCGCGGCGCTGACCGGACAGGTGCAGCCGTACGACGGTCAGGTCGGCGAAGTCGGCGCCCGGGTCGGCGACGTCGTGGGCGGCCTCCAGCCCGCTGTCGCCCGGACCGCCGCTGCGCGCCTGCCAGTGCGCCCGTACGCGGTTCATCGCGATGGCCACCAGCCAGGACCGGAAGCTCTCGTCCGTCCGCAGGCCGCCCAGCCCGTCGAGCGCCCGCAGCATGGTGTCCTGCACGACGTCGTCCACGTCGACGGACCCGTTCAGGGCCCGCCCGACGATGTTGTAGACGAGCGGCAGGTGGGCGCTGACGAGCTCGTCCTGCGCGCGGGGATCACCCGCGCGGGCCGCTGCCACCAGCTCTGCCGTGTGCTGTGTACTCATGTGAAAGTCCCTGTCCGTACCGGCGGTCGATGTTGCCCGACAACTGGGAGACCGTCGAGCGGGGACCGGATAACGGTTATCCGGAAGATTTTTTTCCCGAGGCTCAGGAACCGGTCGCAGCTGCGCCCGGGGCGGCGGGAACGACCCAGTCGAACGGCTCGTCAAGGCTCTCGGGCGCGTACTGGACGCGGGGGCCGCGCTCCCTCGGCGGGTTGGGTGTGGTCGAGGGTGCGGCCGCCTCCGACGGGGCTCCGCCGCCGGTGCAGACGGTGAGCGGGGCGAGGGCGAGCAGGGTGCCGGTGGCGGCGGTGATGGCGGTGCGGTGTCGCATGGTCCCCCCGGGGTGCGCGTGGTGTCGCAGGCCAGCATGACGGATCGCCGCCGGGGCCGGTGCGGGGGTGACCCGGAGGCGGGTGCTGTGTATGGTCTAGACCATCAAGTTCCTTGGGAGTGCGTCCCGTTCAGCGGGGCGGAACAGCCGGGAGGGTGCTGTGTCCTGCCATCCGTACGCGGTACTGGCCGCACAGCGGCTGCTCCCGGTGCTGCGCAGCGCCGACGCCGGGCAGGCCGAGCGGGCCACCCGGGAGCTGCTCGGCGCCGGCTGCCGGGCCGTGGAGCTCACCACCTCCACCCCCGGCTGGGTCCGGGCGGTCGCCCGTGCCGCGGGTATGAGGGACGCGCGGGGGCGGCGCGCGGTCATCGGGGTGGGCACCGTCACCACCACCGCCCAGGCCGAGGACGCCCTCGACGCCGGGGCCGCCTTCCTCGTCTCCCCGTACCCCGCCCCCGAGGCCCGCGAAGCCGCCTCGCGGCGCGGGGTGCCGTTCGTGGAGGGCGGGTTCACCCCCGGCGAGATCGCCGCCGCCGTCCGGCGCGCCGGAGCGGCGAAGGTGTTCCCGGCCCACGTCGGCGGCCCGGACTTCATCCGCTCCCTGCGGGCCGTGCTCCCCGACGCCCTGCTGGTGCCGACCGGCGGGATCCGGCCCGGCGAGGTGCGCCGGTGGCTCGACGCGGGCGCGAGCGCCGTCGGCATCGGCAGCGGCCTGCCCGCCGACCCGGGGGAGCTGGCGGCACTGTTCGCGGAGCTGGCCGGCCCCTGCTGCGGGCAGGAGTGCTGACGATGGCCTCCCCGGGTTACGACGTCCTCGTCCTCGGCGAGGTCCTGGTCGAGATCCACGCGGGCACCGCCCTGCGCTCGGCCGCCGACGGCACCGCCGCCCGGATCTCCTACTCCGGCGACGCCCTCAACGCCGCCGCGGCGGCCGCCGCGGCCGGGGCCCGGACCGCCCTGCTCACCGTCGTCGGCGAGGACGAGCTGAGCGTCCCGCTGCTGCGCCGGGCCGCCGAGCTGGGCGTCGACGTCACCCATGTCCAGCGCTCCCCCCGGCCCAACGGGGCCTACCTGCTCTCGGCGGACCCCGACGGCGACCGGGAATTCGTGTACTGGCGCACCCACAGCGCCGGCTCCACCCTCTCCCCGGCCCGCGTCGAGGCCTGGCTGCCGCTGCTGACGGGCTGCCGGGCGCTGATCACCAGCGGCATCACCGGCGCGCTCTCCCCGGGCAGCCGCGCGGCGGTGCTGGCCGCCGCCCGGGCCGTCCGGGCGGCGGGCGGGCACGTCACGTACGACCCCAACCACCGTCCCCGGCTGACCGGGCGTGCCGAAGCCCGGTCCCTGCTCGCGGAGATCGCCCCGCTGACCGGGCTGCTGAAGACCTCCTGCCCGGCCGACGCCCTCGCCCTGGTGGACACCGCCGACCCCGAGGCCGCCGCCGCCCGCTACCGGGCCCTGGGGGCAGGTGCGGTGGCCGTCACCGCGGGAGCGGGGCGGCTGCTGCTGGACGACGGCACCCGGGCGGCGTACCACCCCGTCCCCGCCGTCGCGGCGCCCGTCGACGCCACCGGTGCCGGGGACTGCTTCACCGGCACCACCACCGCCCGCCTCGCCCTGGGCGACCCTCTCGCCCTGGCGGTGGCCTACGGCGCGGCGGCGGCGTCCCTGTCGGTGACGGCCCGCGGCGGTACGGGCCGCGTGCCCTCCTTCACCGAGACGGCCGCGCTGGCCGCGCGGCTGCCGGCGCCCACTCCTCTTCCTCCCCGTCCTCCCACTCCTCCTCCGCCGGGGGCAGGTAGGGGACCGGCTCCGTGACCCAGCCGGCCGACAGGACGAGGCGGGAGGTGCGGTGCACGGCCAGGAAGCCGAAGGGGCGGTGGAAGGCCAGTGCCGCCCGGCGGACGCGGTAGGGGAAGCGGGGCGGGCTGCCCACCGAGAGGCCGATCGCCGTCACCGCGGCGGCTTCGAATCCCGTCGCGTGGAAGCGGGCGAGCGCCGACTGGCGCGCCGAGCCGACGGCCAGGGGCTCGGGGCTGATGCCGGGGAAATGGCCGGAGCCGTTGTCGCAGGCCGCGCCGAGGCCGAACAGCCGGGCGTGGTCCAGGAGATCGTGCTCGGCCCGTATCTCGAAGGCCGGTGTCTCCACGTCGAGCCGGGGCGCCGGCGACAGGGCGGGAACCATCGTGACGGACAGGCCCGGGCCGGGGTTCCCCAGGGGCAGGAGGCTCGCGCCGGTCGACGGGCGCGCCCGCGTGGCGGCCTCGATCCCGGTGCCGAGCACCTCGCCGGGCGCGGCGTCGGGCTCGCCGAGGACGAGGTGGACGTCCACCCCGGTGTCCCCCACGACCTCGAACAGCGTGACCGGACCGCCGGAGCCGTGCGCCACCCTGACCCGGTCCGGCAGGGAGGTGCTGCGGTACAGCATCAGCAGGGACCGGCCCGCCCAGGGCCCCTCTTCCACCTCACGGGCCGTCTGCCCGAACGGCCGCAGCCACTTCAGCCGCAGCGCGAGCGCCGAAGCCAGCACCAGTCTCGCCGCGTCCGGGCCCTCCGGCAGGGCGGCCGGCATGCGCTCGACGAGGCCGCCGGTCCCCTCGGCGGCCCACGCGTCCAGCATCGTGCGATCGCGGTCCCGGTCGCCGGTCAGCGTGCCCAGGGCGTCCGGAGCGACCCCGTCCGTCCAGGCACGCTCCAGCGGCAGGTCCGCCGCGGCCCACAGACCGGTCGCCGCCCGCAGGCCCCGTACGCCGGCCAGTGCGGCGAGCAGGTCCCGCGCGGCCCGCGGTGCTTCCCCGGCGGGTACGCCGAGCGCCTCCGCCAGCTCCGCCCGGGCCGGGCCGGCCGCACCGCCCGCCAGGAAGGCGAGCAACGGCCAGACCCCGGCCGCGGTGAAGACCGTGCCCCCGCCCCCGTCCCCGTCGCAGGCCGCGGCGGCCCAGCGCGCCGTGAGCCGGTTGACCGCCCGTACCGTCGAGTTCCCCATGCCCGGCAGGGTACGTGGAGGGGCGCCGCCGGGCCGGCCGGATTCCGCGGCCCGGCGGCGCCGGATCAGCGGCCGAGCAGGCCCTGGTCGACGGCCGCGGCCGGCCCGCCGTCGGGGGTGTCGGCGTCCAGGGAGCGGAACAGGCCCCGCCCAGGGCGTGTTGGTGGACGTACCGGGCCTTCGTCCGCAGCACCTGTTGGTCGTCGTGCGTCCACAGGGTGGTGCCGTCGAAGAGCCAGGCGTGGCCCGCGCGCGGATCGCGGTGCACCTGGAAGGCGCCGGAGGCGACCAGTGGCTTCAGCTCCTCGTCGAGCTGCGTGCGGAACCCGTGCACCAGCTCCGCGAAGTTCTGCTCGTCCTGCGGCCGGAACTCCGTGTCGGTGTCACCGGCCGAGCCCAACCACTCCCGGTCCGGGTCGATGCCGTCGAACACGGAGTCCGCCGCGTCCAGCGGGCGCGCGTAGTCGGCCCAGGCGTCCGCCTCGCCGGGCGCGTTCCCCGTGAAGCGCCTGCCGTCGGCACCGATGCCGGCGAAGGCGTGGTTCACGTGGGTGAGCTTGCCGGCCGTGCCGCCCAGGGAGAGGTAGCCGGCGGCGGCCGGCCTGCCGGGCATGCTGCGGCGCATGGGCTTCCTTTGCGGATGCGGGGGAATGGTGCTCCTGAGCCGTGCGGGGACGGGCGCGGCCCTGCACCGGCGGCGCCCGCCCCCCGGAAAGTATTGGTCTGGACCACCCTGGTCAAGGGGGTGTCCGCCACGGGCGCGCCCCGCCGGCCCGCCCGTCCGAAAAACCTCCTTCACGACGCTGGGCACCTCCACGCCCCCTCGCTACCCTCCGCGCATGATTCCCACGGTGGTCTGGGGCACCGGCAACGTCGGCCGCGCGGCGATCCGCGCCGTCGACGCCCACCCGGCGCTCGAACTCACGGCAGTCATCGTCCACGACCCCGCCAAGGTCGGCCGCGACGCCGGCGAACTCGCCGGACTCGGCCACCGGTTGGGGGTGGCGGCCACCGACGACGCCGAAGCGGTGCTCGCCGCCCGCCCGGCCGGCCTCGTCTACGCCGCCTCCGGCGACGTCCGCCCCGACGACGCGCTCGCCGACATCACCCGGGCCGTCGCGGCCGGGGCGGCCGTCGTCAGCCCCGCCCTCTACCCCCTCTACGACCACCGCAGCGCCCCGCCGGAGTTCCGGGACCCGGTGCTGGCCGCCATCGCCGAGGGCGGCGGCTCGTTCTTCGGCTCCGGCGTCGATCCCGGCTGGGGCAACGACGTGCTCCCGCTGCTGCTGAGCGGGCTCGGCACCACCGTGGACGCGATCCGCTGCCAGGAGATCTTCGACTACTCCACCTACGACCAGCCGGACTCCGTACGCCACCTCGTCGGCATGGGACACCCCATGGACCACGAGCCGATGATGCTCATGCCCTCGGTCCCCACCATGGTCTGGGGCGGCCAGATCCGGATGATGGCCCGCGCCCTCGGCGTCGAGCTCGACGACATCCGCGAGACCTCGCAGCGCCGCGCCCTGGACACCACGGTGACCACCCCCTCGATGGGCGAGTTCGCGGCCGGGACCCAGGGCGCCATCCGCTTCGAGGTCCAGGGCATCGTCGCGGGCGAGCCCCGCATCGTCATCGAACACGTCACCCGCATCCACGCCTCCTGCGCCCCCGACTGGCCCTCCCCGCCCGACGGCGGGGCCGGAGCCCACCGGGTGGTCATCGAGGGCCGCCCGCGCATCGAGGTGACCGTCGAGGCCACCGACGAGGGCGGGAACCGCTCGGCCGGGGGGAACGCCACCGCCGTCGGACGGCTGGTGGGGGCCATCGACTGGCTCGTGGCCGCCGGACCCGGACTCTACGACGCCCTCGACATCCCGCTGCGGCCCGCAGTCGGCAAACTCGGAAGGAAACAGCCATGAGGATCGACGTCCCCGAGGGGCAGCACCCGATCGAGTACGTGTGGGGGGACATGGTCCCCGGCATCGGCATGGCCGCGGCCAACTTCTCCCTGTCGGTGTACGCCCACACCACCCTCGGCCTGCGCGAGTTCGAGGCCGCGCGGCTGCGCATCGCACAGATCAACGGGTGCGTCTTCTGCCTCGACTGGCGCACGGACCGGGACGGGGAGAAGGTCGAGGAGGAGTTCGCCGACGCCGTGACCGCGTGGCGCACGACCGACGCCTTCGACGACCGCACCCGGCTCGCCGCCGAATACGCCGAGCGCTACGCCCTGGACCACCACAACCTCGACGAGGAGTTCTGGGAGCGGATGACCGCGCACTACAGCCAGCTGGAGATCGTCGAGCTGAGCATGAGCATCGGCTCCTGGCTCGCCTTCGGCCGGCTCAACCACGTCCTGGGCCTCGACAGCGTCTGTGTGCTGCCGGCCGGCTGAACCACCGCGCCGGGGCCGCCGCACGGCCCCGGGGCCGCCCGGTGGAACCGGACGGCCCCGGGGACCGGCCCCCTCAGAGGTCGGTGGCGATGATCTTCTCGATGTTCCGTTCCGCGAGCGCCGTGATCGTCACGAACGGGTTGACGCTGGTGTTGCCGGGGATCAGCGCTCCGTCGATGACGTACAGGCCCGGGTGGCCGTGCAGCCGGCCGTAGTTGTCAGTGGCCTTGTCCAGCACCGCGCCGCCCAGCGGGTGGTACGTGAGGTGGTCGCCCCAGATCTTGCTGGTCCCGAAGAGGTCCGTGCGGTAGATCGTCCCCTCCTTGGCGTTGATCTTGTCGAAGATGGTCTTCGCCATGTCGATGGACGGCTGTTTCCACGCCGTCTGCCAGTTCAGCTCGACCCTGCCCGCCGCCGCGTTCCAGGAGAACTGCGCCCGGTTCGGGTTCTTGGTGATGGAGAGGTAGAAGGACGCGTACGTCTCGATCCCCGTCGGCAGCGGGGCCACCTCGGCGAAGGCGCCGCCCGCGTCCCAGTTGTCGATGCCGCCGCAGGGGATGGAGGCCTGCACCTTGCCGGTGGGGTCCCACATGTGGTTCGCGCGGCCGCACATGACGTTGCCGTTGTCGCCCCAGCCCTTGCCCACCTCGTCGTTGAGGCGCGGCAGGGCGCCCGTGGCCTTCAGCCGGACCAGCAGCTTGCTGGTCCCGACGCTGCCGGCCGCGAAGAACACCCGGTCCGCGGTGACGGTCTTGGTGGCGGTGATCGCGCCGCCGGTGTCGAGCTGCTCCATGACGACCGTGTAGCCGCCACCGTCCGAGGGGGAGACGGTGGTGACCCGGTGCAGCGGGGAGATGCTCACCTTGCCGGTCGCCCGGGCGGCGGCCAGGTAGGTCTTCTGGAGGGACTTCTTCCCGGCGTTGTTGCCGTACAGGATCTCGCCGTCGACCGCGGACTTGGGGACGGTCCCGGCCACCTCCTGCTTCATGTAGTCCCAGTCGTAGACGTCGGGCACGAAGACGAACGGGAAGCCGGAGCGCTGGGCGTGCTTGCGGCCGACGCGGGCGAACTGGTAGCAGTCCACCGTCTCGAACCAGTCCGGGTCGACGAGGCCGACCCCGAGCCCGGCGTTGGCGCGGGGGTAGTACGTGCGGTACATCTCCTCGGCGTCCACGGAGGGGAGGATGGCGGCGAAGTTCTGCCGCTTGGGGGTGACGGCCATGCCGCCGTTGACGAGCGAGCCGCCGCCGACGCCGCGGCCCTGGTAGACGATGATCCCGCCCATCTCCTCGGCATCGAGAATGCCCGTGTACCGGGGGACGTCCTTGTCGATGGGGAAGCCGAGGAAGTTGCTGAGCGGCGCCTTCGTCCTGGTGCGCAGCCAGTACGAGCGGTAGTCGGGCTTGGTGGTGTTGGCGAAGATCTTGCCGTCGCTGCCGGGGGTGTCCCAGGCCATGCCCATCTCGACCATGTGCACGGGGACACCGGCCTGGGCGAGCCGCAGCGCTGCCACGGAGCCGCCGTAGCCGGTGCCGATCACGAGTACGGGGACGCGGGCCCCGGATTCGAGGGGCGCGTTCGGGATGGCGGAGGGGGCGGTGGCGGAATCCGCGTGGGTCGGCGTGGCGTTGACCGCGAGCGCCACCGCTCCGAGAATAGAACCTGTTCCAGCGATGAATCCGCGTCGGGAAACACCCCTGGACACCTTGCTGTGCAGGTCTTTGTCACTCATGTGACGTTCCTCACTCTCGATGGAGTGGGAACAAGTTCTACTGGTGAACGTCGGCTAAGTCACTACACGCGTCAAGGGAACTTCCGGCTGATTCCGCCCTCACGGCAGACTCCACTGGCCGACGTCGTCACCGCGGCCGGTGTCGAGCGCGAACTGCACGGCGGCAAGGCTCGCGCCCGCCGGAAGCCGGAACGTGACGAACCCGGACGCCGAGTCCCCGGGGGCCAGGGTGAGCGTGCCGGGCAGGCTGGGCCCGGCGCCGGTCGCGGTGTCCAGCCCGGTGAACCGCTGCCCCGCGGTGTCCAGGAGGTGCGCGGCCGGAGCCGGGGAGTCCCGGTACGCCACCGTCCCGGTGTTCTCCAGGCGCAGCTCCACGGCCACCAGGCGGTCCGCGTCCGCGGTGCCGGCGGGGTCGACGACCCGGGTCAGGGTGACGTCGAGCCGCTCCCCGGGCCGGTCCCCGTCGAGGGAGACGGTCTCGCCGGAGCCGTCGGGGCCGGCGCCGGCCAGCAGCAGGATGACGAGGGGCCCCACCAGGCGCCCCGCACGACGGCGACGCACGGCTCCTCCTCCCGCAACGGCTACCGGCCCCCTCCCCGCCCACGATCCTCCGCACCCCCGCCGGCCGCCACCGCCGCCTGCCCGCCCACCCATCTGGAGGTGGGTTATTGATTGGATCTCCGAGCCGCTTCATGGCAAGGTGGGTCCCGCCGAAGGGGTATAGCTCAGCTGGTCAGAGCGCTGGTCTCCAAAACCAGATGTCGTAGGTTCGAATCCTGCTACCCCTGCCGAACCCGAGCAGACCGCTCGTGCGGAACGGACCCCGGGAGACCCCTCCCGGGGTCCGTTCCGTCTTCTCCCGGGGAACCGAAGGGGTCGTGGCGGATGAGGATTCTGCTCTTTCCCGATGAGGGGCTGGACGTCTCCGGCGGTGCGGCGGAACTCGTCGCCCTGGCCCGCGCCCTCGTCGCGGGGAAGGGCAGCATGGAAACCACCGCCTCGGCCGAACCGAGTTTCGGGGGCACTGAACTGGCTTCGGTCGAGGTGGCGAGCACCAGCGGCCCGGGTGTCCACATGCGAGTCGACCCGGAGCGCGGCGCCCTGCTCATCGAGGGTGACCGACCGGCCTTGACGGCCCTCGCCGGCGAACTCCAGTCGATCGCGGAGATGGACGACGGCGGGCACCAGCACATCGAGTACTTCCCGGATCACCACTACCTTGCCGCAGGCTCACTGGCCATGGTCGTGAACAGTCCTCATGGCGGCATGCCGACGCGATGAACGGATGACGGCAGCGGCCGGCCGGGGTTCGTAACAGGTGCCGTGACGGAGCACCGCGAAGGTGTGCCGCTCCGGTGCGCACTTCTCCACGGGAGCCGGGCCCGCCGGACGGCATCCCTAGGTTCGGCGGATGGTGGGAAAGCGGCGCCTTCTGGGGGGCCGCGACGTCGTGTCGGCTTGTCGGGCGGCTGTCAGGGCTGTGGCCAGGTGGGCGCGGCTCTGGAGGGTGTGGGGGTGATCGGGGCCGAGGACGCCTTCGCGAGCGGCGAGGACCTGCCGGTGGAGTTCGGCGGCCTCGTGGGGGTGCCCGAGGTGCTCCAGCGCGAGGCCGAGGTTGCTGCGGCAGGTCAGGGTGCTGGGATGCGCCGCCCCGAGGGTGCGTTCATAGGCGCCGAGTACCTGGCGGTGGAGGTCGACCGCGTCCTGGTGGCGGCCGATGTGGTCGAGCGCGAGCCCGAGGTTGTCGCGGCTGTGCAGCGTGTCGGGGTGATCGGGTCCGAGGAGCTGCTCGTACGTGCCGTGGACTTGGCGGTGGAGATCGGCCGCTTCCCGGTGCCGGCCGAGGTGGTCGAGCGTGAGCGCGAGGTTGTTGCGGCTGTTCAGGCTGTCAGGGTGATCGGCTCCGAGGGCGCGTTCGTACCCGGAGAGGGCCTCCCGGTGGAAGCCGGCTGCTTCTCGGTGCCGGCCGAGGTAGCCGAGGGCGAGGCCGAGGTTGTTGCGGCTGTGCAGGGTGTGTACGTGGTCGGGGCCGAGGACGCGTTCGCGGGTGGCGAGGACGTGCCGGTGGTGGTCTGCCGCCTCCTGGTGCCGGCCGAGGTGGTCCAGGGCGTTGGCGAGGTTGCTGCGGCTGAGCAGGGTGTCGGGGTGGTCGGCGCCGAGGATGCGTTCGCGTGCTGTGAGGACCTGCTGGTGCAGGTCGGCTGCCTCCTGGTGGCGGCCGAAGAGGTCGAGCGCGTTGGCGAGGTCGTTCCGGCTGTCCAGGGTGTCGGGATGGTCGGGGCCCGAGGAGCGGGCGGTGATCCGGTGCGCCGCCTGGCGTAGCTGTAGCGCGGTGCCGTAGGCGCCTCCCTCGGTGAGGGATCGGCCAATGTGGTCGGCGGCGTCGGCGAGGTCGCGGTGGTGCTCCTCGGCGGGGTGCGCCGTGGCGGCGAGGAGGTGAGGGGCGAGGAGGCGGGCCCTGTCCCAGTCGGCGCTCCGGGCCTCCGCCACCCCGCGGGCCGCCTCGATCAGGCGGCTGACGAGGGCGCGCTGGTAGCGGTACGGGTCGGTGGATTCGGCGGTGTGGGCGTGGGCGGTGATCTCGCGCACCACGGGGTGCAGGACGACCAGCCCGAGGGCGGGGTGCCCGTCATGGTGTGCGGGCGTGTCGAGGAGTCCGTAGGTGTGCAGGCCGTTGAGCGCGGCCTCCACCTCGGTCACGCCGGTCTGGCGCCCGGTGGCTCCGGTCACCAGTTCCGGGGTGAGGAGGGAGACAGGGACGGGCGCCGCCGCCAGCAGGGACAGCAGTCGCAGCACCGGCCGTGCCAGCGGGTGGCCGTCGGCGGCGAGTTGGTCCAGGGACAGCTCCCACGTGTGCCGTACGAGGGTCCGTCCCACGTCCGGGTCGCCCGCCCGGGGATGCGGTGCGCCGAGCAGGGTCCCCAGCTGGGTGTCGAGAGCGGCGGCGTAAGCGGTGAACGTGTGATGGCGGCTGCCGGTGGCGGCCAGGTAACGGCCCACGGCATGGAGGGCCAGTGGCAGGCCGCCCAGCCGGTCCGCGAGTGCCCGTGCCTCTTCGGGGGTCCCCGCGTGCGGCGCCGCGTCGCACAGGACCTGGCCGCCGGCCGCGGGCTCCAGCGGGGCGACGCGGTGGACGATGGCCCTCGGGCCCCACACCGCGGGGTCGGTGTTGCGGCTGGTGACCAGGAGCAGGCCCCGGCCGCCGGGCCGGATCCACCCCCGGTAGGACGCCACCGCCTCCCCGTCGGGACCGACGGCCTGCGGGGTGTCCACGTTGTCGATGACCAGGAGCCACGCGGCGGTCCGCTCCAGCTGCTCCCACACCACGTCCGGCAGCCCGGCCCGCCCCGCCCGGGCCTCCTCGAGGCGGGTCTCGGGAAGGCCGCACGCCAGCGCGGCCCGGGTCATCTGCTCGGCCAGCTCTTCCGTGCCGCGCCAGCGGATCCAGAACACGCTCCGGCCTTCCGCCCGGGCGACACCGGCCAGAGCGGAGGCCAGCGTGGTCTTGCCGATCCCGCCCACCCCGCCCACGACGGCGTACCTCCCCTCCGGCCGGGCCAGCAGCGCGCGCAGGGAGTCGAGTTCGCCGTCACGGCCGCGGACCGGGCCCGCGCTCTGAGGTGCGCGCAAGGACGCCATGCCGGCGACCGGGGCCCGCCCCGCGGGCACCGGCCTCGCCTGTCCACGGCTCATCGGGGACCCGGTGGCGTCCAGCCGGCGGCTGACCAGCCCCAACCCCATGGCGCCTACGGCCAGCACACCGAAGACCGACCACACCACCCACGGACGGGACGCCCAGTCCGGCACCGCGCTCGCGGCGTAGTTCGTCACCACCCCCAGCGCACACGTCGCCGCCGCCGCGGACCCACTGACGACCGAACCCGTCCGCG
The DNA here is from genome assembly GCF_055575555.1 of Streptomyces sp. NPDC034085. NCBI lineage: Bacteria > Bacillati > Actinomycetota > Actinomycetes > Kitasatosporales > Streptomycetaceae > Streptomyces > Streptomyces sp. NPDC034085. The sequence goes on along the minus strand of NZ_JBVISL010000003.1, from coordinate 610,521 downwards.
CACGCCCGCCACCACTCACGCCGACCCCCAGCCCTGACGCTGCCGTCCGCTCCAGCATGCGCCACGCCGCCGCGCACCGTCCCCGAAACGGCAACAGAGCAGGTGGTCAGGGGAGGTCAGGGGCAGGTTTCTTCGGTCTTGGCGACGGTGAATGCGACGGGCCGGCCGTTCAGCGCTGTTCCGGCCTTCGGGTCCTGCGAGCAGACCTTCCAGTTGGACTCCTGGAGGACCATACGGCTCTGCACCGCGTCCTTCACGGTGATCGACGCGTTGCCCGGGAGTGCGGCGCGGACGGCCTTCATGCCCTGGCCCACGAAGTCCGGCATGGTGGCGCCGGCGGGCCCGGGGGCGGGCGCGTCCGCGGCGGGGCAGGTCTCCTCGAGCTTGACGGCGCCGAAGTCGACGGTGGTGCCGGTGTCGGCGCTCGCGCCGCCGGGCGGGGTCTGGGAGCAGACCTTCCAGTTCCGGTCGAGTGCCTGGAGCCGGTCGCGACCGAGCGCGTCGTGGGACGTGAGTACGTGGAACCCCGCGGCCTGCGCCTCGTCCTGCGCGGTCTGGAGGCCCTTGCCGACGAGGTCCGGCAGCGTGGCCGTCTTTTTCGCCGAGGGCGGGGGAGCAGAGGGCGAAGCGGAGCTCGGGGCGGCCCCGCCGGGCGCCGCGGGCTTGTTGCCGCTGCCGCCGGTCGCGGGGTCGCACGCGGTGAGGGCGAGGCCGGTCGCGGCGGTGAGCAGGGCGATCGTGTGGTGTGTGCGCATCGCGCCATGTTCGCCGGGGCCGGGTGGCTGTGTGGCGACTGTGACCGGTTTGTGATCCTGCGGTGGGAACTACCCTCGCGGGCATGGTCGAACACGACGCCTTCAGAGCCACACGCGAGGCCTATGACGCCCTCGCCCCCACCTACGCGCAGCTGTTCCGCGGCGAGCTGCGCGACAGGCCCCTGGACCGCGCGATCCTGGCTGCCTTCGCCGAGGTGGTCGGTGAGGGTGGCGGCGGTCAGGTGGCGGACCTGGGGTGCGGGCCCGGCCATGTCACCGCCCATCTCGCCGGGTTGGGCCTGGCGGTGTTCGGCGTCGACGCCTCTCCCGCGATGGTCGGGCTGGCCCGGGAGGCCCATCCGGGTCTGCGGTTCGAGGTGGGCTCGATGGTCGCGCTGGACATCGCCGACGGCGTCCTGGGCGGAGTGCTCTCCCGTTGGTCCGTCATCCACACTCCGCCACCGGAACTCCCCGCCGTCCTGGCGGAGTTCCACCGCGTACTGGCGCCCGGCGGCCATCTCCTGATCGGCTTCTGGGCCAACGACGATCCGTCTCACCCGGCTCAGGTATTCGACCACGCGGTCGCGCCGGCCTATCGGTGGTCGCCCGACCGCCTCGCCGCGCTGCTGCGCGCGTCGGGGCTGGCCGAGGCGGCCCGGATGGTCCGCGAGCCGCGGCCCGCCGACCGGCGGCAGTTCCAGGAGGTTCACCTGCTCGCCCGCAAAGCCTGCGAGGGGGCCGTCTGACTGAGCGCGGGCCCGGCGGGAAAGGGTCCCACGGCCCGGCGGGAAAGGGGCCCCGGCCGCACAAGCGCCGGGGGCCCCTTCCGAGTCGGCTAGGTCGTTTCCTGCGGATCATCTCGCTGACCAGATGAGGATGGCGAGGTGGAGTCCGGCGAGGTAGATGGTGGCGGCCTTGTCATATCTGATGGCCAGGCCGTTGCCACGGTGTGAGAGCTTGTTGATGCAGCGTCCGACGATGTTCTGCTGCTTCTAGGCTTCGCCGGCGAAGACCGGTCCGGCCATTCCGCTACCGTCAATTCACCTCGACCTGCCACAAGATCAATTATCATACTAGGTGAGCTTCGCTGACTTTCTACCCGCCCGGCCGATCAGTCGGCCGGGATACCGGCCGGCGGAATCGTCGTGCTTCCGTAGTCAACGGGCATCGAGCGAGACTCTCGTGGGTGCGTCGAAGAAGGTCAAGTGTAATGTGTTCCTGGGTTCGATCGCCGCCGAGGAGGCGGTTAAGGTGCATATGAATATAGCTTTGGCAGAGCTCGGTCCATGTGCGGTTTAGATGATTGCGATTGGCTAGGGAATCGAGAAGAGAAACGGCTGGGGCCAGTGTTTTGCGGCGGGCATCTAGCAGCCGCGCCGCGGCTGGCTCCAGCTGTCCACGACAGCCGAGGATCTGCCGCAGATCGAATTGTCGCTCCCGGAATATGTTGCCGCCGGCCTGAGATGGCGCAGCCGCTTCGCGGAAGAACTCCCTGCGCTGGTCACCAGTCATGGATATGGACTCCAGGAGGTCATCGACACTGATAACGGCGAGGGTCAGGAGATCAGTGGAGAGCTGGCCCTCGTCAGTCGCATGCAGCATGGATGCAGTAATGGGACTCTCGGCCATGAAGACCATTTCTGCGGCCCGTATACCCTCTTCACCACCGTAGCGGTCGACCTCAGGCTCATAAGTTTCGAAAGAGAACCTGGTGCACATGCTGTCGTGCAGGAGATCGGCGGCCCACGAGCAGGCTTGCCCCAGCAGAGGGCCGAGAAGCATGGCAGGGTCGCCGTGATATCGGATGCGGAGATGGTCTTCCGGATCTGCGTAGCGGACGAAGAACCAGCCGTCGGACAGCCCAGCAGTCATGACGAATTCTCCGAAGCTGCGCAGGGGGCCGGAGATTATCTCGTTCTGCAGCCCCTGGTTGCCATAGAGCTTGAGGTAGAGCCAGTCGCTGCCGGGCGGACGCAGTTGCGCGCGTGCAGGTGTCCGTACGGTGTGGGGGGGCTGCACAGACGGCGCGGTCCGACATGCAGCCTGTCGGCGACGGACGAGAGGTACGACGATTTCACTGATATGGCCCCCGGTCTCACCAGGAAGCCAGGCATGCTCGGGTCCAGGCAGACCTTCCTGAAGGAGTGCCGATCGCCCGTCGGCGATACTGTGCAGTTCCTCTCTCAGTACGTCGAGGTGATGGCCTTGTTCCAAATCGAGTAGAAGGCGATTGTCCCCCATGGCTAGATAGACGTAGCGTGGGACGGCCCAGTCCGCGCGCCAGGCCGCAACGGCGACGGGAAAGCCGTCAGGGGACGCACGTCCGAGCGGGCCAGCTGGATCGATACGCCACTGGGCCGGAGAAAGAACGATGCGCCCCCTCTGCACTCGCGGCAGGAAGAGGAAGCTGGCCGCGGGTCCCCAAGAGAACGGGCTCACCTGGCGCTGGCCATCAGTCGCGGCAGCGAGCAAGAATCGAGCTGCAGGCGGTGCTGTCACTGGGTTAAGCATGTGTCCCTGCACCGCCACGACGTCGGTGCCTACGGCTGGCCAGCTCACGACAAAGCGACCGGAACGAACACTAACTACGAGTTCGCTCAGCGGCACGACGTGCTCCCACGGCACGCCAGGCAGAGTGCCGAAAACACACTCGTGGGTACGCAGGGTGGGCCGGATCGCAACGTTCGCGGAGCGGGCTGCCGCTGGTTGGTAGACCACTTCGACTGGCAGAGTATGGGGTGCCAGTTCGGCCTCTGCTCGCACTGTTTCCTCCAGCGCACGATGCGCGGAGGGACCGAGCAGGTCAGCGAACCGGCCGAGGTGGCGCCCGGCCTCAGCTGCGCCTACGTTAGGTCCGATAACCAGTTGGAAGTCACCGGTATCGAGCGCCGCAGGTGAGGCAGCAGCGATGAAGAGCGACAGCTCCAGCGAAAGCGGGTAGTCGTCCGAAGCAGCTGGCGAGATGGCAAGATCGTTGATGTGTTCGTCAGTCAGCTCTACGATTGCCTGGTTATCCCGGTTGGCCCGCAGAGCCAGGTCAAGTAGCAGCCGGCTTCGCCGAGGAGGAGTCTGCGTTGCCGCGCCATCCGCGTGGTATTCGGACAGTGACCCCAGGCCTGTCTCCGGATCGAGCAATTCTGGCAGTGGAACCTGGCACCCCGGCGAGTACTTTGCCTGGAAGGCACGCCGATATCCTTCCAGTAGCGGATTTCCTGCTGGGTACGGGCTGAGTCGAAGCAGGAGTTCGGCAGCCCGGGCCGCCTCGGTTCCCACTGTCGCTCGCAAACTGTTGCCCTGGAGAGTGAGTGCCGCATCGGTCTGATACGGGCCACCGCGTTCTGGGACCGCATGCAACTCATTTGCGCGCTGGAGCAGGCCAGGCCAGGGATGCACCCGATCTTCGACTGGGAGCCTGTCCCAGGAGGCCAAGTCCTCAGCAAGTGCCTTGAGCTTCTCGGCCACATCCTTGCCGCCTGCCACCCCCTCCAAACATCGCCAAACGTGGGAAGTTGGATCACAGCCGGTCAGGGGCGGTCGGAGCTCCGAGAGCAGGAAGCCCTCCGACCGCAGCCGGTCGACAAGCAGGCGAGCCTTTCCGGGTGACGCACCGGGTACCTGACAGGCCACGTCCGCCAAACGGCCGGCTGTAGCCGGGGAACGGGCCGCCTCTAGCACCAGGCAGACCGCCGCAGTGGCACGGACCGAGGCCTCAGCGGCCAAGCCGTCGGTCAGCCACATGCGCCCTGAGCGCAGGCAAGTCGCGGGGTTGGTCACGAGCCGTAGTTCGGCACGAATGGCGGGGTCCTGTTCCAAGCACATGACCAAGTTGGACAGCCACTCCATGTCCGGACGGGTGCGGGTCCGCATAGGTGTCGCCGCCAAAGCCAGGTCCGTGGCCTCTGCCCAATGCACGAGGCCGACGCCAGCGAAGAGGCCGAACGGCGTTGGCCTGGTGCTCATGCGAATGAGGTACCGCACGAGCTTGCCACGGACACGTGCCGCCGCTCGGTCATGTGGGCTCGTGCGTTCCAGCGCATCGGTCAAGTCGCGGCTGGCCACCAGTACGGCAAGGCGTGCCCGCGCATCATCAGGAAGCAGTGACCCATTGCTAAAGGGTGGTTTGGAGGCCGCTTCCACGTTTGCAGGTAGAAGTGGCGACCTGATCATGGCCCAGTCCAATGGACGGTAGGCGAGTTCCTCCTTCATGACAGCAGAAACAGACGGTCCCAGGTGGGCTCGGTGTCCGTAGCGGCCGCTAGGAGCACCATGGCGACACCTGCCGCTCCGTCGAGGAGGCCGGCGCGATCCACTGGGTTGTCACCAGGTTCCAGCGCTGCATATCCCAGCGGTCTGCGGGGGTCGAAGGCAGCCAGCAGTTGGCTCACGAGCAACTCCGCTGCCTCTGTTAGGAACCTCAGATGCGTGTCGTGCGCAAATCGAAGAACGACTTGAAGCAAGCCCGCTACGCCGTGACAGAACGTCGGGGAGTTGATGGAGCGGGCGTCGAGGGGGCGTCGCATGACCGCGGCGAGAGCTTCCACAGCGAAGCCCTTCAGACCATCGTCGTCCAGCGCGTCGCCTGCCAGCCACAGGGCGCGGGCGACGCCGGGGCTCCCATAGCACCAGGCACCCCGGGCCGGTGGTGGCCAGCCATGCGGCAGTGATCTTCGATCGTCCGGCCAAGGAATGGCGCACGGCCAGTTAATGCCCCATTCGTCGTCGCTGCGATGCTCCAGAAGCCAGCCAACCAGGGCTTGCACTGCATCGACCTGGCCCGGTTGCTCATATCCGGCCCGCAGAGCAAGGGAGAGCACGGCCAGTGGACCTGGAATCCCGTGTGCCAGTCCGCAGTTTAGGTTGCCGGTCGGAAACGTCTGCCGCATGCCTTCGTGCATAAATTCCGGCGGCGTCCTCCAACCAGGCCCTCCGTCCGTCGGCAAGGACAGTCGAACGAGACCATCCAGAAGCGCGGGCAGTTGTTGATGCCGATCGCGCACCAACAGCTGGGCCGCCACTCCGCTGGCTCCGGAGACTAGGTCGAAGGTCTCGACCGGCATGCTCCCCTGAGTCCCACGCAGGTTCTCCGCCCCTGCCAAGAGGTGGGGTGCCAACTCGGCGTCAAGGACATCAAGCAAGCGCCGATAGCGTGTGCCGTGCCGACTGAGCGACGTCGCAGCGAATTCCAGGCCGCTCAGCCCGCCGTAGAGGCCGGAGTTGCGGAGGCCGATCTCTTCAGCGGCAAGGATGCCTGCGGCGAGAAAATCGTGACCGGCCGAGTCCCAGCCATCGCCGGGCTGACACTGGTCGACATACGAACAGAGGACAGCGATACCTACATCACCCGATGCGAGAGAGTACGGTAGCCACCGCGTGACCTCGGGATACCTCGTCTGCTGGCCAGCCATGCTCAGCGCTGCGGCAATGCGCTCCCCAGCGGAGGTGCGTGCGGCGACCTCTCGGGCCACTGAAAGTGCCGCATCACGTTGCTGCCCGTTTAGGACGCTCCTCCATGGCGATTGCGAAGCGGCGACCAGGCTCGTTAGGCCGAGTTCACCTTCAGTCACTTGGGCCTCCGTAGCTAACTGCGGGAGCATTCAGTGCTGGCACTCAACCACCAAGCACGCGGTCTCGACTTCACTCGGCCCGCAGCCCGCTTGCTCGGTGTGGAACGGGCAGCATCCCGTGCACCTGGTCTCTCCGCACGAACCGACCTCAGTGCACAGCTCAAGACAGCTGTAGGACTCGCAGCTGTAGCCGCCCATGCATGTCTCGATGCAGGTCGAGACCTCCATGCAGGTCGCGGGGCACGTACCGCAGGTCTCCGGGCACGGGTAAAATGTACCCTCTTCTGATCCCTGCTCGGCCTGAGGTCGCAGGTTGGGCCGACGCCGGAAATTCAGGTCGAATTCGTCGGATGAACGCGCGACACGGTTACGGGTGTATACGACGTCCGTGCCTTCCTTGAGTGTAATTTCGGTGGCTTGCTCGCCCCGGAAAGGTAGCTGGTCCGGGGAAATCACCTCGGCATACAGCACGTCATCCACGGCGAATTCGGCGTAATAGTCGAGATTCTTAGTGAAGTACAAGCGTCTACATCTGTCCCGTTCGCTATCACCCAAGAATCCCCTGATTTTCTGACCAGAAGCAGGGGGGTCGCTGGGCTGAGGGCGACGCCTGTCGACGATAGGATCTTGCGGACCCTCGACGTGCCCAGACCTATCGCCGGGCCGACCCTCATCAGGCTGATGAGCCATCGTCGTTCTCCTTCGGAACTTCGAAAGAGGTGTATCGCAGCATGAACATCGACGATCAAAGGCCTCGTTTCGATCGTGGCACCGTTGGGCCCAGTGGGCAACTCCTCACCGTTCTCCTGGGAACGAGGCCCTACTGCTGCCGGCGGCCGCCGCAGTCGCCCGCAGCCGACGCACGCACCTGGGCGCCAGCCACGGTCTGCCAGTCGCCCGAGCCGTTCCCTTCGGATCACCTCGCTGACCAGATGAAGATGGCGGCGAGGTGCAGTCCGGCCAGGTAGATGGTGGCCGTCTTGTCGTAGCGGGTGGCGAGGCCGCGCCACTGCTTCAGCTTGTTGATGCAGCGTTCGACGGTGTTCCGCTGTTTGTAGGTCTCGCGGTCGAAGGCCGGCGGCCGACCGCCGCAGCGGCCGAGCCGCTTGCGATTGACGGCCTGGTCCGCAGGCTCTGGGATGACTGCCCGGATCCCGCGTCGCCGCAGATGACGTCGGATTGCCCGTGACGAATACGCCTTGTCCGCAAGGACAGCAGTCGGCGTGGTCCGAGGCCTGCCGATAGGGCGGGGCACTCGGATCTTGGCCATGACCTGCTCGAATGCGGGTGCGTCGCCCGCCTGCCCGGGCGTGATGACGAATGCGAGCGGCCGGCACCGGCTGTCGGCCGCGAGATGGATTTTGGTGGTCAGTCCGCCGCGGGAGCGTCCGAGGGCATGGTCGACTGGCTCGCCGACCGCGGCCCCTTTTGACGGGCCCCGGCAGCGTGCTGATGTGCTCGCACGACCGTGGAATCGACCGCGACGACCCACTCCACGTCACCCTCGGCGTCGGCCCGGGCAAGCAGGGCGGTGAACACTTTCGCTCAAGTGCCGTCGGCCGCCCAGATCCGCAGGCGGTTGTGAACGCCCTTCCACGACCCGAAGTGCTTTGGCAGGTCCATCCACGGCGTCCCGGTGCGGCACTTGAACGCGATTGCGTCGATCACCTGCCGGTGATCCCGCCACCGCCCACCCCGCTTCGGCGATCTGTCCGGCAGCAACGGCTCAATCCGCGCCCACTGTGCATCAGTCAACGACACACATCAACCAACGATCCGATGATCCTCAGGAAACGGCCTAGCCGCCGTACGGGCGGGTGATGATCTCCATCGCGTGCCCGGCGGGGTCCAGGAAGTACACCCCGCGGCCCCCGTCGTTGTGGTTGATCTCGCCCGGGTGCTTCTGGTACGGGTCGGCGAAGAACTCGACCCCCGACGCCCGGATCTTCTCGAAGGCGGAGTCGAACTCCTCCTCCGAGACCAGGAACGCGTAGTGCTGCGGCGTGATGGATTCCGCCGGGATGGTCGCGAAGTCCAGGGTCACGCCGTTACCGGTGGACACGGGAACGAACGGGCCCCATTCGGGACCGACCTCGAGACCGAGGATGTCCGCCAGGAAAGCGGCGGACTCCTTGTTGTCAAGGGAGTGGACGATGGTGTGGTTCAGCTGAACGGACATGTGTGAATGCCTCCGCAAGGCACGTCACGGGCACCTCCATGCCTCACCCGGTCGGTGACCGGCACGCGATGCCGTCACCTTGATCCTAAACAGCCCCTCCGCGCCCGGTCCACCCCTTTTGCGACGCGTCCCGGCCGAATCCGGCCCCGCGCGGCCACCGCCCGAACGCCCGTAACGGCCGTACGGGGCCGGACGGTTCCCACCGGCCGGCCCCGCGGGCGCTTCCCTACGGACCCCTCCGCCTCAGGAGGTGACGTCCTTGCGGGCGAACCCCCGGAACGCGAGCGCGACCAGCACGACGGCGTACGAGAACGACACCGCCGCGCCCTTGACCATCCCGCCCCCCTCCAGCTGCGGCTGCAGGGCGTCCACCCAGGCGAACTGCCAGTGCGCGGGCAGGAACTCGCGCCACGACCCGAGGGCCGTCACCGCGTCGAGGACGTTGCCCACGATCGTCAGCCCGACCGCCCCGCCCACCGCGCCGAGCGGCGCGTCCGTCCGCGTCGAGAGCCAGAACGCCAGCCCGGCCGTGACCAGTTGCGACACGAACACGAAGGCGACCGCCAGCGCGAGCCTCGGCACCGCGTCCCCGGCGGGCAGCGCCCCACCCGTCGGGAGCCTGAGCGGCCCCCATCCGTACGCGGCCGTCCCCGCCGCCAGCGCCACCACCGGCAGCAGCACGATCGCCGCCAGGCTGAACCCGAGGGCCACCACCAGCTTGCTCCACAGCAGCCGCGCCCGGGGCACGGGCGAGGCCAGCAGGTAGCGCAGCGAGGACCAGCTCGCCTCCGACGCCACCGTGTCCCCGCAGAACAGCGCCACCGGGACCACCAGCAGGAAGCCCGCCGACACGAACAGGCAGGTCACGGCGAAGTTCGCGCCGGACGCCGTGGCCGTGTCGATCAGGCTGACCCGGCCGTCCCCGCCGCCGCGCCCCTCCTGGGGGCCGCCGCCCACCGCGAACGCGATGATCATGACGAACGGCAGCGCGGCCAGCACCCCGCCCATCACCAGCGTCCGCCGCCTGCGCCATTGCCGCAGCGCCTCCACGCGCAACGGCAGCGTCCGGGCCGCCCGGTAGCCGGGCGCCGTCTCCCCGGTGGGCGCCGGCCGGGGCCCGCGGGTCTCCTCGACGGCACTCATGCCGCACCTCCGATCAGGGTGAGGAAGGCGTCCTCGAGCCGCCGGTGCGGCCCCACCGCCGCCACCGGCAGTTCCAGCCGTACCAGTTCGCCGATCAGCGCGGCGGGCGTCGCGCCGTCGAGCCGTACGAGCAGCCCCTCCTCGGCGCGCACCGCGGAGGCCACCCCCTCCAGCGCGGCGACCTTGCCCACGGTCGCCTCGTCCGCGGGCTGCTCCAGCGTCACCAGCAGGGTGTCCCCGCCGCCGGTGATCTCGGCGACCTCGCCCGCCCGCACGAGCCGCCCGCGGTCCATGACCACCAGGTGGGTGCAGGACTGCTCCACCTCGGACAGCAGGTGGCTGGAGACGATGACCGTCCGCCCGCCGGCGGCGTAGCGGATCATCACGTCCCGCATCTCCCGGATCTGCGGCGGGTCCAGCCCGTTGGTCGGCTCGTCAAGGATGAGCAGGTCGGGCATTCCCAGCATGGCCTGGGCGATCGCGAGCCGCTGGCGCATGCCCTGGGAGTAGGTGCGCACCGCCCGCTCCAGGGCGTCCCCGAGCCCGGCGATCTCCAGGGCCTCCGCCAGGTGCGCGTCCTCGGCGGGACGGCCCGTGGCCTGCCAGTACAGCTCCAGGTTGGCCCGGCCCGTCAGGTGCGGCAGGAAGCCGGCGCCCTCCACGAACGCCCCGACCCGCGAGAGCACCGGTGCCCCGGGCCGGATCGGGTGCCCGAACACCCGGATCTCCCCGGCGTCCGGCGTGATCAGGCCCATCAGCATCCGCAGGGTGGTGGTCTTCCCGGCACCGTTGGGTCCCAGCAGACCGAGCACCTGGCCCTTCTCCACCCGGAAGGACAGGTCCCGCACGGCGTAGCGGTCCCGGGCCCCCGCGTAGCGCTTCGTCAGCCCGGTGATGTCCAGGGGTACGCCGGCCAGTGCGGGTTCGGGCTGCGCTTCGCGCGCCCGCGTCCCGGCGCGGCCCCCGCCGGTCCTCCGGATCCCGAGCAGCCCCGCGGCCAGCGCCACCGCGCCCAGCGGCAGCCCCCAGGTCCAGGCGGGCAGGCCGGACGCGGCCGTCCGCACCCCCTCCGCGACGGGCACGCGCAGCGGCCCCTCCGCGGAGACGGTGTACGCGGCGGGCGCGGCCGGAGAGGCGTAGCCGAGGTCGGTGGCCGCGACCACCAGCCGCAGCCGGTGCCCGGCTTGGACGGCGTGGTCGACCGCCGGGAGCCGCAGCCCGACGCTGCGGCCCTGCCCGGCGTCCTCCACCCGTACGGGCGCGACCAGCTGACCGGGCAGCACCTGCTGCCGCCCGTCGGGCCCCACGTCGTACACCTTCGCGAACAGCACGGCCGCGCCGTCGGCGGCCGTCGACCTCACCTTCAGGGTGACGGTCGGCGTCCCGGTGACCCGCACCGCCTCGGCCAGCGGCTGCGACTCGAAGCGGGCGTTCTGCCCGGGGAAGTCCAGCGCGAACCCGGCCCCGAGGGAGGCGAGCTGCCCGCCGATCCCCGGCAGCGAGGACAGGGCGGGCGGCGCCCCGCCCGCCGGGTTGGCGAAGGTCTGCTCCCGCCCCGACAGGGCGACGGCGCGCGTACCCGGGGCCAGCCCCGGGTAGCGGTCGGAGGCCGCGCCGCGCAGGGTGAGCCGGCCGTCGGTGGAGTCGATGCCGCCCGAACGCGAGACGCGGAACGCGGGGCCGGTGTCCGCCGCCTCCTCTCCCTTCAGGTAGCGGTCGAACCAGGCGGCCACGCGGGCCTCGATCCGTCCGGCCTCGCGCATGCCGCCGTCGTGGCCGCCGGCCGCCCAGTCCACGGCGACGGGGGCGCCGTTCGCGGCGATGGCCCTGGCCATGGCGTCGGCCTGGTCCAGCGGGAAGAGGGAGTCGTCCTGCCCCTGCACGATCAGCGCCGGCACCTTGATCCGGTCGCCCACGGCCGAGGGGCTGCGCCGCTCCAGCAGCTCGCGCGCCTCCGCGTCGGGCTTCCCCGCCACCGCGACCCGCTCGTACATGGCGCACAGCGCCGGCTCGAACCGGCCGCAGCCGGGCGTGCCCGCCGCGCCGCCACCGGGCATGCCCGCCGCGCCGCCGCCCGGAGCCGGCCGCGCCTGCTGGAGGCCGTCCGCCGCGCCGGTGGTGAAGAAGATCCCGGCCCACAGCTTCTTGAACACGCCCTGCGGGAAGAGGGCGTCCGCCAGGTTCCAGTAGGTGATCTGCGGGGCGACCGCGTCCACGCGCCGGTCGTGGCCGGCGGCCAACAGGGCGACGGCCCCGCCGTAGGAGGCCCCGGCGACGCCCACGCGCGGATCACCGTCCGCGTCGAGCCGCACCTCGGGCCGGACGGCCAGCGCGTCGATGAGGGCGGAGACGTCCTTGACCTCGTGTTCGGGGTCGTTCAGCCCGATCTTCCCGCCGGAGCGGCCGAAGCCGCGCGCCGACCAGGTCATGACGGCGTAGCCGTCCCGGGCGAGGCGCTCGGCCTGGGCGCGGACGTCGTCCTTGCTGCCGCCGAAGCCGTGGCCGAGGAGCACGGCGGGACGTCTGCGCGCAGGGTCCCCGGCGGTGAAGAAGGAGGTGTCGATCCCGGCACCGGGCGCGCCCGGTGCCGGCGCGTCCAGGCCCGGCACGGCCACGAACCGGTCCTCGCGGCGCACGGCCGGCTCCTCCCCGGACGCGGCGGCCGTCCAGGTGCCGGCGCCCGCCAGCACCGCGAGGGCGGCGGCACCGGCCAGCAGGCGGTCGCGGGGCCGCCGGGGCAGTCGTAGCTTCATATGGGCACCCTAAAGCCCGTGATCGCCTCCTCCGAGCTCCCCCGGGGGGAGCCCCCGCCCCTTCTGGGGGACTACCCGCGCCGGCCCGCGTACCGCACCCGCAGTAGGCCGCCCCGACCTGCGCGGGGAACGCGCGGACGGCAGGATGGACGGCATGCTGCTGGCAGAAGTCGCGCGCGTGTCCCGGGAGGTCGCAGCGACCTCCGCCCGGTCCAGGAAGACGGCCCTGCTCGCGGAGCTCTTCGCGGCCGCCCCCGCCGAGGAGGCCGGCCTGGTCATCGCCTACCTCTCCGGGCGGCTCCCGCAGGGCCGCCCCGGCATCGGCTGGCGCACCCTGGCCCAGGAGGTCGCCCCCGCCGAGGAGCCGACGCTGACCGTGGCGGCCGTCGACGCCGCCGTCGGTGAGCTGGCCGCCGTCGCCGGAGCCGGGGCGCAGGCCGAGCGCCGCCGGATCGTCGCCGCTCTGCTGGGCGCCGCCACCGAGGCCGAACAGCGGTTCCTGCGCAGCCTGCTGTCCGGGGAGGTGCGCCAGGGCGCGCTGGACGCGGTCGCGCTGGAAGGGGTGGCCGCGGCCGCCGGGGTGCCGGCCGCGGAGCTGCGCCGGGCCGTGATGCTGGACGGCTCGCTGCCCCGGGTGGCGGTGGCGGTGCTGGCCGAGGGCGCCCCGGCGCTGCGCGCGGTGACCCTGCGCATCGGGCAGCCCGTACAGCCCATGCTGGCCGGGTCCGCGCGGTCCCTGGCCGACGCCCTGGCGGCGCTGGCCCCCTGCGCGGTGGAGGAGAAGCTCGACGGCATCCGCGTCCAGGTGCACCGCGACGGGGACGACGTCCGGATCCACACCCGCTCCCTCGACGAGATCACCGGCCGGCTGCCGGAGGTGGCCGAGCTGGTCCGGAGCCTGCCCGGGGAGCGGTTCGTCCTCGACGGGGAGGTCATCGGGCACGGGCCCGGCGGGCGCCCGGTGCCCTTCCAGGAGGTCGCGAGCCGGGTCGGCTCCCGCATCGACGTGGCGGCGGCCCGCGAGGCCCTCCCGGTGTCCGCGTACTTCTTCGACGTGCTGGCCCTGGGCGACGACGTCCTGCTGGACCTGCCGGTCCGGGAGCGGTACGCGGCCCTGGCCGCCCTGGTCCCCGAGGCCTGTCGGGTCCGGCGCCTGGTGGTGGAGGACGCCGCGGCGCAGGCGGACGAGGCGCAGGAGTTCTGGACCGGGACGCTGGACCGGGGCCACGAGGGGGTCATGGTCAAGGCCCTCGACTCCGGTTACGCGGCGGGCCGCCGGGGCAAACAGTGGCTCAAGGTGAAACCGGTGCACACCCTCGACCTGGTCGTGCTCGCCGCCGAACGGGGGCACGGCCGCCGTACCGGCATGCTGTCCAACCTCCACCTGGGCGCCCGGGCCGACGACGGCTCGTTCGCGATGCTGGGCAAGACCTTCAAGGGGCTCACCGACGAGATGCTGCGCTGGCAGACCGGGCGGCTGCACGAACTGGCGGTGGAGGACGACGGGTTCACCGTGCGCGTCCGGCCCGAGCTGGTGGTGGAGATCGCCTACGACGGTCTCCAGCGCTCCCCGCGCTACCCGGCCGGGGTCGCCCTGCGCTTCGCCCGGGTCCTGCGGTACCGCCCGGACAAGGAGGCGCGGGAGGCGGACACGGTGGAGACGGTCCTCGCACAGGGCCGCCGGGACGACGCCTGAGGTGTTTTTGCCTGAGAGGCAAGGGAGATTGCCAGGAAGGCAAGGTTCTGGCTCAATCGGGGCATGACGTCCCGTACCCAGCAACCCGCCGGCGAAGCCGCGGGGGCAGCCGAGGCGGCCGGGGAAGCCGCCGCCGACGGCACCGCCGGCGAGCTGCCCGCCGTCGCCCCGCAGCTGCGCGAGCTGCGCCGCCGCGCCGGGCTCACGCTGGAGGCCGCCGCCGCGCGGGCCCGGCTCTCGCCCGCGCACCTGTCCCGGCTGGAGACCGGGCGGCGTCAGCCCTCGCTGCCGCTGCTGCTCGGGCTCGCCCGCACCTACGGCACGACCGTCTCCGAGCTGCTCGGCGAGACCCCCGCCGCCGCGGATCCCATCGTACGGGCCGGCGCTCCCGGCGCCCGCGAGGCCGACGGGTGGACGTACTGGCAGGCCGGGGGCCCCGGGCGCGGGATGCAGGCGCTGCGCGTGCACGTCCCGCAGGGGCGCAGCCAGGGGGAGCTGGTCCGCGTACACCCCGGGGAGGAGTGGCTGTACGTGCTCACCGGGCGGCTGCGGCTGCACCTGGGGGAGACCGAGTACCTGCTGGAGCCGGGGGACAGCGCGCACTTCGACTCGCTCACCCCGCACCGGATCGGCGCGCCCGGGCCGGGCGGAGCCGAGCTCTTGTTCGTCCACACCCTGCTGCAGAGCAGCCTCGCCGGGCTGTGCCTCGGCGCGGGCCCCGCGCGTCAGCAGCAGCCCCGGCGCTAGACGAAGCCGTCACGTGCCCACGCCACGAGGAGAACAGATGCCCACCACCGCAGAGCCCACCGCAGAGCCCGGCGCCGAGCAGGCCGACGGGACCGCCGAGCCGCTGACCGTGCTCCAGCGCTTCGAGTCCAAGTTCCCGCGCGGGCTGGTCATCCGGCTCATCGCGTACCTGTTCGTCGGCCACCTCTTCGCCTTCTTCGTCTACCTGCTCTTCGTCCTGGGCGGCCAGAACCAGTAGCCGCGGCCCCGGCTCCGGCAGCCGGGCGCCGCACCCAGCCCAGCACCAGCACCGACGCCACCGCCGCGAAGGCGCACCAGGTGGAGGCGAACTCCAGCCGCCACAGGGCCGCGCAGCCCACCGCCCCGGCGGCCAGCACCGCCCCCAGCAGCCGCAGCCGGCCGTCCCCGGCGAGCAGCAGGGCGCCGAGGGTGGCGTACAGGTAGCCCGCCAGGACCAGCGGGGCCCAGGGGACGTCGACCCCGTAGCCGATCACCCGGCCCCGGATCTCGGCGGTCACCGGCCGCGTGGCCAGGCCGTACGCGAGGACGGCGGCCGCCGCGAGTCCCACGGCCGCCGGCCACCGCAGCCGGCCCCGGTCCCCGGGCGCGGCGGCCAGCAGCACCCCCGCCGGCACCCACAGCGCGAGCACCGGCAGCGCGATCACCGCCCAGGCGGTGGTGGCCGGGCCGCAGCCCCCGCCCGCCCCCCACACGGCGGCTTCGACCAGCTGGTGGGCGCCGAGCAGCAGCGGCAGCGCGGCGACGGGCAGGTCGCGGACGCGGCGCACGCGGGCCAGGCACACCACCCCGGCGGCGGCCACGGCGGTGCCCGCCGTCAGGTCCGCCGCCGCGCTCCAGCACACGCGGGCCCGCCCGCCCCGTCAGCGCGCGGCCGGGGGGCCCGCCCCGGCCTCCGGCTGCGAGGGGTGCTCCAGCGGCGGGGCGCCGATCGAGCAGTGCGTGCGGCACTGCGGGTGGCAGACCCCGGGCGCGGGGGAGCGTACGGTCGCCCAGGCCGTCGCGGCGCCCGCGACCAGCGCCCCGGCGCACCAGAGCACGGCCCGCCCGAAGGCCGCGTCGAAGGCCCCGGCCGACAGGTACGCGTCCGGGCCCATGCCCGCCAGCAGCGGCAGCGCCGCCACCGCGAGCAGCCCCGCGGCCCGCGCGGCGGCGTTGTTGATGCCGCTGGCCAGGCCCGCCCGGCCCGCGGGCACCGACGCCAGGACGGTGGCGGTCAGCGGCGCCACCAGCAAGGTCATGCCCGCCCCCATCACCACCATGGCCGGCAGCACGTCCCCCGGGTAGGAGGCGTGCGGGCCCACGCGCAGCATCAGCAGGGTCCCGGCCGCGCACAGCAGCGGGCCCACGGTGAGCGGGACGCGCGGCCCGATCCGCTCCCCGAGCGCCCCCGCCCGGGACGACAGCAGCAGCATCAGGGCGGTGGTGGGCAGCAGCGCGGCTCCCGCGCCCAGGGCGGAGTAGCCGGAGACCACCTGGAGCTGGAGCACGACGAGGAAGAAGAAGCCGCCGAAGGCCGCGTACACGAACAGGGTGACGAGGTTGACGGCGGTGAACTGCCGGGACGCGAAGACGTCCGGCGGGACCATCGGATCCGGCCGGTGCCGCTCGACGTACACGAAGACGGCGGCCAGCAGCACCCCGCCCGCGGCCGCGGCGATCACCGGCGCCGCCGCGGACCGCGCCTCGATCAGCGCGTACGTCATCAGGGCCAGCGCCGCCGCGCCGAGCACCGCGCCGAGCACGTCGAACCGCCCGCTCGCCTGCGGGTCCCGGGATTCCGGTACGTGTCTCAGGGCGACCGGCACGCACAGCGCGGCCACCGGCACGTTCAGCAGGAACACCCACCGCCAGCCCGGCCCGTCCACCAGCCAGCCCCCGAGGAACGGCCCGACCGCCGCCCCGACCCCGCCGAACCCCGACCACAGGCCCACCGCGCGCGCTCGGTCGCCGGCGCGGATCGAGCCCTGGATCAGCGCGAGCGAGCCGGGTGTCAGCAGCGCCCCGCCGATGCCCTGGAGGGCGCGGGCGGCGATCAGGATCCCGGCGTTCGGGGCGAGCCCGCACAGCAGCGACCCCACCGCGAACCACACCACGCCGAGCACGAAGATGCGGCGCCGCCCGAACCGGTCGCCGAGCGCTCCGCCCACCAGGATCAGCCCGGCGAGGGTCAGCAGGTAGGCGTTCACCGTCCACTGGAGCACGGCCAGGTCGGCGCCGAGGTCCCGCCCGATGCGCGGGAGGGCCACGTTGACCACGGTCGAGTCCAGCAGGGCCATCGCCGACCCGAGCACGGTGGCGACCAGGATCCACCGCCCCCGGGCCGAGCGCAGCACGACCCCCGGCTCCGCGCCGGACACGGGGCGGGGTACGGGGGCCGGCGACGGGCGGCCGGGCTCGGGCACGGATTCGCCGGACATCGCGCTCATCTCCCCAGGCTGACCCGGCCGCCCCCGGAAAGCCAGCGGGCGGCCGCTCCCCTGGGCAGCGCTCCTTCGCCAGGCCCGTGAAATGCGCATGGCAGCTTCCGCGGCATGACGCGCGCACGTCGCGCACCACGGCGCCGCCAAGCCCCTGGTCGCACCAGGGCGGGGGACCGCCCGCCCGGACGCGGAGCAGCAGCGTCCTGCCGCCCGCCCCCGGCATTCGGGTGGCGGGCGGCGACTCCACCCGCACGTCCCGGCGGACGTGCCCGCCCGCCCCGGCGGGGCGACGTAGCGTGGCCGACCATGACGCCGCAGATCGAGGCACTCATGCGCGCGGCCGACCCGGCCGCACTCTGGGCGGTGGGATCGGCGGACGCCGTCCACGCAGCCCACACCGGCCACCCCGACGGCTGGGACACCCCGCTCGACGCCACAGCCCTGACGGCGGTGCTCGCGCTCTGGCCCGTCATCGGCGGGCTCGTCGCCCAGGGCGAACTGACCCTGCACACCCCGCTCACCGCCTACGGGCCGGCGGCCTCGGCGGGGCTGCCCGGCGGTACCACCGCCCACCACCTGCTGACCCACGGCGACGGCCCGCCCGCACTCGCCGCCCTCACCCGCCTCGCCGAACACCTCGCCGGCACCCCGCTGGCCGACCACGCCCGCACCCGCGTCTGGCGGCCCCTGGCCATGCACGGCACCCGTTTCGCCGAGGGCACCCTGCACACCAGCCCCGCCGACCTCGCCCGGTTCCTGCGCCACCTGCTCTCCACCGCCGACCGGCCCGTCGCCCGCGCCTGGACCGCGGAGTCCCTGCGGATCCGCACCGGCGAACTCACCCCCTCCCGCGGCCTGCTCTGGCACCCCGCCCCCGGCGGGGTGTGGACCCACCACCCCCCGTCCGGCCCGGGGCCGAGCGTGTGGATCTCACCCCGCCTGGGCCGCTGGGCGCTCCTCGTCCCCGGCCCCGCCCACCGCCCCGCGGACGCCTCCCCGACCGGCTCCGCCGCCCCGCTGCGCACCGTGTTCCGCGAGGCCGCGTTCGGTCCCGTTCCCGCGCGCGCCGCCCGCGGGGCGGACGTACCGTGATCCCGAACTCACCGTACGCAGCCCCCGCGAGGAACCCATGTCCGACGCCGCGACCGACCTGGCCACCGACCCGGCCGCCGGCACGTTCGACGCCCTGTGCCGGGACCTGGCCGACACCGCCGACGCCGTCGGCGAAGCCGCCCGGTACGCCTCGGGGCTCGCGCTCGGCGGCCGCCTGACGGCAGGGGCGCTCGCGGGGCGGGCCGGCGGCAGCCGGCGCCGCGCCTGGCGGACGCTGCTCAGCACCCTCAACGACCCGGCCGGCTTCGGCTGGGCGCCCCGCGGACGCGGGCTGGCCCGGGCCGGCTGGGTCGCCGGGATCCTGGCCCGCCGGGAGAGCCTCGCCGTCAGCACCGCCGTCTGCGGTCTGAAGGCCCGGATTCGGGCCGCGGGCGTGAGCCGCCCCGAACTGCTCGCGGACCCCGGCTGCGCCGCCGTCCTGCGCGCCGCCGCACAGGACCGGCAGGCCGACGCGGCCCGCGCCTTCCGGGCCCTGCTGCGCGAACGGGGCGCCCGGCAGGCCTTCTCGCTGCTGACCCCGGCCTTCGCGGACATCCTGGCCTGGCACGCCCTGACCGACGAGAACCCGTTCAACGACCACGCGGGCTGGCAGGTCGCCACCGGCCGGGCCGTCCCCGCGCGACCGCTGCTCGGCCTCGGCGCGGCCCTGCGCGCCTTCTGCGCCCGAAGCCCCGGCCCGGACCGGGCCGCGACCCCCTGGAGGAGCCCGTGAGCGACTGCCCCCGGCCGGGCCGGCCCGCCCCGGCGGACGGACTGCGCACCCACTCCGCGGCCCTGCGCTCCCACGCCCGGAAGCTGCGGGCGGGGGCGGCCGCCCTGGAGTGGCACGGAGGGGAGGCCGACGCGTTCCGCGCCGAGGTCACCGCTCTCGCCGACCGCTGCGCCCGCGCCGCCGCCGGCCTCGCCCTCGCGGCGGCCCAGCTCGACGGGCCGTACCGCCGGCGCGGGTGACGCGGCGGGGGCGCGGGTCGGGGGACCAGGGACAGCAGCAGCACGAAGCCGAGGCCGCCCGGCCGAGGGTGACCGTCACAGGGGGTTCCTTCGGCTGTCGTGGGGAAGCCGGAGGGCGGCCAGCGCCCGTCCGGTGATCTCCTCGGCCGTGCCGGTCACGTCGACGGCGATCCCGCGCTCGTCCCCCTGGAGCGGTTCGAGCGCGGCGTACTGGGAGTCCAGCAGCGAAGGGGGCATGAAGTGGCCCCTGCGGGCCGCCATGCGCCCCTCGATGAGCGCCCGGTCCCCGGTGAGGTGGACGAACACGGCGTCCGGGGCGGCCACGCGCAGCCGGTCGCGGTAGGCGCGCTTGAGGCTGGAGGCGGCCACCACGCCCCCGCCGCGCCCGGCCCGGTCGCGCATCCACGCCCCGATCGCGTCCAGCCAGGGCCGGCGGTCGGCGTCGTCCAGCGGGGTGCCCGCCGACATCTTGGCCACGTTGGCCGCAGGGTGGAAGGCGTCGCCCTCCGCGTACGGAAGCCCGAGCGCCTCCGCGAGCAGCCGGCCCACGGTCGTCTTGCCCGTGCCGGCGACACCCATCACCACGATCAGGCGCTGCGCACTCATGCGGTACCTCGCTTTCCTCGTTGCCGGGAGCACCACTGGAACTCTGACCCCGACCCGGCCGCGGTCACCTTCACCGGTGTGACCGCCAAGATCCGAAAGAGACGGCCCTATCCGGCCGCGGCGGCTCCGCGGGTGGCGAACTGGGTCCGGTACAGCTCCGCGTACCGGCCGGCCGCCGCCAGCAGCTCGGGGTGGGTGCCGCGTTCCACGATCCGGCCCTGCTCCACCACCAGGATCAGGTCGGCCGCCTGCACCGTCGAGAGCCGGTGCGCGATCACCACGGCCGTCCGCCCGGCCAGGGCCTCGGCCAGCGCCTCCTGGACCGCCGCCTCCGACGTGGAGTCCAGGTGGGCGGTGGCCTCGTCGAGGATCACCACCCGCTGCCGGGCCAGCAGCAGCCGGGCGATCGTCAGCCGCTGCCGCTCCCCGCCCGACAGCCGGTAGCCGCGCTCGCCGACGACGGTGTCCAGGCCGTCGGGGAGGGAGGCGACGAGCCCGTCCAGGCGGGAGCGGCGCAGGGCCTCCCACAGCTCCTCCTCGCCCGCCTCCGGCCGGGCCAGCAGCAGGTTGGACCGTACCGACTCGTGGAAGAGGTGGCCGTCCTGGGTGACCATGCCGAGGGTGTCGCGGATGGAGTCGGCCGTGAGGTCCCGTACGTCGATGCCGGCCAGCCGGACCGCGCCCGCGTCGGCGTCGTACAGGCGGGGCAGCAGCTGGGCGATGGTGGACTTGCCGGCGCCGGAGGAGCCGACGAGGGCGATCATCTGGCCGGGCTCGGCGCGGAAGGACACCTCGTGGAGCACCCGGGTGCCGCCGCGGGCGTCGAGGGTGGCGACCTCCTCCAGCGAGGCGAGCGAGACCTTGTCGGGGGAGGGGTAGCCGAAGGAAACCTGGTCGAACTCCACGGACACCGGGCCGTCGGGCACCTCGACCGCGTCCGGCTTCTGGGCGATCAGCGGCTTCAGGTCGAGGATCTCGAAGACCCGCTCGAAGCTGACCATGGCGCTCATCACCTCGACCCGGGCCCCGGCCAGCGCGGTCAGCGGGGCGTACAGCCGGGTCAGCAGCAGCGCCAGGGCGACCACCGAGCCGGCCTCCAGGGTGCCGCGCAGGGCGAAGTACCCGCCGAGACCGTAGACCAGGGCGAGGGCCAGCGCCGAGACCAGCGTCAGGGCGGTGATGAAGGCGGACTGGGCCATCGCCGTGCGGATCCCGATGTCCCGCACCCGGGCCGCGCGGGCCGCGAACTCGGCGGACTCGTCGGCGGGCCGCCCGAACAGCTTGACGAGGGTGGCGCCGGGCGCGGAGAACCGTTCCGTCATCTGCGTGCCCATCGCCGCGTTCAGCGCCGCGGCCTCCCGCTGCATCCCGGCCATCCGGGCGCCCATCCGGCGGGCCGGCAGCACGAACACCGGTAGCAGCACCAGCGCCAGCAGGGTGATCTGCCAGGAGATGGTGAGCATCACGCCGAGCGTCAGCAGCAGCGTCACGACGTTGGAGACCACCCCCGACAGGGTGTTGCTGAAGGCCCGCTGGGCGCCGATCACGTCGTTGTTGAGGCGGCTGACCAGCGCGCCCGTCCGCGTCCGGGTGAAGAAGGCGACCGGCATCCGCTGGACGTGGTCGAAGACCGACCGGCGCAGGTCGAGGATCAGCCCCTCGCCGAGCGTGGCGGACAGCTTGCGGGTGAGCAGGCCGAGCCCCGCCTCGGCCACCGCGATCACCGCGATGAGCAGCGCCAGCCGGATGACCTCGCCCTCGTCCCCGTGCCCGACGATGGTGTCCACGATCCGGCTGGCCAGCAGCGGGGTGGCCACCGCCAGCAGCGCGCCCACCACGCTGAGCAGCAGGAAGAGGGTCAGCCCGCGCCGGTGCGGGCGGGCGAAGGCGGCGATCCGGCGCAGGCTCGCCCGGGAGAGCGGGCGGCGGTCCTGCTGGGCGTTGATCGCGCTGTGCAGCGAATGCCAGGCGGTGACTTCCATGTCCATCCCCCCACGCTAGGACCTCAACCGGACTTCAGGTCAACGGATCCGCCCGGACCTTCCCCGCCGGCCCTCCAACTCACGGTGACGTAAAGGAACTTCGCGATGCCCGTGCGCGGCCGACGCCCGGTGGCATCATCGGGGGATGACGCAGCCAGACCGCCCCGGCCGCCCGGACGCCGACACCGTCCTGCACCGCTTCGGCCGGTGGGTCCGCGACACCCCGCAGGCCCCCGCGCTCATCGCCGGGGACGAGACCGTCCCGTACGCCGAACTCGACGAGCGGTCCGACCGGCTCGCCCGGCACCTCGTCGACGACGGCCTGCCCCCGCACGGCCTGGTGGCCCTCGGCCTCGCCCGGCGGCCCGAACTCGTCGTGGCCCTGCTCGCCGTCCTCAAGGCCGGCGGGGTCTACGCCGTCGTCGACATCGCCGACCCGCGCAGCGGACGCCGGCAGCTCTCCGCCCTCTCGCCGCACCTCCTGATCACCCACCCCGCCGATGAGGCCCGCCTCGACCCCGGCCCCGGCCCGAGGATCCTGCACCTGGCCGCAGAAGCCGAACGGTTGTCCCGCCGGTCGGGCCTGCCGCCGGAACACACCCCCCGGTACCGGGACGCGGCCGTCCTGTTCACCGGTGCCGACACCCCGCGCCCCGTCGCCGTGAGCCACCCCCTGCTGCTCGCCGCCCACGACGCGTGGGCCGAGGTGGCCCGGCTGACCCCCGAGGACCGGCACCTGATCACCGCCGGGCCCGACGTCACCCCCTTCGCCGCCGGCTGGACCCGGGCCCTGTGCTCCGGCGGAGCCCTCGTCCTGCCCGACGGCCCCGCCCCCACCCCCGACGACCTGCGCCGCACCGTCCGCGACGCACGGGTCAGCGTGGTCCACACCGACCCGGCGATCGCAGCGGAGCTGCTGCTCCGGGACGCGCCGCCGGCCTCCGGCACCCTCCTGCCCGCGCCCCGGCGCGAACCGGACGCCGAGCTCCGCTCGCTGCGGCTGCTCGCCGTCAGCGGGGACCGGCTCTACCTCGACGAACAGAGCGCCCTCCAGGACCGGCTGCGCCCCGGGGCACGCGTGCTCAACGTCTACGCCCTCACCGAGGCCGCCGGCACCGGCACCTGGTTCGAACTGCCGCAGCTGCCCCGCCCGCTGGACGGACCGGAGCGGATCTCCCTGCTCGGCACCGCCTTCCCCGGCTGCCGGGCCGCGGTGCGCGACGGGGAGGTCGTCGTGGAGCCGCCCGGCGGCGGCGACGCGGTACCCACCGGGGACCTCGGGGTCCTGCGCCCCGACGGGCTCCTGGAGTTCGGCGGCCGGGTCCGCGACCGCATCGAGACGGAGGACGGCGGCCGGATCGACCCGTACCCGCTGGAGTCCGCGATCCGTACGCACGCCGCAGTGGGCACCGCGCTCGTCGCCCGCGTCCCCGTGCCCGGAGGCGGCCGCCGGCTCGTCGCGTACGTCTCCCCGCCGCCCGGTGCCCCGGCCGACGGGCTGCCGAACGCCGCCCGGCTGCGGGAGCACCTGTCGGGGGTGGCGCCCGGGAGCGAGGCCCCCCGCGCGGTGATCCGGATGCGCGCCCTGCCCCGCACCCGCGCCGGCCGAGAGGACCGGACGCAGGTGCCGCAGCCACCGCTGCTGCTGGCCCCGGTGGGCGGGGGCCGGGCCGGGACCAAGTACGGCGGGGTGCGCAGGGCGGGCGGCGCCGGGAGCGAGGAGGTCGTGCCGCTCTCCTGCGCCCTGGGTTGCGGGGCGCTCCTCCTGGGCCTGCTCAGCCGGGTCCTGACGGGCGCCCTCTGGCCCGGGTCGACCGACCTCACGGGTGTCCCGAACCCGTGGGCCCTCCTCTTCTGGCTCCTCTACCTCTGCGAGTGCCTCGCCTTCGGGGCCGGCGTGATGTTCCTCTTCACCGGACGCCGGCCGATGCTGGCCCAGCGGCGCGGACGCGGCATCACCACCGCCGCGCACCTGGCGATCGCGTACCTGCTGATCGCGTGGTGGCCGCAGGACAACTTCTACCGGCTGGCGGCGAAACAGGACTGGCCGCGCCAGGCCGCGCTCGTCTACGGCTTCAACGTGCCGCTGATGGCCGCGGCCGTCGTCGTGGCCGTCTACGCGACCCGCAAGCCGGCCGGCCCCTTCGACTTCGACGACTGACCGGTACCGTTCGGCGAGCTCGTCTTCGTTCCCTTCGGCACCCCTCGACTTCGACGGTCCGGTGAGTCCTGTCCGGTCACCGGTTCCGGTTCACGGAAAGGACCGCGGCATGTCCAGCGACCGCCTCATGCGCATCCACAGCGCCGAGTTCCAGGCCATGGCCGAGAGGGTCCTGCGGGTCACCGAGCTCACCTCCCGCCTGAACGTCCTGCCGTTCGACGACGAAGCCGGCAAGGCGGAACTGTTCGAGGAGATCCTCGGCAAGCCGCTGCCGCCGAGAGTGACGATCTACCCGCCCTTCTACACGGACCACGGCCTCAACCTCGACCTGGCCGAACGCGTCTTCATCAACCAGAACTGCACGTTCCTGGACTACGCCGGCATCCGGATCGGCGAGCGCGTGATGATCGGACCGAAGGTCACGTTCATCACCAGCGGCCACCCCGTTGATCCCGAGGAGCGGCGGCTGTACCTCACCGGCGCACCCATCGACGTGGCGGAGAACGTGTGGATCGGTGCCGGTGCCACGATCCTGCCCGGCGTCAGCATCGGCCGTGACGCCGTGATCGCCGCGGGCGCGGTCGTGGCCGACGACGTTCCGCCGGCCAGCCTGGTGACCGGCGGCAAGGCGACCGTGCGCCGGACGTGGTGACGGCCTCCCGGGACCGCGCCGATCCCGCGACTGCGTCCTCCCCGCCCCATGCCCGATACGACGAGCAGATCAGGCGACAGTCACATGATCGGCCGAACCGCTCCTGGAGGCCCCGGTAGCGGCGTGGGTCCGACTCAGGCGGATGCAGCGTTGCGGGACAGTGCCGTGTGCAGGGCGAAAGCGCCGAGCAGGCCGCCTGCCGTGAACCGTTGGGCGGTCAGGATGCGGGGCCGGGTGGCCAGGAACGTCGACATGCGTGCTGCTCCCAGCATGATCAGGGCGTTCACGGACAGTCCCACGACGATCTGCACCGTCCCGAGTTGAAGCAGCTGTCCCCAGGCCGGGCCGGCCTGCGGGTCCAGGAACTGGGGCAGCAGTGCGGCATACATCAGGGCGATCTTGGGGTTGAGCAGGTTGGTCAACAGCCCCATCGAGAACAGGCGGGCGTCGGAGACCGGGGACAGGTCCCGGGCCGGGGCGAACGGCGAGCGGCCGCCGTGCCTGAGCATGTCCCAGGCGAGGTACGCCAGGTAGGCGGCCCCGGCGAGCTTGACCATCGTGAAGGTCACCGGCACGGCGGCGAACATCGCGGACAGCCCCGCAGCTGCGGCCAGGAGGTAGCACACGAAGCCCACGGCGGTCCCACTGAGGCTGACCAGGCCCGCCCTGCGGCCTTGGGTGATCGCCCGGGAGGCGAGGTGGATCATGTTCGGTCCGGGAGTCAACGCCATGCCCAGTTCGACGAGGGCCACTCCTCCGACTGCGGTCAGAGCGATCACCGGTCAACCTCCCGTTGTTCGTCGGGAGCCCCGTACGGAGGGGGCGCCCGGTTGCAGAGGGCGGGGTGGCGCACGAGCCGCGCCTGCCTCGCCCGACTCACCCTATGGCTTCGCCGCTCGGTATGCGTATGCGCATCGTCCACGGTGCCGTGCCCGGGCCGGCGCTGAGGGCGATCCAGGACTGTGTCACGGGTGGTGCGTGGGTCCAGTCTCCGTACCGTGGTGGCTATTCGGTGTGCAGCACGGTGGCGATGGTGGTGCGGGCCGCCGCGCGGGCGGGGATCAGGGCGCCGAGGACGGCGATCATCACGCCTGCCAGGAGCATCGCGGCCAGTTGGGGTGCGTGCCATACGTCCTTCATGTACTCCGGGAAGTCGACCACGCCGACGTGGTCCACGACGAGGCGGTGGGCCGCGATCCCGAGGGGGATGCCGAGCAGTGCGCCGACGGCGCCGAGCCCGGCCACGGAAGTGACCGTCATCAGGATCACCTGACGGGGCGTCATGCCGATGGACTTGAGCATGCCCAGGTCCCGGCGCCGTTCACGGGTGTTGAGCAGGACGGTGTTGAACACGCCGAGCGAGGCCACCAGGGTGAGCAGCACGGTGAAGACGGTGGAGAAGGTGATGACGGTGGCGGTGCCGGCGTTTCCGGGGTCCAGGACGGAGGCGTGCACGGCCGGGTCGAGCTTCCCGGCCGCCTCGGCGTAGGCCCGGGCGTCGGCGCCGGGGGCGAGACGGACCGTGTACTCGGTGGCGTGGGCGTCGGGTGCGAGCCGGGTCAGGGTGTCCCAGGTGGTCTCCAGCGCACGGGCGTTGCCTTCGATGACCTGGCCCACCACGGTTGCGGTGATCTTCTTTCCGTTCAGTTCCAGAGTGGTCCGGTCGCCGATCCTCAGGCCGCGCTGGGTCAGGAAGGCCGGTCCGGCCACGATCTCGCCGGCCACTGCCGGGGCCCGGCCCTTGACGATGGTGTGCGCGTAGAGGGAGTCGTCGCCGCGGTAGAAGTCGGCGAAGACGGGCTGGTTCTGGCCGGTCATGCTCGCCTGGGACAGCGCGCGGGCCCGCACCCCCTCCGCGCCCGGCAGGGCACGCAGCCGCTCCTCGATCTGTGCGTCGCTGAGGCGGGGCACCGTCCTGTCGTCGCCGGATCCGCCGGTCGTCACCTGGATGTGGGCGGCGCCGTCCTCCTTGCCGACGTTCCCGAACGCCACCAGGGTGCTGGTCAGGCCGGTGGACAGGGTCACGGTGGTGACCCCGAGGACGATGGCGGCCAGGGTCAGCAGGGTGCGGGCGGGGCGGGCGAACGGCTGGCCGAGGCCCAGGCTGACCGGGCGCGGCAGCCGGGTGGCGCCGAGGAGACGCTGGACACGCAGTCCGCGCCCGGTGCGGGGTGCGCCGCCGGCGCTGATGGCCTGTGCGGCGGGCAGCCGGTGGGCCCGCAGGGCGGGGATCAGGGCGGTGATCAGTACGAGGGCCGGCATGCCCACCAGGCAGGCCACGGACACCCACGGGCTGATCTCGCCGACCGTTGCCCGGCCCACGTCGACGCCGGTGAAGGCGACCTTCATGATCGGTCCGGCCAGTGCGTTGCCGGCCAGTGTGCCCAGCGCGCTGCCCGCCAGGGCCGGAACGGAGAGCATCGTCAGGTAGACGGCGACGACCTGGTTGGGGGTGAACCCCAGCGCCTTGAGGACCCCGATGTGCCGGAATCCGGAGACGACCGCCCCGCTGACCACGTTGCCGACGATCAGGACGGAGACCAGCAGACCGAGGACGCCGAAGAGGGTCATGAAGGGGAGGTAGGAGTCGGCCAGCGCGGAGAAGGCCTGCTTGAGGGTGAGGTGGGTCTGCGCGCCGGTGAGCGCCTCCTTGGGCAGTCCCGCGGTGGCCCGGTCCAGCGAGGTGCTCAGCTGGGCTTCGGTGCCGGATGTCGTGAAGCGGTAGAGCATCTGGGCCGAAGTGGGGTGCAGGGCGGCCATCTGCGCGGGTGAGACCCAGGCGCTCGCCGATTTGCTCATGCTGGTGGCGAACCCGACGACGGTCAGCGTCCCTCCGCCGGGGATCTGCAGCTTCGTACCGAGGAGTTGCGTGCCGGGAGAGCCCTGGACGGACCAGTTGACGACGATCTCGCCGGTGCCGGTGGCCCAGCGGCCCTCAAGGAGGTCGATCCGGTCCACGGGACCCGCCGGATCGGCCCGCCCGACGACGGTCAGGGTGCCGCCCGCCATCCAGAGCCAGTCCTTGGGTATGTCGACGACGGACTGGCCGAACGGTCCTGCCGCGGCCTCCACTCCCGGCTGCGCGGCGGTTCGGGCCAGTTGCTCCGGGGTGACCTTGGTGGTGTCGAAGGACGCCGCCGTGTGCGCGCCGCGCTGTTCGGCGTACGCCTTGTCGAACGGGTCGGAGGCGGCGCTCAGGAGCGCGAGGGCGAGCAGGACGGTGGTGGTCGAGCAGAGCACGACGAGTCCGATGACGAAGGTCTGGAGCCGGCGGCGCTTCACGGCCGCGCGCGAGGCTCTCCACACGGCGCTCACGCGGTCGCCTCCAGCGTGCTCTCACGGGCGATCCGGCCGTCGGCCACTTCGACCAGCCGGCTGGCGCAGCGGGTGGCCAGCTGAGGGTCGTGGGTGACGATCAGCAAGGTCTGGCCGATCTGGTTGAGGTCGATCAGCAGGTCCATCACCTGCTCGCCCGACTTGCTGTCGAGTGCGCCGGTCGGCTCGTCGGCGAGGAGGAGGGCGGGCCGGTTCATCAAGGCCCTCGCCACGGCGACGCGTTGACGTTCGCCGCCGCTGAGCGTCGCCGGGTAGTTGTTGCGGCGCTTGGCGACACCGAGTTCGTCCAGGAGTTCCAGGGCCCGGCGGCGCGCCTGGCGGACCGGGGTGCCCGTCAGCTGCGCGGCCAGTGCCACGTTGTCCAGGACGGGCAGGTCGTCGATGAGGTTGAAGAACTGGAAGATCATGCCGACGTGGCGGCGCCGGAACAGCGCCAGGCCCGTCTCGTTCAGCTTGCCCAGGTCGTGTCCCTGCACCTCGACCGTGCCCGAGGTCGGCCGGTCCAGGCCGGCCACCATGTTGAGCAGGGTGGACTTGCCGCAGCCGGAAGGCCCCATCACCGCGACCGCGTCGCCTGCCTTGATCTCCAGCGAAAGCCCGTCCAGCGCCTTCGCGTCGCCGAACTCCTTGTGCACGCCGTCCAGCCGTACCACTGTCTGCCGGGCACCATCGTGATCGTTTGTCATGCCCCGAAACTTAGGCTCGGCGGCGATCACGGTGCGTCGCCCCCCGGATGTATCCGCATGCGCAGGTCATCCTGGAGATGTACGCGGGGGAGGTACGAGGCCGCGTCCCGGAGGCCGGTGCACCGCACCACCGCACCCCTGGGAGGATGACCGCATGGGGGAATCATGGACGACCTTGCTGCTCATCGCGCTGGCCGTGGCAGTCGGCGCCGCCGGATGGCTGGCCGTGGCGGCGGCGCGGGCGCGGCGCCGCCACCGCAAGGCCATCGAGGAGCGCGGCTGGCTGCTGGAGCGTGAACGCGAAAGCGCGACACGAGCCGCGGTCGATGCCGAACGGGCGCGGATCGCCTCGGAGTTGCACGACATCGTCAGCCACAACGTCAGTGTCATGGTGGTTCAGGCCGGCGCCGCCCGCGAAGTACTCACCACACTGCCCGAGCAGGCCGCAGCCGCGATGAGCGCCGTGGAATCCGCCGGCCGCACCACGATGACCGAGCTGCGGCACCTGCTCGGCCTGCTCGCCCCCGCGCAGAACGGCGAGGACGAGCCCTACGACGTGGACCTGTCACCACAGCCGAGCCTGAGCCGGCTGAGCCCGCTCATCGACAAGATCGCCTTCGCCGGCCTGCCCGTCGAGATGCGGATCTCGGGCGAACCGCGCCCGCTGCCGACCGGGATCGACGTCACCGCCTACCGGATCATCCAGGAGGGCCTGACCAATGCGCTCAAACACGGAGACGGGACGAGAGCAGAGGTGACGGTGCGGTACGCGGACAACCACCTGCGCGTCGAAGTACTCAACAGCGGGCCGAGCGTCCTGTCGGGCGACACACCCGCCTCGAGGGAACCGGGCCGGGAACAGGCGGACGGCACCGGACGCGGCCTGCTGGGCCTGCGCGAGCGGGTGTCCGTCTACGGCGGCGACCTCGACGCACGCCGCCGCCTCGGCGGCGGCTACCGCGTCCGCGCCCGCATCCCCCTGGACCGCCCGTGACCACCCCCGACGCGCCCGCACCGCGCGTGGTGATAGCCGACGACCAGGAACTGCTGCGCACCGGCTTCCGCATGATCCTCACCGCCCGCGGCATCGACGTGGTGGGCGAAGCCTGTGACGGCGTCCAGGCCGTCACCGTCGTGCGGGAACTGCGTCCCGATGTCGTGCTGATGGACATCCGCATGCCCCACATGGACGGCCTGGAAGCCACCCGTCGCATCCTCGCCCATGCCCCGGACTGCCGGGTGATCATGCTGACCACCTTCGATCTCGACAAGTACGTGTACGCCGCCCTGGCCTCCGGAGCAAGCGGGTTCCTCCTCAAGGACGTCACCCCCGCGCACCTGGCCGCCGCCGTACGCCTGGTCGACACCGGCGACGCCCTGCTCGCCCCCGCGATCACCCGCCGCCTCGTGGAACGCTTCGCCGCCGGCCCCCCGACGCCGGTCCCGGCCACCGGCCCGGGGCTCGCGACCCCGGCGGTCCACCGAAACCTGGCGGCACTGACACCACGCGAGCGGGAGGTGCTGACCTGGATGGGCCGGGGCCTGTCCAACACCGAACTCGCCGGTCGACTGACGCTCAGCGAAGCAACGGTCAAGACCCACGTCGCCCGGATCTTCTCCAAGCTGAGCCTGCGCGACCGCGCCCAGGCCGTCGTCCTCGCCTACGAGACAGGGCTCGTGGCACCCGGCGACGCCGACGCCGCCGGCCCTCAGTGACATCGGGTGTGGGGGACCCCGAGAGATGAGCCGTCCCGCGACGGACGGTCACCCTCCCCCAGGCATACATCCGGGGGAGGGGGTGGGCAACCGGACTGCCATCCCCGGCCCGATGCCCGGACACAGCTCCTGACGGAGTGTTGTCCTCGTGATCGAAGTCAACGAACTCACCAAGCGCTACGGCAGCAAGACAGCCGTCGACCACCTGACCTTCACCGTGCGGCCGGGCCGGGTCACCGGATTCCTCGGCCCCAACGGAGCGGGCAAGACCACCACCCTGCGCATGATCCTCGGCCTGGACTCGCCCACCGGCGGGACGGCCACCGTCACCGGCATCCCCTTCCGCAGCCACGCACGGGGACTGCACCACGTGGCGTGCTCGTCCGGCGCCGCGACGTCTGAGGGGGCCGGGCCGGGGCACGGGTCCGCATCAGCTCCGGACAGGAGGACACAGCCGCACAGCGACGTTCTGGGCAGCCCGGTTGAAGGCACGGATCTCAGGTGCGGTGTTGGTGACGAGCCAGGTGGGCGCCCATTCCAGGGGCGCCGCATCGCTCAGCGGCAGATAGGTGACGCCGGGGCGCGCGTAGAACCGTGACACCTGGGCGCCCATGACGAAGGCGCCTTCGTCGGCGTCGATCAGCGCCAGTGCCTCCTGAAGTGTTTCGAACCGGGGGC
The DNA here is from genome assembly GCF_055575555.1 of Streptomyces sp. NPDC034085. Taxonomy (NCBI): domain Bacteria; kingdom Bacillati; phylum Actinomycetota; class Actinomycetes; order Kitasatosporales; family Streptomycetaceae; genus Streptomyces; species Streptomyces sp. NPDC034085. Next base: position 579,362 of record NZ_JBVISL010000003.1, on the reverse strand, counting down.
CCGGTGCGATGGGGCGGCCCGCGGGCGTCAGGCGGGGTGTGCGGTCCGCGCGCCAGTAGTCGGGAAAGGCGTCGGCCACCTGCAGTATTTTGACCGCGGCCAGGTCTTCCAGGGAAACGCTGTCACGGCGGGCGAGCGGGTGGCCGGACGACACCCCCAGCACCCGGGGTTCGGAGAACAGGACCGGCCCGGTGACCATGTCGGGTTCGTGGTGCGGCAGGCTCACGACCAGAAGGTCGACATCGCCTGCCCGCAACCGCCGGAGGCCGTCGACGATCTGCATCTCCCGGAGCCGGGCCCTCCAGCCGGGGTGGTTTTGGTCGAAGAGCCGAGCGGCCTGTGCCATGAGCTGTCCTGCGGCGGCGCCGAGGAACCCGACCCGCAGAAGGCGGTCGATGCCGCGCGCGGCGTTGACCGCCCTCTCCACCCCGGCCTCGATCTGGTCGTAGGCCGGGCGCACGTCCTCGTGCAGCAGCCGGCCGGCCTCGGTGAGGCGGACATGACGACTGTTGCGTTCGAACAGCGGTGTGCCGATGTGACGTTCCAGCCTCTTGATGGTCTGACTGATCCGGGCCGTGCTCACGTGCAGACGTGCGGCCGTGCGGCCGAAATGCAACTCCTCGGCCAGTATCAGGAACGCCTCCAGCTCAAGCCGCTCCAGCACGTGGACCTCCGGATGTTAAACCCACCTCAACGACCGTTGCACTATGCCAGCTTGTTGGCGCGTCGGTCCCGTAGGAGTCTGAACAAGCCGATTGCGAGGGGTACTTGCCCATGCGCCCGAGCCTCGCTCCCCGTCCCCCGACCGGGCCCGCACCGCCCCACCGGATGCGAGGCCTCCGCTCCTTCACTGCCCCGACGGAGCACACCGTCCCTCAGTCCCTTGCCCCCTTGTCACGAGAGCAGGACCATGCGTTTGTTCCTTTCCTCCTGGAAGCTGGGAGACTCCCCCGAACTGCTGGACGACCTCGTCAAAGGTGCCAGAACCGCAGCGGTTGTCGGCAACGCGCTGGACGCCCTCCCTGCCCCGCAAAGGCAGCGGGCCACCGGCCGGGAGGTCGCGATGCTGCGCGACCGCGGATACCGGGTGACCGAGGTGGACCTGCGGGACCACTTCGGTGATGCGGCCACGCTCGCCGACCGGCTGTCCGGTTTCGGCGTCGTCTGGGTCCACGGCGGCAACCCGTTCGTCCTGCGGCTGGCGATGGCCCTCAGCGGCGCGGACGAGATCCTGACCGACCTGCTGGATCGCGACGCCCTCGTCTACGCCGGCTGGAGTGCCGGCGCCTGCGTCCTGTCACCCAGCCTGCGCGGCCTCGAGCTCGTCGACGACCCCGCCGACGCCGTCACCGCCTACGGCCGGCAGGCCGTCTGGGAGGGGCTCGGTCTCCTGGACTACGCCTTCGTCCCCCACTACCGCTCGCCGATCCCCGAGAGCGAGTCGATCGAGCGCGTCGTGGAGCGCTACGACCGCGAAGGAGTGCTCTACCGCGTTTTCCGCGACGGCGAGGTCACCCTCGTCTCCTGACCGCCGGCCCTGCGATCCGCTCGCCCCACTCGATGCGCTCGACGCCGCATCCCGGAGGGTCAGCCTGGAGCCCGCGCTGCCGGAACTGGTGCGGGCCCCCGTCTCCCAGCTCGACGGCAACGGCTGCGCCTACGCCGGGACCGATGCACCTGCCCTTCTTCTGTCGAAGCGGCTCGCTCACCGCAGCACGCAGCCACCCCTCACTTACGGTCAGGGACATGATGAAGCCACTACCGCCTGCGGGGCCCCCGCGCACCCTCGCGCTCGCCCAGTTGAGCAACTCCGTCGGCGACGGAGCGTTCTACGTGACCTCCGCGCTCTACTTCACCCAGGTCGTAGGCCTCGCACCCGCCAGGATCGGTCTCGGCCTCGCGGTGGCCTGGGCCGTCGGCTCGGTCGCCGGAGTACCGCTCGGGCGCCTCGCGGACCGCAGGGGCCCGCGCGGTACGGCGGCGCTGCTCGCCCTCGCGACCAGTGCGGCCGTCGCCGCGTTCCTCGTCGTACGGGACTTCCTGCCGTTCCTCCTGGCCGCCTGCCTCTACGCCTCCGCGCAGTCGGGCCTGGCCGCCGCCAGACAGGCACTCCTCGCCGGTCTGATCGCGAGGGAAGAACGCACCACCACACTGGCCCACCTCCAGTCCACCCTCAACGCGGGCCTTGCCCTCGGCGCGGCCCTCGGCGGCCTCGCCCTGTCCGCCGGTACGCGCAACGCCTACCTGGCCGTCTTCGTAGTCGACGCGGTGAGTTTCCTGGTCTGCGCCCTCGTCCTGCTGCGTCTGCCGGCGGTGGCCCCCCTCCCCGCGCCGAAGGGTGCCAAGCTCGCGGTGTTGCGCGACCGCCCGTACGCCCTCCTCACCCTCCTCAACACGGTGCTGCTGCTGCGGATGCCCCTGCTCAGCCTCGGCCTGCCACTGTGGATCACCGAACGCACCACCGCCCCCGCATGGCTGGTCTCCGCGCTCTTCGTCCTCAACACCGTCGCGGTCATGCTCTTCCAGGTCCGCACCGCTCGCTCCGTCACGGGCACATCCACAGCGGTCAAGGCCCTGCGCCGCTCCGGCTGTCTCATGCTCCTCACGTGCGCGGTCTTCGCCCTCTCCGCGGGAACGCCGGCCTGGGCGGCCGTCACCGCCCTGCTCGCCGGCTCGGTACTGCTGGTCGCCGGGGAGATGCTCCAGTCCGCAGGCTCCTGGCAACTCGGTTTCGCTCTGGCCCCGGCCGACCGAGTCGGCGAGTACCAGGGCTTCTTCGGCACCGGCGTCACGGTCGCCCGCACCCTCGGCCCACTGGCGCTCACCACGGTGCTGATGGGGGTGGGCACCCCGGGCTGGTTCCTGCTCGGCGCTCTCTTCCTGGCCGCTTCCTGCGCCATGGGCCCGACGGCCCGATGGGCGTCGGCAACCCGCCCTTCCACGGCGCCCGCAGTGATCGAGGCGGCCTGAACCCGGAGAGGACGCGGGAGTGCCGGCCGCGCAGGGCGGCTCGTGCGGTGTTGCTTCTGGCCGCGTCTCAGGTCAGGCTGTCGAACTTGCCGAGGGAGGCACCGACCACCGCCGCGACGGCCGCGCCCACGAAGAGGAGGCCGATACCGAGGATGACAAGAACCAGGACGGCGTCCCGGATTCGCCGGCCCCGCGACCGCAGCGGAAGTACGCGGCCGGGATCGCGTGGGTCGTATGCCGCCTCGATGCTCCAGGTCGGGATGGAGTGTCGCACGGTGCGGACCAAGCCGCCCGGATCCGTGTACGCGTACCGGCCGGGCTGGTCCTGGAGCCGGATGGCGGCCGTCCGGACTCCGTGTTTCCGCAGGTACCGCTCCTCGACCGGCGCGTAGGCGAGGAACGTGCCGAACGTGAGGATCAGTATCCCGAAGAAGCTGAGCGGGATCATGAAGATCATGGCGGCCGGGCTTCCCATAAGGCCCACGAGCACGCATGAGCCGATGGCCACGAGGGTCGCCACGAGCGCGCCGCGCTTCATGCGGCGGAGCCAGTTCCGGTAGCTCGGCTGGTACAGGCGCTCGCCCCAGACGAGGGCCGCGCCGTCGATCGCCTCGGTCTTCTCGCTCTGTCCTGGCCGAGCCGCGTTCACGGCGTCGGCGAAGGCGACGGCTACGGCGGCGTCCACGACGTCCCAGACCCGGTGGACGTGCGTCCTGTCCGTGCTCGACGCGGCGGTCAGCTCGACCGTGACCGACTGCCCCTCGACGAGTACACGGCTGATGGCCTTCAGCGGGATGTGCGTCTGCTCGTGCGGACGGCGCACGATCAGCACATCGTTCTCCACGAGCGCGACGGTTTCCCTGCCGGCGTGGAGAACGGGTATGTGAGAAGTGATCGACATGTGCGTGATGGTAGGGGTGGAGGTCGGCGCCCGGGAGCCCTCGGACGCAAGGGCTTGATGCCCTGGCGTTCGGGCTCGGCCGGCTTCGTACAGCACAAGTTCCGGTGCGTGGATCCGGCCGGTACAGGCCCGGTTCGGCGAGAGCGGTGCGGTCGACCGGGTGTTCGAGGGGCTCGCCGTCGGGCTGGCGGACCGCGGTGCGGACGGCCTGGACATCGCCCTGCATCCTGAAACGATCAGTTAGGCGTACGGGGCGGACCGGGAGCCGGCCTCGGTTCCGGGGCGGTCACGGGGCGGAACGTGCTGTCAGGGACGCTCCGAAGTCCGCTCCGGCCGCGAGGGCCCGTTCCCGCACCAGGGCCTCCGCCGCGTCCAGCGCCGCGGCGCTGCGCGCGGCCACCAGCACGCCGAGCCAGGGCGCCGGGTCGAAGGCGCCGGTCACGATGGCCGGGACGAACACCGCCCCCAGCCGCGCACAGCCCCGGGCGAGCTCCCCGCACACCTCCTCCAGCTGAGCCTCCGGCAGCCGCGCGCCCAGCTCCACCCGGTCGGCGATCCGTACGAGGTGCCCCGCGCCCCGCAGTTCGTCCAGCCGGGCCGCCACCATGAAGGCCGCCGACGGGCCGGTCAGCCGCAGGTTGGCCTCGGTCGGCGCGAGCCGCCCCGCCGCGTCGGTGACGAAGTCCACGTCGAACCAGCCCCGATAGCCGCCGGCCGCCAGCTCCCGGCCCACCGCCGCCCCGAACGCGAGCAGCGGTCCCTCCAGGCGGGCGGGAACCAGCCCGGGCCCGACCGTCGCGCCGCGGTAGCCGCCGTCGGTGACGTCCATCACCGCCGCGCCGACCTCGTGCGGCCGGCCCGCACCGTCCACGAAGCCGTCGTAGGTCAGGTCCCGCGGAAGGTGCGCGGCTGTCGGGCCGGATACGTACTCCTCCAGCAGCACGGGGCCGCGCGGCAGCCGGCGCAGCACGGCGCGGGCCCCGCCGGCCTCGCGCACCCCGGCGGAGGTCACCACCGCGGTACCCGAACCCCCGACACCGTGCTCCGATTTGAGAACGGTGCTCTCGCCCGCCCGTGCCCGCGCCGCGACCCGGCGTGTTTTCGCGCACCCGGTTGCGGTCCGCCCCCGCGCGGGGAGACTGACCCCCAGATGCCCGCCGCCCGCCCAGATCCGGGCGAACAAGGGGT